>NZ_JBVVNT010000001.1:0-1212075 GCF_055810735.1 Priestia sp. ST2 | reverse complement strand
GGTTTCCATCATGTACATCACTTGGCTCCAAGAGTTCCAAACTATAATTTAGAAAAGGCGCATGAGTCTACGCCACCATTACAGAAAGCAACAACAATTACACTAAGCACAAGCTTGAAGTCCCTTCGTTTTCGACTTTTAGATCAACAAAATAAAAGTTTTGTAAGCTTCAAAGAAATTAAGCATCTACTAGACAATAAAAAATCTCGTATGAATTTGAATAACAAAAGACCCAACCTCAATAAAAATTGAATATCTTCTTTTTTATTTAAATTTATAAAATGAATAATAAATAGTGAATTGAACAAACTGCTCAAGATGCTGTGAAGCATTCTCTCATAGACCCTTTTAAATAAAATTCAAGTAACAGAAAAAACTACTGTACAGGAGCAGTAGTTTTTTCTATGTTTAAGTTGTATATGATATACGCCTTTAGTTAATATAAAAAGTGTTATCGGTAGGAAAATAAGAAAGCAAATTGAATATCCAATTAGGCTCTTTACTTGTTAGAAGTGCATTTCTTTTAAAGAAGTCAATAAACTTTTATGCATGTTTAACAATGAAGCAATATCTTCCTTTGAAAGATTTTCTAATGCTTTTGCCATGGCTTTATATGATGAAGTATTTTTAATTGCTCTCTCTGATACCTCTTTTCCTTATAGAAGAGAAAGAGTAGCAAAAAATCATCCTTGATAAAGTTTACGACTATGCTGAATTTCCGAATAAAGTTAGTGTCCGATGCGATAACTGCAATTCATCTTACTTCAAAAGTTCTGTAAAGGGTGGCGTATTCTTACGTGAATGTCGAGAATGCGGGATGAAAAAGAGTATTTAAACATAGATGATATAGAAAAAGAGAAGGTTAAAAACCTTCTCTTTTTTGATTTAACTGTGTTTTAGCCATCTTAAAGTAGAAGAAACGTCTTACTCTCTAGATGTTTTTTCTACTTTATATGTTATAACTTTTCTCTTAACATAGAAATTTCATTAATTAAATCTTTTATTAATCGTTCTAACGCTACTATGTGTTCATCTTTGCGATCATAATCATCAATTTTCATAGATAGTTCTAAAACACGACAGGTCTCTTCAACTGTCAGGCCATGATCTCTTGCAAGAGTTTTTACTGTATCAAGAAATTTAACAGCATCATTATCAAAATAATCTTTTCGTGTTGGTTGATTAAATAATGTTCCCATTTTCTCTCTCCTTAAAATTTTAATATTAGTAAATTGCACAAATGAATCAGTGCCAGATTTGTAACTAGTACAGGCTGAGAGATGATATTTATTGCGAAGGCATATTTTTAAAACTTGAGGCATTCGATTTACAATGTTACTGCCTATAACGTATTCGATAAGCATCTAACGATCACCTACTGCGGTAGCCAATTAGTATCAATTTATTTAATGGTAATGATTAAATATGCGCGATGATATGTGAAAGCTAAGCATTGCTAGCTTATAAACAATGACATCAATATAGGCTTTTTTTCATACTATGTTTTGGGGGTGAATAAATGGCAAGAGTAAAGTACAGTAATTCAGACATTAACTTAATGGCAAGGATGATGCGAGCAGAAGCTGAAGGTGAAGGAAGACAAGGAATGTTATATGTGGGAAATGTAATTGTTAATCGTCTTGCAGCAAATTGTATAGACTTTAAAAATTTAAGAACCGTTTCACAAGTCATTTATCAAGTCCAGGGGGGGAATTATTCGTTTGAAGCTGTTCAAAAAGGCAATGTGTTTTATCAAAGAGCAAGAGGTGTTGAAAAAAGATTAGCAAAGCAGAATTTGGATTATTGGAGACAACACCCAGCAAAATTTGCTCTGTGGTATTTTAATCCACATGCTCCGTGCCCTCCAACATGGTACGGTCAACCTGCATCTGGTCAATTTAAAAATCATTGTTATTATGAACCAAAACCTGATACATGTGCTAGTGTTTATAGAGGTTAAGTTATTGAGGAGTTTTCTATTAATGTCTCTACTATTAATGAAAAATAGTTAATACTTTAAATATGACATAACACCCTCAAATTCAACAGTATAGAGAACTTGAGGGTGTTTGTTTCATTCATTTTTAGTTGTAGCTTTCTACTTATTCAATTGGCTTCTATAATGTTGGTTATGTTAAGTATGAGTATAAAGATAACTTATACCAATCAAAAGTTGTCCAGTTCAAGTCTGTTTAACCAGTTATGCACTAATACGTTAAATACATCAGTTTGTTCAATTTGTAGGTTGTGACCAGCCATATCAAGCACTGCAAAAGTTGCCCTTGGGTAATCTTCGATCAGTTGCCACGCATCCTGATATCCCACTACATTATCCTGACGCCCTGTTATAATGAGTGTGGGATGCTCAAGTTTAAATGAAATATCAAATGTAAAGCCATATCCATTTTGACGAATGTTATTTACAAATTCATGATTTGTTTGTTTAGAAGGAAGTAAAATTTCATTTTGAAACCTCTCCCATTCAGTTTGACCTTGGACTACCCCCATGGAACAAAATTCATCAGCTTCCTCTGAAGACAGACTTGATATCAAGTCGTTGTCTTTCTTTAGAACAGTCTGTTGGGGCACCACCCTTTCATCATATTCAGGTATAATCAATGGTGCCATTAGTAGTAATCCACGAACTTTGTCCTGGCGTGAACGAACTATACCTCTCGCAATGTACCCTCCATATGAATTGCCACAAACAATAAACTGTTGGTCAGGAATAATTTCGTCCAAAAGACGTAATATCGCTTCTAACATATTATCAGAGTTCTGAATAGACAATTGAGGCTCGGATTTCCCCATCCCTGGTAAGTCTATGTATATTCTCTTCCAATGGCTTCGTTTCTCGAATAACGGTTCCATTGCATTTAACATCACTTGATGGTCAAGTGTCCAACCATGCAACATAATGATGGGATATCCATCTCCAATTACTTTATGGTAAATCGACAAAATTTTTTCCCCTTTCTGTGTATGCCAAATGTATCTACATGAACATTTAATCTTTCCATACATATATTGTAATCTTAACAAATTTCTTTTGAAAATGGATTTATTTTGATTATCGTATAACCATTAGTTTATTGGTTTGTCTATGAATCTGTATTAATATCTGAAAAAAGTACCGACAAGTGATTAGGTACTCTTTTTCTGCCGATAATACGTTTTATGTGAGCTAGAAAGAAATAAAAAGAAGCCTTTATAAGAGATTTATTTTTTCTTCATCTCCTATAAAGGCTCCACCATACTTTTAAATTAATTAATTTCTATTCCGCATATTTATTTCTAACAGCATCATCCCATTTAAGCAGAATCTGTTTTAGCTCAGCTGTTTCAATTAGACAATACGGCTTTTGGTCCTCTTCAGCATATTCATTCACAATTTTTGTTACATCATATTTAATTTCTATAGTACAGGCATTTCCAATTAATTCTTCATAAGAAGATTGCTTTGAAAGTACTTTATTAATTACATCTATCCATATTTTCGATCCATCTTCTTGTACATCACTTAATAATAAATCTATAACTAAAAAAATTTCATCAGGAACATCTATCATAAGCATTCCTTGGTTATCTTCATAAATTTGAACATTATATTTCATTACTGGTTCTCTCTTTATTCTTCATAAAGACGAATTGCTTCCCTTACTACAATAACGTCCTTCTCATTAATCCTCAATCTTAATTCCGGCTTCCTTGAATGGTTCTAATACTCCTAGATGACACATTGAAATATAGTCCACTGTTTTTAGATTCTTTAAGTTCTGAAATCCTTCAACAGATAGTACGTCAAATAAGCTGTCTTCTCCATCCCAATCTGGCTTTAGAATATGATAAATTTCATTACCTCCATCAAAGCAAAGGGATTCAACCTTTTCCAAATCACTTTTTTCCAAGGATAACTCTTCTAAATAATCTTTAATTTCAACAATGAGTCTAGCTCCAGAATACCATTCAAAATTATTCATATACTTATCTTTTAAGTCGGTTAATTCTTTTAGAAATAACGGGTCTTGATCTAATAAAGCTTCAACAACCACTAGTTTAAAATTAAAATCTTTAAACATTCCACTCTTCCCCATTTTGCTACCTCCGATTTTATTTCTTTCTTAGGCTTTTAATCGAACCTGCACTGTTAGTATTGTAACAATCATCTATGAATAAAGACTGCTTATACTGTTGACTTTGACACATGGACAAACAACATCGGCTCCTTTTTAGAAAAAGAAAAAAACAGGCCCTACTATAAGGAAGGTCTGCTCTTATTTACTTGTTTTGATTACTGCTGCAAGCTGATAATGCTAGCAATAATACAGTTTAAGTTGTTAAAACCTTTTTCATAAATACACCTTCCATTCTCTAATAACCATTTTCTATCTATTATTCTTTGACTATTGTTAATAAAAGGTAGAAACTTTGTATATTTTATCATGTTTTTTGTATTCATGAATATCACTACTACCTAACCTAATAATCTTATTCTTGTAGGGACTGAAATCCTTTTTTATAAGTAAAAAAAGCATAAACCCGTTGGTCTCCAACAAAATTTATGCTCTATCTTTAATAAAACTTTTACGAATTCTCTTTTAATCCAGCCACAAATAATTTCAGATGTATGATTCCTATAAAACTATAAACAACCTTACACAATATCTCGATTCAATTCTTTATCTTTAATCACTTTAATTCTTTCCACTTTTCCTACAAGGAAGATATACGAAAGTGCTCCTAAAAGAGCCAATGCAGCTATGAATACTAGCGCTGGAGCAAAGTTTCCTCCTTTAGCTAAGAAACCAATAACAATTGGAACGATGATAGAAGCTAGACCTCCAATAAAGTTAAAGACTCCACCTGTCAAACCGACTAAGTGTTTAGGTGCTAGCGTTGAGACAAACACCCATGTAATAGAAGCTAGGCCATTTCCAAAAAACGCAATAGCCATAAACATGATAATGAGAGATGTGCTATTTACATAATTGGCTCCGATAATTGAAGTTGATAAAAGCAGACCTACGATAATAGGTGTTTTTCTTGCAATCCCTAGTGATACTCCTTTTTTCACTAAGGCGTCAGATACAAAGCCAGATAATAATACTCCTACAAACGCTGCTAAAAACGGGGCTGATGCTAAGAATCCTGATTTCAAGAAATCTAACCCTCTATATTCCACAAGGTACGTTGGAAACCATGTAAGGAAGAACCATAAAGTAGAGTTGACGGCAAACTGTCCTAAGTAGATGCCCCATAGCTTTCTGTGAGAAAAGGCTTCTTTAAGATTTCCCCATTCGAACTTTGCTCTTTCTCCTCTCGTATCAGCAGCTTTAACTAAGCCTCCACCTTCTTCGATATGCTGTAATTCTGCTTTATTTACTTTATTATGCTGAGAAGGATCACGATAAAAGATATACCATATAATGCCCCACGCTATACCGATAATCCCGGTAGTAATAAACAGACCTCTCCACCCTAAAAAGTGCTGAATGGTAACTAGTGTAGGTGTTAAAAATGCTAGCCCTGCAAACTGTCCTGAAGTATAAAAAGCAATAGCTGATGCTCTTTCCTGATTTGGAAACCAGCTGGTGACTACTTTATTATTGGTCGGAAAAGCTGGTGCTTCAAATGCTCCTGTAGCTAGACGCAGACCAAAAAGACTCACAAATCCCTTAGTAAACCCTTGCAACAGCGTAACTATAGACCAAGTAATTAAGCTAAAGGCATACGTAGCACGAGCACCAAAACGGTCAGCCATTACCCCTCCTGGTATTTGCAAAGCAGCATAAGCCCATCCAAAGGCTGAAAATATGAGACCCAGTTCTACTGATGATAGCTTTAGATCTTTGGACATGGCTGTGGCAGCTACAGAAATATTACTTCGATCCATATAGTTGATGACAACGCTTACGAAAATAAATGCTAAAACACGAAATCTAATGCGAGTCGGCTTTTCGCTATACCCCTTCATTCCCTTATCCCCCTGTATATAATAGTTTAAGAAGAAGATCTGACTGACGGTCATTTGCCAATCAGATCTTTTGTACTAAAATGGTTTCCCCTTTACCATTCCGCTACAGAACCGTCTTTATGACGCCATACTGGATTACGCCAATTATGGCCGATATCAGCCATTTTTCTAACATGGTCTTCGTTAATCTCAATACCTAAACCAGGTCCATCAGGAATTTTCACGAAGCCTTCTTCGTATTTAAATACGTGGTTATCAACAATATAATCTAGTAAATCACTGCCTTGGTTGTAATGAATGCCTAAGCTTTGCTCTTGAATAAATGCGTTGTGACACGTTGCATCTACTTGAAGACACGCAGCTAATGCAATTGGTCCTAACGGGCAATGAGGTGCAGCCGCTACATCAAAGGCTTCAGCCATTGAAATAATTTTCTTACATTCTGTAATTCCTCCTGCATGTGATAAATCAGGCTGAATAATATCGACGTATCCGTCCGTTAAGAGCTTTTTAAACTCCCATTTTGAAAACATTCTTTCTCCTGTAGCGATAGGAATGGATACGTGATTGGCAATTTCTCTTAACGCCTCATTGTTTTCCGGCAAAACCGGCTCCTCGATAAACATTGGGCGATAGACCTCTAGTTCTTTAGCTAAAATCTTTGCCATTGGCTTATGTACACGTCCGTGAAAATCAATACCTATTCCTACATAAGGTCCCACTGCTTCTCTGACAGCAGCAATACGTTCTACTACTTGATCAATTTTTTCATATGAATCCACATATTGAAGCTCTTCTGTTCCATTCATTTTTACTGCTGTAAATCCTTGTGAAACAACTTCTCTTGCTGCTTCACCTACATCTGAAGGCCGGTCTCCTCCAATCCAAGAATATACTTTAATAGATTCTCTTGCTTTTCCGCCTAACAGTTGATGTACAGGAGCATCGTAATATTTTCCTTTGATGTCCCACAGAGCTTGGTCAATCCCTGATATGGCACTCATTAAAATAGGTCCGCCTCGATAGAAGCCGCCTCGGTACATAACGTTCCAATGATCTTCAATATTTAATGGATCTTTGCCAATAAGATACTCCATCAGCTCATCTACTGCAGCTTTAACGGTAGAGGCTCTTCCTTCGATAACAGGTTCTCCCCATCCAACAATTCCTTCGTCTGTTTCTATTTTTAAAAATAACCAGCGTGGCGGCACTTGGAACAATTCATAATTAGTAATTTTCATGTACTTTTTCCCCTTTCGTTATACGATTTACTGCGGCTACGTATGCTTTAGCCTTTTGTGTTAACTCCTGCAGGTATGCATGAGTAATTTCACGTTTTGTATCAACTAAAGAACTTCCAATACCAAACCCTACAGCACCTGCTTCTTCAAATTCTTGAATATTGTCTAAGCTCACTCCTCCTGTTGGAAGAAGTGGAATATGGGGAAGCGGCCCTCGAATATCTTTAATATAGCTAGCACCCAGCCTAGCAGGAAATACTTTTATAATATCTCCCCCATTTTCATATGCCGTTAGAATTTCAGTAGGTGAAAAAGCCCCTGGAATACTCACCGCACCGTATCTTTTCGTTAGTTTAATCGTTTCCGTGTTAACAGTTGGAGAAAGGATAAACTTTGCTCCTGCTAAAATAGCTGAACGTGCTGTTTCAGGATCAAGCACTGTACCTGCTCCTACTAACACTTGATCACCCAGCTCTGTAGAAACCTCTTTAATGGCTGAAAGTGCGTCCGGCGAATTTAGAGTAATTTCTATATTTTTTACACCGCCGTCATTAAGCGCAGAAGCAATTTTCACTACATCCTGCGGTTTGGCTCCTCTAATAATCGCAACGATTTTATGCTCTAGTAAATGTGATAAACTATCCGTCATTGGTAAGCCCCTTTCTTTTATCGTATAACGTCTTCTTTTGTAATCGCATTCATAAATTCGTAAAGCTCTTTTTTATCCGGCAAGCCTTCAATGTCACCCTCTACGGTTACGACCATAGCTCCTATAGCACACCCTCTTCTGACCGTTTCTTTTAAAGAGGATTTATCTATTAGTCCCGATAGTATCCCCGCGGCGAACCCATCACCAGCTCCTACTGGATCTATCACTCTAGCAACTTTAAAACCTTCTACGTAAGCGGATTCATTTTTAGTTGAATAATAAGCTCCTTCTTCACCTAGCTTAATAACAACTAGTTCTGCACCTAATTGATGAAACGCTGATGCAATATCTTCAGGATTATCCTTCTCAAATAAAAACTGACCTTCATTCATTCCTGGTAAGACAATATCCGCATATGTAGCCATTTTAATGAGTGTTTGGCGCGCAGCTGATTCATCCCAAAGCGTCTTTCGCAAATTTGGATCAAACACTATTTTCACACCATTTTTTTTAGCAGCTTTCATCGCTTGAAAAATAGCTTCGTGGCAGGAATCGCTCAGCGCAGGTGTAATTCCTGTCACATATAAGTATTTTGCAGAAGAGATATACTCTTCATTCATATCACGCGGATTCATAAAGCTTGCTGCTGAACCTTGTCTGTAATAAAACACTTTACTATTCATTTCATTTGTTTTTTGTTTTAAAAACAGACCTGTAGGAGCATTATCATCAAATATTACATGTCTTACATCTATTCCTTCTCCTTTAATACTTGAAAGAATCCGCTCTCCTAGCTCGTCTTTGCCTAATCGGCTAAACCATCCCGTTTGATAACCTAGTTTTGAAAGGGCAATTAACGTATTACTTTCTGCCCCTGCAATTTTCGAAGAAAAATCTTTAGCATATCTCATTTTTCCATTCGAGTGTGGGGTAAACAGAATCATTGTTTCCCCCATGCTTATCACATCCATCTTACCCCTCTTTTCATTTATCTCTTTGCCTCTTCATATCCAGCGATAAAAGATATATTAGCTGACGTTTGAAGCAGCCTTTCTACTATAAAGTCCTTATGTTTCAGCATTCTTTCCTTAGGGCCAGCTACGCTAATAGCAGCTTGAATGCTTCCCTTTGCTCCAAATACAGGTGCAGCAAGGCAAAATAACCCTTCCTCATTTTCTTCATCATCAATTGCATAGCCCATTTGAATAAAAGAATCTAGATTGTCATTAAGCACTTTTTTATCTGTGATTGTATAATCCGTAATAGGCAGTAGCTCTATATGTTCAAGCAGCTGCTCTCGCTGATCTTTAGGAAGAAAAGCTAAAAAGGTTTTTCCTAACCCTGTACAATAGAGCGGCTTACGGTTACCAGGCTGAGCTGTTGTTCTGATAGAACGGTTATTGTCAATCTTAACGACATAGACTAATTCCCCATCTGACAACAAAGCCATAAATACAGTTTCCTGAACATCCTCCATCAGTTTCTTTAAATGCGGCTTTCCTTCAGAAGATATATCCAATGATTCCATAGCCGCTGTTCCAATTTGAATTAGCTTTGGCCCTAGCTTGTACCTCTTTAATGAGTCCTGATTTAAATATCCTTCATTGTGAAGTGTTCCCACAAGGTTAAACGTACTGCTTTGCGGAAGCGAAAGTAAATCACTAACCTCTTTTACTGTTAATCCCTCAGGGTGTTGAGCAATCAATTCAAATACCCTTAATACACGTTCTGCTGATTTTACTGACATGAAGAAATCCTTTCTGAATCACATATGTGATTTTAAATTTTATATATGATTTACTGTTTTAAATATTATCATAGACCGATCATTAATTCAAAATATTTTTACAAATTAAATAAAAATATTTATGACAGTTCCTGAAAAAATGGTTACTAAATAGCAATATAAAAAAGTTTCTATGATAAAATCATAGAAACTAGAAAAAATTGTAACGGGAGTTAATTATGAACTGTAAAGATTTTTTATTATCTATTATTTTAAATATCTTTTTAGCTTATCTATGGGTCTTTCTTATTTATTTAATTTTTGATTTTGTTCAGTTAAAGGAGAATGCTTTGTTGCTTGGACTAGCACTCGCATCCATAGGTACTCTACTCTTCGCAGAGGTAATAAGAAGAGTTAACCCCTTTGTTACATATAAAATTACTCACCCTGTAAAAATTGCAGGATTTATATCTTTTGGGTTGATTGCTAGTGCAAATCTATATTGGATAAGTTTTTGAAGGTTATAACACTAATTAGAAGAGGTAAAATCATTTTGGGAAGAAATTTTAGTGTGACGTTATCAATTTGTGTATTAAGTATTCTACTAAGAATTATAATATTTGTTTTAAATTCGAATGGTATTTATGTGCAAGGCTCCAACTTTTCTCAGGATATTATTAAACTGACTATAAATATCGTAATTCTATTATCTGTTACCAGGATTATTATGTATAAACTAAAAGATAAAACTTTAAAAACCCTTACTGTTATATGCGCGACTTTTCTCATAGTAAGTAATTTTTGCTGGTGGCTAATTATAGATAGCGATGCTACATACACTGCTTTTTATTCCCCTAATAGGAATGAAGAGTTTGTAGTTAAAGAAACGCGTCATAGTGAGGTCTATCAACTGTTGAAATTTAAAATATTATCAAAAAAACTTGTGGATATTCGTGGCGATGACGGTTACAGAATGTTTTACGAGGATAACTACAAATTAGAATGGATGGATCATCACAAATTGAAAATCCATTATCTATTTGATCCAATCAGTCCTAGTGATTATAAGGATGTAACTGTTGCATACAAGGAATATTAAATACCTAGTTATACTAAAAGCCTTTAGATTTATTAATCTAAAGGCTTTTTTGATTATTGGAACAAGTATTATATTAGCTCCAACTTAATTTTTCACTTCTTCCCATGTAGCTTTAATAATATTAATAATGGTTTGAGGTTGATCAACATGAAGAAGGTGCCCTGCGCCCTCCACAATAATATGTTTACTGTTCTTTGACAAACGTGTAAGGTCTCTTTGAAATAGGTTCCAAGCTGCAAAGGATTCAGCTGTATGATAAGAAGGTATTCTCGTTACCATCAGAACCATACTGAATTGCATTAGAAATTAAATTATTAAGAATCCTTTCAATTGCACTTTCATCTCCCCTAACAAAAAGTGATTCTTCTGGTATTTCAATATTTTCTTTTTATAAAAATTAGAATCTTACCCTTTATATTAAATAGAATAATAGTCAAGCTCGAATAAAACCTGATCATCTATAATAAAATTTAAGGAAAAACCTTTTTAATCATGCTATGTAAGTTTTTATTAGGTTAATTCTATGAAATGTAATAGATTATTCAGATGGAAAAAGGAGTGAATACAAATGAGTTTAGCCACCTATATAGGTTCGAATGTAGAATTACCTATTAATGACGAACTGGATGATATAGTTACTATTGGAAGCTGCTTTTCAGATAAAATGCATCGATTAAACATAAAGAAACATCACTTTACTACTTCTTATGTTTATGAAGTGTCAAGTGACTGGGGAATTGAAATCACGGAATATATGAATAAAAGCAGACTGAAAGAATCAAAAGAGAAACTACTTGCACTGTGTCGATTGATGGATCACTATCTTAAATCAGGAGATTTTTTTGAATTGTATAGCTGTTGGATAGGAGAAGAAGCTGAAAAGCGAAAAGGAGCACTAACTTTAAACATCCATTATTTTGATATAGATGCTATTGAAATGCCTGAAAAAACATTAGTTAGAATCAAAAAATAAACTTCCCTTATTATGCTAACAATTTTTTCGTATCTATAATCTGAACGCAAAAAAAGCTATTTCAATCGTATTGGCATCGGAGTGAAATAGCTTTTTCTACTTTACATTCAAGAGTGTGTTAGATCCTTATGGATATCTTCACATGTGAATTGTATCACAAACTTTTCTGTGTGTGAAGATGAAAAATAAAATTTGTAGGACAAGTATCTAAAAAAATTAAAGAGCAGCCTCGTTTGCCAATGACGAGGCTGCTCTTTATAAGTGTTCATTCATACTTATCCGAGTACGAAGCAGCGTTATAACCCTTTTTTATTGTATCTTTATCTTTAGAGTCTTCTTGTCGTCCAACTCCTACTACACCGCCACCCATAAGTAAGGATTTTTCACTAAATACTAATTCTCCTGTATATGCATAATTAGAATTTCCAATATACTCAGAATTAATTACTTCTTTTCCGCTGTAAATGCTAGCATATATAACCTTTAATTGTTAAATTAAAGGTTTATTTCTATATATTATGTTATACTTTTAAACATGTATTACGCTTGTAGAGGAGTTTTCAATTGAAACAGAAAGAGCTTTTTTCGTGGATTAAATCCATTATCATTGCCTGTATTCTGGCTTTTGTGGTAAGAGAGTACCTATTTACACCTATAGTAGTAGACGGTGAATCGATGATGCCGACTTTAAAAGACAGTGAACACATTATTCTTAATGAAGTGGGTAAAAATAACCCAGATAATATAAAAAGATTTGATATTATCGTTTTTCATGCTACAAAGGAAAAAGACTATATTAAAAGAGTCATTGGTTTACCTGGTGATCATGTAGAATATCGCAATGACACGCTATATGTAAACGGTAAAAGATATGAAGAGCCTTATTTAGATCAATATAAAAAAGAAATAGGAACAGGCCCATTAACTGAGGGTTTTAAACTTGAAGATTATATAGGCAGCAAAACTGTCCCAAAGGGTCAATTATTTGTCATGGGAGATAATAGAATGTACAGCTTAGATAGCAGATCACCTGAAGTAGGAACAATCTCCGTAGACAAAATTGTAGGAAAAGCTAAATTAGCTTATTGGCCTTTAAAAGAATTTGAATAGATTAAGTAAAATCTTTTAAAGCTCCCTTATGAAAGGGAGCTTTTTCTATTTCTTTTCCAGTCCGTCACATGAAATGAAGCATTGTTGCTTTAAGCCCTACACTAACTGCAGCTCCTGTTTAAATTCATTTTTCCTTATATTTTCTGCGAAAGTGAGAAATCGCTGCTGCTCCTACAGCAGCAATCAAAACTAAAAAAATGGTAGATAGCGTATCATTGGCAACAAACATCTTCACCAAAAATGCAGATAGCAAAATAGCTACAAAACCTATTCCTAAATATGAAAGATTAATAATTGATCACTCCAGCTATAACGTTATTCCTATGTAAAAGGTTTTACAATTAAAAACATAATGAACATAATAACGGTAAATAAAGCCCCCAGAAGAGCAAAGTTAAGTGGCCTATGAGTATCTTCATTAGCCTTTACAAACAACTTGGACCATCTTGTATACATCACTAATTTTGTACAAAGACTAAACAAAACCCCTGCAATGATTGAAGCAATTGCTATTTTTAAAATATGAATTCACTCCTTTCTAACACAACAGAAGGATATCCACAACCTAACATAAAAACCTATATAATACAAAAATCTAAGAATCATAGGAAGTAGTCTTTCCACTTTCTATGCCGCTAATGGTTAACCGCCCTACCTTATTTTTAAACATAATTTTGATTTGTTATTATTGCTCCACTACAATATTCAGTGCTGCAGCTGCTTTTGGCCATTCCACATAAAAAGCCATATGGGTTATTAAAGCGATCATTTCTTTTTCAGTGACGCCATTCTTTTTTGCCAACTGCAGATAAAAAGGCATTTGTTCGGTGTTGCCAATGCTGATCAAGGATTCATTCGTACATATTCGAGTACGAACGGTAACAGCATTATAGCATCTGCTTCATTTTAAAAGATGTAGTTTCTTTATTTATCGGCTTTTATTTTTTCTAGATAAGGCAATTACAAATGCTAAATATATTGGATAAAGTAAAAGACCGAGGTATATAACAATCCTGCTGATAGGATCGAGCTGATCTCCTACTGCAGTAAGAGGGTTATTCTTTATTTTTTGTTTGGACAGGTAAGCTTACTGCTGTAGCTACATAGTATCTAACGATTCACTGCTTTATTGGTTGGCCATTAAATCTTTCATTAGTTGTACCGGTTTAATACAAAAATAAAATAGCGTTCTTGAAGAACGCTATTTAAACTGGATAATATATGATCATACTTAATTTAGCTAATGTTTTTCCGCGATTATAATAAGAATGAGCTCTATCAGCTTTGAACCTAATAGCATTCCCACTCTTTATCGTATATTCATTGCTATTTACACTTATAGTGAGTTCGCCTTCAAAGACAGTTATGAACTCTTCAGTCCCTTCCCTATGCGAATCAGCGTCTAGAGATCCACCTTCTTCTATTTCTACAGAATAAACTTCAAAGCGCCTATCATCCTCGAAGGGAAAATAAGGGTAGACTTGATATTTTCCGTTGTCTTCAGATAATATTTGAATGTCGGTTTTTGAAATGACTTTGGTGTCTGGCTGAGGATTATTTATTAATGAAGTAAAAGAAATTTTTAATCCATTAGCTATTTTCCAAATAGTTGTAATTGTAGGACTCGATTCTCCTCTTTCAATTTGCCCTATCATTGTCTTGCTTACCCCAGTTAATTCTGCAACTTTTTCGAGACTTAATTTCTTACTTTCTCTAAAATTTTTTAGGTTTTTGGCGATAATAAGATTTATTTCCTCCATAAATACACTCCTATCACTATGTACAATATAACGACCATAATGTAAAATAAAAAGCACGACGTTATATCGTCCTTTTTGAACATTATAATATACATATTAGAGGAGGTACAAATATGCCATTATTATCATTTTTGCTATATATTTTTGTGACCAGTTTTACCCCTGGTCCTAACAATATTATGGCCATGTTATTTGCTAACAAATACGGTTTGAGAAAGACTACAAAATTTTGTTTAGGAGTAGGTGCAGGCTTTCTCATAGTAATGTTGTTATGTAGTTATTTTAATGTTTTACTCCAAAATTCCATCCCAAAAATTGAGTTTTTCATGACGGTCTTAGGAGCAATCTATATGGTCTATCTAGCTATAAAAATTATTTTGAGTAAAGATGATGATAAAAATAACGATGAAAACAGGAATAACAGTTTTTTCATGGGGATGCTTTTACAATTTATAAATCCAAAAGGTATTCTGTATGGTATAACGGCTATAGCAACCTTTATTCTTCCATATCACAACTCGAATTTTAGTTTAATAATGTATTCTTTATTTCTAGCTTTTGTGGGCTTTGTAAGTACTTTCTGTTGGAGTTTATTTGGTTCGGTTTTTCAAAAATTTCTCTCAAAGTATAAAAGCCAGTTTAATATAGTTATGGCTTTATTATTAATGTATAGTGCAGTCTCCATTCTTATCAAATAACTTGCTTATTTGATTAAGGATCCATTTTAACAATGGAATCATTTTAACGTTAGAAATATTCATTTTATTGAAAAGTCAGTACTTCTCTTATGCGAAATATTAACCCCTCCTCGAACGTTATAACGTACATATTGTACTTTATATCACTATTTTGCTTAAAAATATAAATTGACCAGTTATGCATAATTCGAGAAGGATACTCTTATGTATCTATTGATTTGCTTACCTTTTTAATTTTATAAAATATGATCAATATTAATTTGTTATGAAATTTCAATAGTTATTTAATATTTAGCTACAGCAGCCCATTTCTACACAAAAATTAGGTTAGAAAATTTCAGGGTAGATATAAGACGAGATATAAAATACTACCATATTTATAAAAAAGAGTGTTTTTCATGCAAGTCTTCCAGTTTCACGAGTGATAGAAATGTTGATAATTTAACAATGTATAAAGTCGTGTATAAATGAGAGAGTCAAAAAGTGAACGACCCCCTGTGTATTAAGGGATCGTTCTTTTATAAATTAGGGAAAGAATGATCATGGTAACTAACTTTGATGGAGTATACAATGTATTGAGACACAATATTATATTAACTAGTTTAACTCTTTTTCTTTAATTTCAACGATTAAGCCAATGCCATTTAAGCGCTTCTTTTTCGATTCTTTTAACAAATGCATCCTTACCATCACTATAGCCCTCGATATCATTGGGAAATCTATGAGCTAACTCAGCTTTTAATGTTCCATATTCATTGCTTACCATTTGATTTTGACGAAGATAATCTCTAAAAGATAAGTGTCTTTCAATCTCTTGAATATTATCATACTGAAAAGCGTGAATTTGATGGGTGCGATTATCCCCACCTTTACGGTAATACCTTCTTCCTTTGATTCCAAACTCCCCCATTACTTCATATCCGAGCTTCTCAAATTGGTCTGAGTAATTATCTAACCTTCTAATGTCATTAACTACCAATAGAATATCAATAATAGGTTTTGCTTTTAAGTTTTGAATAGAAGTGCTTCCAATGTGAAAAATATTTACCAATTCTTTTTGAAGCATTTCCTTAATTGAGTATTCTTCGTTTAGATATTCGTATTTCCAATTTGGATTATGTTCAACTACTGTAATATTCATTTTTATCCCCCTTAATCCTTTATCACATGGACAATATATTAAAGGATTAAATTGATTGCAAAAATCTTAGTATCTTCTAAATTATAATATATGCCTTCTTAGAAAAGTATTTATGTAAACTAGCTTTGTATATAGTACCCATCGTTATATTTTAATCTTGAGATAAATAAATCCAGTTCATTTCATCAAATTCTTCAATAATATAATTTGAACCTATATCCTTTAAAATTTTATTAAAAAATTTTATATTAACGTCATGATCATACAAATCTTCTTGAATGTATTCCGTAATAATAAAATTCGTTAAATTTGTATTATTAACAAAATCTGAAAAGAACGATTTTAGAAAAAGTGACTCTTCTTCACTTAATTTTTCATCATTGATTAATGAAATCCTAAACACATTTAAAATCGCGTTAATATCTTCTTCCTCCATATAACATAATGGATCTAGTTTTTTATCTTCTTCTGTAAATGGCTTTCTCGTGTCTTCAATAACTACATAAGAAAAGATTGTTCCGTTTTTTGACACTCGAAAAATTTCCAAATCCCGCAATTTTATAATTCTATTAAACGATATCATAAGGTCCTCCTACCCAAATAAGAATTCAGGATATTTTAATAAAGTAGATACTGTTAAACCTAACGAGCATAGAATTCAGTTTACAGCAAAATCATCTTGTGCTCTGTTAATTAGAGGGCAAGGCTTATCGGCCGCCTGCGGAAAGCGGCGTCTTGCACCGAATCAACCCCAGTGTAACAAGCCATTCGCTCATGCATTCCATTCGTTCGTCTGTAGATTGTATTGATTTATTTATGTCTCATTCTCTTTTCATTTTAATACATATAAAGCGTAATCCTCTTCATTCGAAAACCCAAGTTTATTGGCTAGTGCTTTCGATGCTTTATTGTGATTATCGCAATCCCAAGCAGGCATAACGTTTTTTTCTAAACATTTATTTATAAATGCCTGGCCCACTATCTTTCCTAATCCTTGGCCTCTATAGTTAGGGTTAGTCACAATATCAATTTCAGCTATGGTTCCACTATGAAAAATGGACACACATTCAGCGATAATCTCTTCTTTATGGATTAGACAAACTCCTAATCCGTTTTTCAGAAAATTACTCTCTGATCCCCAGTACTCCACTATATATGATTCATTGAAATTCTCACTTTTCTTTAAAGAATCAGCGTTAAAATCTTTTAACTCATAGAGATTGGACAGGCTGTGCGTAGAATGAACTTTTGAAGAAAGAAACCTATACTTAGAACGCGTCATTTTCTTTACATACGTTTTGAAAGTTTCGTCAAAAACAGTTTCCCAGTCAGTGGATGGAGTAAAAACCGTAAACCGCTTCTCCTTACCATACACGTTCTCAACAAAATAACGATAGATAAAGTTATTAAATACCTCGTCATTGCCTTGTCCAAATACATAATAGTCACCTGCACCTATTCTAAGAAATCCTGATGATGGACTCATCATATCATTTACGTACACAGATCCTGGAATGACATGATTAACGACAGAAAAAGCAAATGTAGGAGTCTTAAATGACGCTTCTAACATATTGTTTATCTTGTAATAATCTTTTGGTTCTAAACAATGCATTTGATTTCCCCCTTAATAAATATCACTGTCTTCATTATATAAGTGCATGCACAGATTTAGTTATCATAACGTGCTTTATCGATATAACAACAGCCCGAGGAATAATTAAAATAAAGGTTGATTACTCTTTTTCAGGAGGGCTAAATCAAAAAAAATTTCATATAGAAGTTTGTTATAATAAAGATTGTTAAAAGTAAGGAGGAGTATATAAGTGCAAATAAGAAAACTTGAAAGACAGTCATTTTATGCCGGATGTCAATTCGTAGATATAGAAGATCAAGCAAATGAACACGCCTTGCCTCTCCTTATTATGTATCCTACATATAAAGAAGAACAAGTTGAAAAGATAGGACCTTACACGATAAGCGCTGCGCAAGATGCTCCGCTTTCAAATGGATCATTTCCTTTAGTCATTATTTCTCATGGAGATGGAAGCACGCCTCTTGCTTATCGAACCATTGCCCAGTTTTTAGCACGTAATGGTTTTATTGTAGGAATACCGCAGCATCTCTTTAATAATCGAGAGGATAATACGCTGTCTGGAACAATAGATAACCTAAAAAATCGGCCTATCCATATACGTACTGTAATCGATTGGTTTTTAAAAGAAAGTTCCTTTTCTCCATCCATTAAATCAAATAATATTTCTCTTATTGGCCATTCAATGGGAGGATATACGGCTCTTGCTGTAGCAGGTGGAGTTCCCACTTCTTTTCCTTCTGAATCTCCTGATCAAAAGCCTTATTGTTTATCTATTACTCATGATAAGCGGGTTCAATCACTTATTCTTTTAGCGCCAGCCGCCGGATGGTTCAGGGAAAAAGGCGCTCTTGAAGACGTGAATATACCTATTTTAATGATTACAGGCGAAAAGGATACGATTACTCCTTCTTTTCACGGGGAATTTGTGTTAAATGGGGTTTCTGATTCGGAAAAAGTTCAGCATATCGTTGTAGAAAATGGAGGGCATTTTTCATTTCTCAGCCCATTTCCCGACTTTATGAAATCTCCTACCTTTCTTCCCTCTCAGGACCCGGCAGGCTTTAATCGTAAAGAGTTTCATGAGGACCTGCAAAACACTATATTGAACTTTTTATTAGGTCCTTTTTAACAGATTAGTGAGTTGTACCACCTTTTCTTTTGAAGCAATTATATCTAGAAAGAGCAGTTAAAATCTCTTAGAAACTGATGAGCTTCTAAGGGATTTTTATTTCCTATAAGGTCCATGATGCTAGTCTCCTTCTTTCTTTTTAAAAAGAAGCCAGTATTTACAAAAAATATTTTTAAATTCAAAAAACATAACACGCGATCTTATTAATCTGTAATAATTAAGAAATAAAGATATATAGAAAAAGTGCTGCCTATTGAATTGATATTTTTGCTCTTTTACAAAACAAAAGGGGGATTTACAATATGGCTTTAAAAAAAGGTCAGCTAAGCGGACATGTATTTTTGTCTAAACTTATTACACAGTACGCAATGATTCATGAAAAAACGGTAGGTCCCGTAGCTGAAGAATATATTAAACAAATTGGTATTCGTACTGGAGAATGGATGGAAGACTTTTATAGCGATAAGCATGAAAAGTGGACGGTAGAAGAATATGCAGAAGTTATAATTGACCTTAAAAATTCAATTGGAGGTCACTTTGAAATTGTGTCCGTTTATCCAGACCATGTGGTTGTAAGCGCTACTCAATGTCCATTTGGTGACGTCGTACAGGATGCTCCTCATTTATGTAAGATGACATCTAGTGTGTTTGGAGGAATTGCAGCTCGGAAATTCGGCTATGGAAAAGTGAGCTTGCGTCAGCGTATTGCTCTTGGTCATCCAATGTGTGAAGTTGCTATATATTTTACAAAGCACAGTGAAGAAAATGGAGATGTGTATGAAGATCTTCCTATTACCCCTTCTTATGGGAACCCCTTCAATTGGGAAGAGGAAACGATTCATATGCTTAATCAAGAACTTCGAAGAAGCGATGAAATGATTGAAACCCTTCTTGCGGAATTAGAAGAATTACGTAAATAGCATTGTATTACCACACTTAACTATTAAGACATTTTGTTCTAGTTAGAGAAGCAAAACAAGACGTACAAAACAAAGAGCAGCCTTTAATTAAAGGTTTGCTCTTTGTTTTTATCACTCATTTTAATTATTATGGTAAGCAGAAAAAATAAAGTAAAAGTTATTATAGCTATTTAGGGATTTTATTTGTAATCTTATGCTTAAGAATCAGATGCGTCACCCTAAAGAATCCTTGGAGCGATCAGAATGCCTTTGTTAATTGCATGAACTGATAAAAAAGAAGCGCCCTCCGGCAACTTCTTTTCGCTTTTCCTATTCATACGTCAGATTTTCACTTACAAAATAATCATTTATATTTAGTCTTTTAAAAATGACAGCAGCGCTTCGTTAAATTCGTGTGCATGCGTGGCATTTAAGCCGTGCGGACCGCCTTTTATTAAAGCTAACTTGGAACCAGAAATGGCTTCATGCGTTCGCTTTCCGCTATATTCGAATGGAACAATTTCGTCTGCATCACCGTGAATAATAAGAGTAGGTATTGTAAACTTGGCTAGATCGTCTCTGAAATCCGTTTTGCTGAAAGCAGCTATACAGTCTAGTGTCCCTTTAGGCGATGCGGCTGCTGCAATATCCCGGTTGTAAAGTCGAAATGGTTCGCTGACTAAGTCATTTCCGTCTTCAACCCCAAAAAATGTTTTTGTAAAATCATCAAGGAAAGCTAAGCGATCATTTTTTACGCCGTTTTCAAATTCTTGGATTCCTGCATCATCTAATGCTCCTTCAGGATGATCTTCTGACTTATAAAGAAATGGTGGTACAGCTCCTGCAAATACAGCTTTTTCTACTCTATCTGTTCCGTAAGTTCCTACATAACGAGCTACTTCTCCGCCGCCCATTGAAAACCCGACTAGCGTCACATTTTTCAAATTCAAATGTTCTAGCAGCTGATGTAAATCAGCAGCGAATGTTTCATAATCGTAGCCGTCCCATGGCTGAGAAGACTTTCCGAATCCTCGGCGGTCATACGTTATGACTCTGTATCCAGCCTCAACAAGAGCCGGAACTTGATATTCCCAAGACCGTCCGCTTAGCGGCCAGCCGTGAATTAAGACAACCGGCTTTCCTGTCCCGTGATCCTCGTAGTATAGTTCAACAGGTGCTTCATTTTCTGTTCCTACATTAATTTTTGCCATTTCGCTACCTCCAGTATATAGTCGTTCTTTATTTGGTTAAGTGGTCGTAAACCTAGCGTAGATAATAAAAAAGATGGCTAACTCTCCTATGATGAGGGTGTTCGGGACGACTAAAAGTAAGTTAATAATAAAAAACACAGCTAAAATCCCTAAAAACAAGCCTAAATGATACACTTTCAAACGATGTTCTTCGAATCTATACTGGTGAAAAACAAGAGTGGTTGCCATGAAGTAAAGCAGCACGGATCCGAATACAAAATATAAGCTGAATGTGTACTGAACTTCATGTAAAAACATGAGCTTAATCGATGCTGCAATCATGCTTAGAGACATGAGGATAAGTAAGTGTCCGTAAATAATCGTTTGTCCGGCTCTTTGAATAGACTTGTTCACTTTCTTTTCTACGTTCTCAAAGTACTGCCACCACATGGCGATGATCAGGACAAATGAAATAACCGAAAATAAAATGGTATTCCAGTCCCCTTTTTGTGGCTGTATCACAGCAAGAATGCTGACAACGGATTCTCCAAACAAAATTAATGTTAGTAACGCAAAGCGTTCTAACAAATGAGCCGTGTTGGTCGGTAATTTCGCTAGTCGCTTATGTCCTAAAATAGGTAAAATCATGTCCACTGCAATTCCTGTATATAACACGGCGTAGCGGACCCATGAATCAAAAAAGAGCGACAGAAGCGAGATAACAATCCCAATTCCAAAGCATGTTCCTAAAAACACAGCAACTTTTTTTCTCTCACTCTGTTCAAATTTTTGGACAATAAGATATTGAATCGAGGTTAACGCTCTTAGCCCGATATAGCCAATCAAAAAAGACACGTAATATTGATCAAAATCTACGGACAAGCTTGAGATCATGATAAGAACAAACAGCATTTGAAGAATCATAAAGATGCGCTGATGCAAAAAATCTTGTCCAAATCGATTGATAAACATCGTTTGTCCCGTCCACGCCCACCATATCGGAATAAAGATCAGTACAAACTTTAACAAATACTCTCCATGAATATACCCTTGTTCAACGTGAAGCAAAACATGCGTAGCAGTCGCAACGGCTGCCACAAATAACAAATCATAAAAAAGCTCCAGCCACGTAACTTTTTTTTCTTCCACTACTCCGCATCCCTTCCTATCATCTATCAAGCTGTCGTTAATATACTTTATTTTATATACAAGAGACGCATATTTCATGACAGGTAGCGTAGTAAAAGATAGGTGAGCCAGCTGTTCATCAGTCGGCTCACCTATCTAACAATTACTTTTATGTCGTTACGTTTTCTCCGTCACATAAATGATCCACAGATGCCATTCTACTTTCATGTCTTATATGTAAAGAGAACGACCTTTAGCATGCTATGTTATTAGACACTCTGCTTGCTGAAATCGCGCTGAGCTCCTCTATAGCTGCCCATTAAGTTTTGATAACCAGGAAGATGACTAGAAATTAAGTTGCCAAAACCTTCAACGTCGTTGCGCCAGTCACGCTGAAGCTCGCACGCTACGCTAAACCAGTTCATAAGCTGTGCGCCCCCGTGAGCCATACGCGTTAATGCTGCATCTGCCACTTGCTTATTAAACGTTCCGGAAGCATCCGTCACAACAAACACTTCGTAGCCTGCTTTAATGGCAGAAAGTGCAGGAAAAGCAACGCAGACATCTGTCACTACACCGGCGATAATCAGCTGTTTTTTCCCGGTCGCTTTAATGGCTTTAACAAACTCTTCGTTGTCCCACGCGTTAATTTGTCCAGGACGAGCTATTTTTGGCGCATTAGGAAACAGATCAACGAGTTCTTGCATGAGCGGGCCGTTGGGTCCATTTTCAAAGCTAGTTGTTAAAATAACCGGTAAATCAAAGAATTTAGCCGTATCACCAAGAGCTAATACGTTGTTTTTAAATTCATCAACACCATAGTCACGTACAAGGCCAGAAATAAGCCCCGTTTGGTGGTCAACTAAAAGCACGGCAGCATCATCTTTTGAAAGGCGAGAGTAAAGATCAGACATTTTATAATCCTCCTTAAATTAAGGCAAGTAAGGATACATGTACCTCTTCCATTCCTTACAAGCGGTCTATAATTCCAACGGTTTTTTGGATTTCATTTATGATCTGTTAGGTAAAACATGTACAGAAAGAAAAGCTATTTCTGAGGTGAAGGTTCGTGAGGTGTGTTCTCTCTCTTAATCTAGAACAGGAACAGGCGCTTGATCAATCCAATGAATGAACTGCTGTAGGTAGCGTTGAAGATAACGTTTTGTTGATTCATCGGTTAGTACTTTTTGTTGAGCATCAACTTTTTCATGAACTTGCGAAATCAGCATTTTTTGAAATGGCAAAACGTTGACTTGCATAGCTTCCAGTACTTCTCTCGTTTGCATTTGAGCAAAAGCCGTACCGAAGCCTCCTGGAGTTGCTCCAATTAGGCCAACTGGTTTTCTGTTCAAAACAGAAGAGGTCCGAGGTCTTGATGCCCAGTCCAAGGCATTTTTTAACACTCCGGGAATTCCTGAATTGTACTCTGGACTAACTATAATAACGCCGTCAACATCTTGAATCGCAGCTCTAAAGGATGCGACAGATTCTGGTGATCCGTCAGCTTCTAAATCTTCATTAAAAAAAGGCAGGCTGCTTATTTCAATCCAGCGATATTGAGCTGAGTCATCTAATGTAGTCAATGACTCAGCAATCATTCGGTTATACGAATTCTTTCGTAAGCTTCCACAAATAAGACCAATAGTTTTCGTCATCTATTCACCTCCTTACTTGGAATTAATTTCATATTACCACGGTGTTTCAAATATAGATATTAGTTTTATATATAGATAAATTAATTCCTTCTTTATACCTAATTCGGGATTGAACTAGCGTTTTACTATTACTAAAAGAATTCTTTTAGTAAAATTTAGTCTAATTCTCTCACTTCAAAAGGAATCAAAGCTCTTTCAATTTGATCTCGATGGGTTTCGTACTGTTCAGGCAGCATGAGTTTTTCTCCCATTGTTTCAAGTGACTCATCATGAGCAAAGCCTGGAGGATCTGTTGCAATTTCAAATAGAATTTCTCCGTGCTCCTTAAAATAAATCGCATTAAAGTAATTTCGATCTCGAACAGCCGTTACTCCGTATCCGCTGTCGGCTACGTATTTCTGCCATTCTAATTGATCTTCATCATCTTTTGCTCGCCATGCAATATGGTGAACCGTTCCAACGCCCATTTGCCCGCGTCCAATGGTTGTTAATTTTAAATCAATCACATTTCCGATGTCAGCTGATGATTGAAAACGTATAAAATCTCCTTCTTGCCCTACTTTTTGTAGACCCATTACGCTTTCTAATAACTGAGCTGTTTCATGAGGCTTAACAGATAATAACGTAGCCCCTCCGAATCCTTTAATAGCCACTTCAGGTTTAATTTCACCGACTTGCCACGTATTCTTTTCTCCTTCTTCTCTTTCCACAATCTCTAGATGTAAACCATGAGGGTCGTCAAACTCTAAATACTGTTCTCCAAATCGCTCCATCTTTGTAGCTGGAACCCCAAACTTAGCTAATCGCTGTTCCCAAAAGTCCATCGCACCTTTTGGCACCACATAGGAAGTTACGCCAACTTGCCCGTCACCTATTTTTCCTTGTCGTGCATTTGCCCACGGGAAGAATGTAATAATCGTTCCAGGTTTTCCCCCTTCATTCCCAAAGTAAAGATGATAAGTTCCTGGATCATCAAAGTTTACCGTTTGTTTGACCAAGCGTAATCCTAACACGCCCGCATAGAAATCAACATTTTCTTGAGGATGACCTACAATCGCCGTGATATGATGAATACCCGCTGTTTTTTTACTCATTACTACCATCTCCTTCGATACATTTTTCGTCATATGTTCCGTTATCCCTCTTAAAATTACAACTATTTATCATAAATATCTCGAATTCGAGATATTGGTCAAAAAATAAAAGCGTCTTTCTTATTCAACCCATTTTCTCTTTTAGAAAATAAAAGTATCTAGTGCATAATAACCTGGTCCTGCAATTGCTACACCGATTGCTACAACTAAAAGCGTAAGGTTATATTCATACCCATTTTGTGTTGCCCAGTATCCATTCGGACCGTGTACTTTCACAATTGCCATGACCATTGTTCCCGCAATCAAAAGCGCTCCTAGCGGTGTAAGAAGTCCTGCAGCAAATAAAGCTCCGCCTACTAGCTCGGATAATCCAGCCATTAACGCCATTCTAACACCTGGCTTCATTCCGATGGATTCAAACCAGCCGCCCGTTCCTTTTAAGCCGTGGCCGCCAAACCATCCAAATAATTTCTGAGTTCCATGTGCCATAAAAGATAATCCAATGACTAAACGTATTAACAATAAACCAATGCTCACCATTTTTTATTCCTCCTATTTTTTCATCACTTTAAAATCTCGAATTAAAATATCTTGAATTAAGTATAATTATAAAACCATATGATTCCACTGTCAATATAAATTTTTATATTTTTTTGTAGTTAGCTGAAACGCTTAACGACGTATTAAAAACATATTCATGATTTTATATGGATATGAGCACGGGAACGGAAAATATAAAAGCTAAATTGTATTATTTATTGAATAAAAAAAGAAGTCACCCCTTGGTAACTTCTTTTCCTCTTCTACTATGCATGTATCGTTCAATAACCAGATACTGCAGTTATCACCCCATTTATAAAAGGGATATCTACATCACTTGAATTAGTATCATTTTGTTCCTAATTTATCAATTAATTTAAGCGTATCATTATATAGACTTAATTGATGTCGGTGGGACTCTAATTCAGGTGGGATACGGATTTGTAAAGGAATTGAAGACAGATCCAGTAAATCCAAAGATGATTTGTTTATAGCGTGATTTTCTAAGTTTTGATTAGCTTGTTTTGTGACGTATTCTCCTAATACTTGTAGTTGAACAGCCCATTTTTGCCGATCAACTGTGGGTAGAGAATTCGTTTCGGACCAGTCATTAAATGTAGTGAGCACACCTGAAATATAGGTGTAGCCATGCTTCAGTTGAAAAAGGAATTGTTCGTTTTGTTTTAACTGCTGCTTTTTATTTCTGCCAAATGGGTTCAACCTTAAACTCTTCTCTGCTTTTTCGAATTCCTTTTCAACCTGATGAAGTTCCTGAAGCAGGTTAGTTGTATCATCTATTAAATTTTCGCCCTCAACGAATTCGCAGTTATTGTTTACCCAATAAGCCGCCTTTTTAAATAATTGTCCAAGGTCTATTCCAAATTGGGTCAAGGTTCTGCGAGCTTCTTTTACGTAATTTGGAGGAACAATTATGATATGGATTATAATAGCGACAAGAGCTCCTATGATCGTATCTCTTATTCGATCAGAGACATAATAATTTGTTTTATGAACGAATACAAAAACTAATAAAATGGTAAGAGCAATTTGATGAATGATCGTCTTATGTAGCCTTAGTACAACAGGAAGCACCATTCCCATTGTTAATAATAATCCTATTGTCCACCCGTTTACTTCTAAATGTTTAATGATAAAAATCGTAGCAGCAATTCCAAAAAGAGTGCCGATAATTCGATAAAAAGCATACACAGCAGAATGCTGGATGGTTTCTTGAATAGAAAGAATCACGGTTAAAGGCGCCAAATAAGGATGTTTAGAGCCTAACATTTTTGCCAGTTCCCACGATACACCCGAAGCTATAGATATTTTGGCTATAAGTATTAATCCTTTTATTAGTTCGAGCTTTTGCTTTCCCTTATTTATATCCATAAAAACTCCTTTATTTAAAAAGTGCTCTTCTACACCTATGTATGTAAGCCAACTTACAGTCACTTCCTGCCGTTACTTACTATTGACTGGAGAAGGTAACTTTATTACAAACAAAGCCGTTTTCATATATAAGAGTTGATTGAATAAGACCCTTCTCTTAAAACACATACTTGCTGTTTAGCTATCCTTCAACCCATCTATTTATCCCGCAATTTATGTACTACGCTTTCTATATGTTTCACCGCTTGGTATACACCATTTTCCAATTGAATGATGCTTTTTATTTGTTGAGCGTTTTCAATATACTCTTTATTTTCTACTTGTTCTAACGCCTGAACCAATTCGAATACCTGGAGATTTTTTTCTTGTAACGGCTTTAGTGAATACCCTTTTTTATAGAGGAGATTTGCCCAAAACGGTTGATCCACTGTAAACGGAATGATAATTTGTGGTACGCCACTCAGTAAAGCTTCAGACATTGTTCCAACACCTCCATGATGAATAATGCCTTTAGCACGTTTAAATAAAAGTCTATGGGATGCATCTTTAACGGCAAGTATATTCTCTTGTTGATTAAACTTCATACCGCTTGTTCCTGTTAACACTATTGCGCGATTGTCCGTCTCCCTTAATGCCTGAACTAACTTTTGTTTAAAAATTGACGGACTCTTTAAAGGCATAGAACTAAATGATACTACAATAGGCTTCTTTCCTTTTTCTAGAAATTTTTCTATTTCATTGGGTAACATCTCTTTCTCTACATCTAAAAAGAAAAACCCTGATAGAAATACAGAACCTTTCCAACTCTCTACTTCTTTGAAAAGAAAAGGACTAATCGGATAAAGTATAGAAATAGGTACACCGTTTACGTCATATGTGTAAAGTCCTGCTTTTCTCTTTGGAAGTTTTAACGTTTTTTCTCTAAAATCGTTAATTTCTTTCATAAAAGGGTATTCACTGAATTTTATTAGCTTGTAGGATAATCTATTTAATGTAGAGCCAAAGCTTTTTTTCGATGATAAAGAGAAATTTGGGAACTCTGTAATTGGATACATAATTGGAACGGGCGGTAAGCAAATGCAAGGAATATGATAGTATAGAGCAATATCAACCGCACCAAGAGCTTTAGGATGATAAATGATTAAATCTGCTCCTTGGGAAGCCTGATAAAAATCATCCATACTTTTTCTGTAGGATGGAGCAATTTTTTCTTTTAAAAACTTCATTATCTTAAAAGGTGAAAACCTTTTACCATTAAGTATATCTCTTCCTTCCTCGCTCTCCATTATTGCCATCAAATCAGTAGAAGTGGGATGAAAAGAAACCCTATTTTCTTCAATAAAACGTTGAAACGTCGCACCTGTACAAATAACTACTTCATGCCCATTCTTAATCATTTCTCGAGCAAGTGCAATATAAGGCTGTACATCTCCTCTACTGCCTAACGTTAAAATTGCTACTTTCATAATTTTCACCCCCACAATAAATAATAACTTAATTTTTTTGTTTTGCTGCAACTATATTTTAGCTTATGTATGAATTTTTCTTATTTATTTAATTTTTGATTTCGTTAAGTTAAATGATAATGTCTTACGATTTGCGATAGTTCTTGCATTCACAATCAAGTAGCTTTAAAAGGTTTACGATTTATTTTTAAATCGGCATTTATATCTTTTGTTTGAGGGAAACTTTATATTACACATAATGTATGTAAGCTATGTTAAAGGTTGTTTCCTCACTAAGAGGAAACAGCCTTTCTCTTCTTGCATGTTTGTAAGCACAAACTTACTTTTCTATGATTGAAGTTGTATTCAAATTGATATTATTTAGCATTATATAAGTAATTTATTACTTATTAATGATACCTTAGGAAAATATCATCTATAATAAACAAAGTTATAAGGATCGCGCATTATTGAAACAAAAATTAGTAAAGCAGTACATCTCTCCAGGTGAACAGAAACCTATCCCTAAAGAGAATATACCCTTACCAATACTTGGCACATGAAGCATAATTTTAGTTTTAAAGAGACAAAGGAGCATAAGAATGGTTACATATTGGATTATTTTATTAGCTATCGCTGTAGGTGTAATATTTATCGCAGAAAAAATGAAACAACCTTATCCCACTTTCCTTGTAGTAATAGGATTAATCATTGGTTTGGTACCAATTCCTGCATTGGGAGAAATAAAAAGTTATGCAGCCAATGATACCGTGTTTCAAACGACCGTTATTTTTATCTTTTTATCAGCTTTGTTAGGGGATGCAGCACTTAAACTGCCTTTTGATGAACTAAAACGTAATAAGAAATCTATTTCTTTATTAGCTTTTTTAGGCACATTTCTTACCTTCTTACTAGTTGCTGCTTCTACTTATTTTTTCTTGCACCTTTCTTTACAAGAAGCCTTAATTTTCGGTGCACTTATGGCAGCTACTGACCCTGTATCCGTTCTAAGTATTTTTAAGTCAATGGGCCTAAACAAGCGTCTCTCCATTGTAGTCGAAGGAGAAAGTTTAGCAAATGACGGAGTTGCTGTTGTACTATTTCAAATTGCTGTGGTAACTACTGCCTTGAGCTTAACAGGTACATTGAATGCGCTGCTTGAATTTCTGAAAGTTGTAAGTGGAGGCATATTGATTGGTGGAGTGTTTGGTTTATTAGCTTCTCGTATTACATCTAAGATTGATCATTATTTAGTGGAGACTGGATTATCGATGGTTCTATTTTATGGTACGTTTCAGCTAGCTGAACACTTTGATGTTTCTGGGGTAATATCTGTAGTAGTAGGTGGCGTAATCTTAGGAACTTATGGACGAAACGTAGGTATGTCAGATCTAACACATGAAAAAGTGAATTCCTTTTGGGAAACGATTGCTTTTCTCTCTAATGCACTTATTTTCTTACTGGTAGGGTTAGAAGTGAGTCGTATTGATTTTTTAGATAAAGGATGGCTTATCGTTGGAAGTATTCTTATTGTTCTTTTAGCACGTTTTCTCGCTGTCTATATAAGCTTAGCTTTTGATAAATCCATTCCAACTTCATGGAAACCTATTATTTCGTGGGGAGGGTTAAAAGGCTCTCTTTCAATTGCGCTTGTTTTAGGCATTACACCCGAATTTGAAGGGAAAAATCTGTTATTAGCCATGACATTTAGTAATGTAGTCTTTTCTCTTCTTGTTCAAGGAACAACACTAAAAAAATTAGTTTCATTTTTGAATGTAAAATAAACGCCTATACTAAAAGAGAGTTGATGTTATTTTTGAAACTTTTCTTACACCCACTCGTAGATCCATAAGAAGCAACCTTACTCCTTTCTTAGTAGACATACAATAAATACGCGATAGACAGCGTACAAGGAGGAATTAGATGGAATCAAAAATGAGTTGGTGTATTAAAAATCCTTCGTTTTATTTAGGAGCTGTTTTATTTCTGATCTTTGGTAGCCAATGCGTTATGGGATATATAAAAGAACATCAATTCTACGTTCTAGAGAGCATATTAAGTATCATAGGCGTTTTTATGATTGTTCTACCGTTGAAAAAGAAACTTGCTCATCATTCACCAAAAAGCACTTAGTTATATGGGAAGGGCCCCTGATTTCGAGACAAGGATCAAAACACCTTTTAAACAGCCAGTTTTCGGTATTGTACCGGTGACTGGTTATTTAGTTTTGTTTGAATACGGATATGGTTATAATAAATAATATAGCTTTCGACAGTTTGTTCTACGATGTTAGTCGTAGTACATGTTAACTCATCGAGGTAAAATGTTTCAGACTTCAGGCTGGAATGAAACGATTCAATTCAATTGCTTTTAATTTCACTTCTACTGGATAGCTCACTCTTGCTCCCATAGAAAAAACACCTCTAGGTTATTGTTAGGTACTACATACCTGTTTTTTAACTTAAAGGTGTTTTTTATTTGTCTCATTCATGGGGGCAGTCCCGAGCAGCTAAAGGGTTTTAAAAGCTATTTTATGTTTTGCTTTGACTAAAGGCTGGTTTAGCTGAATACTTCTGAAGACTCTAAGATAGCCATAACGCTTTGTACGGATTCGATTGAACGTTTTAGCCCTTCATTTTCCTTTTCCGTTAAAGGAAGTTCAATGATATGTTCAATTCCATCTCCTCCTAGAATTGTGGGTACACCTAGGTAAAGGTTATTACAGCCATATTCCCCTTCTAGATAAGCTACAGAAGGGAGAATTCGCTTCTTATCCTTTAGGATTGCTTCTGCCATTTGAACCATAGAAGCAGCAGGAGCATAATAGGCACTTCCATTTCCAAGCAGGTTAACGATTTCTCCTCCACCTTTGCGGGTTCGCTCTACAATCGCTTCTATACGTTCAGGTGAAATGATTTTATCAAGTGGAATTCCTCCGGCATACGAATAACGAACTAATGGTACCATATCATCTCCGTGGCCCCCTAAAACAAATCCTGATACATCTTCAACAGAGATATTTAATTCTTGAGCCACAAATGTATTAAAGCGGGCTGTATCTAATACACCAGATTGGCCTATTACTCTATTCTTAGGGAACCCCGTAGTCTTATAACAAACGTATGTCATTGCATCAACTGGATTACTTAATACAATAATATAACTGTTTGGTGCATGCTTTTTTACATTTTCCGATACTTCTTTCATAATCTTTGCGTTTGTTGAGACTAGGTCATCACGGCTCATTCCCGGTTTTCTTGGAAGTCCTGCAGTAATTAATACTAAATCTGCATCCTGAATGTCCTCATAGCTAGATGTTCCCTTAATATTAGCGTCAAATCCTTGGACTGGGCTTGCCTCTAACATATCAAGTGCTTTTCCTTTAGTCGGGTTAGTCTGGGAAGGAATATCAACTAACACTACGTCTCCAAGTTCTTTTTGTGCCATCATTAATGCTGCTGTGGCTCCTGTAAATCCCGCTCCAATTACAGCTATTTTTTTACGCTTAAATGCCATGATTTATCCCCCGTTCTCCGTCGTTTATATGTATGTTATTCTACTTTTTGATCTTCTTCTACAGCAGCAGAATCTGCTTTTGCTTTATATTGAATACTGGATTTTGTTTTAGCAGCAGATGATTTTTTAGTCGCTTTATTGTCTTTAGGTGTCTCCTTTGACTGCGATTCTTTATTTTCATCTTTTAATAGGCTATTTCCAACCTCTTCATCAGGATGGGGAATTACATGCGCTGACACTAATTCTCCAACGCGAGCCGCTTCTTCTTTTCCCATATCTACAGCTGCTTGTACTGCACTAACATCACCTTCAACTAACACTGTTACAAGGGCTGCATCCACTTTTTCTTGCTTCACTAAGCGGACATCAGCTGATTTTAACATCGCATCCGCTGCGACGATTGAACCTATTAAGCCTCTTGTTTCAATCATGCCAAGAGCTTTAGCCATTCTCTCCACCTCTTTCTATATCAACAGAATCTATAATCCCGATAATAATTGCATCAATGGGTAATGGAGTGTCGGATGCCATATGTGCTGCGGCACTTCCTTGAGTAACCATTACCTTATCACCAATCCCGGCTCCAATACGATCAACTGCAATAAAAGAAGAGTCGTTATTCGATTTATTTAAAAGTTCAGGTTGAACAACTAAAAACTTTAAACCGCGTAAGTTATCTTCTTTTCTTGTTGCCCAGACGTTGCCAATTACTGTCCCTATTTTCATAAAACATCCGCTCCCTCTACGTCTATCACGCAAATTTCTTTTCCTAATTCTCTTGCTGTATCGCGCGCTAAAGGAGTGATAATCGTTTTAGGTGAAACAGTAATTTTTTCTTCTTCTACTAATTTCACATGTCTTTGGGTTAGCACTCGTTCTGTAAATGATACAGAATGTCTGTTTAAGCCTGATTGCAAAAATCTCTCAAATGATTGGATTTTTACTCCAAAGCTTTCTAATGTATTTTTATAAGCGATTAAATGTGCTGCATACTTATTGTTTACTGTTTTTTTTTGATTACTGGATAGCAAAACGTTTCCTAAAGTTACAGAAGGAATGAGTGAAACAGAAATTCCTTCTAGCAAAGCCTCAGCTAAAAGATAACTTTCTAGTGTATCTGTCATACCAAGAGCCCCTTTTACTAGCAGGTCCTGCTTTGCTTCTGCAAATAAAATACCTTGTATATCTTTTGGAAGGTTTTCTTTTTGGTCATCGCTGTAAACCAGTGTCCAGCTTGTTTCTAACTTTTTGATTTGAATTAGATCAATTTCCGCCAACTCTTTCACGATCAGCAGCTTTGGCTTTACATTTAGGTGCTGCTTGTCTGATTTATCTAATCGTTTTAAAACTTCTACTACAATTTGTTCAATCAGAGCATGATTGTTCATAAAGCTTCCTCGTATAGAGAAAGAATCCCTGTAGCTCCAGTAGAAATTAGCCCAGCATTCGCTTCATCTGTATCAATATGCATTTCAAGCTTAAACTTTGGCGAAACTCGAATTAATACACGTTCGAGCGTAGTAGGTCTTTCTCCTTGAGCGGTAATGCGAACACACTGACCATTTTTCACACCATAAGCTTCAGCATCATCCGGCGTCATATGAATATGAGCTCGTGCAATGATTAAGCCTTCTTTCTTGTAGATGCTACCCTTTGGTCCAACTAATGTAATCGCTTCTGAATTCTTTATATCTCCAGACTCACGTAGTGGAGGAACAGAACCAAGTTTAATTGAATCTGTTTTACTGACCTCCACTTGAGTTATACTCCTTGCTGGACCAAGGACTCGCACCTTTTCGATGCTTCCTTTAGGTCCCACAATGGTAACTGTTTCATTAGCTGCAAATTGCCCAGGCTGAGACAGGTCTGATTTTTTTGTTAGCTCATACCCTGCTCCAAAAAGAGCTTCTACATCTTCTATACTTAAGTGACAGTGTCTAGCAGATACAGCCATTGGGACTGTATTGCTTTGCTTGGTTGTTTGACTTAGCTGCTGAACAACCTCTGCTACAATCGATTGAATGGCCTGCTTATTCATGCGCTATGCTCCTAACTTTTTAAGCTTATAGTTCACTATCAATTTTTGGTAAAATACTTTCTAATTCATTGTGTGGGCGTGGGATAACATGAACGGAAATAAGTTCTCCAACACGCTGTGCAGCTGCAGCACCAGAATCTGTCGCTGCTTTTACCGCGCCTACGTCACCGCGTACTAAAACCGTTACAATTCCTCCACCTACGTGAACTTTACCAACTAAATGTACGTTTGCTGCTTTTACCATTGCGTCTGCTGCCTCTACTGATGCTACTAATCCTTTTGTTTCAATCATTCCTAATGCTGTTAGTTCTCTTGCCATTTTTAATTCCCCCTAATTAGTTTGTTTGATATTTTTGAAGTGCTTGATTAACCATTTCAGAAATTGCTGCCGAATCAATCGGTCCCTGTGGCTTTAATTGATTCATAACTTCGTTGACAATTTCCTGTACGTCTTGATGATCTTTTGTATCTGACGAAGCAGAGGTAGAAGATAGAGATGGTTTCGGAATTGTTACCTCTTTTGTGCCGTAAGCCATTCGCTTAATATTTAATAAATGGCGAGCGGTCACATTGTCTGACGTAATGTTGCCTCCAAACGAACCGCATCCTAGTGTAAAGGAAGGCTTAAGTCCAGTCGTACCACCCACAGCTCCTACTGACGAGAGTGTGTTGACCATCAGTCTCGAGATCGGCATTTCAAGAGCAAACGTTTTAGCTACAGCATCATCGTTTGTATGAAGCGATAAACTATGACCTCTTCCTCCAAGGTTTAATAAGCTTAAACATAATTCCCTTGCTTGTTCGTTGTTCTTAGCTGTATACAATGGGAAGATAGGTGCTAGCTTTTCAATCGAAAATGGTACATCCTTGGCCACCTTTGTTTCTTCAGCAACTAAGATGCGTGTATCAGAAGGTACTGTAATACCTGCCATTTCAGCAATTTTCACAGCACTTTGACCAACAATATTCGGATTAAGCTTCTTTGGAATCGGTGAAATCACTTTTTCCATCTTGGCTTTCTCTTCTGAATTTAAAAAGTAGGCTCCATTATTCTTTAATTCTCTAATAGCCATTTGTTGAATATTAAGATCGACAACAATTGCTTGCTCGGTTGCACAGATCGTGCCGTTGTCGAACGTTTTGCTATCGACAATCATTTTTACTGCTTGGTCAACCTTCGCAGTCTTTTCAATATATACAGGTACATTTCCTGGACCTACACCATAAGCTGGTTTCCCAGAACTATACGCTGCTCGAACGAGACCACTTCCACCTGTTGCTAGAATTAAGTTCACATCTTTATGCTTCATTAATTCATTGGTTGCTGCCATAGAAGGATTAGAAATCCAACCAATAATCCCTTCTGGAGCTCCTGCTTCAACTGCTGCACGGGAACAAATTTTAAGTGCTTCTACTGTACAGTTCATTGCCCGAGGATGAGGGCTGACCACTAGAGCATTTCTAGTTTTTAAACTAATTAATGTCTTGAAGATAGCCGTTGAAGTTGGGTTAGTTGTAGGAATAATTCCAGCAACAACTCCAAAAGGAGAGGCGACTTCTATCACTTTGTTCGCTCTATCTTCGTGAACAATACCTACTGTTTTTTCATTTTTAATTGATTCATAAACAGCTCTAGATCCTACCTCATTTTTGATTTTCTTATGTTCTGCAACACCCATTCGCGTTTCTTCCACTGCCATTTTCGCTAATTCCAATGCTTTAGAATAGGCTGCTTCGGCAACTTGTTCAACAATGCGATCTACTTGTTCTTGTGAAAAATTCAAGTATACCTGCTGTGCGGCTTTTGCCTTTTCCACTGCATCTCGCATCTCTTGCAAAGATTGAAGATCTTGATCAAACTGCATATCCAACAACTCCTTTCTACTGTCTATAAGCTTTTTAATAATGAACTGGATTTCTTGCAATGTCTAAAATAGCCTGGCGAAACGCATCAGCAGCTGCTTGACAGGCTGATTGAGATCCTGTTAAAAACCCACCGCCAAAATTTGTTTCAGAAGGAGGGGCAAAAAATTTCACAAGTTCTACATCAGCTGCTTTAAGCGCTACATCAAGTCCATACATAGCCTCTAGTGGAGGGGCAATTAAATAAGCTAGCGGTTCGCCAATATCGATTCCTGCTTCTTTAGAAAGATAAGAACCTGTTCTTGCCACCACATGTGCATACAGCGCGTGATTTTTCTCTTCATCTAACGCTTCAAAATAGGCATCTGATTTTGTCACTTGTAAAACAGCCTCAATACCAGCTTTAACTTCATCTGGACTTGGACCTGCTAATACCCCAATCATTTCACCTGATAGCGGACCTGACGCATGGGCAGCGCCAGCATAAAAGGAACGGGCATAAGCTACCTCAACGTCTGCTCTTTTAGTGGCTTCATCTAAAGCTGTATAGCCTACGTCATCAATACTTGATGTAAACATGGCTAAACTTCTATGGTAAGGCTGCAAGTTAAACTGTTGAACTAAGGCGTCATCCACATTTGGAATCACACGAACAGCTAAAATGTCAGCATGGATACGTGTTAAAGCCACTCTTATTCACCTCTATTGTTCTTTTTGAACAAGCGATACTCCGCTAGCTTCATATTTTAAAATTTTTTGAACCAATGTACCGAGATAAGCACCCGCTTCAACTGGAGGAATACCGCCTTTATGAATATTGGAAACCACCATTCTCTCAGCTTCAATCATTCCTTTTTTCGGTTCATAGCATAAATAGGCACTTAAAGATTCTGCGCTTATAAGTCCCGGGCGTTCTCCAATCAAAAGTACCACCACTTTTGGCGTCAGAAGTTCACCAATGTCGTCCATTACAGCAACTCGACCTTTTTCTATGTAAAACGGAACGCCGACATCTAAACCAGCGCTTTTTAAGGACTGTTGAAGAGATAGGTAAACATCTTCGACATTTTCTTCAATGGCCTTGGAGCTTAAACCATCAGAAACAATAATTTGAACAGTTGGTGATTTGGTACATCTCTCTTGAATGCACTTTTTTGCTTCGTCTGATAGCTTTCGTCCATAATCCGGCCGGCGAATGTATACTTCTTTATCCGTTACCTGAGTATTTACTTTAAATAAGTTCAGCCGTTTTAAAAGGTCGTCGTTCACATTGCCATACACAGCGTCAACGGCTGCTGCATGGTCATAGCGGAATTTCAGCCATGTTTCTGTTCGCGGACGTAAACCTGCTCTGCCAATCCCTATTCGGGCAGGTGTTTTTTGAATCAATGTATCTAATTCTTCTTGATTCACTGGGTTTTTAATACCCGGCACCTGCTGCTTTGGTTCAATGTTCTCTTCCTGCTGAATAGGCATTTTACTTTCAGGCAGAGATGCCGAATTATCTTCTTGAATATTCGGAAATTTAATTAATTCCTTTGCCGACTCTTCTTCTACCACTTCAGCTAGAGGCCCATTAGTTACCTTCGTATTGGCATTGGATGTGTGAGCCCAAAAAGCTACGCTGCTTTGACGTTCGTCAGTAGGAGAATTTTGTTCGAAACTAGATTGTTTTTCTAGCTTTTCAACAATGGATCGTGTAATTTTTTCAATCAATTCAGGATTCATCCTCTTTATCACCTACCTTGTAAAAATACTTGGATCTCCTGCGTATTTACCTAATTTCCCTTGTTCAAAAATCCCCATTTTCTCAAGCCATTCTGCAAATAAAGGAGAAGGCTGTTTCCCCATCGTTTGCCTTAAAGTCGCTACATCGTGGTAGCTCATTGATTGGTAGTTAAGCATACAATCATCACCCATTGGTGTTGCGATAATAAAATTAACACCTGCAGCTGTTAGCAATACACCCAGATCTTCAATATCATTTTGATCTGCTTTGATATGATTGGTGTAACAAATATCTACACCCATCGGAATTCCATGCATCTTTGCCATAAAATGATCTTCTAAGCCTGCGCGAATAACTTGTTTGTTGTTATATAAGTACTCAGGTCCAATAAAACCGACCACGGTATTTACAATGTAAGGGTCATAATGACGTGCAAACCCATAGTTACGCGACTCTAACGTTAGCTGATCCATTCCAAAATGTGCTTCAGCTGATAGCTCAGAACCTTGTCCTGTTTCAAAATATAAGCGTTGAGGCCCTGTTCCTGTTCCGTGACTTTTTGCTAATTGATTTGCCTCTTCTAGTAAGGCAGCGCTGATTCCAAATGAACGGTTAGCGGCTTCTGTTCCAGCAATACTTTGGAAAATCATATCCGCTGGTGCTCCTTGTTCAATGGCTTTCATCTGAGTCGTAACATGAGCTAAGACACAGTTTTGAGTTGGAATCTCCCAATCATTCATAAAATTTTTTGTGGCGTGGAGCAGTCGTTTTACACTTTCAACTGAATCATCTACAGGGTTAATACCAATAACAGCGTCTCCAATTCCGTAAGACAGCCCTTCTTTTAAAGAAGCAATCATACCCTCTACATTATCTGTAGGATGATTAGGCTGCAGTCTAGAAGCTAAGACTCCTTTTTGGCCAATAGTAATGTTGCATTTTGTTAAAATTTCAACCTTATTTGCGGCGTGAACTAAATCGAGGTTTGACATTAATTTTGCTACTGCAGCAATAATTTCACTATTTAACCCTCGACTAATCCTCTTTAAATCCTCACCCGTTGTTTCATCACTTAAGATATACTCTCTAAGCTCTGCTATGGACCAATTTTTCATTGCTTGATAGATAGGTTCATTTACTTCACTCTCAATAATTTGAGATACTTCATCTTCTTCAGGTGAGATCATTGGGTTTTCGCGAATATCAGCAAGTGTTAATTCACTAAGCACTTCCTTTGCTGCAATTCTTTCTTGAACGGTTTCTGCAGCTAAACCTGCCAGCCGGTCACCAGACTTTTCTTCATTTGCCTTAGCAAACAAATCTTTCAAATCAGAAAATTGATAGACAGCACCTAAATAATGTGTATGTAACTTCAACAGTGAAGCCCCCTTTCTTATGAATGGAACGTAAGGGTTTTGACTACTACCGGTACCACACTTGTTTGCAGCAATTGGCCAATATCTAAGTAGTCACCGTGTTCCACCTTAATTTGATCAATACAAATAATGCTTTGCGACGAATCTTGAGCAACAAGCGTTTGACCCAATACCTTGGCATGATCGCTCTCAAGAACAATAATCAGCGGCTGATCTCTTTTGTTTTTTTGTTTCACCGCTTCTAGCAGACCTTTTGCTAATTGCTGAATATCTCGAAATCCTACGTACGGAAGCCCAGATAAGTACAAGGCAAAATTTTGCCCCTCCTGCTGCGGGTCATGTATCTCAATTGCATCTTTTACAGCATCCTTTAAGTGATGAACACTTTTTTGAAACCCATCCTTAAACGAAATTTGATAAACGGGTATATTTCGTACAGGTAAATCTTTGCTTTCCACTTGAATCGTAGCTCCACTGATTTCAGTCGTTTGTGTACCAGCACCAAGAACGGTTGCGCGAACGGTTTCATCAGGCTTAATCCATGACCATCTCTTCAAACTCTGACTATCTCTTAAAGAGTCCGCAAGCATCATTCCTATGTCGTGGTAAGGAGCTTGTTCAAAATCTTTAGACTCATATTGATAGAGGCACTCACTGATTCCACCAGAAAACATAATGACATCAATTTCTTCTTTCCAATTTGGTTCATGACCTAAAAGCAGTACCTTGTCTTCTGCTGTCATGGTACGTGTTAGCATTCTACTAATCACATCGGCCATATAATTTGTTATATTCTTTATCTCTTCTTCCACCAGTACGTCACCTTTTACAAGAGTACTATTCCACCCTCTTAATAGATTTCTAACCGGTGGCGAAATGCTGCTGATTTTATCTTCCGAAAACTCTATCAGCCTGCCTCCTATATGCAGTGTGCAGGTTCCACACAGCCTTCCCATTCGATAGACTGCTACATTAGCGGTTCCCCCGCCAATATCTATATTGGCAATAGTTTTGCTCACTTTTTTAGAATATTGATAAGCTCCTGATCCTTTTGCTGCAATAATTCCCTCTAAATCAGGACCCGCAGTTGCAACTAAAAACTCCCCCGCATGATTTGATAGATGGTGAATCATTTCCTCGGCATTTTGCTTAGTTGCTGTTTCACCTGTAATAATCACGGCACCTGTTTTAATATCTTCAGAACCAACGTTTGCTTTATCATACTCATTTCTAACAAGCTTCTCTATTGCTTCAATATCGATTGTTGTTGATGTGAGAAGTGGTGTTCGATAAATTGGGCTGCGATGAATAATTTCTTTATCAATAATCTCAATACGCGGCAAGTGTGTTCCTCCTGCCATATTCATCAGAGAAAATTGGCTTAACACAATTTTGGTTGTGCTTGTTCCTATATCAATTCCTGCGCTGATAATCTCCTCTTTTAGCGGTTCGTATTGTTTCATATCCCTCCACCTCATCAACCTTCAATCAGCAAAAGGTTTTAGTCATTACTGATTGCTAATTAGTCGTGTTTTAGTCAAATAAAAAAGGCACCTCATACGAACTATCTCCTGAAAGATAGCTGTATAAGGCGCCTTTGCCCGTGTTTTTTTTGTATATTTAGAATATAACTGATTTTTTACAAAATGTAAAGGTTTTCATTAAAAAATAATATATTTCGATTTCCAGTTATCAGTATACTGTTTCATCTCTTGTAAAGACTGACACTGTACCAAAGCTCGAACCTCTTCAAGCCCTTCTTTGTTGCGGGAAGAAGTAACAACAATAGGACCATTTACAACTACTTGCCTTGCTTTTTTAATAGCTAAGCTCACATCAGCATCTTCCGCATCACTTTTTGTAATGACCCCAATAGCTAACTTATTAATGCCTGTACTAAAATTAGGTGGAAAGACTGTCTTTTTCTTTGTGGCGTCCTGCAAATATAACACATGTGTAACTTCAAGAGCGGTTGCCATAATATTTTTATAAAAAAAAGGATTTTCAACATATTCTCCAGGTGTATCAACGATCCAATCATAATAGATTAATGCTTGGGTTTTAACTGCTTCGACCGGCTTTCCAAGCAGAGCATTTGTTAATGTCGATTTGCCTGCACCAATTGAACCAATAAGCATGGCTCTGTTTTTTTTATGCATAACTCTCCCCTCCCTACTATACAATTAAGATTTTGTAATAATTGAAGGTGTGTAACCTAATGTTTCGGAGAGAAAACGATTGATTTCTCTCATTGCCATGTCTACTTCTGAAACGCTCCCCACAATAACAAGACTTCCTGTAAAACGATCTAAAAAACCTAATTGAACATGTGCAGCTTTTGTAGCCAAATCACCTGCAATGATAACCGTCTCACTTGGAGTTAATGTTAGAATGCCTAGAGCTCCTTCTTGCTGTATACCCAATTTTTCAAACATATCCGGATCTGGATTTGCAATTAAATGGCTTAATGTAATTTGTTTTCCCGGCACAAACTCTTGAATAAAACGCTTTTTTTCTTCACTCATAAAAAATTACCTCTCCCTTATCGTACAAATTCTATACAATGCTTACATCACTTGTGTCTTACTGCTTTTTTCTTCTACCTTTTCATTTTCTTCAGCTGCTGAACTTAAGTACTCGTCTTTTCCAATAATGCCTGCTTCGCGATCCTTCTTTTCTAGCTCCAAGGCTTTTGGAACAGATAGCCAATATGCTAAACCAATGCCTATTACACCTGCAGAGAACTTCCCGATAATAACTGGAAGAATTAATGTCGGCTGGAAATTGGCTGTAAAAGACAAATGATCTCCTAATAAGAATGCCGAGCAAACCGCAAACGAAATATTAATAACTTTGTCTTTTGGAGGCATACTGCGAATAAGCTTAAACATCGCTAAAATATTAGCAATTGTAGCTAAAATACCTGCACTTCCTTCTTTACTTAGTCCGAGTTTTTTCCCTACAGCTTCAAGCGGCTTTCCTGCATATTTTTGAAGCAAATAAACCATTGGAAATGCACCAGCAAGCATGATGCCAATATAACCTGCTGTTTCTAGCGCACGGAATTGATCCGTTTTATCAGCCATGATCGGATGAAATCCCCAGCTTCCAAATAAATGAGAGAATAGGCCCGTAAAAATTTCAACAATGGAGAAAACAAGAACTAGCTTAATTCCGGCATCCATAATACGCCCAAACCACATAAATCCTTTAATCATTAAATCTGGCAAGAAATATAGTCCTACCGCTAATAGCACAACAAATAATAAAAGTGGAGATAAGTTCAAAATAATTTTCAAATAACTTATCGTAAATTCGTATGTTGAATCACTTGTAGTTGAAATAATTTTACGCACATCAGAGTTGGTTACCATAATTAAAACACTTGAAATAAAAGCCCCAATTGGGATCGTTAACACACCTGACATGACGCCGAGCGCCATATATTTGTGGTCGCGTTTATCAAGCATGGCCAGTCCTACTGGAATTGAGAATACAATGGTTGCTCCGGCCATAAATCCTACTATCATGGCCATGACCCATCCTTCATACGACTCTTTTAATACGTGTGCTAATTGATATCCTCCCATATCCGTTGCTAAGATAGAGGTTGCAGCGATAGCAGGATCTGCCCCAATAGCTGAGAAAAAAGGACCGCATACCGTACTAATAAACCACGAAAGATATGGAGTTGCAGCCATGATACCAGCTGCTGGTATAAAAATGTACCCAATAGAATGCAAGCCCTCCATAAATTGCTTTCCTAACCCTTCATCACTGTTTCTAATCGCAGCAATAGCCCCACACACTGCACAAGTCATGATAATATAAATCACGATTTTCCCAATGATAACCACACCCAATTCCCCCTATATGATAATTTTTATTTAAATAGATAATAGTTTAACTATTTCTATCTATTTAAAGCGTATGAAGTAACCTGTTAAGAGCTTTGCTACTAGAGAAAGTTTAAAATTGTTCCCTTAAAAAAGACAAAAAGGTGCCAGGTGGTTTTTTATCACTTAAAACCACTAAGCACCTTTGCTCAAACTATTTACTTGTACAGTGAGGTTAAGTTCCATATTTCTCAATGATGTGTTTTGCTAACTTCTCTAGTGTAACCTGCTTTTTCATGCTAATCGTCCGCATTTTTTTGAAAGCACGATCTTCTGTTAAATTATATTTATCCATTAAAATTCCTTTTGCTTTTTCAACAATTTTTCGTTTCTTCAGTTCATTATTCATTTCCTGAACTTTTTGCTCATACATTTTTGCATTTTCTGCTTGCTGTAGAGCGATTTCAACTGCTGGAATTAAATTTGATTCAGCTATCGGTTTTACTAAATAGCCTACTATATTCGCTTTTTTTGCTTTATCAATAAACTCCCTCTGGCTGTATGCTGTCAACAGCAGAATAGGAATATTATATTTATTTGAAATAATTTCACTTGCTTTCAGTCCATTTAACTTAGGCATTTTTATATCCATAATAATCAGATCTGGCTTTAGTGCAAAAGCTAATTCAACCGCTTTTTCTCCATCTCCAGCTTCTCCTACTATTTCATAACCATTATCAGAGAGCATCATTGATAAATCTAGTCGTACAATTGACTCATCTTCAACAATCATAATTCGTTTAGTCACGGTGTCCGCCTCTTTCTAATGGGAACCTAGCTGATGCCATGGTGCCATTTGCAGTTCTCTCAATCGAAAATTGACCAGATAAATCGTGAGTGACCATCATGGTAACTATATCTAATCCTAAAGATGGTTTGGCTTCTTTTGAGTACCCAATACCATTATCTTTAATTGTAACCTCTATCTCGCAGTTATTCTGTTGAAAAGAAACGTGAACCTTACCTTCTTCTCTTCCCTTAAACGCGTGTTTCATACAGTTTTGAATGAGCTCATTAATAATTAATGCTATGGAGACAGCTTTATCCGACTCTGTAAAAAGCTGAGTGCCCGAATATTCAATTGAAATATTTTTATTTTCATCCGTAGAGCTATACACTAGCATATTACCAATTTTCTCAATCAAACTAAGAATATCTACATTGTCTACACTAGAGTTGGAAAGAATAATCTCGTACACAGAAGCGATACTTAGAATCCGGTTAAGACTCTCGACAAAATGAGCCTTGCTTTCTTCAGGAAGGCCCCTTCTCATCTGAAGCCTTAATAAACTCGCAATAGTCTGTAAATTATTTTTGACGCGATGATGAATTTCTTGAATCATAACTGATTTGACAACAAGTTCTCTTTCTCGCTCTCTAAGTTCAGTCATATCTCGAAATGTAATAAAAGCGCCATTCGTTGGATTTTCTTGTTTTAAACTAACTTTTTTGACTTGAAATACCTTATTTAAGATGGTCACTTCATGCATAAACAACTTTTCTGGATGATAAAATAACTCTTCTAAACAAGGAAAATATTCGATGATTTGATTGCCTGTCTTACATTCTGAGGAACAGACTTCAGAAACCAAATTAAAAGCAGCAGAATTAAAATATAGAATGTTTAAATTAGGATCAATAAAGAAAAGTGCCTCTCCAATAAACTCTGGAATAAGCGAAGCATTTTCTGTTATCTCCATTAAAATTTCGCTTAACGTATCATTTGTATTTGATAACGTTTTCATTTTTTCTTGACGTTCAACTACTTCACTGATATCTTTCTCCATAATCAATGTAGCAATTACACGATTATTAAATCCTTTAATAGGAACCACACTTTGTTCTACCGTTTTTCCTTCTTGTGTTAAGGCACGATTTAAAGACATCGGTTTTCCATTTCGCAGCGTGTAAAATACTGCTGGTTCAAACGCTTCGTACACAAATTTCCCTGCGACTGGACGTTCATAAACTGACGGTGCAGTTTCTGGTGCAGCTTCTGCCACTACAACTGCATGCTGTCCTTCTTTTGTTAAACAATCGATAAACACATTTGCTCGGTTTAAATCAGCAATAAGCGGCAAATTTTTAGCAACTTCATCAATCTTTTGAATATCGACTTCTGCTAGATTTGTATGAAGCCTGCATAAAGAATTTAAGGATAAGGTATGAGTCATATGTAAACTCCTAGCTGCTTTTAAACATTTAAGCATTAAAATATTAGAATATAATAAGTATTATATTTTTCTGAACTTTCTTTGTCAATGATCCATTTTGATGCAAAAATATTTACTTTACGAAGGAAATCTTATTTCTTCTATGTCTTATCCCCCCTTTTTCTAAAGGTAAAAGTGGGCGATCGTGGTCTATCTCCCAGTTGAATTCGCATAGATATAGTCCCTGGGCTTTAAAGCTTTTTACGTAAAAATTAGTATTCTGTTACTTTGTTAGTAATAGCTTATATAGTGAGTTTTGGATTTCAAAAAAAGATAAAATCAACTACGGAGCTGCTTAATAAAAAGAAATACTTAATAATATCAAGTAGCAAAGGGGCGTTTTAATACGATGTCAGTGTCCATAGGAATATGGATTGCTATGTTTGTTGCCATATTTGGGGGCACACTCCGGATATAGGTTAGATAAGAAAAGGAAAAAAGCAGAGAAAAAAAAGAGATCATACAGCACGATAGCAAACTGTATGATCTCTTTTTTCAGCCTTTTTTACATCTATTTAGACGAATAAGGTTTTATTTTTACACGCGGGTAGGCACTTTGCAAAGCTACATCATAGTTTAACTCTTACCTCCGTACCGTCAGTAGCTTTGACATCTACTAGTATCATTCCCTTATGTTTCTTCAGTTCCTTAACAATAGGCTTTAGCATGCTTTTATCTATTATCGGAAAAGTGAAATTCAGCCCTTTTCTTTTAAAATGTTCTTTTGTCCATTTATCCGCATGCTTCTGTATAAATTTTGAAAAAGCAACGCTAATAGCAATGTTTAAAAGAGCATATGGAACTGGAATGCTAAATCGAACATCTTTTGTTTTCACTTTTACATGAATCATAAGCAAACCATTATTCAATGATGACTGAAACGGTATCTCCGTTCGCCGATTTAATATCAACAATTTGGCCATCTAACTCGTTTTCGATTGCTTCAACAATCAGGTTTATATCTATATCTTTTACATATTTTTCTGATTGAGGAATACTTGCTGCGATGCTGTGTCCCGCCATTAATACCAGCTTGACAAGCTTGATCGGCAAATTAACCTTTACATTATCGTTTTCAGTTGACACAACTCGAATTTTCAACATTTTATCTAGATACGCATTCGGTTTCTTCAAAAGCTTATTTCCTGTTTCTTCTTTTTCCTTTAATACTTGTATCAGTTCTGATCCCTTTTCTGCATCAATTTTGCCTTCTTGAACCATTGTTAACACTTTTGTAATTTCCTCTTTCACAAAAATCCCCCCTATTCTTCTTTTAAGAGCTTGATGGCTTCTTCTGCTGTAATTTCACCATTTTCTAGCATAGACACAACTTTCTTCTCGTCTACTTCATTTTTCTTCTTTTCTAGATATCCAAGAGATGAAATGATGTCAGTAAGCTTGCCTCGGACGGTTGGATACGAAACTCCCAGTTCCTTTTCCACTTCTTTGATATTTCCTCTGCATGTTAAAAACACTTCTACAAAATGAAGCTGATCACTTGATAAGGATGCCAGCTTAGATAATTCAAACTCATTTTCAATCGTCGTGTGACAATGTCTGCACTGCAGCTTTGTGATTTTTAACGTTTCACTGCAGACAGGACAATTTGTAAGTACTTTATAAGCCATAATCAAATCCCCTTCTTTTAGTTAATTTGATTATATAACAAATGTTCAATGTTAAAAACAATAAAATTAAATAATTTTAACGAATAAATTAAAAATATAAATTCTCGTTTAAATAATATTAATTGACTCTTTTAAAGCACAAGCAATGGGATCTCGAATACTTCTAATCTAAAAAAAGTAAAAAAGATAAAAATATGTTTATTTATGGAATAATATGTTGTAAAATACGTTCGGTACTACAAAATTATTCCTGGTACCAAAGAGGGGGGTTTTTATGAAAGAGCGTATTACAAATGAAGCAATTTTTTTAATTCAACAAAAAGGACTTTCTTTTACTATTAGCGATTTAGCTAAGAACTTAGGAACTAGCAAACGAACCATGTACCAACATTTTAGCTCCAAAGACGACATCATTGACTCGATAGTTGAAAATCTTATCCTACAGATCAAGAACAAAGAAGAAGAAATCTTCCACGATGAAAGGCTAAGTTTACTTGAAAAGATTACCCAAATCCTTATATGTGTTCCTGAAGAGTTTAGTACAATGGACATTCGCGTATTAGCAGATTTAAAACGGCTTCACTATAATCAATGGGTTGAGATAGATGACTTTTTAAAGCAAGAGTGGGATCTTGTGGTAAAACTGATGGAAGAAGGAATAGAAACAGGCGTTCTACGTGAAATTAATTCACAACTATTTATAGAGCTATACCTGGGTGCAATCAATCAAATTTATCAGCCAAGCTTCTCTCTAAAATCTAACTTAACAATGAGTGAAATATTAAAATCTGTTATTGATATTCTTTTGAATGGCATTTCTATAAGAAAATAAGGTGGCGAAAAGATTTGCATTGGATCTATCTATGTTTAGCTATTCTTTTTGAAGTGGCTGGTACTACATCCATGAAATTATCAGAAGGTTTTACTAAAGTTATACCAAGTGTGTTGCTCATATTCTTTTATATTTGTAGTTTGTGTTTTTTGACATTAACGTTAAAAAGCTTAGAAGTTTCAATTGCCTATGCTATTTGGTCAGGTATGGGGATTATACTTATTACGCTAATTGGATTTATGTACTTTGATGAAAGTGTAAGCCTACTAAAGATTGTTGCTATAGCTCTCATTATTATCGGCGTAGTAACATTAAATATGACCAATGAAAAAGAAGCTCACATTAGTAAATCCACTTTAGAAGAACACACGAGGTAAAAAGATGAAATATTTAAAACCTTTTTTTCTTGTTACAGATATCGGATTTATTATCTATTGGATTGTTACTTACTTTGAATTGATACCCAAAGCTATAGCATTCAAAGATTATGATAACCCCATAGTCATAGCTTGGAACTGGTCGTTCTTCCCTCTAGATATTCTTGTTTCATTCACTGGATTGTTTAGCCTATATTTATACAGGCTGTATAGAGAATCATGGAAGAGTTATGCCTTAATTTCTCTAGTGCTAACATTTTGCTCAGGAATACAAGCTATTGCGTATTGGGCATTTATTAAAGATTTCGATCTCACATGGTGGGCTTTTAATTTGTATTTGATGATTTACCCTCTATTCTTTATAACATTACTTATAAAAGATAATGGCAATCAAAAAAGTAAACTTTTCATTTAATGAACGTTTTAAAATCAGTTTAAAGCAATAACTAAAGAATTATTAAAACCTCTTGAGAAGGGTTAAAAAATAAATAAGAAAATGGCTAATATCATCATCTTTTTTATGTGGTTTCTGTTCTTGTTCCTTCTATGGATCATCTTCTCTTTTTCTAAAGGCCAAGGTGGAGAATGATGGTCTATGTACCATTTGAACTCCCATAAATATGGTCCTTGGACTTTGGGAATTTCTTACCTAAAGATTAGTGTTGCTGGGGTTATTTCGTTAGTAATAGCCTGTATCGCGAGTTTTGGATTCAAAAGAAAGAAATAAGATCAACTGAGGCGCTACTTAATAAAAGAGGATTTCTAACGTAGCTTTTATATTTTAGGGAGAAATGCAAAATCACTTATATAAGAATTCACACACATATAATTCTAGTTGTTTGAATTGAGGTTACAGTTCTTCCTGTAACCTCTTTTATAATTCCTTACCTGCAATTATCTTTTATATAAGTGTCATATGAGATATTTTTTAATTTCCACAAGTTTGATCATAGGAAGCAGCCTTTCTAATTCCTGGGCCGTTGGCTACCAACACTATCTTATTTTTAAACATAACGTTTACATCTCTTTTATTGTCAAGCTCTGGAGAATTACTATATTTGCGTGTTCACTCATCTTACTTGGCCTTCTTTACTATCTTTTTTAAGCGGATTTCCTAAACCTAAAAGAACTCAGTTAACAGCTAAAGTAGAAGCTGGATTATAACAACAGATAATTTCAGAAAAAATTTTATGGTTTTGTAATTTCACGAAAGTTTCTCTTGCCTCCCTTTCTGTGCTAAATTCAAACATGATAATATTATTTTCTCTTGAATAAGCATTGATTACAGTAACCACCCACATTAAAAATCTCCTAGGGCTGTTACAATTAAATTTGATTCTGATAAATGAATATCTCTGGAATTCTTATGAGTAGCTGCTATACTTGTAGACTTATTTGGAATAAACCCCTTTTCTAACCAAATAGAACCGCTTTGAAAATTCCATGTTCCCAAGTAAATCTCCCCGTCTCTTATTATTGATATAATAGATTAGTTTATTTAATTGTTTACAGTAGCATCTTCTTTACATGCTTTGATAACATCCAACCAATGATCTGGCTTTTGTCCTTTAAACTTTTCTTTTAAATTAAATGAAGCTAATGTTTCTAATTTACTTTTTGCTGCTTTAGACATAACAGAATTTAAATTAGAAGCCTCTAGCATTTGAATAGAGCCGTCTAACTCAATTGATCTTCTTAATGCATGTATAGAGGTTCCAGTTACCAATCGATTCATTGTTTCTCTAAAGCTCTTACTATCTAAAGTTTCACTAATAGAATCTAGGACTAATTGTTCTACATTAAATTCATGAGAAGCTTCTAATAACTCTAGATAAAGAGCAACTACACCTTTCATATAAATACTGCGAATTAGCTTTACAGCAGAGGCATCACCAGGTTTTTCACTTACTTTAGTTATGTCCATACTGTACGGAGTCATTAAGGAAAACAGTCGATCTACACCATTACCACTTGCTGAAATAGGAACCTTATGTTTATAAACTGGCAGGGGACCTAGCATTGCGGCATCTACAAAGAATGCATTCTTCTCTTGTATATTTATGTTAATTTTTTGCTTCACGATAGGAGTGGAAGCTGATACATCTACGTAGATACATTCTTTATTTATGAATGGTTTTAGCATCTCACTAACTTCAAGTGCTTTATCTGCGGGTACTGCTACTATTACTATATCTACTTGTTTTAAAACTTCTTCGGGTCTATAAAGAAGTTCTACTTGAGCTTGAGCAGCTCGTTCTTTAATTTGTGGACCATATGTAGGATGGTCTATCATAACATCATGAGCAAAAATGGTTTCTAAACCTTCGCCTTTTAAGCCAACTGATAACTCAAAGGCCGCCTCTCCAAATCCAATAAAACCTAATTTCACTTTAAAGCTCTCCCTTCTGTTTATAATCCATATGCTTTCATCTGTTCTCTTAACCATGAAGGCTGAATGTTACCTCCAGATTCACCTTGCAGACGTGCTCTTTCAAATGCTTCAATCGTTTCTAAACGTGTTTTCTCATACTCTAGTTTTTTTTCCGCTTTAAAAAGAACCTCTTCAATCTTTTCTTTTGGAACTACAACAACTCCGTCATCATCACCTATAATTAGATCTCCTGGAATAACGGCTACGCCTCCACAAGAAATAGGTTTATGTAACTCACCTGGGCCATCTTTAAGAGGACCATTCGGAATAAATCCTTTTGAGAAAATAGGAAATCCTGATTGACTAAGGGTCTCTTTGTCCCGAACTGCCCCATCTATAATAATCCCCTCAAGTCCAATAGCTTTAGCTGCAGCTGCCATTAACTCTCCAAGGTAAGCATTTGACGTATGCCCCTTTCCATCTACAACTAGTACATATCCTTCTGTACCATCATAGATTGCCTGATGAAGAAATAAGTTATCTCCAGGTCTTAAACTTACAGTTAGAGCGGTTCCAACTACCTTCATTCCTGTAGATACAGGCTTAATTTTATAATCCATTGAGCCTGTACACCCCATTGCATCAGATATAAGAGTTGTATTAAGAAGGTTTGCTCTCTTAATAATGTCTTCAGATAATACTGGTGCTAAATTACTCACTGATATACACTCCTCTTCGATTTTGATATATTCTAATCAATGCTCTACTCAGGATAACGCTTACAAAATTAAATTGATAAAATTAGATATTGCCCCCCTATTCGCAGAATATCTACAGTTTATTTGCTGCATTTTTGAAAAAGATAGAAAAACATCGTAAAAAATAACAAAGTAATAAAAATTACTACATTTTTTATTTAAGTAATATTTATTACTATAATCTTAAATGTATCTTATCATCGGTACCTAATAAAGTAAATCTATTTTTGTAAATAAAGCACAGGAAAAACATATCCTAAGCTTTATTACTTAGAAGAAACATTTTTACATAAAAAAGTAAACATGCTAAAATTCAAGTAAGTATTGTGATAAATACTTTTTATATGCTTAAAAAAATAAAATTTACAATATAATCTGTTTAATTGGAGCGAAGGTATGGAAAATCCAATATTAAAATTAAAAGATAATATCTCACAACTAACAGAAACTCAACGGAGAGTAGCAGACTATATCCTTAAAAATCCTGTCGATGTAGCTTTTTTAACAGTTGATCAATTGGCTTTGACAGTAAAAACTAGTACGACCACGATAATGAGATTAGCTTTTAGTCTAGGCTATTCTGGATATGCAGAATTTCAAAAAGGACTTCAGGAGCTTTTACGTAACAATGCTGCTCCTCAAATCAGATTAGAAACAAATTTGAAGGGCTTAGATGAGAGTGATTTGTGGATGCGCTGTGCAGAAAGTCAATTCAATAACATTCAATCAACAGTAGAAATGATTTCTACAGAGAGCCTAAATAAAGCGTTAGAAATGATTGTCTCTGCAGACCGAATATTTTGTACAAGCGTTAGAAGTGGTTTACCCGTGGCACAGCATCTATCTTTTGGGCTTAATCGACTACTCGGAAACTGTGAGCTAATTGTCTCTGACTTAAGTGATTGGGTGGATAAAGGAATTACTTTAACTTCTAAAGATTTAGTTATTGCAACCTCCTTTCCAAGGTACGCTAGAAGAACTGTTGAGTTTGTAACAGCTGCCAAAAGTAACGATGCCAAGGTCATTTCAATTACCGACAGTTATTCTTCTCCTTTAGTTAAGTACTCAGATTTAGTACTGACTTGTAGCTCGAGTAGTATCGCTTTTCATAATTCACCTATAGCGTCGCTACTTGTGGCAGATTATCTTGTAAGTGCGATAGCTATAAATTATCCAGAAAAGACAAAGGATCGTCTCGATAAAATCAATTCAGTCCTTACAAAAATTAATTATCATTACACTGATTAAATTTACGAATGTGGTAAAAGCATGAAATATCGAATGTATAAAATAATTCGATATTTTATGTTTTTACCACTTTTTTATTTTTTTAATTAAGTCTAATACTTCCCTTTCACTTTTCATTTCTATAAAAAAACGTTTACTTTTCATTAGAAGCCATGATAGTATACTTTTAAATAGTCACAATTATTACAACAATTAAATGAAAAGTAATAATTATTACTTTAAACGAAGGGTTGTAATAATGAATATAGTTAGTTCTGTAAAATCATTTTTAGATATCATCCGGAGATATCTGACTGCTCCCCTACTAAGATTACAAAGTGACTATAAGTTTATTAATCCTAACACTTGTATTTTGCTTGTTAACACGCAAATGATGAGAGCACTACCTTTGGTTCTAAGCAATCATCAACAAAAGATTTTAGTAAAGGAGTGATTAGTTAAAGAAACACAAGAATAGAAAATAATCTATTAATGATTCTATATATACAGTGGGCTTAAGGGGGGAATTCACGATAGATTTTTTGTAAACCCTTACATTTGTTCTGATAACAGATTTTAAACCAATAATATGTAAAAAAAGCCAATTGTTTTTTACTAATGAATGATTGTGAAAAGCAGCTTTACAATAAAGAATGATAGTTAGATAGTTTCATGAGAATTGAAAAAGTATGACATTAAAGATAAACAAGAGGGAAAATGAAAGAAAGTTCTAGAGGGGGTATAATATGTTAACATTTTTAGGTTTTTCGATGATTGTAGTATTTATGTATTTAATCATGAGTAAGCGCTTGTCTGCCTTTAGTGCATTAACAGTGGTTCCTATTGTTTTTGCTTTATTGGGCGGCTTCACTGATTTAGGGCCAATGATGATGAAGGGTCTTGAAACCATTGCTCCGACAGCAATTATGATTATCTTTGCCATTCTCTATTTTGGGGTGTTAATTGATACAGGATTATTTGATCCTTTAGTAGCGAAGATTATAAAGATGGTTGGCGGTGATCCTCTAAAAATTGTAATGGGTACTGCAGTACTTTCTTTAATAGTTGCTTTAGATGGTGACGGTACCATTACATATCTAATTGTAGTAACTGCATTTCTCCCGCTATACAATCGATTAGGTATGAATAAACTTATTCTAGCCTGTATTCCTGCATTAGCAATGGGTGTTATGAATTTGACTCCCTGGGGTGGTCCTGCTGTACAAGCTACGGCGGCTGTAAAAGCAGATGTAACAGAATTGCTATTACCACTTATTCCTTCTATGATTGCAGGAACTATCTGGATTTTAGGGGTTTCTTATTTCCTTGGACGACGCGAGCGTAAAAGACTTGGAGTTATCAATATAGATACAGAATTTAATAATGAAATTGCTGCAGCTCTTGATGTAGGAATGGATGCATCAATAAAGCGTCCAAAATTATTTTGGTTTAACTTAGTTTTAACACTTTTACTTCTTACTGCTTTAGTTCTAGGGTTCTTACCATTACCAGCTTTGTTTATGATTGGATTTGCTATCGTGATGATTGTTAATTACCCAAATTTACAAGATCAAAAGGAACGTCTGCATGCTCATGCAGGGAATATATTAACGGTGGTTTCCATGATATTTGCTGCAGGTATATTTACTGGAATTATAGATGGAACGGGTATTGTTAAAGCTATGGCAGATACTTTAATAGCAGTTATTCCTGATGCTCTTGGCCCAAAATTAACAGTAATTGTCGCCCTTATAAGTATGCCATTCACATTTTTTATGGCAAATGCTCCCTTCTATTTCGGGATTATTCCTATTATGTCTGAAACGGCTGCTCACTTTGGCATCCCTCCACTAGAAATTGGTCAAGCTTCTTTACTAGGGCAACCCTTGCATCTATTAAGTCCACTTCAAGGTTCTATTTATGTCTTAGTAGGACTCCTTGGCATTGATATAGGTGACCATATTCGCTTTGCTGCCAAGTATGCCATTGGAACAGCGTTAGTTATGACGTTTGTGGCTGTATTATTTGGAATACTATCTATATAAATGATTTATGGGAACATAAAAAAGAGAGAGCTGATTCTTCAAAACAGCTCTCTTCTATATATTTAACTTTAAATTACATTAAAGATTGAAATATAACATAAGCAAATCACTAATCAATCATGACTGATACAGTATCTCCGTTTGTCAATTTGATCTCAACAATTTGGACATCAAATTCATGTTCAATTGCTTGAATAATAAGGAGATGTCTATATCCGCGAAATTAAAAAAAGGTGTCTACCCACTTAAGTCGTTAAATTAACTAAATTTTTTCGCCTTTTCAAATAAATACTGCACTCCATATAACAAATATGCTTTGTAATGAAGGTAGATAAAAAATTGAAAATGATTTAATCGGTTTAGACCTACAATTTTCAACCTTTTAAGAACATCAATGAAGTAAAAAGCAAAGATTCCATCAACTACAATATTCAGTAATAAAAACTTCTTAAAGTTTCCATACGAAGATTTAAGCAGCCACATTGAAAGTGGCATATAAGGTCCAATACTAAAAGGAAGTTCATCTTTTATAAACGAATCTTTTTTATCATAAAATCTCCACCACTTCCTCTGATGCCCATACAAATGATTAATAATTTCAAAGATAATAATAAAAATCCCTGCTAACGAATAACGTCTCATGCTGCGTTTTCCTATAAATAACAACGATAACCACGGAATCGCTATTATAGATAGGTTAAATCCTAAGTGTTTTCTTGATATCATAAATGAACTCACCTCAATGTACTTTATCTAGTTCTTCTTATAGTGTCCGCCTATTACAAAAAAAACACAGACCATCCAATGGTCTGTGTTTTTTATTAATGTGCTTTTTGTTCCACATTGACTCTCTTGATAAAGAACGAGATAACCAATCCAACAATGGAAACAATGATCGCAAAGACGAACGCATGCTGAACACCGTTGGTGAAGGCAAGAACCTGGTTTAATGGATCCATTTTATTTGATACCGTCTCAAGGAAGCTTCTTGAACCCGATGACAGAATGGAAATTCCAACCGCTGTTCCAATTGCGCCAGAAACCTGCTGTAAGGTGTTCATAATCGCCGTTCCATGCGGATACAGCTCAGGTGGAAGCTGGTTTAAGCCATTTGTTTGAGCTGGCATCATAATCATCGAAATGGCGATCATAAGCGCAATGTGCAGAGCAACGATAAATCCTGTTGATGTTTCTAGCGTTACAGTTGAGAAACCATACATGGTGCCTGCTACAATCACAAGTCCAGGGATAACTAACCATTTAGGGCCAAAACGGTCAAATAACCCGCCCATAACCGGTGAAAGAATTCCGTTAATCACTCCTCCAGGAAGAAGCATTAGGCCCGCAGCAAAGGTTGATAAAGCTAGTGATGTTTGTAAGTATAGGGGTAAAATCATCATCGCAGACAATAGTACCATCATACAAACTAGAATTAGCAGAAGACCGATTGTAAACATCGGATACTTAAAGGCTTTAAGATCTAACATTGGCTCTTCCATCTTCGTTTGACGAATAGAAAACGCAACTAACGCAATAGTTCCAATCACAAGAGTTAGAATAACCTGTAGACTTCCCCAGCCCCCGCCTTCTCCGGCGCTGCTAAATCCAAACACGATTCCGCCAAAACCGATTGTTGAAAGAACAACAGAAATCATATCGATTTTTGGCTTCGTTGGTGTGGTAACGTTCTGCATAAAGAAAGCTCCAAACACTAAGGCAACAAATAACAGCGGAAGTGAAATCCAGAAAATCCAGTGCCATGTTAATGTTTTTAAGATTAAGCCTGATACAGTTGGTCCAACAGCTGGCGCAAACATAATAACAAGACCGATAATCCCCATTGATTTTCCACGTTTATGCGGCGGGATAATAACAAGAATCGTGTTAAACATAAGCGGTAAAAGTAAAGCAGTTCCAACGGCCTGCACGACACGGGCAATCATGAGTACCCCAAATGTTGGTGCAATAGCCGCAATAAATGTTCCAATAATGGAGCAAATTAGAGATGCTATAAAAAGCTGTCTGGTCGTAAACCGCTGAAGAATAAAACCTGAAATAGGCACCAAAATTCCTAACGTTAACAGATACCCTGTTGTCAGCCACTGTGCGGTTGTTTCGTGAATGCCAAAGCCAGAAATTAGCTCTTTTAACGCCATATTTAAAGCTGTTTCACTAAATAAACCGATAAATCCAGCAATAAGAAACGACGTTATAATCGGCAGCACTTTGATATTAGAGCTTTCGGCTACTGCTTGTTGATTACTCATATTAAATTGTCTTCCTCTCTTGTACATACTCTTTTTGGTGAACATTTTTCTATCTCAATGATAGGTTGATTAGCAGACAAACAATGCATATTGATATAAAGATTAGGGATAAGTTTAAGGCATTATGTTGACTAAGCTTTTTCTTTCTCTTCTCTTTTGACCGAAGTGCTTTTTGTCTTCTAAATTCGTTTCTTTCCACAGATACCTCTCCATTTCATTTCTAAATCAACTTTAGAAACCTTCCTATGTAAACTAATTTCCACTCATAATATGGAATTTTTAATAAGTAAGTTAAAACGAAATAGAACTATAAAATGAATTTCACTCTACATAACAGGAATATTGTAACACAGCTATAAGTACTGTTTCTATCTAAAATATACTAAATACCAATAGCTATATACCTAACTTAGTGCCCTGTGACAATTAAAATTTGTTTCTGTTATATGATTTTTGTTCCGTTTGCCCTAACAAAACACAACTAACTTTTTAATCATCAGTCAAAAGAAATAGTATCAGAAATGAAGTAATAGTAAAAATTGATACTATGGAGGTGTTTTCTTATGAAAAAGTATGAAGTAACATTTCATCTAATTAACGGTGAAATAAGTCATTTAGTTGAAGCTAAATCACTTATTCGTGCAAAGAACTACATACAGTATAGGTTTGAAGATAAAAGTAAAATATTGGATTTATCAAATGAGTTGGTCATTGTTAAAAGAAACGTCCAATACTTTACAGTAGTTGAAAAAGAATAATTAGCTATGTAAAAGGACGTTATCTACAAAAGTAATGTCCTTTTCTATCCATACAATATCTTATAGGGTAGTCTCTTTTTTCCTATTCTAGTTCTAGTCACTAAAATTTTTCTCCGACTTGAAGCCAAAATAGATTTTGCGCCCTCTAAGCGTACCTTTAATTTAGTCTACTAATTTTTCTTTTTTGGATAAAATTCATTATTTCATACTTTTTAGATAAAGTAAGAAACAAGCTAAATACATGCATTTAATGTGCAGACAAACGCTCTCTGAGGAAATTGTTTTTTGAGACAAACAACTCGAATTCACATACTAAATTCATCTAAACAAAAGGCTCCATCAAATTTTAATATTGATATTAAGCGTAAAAACAGAACTCCCTATTTTATGAAAGCTCTGTTTTGTTTATTCACTATTATGTATATTTTCTGCGTCACAACGTAATTTATAAAAATCCTGAACTAATGTATTTTCTTCTAAAATGAATTCTTTCATTTTACGTAAAATTCTTTTCCCTACACGGCGGTCCAACACACACAATATTTTTATTAACAACATATCTGCAAAGCGTACATGTAGAAATTAAAAGAGCAAACTCACTGCCATGCGAGTTTGCTCTTTCAATTCTTCACTCAAATTGCTCGAGTTTAACTTATTGTCCTATATCCTTCATCCTTTTAAGAGCTTTTCTATATTCTTGATCTCTCATATGCAGCATTTTATCAGCAGAAGGTTTAGGCTGACCAAATTTTTTTAAAGCTTCTCTATACTCGCTGTCACCAATGACTTGAGTTGAAACAGCCTCTTTAAGTGAACGTTCAACAACGGGAGTAGCTTTTTTATTGGGAAGCTCTTCCGTACTCAGCTTTTCTTTATGTGCTTCTTTGTCATGCGGCTTATGAGCCAGCTTGTGGCCTTTACCTGTTAGGAACATCAAAAACGAAAGAACTAATACTACAATGCTCAATACACACGAAAACGTAGAAAATGTATGATACGTAATGATTTCAGATTTTACATGTAGAGATTGAGTGAAATTTTCTTTACTAGCCACCTGGCTCTCTGCGCTTACTGTTGCAAGGTGATCTTTATACACCTTTGCAAAGACGATACTGCTGATTACAGGGATGACCGCAGATACTGTAACTCTTATAAATTGAACCGTGACCATCCGAGGGACTAAACTTGGTAGCGGTCCGCCTAAAGCAGCACCCATAAGACCTGCAGCAACTGTGAACCCTACTCCTGCGATTAAAGCGGTAAAGCTGCTAACAAAGAGGAAAGCAGAAACATGACCGTCTACATACATCCACTGTATGTTCACTCCCATAATAATGACCGCTCCTATAATCCCTAATACGCCCGGTCCAACTTTATCATATAATACGGCACTTAATATGGCGGCAATTACTATTCCAGCGAAAAGCCCGATATAGATCAGTGAAATGTTTCCTTTATCAAAACTAGATTCACTTTTAAGCAATCCTTGTAGAGATAAAAGAGTTAAACTCATACTAATATTGCCTATAATAGCAATTAAGATAGCGAGAGCTGGTTTTCGAGAAGCCACTAATCTAAAGGGAATTAAAGGATTTTTAATATGCCATTCTGCTGCGAATAAAAAGCATAGAAAAATGATGCTTCCCACTATGCCTATCCAAACATAGGTAGATGCCCATCCTGATTTTTGGAGATTAAGTAATGTAAACGTAATAAATGCAGTAACCATAAACATTAATGCTGCACCGATGATGTCAAACGGTTCATGATGCTTGTGCTGTTGCTTGGCGTGATCATTTGTTAAAAATTTGTAGCTGAAGCATATTCCCAGTAAGGAAAGGACGGCTGCTATATAGAATAACCATCTCCAGTGTCCGTAGCTGTTCACTAACATTCCGAGAAAAATGCCCACAACGCTAGATCCATAAAATCCGCCGATAAGAATCAGTAATGCCAAGTTCCGCTTCTGAATCGGAAAAGAAAGAACCAGCATTGGAATCATCATCATAAGTGCTAAACCCGTTCCTGTTCCTTGTAAAAAACGACCAATGCCCATTCCTAAGAAGCTGTTAGAAGCAATGCTTACAATAGCTCCTATAAGAAATAAACACATCGAAAGAACATACGTCCTTCTCTCCCCTAGCTTATGTCGAAGGATAGGTCCAAACGGAATACAAAATGCAAAGCTTACAACCCCTATTAAAACCGGTGTTATCGAAATATAAGATTGATCGTTGAACGTTTGTTGGAGAATTTCACGTATAGAATTTAATGACGTGTTTAACATTAAACCAGGACCAATAGCTAAAACTGCCAGTAAGGAAATCCCCCAGTGTTTTTCTATTTTCATACTACAATTCCTTTCTGCTTTTCATGATTGTAAAAAACTAAAAATGCGAAGCTCACGTTTCTTCCAACCATCACAGTAGCTAGGATAAAGAAGAAAGATGTTTATCCGCATTTGAACAAACTAAAAAATAAAGCTTCAGTAAGGAAGCTTTATTTTTTTTTCTAAACCTTCCACTCGAATTGGTCCTAAAAGCGTTAGGCTGGTTAATTTTTCAGCCATAAATGCAGGGCTAAATTTCATATCACTTTCTAACCAAGAACAAATGACACCTATATGAGCTGATGTGATATAGCTAATCAGAATATCTTCAGGGATATCAAGTCCACCTTCTGCTTCTCCAATCGAAGAGATTAGCTCTCCATACACTCTTTTCTTTACAATTTCCGTCATATGACTTCTAAATTGAGGTAATCCTCGATCGCTTAGCATAACTTTAAAATAATCGGAATGGTCATAGATGAATTCAAAAAGCTTTAAGAAAGAAACGGATTCATCATTTTCTTCTACTGCTGCGGAATCCTCATTATTTTGTTTAGGCTTTACTTTCTCTATTAGCTCTTCTAGAACTTCATTCATACTCTGCATGAGAAAGTCTTGTTTATCTTGGTAATGCAAATAAAATGTTCCCCGCGTTAATTCCGCTTTTTCCGTAATTTCTTGAATCGTAATGGACGTGACGTCTTTCTCTTTAAGAAGTTCGACTAAAGCGTCTCTTAAGTATTTATTTGTTCTTTTTATCCTAGGATCTACTTTTGTTTTTTTAGACATCGTTCGTCTCCTTGTATAACTTTTATTGAGTCTCAGGCATATGATTATGACTTGTATAGGTGCAGCCATTTAGACCTTTTCTGGTGATTAACTATTTAAACTGCCCTGTATCATCAGCATACATTCTGCACATGATGTAAACTAATGAACATTATGTATATTAAGTCTCACAAAATATAGTCAATCTGTCAATATCAAAAACTGATTAAGAACGAATCATTTCGTTGTTAGAGATGTATGGCGTGAACGTACGAGCAAAATCTTTTGTAATGAAAGAAAAAGAACTGAAAGATATAAGTGGCGATGTAAAAAGTGCTGGGTTTTTATAAGCTGGAGATTAGACTATTGAGGCAGCTTTCACATAGCAAACTGATCAAATAAATGATGATTTTGCACAATGAATGTTTGAAACTTTCCGATATATGAATCTGCTTGTTTAGATACCATCATCTTAATCGGATCAAGCAGTTTTTTAAACAAAACAGCATGTCCAAGCCGATTTCCAGCCATAAATCCATTAATTTAACTAAGCTAAAAAGAACCGGCTCCTTACTGTTAGCGATAGATAGAAGGTTAAATAAAAAAGAAGTCGCCTTTTGGTAACTTCTTTTTTTACTATGCATATGTGATTAAAACAAATAACATATAAGTGTTTTATTTTTCACTATACTCCTCAGCAGGTTTTCGTTTATGTTTCTCACTAATAATTTTTTTGTTCAGTATCCTTACCTCACCCACCATCAGCAGCCTCATATCTTTTACAATATATTTTGCTAATTCTTCATCAGAGATATCATCACCCTCAATATCGAGACGAAATTCCTGCCCTTGTATTCCACCGCCATTAGTAAAATCGACTTCAAAGTCAAAAATGACCCTTTTATCCATGTCTAATCCACCTTACTTTATTTTAATTACCTAATATATATTCGGTTTAAGAAAACAAATTCCCAATCTAACTATCTAAGGTTGCACGTCTACTCATAAGATTCAAAAAATGAACTTTAGTAGGCTATGTGGCGACAATTATCTAGTATCTTTTCTTTAAATTATTTTATCTTGACACTATTCTAAAGGCGTGATTAGATATAATTGTTAACTTTAAATAAATATAAGTTAACATATATTTATTTCGGTGGTGAAAGTGTATTGAATTGGGAAGAAGATATTAAGAGAGAACTTGCCTATTTAGATGAAATTTTTCAAAAACGGCACCTTGTTACTACAGAATTTGCTGAACAACCATGGCTTACAGTCAATGGACATAGGATGTTGAACCTTGCCTCTAATAACTATTTAGGCTACGCGGGAGATAAGGGGCTGAAGAAAGCAATGAGTGATGCTGTGATGACATATGGAATAGGAGCAGCAGCTTCACGCTTAATAGTAGGAAATCACTCTCTTTACGAGAAAGCAGAAAAAGCACTTGTTAATTGGAAAAAAGCTGAGGCAGGACTTATTATCAATAGTGGTTATAATGCAAACCTGGGAATCATCTCAGCCTTGGTTCCGCGTAACGGCTTCATCTTCAGCGATAAGTTAAATCATGCAAGTATCATTGATGGCGCCCTACTGAGCCGCGCAACACTTCAACGCTATCGCCATAACGATATGAACCACCTAGAAAATCTATTAAAAAAAGTTCCCTTGGAGTCACGGAAGTTAATTGTAACAGATACTGTTTTCAGCATGGATGGTGATTTTGCCAAGCTCGAGGATCTTGTTAAATTAAAAGAGCAATATAACGCAATGTTAATGGTTGATGAATCTCACGCAAGCGGTGTATACGGAAAAAATGGTGAAGGATACGCTCATTTTCTTGATCTGCAAGATAAAATTGATATTCAAATGGGAACGTTTAGTAAAGCGCTAGGGTCATTTGGAGCTTATGTTACCGGAAAACAGTGGCTCATAGATTATTTAAAAAATAGAATGCGAGGATTCATTTATTCAACTGCTCTTCCCCCTGCTATACTCGGTGCAATAACGGCTGCGATTGAAAAGGTGCAACAAGACACAGAGCGTCGCGCACTTCTTCAACAACATGCACTATTTTTTAGGAAGGCACTTACATACGAAGGATTTAACACATGCAAAAGTCAATCTCAAATCATTCCAATTTTGACGGGAGAAAATAAAAGAACAATGCAGTTTGCAGAGCGTTTACAGAAAGAAGGAATTGCTGCTATTGCAGTTAGGCCTCCTACTGTTCCTGAAAATAAAGCAAGAATTCGTTTTACTGTAACAGCCGATCATACTCGAGAAGATTTAGATTGGGCCATAAAGAGAATTTCTCTAATTGGAAAAGAAATGAGTGTGATTCAATGAAACCATCCACTATTATAATATTTCCCGGATGGGGAATGGAAAAAGCAGCGTTTCACCCAATCATAAAATCATTGTCTACTATATGTAACGTTTTGTGTACAGACTGGAGAGGTCTAAAAGAACTAAGTGACTTTAGAGAACGAGCAATCCAATTGCTTACTTCTACTCCAGGTACTGTTTATTTAATGGGTTGGTCATTAGGTTCCCTTGTAACGCTTGAACTTGCTAGTTTATACCCTAACAAAATAGAAGGACTCATATTAATCGGCGGAACTAGTCGCTTTACAAACGACGTGCATAATACATTTGGATGGGAACAACGCATCGTTGAACGTATGAAAAAGCAACTACAGCGTAATAAAGAAAAAACCCTTACTTCATTTTATAACGCTATGTTCACTAAATCTGAAAAAGAAGAAGAATTTCATCATCAATTTATGGAAGTTGTTCAGCGTGATTATCAAGGAGACAGTATGTACTCCCTCCTTACAGGGCTGGATTATTTACTCCAAAAAGATGTTAGAATGCAACTTAATCAAATTCAAACTCCTTGTTTGTTGATCCATGGAAAAGATGATCAAATATGTTTACCTGAGTCTTCTTCTTTCATAGCTGAAAGAATTGGTGGAAAAGCGCAGCTGTGTATTCTAGAAAAAGCTGGCCATATTCCTTTTTTTACAAAGCCTCAGCACTGTACGCAACTTATAGAAAAATTTCTCGAAAAGGAGCTCATTTATGATTAATAAGCAACTTTTAAAGAAAAGGTTCAATAATCATGCTAAAACTTATGATGCTTATGCCGATGTACAAAAAAGCATGGCAAACCAGTTAATAGCTCAGCTTCCCACCAATTTCTTTAACCAGAAAATAGCTATTCTTGAAGTTGGCTGCGGCACGGGTTATTTAACACAATTATTGTGCGAAAAATTCCCTAAGGCTGCTATTACAGCAGTCGATTTGTCATCAGGAATGATTGAGTTAGCAAAGAAAAAAGTAAGGGAAGATCGAGTTTCTTTCATATGCGGAGATATCGAGGAACTAAGTATAGCAAGACATTATGACCTTATTATTTCGAATGCAACATTTCAGTGGTTTAATAGTCTTCATACGACAATTAAAAAATTGTATAAACAACTTAAGCCTACAGGCAGCTTACTATTTTCAACCTTTGGTAACCGTACATTTCAAGAGCTTCATTCATGCTACAGCCATACGAAACAAAAGCTTGGTCTTTTCAATAACAGTTCACCTGGCCAATCGTTTTTTTCTCTTGAAGAGTTGTCTCAAATTTGTGAACAAGCATTAATTCCATTGAGAGAGCATCCATTTAAACTATCAAAAATGGAGAAACTAGAGATTCAATACTTTCCGACGGTTCAGGCATTTTTTACATCAATAAAAAAAATTGGAGCAAGTAACAGTAACGAGGAAAGCTACTGTCAACGTCCTTCGTTTTTTCGTGAATTAATCAATCTATATGAAAATGATTATCGTAATGAGAACGGAATAAAAGTAACTTATCATTTTTTAATATTTAATGTTACAAAAACAAACCAATAGCTAATCCTGCCCTGGCTACTCTCTAGAAGTGATGGATTGCAGCTAAATTAAAAAGCTTAATACAAGAAAGTATTTCATATAAAACCTCGCATCATCTCATATCAATTTCTATGTGAAAGAGCACGCTTCTTCATACTGTTAGTTTGTTTAATAGGTTTTTGCTCAATCGCCTCTTCTATTTGACATATAAATTTAAGAAAATAACGCATATTATAAGCAATCCGTCCTTCCCTTTGCGGGTGAATGGTCTCTCCTTCTCAATAAAGAAGGTTTTCTAAAAGCACCCTTTATGGGTGCTTTAGTTTTCGGATGTATAATTTTAGAGGGTTAACACAATATGTATAAAGGGAAAGTGTCCCTTTACCTTCCCAGTGTTTCATATTTCTGATCTATGTATTACTTCAAAAATGTAAGGAGAATGATAAGCGTGGAAGAATTAAGACGGTATGTTGATGTTGTTAAGAAAAATATCGAAACTATGAAAGCTCCTGATTACGAAGGGAAAGAGAGGGATTTAGAAAACCAGCAAGAGGAACTAGAGCAGTATGAGCGATACCTTAAAGCAGAAAGTATCTCACCTGAAGGTTTTGATGGAATTGTGGATGCTGCTGTAGGTTATGCATCTAAAGATATCTCTTTTTCAGAACTAGAAGAAGTGTATAATCAATTAACTAAATAGTATTTTGATAATGGATGCCTGTTGAATTACGTGACATACGTATAATTACGAATATAAAAAGATATATGAAAACTTAAAATAAAAAGAAGCCTTAGTCTTTAACAAGGCTTCTTTTTGGAGTTATTTTCTGGATACGTTTTATATTAACTAAAGGCGTATATCATACACTATTTAAAAATAGATAAAGCTTTTGTTCCTAAACTCCCCCCATCAGTAGACACAGACTAACAATTGGGGTCCAGTTCATTTTATATCTGTTTTTATTATCTTTTTTGTTTCCTTTTTCATAATAAGTGGATAACCCTTCTCGGTCCCTTTCCTTCCATTACTTCAAGCTCTCTACTCCAAAATCCCAATTTCGATCTACGCGGTTAAAATAAGCTTGTTCAAGAATTTGCATATAATCAGTCTCCGTAATTAAACGGACGTTACTTGGTGTTGAGTTGTTTTGCATGGCCAACCTTACAATGCTCGGAAAGTCTTCTATTTTTACACCCTCTAAATCTTTCAATTTAGGAATGTTTAATGATTCTGTTAATTCTATAATCCCTTGAATTAATTTTTCAACAGCTATTTCATCTGAATCTGAATCTTTGGCAAAGTTCATATACCTTGCTAATGTGGCATGTAATTGCTTATTCTCCATAGAATTGAACTTTAATACATATGGTAAAAACACTGCGTTGGCAACTCCATGCGGGGTATCATAAAGTCCTCCAAGCGCTTCTGCCAAGCAGTGTACTGAGGCAACATCTGCAGATCCAAAACAAAGGCCTGCTAAGAGACTTCCTTCCAGCATATCTTGACGAGCCGCTTCATTTTTGCCATCGCGGAAAACGATAGGCAATGCCGAAACAATGGTTCTCATTGCTTGAGCTCCGAGCGCTTGTGAAATAGGATTTGTTACTTTACATGTATAACCTTCAATCGCATGAACGAGTGCATCAATTCCAGTAGCTGCAGTAACAGAAGGCGGAAGACTTAATGTTAGTTCAGGATCAAGAATCGCTAAGACAGGTCTTAACAAACTATGTTTGAGTGTCATCTTTCGGTGTGTAGATGCTTCCGTAATAACAGCAGAACGAGTAACCTCTGAGCCCGTACCTGAAGTAGTTGGAATACAAATAACTGGTGCAATGTTTGAATACAGAAGTCGGCCGTCTGCATAGTCAGATGGTTCCCCGCCGTTTGGACCGCACAGTGCAATAGCTTTTCCAGTATCCATTGCACTTCCGCCACCAATGGCAACAACTGCATCTGCACCAAATTCACGAAATAATTTTGCACCTTCCAAGCAATTTGCATCTCGAGGATTTTGTTCAATGGAGTCGAATAATAATACGCGATAACCAGAAGCCTCAAGAGCCGTTATAATTGGTGAAACTAGTCCTGTACGGACCACACCTGGATCACTCACAATTAAAATGGATGAACCGATATTTAGAGATTTTAGCATTTCTGGTAATTCTTTAGCTTTTCCCGTCCCTACCTCAATTTGAGTAGAACAAAAATAGTTATAGGATTTCATTTATACCCCTCCCATTATCTAAAATCAAATACATCTCTTAACTGAATTTTAACCTTCTCTGCACTTAGCAGATTCAACTGTTAGGCTGCAGGTAACTTATACTTATGGTGGTTTAGGCAATACACATACAGAATAGTAATGTAGTAGAGAACATAAATAAACTATATGTATATCTAACAAACTTCTTATCATATATAATACAAGCCCTGCCCCAATCATTACAGATGAATATTTAGATTGTTACTATCTAAAAAACTGATTAGCAACCTCTACACTATGTAATTAATTTATTTATGCAAACCCACCTTGGTGTTCAATAAAAATAGCTTCAAATACTAATCCCCTTAATGATCCAGTATTACTTCTCTAGTTACATCTAAAAAAGCACTCAAAGCTGGAGACACCCATTTGTCTTTATGCCAGACCAGCTGAGTGACAATTGGAAACTCTGGACCTTTCCATCTTAATACACTCATACTCCCTTCCTCTATTTCCTTCTCTACTGCTAGCTTAGGTAGTGCTGCTATTCCAATTCCAGCCATTACACATTTTTTGATAGCTTCTATATCACCAAGTTCAAGATCACATAACGGTTGAACCGCTGCATCAACAAGTGACGCTTCAAATATATTTCGATAATCGCATTTCTCAGTAAAAAGCAGCGACTGACCATCTAGGTCCGCGGGTCTTACTTCAGATTTATCGGCTAAAGGATGATTTGGCGGGCTTACTATAACAATAGGTTCCGCGACAAGCTGCTCGGCAATCAGCTTATCCGAGTTAATGCGAGTCATAGATATTAAAACAGCATCTATGAGACCTTGAGCAAGTAAATCCTCAAAATCATTTTCAGAAATTCCAGGTCGAAAAATCAGTTTCACTTTAGGAAAACGAGCTTGAAATAGTTTCAGCAAAGCTGGTAAGCGATAGGTGCATTGGGTTTCTGAAGCACATATTGTTAACGTCCCGCTAGGCTCTTCATTCCCACCTACAGTCTCCTTTGCCTCTTCGGTTAAATCAAGCACCTTGTCCGTATATAGCTTAAAGCGCTTTCCAGCGTCAGTTAAGATAACTCGCTTCCCCAACCGATCAAAAAGTTGGACAGCAAGTTCTTCCTCAAGAGATTTAATCTGAGCTGTTACACTTGATTGAGCATAGTGAAGGATTTCAGCTGTTCGAGTAAAGTTTAGTTCTCGAGCAGCAATTTGAAAAATTTTTAACTGTTTGAGTTCCATAGTTTTCTCTCCTAAATCATTTTCACCAATAATAATATTATTCTAAATATATCATTTCACTCGTGCTGCTTGTAAACGTAATGTCTTTCATTACTAACTTCTCAGAGGAACGTTTGCATACCAAGAATGTATGATGCAAAGCTGCTTATTCCGGAAAAAGAACCCTGGACAGTGAACAGAACTGATTTAAGGGTTCTTCTACTTGATTGGTTCCTTTAAAAGTAATTATAGTAACTAAGATTGAACACGGTATACAGAGTGAAAACAGAAAAGACCTACCTCTTTTCAGTCAAAAAGATAGGTTTTTCTGTTTTACGGCTTTATCTAATGATACCTTATGATGCCAGCTTGAGTAGGTTGCTCAAATTATAAAAACATTTTCAATTCTGAAAAGCAAAAAACAGAATCCATTTTTCTCTAATCTAAGATGATTCCTTCTGATAAACCCTATTACGTTATTCCGACGTAATAGAAGAAGGATTTTACTTTTTAAAATAGAATAGTTCCTTAAAGAATCATAAAGGAGTTGATTTCATGTCTAAACAAATAAAGGATAGAAAAGAAATAAAACTTTTGGATTCTCAAATTTATTTATGTGATGAAATTAAAAAGTTGCTGAAGAAAAAAGAAAAAAGAAGTCTAGCTTTTGAACAAGAGTATACAGAACATGATATATTACACATTGCTTTAAACAGATTAATGAGTGAGTTAATCTCCAGACATTAAAAACGTCACCTATCATATTTGATATTTTTCGAAATAGATAAGTTTCATATAAAAATAGACAGAATATTTCATTAATATCTTTACTTTGTAAACGCTTTCATTTATACTAAGTATAGGTTGGATGGCATGAGTGGCTGTCATAGTATTTAGCGTAGGCGGGGCTGATACGAGGGAACAGGACATAGAAGAAATGTCCTTTTTTGTTTGGGCAACATTTCTTAGAAACTAGGAAATATTATAGAATACTTTCAAACGCTTTTTTACTTAGTATATCTTATCCAGTCTAGAAATTGAAAAAGACCACCTCTTCCCAGTCAAAAGAGGTAGCTTTTGTTAAAATTGAATTTACAGTAGTCGCTAGATAATGCTTTATTGCATCTTGAGTAAGTTGCTTAATTTAATAAACTGTATTCGTAGACAACATATTCACCGCTTTTTCTAACAGTAAAATATCTTCTTCAACCATTCTTTTCACATCGTCGAAATCAAGTTGAATATATTCTTCTTTTAAACGTTCTAATTCCCTGGCGAACAGGGATCCCGTATAGTACTTATGATTTGTCACTACTATTTATCCCCTTTGTGTGCTCTTAATATATGTAATTCCCCTTTATTTAGATTCACAACCAATTAAAGCAGGATTTATAAAAAAAATAATCCTTCCCTGATGCAGGCAAAGGATTTTTAACTTTATTGTAATAGGGAAAATACGTTATTAGTGTGGCCAGATTTGTAGTTTCATATACATACAAAGTTTGAAAATGTTATAATCACTCTAATTCTCTCTTACCTGAGTTTCATAGTTTATTTAGTAAATACTAAAGTACTTCGTATATTATTACAGTTTTATCATTTGTACCTGCGGGCGGCAAATAAATGATATATAAAATCATGATTTTTGTACAATACAAGCACTAGTTTTTTTACTTTCATGATAGCTGGTAAGCTTAGCTGTTTATGGTGAAGAAGTAAGTTTACTTGTTCCATTCTGAAGCTAATATACCCATAAAGTATGTATCTACGTACTTCCCATCCACATAAGCATGATTTCTTAATTTTCCTTCGGTAACAAAACCGATTTTTTCATACAATGCAATTGCCTGTTCGTTTATTCCTCTTGTAGTTAAATAGATTTTGTTTAAGCGGAGCTGTTTAAACCCTAGATCAATTATTTGCTCCATGGCTATTTGACCGTATCCTTGCCCTCTAGCTTCTGAAGATAAAAGAATTCCTATACTAGCTCTTCCATGTGCGTAGTCTATATCTTTTAGAAATACCCATCCAACTAATTCTTTTTCATCGCTTTCAATTCCTAAAATTAAATCGTTGTTCATTCTTTTCTTTTCTACTTCTTGTACCACTTCTTCATAAGTTAAAGGTGTCCTGCCTATCATTTGTATTGCCCGTTCATCATTTAACCATTTATGTAAGAATTGAATGTGAGCTGTTTCAAATGGCGTAAGGTGTATTCTTTTTGTACTCATTTTATCTACTCCTTTTACGTATATTGAATCTTTACCTTAATTAGAGTTAATTCATTAGTTTGAGATATTAAATCAATTATCTTATTTTCTTTTATGTTGATTATTTTACCATTAATTATAATTAAAGGAAGTTTTTCTTCAAGGGTTTCGGTTTCTTCCTTAGGAAATAGTTAAATAAAAAAACCTTTGCCCAGAGGGGCAAAGGTTTTTTATTTATTAGACATAGAGGAAATAGTTTATAAGCCTATCTAGATCTGTAAATTCACATACATACAAATCCAAATATTTCTCATTCGCTATCTACAACAACACCACTATGCAAAGCAATTAGTTAGCTAATAGTTTAGTTATTCACCTTATAAAAGAAAGAATAATAAGGTTAGTGGTATCAAGCGTCGTTATCTCTATCTGTTAGTTAATAACGTTAGTTAATATTAGTTTTCCATCCTCCATATGATATACATGATCGCAGTAAGCTAACATACGTTCATCGTGCGTGACCATGATTGCTGCTTTTTTTCGTTTTTTTACTTCACCCGCAATTAATTGCACTACTTCATGAGCACGTTCTGAATCTAAGCTTGCTGTTGGCTCATCCGCGAGAATAACGCCTGGCTGGTTAAAAAAGGCCCGGGCAATTGCTACGCGCTGTCGCTCACCGCCAGATAATTCATTAGGCATTTTGTTTATCTTATCTCCTAACCCAAGTTCATTCAGTATTTTTTTGGCAAGCTGACGATCCGCATGACTTGCTTTACCAGCCATTACTTTAATTAAAATTAACTGATCCATTACAGATAAGTAAGGAATTAAATTAGATGATTGTAAAATAAAACCTATTTCGTTTAAACGAAATTTGGCTAGCTGTTCCTCATTTAATAGCCCTACATCTTTTCCATTTACAATTACTTTTCCAGATGTTGACTTCATTAATGCACCAATAATAGATAGTAAAGTACTCTTTCCTGAACCAGATGGTCCTACAATCGCTGCCAGCTCTCCAGGATTAACCTTTAAAGAAGCTTCTTTTAAAACTGTTAGAGTAGAAGTTCCCTCCGTATATTGTTTTGTAACTTGGTGCAACTGAATACTGCTCATTTATTCCACCCTCCCTAAAGCTGTTAATGGATCAATTTTTGTAATTTGCCGGACTGAAACAATAGAACTTAAGAGACTGATAACTAATAACGTAATTGCATATAAAATTACTAATTTAACATCTAAATCAAAAGGCATATCTTTAGGGAAGAAAAGAGCCGTCACATATGTTATACCTATCCCCGCCAAAATTCCAAAGAACGACAGAATAAATACCTGTGCAACAATAGCTTTAGAAATAAATCGATTTGAAGCTCCAATTGCCTTCATTACACCGAATTGAGGAGTTTTTTGAATTGTTATAACATAAAAGAAAACTGAGATGATAAAAGCTGAAATAACAATTAAAAATGAAAGCATCATTAAAATTGTTCCATTTTCCTCCTTATAACCAGGCATTCCTTTTACAGCGGTCGATTTTGTAACAGTTTTAATTCCTTCCACCTGTTTATCCAGCTTAGCTGCATCTAATTGAGGAGCTTTTAAAATAATAGATTGCACTGGATTTTTAATGCCGTTGTCAGCCCCTGGTGCTGCATACTGATACTCTCTCCAAGTGTCCATGTTCGTAAATAACACCGGTAAATGGTTGAAGGTTTCATTCTCAACAAAACCAATAATAGTTAGTTTCAACTTAGAATTAGAAACAAGAATTTCATCTCCAACTTTATACCCTTCATCTTTCAAATTACTATTGGCTAGAACTCCAAATTTCTTGTTAATTGAAAGTGGATTCCCTTCTATAACGTTTGGCTCAATGAAGGATCCTGCAGTAATTCCAACTACTGCTACATCTGTTTTCTTGCTGCTACCATCAGTTTTTTCTTTAGAAATTGCTCCCATTGATGATCCGAAAACAGCGGCACCTTTTACATCTTTATTTTCTTTAATATCGTCAATTAAATTACCAGACATGATCGACTTGCTAAACGTAGCACCAGCGCTTTTCTCATAAACTACATAATCTGCATCTAAGTTTTTAATTGTGGCAGCACTTAATGTCGAAAGGCCATTTCCCAGTCCCGATAAAATAAACACTAGCCAAGCAATCAAAACGATAATAATACTCATCATTACATAACGAAATTTAGCATGTTTTAATTCTTTAATTGCTAAAAACAAATTTAAACTCTCCCTTCAAAATTAGTTACACATCTGTTACTTTAAAACAAAAAAATAACTTATATACTTTTATAAAAATTACTATATATACAGGTTAGTATCCATAAGTTAATTATTTAGTTTCTAAAAATAAATTTAAACTCCCCTCCAAATTTAGTTACACATCTGTCACTTTTGGGTAAAAAAATAACTCATGTGATTGTATGGTCCTTACCTCATATATAAGTTACATTTTTGTTACTTTCAGATAAAAATAACCTATGTGTTGTACAAAGGTTATTATATACATAAGTTACACATTTGTCACTTTCTTTTTATAATACCGTCTAAAATTAACTTTTTCGTATAGATGAGTACTTGTTCAGCATCCATTCCAGAATGATTAGGAATAGAAATACTTTGAAATATAAACCCTAACAACATTTCATTTGGCATATCCATTTCAATGAAGCCCTCTTCTTTTCCTTGCTCCACTATATGTATAAGGGGCTTATATAGCTCATGGTGCATATGAGAAAGCTTTTCTTTCTTAGCTTCTAACAAAGGAATATTTTTTGTAGGTATTCCAATACCAAGAATTAAATGTAAATCCTTGTACATGAATATTTTTCCTAAGAGCAAGTCTATCTTTTCTAAGAAAGGTAATTCCTTTGGAATAGAGGAAAAGCTTGTTAATGTATTTGTTATTTCATCTAACATAAAGTCTAATAGCAATTCATCTTTATTTTGATAATATTTATAAATTGCTGCTCGTGTAACATTTAATTCTTTCGCTAATTGACCAATTGTAAACCCTTCATATCCAGTTTGGATAATAAGCTTTTTGGTAGAACGGAATAAGTCAATTGTATCAAATTTCCGACCTCTAGCCATGTTATAACCTCTTTTCAATTCATTCCCGCGTGATTTCTACAATCGTTCTTTAACCACTTTTTAAACTTTCCTTCTTTTCTGCTTGTTCAGTCCCGTAACGTTAACCCATAAAGTCCCGTGTAAACACTATCTATTAATGTAATTCAGAGCTGGCTATATGGATGATCTTCTACTAAATGGAGCCAAGAGTAGTGCTTGCTACTTTCGTAAAAAAGTGTAATGTTTTGTGTTGATACTTATACTAATTCTAGACCAGGTCGTTGTTTTGTTTCTACACTCATTCTATCGTAAAAAACTTTTGCACACCCGTGGTTCATTAGTGCTTCTGTTTAAAATTCCAATTTTCTCAATAAAGTTGATACACATTTATATCCGATAAACGGCAGTTATCACTCTTTCTCATTTAGGTATCAATTTATTGTAACATAAAGTAAAAACAAACAGGTTATTGAACAGAGTATACCAAACAAGGTTTTTTCATGTTTGTGGTAACCAAAAGCAAATCTTTTTAATAATACGTTTTAAGAAAATAATTAAGGTACAATATCCCTCTAATGAACGCGTTTCTTTAAGAAGTATCCACTCAAAGTATGGTTTCTCTTCTTCTGTTAAAGGGAATTAAACCCTAAAAGTGAACCTTAAAAGGAGACCACCATGGTTACAATTGAATCAATCATAATAGGTATTGTTTTTATCCTCATTCAACTATACGCATTAACGATCGTCGAACGTTCTCCAATCGGGGAGCAAAAGCTGCTCTCATTATCAGGCGGTGTAGCTATTGCCTATGTATTTATTTATATCTTACCGACGCTTCACAAGAAACAAGAAGAGTTTGGAGGGTCGCTAGCCCTTGATACTGAATTATATTTTCTTGGTCTTCTCGGCTTACTCGTCTATTTTTCTGTGTATTCATTTGCTCAGACAAAAGCAGCCACACACCTAACGGAACTAACCGTGTATATGGTACAGGCTAGTTTTTTTATGCTTTATTCTTTTATCATTTCTTACGTCGTATTTTCAACCGATGTTAAGCGAGTTGAATCAGTATTCTACGGACTGGCTATCAGCCTTCATTTTATCGGGTGGTCTTACCATCTAGGAAAAAAACATCCGCGCTTACACAAAACTAGAGGCCGCTATATGCTGGCCGGAGCAACTTTTCTTGGGTCAATTCTGGGCGTCTTCGGACCTTCATCAGGACTGCTTATTGAGTCGATGATTGCTTTTAGTTCAGGTGCAATGTTATTTAACGTGATCAGTAAAGAGCTCCCTTTTGAAAAACATGCCCATTTGCCTACCTTTATCTACGCGGCTACAATGATTTCGTTAAAAGCTTTTTTCAATTAGTAGTTGCGTGTGCGTGTTTTTACAAAAAAAGAGCAGCCTTAAAGGCTGCTCTTTTAAAGTATGGTTTTTATTACTAGATAAACTGCAGCAATCGATGCAAGAACGATAAGTACATTCAAAATGCGATGTTGAGTAGCTAAGTGGCCTCGCTTCATTTCTGCACGAGTCAATGGTTTCTTTTCATCGTGATTTCCACTCACTCTGTTACATCTCCTATCCTGTTTAGTTATTGGTTGTGCCAATTTAAGCAATAAGCTGTTCTTTGTCAGCTGCTTCTTCCTTTTTTATCTTCCCTCTACATAGGATATAGAAAACACTAAACATAACAATCGACCAAATAAGATTCGCTCCTGGCTCAGTGTTAGCTATCTTAAACAAACTCGGTATAGATCCGAAAACAGAATCGTCCGTTGTAAGGAACAGAGCGAGAAACATGTTGTTGGCTGCGTGTGCGCCAATGGTAATTTCTAAGCTTTTTGTTTTAATCGCGATATATGTAAGAGCAAAACCAGCTACAATGTAATCCAGTCCGACTAATATAATGGATTTATTCATTTCAGGATTAGCAAAATGACCTATTGAAAACATTAGTCCAACAATAATCGCAAGTAAAATTGGACGCTTCACTTTCTTACTCACCCATTGAAGAAGAAGTCCTCTAAAGAAAAGCTCCTCCGTTGTTGTTTGAATAGGTACTAACAAAAATGTAATAAGTATTAATAGTACATACTCTTTTACACTTACATGGTTCCATGAATAATCCGAATGATTAAACACGACATCAATTAATTGTGAAATGATTAGTAACAGGCTAAAAGCTCCAAAAGACCATATTACTTTCTTCCAATTCACACGTTTGTTAGCAGTGATTAATGATTTCATTTTTCGTTTGTGAATAAAATGAATGCCGATCCATAAACCAAAAATCCAGCATATGTACATAATATGAGACAACAAAAAATCAAGGTTAGCATTGATTCCTACAGCTACTCCGCTATCAAAATCAAAATATGATTTTCCACTTTCATCAGCTGCAACCATTATCATTTCAGCAATAATATAAATAACTGATCCTAACAGCATAAACACAGAAGCAAGGATTGTTGTACTTACATAACGCTTCCAGCTATTTTTTCCTTCTTCCACATTTAAATAGTTTTTCATTTTCTTCTTACTCCCTCAGCCTTCTCTTCTCAATTACACCGTTCTTCTCTACTTTGTTGTTGTCTAGGCAATGTAAAAATCTATCAGGATCCGAAGTCCTGCAATCATTTTAACTACCGCCTGCTTTTTACCTTTGAAGATAAGGAAAGAGACTGACAATATTAAGAAATCACAACTCTACCCATTACCTCTTTATATAAAATTTAGCGTCTTAAAAGCCGTTAAAAAACAGCTTTTTCTAAAAGAAGACTCGACACCAAGTCATCGTTAACCTTTATATCTTGCTCATACGTGCCCGCATACACATAATTTTGAAGAAAGTACTTGCTACTCAAGAATATATATCCTAAAACAACTAAAATAAATATTTTTTTCAACATTTCCCTCACCTTTTTATTCAAACTTTTACCCTCATGGCTGTTACCACAACACTTAAGAGTTTATCCATAAACAACTTTTTCAGTTTTTAAATTAACAATCAACTCATATAACAACATACAAACGTATATAAGTTACAATAATATTACATTATTATTACAAATGTAACAACAATATTATAACCAAGAAAAATAGGATAATCAATATGAAGTGTCTAGTAAAACAGATAAAATTGCTAGATTCGTATCATACGTGTAAATAAATCGAAAACTTTTGGAAAAAGGGTGTTAGTTCTCTCGCAGAAATATTTATAGAAACCAAAAAGCAAACTCCCTATCATTAGGAGTTTGCTTCTTTTATTTAAATCTCGGATAGAGTTTTTATAACCATTTTCATCTCATTTAGTATAGAGATAATACGTTTTAAGAAAATAATTAAGGTACAATATTCTCCTAATGAATGCGCCTTTTTAAGAAGTATCTACTCAAAGTATGGTTTCTCTTTTTCTTTTAAAGGGAACTAAACCGTAAAGTTCAACCTTAAAAGGAGACAATCATGGTTACAATTGAATCAATTATAATAGGCATTGTATTTATCCTCATTCAACTATACGCATTAACGATTGTCGAACGTTCTCCAATCGGGGAGCAAAAGCTGCTCTCATTATCAGGCGGTGTAGCTATTGCTTATGTGTTTATTTATATCTTACCGACGCTTCATAAAAAACAAGAAGAGTTTGGAGGATCCTTGGCCCTTGATACTGAACTATATTTTCTTGGTCTTCTCGGCTTACTCGTCTATTTTTCTGTGTATTCATTTGCTCAGACGAAGGCAGCCACACACTTGACGGAACTGACCGTTTATATGGTACAGGCGAGTTTTTTTATGGTTTATTCTTTTATCATTTCTTATGTTGTGTTCTCAACCGATGTCAAGCGAGTTGAATCACTATTCTATGGATTGGCTATCAGCCTTCACTTTATCGGGTGGTCCTACCATCTAGGAAAAAAACATCATCGCTTGCACAAAAACAGAGGTCGCTATATGCTTGCAGGGGCAACTTTTCTTGGATCAATCATGGGCGTCTTCGGGCCCTCATCCGGCCTGCTTATTGAGTCGATGATTGCATTTAGTTCAGGTGCAATGTTATTTAACGTTATCAGTAAAGAACTCCCTTTTGAAAAACACGCGCACTTGCCAACCTTTTTAATCTCATCTCTTGTCTACGCCGCTACAATGATTGCGTTAAAAGCTTTTTTTGATTGGTAATTAAGTGGAGTAGAGCAATAGATTTTTCGCCTAATACATGAGGTTTTCCAACAGATGTGATATAAAAATGACCAATTTACTGAAATCAAGAAAGAAGGCCTTTGAACACCTTAGTTGTATCTATGGGGACATACTGGACTGGGTCCCTGGCTCCCTAGAAATTTTTCTTTGTTAGAAGAAATAAAACAAATTGATAACACTGACTTATGAAACTTACTTTTCTTTCTCCGAATTCCTCACTTAAACTGTACAGCCAAAAAGTTGTATGAACTCTATCACTTCGTAAATTATCTACGTTTAAAACAATAAGTAAAGATCTAAACAGTTTAAAATAAATAAGCCATTAATTAGAGATTTCTCCTCTAATTAGTGGCTTTTTCTTTCTTCGTAAGGAGTGGAAAGCTATTTTATAATGCCCTCACGGCGCTTTTGGTAGTTTGCTCAAGAGATAAGCCTTTATTCATTTACAAAAAAAAATTCATAACAGGTAATAAAAACATATAAATATAGTAAGAGATAAATTGACTAAAAAGGTGATTATTATTTTCCGAAAAATACCGGTTGTTTTTGTGGGAAGCTTATTATTAAGCATAGGAATTAACGGTTTTTTAGTTCCTCATTATTTATTAGATGGAGGAACAATTGGAATTGCTCTCATCCTTCACTATTATTTTGAATTCCCCACAGGTGTAACGATGATTATTTTAGGTCTCCCACTATGTTGGTTTGCTTGGATTTATGAACGGCATTATTTTTATAATAGTTTTTATGGGCTAATTATTTCTTCTTTATTGATTGACTGGCTAGAACCTATTAAAAATCAGTTTCAATTTTCTATTTTTTCTAGTGTAATCCTTGGAGGGATATTTATTGGGACAGGGGTTGGTCTTATGCTTCGATATGAGACAAGCACTGGAGGAACAGATTTACTAGCTCAACTAATATCAAAAGCTTTTTCTTTGAACATAGGGATGGTTATTTTGATTATAGACGGTTTGATTATAACAGCAGGTCTTCCTTTACTAGGACCTAAAACGTTTCTTTTTTCATGTTCAACAATTTTTATAGGGGGATTGACGACTTGGTTAATTACTAAAAAAGAGTAATTTGAATTATAAAATTAGTATCTTCTATCTCCTGTTTTTGCCTCTTCCTGTTTTTTATAAATTAAAAAGACCATCTCTTTTCAACTATAAGAGATAGTCTTTTTCTATGAGTTGCATTAACAATAATCATTAGCGGATGCTCTATTGCATCTTGAGTAGCTTGCTTTAATTATTGAACATTAGCCTTAACATTTCCACCTATAGTTTTTCAAACTTTCTTCTAGAAGCTATGTAGGATGCAGCTAAGTAAATAACAATTAGAATAGGAAAGGAATAAATGTACCTCCAGTGCAGCGGTTTATAAATGCCAATCCAATTAAGTAGTGGAAGGCCAATAAAAGCACCTACTGCTGAATAAATCAGTGCTTTGATTACGGGGTTAATTTTAGGCTTTACTTGTATAAAAAATATCATGGAGATGGGTAATAAAAATAAGTCCCACGGCAAGTAGTTAGAAGTTAAAGGAAATACTTCATACCGGTAATCCCACAGGCCTAAAAAGTCTCCAATCATATCAAGAAATGAAGAAAAGATAGCTACAAAAAGACCGGTGTATAATAAACGATCTGTACTTTCTTTTTTTCTGAACTTTATCAAAATTCCAATCATCACCAGTATAAGTAATACTCCTAACCACCATCTCCAACTAAATACTGTATAGTCTAACCAAATATGAAGTTTTTCATCATTCAGCTCTTTTTGCTTTTCAAAATAGGTATCATAAATGGATTCTTTATTTTTCATTCATTTTTCCTTTCAACGTTAATACCTTAGATATTTGCAACGCGCTTAGATAATATGTATTTTAACGTGTTAATTCTGATAAAATTCATTATGGAAAATAGCTTTCGATATAATGGTATACATCAAAAAGACAAAAACAGCTGCTGAACAGAGCTAGCAGCTGTTCTTGATGAATGCTGTCAACTTGAAACAATGAGGATTTCCAAATGGACGCTTTATGGCGTCTTATATAGTTTAAAAGGAGTAAGAAATAGTCATCTGCATAAAAAATGAAGTGTATGAAATACTATGATATCAAGAATACGGAGAATTACGAAAACCCCCATGACCTTTGGTTTCATGGAGGTTGACTACATTAAAAGAGCAAAATGTAGAGGAAATTCCTTTAATTAAAAATTTCCAAATGCTCGCTTTCTAAGATCACAATTGAATTTGATTTTGTTGGTCATGTGAATGTTGATTTTGTTGGTTTTGTTGGTTTTGGCTTCCGGATGCTTGAAACCCTTGTGATCCAAATGGCTGTTGAGCTTGTTGGACAGCTTGATTCATCTTCTGCATAGTTTGATTTGCTTGGATACCTTGAAGAGCCTGATTCATAGATTGAATCGCTTGTTGAATATTTTGTTGAATTTGTTGGTCTGTTTGCTGCATCTGCTGCTGAGCCTGAGAACTAAATGATTGCATTTGATGCATTAAAGAGTTAGAGCCTTGGCTGCTTTGAGAATTCTGTTGTGATCCTTGCTGAGACATTTGCTGAATGTTTTGCAGTTGAGACAAGTTTTGGCTTAATTGGGAAATTTCTTGGCGAATGCTCCCCAATTCTTGGCCTAGCTCAACATCTGTAATTTTAGTTCCAAGTAACTGAGCCTCTTTTTGTTTTTGTTGCTGATCTTGTTGTTGATTATTTTGAGTCATATAAAATCCTCCTTAAAATAGATAACACGTACTTCTTTATACTTTTCCAATTCTTCTCGAAACATACATAGTAATTAACAAAGAAATTTAATTCATTTTTCTCTACTATTAGCTATGAAAGCAAGAGCGTATAAAAACAAGCTCTATGGACAACTTAAAATTACAGAATTGTTTCAATTCTAACTCTTTAATAGATACTAACGTTCATCTTTCAAGAGAAGAAAGACTTCAATTATAATGAGGTCTTTTTTTATTTACTTTCCAGCATGATTACAATTAAAACCTACAGGCCAAATACTCAATTTCTGTAAAGATAGGGGTTCTAATTAAAACGTAAATTAAAACCCCTATTTTATAAAAATTGCTATATCACTACCTGCAAATTTGCAGGTAATTCATTATTGAATTTGTTGATTTTGGTTCGACGATTGGCGTTGATTTTGTTGCTGTTGACCTTGCTGAATAGCCTGATACATTTGCTGCATAACTTGATTAGCCTGAATGCCTTGAAGAGCTTGGTTCATAGATTGAATCGCTTGTTGAATATTTTGTTGAACTTGTTGGTCTGTTTGCTGCATTTGCTGTTGAGCCTGAGAGCTAAACATTTGCATCTGCTGCATTAATGGATTTGATGCTTGGCTTGTTTGAGCACCTTGTTGAGAATTTTGTAACTGAGAAAAGTTTTGACTTAGCTGGGAAATTGCTTGATGAATGCTTCCCAGTTCTTGTCCTAATTCAGTATCAGTAATATTCCCTCCAAGCAGGTGAGCATCTTTTTGCTTATAGCGTTGATTGTTTTTAGTCATTCTTAAAAACCTCCTTAAAGTAGATAGAACGTACTTGTTTATAATTGTCTGTTCCTGTAAGAAAAATGTTTGGAAAAAATGAACAATTTTTTGTTCGCAAGCTATTTCTTATAACTGGTAGAAAAATGTTTATTTTGTATGGTTTTCTGCTGATTGTGAGGAATAAAAACATATATTCAGTGTGAATTAAAATGGAAAAAAGTATGTGATATTTATGATAGAAGAAGTCAAATTAATTATAGGAGGTTTACATAAAAGAAATTGTAGTTCATCATTATCATACCTTTAGTAAAACAGTAAAAAAAGAACCCTGCAGTCAGAGATTTCAAATCCAACTGAGGGTTCATGATCTAGCCTGCCGTTTTAAATAATTTTCATAAAGAAAGAATGTCTTTAATACCCAGAATCCTCTGATGTAAGGTTATCGATCATGGTGTAATCATATTTCTGCAGAGGCTTTTCTGCTGGACCTTCTATAACTTCTCCTGTATAAGAAAATCTAGATCCATGGCAAGGGCAATCCCAAGAACGATCTCCACTGTTCCATTCGACTTCGCAGCCAATGTGAGTACAGGTTGTATCTACAATGTGGATTTTTCCTTCTTGATCTTTGTAGGCTCCCTTTCGATGGCCTCGAACCGTAATTACCGCCCCTTCATCATTAGATAGATCTTCAGCTCTTACATCAGAGATTTCAAGCTTACCTTTGATGAGATGGCTTACGACATCAGCATTTTCTACTAAGAAATTTTTCAAGCTGGGGTTTGCGTAAAAACGCGATGGCGAATATAAATGTTGATAGGCGTTCTCTTTGCCTAGAATTATATCTCTGAATAAGAGTGCTGCTGCTGTTCCATTTGTCATTCCCCATTTCCTATAACCAGTAGCGACGAGTATATTAGGTTGACTCGAGGTGATTTCTCCAATATAAGGAAGTTTATCAAGCGTGACTAAGTCTTGTGCTGACCAGCGATATACAATATTTTCTATGTCGAAAACTTGTTCACCAAAATTCTTTAACGCTTTATAATGTTCCATTGTATCTTTTCCTTGGCCTGTTTGATGGCTTTCTCCCGCTACAAGAACCATTTCCTCACCGTTAATAACTGTAGAACGCAGGGAACGTGTTGGTTGATCAGCGCTAATATACATTCCACCTGGATAAGCTTCTTTGGCTTTAACAGCAAGGATATATGAGCGGTCAGCGTGCATTCTAGCAGAGTAAAGGCCCAGCCCTTCATAGAAAGGAAAATGCGAGCAAGAAAGAACGTAGCTTCCTGTAACACGCATCCCTTCTCGTGTAAGAACTGTTTGCTTATCCCCAGATTCAATATTCACTGCCGTTGTATGTTCAAAGATAAGTCCGCCTTTTTGCTTAATAGCTTGAACGAGGTGAACGAGGTATTTAATCGGATGAAACTGTGCCTGGTCTTTCATCACAAGGGCTTTTTTAATTTTTACGTTAAAAGGAATATGGTCTGCCAATTCACCATCAATGTTAAGTTCCTTATAAGCTTCTGCCTCTTTTTCAAGTTTTAGAGCATACTCATCAGTAGTAGCATATATGTAAGCATCTTGCATGATGAAATCACAATCAATTTGATGTTCTTCAACTGTTTTCTTAATAAAATTCAAGGCATCCGCATTAGCTTCATAGTATAATCTTGCCTTACTTCTTCCAAAATTCTGAATAAACTCATCGTAGATCAAATCGTGCTGGGCAGTAACTTTTGCTGTCGTATGTCCCGTTGTGCCATTCAATAGTCTTCCTGCTTCTAAAACGGCTACCTTTAGACCTTCATTGACTAAGAGGTACGCAGAAGTAAGACCTGTAATCCCTCCGCCTACAACTACAACATCTACATCCATGTCATTATCTAAAGCGGGAAACTCCGGCAAATCAATAAAATCTCTCCAGTATGGTTCAGGCGTCTGCGGAAGCTGTTCTCCCTTGTGTTCATTATGAGTCACATTACGACCTCCATTCAATATTTTGATAGTAGTGTTATCAGGATTTCCATTTATTTAAAGTTCATACTTATATGAGGAATACAGCCTTCGATATGTGGACTTGTATGATTTTATAATCTTAATTCAAAAAGTCTTTAATATAGATAAAAAAAGAGAGAGTCTATTTGAATTAGACTTTCTCTTTTTTATAGAAAATATATATCTACGAATATTGATTTTAACCTTTTGCTAACTCTAACGCTTTATCTGCTTTTTTTAAATCGTGATTTACTTGCTCTTCAACATCATAGGCATGATACATTTCATTATCAATCATATATTGAGCAATCTTTTCATGAAGTTCGATGGCTTCATCCAATTGTTTTTTTAATACTTTCCGAACTTCTGGAGTTGCTGTTTCCGTGAGAGCTACGGCATATGTTCGTACACCGTTTTTCGCTGATAACAACAAATCAGTTGCAATAGCAAGATCATCTAATGTTTTGTTAAGCGTACTTTTAGCAGCCATTCCTAAATCCCTCCTGTTTATTGAGCTTTCTTTAAGATTTTTTTCAATTCATTAATTGCTTCAGTAGACGTTTGGACGTCTTCTTCCAAAATCTTTTTTAATTTTTCGTCCTCTACCAATTCCAGCATTGCTGTGCCTTTTGTTACACACGACGTTTTAAGCGTTAAGATTTCATGAACTTCTAGCGTCTCGTGCATAGCTAATTTTTTTGACATGTCTCAATTCCTCCTTAGAATTTTCTGGCTTGTGAACTATATTCCCAGCTTGTTTCCATTTAAACAGTAATTATCTAATTTTTTTAATGTTTCAGAAAAATGCGCCCGGGTATTACAACTAGCATAAATGAGTCCATTTATATAAACCATTTTCTATATCAAAAGGAGGAAGAAGGAGATATTAAAAATTAAGAGAGTCCTCTGACATTAAATAATAACGAAACGTTAAATAAATAGTTACCAATTACATATTCAAGATGCTTCATAAACAAGTAGAAGTTTTTCATACAAGTAAACCGGGAAACGGAACGTTAGATAACAATAAAGGAGAACATGTTATGCAGGAAATAACAGAAAAGCTACATGACTTTTTACTAGAACATATTGATGAAATGTCTCAAGAATGGCTAGACTCACGGGAAGTGGAAAAGGATTCAATCTACACAGCTGATGCCTCTTCCCAAACAACCGAATATCTTCGAGTACAAAATCAATATTTCACTTGTAAAATTGTAAAAGTTCTTATAGGAGAGTCATTAGATACTCTTAGTGACTGGGCACAGGAAGTTGCCTCAAAAAGGGCTCAAAGAGGCGATTCTCTTTATCATAGTATTCATCATTTTAAAAAGTTTCGTTTAATCTTTTTTAAACAGATTGAATCATTTTTTCACCTTCATTCATCTAGCATTACATACGAAGAGCTTTTTTTATGGAATAAAGTAGTGAATGAAGCGTTTGATCGGATGATAGAACTTTTTACGCTTTATTACGGACAAGTTTCAGAAGCGCAGTCTCAAGCTCAAAAAATGCTGATTTCTGAGCTTAGCACGCCTGTCATCAGTATTTCCGATACAGTGGGTGTGCTGCCTCTAATTGGTCAGGTTGATGATTATAAGAATAGTGATTTTGCAAAGAAAGTTATGCTGCAAGCAAAAGAGCTCAATCTGTCTTGCTTAATTATTGACTTATCAGGTGCACCTTCGATTGATACTATGATGACCAATGAATTATTTCAGGTTATAAAGATGTTGGACCTACTTGGCATTGATACAACCATCACAGGTATCCGTCCGGAAATAGCCTTAACTGCTGTTCAATTAGGAATAGATATGAGCAAATTGAAAACTTATGGAAAGTTAAAAGATGCAGTAAATAAGCTTTTGCATGAGTGATATTGAATTAAAGTACTAAGTATTTTTTTATGTCGGTTATATCATAAATAGACGTACCCTTCCCATTAGGAGGAAACTTCAGGTACAAAGAGAACAAATAATTTATTTGTTCTTCCACTGCTAACATACTAATATGAAGAAAAAGAACTGTATATTTTTGAGTTCTCTTCTACTGTGAGTTAGCTTTTAGGCCTCCTAATATTGACAGATAGAAATAAAAAAAGCAGTATTGGGTGCATTTCTTTTAAGCTAGTCATATTCATCATAATTCTCGTCAAAAAGAAGCCTTTGCTATGATTAGCCAAGGCTTCTTTTTGACGAGCTTCTTCTATAAGTTATGTAAATGATGAAATCAATCTTAACATATTTAAATGGTTTGCACATTTTTCATTAAGGGTTTCCCGTTCTTATAATCCGTTTGATAGTAAAGTAGCTTATAAAAATAATTCATTTATCTATTTATTCTTCGTATGGACAAATGATTGGATATTTTAAAATTAAATCATCAATAATACCATTACATGTATTTTCAACAAAAGGAGCTAAATAAAGATGAAACTGAAAAAAATAATAGGCATCACCTTTTTATCAAGCGTTATCTTATTTTCGGGACCTTTATCATTGGTCAATGCATCGGTAAATGATTCTAAAATGACTGTAAAACATTCAGTGAAAGAAGAGCAGCCTAATATAAAGATTTTGGCCACTGGAGGTACGATTGCAGGCTCTTCTGAAAGCAGCACAGACACAACTGGATATGAATCAGGAGCTCTTAACATTAAAGCAATTATCAAAGCTGTTCCTCAGTTGAAAAAAATAGCGAATGTAAGCGGAGAACAGGTCGTAAATATCGGAAGTCAAAATATAGATAACAGTATTTTGTTAAAGTTAGCGAAGCGGATTAATACACTATTAGCTTCTAAGGATGTTGATGGAATTGTCGTGACACACGGATCTGATACGATGGAGGAAACGGCTTATTTTCTAAATTTAGTAGTAAAGAGTGACAAACCTGTGGTTGTGGTTGGTTCAATGAGACCAGCTACCGCTATAAGTGCAGATGGACCGCTAAACTTGTATAATGCAGTGAAAATTGCTTCTACAAAAGACGCACGAAATACCGGCGTTTTAGTAGCGCTTAACGATCGAATTGGTGCAGCTCGTTATATAACAAAAACACATACAACGGCAGTAGATACGTTTAAATCCTCTGAACAAGGATATGTAGGAGAAATAGCTGGAGATAAGATAATATTTTATAACAAACCAACTCGCAAGCATACAACACAATCAATATTCGATGTATCAAAATTAGATAAGCTTCCTCAAGTAGATATCATATATGGGTATCAAAACGATTCTAGGGACTTTTATGACACAGCCGTAAAAACTGGAGCAAAAGGAATAGTCGTTGCAGGAGCAGGAAATGGACTGCTATCCGATGCTGCTCTAACAGGTGCTAGAGATGCGGTAAAAAAAGGCGTAGTTATGGTTAGATCTAGCCGGGTAGGAAGCGGAGTTGTGACACATGAAGAATCAGATGATAAAGATACGTTTGTTACATCCGATTCATTAAATCCACAAAAAGCCCGTATTCTTTTAATGCTTGCTTTAACAAAAACAAAGGACCCTCAAAAGATTCAAACCTACTTTAATGAGTATTAAATCAAAAATATCTTTCATCCTCTGTTTTAGCTAAATTTTCCAATAACAATTGGCAATGGCAGCTTATAAGAAGGACATAAAGAGGTTGAGACATCACTAACATACTTTTTCTCACCCTCTTTTAATTAGGAAAGAAACCATCCGCAGGTCCCTTATTCATTTCCCCAGTTCTTGCTTTCTATAATTAAATGATTTGATGTGTTGTCTAGTACACGCCATACCAAGGTCTTGCCTTCTATATCTTTTAACTCAATAATGCCCTCTAGCTTATTGGTATTCACATGGACACGCCCCTCATCTATTCTTTGCGCACTTTTTAATCTTGTTCCAAATGTTGCAGGACTTTCTTCCGTTAGCTTTACAATGACATCTATCATACGTTCGTCAGAAACATAGTTTTTGCTGTTCTCATAGTTCTTAGCAGCAGGCTTAATAGCATGTTCTAAACCAGTTTCGTATTGGCGCCAATCAACAATTAAAAAAAGCGCAAATACTAAAGACACTGTGAGCAACAAGCCGTATGCAACATATCGTTTCATTTATTTTTGCTCCTTTCGCAGGAATAGGTTGTATCAGAAAATAGTATCGTTTTATTTAAAGAAATATTCCTTTTTCAGCATAAAAGAAGGTATATTTTTTAAAGTTTTCTGCTTACGGAGAGTACAATAGGACTTATCACGAGCTTAATGTAAGTCCCTTGCGAACAATTCGTTCAGGAGGAAAGACAAGAGAAAAATCCTGTTAGAAAACTAAAGAATTCCCCTTCTCTATCACAAGCTTCTCATTGCATTGTAAGAGCCCGTAAACATACGTTTACGGGCTCTTGTCTCTCATTCATAAGATATAAATAGAATGAGTTTAGTATGCATATTTTATTTAACCTACGTTATTTTTCAATATGTTCTCCAGCTATTCGAATAAACCCTTCATTTCTATCTAATGGAACAGGAGGACGCTCGCCTAAAGGAACCTTCCAGTGCCACCATTTGAAGATTCTAGCGATGACGAAACATAGGATAGATATTCCTGCAAAAATCCCAACAAACGTCCAGTGCTGTCCGCTTAGTAGCATAACAGGCCCTGCTGACCACGCAAATAATTCTAACGGTGTATTAAGCGGTCCAACTACTGCTGTATCTGTAAGTGTTTTTGATTTATTATTAGGGTCAATAATTCTTAATAATGTAAGTCCAATAGCAAATACACCTGTTGAATAGCCATACACAAATATGGAACGTTCAAACCAGCTTTCATAGTTCATAGCCGGTCCAATTACGACTAGCATCACCACTACTATTGCTATACCTGAAAGCATTAATAAACCAAGTGGAAGTGCATATTCCACAACAATAGGTAATTTAATTGAAGCTACCCCAAAAAATACAAGAAAATCGGTTGCTGCACTGCCTAAACGATCGACTACCTTACTATCAACGTATTTATAAACCCCTTTTTCTCCTTTGCCTAGCAATATGTACATAAGCAGCGCTATCAAAAATGCTATTGTAAACGTTGGGAATTCTAGTCCCCAAGCAGTCGCAATATAATTATTTAATAAGTATCCCAAACCTGATGGCACCACTAATAATGCTAAATGAAAGGCTAATGGATCCATCGCAATTGGTGAAATAGTATCATCCCCCATTGCCGTTCTATTTTTAGGCTGAACTAATCCTGTTTTTAAATCCTCCGAAATTTCCGAGAAGTCTTTTACGTAATGAGTGTATCCCTTTCGAGTTGCCCATTTTATAAAAATAAGTCCACCAAAAATACCTGCTAAAATACCGCCAGTAGCAGCGGTCATTCCTAAGTCCGTTGCATTTTCCCAGCCTAAGTTTTCAAAGGTTGTACCTACCGCTGCCGCTGTTCCATGACCTCCATAAAATCCGGCTGCTAAAAGTAAACCAAATCCGTTATTAATTTCTGGAGCAAACTTTGAAATCACTAAAATAGAAAAGACAATTGGAATAGACATTTGAAGGCCTATACAAAGAATTTTATAAGTGGCATATGCGCCCATTCGATTGATATCTTTTTTCATATTGCCGGGTGAAAAAGAAAACCCGTTTATTCCAACTGCCGCAAATACAAAAATGGTAATAATCCCTGCATAGGAGCTAATATCTTCAGAAAAAGGTAGGATGTTTAAAAAGCTAGGTCCTAATGCTAAACCTAAAAAACCTGCCAATAAGCTTGCTGGAATAAAACTTCTTTGGATAAATTTAAATTTTGCACGAAGCAGCATACCTATTAAAATCAGAACACTGGCACAAGCAAAATCTACTAGTATCGTATATACAGTCATTTGTACCCTCCTTTTGCAACGTTAAATACTTAACAAATTAGCTGATCTTGTTGATGTAGCGGGTGGTGCTGGGTCTAGCTTTTCCCCTTGTATATGTAATACGTCCTCTGGTCTGACCCAAGGTCTATTTTGTATAGCACTTGTTTCTTCATGTGTGAGGTATCCTTTATAAGCGGTTAAGCTGCGTCTTAAAAATCCATCTTTGATACAGGCTGATTTTACACCTGAATTTAGGATGGACTGAATATGTGGCAGCACGGACGCTGCATAAGCTACAGAAGTAGAGTTAGCAATCGCTCCAGGAATATTGCTGACACAGTAATGAACGACACCATTTTCAATATATGTAGGATGTTCATGAGTTGTTTCACGGAAAGATTCAATTGCACCGTCAGTGTCATTGCTAATATCTACAATAACTGATCCTTTTTCCATTAAATTGAGCATATCGTATTCTATTAAATAATCTTTGCGTTCCTTTGGCCATTTCACACAGTTAATTACCATATCAGTTTCAGGAAGCAGTTTTTTAATATTTTGCTTAGTTGATAGCTGAGTATTCACTTTTTCATTATACGTTTTGCCGATATCTCTTAATGTTCCGTAATTTATATCCATAACCGTACACCACGCACCTAATGAATGTAAAACTTGCAGAGCGGACCTCCCTACTAGTCCTCCTCCAAGGATCAGTACCTTCATACCGGGAGCTCCAGCTAAGCCACTAACAAATTTTCCTTTTCCTCCGTTAATCGTCAGCATGGCTTGAAGCCCCATTAGTGCGCCTTGTTTTCCTGCTGCTTCACAGTTTACTGAACCAAATCGATGTGAATCTTCCGCAGTGAACGCGATACATTTGCTATCGAGGATAGCTTGTACCTGCTCTTTATGTGCAGCTGGATGTATACACGTATAGATAATTTGATTTTCCTTGAGCAACTTATACTCATTTTCTTCAATCTCTTTAACTTTTGCTATAAAGTCACATCTTTCATACATCTCTTCTGTTGTTTCTACTATTTCGGCCCCTTCTTTTTCATACTGTTCATTCGTAAATCCCGCTAATGCGCCCGCATCTTTTTGAACAAGGACCGTATGGCCATCGTCTTTAATAGTAGCAACCTCTAAAGGTGTCATAATGACTCGATACTCTCCCACTTTATTGTCTTTTAATACACCAAATATCATGTTGATCCCCCTAAATTCATTTTTGTAAATGCCTCTCCTTCATGCGTGATCTTAAGATTAAAGAAATTATTAGAAATATTCAGATTAAAGTAAATGTACCTTATCTTGCTACACACAAACTTTGGAGAGATTGTTCTAATAGAACCTTATTCTGCATTTACTTACCAAAGTATAAATTAAAATGAATAAAAATTCAAAAGGATCTGAAATTAATACTGTTTATATATGTCATGACAAGCTGTTACCTTATTAATCTTGCATAGAAAAAAGGTTCCACTCATCAACGTTCAATGAGTGAAACCTTTTTTTGATTATCTGCGGCTAGCTGTGCCTCTGCTTTTTTGCAGATGAGCTTTGTGCCGTAGAGCTAACAGGCTACTTTGTTACGGAAATACTGCCGTTATGAGTGGCTAGTTTAATAATATTCTTTCCTTTTCCAATAACAGCGTCCCTATCATATTTATTTAGAATATCGACTTTTCCATTGTCCACGGAAACATTAAATTGAACGTTACTTGGTTCTTTTTCCGTCGTAATTTTAATCTTTCCATTGTTCGTTTTAAGGTCAATATCTCGATCAAGTTCTTTTGTTTCTAAGGCGATACTTCCGTTATGGGTTTCCCCTTTTAAACTACCTTCCACGTTACTGAGCGTTATTTTCCCATTATTCCCTTTTGCTTTAACCGTTTTTGCTGCAGCATTTTTTATGCTTGTAAGTCCATTGTGTACGCTGGTGTTCAAGTTTTGTGAATCAATGTTCTCTAATTCTACACGCCCATTGTTTGCACGAATGGAAATATCTGCTGCGCGTAATTTTTTAACAGACACATACCCATTGTTGCTGGAAATCCCCAATGAATTATACTGTTTTTCAGGCAGATAAACGTTGATGGATAGCGGTTTTAATACACTAACAATGTCAAAATTGACCCAGCTGCGCTGTTGTTCATTATAGGAGATGAAAAGCGTTGAATTTTTAACGGCAGTAGTGAAGTCTCTTTTTATATTAGTAGATGTTTCTCCTTTTAATGTTACTTTGATATTATCGCCTTTGATAGGGTACACATGAACACGAGTATTATCCGTATCAATGTTTACCTTGAATACTTGATTGCTTTTAATAACTTTTTCTTTTGAAATAGGTTCAGGATCAATAGCACGATACGTAAGGAGGCCTCCTATAATCCCAACAAGGATGAGAATACCTGCAAGAATGGAGAGTTTCTTTTTATTCAGCACGTTTTAAACCGCCTTTCACGAGTGATACATTGTATTTTAGATAACGTACAAAGCCTTTTATAGCTAGCTTCGTTACAACTAACATACCTAACATAATAAAATATCCAATTCCGCAAAATGCTAAAGACATAAATAAATTAAAGAGAAAAAAGCCGCTCCAATGTACAATAGCCTCACCGAGAACTAGAATGGGAGATAGCAAGAAACATAGACCTATGGCCCAAGCTGACAAAATGAAGCCAGCTAATGCCACGGCGGGCCCAAGAACAATTACTACATTGAAAAAAGCTAAACCAATTACGGCCCACGTGGCTCTTAAAATATTTTGAGTTGTTGCCTTAGCTGTTGCTTGCTCAACGTGATAATCTGCGAGCAATTCTTTAGCTATTTGATTCGGAGAACCTAGCGACGTTACAATTTCTTCCTCTGTTTTTCCTTCTTCTAAGCCAATGGAAAAATGCTCTTCATAATCTTGTAAAATATCTGCCCGTTCTTTCGAAGACAATGGTTTTAAGGATTCATTTAATTGCTGTAAAAATTTACTCTTCGACATTGTTCACACCTTCTTTAATTAATTGATTAACACCTCTTGAAAACTCGTTCCATTCATCGACAAGTTTGTATAAATAATCTCTTCCTTTATCGGTAAGCTGATAATATTTCCTTGAGGGACCTTCTGTAGATTCTTTTAGGTACGTTGTGAAGTATTCTTCTTTTGTTAATCGGCGCAGAAGAGGATATACCGACCCTTCTGATATTTCAATTTGATCGGAGATTTTTTGAACTAATTCATATCCATAGCGGTCTTTTTTATCAAGCAACACAAGGACACAAAGCTCTAAAACTCCTTTTTTAAATTGTACGTTCACTGTTCTTCACCCTTTACTTTTCACAGTTCACTACTGTTCATTGTATAGTACTGTTTTATAACCATTTCCTAATAATTACAATATATCATCAGCTATTGTTTATTGCAAGGTACTGTTTAATATTTTTTTAAAATTTCAATACAGTCGTAAGGTATTTTTTATAAAGCAAGGTTCAAGCTTCTTTTTCTAATTAGCTCATAGATGGAATTATTTTAAACGAGGCCAAAAGAAAAAGCAGCCTATAACTATAGACTACACAGCAGCGATCATGTCAGGCTATTTCTCCTTAGCTTGTTGGATAAATAAAAAGAAAACCGTTATTAAAATAAAATAATTTAGAGGATTTTTGAAAATATTCCCTCCTAAAGCCAATTGTAATAAAATCCATAAAGCGAAGATCACTAATACGGCTGGTATTATAAGCTTGTTCATACATCACTCATCCTTCGTTTAAAATAATAAAGTAATCGTGGCTCTCCATACTTGTTTCATACCCTAACATTAAATCCATAAATAGCTTTAAAAGCATACTGATTGAATGTTTATAAGAATATCACTTTTAAGATAAAATTTAACAGCTGTTATCGCATTTGATAGAAATGTCTTACGTGTATTTGATTTTTTTGTAATAAATTAAAGAAAAAAGAAGCCGTTATTTTACATTTTCAAACAATAAAAAACAGCCAATTTTATGGCTGTTTTAAAGTAGACTACTATCAAAAATTTCATTTTCTAGATGGTGCAAATCTTTCATTATTTATGAATTTCCCATCCATTTAAGGCTTTAGCCGTATCGGCAGTAAAATGATCAATGATTTCACTTTTCCCGCTGTCCATAGCAGTAATTGCGGCTATATCTTCCTCACGTAACGTGAAATCCCAGACATCAAAGTTTTCCGCAATACGTTCTTTGCGAACAGATTTTGGAATGGTCACAACACCGCGTTGAATATGCCAGCGCAAAATAACTTGTGCGACTGTTTTTCCGTATTTCGCCCCAATACCAGAAAGTAATTCATTTTGGAAGATATTATTCTGACCTTCTGCAAATGGTCCCCATGCTTGTATTTGTACCCCGTATTCTTCCATCACTTTTTTTGCATCTTTCTGTTGAAAGAACGGATGATTCTCCACTTGGTTTACAGCTGGAACAACTTCATTATTTAGGATTAAATCAACTAAACGATCCGGATAAAAGTTGGATACACCGATAGCACGAATTTCCCCTTCTTTATAAAGCTCTTCCATTGCGCGCCAAGAACCATAATAGTCATTAAACGGCTGATGAATTAAGTACAAATCAAGATAGTCAAGCCCTAGTTTGTCCAAAGAAACATTAAAGGCTTTTTTAGCACTTTCATAACCTTGATCCTGAATCCAAAGCTTTGTTGTAATAAAAAGCTCTTCTCTTGGAATGCCGCTTTTTTTGATGGCCGCACCAACTGCCTCTTCATTCATATAGGCCGCCGCTGTATCAATTAAACGATACCCTGCTTCAAGCGCGTTGGATACGGCCTGTTCACATTGAGCCGAATCTGGAACTTGAAATACACCGAATCCTAAGATTGGCATTTCGACACCATTGTTTAAAGTAACGTTTTGCATATAAAATTCCTCCTGTTTTACATCGTAAGTTTGGTTAACCTTGTACAAACATTATCCTAATCCCTTCGTGTAACACGAGGTCAAGAACTTTACATAAATTAAGTTAAATCTTTCAATGAGGAATTAAAGCGTATACGGTGAAGGAAGTGGATAAACTATACTTCAGCTTTATGTTCTGCCGAGTATTTGTTTAGATTGCTTTGAGGGTACTAACAAATTTATTAACTTGAACGATCAGCATCTTCTTGCCTTCGTGTTACACGAATGTGATAGGATTTTAAACAGTAATAAAGAAAAAATGTTTAGGGAGTGGCGAAAGTGTATATGGTGAAAGATGTAGCTAAGCTACTTGATATAACGGAACATACCGTTCGTTTCTATACGGATAAAGGATTAGTGCCGAGTGTACAGCGTGACAAAAACAACACTCGCCTTTTTGATCAAGAGTCCATTAACTGGCTTACAGGTGTAAAATTTTTAAAACAATGTGGAATGAAAGTAGAAGACATTAAAACCTATGTGAATTTGTGTTTAGAAGGTGGAAGTACCATCCGTGAGCGCTATGAGATCATTTTAAAGCAAAAAGAGATCGCTCAAGCTCAGTTAGAGGAAGCGAAAAAAACTGTAAAGTATATGGAAGAGAAAGCAAATCACTATCTTGACATTATGAACGGTTTATCTCCAGATGATACGAATCCCGGCGAATGGGAGCTGCTATATAATAAACCATTCCAAGGATCTTAACATCACCTCTATATCAGCAGCAAAAAGGCGTATCTATCATACCGCATAGATACGGCCTTTTACTATCCTCGTTTTTCAACTTTCACTCTATTTAACATGTCCCGGGCAATTACAGCTATTTTACTCCACTTGTTTGAGCTAGACCGATGCCCTGTTAGTTTCGAATGTGTGAAAATTCCTCCTGCAGTTCTTTTAAAAACGCAGCCGCCGCAGCTGAAAGAACATGATGCTTTTTCCACACAATATTTAAACCTGATTCAAGTCTTGGCTGTAACGGTCTGAAACAAAGGTTGCTAGTAGTAGATGTGTTGACGATTTTATCAAGTGTTATGGCATATCCAACGCCTTCTTCAACCATAATCGCCGCATTATAGGCAAGATTGTATGTAGTGACAATATTCAATTTATGAAAATCTTCGCCGAACCAATCCGCAAATTCATTTTTTGAAAAAGTCTGTTTCACGGCTTGTCGTGAACAAATCAGTGGAACGTTTACTAAATCCGCAGCTTGAATGCTTTCTTTGACGGCAAGGGAGCTGTCTTTTTTCATAACGACGCCCCAAACATCTTTGGCAGGCATATTAAGATAATTGTATTTTGAAATATCGGCTGGCTGAATTAAAATACCGAAATCAAGCAGACCCTTGTCAAGCCGTTCCGTTATATCTTCTTCGTTTCCGCTGTAGAGGTGATATCGTATATTGGGATAACGTACCTGTACATCTTTTGCTACTCGTGCAATATGTTTCATCGCTTCAGTTTCCCCGCCGCCTATATAGACATCACCACCTATTGTTTCTTCCATCGAACTAAACTCTGCCTCTAATTTATCCATCATATTAACGATTTCCTCTGCCCTATTTCGCAGAAGCATTCCTTCATCTGTCAGAATGACACTGTGACTGCTGCGAATAAATAGTTTTTTATCTAACTCTTGTTCAAGATCTTTTAATTGTCTCGACAAAGTTGGCTGTGTCACATGCAAAAAATCAGCAGCTCTTGTGATGTTTCCTTCTCTTGCAACCGTAAGAAAATAGCGTAAAACTCGAAATTCCATATACCCCTCCTCCTTTCACAATTTTTAGTGTATACGTCTTAGAAATGCTTATCAAGCATACCACGATATAAGATATAAGCATTTTCTATATTTAAAAGGAGCCATTAGAATAAATAGCAACGAAGTTCATATCACAAAAGCACCATTTTTAATTATTCAAAGTGGAAAGGAGCTTAAAATGAAAAAACTTTTATGTCTGTCTTCTATCTTAGTAGCAAGCCTTGGCCTCGCTGCTTGCAGCAACAATAATTCATCTGCAGCGGACAGAGATCATAATGCAAGTAATCCTTCAAACCAAGCACCAGAACAGCCAAAAGAAGATCGTATTTCAGATACAAGAATCAAATTAACGTTTAACGATAAAGAAGTCTTGATTAGGATATACGATAACCCAGCAAGTATGGCTTTTCTAGCTCAATTGCCTTTAACAGGCATTTTTGAAGATTATATAGGTAAAGAGAAAATTAGTATTTTACAAAAAAGATTATCAGCAGATGATGTACAAGCCGGAGATCTATCAAAAAAAGGCGACTTTGCTTATTACGCTCCTTGGGGCAATGTTGCTATTTTTTATAAAGGTTTTGAGGATGCCACAAATGACCTTATCATACTAGGTCAAATTGAATCTGGAAAAGAAAACGTTGAAAATATTCATGGTGATTTTACAGTTACCATTGAAAAAGTGACTAAGTAAAAACATGACAATTGGTCTTTAAACAGCCCGCTTTGAAGCAGCTAGAACACTTTTTAGAAAGAAGGAAATTTATTTTATGTCTAAACAAAATAAGCTACTTATATTTGTCTTAACCTTAGGAGCTTTCGGCATTATAAATACCGAAATGGGGGTTATAGGGATACTGCCCTACATTGCGGATCACTTTCATATCAGTGTATCAAAGGCCGGGTGGCTGGTGAGTCTCTTTGCTCTTACTGTATCAATATCCGGTCCAACTATGCCGTTATTATTTTCAGGAGTCAATCGTAAGAAAGCGATGTTGCTTGTGCTTGGTATTTTCGTTTTAGGTAACATTATCTCTATCTTTACGTCTAACTTTGCTGTTGCAATAATTGCGCGTGTGATTCCAGCTATCTTTCATCCAATTTATTTTTCAGCAGCTTTTACAATGGCTGCGAACTCAGTCAGTAAGGAAGACGCTCCAAAAGCTGTTTCCAAAGTCTTTATTGGCGTATCCGCAGGTATGGTGCTTGGTGTACCAATCGCAAGCTTTCTTGCAAGCACAGTTTCGTTTCAACTTTCAATGGCATTTTTCGCTGTTATTAACGCTATAGTATTTATTGCTACATGGGCATTCTTCCCTTCTATGCCTGTTAAAGAAAGACTTTCCTACGGAACGCAGCTCAGCGTATTAAAAAACCCTGTTACTTGGCTTTCCATTATGGCTGTCCTTTTACTGAATTCAGCAGTATTTGGGGTATACAGTTATCTTGCTGAGTATCTTAAAACCGTTACGAACCTCTCTGGAAAATTAATTAGTTTTATGTTGATCCTATTCGGATTGGCCAATATTATGGGAAACATTATTGCAGGGAAGTTACTTACGAAAAATGCCATCAAAACGGTAGTAGTTTTCCCTTTTGCATTGGGAGTCGTTTACATCATTTTATTCTTCATCGGACAGTTTACTTGGCCTATGGCTATCATGACTTTAGTTTGGGGAATATTCGCTGGTATAGGAATGAATATTAATCAATATTGGATTTCATCAGCGGCTCCAGAAGCTCCTGATTTCACGAATGGATTATTTTTAGCATCCGTTAACTTAGGAACAACAATTGGTACAGCTGTAGGTGGACTATTTATATCAGGAATGGGTACAGAATACTTCGTACTAGTGGGGATCTTGTCATTAGTATTGAGCGTAGTATTTATTTTACCAAGAAGCTACACGCATCGTCCTATAAAACAGCTTTCTAAATAAGTCATCAATTCAACTCTCTTTCGGGATCCCTTTGTTTTGTTTTATTGCATCTATGAAGAGCAGGAATCTATTCTAGCCAATGCTTACATTATCAATGGATAAAAACGGAAATTTAAGATAAAAAAATACACTAAAGTTACACTTGTTCCCTTGCCATTATATCCCTGTCACAAAAGACGTTTTTTTATGACTTGCTAAGGGAATTAAAAAAGAAATTCAAGAAAAAGAGGGAGTTACAATGGCAGAAATGGGAAGAAAAGAAGACTACGGGGAGATTGAAGTAGGTAAATACGAATTGTTCTTTAAAAAGAGTTATAAAGTTATAAATACGATTAATGACTTCTTGATAGGCATCTGGTTCCTAATTGGCAGTATTTTATTCTTCTATGATTCCTTAAAAAATATAGGGATTTGGTTATTTGTTCTTGGGAGCGTGCAATTGCTCATTCGTCCGACGATTAAATTAGTGCACGATTTTCACTTACGTAAATATTTAAAGGAAGGTTATCGCAATAAATAATCTTCTTTACAAACAATTGTTCTTGTGAATTCTATATATTAAAAGGAGGTATACGCTAACGCGTACACCTCCTTTTAATTCCACTTTTAAATCAAATATATCACTCTAAGTCTAACCCTTTTTCATTTAATTTATGAGAAGTCACAGCAATTACAAACTTTCCATCATCCAAATCTTTTTTATGAGAGGTTAGCTCCTCTGTGGGAATACCTAAGTTTGTTGCACGGTCTTCTTCATTTGAGTAGTTTTGGACCACAAAAAATTTCTTTAATTTATCTAAAAAAGAATTTGGCTGGGCCCCTCCAGTCATATCTTCCTGAGTGACTTTATCTTGGTCAGCAGCAGATAGCTTATCCACGTTTACATTCGTTCTATAAGCTAGATTGCCCGCTGCGGTCTCTTGATTAGTTAGAACTGTAATTTCATTATCCTCATACCCTATCATTCTTAATTTCTCAATTCTAGTTAATGTTTCTTCCGGCGACTCATATACACCTATAATACTTTTACTCATAAAGCTTTCCTCCTTCATTAAGATCTTTTCTCCTTACTTTTTATGTACCCGCTATTCTACCCTTCTTAACAATAGACCCGTAGTTAAAAGAGTGAATCAAATGATTTTCCCTTTTAAAGGAATTCGATTAAATAAATGCTAGCTTGCTTAAGGCAAAACGTTTATCTAAAAAAGATTACCTTCCCTTGGACTGGGTATATATTCATTAAAAGATAATAAAAGGGAGATGAGAAAAAAGATGAAACATGTAAAGGCTCTTATTATAAAGTTTGCAATGAGCGCTGTAGTCTTAGGCATAGTATTTACAGGCATTTATAATTACGCTTTTAGTGACATTATACTAATCGGTTTAGTCCTCACAGTTGTCGCTTATGCCCTTGGTGATTTGTTAGTATATCGCAATGCTGCTGATGACTCAGACTACAAAAAAAGAAACATTGTCGCTACAATTTCTGATCTTATTTTATCTTTTTTAGTCATCTGGATAATGGGGGCATCCTTTTTTGGAAATACCATACCTGTTATTCAGGCGACTGTAGTATCAGCTATTGTTATAGCCGTCGGTGAATGGTTCTTCCATAAGTATCTAGATAAAAATGTTCTTAACACTAATAACTATAAAAATACCGATGCGACATATAATAAATAACTTATTAACAGGAAGAGCAAACCTCAAAAATAGACAGATTAGTAAAAAGAGAGACTGGAATAAAAGTATTTTAGTCAAAGGAAGATCCGAACGATGAACCGAGATTCTTGATAAAGAATCAACTTCGTTCGGATTTTTTCATGGTTATGGTGAACGTAGATTTCATATATATTTGCTTCTAGCTGTTGATTGGAGGGAAATCAACAGCTGTGTAATAAGTGATTCATACTAAAGCATGCATTCCAGTTGTTCGTCTTTAGATTAAAGGGATTTAGTTATGCCTCACTTTCCTTTTTTAATTCTGAGAGATGTAATTATGGTAACTAAGAGTTTATATATTATATAAGAAAAAAAACATCTCTTTTTAACATTGAATGTACTTGTTTACACCGGGTCACGAAAAGAATAACTTTAAAAAGATTTACCCTTCTGTCTTACTTATTGATCGGATAGCCTTATATTCTGGTTTCCACATAGCTTTTTCTATTAATTTTTCTACATCCTGTTCTTGAACTCTAGATACACCATCTTTAATAGCAGCTTTTGCAACAGCTATAGCCACTGTTTTGGATACGTTTTGAAGATCTTTAATATGAGGAAGTAGCGTATCACCTTTGGTTTGAGTTTCGGCCATATGAGCGACTGCGTTTGCCGCTTCAGCGAACATCGTCTCTGTAAATTTTTCAGCTTTTACAGCAATTGCGCCTAGACCAAGACCAGGAAATACAAAGGCATTATTAGCTTGGCCAATTTCATATGTTTTTCCTCTATATTCCACTGAATCAAATGGACTTCCTGTTGCAATTAATGCTTTGCCATCTGTCCAATTTATAATATCTTTCGGGGTAGCTTCAGCTAACTTAGTAGGGTTAGATAAAGGCATAATCACAGGTCTTTCTACATGGCGAGCCATTTCTCTAATAATTTCTTCCTTAAATGCCCCTGTTACTCCCGATGTTCCAATTAAGATAGTAGGTTTTACTTGTTTAATTACTTCTAACAAAGGTACTTTATTTTCCTTATCTTTTTTCCAATTCTTTATTTCTTCTAATTTACGGGCATAGGGCTGCTGGAACGAAGCTAAATCATTTATCTCCTCCGTTAACAGTCCTCTATAATCATAGGCCCAAAACCTATCATATGCGTCCTCTTCCGAGAGACCTTCAAGAACCATCGCACTGTGGATTCGGTCAGCGTTTCCAATACCTGCAGAGCCTGGTCCAAAGACAACAATACGATGATCGTTTAGGGAGGTTTTTGTAATTTTTAAAGCAGTCAATATAGCACCTAATGTAATCACACCCGTACCTTGGATATCATCATTAAATGTTAAAAGATGATCTCCATACTCTTCTATAATGCGTCTGGCATTTTTATTTCCTAAGTCCTCCCAATGTAACAATGCTTTTGGGAACTTATTTATTATTTTATTTACAAATTGATCGATAAATTGATTGTAAGCTTCGCCTGTCACACGCTCATGGCGATTACCTAAATAAAGCGGATCTTTAAGTAATTCTTTATTATTGGTTCCTACGTCTAACACAATGGGAAGAACGCGGCTCGGATCAATACCAGCAGCAGCTGTATATACCGCTAATTTACCCACTGCAATGTTAATTCCGCCTACTCCCCAGTCTCCTATTCCAAGAATGCTTTCTGAGTCTGTAACTACGATTAAATCAATATCTTCTGAGCTTAATTCTACATTTTCTATCGCTTCTTCCATTTTGTCCGCTTCATCAATAGACAAATACAGACCATCAGGACGGTGATATTGATGGCTATATTCTTGAATAGCTTCTCCGACGGTTGGTGTGTAAATAATCGGCAGCATTTCACTCAAATGATCTTTTAATAATCGATAAAACAATACTACATTTCGATTATGCAGGTCGTTTAATAAATTATTTTTTTGCAGATCATTTGATGCATTCTTAAACTGTTGATAAGCACGCTGTACTTGTTCTTCTAATGTCAGTACGGTAGGCGGTAATAATCCATCTAACTTGAGTTCTTCTCTTTCTCTTTTTGTAAATGCAGACCCTTTGTTTAGATAAGGTCTCGATAAAATATTTTTCCCGTTTAATGGTGTTTGAACGAAACTCTTTTGTGCTTCAGCAGAAGATCTCATATATTATCCCCTTTCCGTTTTTAAAAGAATGTAAAAACCAATGTTTTTCTTATACCATAGATATCATTATGCTTAACTAAGATGTTTTCTTGTTGCCTACAATACTTTTAAACGGAGAAGCTCTTCCCTAAACATATAATTAAGGCGACACTTTAGTTTGTATTCAGATAGGTCAAGTGGAAAGAAGCTTTATATGCTATGCTTTTTGGACGTTAACATAGTTAACTAAAGAAAAATTAGTTTTACGATAGTGCTCTTCAGCAAACTAAAGCCCCCATGGTTAAAAATCTTTCTCTCGTATCATAATAATTTCGAGGTGAAAGATATGTATAAACTGTTATCACATACGGATTTAGATGGAGTTGGATGCGGAATTTTAGCAAAGTTAGCTTTTGGAGACAGAATAAAAATTCGTTATAACTCTATTGCATCGCTTAACCGTGAAGTAGAATGGTTTTTAGAAAATGAAGAAAGAAATACACATTTATTTATCACGGATTTATCAGTAAACGAAGAGAATGAAAAGAGACTTGAAGAGTTTTATCAAACAGGAGGAAAAGTCCAGCTGCTTGATCATCATAAAACAGCTCTTCATTTCAACGAATATAAATGGGGACACGTTGTCGTGGAAGATAACGAAGGGAACTTAGCCTCAGGAACGTCCTTGTTTTATGAATACCTTATAGAAAATGAACTTATCCAGACTTCCAATGCGATTGATGAATTTGTAGAACTAGTAAGGCAGTATGATACTTGGGAATGGGAAAAGAACAACAACCAAGAGGCACACAGGCTAAATGCTCTCTTCTTTTTAATATCTATTGACGAGTTTGAAGAAAAAATGGTTAACAGGCTTCAAAACAGTGACCACTTCTTTTTTGACGAGTTTGAACAGAAGATATTAGATATGGAAGAAGATAAAGTAGAACGTTATATTCGTCGAAAAAGAAGAGAATTGGTGCAAACCTCTATAGGTGACTATTTAGCAGGAATCGTGTACGCTGAATCGTATCATTCAGAACTTGGAAACGAATTAGGAAAAGAATATCCTCACCTTGATTACATTGCCATATTGAATATGGGAGGAAAAAGAATTAGTCTTCGGACCATTCATGATCACGTGGATGTATCAGAAGTTGCTGGTCACTATGGAGGCGGAGGTCACGCAAAAGCTGCTGGATGTTCGTTAACTAATGAGGCTTATAACCAGTTTGTAACAGATACATTTCATCTGGATCCTGTGCGAGAGGATGCAAGAAGAAACCGATATAATTTGAAAGAATCTTCATCTGGTTCTCTCTACGAAACTCAAAATGATGATATGTTCTTTGTTTCTCTTCAGAATGAAAATGAATGGATAATTGAAAATAGCAAAGGGCTATCGATTCATACATTTAAAAGCTTTAAGGAAGCAGAAATCTTTTTAAAAAGGAATTATGCCGCTTGGTTAGTAAGAGATGATATCTTTGTAAAGTACTTGATAAGGTATATAAAAAAACTAAAGCACGGAGAATAAGCACCGAAACATATTTTGAATCATCTAAATGAATGAAAGATGTAGAAGAGCTATTAAACAAAAATGAAGTAGCTTTTCCCTGAACGTTCAGAAGCAGGCTTGAATGATATGCCATGCGGAGCACGTTTTCAAGACCCAGAAGTCGCAGCGGCTATCTTCATGGAGATAGCCGCTGGTATAGTTGCTTATAGCTAATTAATTGGCTCGTCTATTCAGAAAAATATTGCAGCGATGTTTGGTCAAATTCACAGATTGCAAACATTGAGCTTTCTATAAATACAAAAATGTTTCTTAGCTCATTACGGTAACTAACTTTATCTATGATATACATATTAGTGAATTAATTTAATCCCATATTCTAGGTCGATCAACCTCCATGATCCTCAAATACTGTAAGAGTTGTCCAGCGTGTACGGATTCATGATAGCCTATCCGCATCAACATATCCCCTAAAGAACGAATATAACCAACATCTGAACGGTCTATTTGAATGTTAGTTAAATCTTCTTCAGAAAAAGTAGTAATCATGTCTAAAAATTGTTGGTGGTAGGATGCTGCAAACTCCAATTCATCCTTTATAGATTGTAAGGGTCTTTTTTCAAAAGGAGAATCAAATTCCTTTAAGCTGCCAAAATTTTCGATAGCTAGATGATAATAGTATTCTGACTCCAAGACATGACGAACCATTTCTATGCATGTCATAGCTTCTTTATCTGGCTTCCAATCAAGTTTATCATCAGGAATTGCTTGCCAAACCTTTATACTTCTTCTTCTAATCTCTTTTATATTTAATACTATTGCATCTGTTCCATTCATTTCCATCCCTCCTCTTATCATCATTTTACATCATTTCCCCAAAACAAAGAGGTGAATTTTCAACTAAACTTATTTCAAATATTCATGGTCCTTATGCTGAGTATAATAACTTTCATCCTTTAAGTAGTGAATATATTGGTCATTCTCACATCTCTTTTAAAATAGCACGCTGAGGCTATGTTACAATGTAATTATAAGGAAAAAGAGGTGAATATAGTTATGTTAACAGCGATAGTTATAACTGTTTCTGTTTTAGGTTTAGCGTGGAGTGTTGGACAAAGAAAGCAATATCAGTAACTTTATAGATTGTCTGTATGTAGAATTGAGATGGTTATAAATGAGTAAAAGAAATATTTTAGTCAAATTAATGTTCTTTTTAGGATCATTTTCTATAACAATTTTTGGATTTATTTTAAAACAAGGATTAACCGCATTGCTTTTATCTGCTGTCTTTATCATCTTGGCAGGTTTCTTAATGAAAACTGAAGTTACAAAAACAGGCTCTAAGAGAACTTAAAGCCTGTTTACTTACCTTTCTTCCTTAAAATCCTTTTTTATATTCCAAAACGTTTTCTTTAAATCATCATAAAAAAACATCGTTAGAAAACCTAGTATGGTAACACCAGCTGAAAATGTACCCAAATCTAAAAACAGTCCTGCAAATACAAGAATGATTCCGATAATAAAACCAGAGTCTGATAAATCCTCACTCTTTTTTCGATCGATTCCTATTTTGCTTTGAAAAGATTGATCCCCTTTAATCAATTCATCCAACGTCACATTATAAAGTTCGCTTAACTTAATAAGGTTCTCAATATCAGGATACCCTTTATTATTTTCCCACTTATAGACAGCTTGTCTAGATACATTCATTTTCCCAGCTAATTCTTTCCTGGACATCTTTTTCTCTTCGCTTCACTTCTGCAGCTGTTCCCCTAAATTCACCTTCATCACCTCTAAGGCTTAGCTTACAATGAATATGTAAAAAATTCCATAAACGCTTAGTAACAAGCTGTAAACCATTGGTTAACACAGCAGGTATTAGTACTAATCACTATACATGTCCTCATTTAACAAATAAAAAAAGCTAGCATAAAGCTAACTTTTTTAAGTTAGAGATAAAGGCAGGCTAATAATTAGCAACCGCCAAATCCTCCCCAACAAGCACAGCCAATAATGATTAATAAGATAAACAGCACGATAATTAAAGCAAAACCACTGCCACCGCCGTAACCGCAGCCGCCGCCATAACCATAGCCACAACCTCCGCCATAACCGCCAAAGAACATAAACTTCACCTCCTTCTCGTTCATACATTTAGCATATGATGAAAAACGAAATTTGCTCCCCGAACTGGATAGACTACGTTTTATATCACTATAAATAAAAAATAATAACCTTTTAGTTTCTTTTACATACAATGAAGCATCCTCAGATCCCATATATGAGTTTTACTCCCTCTGCAATAGATTATTTGAATTCCGCCCAATCAGTTCTATTGCGTATAAAAGCAACCCCGCACAACCTAGAATAAAAAAGTCTTTCTCAAATTAGAGAAAGACTTTTTTATTGTTATTAATAGCCAAATCCGCGGCCGTAACAGCTGCATCCAATAATGACAAGAAGAATAAACAGGACAACTAATAAAGCAAAACCAGAACCTGCTCCACCATAACTAGACATACAAACACCTCTTTTCGTGGTATTTAACTAAAGGAAAAAACTTTAAATATACATGGGTTAAGGTATTATATGTAGACATAGCTCATATCGATTGGATTTTGGTCAAAAATAGGCTACTTTGTTTAACGATAGCTAAATAACATCCTAAATTTCACATAGTAAAAACCCTTCATTGTTAAAATGAAGGGGCTTTTTTGGCTATCAGCACCAAGGACGAGGTCTAGGAGGGCAGCTTGGAGCACAAAAATGGTGATGCGTTTCCTGATATAGAACGGATTCTGTATGAGGGAATGAGTGCATATATTTATAATTTTTTTGATAAACATTTGTGGTATGACTAGGGTGCATCACTGGTACAAACACATCTTGACCAGTAAAAGATGTATTTTGTTTAACTGGGTCATACTGAGCAGGCATGGTTTGAGGAGGCAATTGGCCACAAGGTTTAGCTTGAGGATAACCGCAGCTGCCTTGCTGAGGATACATAGCCCCTTGATAACCACCGTAATTAGAGTGCTGATAAGGATAGTTGTTTCTCATATTAAAAATCTTCTCCTTTCTGTTAGTAGACTCCTATTACTGTATGTGAAACAACCATAGAATGTTTGGACAAATACCTAAAAAAGACCCTAATTATTTAGGGTCTTTTCTACTAAGAGAAAAAGAAATGTGTATCCTTAGTAACATAGCTATGAGACTAAGAAATAGAAGTTTTTTTAATGTCCATTATTCCTCAAGATTAACATCCATCGCTGCGTTATCAATATTATTTAAAATGGTTTTGTTTTTATCGTCTAATTCATTACGTAAAAGTGAATTACGCGTCGCTTCGTATAAATCGTAGCTTCTTTCGTCAACTGGAGAATTATGATCTTCACATATCATCTTTTCTGATTCTTTGGATTGATCTGCCATATCAGTCACCTCCTCTGTGTAGTATGTGAGTTGATTAGAAAAAACATAAGAATTTTATCTGGCCACCGTTGGGTAAGGTTTAATCAACGGTTGGCTGTTTCTGTATATTGTGTTTACATATGACCTAATATTAGGTGGACACAACCGTTTCTTGAGCATGCTTTTGAATGATTTCTGGAACTTCCAGCAATGAATTAACAGTTAGCAATTTACCTTTTGGCGCAACATCAATTTTAACTTGGTTGTAGCTCCACTCCAGTTCAGAAGGTACGTGAATCGCATATATTCCAGCTTCTACTGCCGGCCTTATATCGGTTTTTAATGAATTGCCAATCATCCAAGTCTTTTTTGGATCGTACTTAATTTGGTTTAGTATTTCTTTTAACGCACATGTATCTTTTTGTTCAGAAATAAATACCCTTTTTTCAAAGTATTTAGCTAGCTCTAGCTGAACAATTTTTCTACCTTGATTTTCCTCGTCTCCACCTGTGTGCAAGTAGAGATCATGTCCTTGTTCTTTAAGCTTATCTAATACTTCATACATATTTGGCAAAGGCTCTATCGGTACTTCAAATACACTTTGACCAATTTTTTTGACTCTTTCGACTCTATCGTCATGGATATCTTGATGATTTTGTTCACTAAAAAATAAATAAGTGTCTACTAATGATTCTGGAAAACGGGAAGAGTGAAGGCCATGCTTTTCGATACTTTTTAAATCTATCTCTAACTGCTTTTGTTTTATTTCTTCCTTAGTCAGATTCTCAAACCATTCCTGCAATTGAGCCACAAAAGCATTTATGGTGTCTCTAAAATATTTATTACAGTGAACAAGCGTATCGTCTAAATTAAAAAGTAAGGTTTGCTTCTGCATTTCGTTAAATCCTTTCTACAATGGATGTACAGACAGTATATGAAAAAACACTAACCACTTTTATTACCTATCCAAACCTAACACGAAGGTGAATTTCCCAATACGTTAGGCACAAGCAATTGATTACTATACTGAAATGAGAATATTTAGTGGAAAGACCCTTCTAGCGTATAAAATAGAAGGATCTTTTTATAAGATAAAAAGCTGCAGGATATTCCTGCTAATAAATATAACGTTCAAAATGTTTTCTATTCATGTTGGTTTTGAACGTAGAGGTACTCAGTCCTGAGCGATTTATTAGCGGTTGGCTGCCTTCGTCTTTTTTAGGTATATTCATTTCAAGACCTTGTATAGTGAAAGGATCATACATATACGTTGTTCGTTCAGTTTCTGTGTGCGACATTAACTTCACCTCTATTAATAGCCCTCATTTTTTCAAATCATGTTAACTCGTTTACAGCAGGTTCTTTAATGAAAATATCTGCGTTTCATAAGTCTTTTCGCTTAAAAAGATCCGCCGTTTTCTACTTTTTTTTATTAAGTTGTAATTTCTTGTGGATCTTCGCCTTCAAGGTCAGTGAAGAAATTTTCTAAGGTTTCCCTCGGATCAAGAGCACGCCCATCTTCTTCGACAATACGGTTAAGCGTAGGGTCATTATTGCTATCTTTATTTTTATAGTTGTTATAATCAACTCTTTCTGCAATTCCTGAATTATCAACGCCTTTAAAGTCTTTCTTTGGCATAAAAACACCTCCTAGCCCTATTGTTTGAAAATTTGAAGATAAAATAAGTGGAAGGTTAAGTTATATTTTTATTTCCCGAGAATTAATTAGATACTTGTTGCAAAGAGCCATGTACAACATGCTTAATTGTTTTACGAACTGGGGAAACTAAAGCGTCAAAACTTACTTTACTGAGGAGGAATATAAGTGGAAGGAAACCCTAGCACAAGACAGTTTCAGGATGATTTAAAGCAGTATCAAATGCCAGATTCAGTAAAACAACAAAAATCTGGAACTTATCGAGTTGGATTTGAATCAAACACTGGAATTGAAAAAGTACAGAATCAGCAAGAAGAAAAAGAAAAGAAATAAGCTTGATCAATTTATACTTTTACATGACGAGGAGGGCATCCCATGGATCAACAAAAAATGTTAGCAAATGAATTAAGTAACATGCTTACAGAAAATAAGCTGCCGATTACAATTGAAGAAGATATTCATAAAATCTGCAGAGGTTTACAGTCAGGTGAAATCAGCGTGAATGATTTGAAGGAAAAAGATCCTTTTGTTGTAAATGCAGTTCAAGAAGCAATGGATAGAATCAATAAACCTAACTCTTAAAATAGATATAAAAAGCAATCCTTTGAGGCAGCTTTTTGAATATTGATCGTTTTCATCAAGCAAAAGACTAACTCTTTATAGAGTTAGTCCTTTGTCCTTCAAATAATATACCCATGAACATGAAAAAAGAATGACAAACGAATTGTCATTCTCTCTCCTACACATGGCAAGCGTTTAGTTTTTAGTCACAAGGAAATGAAACATCTAATCCCACTTTTTACAGTGTCGGTTGTTTCTAAAAATTAGTATGTCATCATAATAAGGAAATATACATCCATTATTTACCACGAATACATCTCTTCCACAATAGGAAACTTAAGAAAAACAAGGAGGTGACACAACATGGCAAACAACAACAGCAGCAACAACAATGAATTATTAGTATACGGTGCTGAACAAGCAATCGATCAAATGAAATATGAAATCGCTAGCGAATTTGGTGTAAACCTTGGTGCTGATACAACTGCACGTGCAAACGGATCAGTAGGTGGCGAAATCACAAAACGTCTTGTACAAATGGCTGAGCAACAACTTGGCGGCGGACGTTTCTAAGACAACTTTATAATTGATGGCTGAAGGAAGAATGGGTCTCCATTCTTCCTTTTTGTACGAATAAAAAAGTAAGGAGAGATCATATGCAGCAACATCAATCAGCTAAAGAAAAGGCGGGTTTTACTGAGAAACCAGCAGTTTCTGCAACAAATGCACAAAAAGTAAAACAAGAAATCCAAAGAGACGTAAGTGAAGGACAAGGTGCAATGACTTCTCGAGAAGCAGGCGCAATGCGCGATTAAAAATCAATTTGAGCGGTTTTTAATCCTCGATTCTTTGTACAAAAACTAAAAAAGTACCTCGATTAACTGAGGTACTTTTAGCAGTCTACTCTATTTCGGCGCGGGAGCTGCTTTGACTTCGGTTGTTTTTCATCGGGTACATGCTGGTGAAACACAAAGGCAAACATTCTAGTCCCCAATATATAAAAGTCGATTCTGCCTTGTTCACCTGAAAAATAATTAGTTTGTATTTTGTCCCCCGCCATTCAGCCCTTCTTTTATGTACGCATTAACCTGACTATTTGAAAGCAATCCAATATGTCCAATGCCATAAAGTTGAATATTTCTTGCTCCTTGCAGCCTAGAGAGACTATTAGCAACAATTTGATCATTTATGCTGTAGATCGACGTATAAAGAATTTTTTGATTGAGATTTGTACCTGGGAGTGCTGTCGAAGAAACTAAACCATTCGCTCCTCCTAACGTCACGACATTTTCAATCTTATTTCCTCCCCCTAGATATTTAATATAGTACAGCGTATTTGCTCCGCCCATACTATGAGCAACAATATCTACCTTCTTAGCTCCCGTCTCTTTCAACACCTGATCAATGTATCGAGCAAGCTGAGGTCCATTATTCAAATTGTTGCCTGTCTTATCTATAAAATCAATAGCATAAAGATCATTGCGATCCCACCCTTGAGCAATTAAATAGTTTTTGATAGCAATAAAGTTATAGGACGCACCGCTGATTCCATGAACAAGAACAACCGGATTATGATTTGATTCAGCTTTAGCATTCGAAGGCTGAATTCCTAATGCAGATACAACTAGGGATAAAGCAAGAATTAATACGACAAACGTTTTCTTCATTTCTTTTCTCCTCCTCAAAATATGTAAGTAACAACATCTATAGATTATATATAAAAATCCTAATATGGTAAACTTATACTTATAAGGTATTTAAAGTTATATTTATTTTTTATCTATGAGTATTTTTATGACAAAAATCATCACCTAAGCTTTTCTGTAAAAAATAAGGAGGCGAAGAAAGTTGTATTGGATTTATCTATGTTTGGCTATTCTTTTTGAAGTTGCTGGGACTACGACCATGAAATTATCAGAAGGTTTTACTAAAGTTATACCAAGTGTGTTGCTTATACTTTTTTACATTTGTAGTTTATACTTTTTGACATTAACGTTAAAAAGTATAGAAGTTTCAATTGCTTACGCTATTTGGTCGGGTATGGGGATTATAATTATTACGCTAATTGGATTTATGTACTTCAATGAAAGTGTAAGTCTGCTAAAAATCGTTGCTATAGCCCTCATTATTATCGGTGTAGTGACATTAAATATGACCGGGGAAAAAGAAGCTAATGCTAGTAAATCCACTTTGGAAGAACATATTAGATAAAAAGATGAAATATTTAAAACCTTTTTCTCATGACTACAAGCTATTGCGTATTGGGCATTTATTAAAGATTTCGATTTAACATGGCGGGCTTTTAATTTGTACTTGATGATTTACCCTCTATTCTTTATAAAACTATTTATAAAAGATAACAGTAATCAAAAAAAGCACTTTTCCATGTAATAAAGATATTAATGTACATATAAAAGGAACAGATCCCCTTAAGGGGATCTGTTCTTCAAGTTAATCTAGTTGCATAAATTGTTGTAATTTCTTTCTTGTACGTTGCTTGGCTACTATCTTTATCCAATTCCTATTAGCCTTTAAAAAATCAGTGGAGAAACGCCCTTGCTTAAGTTCCATTTATTTAAGGTAATCAATTCAATTTCTTGATCTGCAAAGAAACAAATACCTTTTGCATTGTCTGCAGGATAGATTCTGCTCGTCATCACTTTCTCGCCTTCATTAATAAAAACTTCGATGGACGATTTATCAACAAACAGATGAAGATGCAAGTGATTATCATTTAATCCAACAGATGCTTTTCTTATTCCCCCATCACCTTCACCTGATTTATCACGATTAAAGATAAACAAACTTTCTAGCCTATCATAAGTTAAGAGCGTTTCCTGGTGAGTGTCATTATCTGTTCTCACTTTTATTCCGAACTGTGAAGCAGCTTTTGCGTTAATTTTCACTTCAAGTTCATAACAATCACCTGAAATACCTGTAAGTTCTTGTTCTCCGTTAACCGTGATATTTTTATACTGCACGTGATGTTGACGAAGCTGCTTAAGCTCTGGAATTGGTTTACTAATTATATTCCCTTGTTTAGTAGAAAGCTCACGCGGAATAGTCATTGCGCCTGCCCAATTGTGTTTTTGTTCAGGCATGCTGCTTTCCCACATAGCCATCCACGCTATCATAATGCGTCTGCCATGTTCATCTTCTGTCGTTTGAGGAGCATAAAAGTCAAACCCGTAGTCCAAAAGCTGAAAGTCTTCATGTTGAAGCAGCCCTGTTTGATAGTCTAATTTCCCTTTTACATATCCAGCTTGATGCAAGTTATGATAGAGATCTCTTTCCGGTTTTACTCCTTGAGGTGACATAACAAGCACGTCCTGTCCTTCGAGACTAAAAAGATCTGGACACTCCCACATAAAACCAAGATTTCCTTGGCTTTTGGCCATTACATTCATAAACTCCCAATTCAACAGATCTCTTGAACGGTACAAAAGAACTTGCCCTTCATGATCCTTTGTACGTGATCCAAGAACACAATAATAATAGCCGTCTTTCTTCCATACTTTTGGATCTCTAAAATGATGAGGATGAATATCCCCTTCAGGCACTGAATCAATAACTGGATTTTGAGGTACTTTATTAAAATGAACGCCGTCTTCGCTTACAGCAAGACACTGAACCTGTCGTAAGTCCGTATCATAGTTATCCCCTGTCCACACATTCCCTGTGTACATTGCATAAAGCTTTCCGTCTTTTTCAATTGCACTTCCTGAAAAACATCCATCATGATCGTATTCTTCACTCGGAGCAAGAGCGATAGGAAGTTGTTCCCAGTAAGTAAAATCTTTACTTTTTATATGCCCCCAATACATCGGCCCCCACTCGGGAGAGTAAGGATGATGTTGATAAAATAAATGATACTCACCTTTATAAAAGCTGAATCCATTTGGGTCATTCATCCAGTATGCTGGTGTAGACACATGATATTGTAGTCGCCAATGATTCTGATCAACAGACTCCTGCTCGTTTAACACAAATTCCATTGCCTTTGAGATTTTTTCTTGATGTTGATTTCTTAATGTTTTCAAAAGATTTCGCCCTGCCTTTCTATACGTGAAGGAGTCAATTGTGATAAAAAGAGATTAAAATGATGAATCAATTTCACAAACAATGGACTCGTAAGGTCGTAATTTTATCTGATTTAGGTGTAATTCTAAATGTTCATAGTTGGATAAAATAACATTTTTTATATTAAAATCTAAGCTTAGAGTTAACTCTTTATTATCAAAGTTAGCAATCACCGCTATTTTTTTATCGTTCAACTCTCTCGTGTAGGCCATGATTTGCAGGCTATCTTTAAACCTGTCTTCGTATTTACCAAAAGCAATAATATCTGAATATGGACTGCTTTTTCTTAAACTAATTAACTTTTTATAGAAATAAAATAAAGAATTACGATCTTTTAAAGCATTCTCGACGTTAATAGAAGAGTAATTAGAATTTATCTCTAGCCACGGTGTACCTTGGCTAAACCCTGCATATTCAGAATGATTCCACTGCATAGGTGTTCGAGAATTATCACGACTGCGTCTCCAAATCGCTTCTAATGCTTCCTCTTTTGAGAATCCTTCTTTCAGCGCAGAGTAATATTGATCGATTGAAGCCAAGTCATTATAATGCTCAATTGATGGATACTCTACATTTGTCATTCCAATTTCTTGCCCTTGATAGATAAATGGTGTCCCTTTTAATAAGAAATAGACGGTAGCTAACATTTTAGCTGGAATAGGTCCTATATCTTCTGGTTTAATAAATTTGTTTAAAGAACGAGGCTGGTCATGGTTTTCTAAATAAAGCGCTCCCCACCCTGTGTGGTTATAGAACGTTTGACTGTCAGAAATGGTTTTTTTGAAATCAAGTAGATTCCAATTATACGGTTTATACCATTTTCCTTCTTTTCCTACATCTAAATCGACATGATCGAACTCAAAAAGCATACTAAAATGTCCGTCTTCTCCCGCATAAATAGGCAGTTCTTTGTGTGATACCCCAGGTGCTTCTGCTACGGTTAAGATACCAGGTGAAGTAAAAGCTTCTTTACGTAGTTCACTTAAAAATTCATGAATGCCTTGTTGATTGGTTTCAATTACATTCATTCCATCATGCGAATCATCAAAGTCTTGTCGTTTTTTTATAAATGTAATGGCATCTACTCTAAAGCCGCTAATTCCTTTATCTAACCACCATCTGACCATTTTATAAACGGCATTTCGAAGATCAGGGTTTTCCCAATTAAGATCAGGCTGTTTTTTAGAAAATGCATGAAGATAATACTGTCCGGTTTGTTCATCATACTCCCAGCACGAACCGCCAAAAATAGATTTCCAATTGTTAGGCGGAGTCCCGTCTTCTCTTCCGTTTCTCCAAATATACCAATCTCTTTTAGGATGATTTACATCACTTTTTGATTCTATGAACCATTCATGTTCATCCGAAGTATGGTTAACGACTAAGTCCATAATAATCTTTATATCTCTTTTTTTAGCTTCATGAATTAATAGATCCATATCTTCCATAGAGCCAAATTCCTCTGCAATTGCTTGATAATCAGAGATGTCATATCCGTTATCGTCCATTGGTGATTGATAAACTGGGCTTAACCAAATAACGTCGATACCTAACTCTTTTAAGTAATCTAATTTTTGAATAACTCCTTTTAAGTCACCAATTCCGTCACCATTAGAGTCATAAAAACTTTTCGGATAAATTTGATATACAACTGCTTCCTTCCACCATTGTCTATTCTTTATTGTAGCGCTTTCTTCATTCATTCTTTCACTTAGTTGAACCATTTCTATCAGCTCCCGTATTTTTATATTAAAATTATGTACTTATTCTTTGTTTGTATGGTACCGATACCATATTTGGTTAAAAAAATTTTTGCTATTAAAAAGTCTGATATGACTCTTCTTCCTTAAGATAAATTCATTGTATTACATCATGGGAACGGTTTCAATAACTTTTCTGAAAATTTTTCAAAAAAGGTGAGAACGAATAAATTCAGTTCTCACCTTCATCTGTTATCTGCTATTACGTTGAACTTCGAACAACCAGCTCGATTGGAAGTTCAAAAGTTTCCACTTTTACTTCAGAATCATTCAACATATCAATAAGAGTTTCCATTGCTTTAATCCCCATCTGATCAATAGGTTGTCGTATAGTTGTTAGCTTTGGATCTAACATTTGTGCAAGAGGTTGATCATCAAAGCCAATAATAGCCAAATCATTAGGTATTTTTAGACCGCACTCTTTGGCTTCAATCATCATTCCCCCGGCAATTTCATCACTTCCTGTAAATATAGCCGTTGGACGATCCTCCATTGACAGGATTTTTTTAACTACTTGTTTTCCGTCTTCAATACTGTGTTGATTAACAAAAATCCACTTTGGATCCGGCTCGATCCCTGCCTCTTGAAGTGCTTTTTGATAACCTTGATTACGGTCCTTGTCCTTGCCTTCCTCTGCAAACAATCCACCTGTACAGTACCCAATTTTCCGGTGGCCTTTTTCAAGTAAATGCTTTACGCCTATATATGCACCCTTGTATTGATCTAATCGAACAATTGGAACATTTGCGTTGTTTACATATTCATTGCATAACAAAATAGGACCAGATTCAGTAAACGATTCTATGATACTCCAGTCATTTTCAATAGAGGTCATAATAATTCCGTCAACTTGCTTTGTTTTTAGTAAATTTAAAAAGGCCAATTCTCTCTCTTTATCTTCATTACTTTGAAAGATTAATACGTGATAGCCGTTTTTATAAGCAACTTGTTCAATTGAATCGACTAAATAAGAGAAAAATGGATTTACGATTCTTGGTACAATAACACCAATTGTAGTCGTTACCTGTCCTCTTAACTTTCTTGCCGAAGGGTTCGGGGTATAGTTAAGCTCTTTCATTGCTTTTAGCACCAGATTTTTTTTCTCTTCTGAAACATATGAATGATTGTTTATAACACGGGAAACGGTTGTCTTTGATAACCCCGATAATTTTGCTACGTCATATATGGTAGGCATTTATTTATCACTCCATCACTAACTGAAATCAGTTTCATACTTATTTTACGTTAAAAAAGAGCCAAAATGCAATGAATGAATTCGTTTGCATCTCTATATCATGTGTTCAATAAGAATACCAGTAAAATCGCTGTGACTCTTTAAGACAGAACCTTTTTATATAAAATGTTTCATGATTAATAAACCAGTATACTTAAAAGCAGTTATTTCATAAGTAAGAAACCAGTACCACACTAAAAAATACATTACACTTAAAAAAACCCTTTTTAAAAGGGTAGTTTTGTTAATTATTTTCTTATTGACATATGAAATCGGTACCATATATAATACAATCAAATCGAAAACGCTTTCTAAATAAAATTTAGATACATAAACAGCAAAGGGGATTTAAATATGCAAAACAATAAACTTTACTGGAAGCTAAGCAGTTTCTTTTTCTTGTTCTTCTTATCTATTGCCTCTATTTTCACTTTTTTTGCTATCTGGTTGGGACAAAGCCTTAACCTTTCCGGAGCACAAACGGGTATTGTTTTTTCTGTAAACGCTATCTTCACTATGCTTTTCCAACCGCTTTATGGATATATCTCTGACAAATTGGGGTTACGAAAGAATTTATTATACTTTATTTCAATTTTAGTTATTTTATCTGGACCATTTCTCATTTTCATCTATCAACCTCTTTTAAACTGGAATTTTTGGATAGGAGCCCTGACAGGCGGGTCTTATCTTGCCATCACTTTTTTAGCTGGTATCTCAGCTATCGAGTCATATATCGAAAAAGTTGGCAGAAAGTATGAGTTTGAATTCGGTCGTGCAAGACTTTGGGGATCAATAGGAGCCGCCGTGGCAGCTGCTATTGGTGGACGAATGCTTAACATTAACCCTGATATCAACTTTTGGATTGCATCGGGATCAGGCATTCTCTTATTACTTGTTATTTTCCTTACAAAAGTAGAAGTATCCACTATCGAAGAAAAGAAGGCAAAATCCCTTTCTGTTCAAGATTTGGGCAGTTTATTTAAACGAAAAGATTTCTGGATTTTTATGATTTTTATGCTCGGGACGGGCTGTATTTATAATGTCTTTGACCAGCAATTTCCTGTATATTATGCCTCTCTGTTTCCAACAGAACAATTAGGAAACCAAATATTTGGTTACTTAAATGCAGGTCAGGTCTTTTTAGAGTCCGGTATGTTATTAGTTGCTCCATTCATTGTCCGTAAAGTAGGTCCTAAAGGAGGTTTAGTTTTAGCGGGAATTATTATGATTTTGCGCGTGATAGGTTCAGGTCTAGTATCAGATCCATACAGCATTTCATTTATTAAGCTTCTTAACGCACCAGAGTTTGCCATTATCATCGTTTCTGTGTTTAAATATCTGGCTACACATTTTGATACAAAATTCTCTTCAATTTTATATTTGGTTGGCTACCAATTCGCGATGCAGCTAGGGGCCGTTATACTTTCTCCTATCGTAGGAAACCTATACGATTCAATTGGTTTTCGTCAAACATACTTAATCATGGGGGTTATTGTCACTACCTTTACTCTATTTGGTGCATTTCTTTTAAGAAACCAGAATCAAGCATCTAAAGATAGGAACGATTCAAAACTTACTGCTTAGAATCAGGAAAAATATAATAAATAGGCTTAAAACTTCAAAAATATCTTTTAGGGTGTTCCTATTACTTGAAAGCCTTCGCTATAATTAGCAAAGGCTTCTTTTTGGTGAGTTTCTTCTATTATAAAGTGATCTTTTTTATAGTACTTTCATATTGCTTTATTACTTTATAAAATATTGTTTTCTTCATATTTTCTTCTTTCATGACTTGTACAGTTTTGTTTTAATTTTATTTCCATCATTTATAAACTTCCGTAAACTCCTGGCTAACTTTAGCTTTAGGTCTTTCAAAAGTTATCCTCATGTTTAGCGCAGCCTCAATTTTCTCTCCTCGATGCTTGCAAATACAATCTCTTTCTTTTAGGAGTACCAAAACAGAATTTTCAGAATTAAATCCGTAATAAATGTTCCAAAACTAACCTAGCCTTATTACTGAGCTGTATCCAACAATAGCATATCCAAGACTGTAATAGCTGCCTCACCCTCTTTTTTGATGACATTCTACTCTTTACAGGCTTTCTTTTTTATTACAACCAAAACGATCTAACCAATAAAGATATTGGCAGGTTCATTCAATCTAAATTCAGTTATCACATTGTAGTAACTTTTATGCTTCGTTAGTTACTTTCCTTTGTAACAAATTAATGAAGGAAAGAAGAATGAATGTATAAAAAAGTAATATAAGGAAAAATTACTAGTGAATATTGGAAAAACCAATGTCCTCTTCATTCGATGACATTCAAAAGTGGAGGGTTATTAAAATATGAACAGCGCCTGGAATCGCCTGATAAAAAAAGCCAGAAAACCAAAAAAAATGCCCCTTCAGTATGAAGAAACCACTTCAAATGACGAGACTCTTCATTCATCTTTGACTGAAAACCTGACAAAAGTAAAGAACTCTTTAGGTAATAGTGGAGATTTAGTGGTTCGAGATTTCAAAATGGGAAAACCCTTTTTATGTAAAGTAGCTTCTATTTATATAAATGGATTAACGGATAAAGAAATTTTAGGAAACTCCATTATAGAAAGGCTGATGAACGATGTAGAGATGGTTAAAGAGGAAGCCCCTTATGGACCAATCGAATTAGGGATGTACATAAAAGAACATATATTAACTATTACAAATGTGGGAGAGATAACGAATTTCGATAAACTTTTTTTCCATCTTTTATCCGGCGAAACAATTGTCTTAGTTGATGGATGGAATCAAGGCTTTGCCTGTGCGGCGCAAGGAGGAGATCTTAGAGCCATTTCGGAACCCGTAGCAGAATCGTCCGTTCGAGGCCCTCGAGATAGCTTTACAGAGTCCCTTATCACTAATACGGCAATGATTCGTCGTCGTATTAAGAGTCCAAACCTCTGGTTAGAAACGAAGGAAATAGGAACAATCACGCAAACTGGCGTTGGGATGATGTACGTAAAAGGAATTGTCAATGATAAGCTTCTTACAGAAATTAAAGAAAGATTAGGTAAAATGGAAGTAGATGAAGTTCAAGGCTCTAATACAATTGAAGAATGGATTTCCGATGAAACCTGGACCCCTTGGCCCACTGTTTTTATCACAGAACGCCCCGATGTGGTGGCAGGAAATCTATTAGAGGGAAGAGTTGTGATTTTTGTGAATGAAACACCTACGCCTCTCATTGTCCCTGCGACTTGGAATCAATTTTTCCAAACGGCGGAGGATTATTATTTGCGTTGGACAATGTCTAGCTTTTTGCGCATATTGAGAATCATTTCTTTTTTAATTACTCTTCTTGGCCCATCTTTATTTATTGCGTTTCTTTCATTCCATCCAGAATTAATTCCAACACCGTTGCTGATTAATTTGGCAGCCCAACGTCAAAATATTCCATTTCCCATTATTATAGAAGCGCTATTGATGGAATTTACCTTTGAAGTATTGCGAGAAGCTGGTGTTCGTATGCCGCGTCCCGTTGGTCAGGCTGTTTCCATCGTCGGGGCTCTTGTATTGGGAGAAGCAGCTGTTTCAGCTGGGATTGTTTCAAGCGCGATGGTTATTGTCGTGGCAGCTACGGCTATCGCAAGCTTTACCATTCCTCATTATGCAATGACAGATGCTACTCGTTTACTTCGGTTTGGAATGATGATTTTAGCTAGTTTTTTTGGATTATATGGTATTGGATTAGGAGTAATCATGTTAGTAGCTCATACGTGCAGCTTGCGTTCCTTTGGTATTCCGTACTTAGCTCCTTTTGCTCCTGCCATTTTAGCTGATCAGAAAGATTCCATCTTCCGTTTTCCTTTACCTTTTATGTCTAAACGCCCCCGTTTAATTAGTCAGGTGAAAACGAAGCGAACAGACACTAATAAAGATCGCGGTCCTTCACCAAGGGAAGGAAAGATGAAAAATCAAGAATCAAAGAGGGATTCTGATGAGACATAAATCATTGATGCTTCTTTTGCTTTCCGTATTGTTAGTCTTCTTGTCAGGATGCTGGGACCGCGAAGAGCTACAGCAGCTAAGTATCGTTTCAGGGATGGCTATTGATAAAGGCAGTGACAAAGTAAAGAACAGATATAGAGTTACGGTTCAAATTATCAATCCTTCACAAGTAGCTGGTGGACAACAAGGAGGAAAAGTTCAAGCTTCGCCTGTGACAACCTTTACTGAAACAGGAAGTACCCTTGCTGAGACCCTTCGAAAGATTTCAACAAAGTCACCTGGAGAGCTTTTCTTTCCTCACCTTCAAATCTTAGTTATCGGCGAGAAGGTAGCGAAACAAGGAATTGAAGATTTATTTGATATGATCGAACGGGATAGCCAGTTTCGGGTTCTTTTTCCAGTTTTAATTGCAAGAGGACATATTACAGCGAAAGAAACGCTAGAAGTCACAACATCTTTAGAAGCCATCCCCTCTGCAAAGATTAGTGATGCTTTAAAATCTTCTGAAGAGGACTGGGGAACCTATAAAAGTACGCGTGCAGATCAAGTGATTCAGGGGCTAAAAGAAGGAAGTGTAGTAGTCACAGGGGTTAAGATTAACGGGGAGAAAGAAAGTGGGAATGCGACAACAAATACACAACAAGTTTCTCCAAGTGCAAACATTGAAATTAAAGGGATTGCTCTTTTTAAAAATGGAAAGTTAAAAAAATGGTTGGATGGGCCTCCTGCACGAGGAGTGACATGGATTACGAACGAAATGAAACGAACCGTGATGAATCTTAATTGCGGAAAGAAAAAGGATGCCATCGCAATTGAAATTTCGCGTTCCAAATCGTCTACCCATGTAACATTCAAACATCAGAAACCCGTTATCTATATTACAGTTCGTGCAGAAGGAACAGTCTTAGAAAATAATTGCTCTATAGATCTTGCCAAATCACAAGCACTTGGCCAACTAGATGAACAATTAGAAGAAGAGATTAAACAGGAAATACTATTGACAGTAAAAAAAGCTCAAAAGCAAAAAAGTGATATCTTCAATTTTGGTGAAACGGTTAATATAGCAAATAAACATGTGTGGAACAACATTCATAATTCATGGGAAAAAGATATTTTTCCGAAAACAGAAGTTCACGTGAATGTACAAGCTATTATTCGTCGCACAGGTATGACAACCAAGTCCTATATAAACAAATAAAATAATCATAAAGGGTAAAGAAAGGAGTTGAGAGACGCATGGAAAAAGCAAAATTAAGTGTCATTCAACTCTTTGCTCTTATGTTTATCTTCGAAATGGGAACAGCATTGATTGTTAGTTACGGAACAAATGCCAGAAAGGATGCTTGGCTTGCTATTCTGTTAGCCTTGTGTGGAGGAGTCGGATTATTTTACATCTTTTACTTTTTATATCGTCAATATCCCAATTTGCTCTTCACTGGATATATAAGAGAAATATTTGGTAAGTACTTTGGATGGATAATTGGTTTGCTATACTGTCTTCACTTTTTGTATATTTGCGGAAGGAATGTACGTGAATTAGGAGATTTATTGGTTTCATCTACCCTGTCGGAAACTCCTTTACTAGCCATTAACCTTACGCTTGTACTTGTGATATGCTACGTCATTCATCTCGGGATAGAAGTAGTAGGGAGAACAGCAGAAGTATTTATTGTCGTTTTACTCTTACTTGGAGCGGCAGGGAATTTTTTTGTTCTTGTATCAGGAGATGTTGATTTTCACCAGATACGCCCCGCTCTTGAACACGGATGGCAGCCTATCTTCACCACGGCTTTTCCCCACCTGCTCATTTTCCCCTTTGGCGAAATGATTGCTTTTACAATGCTATTACCATATTTAAATCGTCCTCAATTAGTAAAGCGAGCATGGTTGGGGGCTGTGATTTCAAGCGGGATGATTTTAAGCTGGACCGTTTTGTTAAATACATCGGTTCTGGGTATAGATGTGATGGAGAGGTCCGTATTTCCTACGTTGACAGCAGTTGGAAAAGTCAATCTATTCGATTTTATTGAAAGATTAGATGCAATTGTGGTGTTCACTCTGCTGATTACCGTCTTTTTCAAAGCATCTATTTATCTATATGCCGCGGTTATAGGAATAGCTGATTTATTCAAATTAAGAACGTACCATCAAATTCTTTTCCCAACCGGAACTATTGTCATTTTTTTATCTCTCACTATGGCCTCCAGTTTTTCGGAGCAAGGAGAAGAAGGCTTCCTTAATCATTATCTTTCGATTGCTCTTCTAATTGTTGTTCCCATGATCATGCTTTTAGTTTCTGTTATCCGCAATCATTTTGCAAGAAACTGAACAAGCAACGGGTTTAAACTAGTTTTATTACCAATCATTATGAAAACTTTTAGCAAACAATTAAAAAAGTCAAAGATAAGACATAATAAAGAAAGGAGACGCCTCAAAGATGGAGAAAGCAAAAATAAGCGTTACACAACTCTTTGCCCTTATGTTTATCTTCGACTTGGGTACTTCTCTAATTGTAAGTTATGGAATCCCCGCCGGTAAAGATGCCTGGCTTGCTATCCTTCTAGGAATGGGAGGAGGCATACTCTTATTCTTTATTTACTATATGTTATTTCGTCAATATCCGACCATTCCCCTTACTGGATATGTTAGAAAAATATTTGGTGAATTCTTTGGCTGGGTGCTTGGATTATTATACTGTTTGTTTTTCTTGTATATTGCAGCTAGAAATGTACGTGATTTCGGGGACTTATTGACTTCGTCTACTTTACCAGAAACACCATTACTAGCAATTAACCTCTCGCTTATTCTTGTTATGTGTTATGTCATTTATCTAGGGATAGAAGTAATAGGAAGAACAGCAGAAGTATTTATTGTCATCCTACTATTACTTGGGCTAGGAGCTAATTTCTTTGTTCTTGTATCTGGAAATGTTAGTTTAAATCATATTCGCCCCTTTCTCGAACACGGGTGGAAACCCGTTTTAACTACAGCGTTCCCTCCTGTCGTATCTTTTCCATTTGGTGAAATGCTCGTATTTACGATGCTGCTACCATATTTAAATCGTCCTAAACTAATAAAAAAGGTATGGGTATCTGCATTAATTTCAAGCGGATTGATCCTAAGCTGGACAGCTGCTCTAAATATGTCGGTGCTAGGTTTGGATGTAATGCAAAGATCTACATTTCCTACCTTAGCTACGATTGGAAAAGTTAATCTATTTGATTTTATTGAAAGAATGGATGCAATTGTAGTTTTTACCCTGTTAATGACCGTTTTTTTCAAAGCATCTATTTTTATGTATGGAGCTATCCTTGGAATTACTGATTTATTTAAGGTGAAGAACCGCCAGCAAATCATTCTTCCCATGGGCTTTGTTTTGATTTTCCTTTCCATGACAATAGCTTCCAGTTTTTCAGAACATTTAGAAGAAGGGTTTATTATTACATTAAAATACCTTCATGTTCCTTTTTTGATTGTTATTCCTTTGTTTATGCTGGTTGTCTCCCTCATTCGGAACTATGTGAAGAAAAAAACTAATTAGGACGGTAGCGTTTCTCTTTTTTTTTAATAATCATAAAAATTTGTTGGCTAATGACAATAAGAAAAAGTCCAGCTAACATGATATATTCAGCATTACTCATTACCCAAAAAGGGTTTAGAAGGTGCAGAAATGAATCATAAAAACTAAAACCTAATAGAAAATCCATTAGCAAGAGGTTTGAAGTAGATAATAAAAAGACAATACTTATTGCTAGAAAAATCTTCATGTTCTTCCCTCCTTTAATTTAAAGTAAATATATTATTTGTCAAAAATAAAGTTTTTAATAATAAACCTTATTGTTTGAAATTAAAGGAAAGGCGTAAGATAGTAATATCTTGTGTAAATGAATAAATACAAAAAGGAAGGACTTTTCTTAGATAATTAAGTGACTTCAGCCCTCCTAAAGAAAGTAGGTCTTCCTATGAATGAGTTTATAACAGTTGTTGTTCAAGCTTTATTCCCTAACGAAGGGTAACTGCATCCTTTCTTGTTTCTGTATAGTCAGCGCCTTGCGACAAGATCTCATATTGATTTTAATTAAGCTCGCACAGAACTAAAAATGATGGTTAAAACAAACTAATGAGTAATTTCTATAAGAGAAGAAAATTCATTTTATATGAACCTTTTAAGACAAAAGACTATTTTGTTTGCAATGATTTTAGTAAAGCCGCCTGTAATTCTATAAAAGAGAGCAGCATATATAGATAAACAAATTCAACTATACAAGTAATGTTTTTTATAAACTGATTCATAAATATTTTCATATCTTTTAGTCCCTTCATATATAATTCACCCTTCTGGAAATTGAAAAAAGTATAGAGAAGAAAGGATTTTAAATTATTTATTTTAAGCAATGTAATACTTATTATTAATCTGGATAAAATTATTCAATTAGGTTCGTGAAAAATAAGTTCTTAGTTCACCTATAATCGTTTCGTTTCTTGTATTAATATCTTTTTTCTTCTTTTATAAAGATCATCTCGAATTTCTCGTGTAAGAACTCCATCTTCTATTTTTTCTGCAATATCCATTAATCTCTCAATATCAGAAAAAGAATACCTACGGGTACCAGAGCAGGTACGTTCACGAAAGATAAGTTTTTGAGTTTCATAATAACGAATTTTTCTCTCAGACAATCCGGTCATTTCAGTAACAGTTTTCATAGTCATTATTTTTTTCTCTCGATATAAATAATTATTCTTCAAATATATCCTCTCCTTTATCTATTTGATTGGTTTTAAAATAATAAAGAATAAGTAAGTATGTATGTTAGGAATAATAAATCTAATCTAATATCTAAATTTTCAAATAATTATACCTACAATAACAACAAATTATACAAATAATCTACAACTTGGTTATAATTCCTAACACGACTATTTAATTAGTAGGAGTATATTTATTAGAGAGTAGTTACAAGATTCCCTAATCCTTAATGGATAATACAGAAAAATATTCTTAGTTTAACAATCTAAAGTTATATATGTTAACTAAGAGTGTATAGAAGATACATCCTAAAAACAAAAAGGCTACTGCTCCCGAACAGTAGTCTTGTCTGTTTACACGTAACCTTATACGGAATAATGATGATTTGCATCACCCTTAGTAGCATGCTCGGAGGATTACACATTAATTTATTAAGAACGTTTTTCTAATCATCTAATCTTTTACGATCGTCTGCTTGGGGAGGCTTTTCCATCCACTGATTATCAATCATATCTTTCCCAATACGGCTATAAATCCACAAGCTATCCAAGGATGCCTTTTCACAGTGTGCTGAAATATCAGCTCTCATACTTGCAATGAGAGCTGCGTTATAATAAGTAACTGCTACACCAAAAAGGAAACCTGTTTGGAGAAGCATAAGCCGATCTGAAAAAGGAGAAATATTGGAATTTGTAACCTCTGTGTCGCATGATTTAGGCAGATGAAGATTATCTTTGGTTAATAAGGATGCAAACACATCAATGTGTTTGTTTTTTACTTGCAGGCTTTTTTCTAATAATGCTCGTACGTTTTGATTTTTTGAAACTTGTGAAAAGCCAAGGATCATCGCTTTGGCAATAAATGTTTTGTTTAAATTAAAATAAGCATGTCCACTTTCTATTGTATTTATCGGCCTCTGTTTACCGAATACATCTGTTACATAGTGGTAGTGTTCAATCATTTCCCCCTTGTTCGGTGTTATGTAAGTAGGTGGTTGCTGATAAAGTTGCTTTGAAACAAGAAGGTCCTTAGCTTTTTTATAAATCTCCATCGCATCAAGGTTGCATTGATAATAAAAATCTACAATGTCTGGGCGTAAGGAAGTCGTAAATGATAAACTCATTTCATTATGTCCGTGTGTGCTCATCATATAAAGGGATTTAAGACACAAAACATCCGTAAATAGAGGAGGAGCTTCTAAGTTTACGTCTTCTTCTGTAAATCCTTTAGGAATAGGAAACTTCTCTTTCTTAAATAATGCTTTTAAAGCATCTATGTGTTTAAGTGAATAGTGAAGAGCCGTTTGAAAAAGGCTATGTATCTCAGGATCTTGAATCGTGTGAAGCATATATTTATTTACACATACAGATAATGTTTCACGGATATAGTGTGTCCATAAATTTGCCATTTCAGGAGATGTTAATCGATTCTTTTTTTGCAATTTTCTGTTCCTCCGTATTCAAGCCATTTTTTCTTAACTTCCCCTTCTTTTAAGCTTTCATACAAGTTAGCTTTTCTTTTAATATTTCCGCTAAAAAAGAAAAAGCTGCTCAAATGAGCAGCTTTTAAAAAACACATACTTAATGAAAGATGAGGAATTGGGGTTCCTATGTTCTTAGTTTGCCCACAAACTCGAATTTTATTCTTCTTCCTACCTATTCATGCTTACGATGTTCTCCGTATAATGATTTATCATAAACGGAGTCACCCTTTGCAAAAGGAGAATCTTCTCTACTTCCTAAGAACTGATTTGTTTTTGTCTCTCTATTAGCTTTTACTAGCAATAATACTTTTCCTTTTTGCAGATCATCTGCATAAGGTCCTGCTTCTGTAAGAGGGACACCTAAGTTAATTAAACGCTTTTCTACTCTTGCTTTATCACTACGAATCTCTTTAGGGTGATCTGGTGAAAACATATGTTTAATTTTATCCATAATCGACTCATCTTGGTGATTTTGTGCTGTGGTTTCAACTTTCTTTACGTCAATTCCCTCTCTGCTTTCTACTCTCGAATAGTCCTCTTTATCGATATCTTTGCTGGTTACAAGAGAAAGGTCCTTCTCTTGAAAACCTTGTATCTTTAAGTTTTGAATAGCAGTTACAATAGCTTCTTCATTATCATACGTACCTATCACATTTTTTGTCATGAGCAGTTCCTCCTTCTAGTAAAAAAATGGTTTATATCAATTAATTCGTTTATGGTACTTGTAATACCCTGGCCTCTTTTTCTAAAACATTCAAAAAATTAGACAATCATTGTTTAGATAGATAGCCCTTACGGAAACGGCAGCACCAAAAGTTCGCAAAGTATTAAAAGCAATTCAACGAAGCTATGGAGCTTCATGAAAGGATCGCTCATTATATGATTGATAATGAAATGTATCCTGCCTATGCTATTAAAGAGCAAGTATGAATCGCTTGTGACACCCCTATTGATTTCCATGCAAGACTTCGCTTTCAACGGGCGGGTGCTAGAAGCAACAAAACATATGAAACCTACGTTTACCATCATAATAAAAAGATCCGAACGATGAACCGTTCGGATCTTTTTAAAATACGTTTGTCTCAGCCTCTTTTTAAGGGAAGGTTTAGTTGAAAAAAATCAAGATTAATGATTGTTTTGTTTATATTCTGCATCAAACGAGTTTTCACCGGCATGGACAGAAAGCAAGGTATCAGCATAGCCAACCAGCCTGTTGACAAGCTCATCTGCAATTGCATATACAAGAGGATGGGTTTCTCCTTTAAATAGTGCTGGATCATCTAAGATGACTGTAGTGTTAATAAACACCTCTCTATTTCCATAAAGGTTATAATGAATCATTGCTTTCCCTGCAGCTCCACCTGTTCTTGGATCTTCATAACCTGGAAGAAATACGTACCATTCTTCTGCTGTAGCAGACCGGAAATTTTTCGTAAAGGTCATTCCGTTGATCACTTTTTCAATCCGCATTTTTTGCTCCAAATGAGCTGCATCTACAATTTTCTTCTTCATAACGCACTCCTCATCACATTAGCTGAATTCTCCGTCAGCAGGCGTACCCTCTACAGCGATTTGATAAGCATCTAAAATGGAGTCACGTTCCTCAGGGTCGGTCAATCCAACAAGATATTGTTCACCCTTTTCATCTTCAACGCGCATCAACAGCGCTTCCCCGTTCGATTGCAGCAAAGCATAAGTCTGATTTCTCATATCAAATAAAGCCTCAACTGCATATTGTTTTTCAATACCTTTTTCATCTTCAATGGTTATAAAATCTCTTTCCCTACTCCTCACTTCTCGTTCACCTCCACTGAAAATCTTCCCGGTTACTTTACCCGTTCTTCTCTGCTTCTATAATTGTATAAAATGAAATTCAATAGCCACGGCTCATATGGAGTTTGGTTATGGATATAAGTTATTTATTCGTCTATTGGAGAGTAAAACTTTAAGAAATGATTAAAAAAATGTTTTTACGATATCGTGTTGTGAATGACATTCATGGCAATAACAATTAATTTCTAAAGCATCTTCTGTGAGAGTATGTATAGTTTCTTTTCTGCACTTTTTACAGTATTCTTTTTTCTGACGTGTCTTTGACAATATAACCTCTTCCTCTCTTGCATTTTTAATTTTATGTTTAGTATAAAAATAACCATTGATACGGTATTTAAAGAGGATTGCAACAGCAATTGCAATCCTCTTCTCACATGGCAACTTTTAGATAACAAGGAAATGAAACATCTAATCCCACTTTTTACAGGGTCGGTTGTTTCTAAAAATTAGTATGTCAGCTTGATAAGGAAATAAACATCCATAAACTACCATGTATATACTTCTTGGCCTCTAGGAAACTTAAGAAAAACAAGGAGGTGACACAACATGGCAAACAACAAAAGCAGCAACAACAATGAATTATTAGTATACGGTGCTGAACAAGCAATCGATCAAATGAAATATGAAATCGCTAGCGAATTTGGTGTAAACCTTGGTGCTGATACAACTGCACGTGCAAACGGATCAGTAGGTGGCGAAATTACAAAGCGTCTTGTGCAATTAGCTGAGCAACAACTTGGCGGCGGACGTTTCTAAGACAACTTTATAATGTGATGGCTGAAGGAAGAGTGGGTCTCCACTCTTCCTTTTATTATGGACATTTTCTACTTATCGTCATAAGCAGCAAGCCACATAAAGCATGACAAAACAAAAAACTGCCAAAGAAGGCAGCTCTCTGTATAACAAGGGTATTGTAACTAATGCCCTTATAGGCATCTTGAATAGTATGTGTAAAATAGTAGATTGTATTCACTGATAAAATTCCTTTTTTATATCTAGAAGAATAATAAAACATGATATGGAGACGTTAAGTGTGTGCATAGTAAGAAAGGTGGCACATTGCTATGAATATGTTAAGGAGGATAACAATGGGCATTTTAAGTGGAAATCCTACAGATGAACCGATGCATTACGGTGAAGTATTTGGAACATGGTCGTTTCTTTCTGCTTCAAAAGGATTAGTAGCTGGTTATCAAACGTTTCTAAATCATGTAGGAGACAAGGATCTACATAAGTTGGTACAAGAAACGATTGAACAATGTCAGCAGGAAATGAAAGGTGTAGAAAAGCTATTAAAAGAAAATGGAGTGGCTTTACCTCCAACTCCGCCTGAACGTCCAGAAGCTTGTTTAGATGATATTCCAGTAGGTGCACGTGTTCAAGACCCCGAAGTTGCTGCGGCTATTTCACTGGATATAGCTGCTGGTCTAGTTGCTTGCAGTCAACTGATTGGCCAATCTATTCGCGAAGATATTGCAACAATGTTTGGTCAAATTCACATGCAAAAAGTAGCTCTTGGTGGAAAGTTTTTGCGACTTAACAAAGAAAAAGGCTGGTTAGTTCCACCACCTCTTCACAAGTCAAAAAACACGGATTGTTAATCATAAAATTCGTATAAAACATCAAGATTTCACATTAAGTCAATCCTACAAGAAGGAGATGCTAATTAATTCCATATTAGTACCTCCTTCTCATTATGAATAAAGAGCAATCATAAGAGCAAACTACTGTTTATTTTAACTCTATTAGATTTACCTTTCTTATTTAGAAAGCCCCCAGACTCAATATTGATTTCTCTACTTAATGGGTACACCAACGGAATAATTGACAGATTTGTTATTACTCATAAGATCATTAAATATCCAGCATGCTATTTTCGAAAAGAGTTCTTGATTCATTAAATAAAAACTAAATTGAATACCTTTCTATATCTTGAACAAACGAGTCAAATCGCCGTGAAGCATTTAACCACTTCTTTATTAACATAATACCATTTTTCAGAAGCAACATGTAAAAAAGCTCTTTATGGAAAAATAAAGAGCTTTTTCTTGTCACACAACTCTTCATTTCGATAAAGATTAGGTGGATATCAATGAACTGTATAAATTAAATAAACAAGACCATATTAAATATGGATGATAGGTATAAAAAGTATATTTTTTCGAATCTATAGGAGATCGTAAATGAATAATTATAAAAATGACAATACTGCAAGACGCTATATTGCTCATGTCAGTATATTTGGAACGACGCAAATCCATTTAAGAAACCCCTATATTATCGCTTGGTGGTCAGCAGCTTTTCCTGGTTTTGGGCACCTACTACTGTCTAAATACCTTCGCGGCTTTGTGTTATTTGTATGGGAAGTCGTCATAAACCTTAAATCTCATGTGAATTTAGCTATGATTTATTCTTTTCAAGGAAACATTGATATGGCCAAAGACGTGCTTAATACAAGGTGGCTTCTTATTTATATTCCCGTTTATATTTTTGCTATATGGGATAGTTACCGAACAACCGTTGATTTAAATAAAATATACGTGTTAGCTGAACGAGAAAACCATCGGTTCAACACCTTCAGTATAGGAGCCATGGAAATAAACTATTTAGATAAACGGAATCCCATCCTGTCCGTTTTCTGGTCCTTGGTGATGCCAGGTCTAGGACAACTCTATATTCATCGCATCATTGGTGCTTTCTTTGTTATCATTTGGGCAGTCATTTTCTTTTATTATTCTCACCTGCTTGAAGGAATTTCTCTTCTATTTTTAGGAGAAATAAAACAGGCTACTTCCGTTTTAAATAAAGAATGGCTGTTATTTTTCCCTTCCCTATATGGTTTTGCTACCTTCGATTCCTATATAAATACGGTTGAGAATAATAAACTTGCTGAAAGAGTGCAGAAAAACTTCTTTGAAAAAACATATCAACATCCAAGCTTTTGTATTGCGAAAGGAAAAAAGGTGGAGTGAAAACATGCAGGTCTTTTCTACATTTGAATACTCCAGTTACATAGAATTAGCTGTTTCAGAGCTAGAAAAAAAAGGGATAAAAAAAGAAGATATATTTATTGTCCCTCTTAATAATCGAACGGAAGATCGACGGATTTTTGATAGCCTCCATCGAGCCGATGGAGTTTCTCTTATTGATCTAGGAATGGCTCTAGCCACAGCCTTTTCAGTCATCGGTGCAAGCATTGGGTTTAAACTAAGCTGGGGCCCCATCTACTGGGGAATAATTAGTGCTTTTATCGGATTTATCTTAGGACTAGGAATTAAACTATTTATGTTTAAAGTAATCAGGAAAAATCAACGGCTCTCACGCGGCAAACATTCGGAAGTCATACTCATTGTTGATTGTCGTACGGTGGACGCCGAAGTGGTTGAACAAACTTTGTGGAAAAACCTTGCCTTAGGTGTTTCAAAAGTCAGATCTGATGGCTTATAAAAATAAGTCATCATCGTACAATATAATGGCCAGATACAGGATGAATGAATTACTATTCAGGATTAGAGATAACTTTCTTGACGCATGGAGAGAGAGCTTCTGGTTTTAAACTGTATACTCTTTAGTCAGCATAATGTCATTTATCAAAACCCAAAAAGCTTTTAAAAAAAGCTTTTTGGGTTCTAATGTATGTTAAATGCCATTCTACCATCCTCTTTGATTTCTTAATGTCGTAATATGAGCAACGTGATGCTTTCCATGCCAGGCATAAGTAGCTATTAATTGCTCAATCGTCACTTGTCCATTTTCAGGATGGTAGATCATTTTCTTCAAATCTTTTTCATCAAGTGAGTTTAACAATTTATGAAGACGCTTATGTAAAGCTGAAAAAAGTTGGAGCGAAATTTCTATAGGTAAATCATTATCAGGAAGATCCGACCAAGCCACTTCATCATAGGCCTTAATAGTAGGCTCATGTTCTGTTAAACCTAATTTAAAACGAGTATAAGCATTCATATGGGAGTCAGCTAAATGATGGACAACTTGACTTAATTTCCAACCGCCTTCTCGATAAGGCGTAGCTAATTGCTCTTTAGTCAGTCCTTCTACAGCATCAGCTAATTGCTTTGGTGCATCTCCAATGTCATGAATCCACCCTTGAATATCTTCTGGCTGAATATTTTCTTTCACGATAAATTTCCCAATAGGATATTGATTAAACATATTTTTTTCCTCTCTTTCTATTTTTATTAATATCTATAAAAACAATAAACATATAGATAAACTTGCCGTAAAATTAAGTTGAGGTGAGTAAATTGAGCAGTGGTTATAAAAGCTATTTCTACAAAAAGTTCTTTTTAATATATTTTATTACCCTTTCATTATTTATTATCGTTGATATTATAGACTCAGAAAGAATTACACTTTTTTCTTTTGAAGACAGCTGGAATTTTATTTTGTATCAAATTGGTTTTTGTTTAATTTCGATTGGCTTTATTAGCGCATTCATTACAAACTTATTATGGAAAATGAAAAAAGATACGTAATTAATTAAAGGTTTAAAATAGAAAATGCATACTACATATGTTTCTAATTAACATAAAATCTCCTACTTTATATTAAGCTTTATTATTTAAATACTGAGTAAGTAAATGAACTGCGCTGTCTTGTTTTTTCTCTACTGCAACCTCTAAAGGTGTTTTCCCATCATCTTTTTGTATCTCGATATCTGCACCTTTTTCGATGAGAAGTTTAATCATATTTTCATCTCCCAGTAACGAGGCTTCATGAAGGCTAGTCCATCCACCGCTTTGTTTTGCATTTACATCTGCGCTTTTTGTAAGCAACAAGTCTACAGCTTGAATTTGCTTATTTGCTACTGCTGCATGAAGAGGCATGTTTTCATTCGAATTTTTAGCCTTAATATGAATATCCGCCCCTAGCGACAACAATAACTTGGCGCTATCCACTTGCCCAAAATAACAAGCTAAATGTAAAGGCGTCCACCCATCTGAATTAAAAGCGTTAAGTAAATAAAGATGGCTCTTTATTTAATAAAGCTTTTATCTCTTTACTTTCTCCATTCACTGCAGCATTTGTTATTTGATTAATATATTCCATTTCATATCCCCCTAATATATAGAAATAACTTGATTACATTTCCATTTTATCACAGGTTAGTGGATGAACACGATATACAAACTTAGTTATATAAGTAAGGTGGAGAGTGGATATGAAAACAACTAATAGCGAAGGGTTAGACGTCCAATGGTATGGCGTAAAGGTTCTTTATAAGTACTTAGTAGAAACAACAAATAAGGAGCCTTAAATAAGGCTCCTTATTTGTTCTCTATTTACCTTTGTTTTTTAAGAATAAAAGCCCAGGCACCCTATTAATTACACTGCATCTGTCATTACATATAAATTGGATGGAGTAATTTTATTTTCTAAAATTAAGTATGGATGACATTTCATTAAAGCAAGTTTAAGAACTTCTGGTACTCTCTCTTCATCATACGCGCATACTAAATATAATCCGCCGTTATTCACCAATTTGTCTGCTTCATTTTCAAACTCTTCTAAAATAGGTATAATCCCTTCTTGCTGTCCCCACTCTACATGAGCCCATATTTGAAAAGACGTATTGTTTTTATAGAAAGGCTCTAAATGTTTAGAAAGATGTTCAAAAATTATGGCAGGCTGAAAACTTCCACTTGAACAGTAATAATCAAAATTATTAATGGTATGTATATATGTTAATTGATCTTGAGTTAAAATTCCCTCTAATCTTTTGAAAATCAGCGGAATTAGTCTTTCACTTTCTATAACTAAGGTATGTCTCTCCTGTTCAATCCCCGAAACAATATAAGACACAAGATTGTCTAAGTAACTTCTCATATCGTCAATATTATAGTAAATATGAACGCTTTCATTATTCTGTATCAATTGAGCAAACTGATTTTTCAAGTGTGTACGCTCCCTTATATAAAATCAACCTAAACTTTAAGACTCTTAAACTGGTAAATTGCCTGTTCATTAGAACAATTCTACGCTTTGCATTCTTATCTGTCAAAATTAGATAGTTTCCCCTTTGTTGTAAATGAGATAACGTTTGCGCCAGTTATATTGGCGCTTTGGCTAAAGAATACTTTACCCTTCTCAAATACAATTAAAACTTAATAAGAAATAATGAAAGAATTAAGTTCATTTATCTCTTTATTCGATAAATTCTCATGTAGCATTGATAGCAGTATTAGCCATTTATTTTTTACTTTGTATAACTTTTAAAACTAGTTACTACAAAATACAAAGAAAAAACGCCACTTGCTTTAGTAAGTGGCGCCTTTTCTTTTAAAATATTTGAGTAAAAGCTACAATTAAAATCGTAATCCCACTTATTAACGTTCCAAATTGACTCAATGTAAATTTTCCAATTTGAACATTTGCGGCTTTTTTCCCCACCATTACTCCTAGCCATACGGTTATAAAACTGCCAAAGGCTGATGTAAGCGAAATAGCTAAAGGTGATAACCCAAGCAAACCAGCTCCCAGACCGTTTGTAAGTGCATTTGCTGAAAGTGCAACACCTAGGACACTGCTTTCGATCCAACCAATATATCGTACGTTTTCTTGACCACTACTATCTAATTCATCACTTCCGTTATTTCTTTGAGATCCAACTAATAAAATAATGCGAATCCCGATTAGCGTTAATAATACGACGGCTACAATAACATGGAACACCCCTGGCAAGATGGTTGAAACCCACCTGCCAAACATAATCCCCACCATGCTAAAGAGGAAACAAATAGCCGCTATCAGTAAATTAGAAAGCCATTTTATCCTTACCTTTCGAACTCCGTATGATATTCCTACACCGAAGTTATCTATACTCGATGATAGTGCAAAACCTAATATGAATAACCATTCCATTTTGTATTCTCCTTTTATTGATAATGTTGAGGAGATTTGCTTCCTTGTTGCATATATTGTTGATAAACCTTCAATAAAATGATTACTGCGCGTTGAAAAATATAAAGAGGTGAACCGCTATGTCTAACATCCAAAATGATCAAAGCCTTGGTTTGTTATTAAGGTCTTTATTAAAGGAAAATGCTTTATCTATGCGGAAACTTAGCTCACTTACGGGGATTGATACGGCAACTATCTCACGGATTATAAATGGAAAACAGCAAGCAAATCTACATCATTTAAAACAATTTGCGCACTATTTAAATACTCCTCTTGAAGCATTAATTGACCCTGCTGGAGCTGCTTCAAACAATACAGAAAATGAATTAGCAACAGGCATTCATTACTCCATTGATAAAATTCAAGAAATACTTAAATCTTTTAATATAGTAGATACAAACTTTACGATTGAACGTGTCGAACAAGAACTCACAAAATATAAGCAATATGCACAGACAGACGAAGGTAACAGCATGATTCTAAATAACTTTCAAACCAAAATAGAACAAGTCGGCAGCGTCGGAACCTTTATTGATCAATTAAAGCAAATGTATCTTGAATATTGTGATGAAAAAACATCAGCTGCCAAGCGCTCCATATTGGGAAGTGCGCTATTGTATTTTATTTTGCCTACCGATATTATCCCAGACTATGTCTTTCCAATCGGCTATTTAGACGATGCAATAGCTGTACAACTGGTAATGAATCAACTTACGGACTAAAAACTGAGTTTTATTAAGGGAACTGAACGCGGTATGCCCCTATTTATTGTGAAAATGGAACTTTTTCTGAGCAATGAGCAGGTAAATACTCTATTGCTTTCTTTAATTTAAATAATTCCTTTGGCACAATCTTTTTGATGATTTTTTCTTTTTTATATGGCTTGCATGACTCATGATTACATCTATGCGCACACATTCCTAAAGGAATTTTCTCTCCTAAAAATGGATCTATATAAAATCCATTTTCAAACAGCTTACTCTTAATAACATTTTCATTTTGCAATCTGCAGCAAGTAACGCAATAGTACATTCGTTTTCCACTCTCTTTCTTATATTTGATTTTGAAACATCTTATGAGAACTCATCAACAGAAGTGCTTGTTTCTACGTTAAAAGTTGAAAAAATCTCAACAGGCGTTGAAGAATACTCGACACACGTCAATTACAAACATATAGTTTAATCATGACAGCATGAAGAGTGTCATACTTTGAGGAGAAATAGCGGTGAAAACAAGAGGTATTATTAACGCTGTAATCGGCATTTGGCTCGTTATTGTCCCTTAGATGCTTGGGTTTTTATACGATGCAGGTGCTACTTCAGCAAGTATTGTATTTGGAACCCTTCAAGTGATCACATCTTTTTGGGAACTACTAAACCAGGATGGAATTCATGGCAAAATTGGATTTCACTTATAGCGGATTATGGTTTGTCCTGTTTCCTTTTATTTATTCATTAAAAGATGGTGTAATTTGGTCTAGCATCATACTTGGGTTAATGACCGTACTATTTAGCTTATGGAGCTTGAACTCTAAATCAAAGCTAAAAGCTGTTAGTTAAAGAATGAATAATATTCCACTTTTTGCTTAAACTACTCAAGATATCGCAACGTATCGACTATGTGAGAATAATTCTCCTAGCAGAAAAGCTCCCTACGAAAATAGGGAGTTTTTTCTGCGTTAAAAAGGTGATGATTAATTTTATCTTCAACTTTTTTTACATATCTTTATACGCGTCATCCTCAAGATGTCCAATACTTCTAAATAGTAAATGATCTAACGTCACATTTCCCATAAAATCAAATATTCTATAAAGTTAGTTCCTCATATTTAAAACAGCTAGCTGTTTTAAATAGTTACGAAGACGAATTTTCGGATTTAATTCTGTATTTGCAATATGCTTTACATAGCGAATTGAACTTTGAATAATATCATAGTCACTGATTTTATTTGCACGATACTCGACAAAAGGTGGAAGATAGGACATGAACAGTTAAATTCGTTTGCCTCAAAACGGATTCCTTCCACTTTTTATTGATTCGAGAAGATTCAATATGTGGATGTGCAATGAGTATTAATGTTTTCATATATAGACTTATTAATGCGAGAACAGTAGAAAAAGAAGAAATTTAAACATCGAATATATTAATTAATAAATTAGTGTATTTTAGGTATGGCCTATACACGAGTAGTTACCGTAATTACCATTCTAGGTAGTAAAAATAAAAGGTGGTGAAAGAAGTTTCTCTTTCACCACCTTTTATTTTGCTTTTAAATCAAATTCTTCTGTTTTACCGTCCCATTTGATAGTTACATGAAAGGGATCAGAACTATCTTGTTTTGCACACCCTTCACAAGCATCATTGATACCCATTTTGCCATCCACTGGTGTGGAAGTTACATCGATACTGCCATAACTACCTTCAATTTTATATGTAACTTCTCCAATATTATCTTTATTGGGTCCTTTATAAATAATGCTTCCTTCACCATTTTCCCTATCTTTATCTTGAGTTAAAAAATACTGAGAAATCACATATTATAATATATCTTCTAAGTGAAGGAGGTATGCTATTATAGAAAACTTAGTTAGCTATATTAAAGATTTAGGCTTTCCAATTGCCCTATCTTTTTACTTACTTGTTCGCATTGAAAGCAAATTAGATAGAATTACAGAGCTGCTTCAAGTTCTTATTGAAAAAAAGGACAAGCAATAAGCAGAATGCTATTTATACCCATAGCGAACTTGTTCCTTCGTTTTCGAGATGCAGCACGTTCACTTCTGTTCCTTTGTCATATCCATGCTCTCCTCCTGGAAGAACAATCAGCGCGTTTGCTGCAGCTAATGATGAAATAGCCCCTGACTTGTCCATGCCAACAGGCGTCACAACAAGCTTTCCGCCTTCATCTGAAATCTCTCCTCGCACCATTCGCGTAAAAGCATTAGGTTCTTTGAAACGGCCCTTTAATACCGCTTTTGTTTTATGTAAATGAGGCGCTGGTGAATACAAAAAGCTGCGAACAATCGGACGAACAAACAGTTCAAACCCGACATAGCAAGCAGATGGATTTCCTGATAGTCCAAACAGCAGCTGTCCGTTTCGTTCTGCGACTGTTGTAACGCTTCCTGGGCGCATCGCAATTTTGTTAAACAGCACATTCGCACCAAGCTTTTCATAAATAGCCGGCAAATAATCATAGTCGCCAACGGATACCCCGCCGGTTGTTAGTAGAATGTCCACTTCTTCAAGCGCTTTTTCTACCGCTTCATAGCAGCGGTCAAAATCATCTTCAAGCTTTCCTAAGTATTTCGGAATTCCCCCGCTTCTTACAATTTGCGCAAGTGCCATATAGGAGTTGCTGTTGCGAATTTTTCCTGGTTCTAACGGCTCGTTCACATCAAGCAGTTCGCTTCCTGTTGTTAACACGCCAACCACGGGCTGCTTCACGACAGCGACATCCGCATAGCCAAACGTAGCTAAAAAAGCGGTGACGCCTGGATTAATGCGCGTTCCTTTGGAAACAAGCACGTCTCCTTTTTTTGTTTCTTCTCCTTTTAATGCAATGTGTTCCCACTTTGAAGCCCGCCTGCTTAACGCCATATACGTTTTGCCTTCTTTTTCATACGACTTCGTTACTTCAAGCATCACAACCGCATCACATGAATGAGGGACCTGCGCTCCTGTCATAATACGCACCGCTTGAAACGGCTTTACTTCTTCTTCAAAAACAAAGCCTGCACCGATTTCACCTACTACTTCGAACTCAACAGGATGTTCACTTGAGACTTCTACGCAGTCTTGCGCTCGAACCGCAAAGCCGTCATAAAGCGATTTATTAAAATGAGGAACGTTTTGGTCGGCGATAATATCTTCTCCTAAATAGCGTCCGTAGCTTTCGGTGATCGATACGCGTTCGATGCTGCCTTTTCTTTTATAAGTCATGACTTTTTCAATTGCTTCAGGAATTGAAATAGGTGTTCTGCTTTCTAACATACATTCTTCACTTCCTTTATGTCTGTTCACTTTTTACGCTATGGTGTAAAATCATAGCATATCTCACTATTTCTATCATACAACAAAATTTACTGAAAAAGGATGAAAACACCGATGTCTTCTTTTACACATTTTAATGACCAGGGCCGTGCCAACATGGTCGATATTAGCGAAAAATCTATCACGCGCCGCGTTGCAACAGCTCGTTCAAGCATACTCGTTAACAAAGAAATTCACGAAGCCATTGTAGAACATAAAATTGGAAAAGGCGACGTGCTTGCTGTCGCACAAGTAGCGGGAATCATGGCAGCAAAACGCACGTCTGACATTATTCCTATGTGTCACCCTCTTTTATTAAAAGGCGTAAACCTTTCATTTGACTGGGATACAAGCAATGATCAGTACCGTTTATTAATAGAAGCAACTGTTAAAACGGAAGGCTCAACGGGCGTTGAAATGGAAGCTTTAACTGCCGCTTCTGCCTGCGCTCTAACCGTTTATGATATGTGCAAAGCCATTGATAAAGGCATGATTATCGGCGAAACGTATCTGCTTGAAAAATCTGGCGGCAAAAATGGTGACTACAAGCGTACGGAAGCGTAAAGGAGGTACATAATGAGCGTACATGAACATAAATCCAAAGCAACACAGCCCGTTCGCTGCAAAGTCATTACAGTATCAGATACACGTACAAAAGAAACCGATAAAAGCGGCGCGCTAATGATCCAACTTCTGAAAGAACACGACATGCAGGTCGCTTCCTATGAAATTGTAAAAGACGACCAAACGTCGATTCAACAAGCGATACTTGCCGGATGCAGTGCTGAGGACATTGACGTTGTTCTCACAAACGGCGGGACCGGCATTACAAAACGAGACGTCACAATTGAAGCCGTTCAAGCGCTGATTCATAAAGAAATCGTTGGGTTTGGCGAGCTGTTTCGCATGCTGAGCTACACCGAAGACATTGGCAGCGCAGCAATTATGAGCCGAGCAATTGCCGGGACGATTAACGAAAAAGCCGTTTTTTCTACACCAGGATCAAGCGGTGCTGTTCGTCTAGCTATGACCAAGCTGATTTTGCCTGAACTTCGCCACGTTGTGTGGGAATTAAACCGCCAGCGCTGACAAAATGCCTATGCACACGCATAGGCATTTTCATTAATCATAGTCTTTATGTACCCACTCATCTTCTGGAATGCCTAAATCTTCTCCAGAAAAACGCTCTTCTTTAAACGGATCTCCTCTAAGATGAAAGCCGTTTTGCTCCCAAAAGCCAGGATGATTTTCATCAATAGCTTCAAAGCCTCGGAGCCATTTAACACTTTTCCAAAAGTACAAATGCGGAACAACCAATCGCAGCGGATATCCGTGCTTAGCTGTAAGCGGCTCTCCGTTAAAGGAATGAGCGAGAAGAATATCGTCTCTCAGTAAATCTTTTACCTCAATGTTTGACGTATAGTCATTATCTCCGTGCAGCATGATGTATTTACTTTTTAGCTCCACGCCAACTGCTTTTAAAAAGTCTGTAAACAGCACGCCCGTAAATTCATTATCAAGCCTTGTCCATCTCGTTACGCAGTGAATATCACATTTCACCGTCGTTTGCGGCATGTCCAATATATCTTGATACGAAAGCGTCACTTCCTTGTCTACCAACCCAAATACCCGAAGCGTCCATTCCTCTAAGTTATACTCCGGCACGTCGCCTTCATGTAAAATCGGAAAGCGCTCCGTTACTACCTGACCCGGAGGCACTCGTCCTTCATACTTTGGATCAATTTCCGGTGTTTTCATTCGTTTAATACGGTCTGCTTTGTTCAAATTATCACCTCATTGTTTTTTATACATAAAAAGCCCTTCCTTAAATAAATAAGGAAGAGCTTTGTTTCAGCTTCTTCCTTATCTCTAAGAGCAGTACACTCTTAAGGATTTGGCACCATTCTGTCATAGACAGCGGTTGCCGGGTTTCACAGGGCCAGTCCCTCCACCTCTCTTGATAAGGAAACAAATTGTATTTGTTTTATGTAATAAAGTCAGTATTAAGCTTTTTGTCATAATTGTCAATATTATTTTTCTTTTCCGCAAAAAAACTTTAAAAACAGGTAGGGTTATAAGATTTTAGTCTACTAAAATACCATATAAAACCTTTACCCTTCTCCATCAATCATCGTATACTTCTTGGCAAAACGCTTGTAGTAAATTTGCTCATCCTCTTGTCCATCGTTAAAAACAAGTCGGTTATGATCAATATCTTTTTCTTTTAACATATAGCCTTTTTCATTCATCATATGAATATATTCATCTAAATGTCCTTTTTTCACCATATAGTGAAGAGCATCATCTGAATCTGTAGTCCTCGCTACATCTTGACTTCCCACTTCTAGCTTGAATACAGCTGTTGCTGTTTGAACGGGACGATAATCGCCAAACAATCTTTCCCAATTTAATAGCAGCAGCGCGCCGGAAATTATTATACACCCTCCAGCCGCCACGGTTAGTACAAATCGTTTTGACACTACTTTCTCTCCTTTACATTCTTTTTCTTCTATTTAATACAACGGATTGCCCTAAACTTGTTTTTACGCCAAGTCCTAGATACACGGCAGCACCTAAAGCAATTGAAATACAAGATGTGCTCATCGCAAGTGAAGATGCAGACAGCTTATTTTCTAAAAAATAGTGAGAAGTATAATTGCCGATAATCACAGCGGCTGACATCACACTTACTAATAAAACAGGTGTCAACGCAGCTTGTCCCAGTGATTGAACTCGGTAAGAAATGGATTTTTCAATTAAATAAAAGTTATATATAACCGATACACCATACCCTCCGTAAGTCGCGACAACCGGTCCAATTTCTTTTAAGCATGAAACCAGCAGTACGTTTAATACTATCTTCACAACAATTCCTAAGCCCAAGCCTAAGATTAGCTTCTTTTGCTGATTAATTCCTTGGAGAATTGCGGCTGTTACTGTAAAAAGAGCAAATAAAATGGCAGCAGGCGCGTACCATTGTAAAACAATTCCACCGATTTCAGGGCTGTTTTTTGCTCCAAAAATCATCATATATACCGGCTTGCCTAATAAACAAAGCCCCACGGCAGCAGGAAGAGTAAAAAATAACAGCAGCTGCAGCGTTTTTGTAATTTTCCCTTTTACTTCCCGTAAATTTCCTTGCACAAAAGAAGACGTAATGCCCGGAATCAGTGACATGCTGAAGGCAGTCGCTAACGATACTGGCACCATCACCAAAATCTGGGCTAATCCAATAACGGAGTTGATCGTTTCGGCTTTAGCTTGTCCATATCCTATTGATTGAAAGAGCATGTTAATTGTAAACGTATCAATATTTTGATAGATAGGAATAGCTAAACCAACTAATACAAACGGAACGGCGTACGTTACAATCTCTTTGAACATTGAAGAGAACGAAACGGACTTATTATTCTTTCCGCTGTTCACTTCTTTCATAATCAACCGCTTGCGCTTCAAATAAACCGCTCCAAGAATCCCAATTCCCCCTACGCCTCCAATAAACGCTCCAAACGTGCCGATTCCAACAGCTTTTGTCATTGTGCTATGAAAAAGGTGAATAACAGCGTATGCTCCTGCTAAAATGAACAACACTCGCACTATTTGTTCAATAATCGTACTTAGCGCGGACGGTCCCATAGACTGGTTACCTTGAAAGTAGCCTCGTAATAGACTCATAGGCGGGATAATAATTAAAGCAAAGCTTACCATTCGGATGACGTACACTACGTCTTTTTGACTATTTCCTGAGGAATCTTTTCCGTTAATGACTAGTTCAGCGAGCCACGGTGCCATTGTATAGAGGACTAAGAAACCTATTATGCCCGTTATTGTCATTAATAGAATTCCTGCTTTTAACAGATCTTGTCCCGCACGGTAGTTTCCAAGACCGTTATATTTCGATACATACTTCGAAACAGCAAGCGGAAGACCCATTGTCGACAAGCTTAGCATCAAGGTATATGGACCGTATGCATACTTATAAAGCGCGTAACCTGACGTTCCCACTAAGGCTGTGAAAGGAATAATATAAATAAAGCCTAAAATCTTTGTTAATAAAGAAGACGCTGTTAATAAAAGCGTACCTCTCATCAAATTTTTTTCCATACATCAAAACTCCAGAAATAAATATTGTATTTTTAACAAATACTTGATTTATTGTATCATACTTACAATTATTATCTAGTTTTTTATAAAACATTAGAACCCTCTCTATATTACGTTTTTTACCTAATAAAGGAATATAAACCAATCTTTTCACCTATGATAAATGAATCGTTTTTTGCTTTTTACTTTACCTGACGTTTACATTCTAAAAGACGTGTTAAATTATATATATATCAGTTACCAACTAAACTAAGACTCCTTGATTATTCTGGCCTACCTGTTCTTTTAGGTAGACTGAGGTTGCTAAATCGTTATATATAGGAGGAAAAAATCATGAAAATGAAACAACGACTATCAAAAGCAGCGGCGGCTGCAACGATTACAGGAATTACTGCGTTTGGATTTGCTCCTGTCGCTCAGCTTGATACACCAGCACATGCAGCTACATCTCAAGAAACAAGCAGTCAAAGTCAAACAGCTGTAAAAAACATTAATGAAATTTACAACGCCGCAGTAAAAGGTGAAGTGCCACGCTTAACGGCAGACTTCAAAATTGGTAAAACACTGCGTCAAGACGTTCGCGATCAGTTCGGTCCCCCGCCTGAAGGTTCATCAAACAACTTTGACTACTATCACGCGGAAATGGGTCACCCTGGATACGCATTTGGCTATGATCAAAATAACGTCATTAACGAAATCCGCTATTTTGGTACAAATGTAGAGCGTCAAACAAATCTAGGCTCCATCACCCAAGCTAACTTAAAGAAAGAATTAGGTCAGCCGAACTTTACAGGCAAAGTAAAAGGTGATGGTACTACTCAAACGAAGTACACCTATCACGCCGGCGCCTATGATCTTGAATTCATTTTTGATGATAGCAAAACGTTAAATCATGTTAATTTAGTTAAAAAACCTTAAGTAATAGAAAAAGTAGCAGGCTGTCTGCTACTTTTTTTCATGAAATAAAACCAATGCGGAATCGGCCACGTGTTCATACCCAATCTCCATATAAATCTTGTTAGACGTAGGATTTGTCATGTCTGTGTATAAACTTGTTGTTTGAAATCCTTCGTCTAGCATAAGCTGAGAAAGCGTGGATACACAGCTTGAGGCATAGCCTTTTTTACGTTCTTTTTGAGGCGTGTATACAAAGTTAATCGTAATGTTATGGGCCGTTGGACGCGTAGCATTGGCAATCGACACATACTTGCCATTCACTTCCCATAGGAATAACCTTCCTGCTTTAATAAAAGCTTCTCCTGTTTTGGCAGCTTGTTCTTTTGATACAGGGTCTCCAATGACGCCCATAAACTCCCAAATCCATTCTGTCACGAGCGGAAGGTGTTCCAATCTTGCTTTTACCAGCACTCCGTCAGCTTCCGCAGCTTTTTTTACTTTGTCTAATTGGTAAATGCGCTGATCCATTTTTAAAGAAGCTTCTTGATTTTTTAAATCTGCTAGTTTTTGAGAAAGATATAAAACCATTTGTCTTTCTCCAACTAAGCCCGGTATGTCGATTTCTTGTAACAGCTCTGCCGCTTCGCTTAGTTCACCCTCCGTTAGCTGCTGTATTTGAGACAGTATGATTTGCTTAGGATGGGTTTGCAGCAACACAAGCGCAGCACGGCTGTCTTTTAAAATAACACCCATAAAATTTGGTTTGCTGTTTTCCTGCAAGCTGTGTAAAATGCCGAGCGCTAAGTTATGAAGAACTTCATTCTTTGATAAAAGCGGCTCTACTTGGTTTTTAAATTCCTGCACTTCTCTATATCTATGTAACTGGATCATCTTCTTTCTACCTCCGCAAATGCTCTTACCGGAAACGTTCCAACTCCTTTTATTTTAGGAGGCACGGCGTAAAATAAAAAGGACTCCGTTAGTTGATTTAAGTGACATAAGTGTTCAGCAATTACAATGTCCGAACCTAACAGCAGCGTATGAGCTGGTCTTGCTTTTCCTTTTGTATCGTCAATATTCATCGAATCAATTCCGACAAGAGCGGGCTGTTGAGACACTAAATAAGCTGCCGCGCTTTCTGTTAAGTATGGATGGTTTTCTAAATACTCGTCTGTATCCCAGTAACGATCCCATCCTGTATGAATTAATACCGCTTTGCCTTTTACGTCTACATGTTGAAAATGAGATTCATCAATGGCTTTTAAAGTCGGGTCAACTGAAACGACTATTCCTTCTAATCCGGCTGTTTTATCAATAGCCGTTTGAGCTAAATCCGCTCCGTCTTTGTATCTGTGAAACGGCACATCAATATACGTACCGGTATTCGTGACCATTTCAATTTTACCGATTTGAAATTCAGTGCCTGGTTCATAAAGCTTTCTAGACTCTTCTCGGCTTAAATAGTCGCAAATGATCGGTGCCGGCAAGCCTTTATGTGTGATAACTCCGTCTTCAATGATGTGGCTTAGATCAATATACGTTCTTTTTTTCATACCTTCACCCACTTTTTCAATATTCAGTAAAAATATTCTAACATAAAAAAGCTCTTCCTAGTTTCCTAGAAAGAGCTTTTTTTAGAGAACATTATTAACTTGATAAACATACATCATACGTATGCTTTGTATAAACAAATCCTTCAAAAATAAGACGGGCTGTACGCACTACTTTGATTCCGTTAACCTGTCCATCTTTTAGATCCACACTGGTTTCCATAATTCCCATTGGATGAGCAAGTCGAACGGTATCGCCTTTTAATTGAACCATTTCTGACGGAAGCGTGCCTTTTGTATAGATAGCCGCCGTCGTACAAATTGCTCCTGTAATCGCAAGCGTTTGATGCGGTTTTTGCATCGACATCATACGGATTAATACGTCCATTTGAGAAGCAGCTTTTTCTCTGCCAGTCCCGTCGCGATGGTCCATAGGAGGAGAAATAATCGTCATTTTTGGAACCGCTGGTGACAGTTTGGTTGCTTTGTCTTGAGGTGCGAGCCCCGCTTTTTCCGCTGCAATGGAGCGAATTTCTTCAAATAGCTTCAGCTGTTTGTCCGTGTATTCATGCGGAAGTTCTGCTCCCTTTAGGCCAATATCCTCTGCTTTAACAAATACAAGCGGATTTCCTACATCAACAATTGATGCTTTTATCGTCCCGATGGATGTTTGCAGAAGATCGATAGCGTTCCCGGTCGGAAGCAGTTTTCCAGTAACGGCTCCTTCTCCGTTTTCAAACGAAAGATAAATGGGTGAACCCGTACCCGGCACTCCAGGAATCATACAGGATCCTTCTGTTTTCACTTTTCCGTTTTCTACTTCTACTTCCGCTACGATTACTTTTTTCGTATTCGTATTATAAATCCGCACTTTGGTCACCGGTTCCACAGGTTGTACAAGTCCTTGTTCGATTGCATAAGGTCCGACCGCTGAAGAGATATTGCCGCAGTTTCCTTTAAAATCAACGAGAGATTCGCTGATGCTAACCTGCGCAAACGTGTAATCTACGTCAGCTTTTTCTAAATCTGATTTTTTTATAATCGCGATTTTACTTGTCAGCGAATTAGCTCCGCCGAGTCCGTCAATTTGACGTTGATCCGGACTTCCCATTATATCTAGCAAAAACGGTTCCCAATCCGATTTGTTCACAGGCATTTCTTCATGATTGATAAAAACCCCTTTACTTGTTCCACCTCTCATAACCGTTACAGGAATACGCGTCATATTAATCACCTTTCTCCCCTACTAACAAACGCCGAGGCGTTCATCAAACCATTTTATTTTTTTACTATTTAGAACCGGTTCATTTGCCATTTATCGTATAATAGAGGTGGTCATAAGTAAAATACATAAAATTTATTGTCTTTTTAAAAATTTTTTTATAATCTAAATACAAGGGGGAATCGGGATGGATCAAAAAGATTGGATATTAATTAAAACTCTTCACGAAGAAAAGAACATTACGCGAACGGCTGAAAGGCTCTACGTATCGCAGCCTTCTTTAAGCTACCGCCTTAAAAATCTTGAAGAAGAATTTGGCGTGTCGCTTTTTTTCAAAACGAAAAAAGGAATTGAGTTTACATCTGAAGGTGAGCATCTTGTTCGCTATGCGGAAAATATGTGGAAGCAGCTGCAGGAAACAAAAGACAGCATGCGTAATATGAGCGAAACCGTTACGGGAACGCTTCGCTTAGGGGTATCGAGTAACTTTGCACAGCATAAGCTGCCTAAAATTTTAAAGCAGTTCTCTCTTCACTACCCAAATGTACAGTTCAGCGTCAATACGGGCTGGAGTACACAAGTTATGAATCTATTAGACTCTTCGCGTGTGCACGTTGGCATTTTACGAGGCAATTACCCGTGGAACGGAGAAAAATCACTTCTGACGAAAGAACGGCTCTGCTTAATTTCGAAAAAAGAGATTGCGATCGATGACTTGCCGAACCTGCCTTATATTAACTATAAAACCGATACGTCGCTAAAAGATCTCATTCAAGACTGGTGGCATGACAAGTTTTCAGAGCCTCCGTTTGTGGCAATGGAAGTTGACCGGCAAGAAACGGCCAAAGAAATGGTCAAAAATGATTTAGGCTTTGCCATTTTACCTGAAATTTGCCTTCACTCCAGCGACAACTTATATACATACGGACTTTCGTACCGAGATGAATCACCTTTGCTTCGAAACACGTGGCTCATGTATGATCCTTCTTACTTGAATCTATCGGTCGTGAAAGCGTTTATTGACTTTTTAAAGCTAAGTGAAAAATAAAGCCAAAGCTAAAAAGTTTGCGTCTTGGAAGAATCTCTCTTTTAGGCCAAACTTTTTTCTAGACTACCATTATAAAAATTTTTTATGAACTTTCTAAAAAAACCTATATTTCCTTTATTTTTAGAAATGTACTAACATGAAAACAAGAAACATCAGCGGGAGTAAAGAGCGGCTTTAAAAATTCTTAATAATCAAACTACGGCTCATACATGGGGATGAGAGATGTTAGTCACGTTTTTTTACTCTAAAAGAAAACGCTTTCAGAGAAAAGAGGGAAAATAAAGGAGGTTGTTTGAATGCTAGCACTACTAGGTTTTACAATGATTATTGTCTTTACGTATCTCATTATGTCAAAAAGGATGTCTCCTATCGTAGCTTTAATGGTCATTCCACTTCTTTTTGCTGTGATTGGAGGGTTTGGCAAAGGCGTCGGAGACATGATGCTAGAAGGGTTAAAACAAGTAGCTCCGTCAGCTGCGATGCTGCTGTTCGCCATCTTATATTTCGGGGTTATGATTGATGCCGGACTGTTTGATCCATTAATTAAGCAGCTGTTAAAAATCGTAAAAGGCGATCCGCTTAAAATCGTCATCGGAACGGCTCTTCTATCGCTTTTAGTTGCACTAGACGGAGACGGTACAACCACTTATATGATTACGGTTTCTGCTCTTCTTCCACTTTATAAACGCCTGAATATGAGTCCGTTAGTGTTAACGACAGTTGCGATGCTTTCTCTTAGTATTATGAGCAGCATGACGCCTTGGGGAGGCCCGGCTACTCGTGCGATTGTTGCCCTTCACCTCGATGCATCAAAGTTCTTTATTCCACTTCTTCCAACGTTAATTGGCGGAGCTTTGTGGGTTGTTTTTACAGGCTATATTCTTGGAAAAAAAGAGCGCAGACGACTTGGTGCTATTGACATCGAGCAGTTTGAATTAAAAAGCTCGCTTGCGTTTGCTGAAGACGCATCTTTAACTTCTCAAGAAGATATTACACAGCCTAAAAAAATCTGGATTAACTTAGCTTTAACCATTGCACTCATGGTCGTATTGGTTTCTGGCATTTGGTCTGTTTCTGTTTTATTTATGATTGGTTTTGCGCTTGCTCTTATGATTAACTATCCAAAACTTGAGGATCAAAAAGAACGCTTAATGGCTCATGCAGGCAACGCGTTAACCGTTGCAGCCCTTGTGTTTGCAGCCGGTATTTTTACAGGAATACTATCCGGCACTAAAATGGTTGACGAAATGGCAAGCCTGTTAATTCATTTAGTTCCTGATTCACTCGGTTCGTTTTTACCGACAATCGTTGCTTTAACAAGCATGCCGTTTACATTCGTGATGAGTAACGACGCTTATTACTTCGGTGTTTTACCAATATTCGCTGAAACAGCTGCTTCTTACGGAATTGATCCGATGGAAATTGCGCGAGCTTCAGTGCTCGGACAACCTGTTCATCTGTTAAGTCCACTCGTTGCGTCTACTTTCTTACTTGTAGGTATGGTAGGTGTTGATCTTGGTGAACATCAGCGCTTTGCATTTAAATGGGCCGTTTTAACGTCTCTTGTTCTAATTGTCCTCGCTATTGTCACAGGCGCACTTACGCTATTTTAATAGGAATAAAAGCCGCTATGGCTTTTTATTAATAAATTGATAAATGATAGGTGGAGGTACTTCTAAAATGTATGTAATTACGTGTTATGTAGGAAAAGGTGAAATGAGAATGTACGAGTTTGATAGCAAAGAAGAAGCCCTTTCTCAGCTCAAAAATCTGAAAGGCTGCACCATTCTTTCAGAAGTTGTTTACTTTAATGATTCATCAGTTATTCCGGTAGCTATTTAATTATGCACCACTCAACCCTATAGGTACAAACTTGATAAGCTTCCTTTCGCTCAAAAGGAAGCTTCTTTTTTTATGTTCTTCTGAGACTTCGGCCCCTTTTCTCTCCTCAACGTTTTGTTACGTCTGGTTCGTTTTGTTTTCTTGCTTCAATCATATTAATAATTTGATTTGTATGTGGAGTTAGCACTGTGCACTTTTGGTAGAAGGCTCCGTCTACAACAAGCAGCTCTTCATCCATCCCGCAAAACTTGCAGCGGAGCTCTTGTGGTCCTGCGTAAGAGGTGTGATAAACACTATCGTTAAAGATGGTGTAAAAAGTATCTCTTTGCTGGGCATCGTAAAAGCTATATTGCTGGTTAGCGTCATCACGGTAGTTAACTCCATAGTTCCGGTCGAATTCTTCTTGAGTAAATCTATCCTGTAAAAGTTCATTTTGTACTAGTTCTCTTAAACAGCACTCTATTTCTTCATAGTTAAATGAACAATTATGTGCGTAAACATTTAGTTCTTCAGTGCTGTTCTCTTTTACCATCACTTCACTGCCGCAAATCTTACAGGGATGTTTGGGACTCTGCTGATCAAAGTAAGAGAACGTTTGGACCTTTTCCACTGCTATTTCATCGCTCACCTTTTTAAACTTAATCATCACATTTTCTGTTTGACTGACGTTTTCGTTATACAACATCACTTCATATTCATCTATATTCTTTCCGTTTTCTTTTCGACTCATATGCTCCATTACTTCATACGAAGAAATAGTAAAAAACTCCTTAAAATTCACCACTAACATGCATCCTTCCAAAAAATTTACGTTCGCTATGTACCTGTTCTATACTACCATTTTTTCAAAGACTCGCACCACTAAACGAACTTATTTTAGATTCGCATATCCTTTCTTTATCTCGCAGACATAACACTAACACTTTTATAAGGAGGATTTCATGAATACGTATGTAATCATCAGCACCGGCGTTGTTGACAGCGTATTTTCGTTTCAGAAATACCGTAAGCAAAAAGAAAAAACCTGTTGTGACAACAGGTTTTTCTTGTTAATCATCGCTTCCTAAAATACCGAAAAAGCGAAGCAAGTTGATGAATAGATTAATAAAATCTAAATACAAAGACAGTGCCAAAATCGGAACAAGCTCTTCCGTGATTTCACCGTGCTTCATTTTGTTAAAATCATACAGCACGTAAAGTGAGAAAACGATGGTACCAATCACTGAGAATGCCATGAGTCCAGGCGTTGTTAATGGACTAAACAACGAGAAAATGCTGATACAGACTAATGCTAACAGCGCTACTAATAAAAAGCTGCCTAAAAACCCTAAATCTTTTTTCGTTTTTGCGCCAATTACACCCATCACCGTAAAAATAACGAACGTGCTTCCAAACGCATAAAGAACGACTTGTGCTCCCGCTACTGACGCATAGTGGCTAACAATTGGAAAGAGCGTGATGCCTGATATAAATGAAAACGCATATGTAAAACCGTATCCTACGCTTTTTTTCTTTCGTAACATAAATGCCGCAACCAGCATCACAAGCTCAGCAATCGCTAATGGAATAAAATAAGCCGGCGGCACATATTGACCTACGTATAAGCCAACTGTGGAAATAAATAACGAAAAAATAAATGTTACTAATACTTTTTGAAACAGAGACCGCTGCTCTACTCCAATTACTTCTTGCATGTGTAAAACCTTCTTTCTAAAATCTGTTATATTTTATATATTACCTACCTTTTCAAGAAAAATAAAGATAATACTAAGGTCTTTTTTCTTATTTTTATAGAAAGTAAGCATAGACGCTGCCGTCTATGCTTACTTGGTATCTCTTTATTTTGGCAACAGAATACCGTCAATAATTCCGTAAGTCTTTGCTTCTTCAGCACTCATAAAATAATCTCGTTCCGTATCATGTGCCACTTTTTCAACCGGCTGTCCCGTTCGTGTTGATATGATTTCATTAATATGCTGCTTGAGCTTTAAAATTCGGCGGGCGCTAATTTCAATTTCAGTCGCCTGTCCTCTAGCCCCTCCTAGCGGCTGATGAATCATAACTTCACTATTCGGCAGTGCATAGCGCTTTCCTTTTGCTCCTGCTAGGAGAAGCAGTGCGCCAAAAGAAGCGGCCATGCCCGTGCAAATCGTTTGAACATCTGGCTTGATATACTGCATCGTATCATAAATCGCAAACCCTGCTGAAGTCGAACCTCCGGGGCTGTTAATATAAAGTGAAATATCTTTTTTAGGATCATCTGCCGCAAGAAACAGCAACTGCGCGACCACGCTGTTGGCAATATGATCATTGATTTCATCACCAATTAAAATAATTCGATCTTTTAACAGCCTCGAATAAATATCATACGAACGTTCACCTCGGTTGCTTTGTTCAATTACATATGGAATCGTGCTCATATATATCCTCCTTATCACACGTAATACGGCTATGCAGCCATGCAGAGAGTGCAAGTTGGAGTATACGTCGGCTTTTGGATGATGCTTTTTAAGGAAGGCAAAGCATGAATCAAAAGTACTGGATCCTGCGTTTCTAACGTTTTATAAAACAGTTCTGACAGCTCTTTTCGTTCTTTTTCATCCCAAAAAGAATCTGTAGAAAACGGCTCACCGCCTTTTTCTAACCGCTGCTTAGCACGATGTAAATTGCTTTTCACCGCTGTTTCTGACGTTTGTAAAATCGAAGCGATTTCTTTCAGCTGATAGCGGAATCCTTCTTTTAAGAAAAAGATAACCGCTTGCTTCGGCGTAAACTGACTAAGCAGCAGCTCGACCGAGTGTTCCTTACTATCAAACGCCTGCTTGTCGGCTTGCTGCTCCAAACCCTTTTCTTCGGCTATTACTTCACGCTTTCGTTTTCTCAGCAGATCAATCCAGTGATGATACGCAATTTTATTTAACAGCGCGGAAGACAGCTTGTGCTCTTCACCTTTATATCGCTGAGCTTTTAAAAACGTTTCTTGGGCAATATCGTCTCCGTCCCACGCATTTTGCGCTAAAAAACGGCAGTACTGCTGCAATTTTGGGTAATGCTCGTTCCAGCATGCATCGTCAAAGCTTTCTGTTTGTGTTTCGATTTTTTTTGAATGTGACATGATTTTCACTCCTTTTGCACTCTCTATTTACTAAACGATTAAAGGAAGTTCAAAAGATACGGGGGATCAAACTTTTTACACATTATACGCTTAAGCAGCCATTTTTTTGTATTATAATGAAGATACCTTTATCTGAGGAGTCTAAAATAATATGCGAAGAAGAAGATTATATGGCAAGAAGAAAACGAACAAACTTCACTTTAAAGACTTAACCTGTGAACACCCTCAGCCTGCTTTGCCTATGAGCTATACAAGTGAAGCTCCTTTTTACTATTATGACGCGTCAGACGATGAAAGACAAAACGACTTTGAACTATATTCAGAGATTTGTATCATGAATCAAGAACATTTTTTCGTAAGAGGCTGTGTTGAAATTCCTGTTTTTAATGAAGAAGAATTTTTCACTTGGAACATATGGGTTTCTTTAAGCGAAGAAAATTTCCGCCGAATGATCGATTTATGGGAAAGTGACAAAAGAGAAAATGAACCGCCTTATTTCGGCTGGTTTTCAGTTTCAATTCCAGGCTATCCGGAAACGTTAAATTTAAAAACAAATGTGCATACAAGATCTGTTGGAACAAGACCACTCATCGAGTTAGAGCCAACGAATCACCCTTTAGCCGTCGAGCAGCGGGAAGGGGTAACGCTAGAGCGAATTAAAGACATACAAAAACAATTGACTACCTATTAAAAAACCAAGACAGCCCCAGACTGTCTTGGTTTTTACCTTTATGGCATGCGCTTTGCTCCGTAGTATTTAGGAGCCCAGTAGCTGTCTACTTTATAGTTTGTAATTTTCACGCCCTCAGATGTGGATACGTGAACGACATAGTCATTTCCAATATAGATAGATGGAATAAGTGAACTTCCTTCAAAAAAGACGAGATCTCCCGGCTTCAAGTCAGATTGTGAAATGGTTTCTCCTGCTTCCCACTGCTGACTCGCATAGCGCGGAATGTCTTTTCCAGCTGCTTCTTTATAAATATATTGAACAAAACCAGCCGTATCAAAGCCTGTAGAAGGACTTGTCCCACCTTGTGCATAAGGTACTTCTCCTACATATTTAAGAGATTCGGTCACAAATGGGTTGTCTTTTGACAGCGATAAGTCATCGTAGCGCCTTGCTCCTGCGTACTTAGACGTCCAGTAGCTGCTTGTCAGATAATCAACCGTCACATTTTCGCTGCGCTTGGCATGAATAAACTGATTGCCGCCTACATAGATACCGACGTGTGAAATCCCTTCACGATACGTGTCTTTAAAAAAGATAACGTCTCCTGGCTTTAAATCTGCGCGAGCAACTTCTTCTCCAACTTGCCACTGCTGATCCGTTGATCTCGGAAGGTAGACGTCCGATGCGTGTTGAAATACATATGCAACAAATGCGGAACAATCAAAACCGTCCGTTGGCGACTCGCCTCCAAATACATATGGTGTGCCGAGATGTTTTAGCGCTTCTGCAATAACTTCATTATCTTTTGCAATTTCCGGTGCTCCTGTAATGCGCTTTGCTTTGGCGAAATGTGATGACCAATACGCGCTGCTTGAAATGTTTTTCACCACAACTTTTCCGTCTGAAGAAGATGCATAAATCATCTCATCGTCTCCGATATAAATAGCAGCTACGTTCACTTCACCGTTTTCATTGGTGTCAAAAAACAATACATCGCCCGCTTGCAGCTCGTTTTTATCGACGGCTGTTCCAAGCTCTGACTGTTCTTTCACGGAACGAGGCAGCGTTGTATCGAGCGCTTGCTTAAACACATATTGAACGAAGCCAGAGCTGTCAAACCCTTCGCTTAGCGTCTCTCCTCCAGACGTATAATCCGCTCCTTCATACGTTTTTGCTTTGTCAGCAATCACATTTTCATCTGTAGCAGCCTGTACTTGCACAGCTTTTTCTGCAGGAAAAGCGCCTTCATAAAAAGTGGCAAGACTAAGCCCTAGCGCTGTGACCATAAGAGGTTTCATTACTTTCATCTTTGTTCTCCTTTGTTTTTTATTTCATCCAAGAAGTTTTATATGTAAATGGTTCCTCTGTTAAAGTATGGTGCAGATGGATAGGAATTGGCTAGTACCTTTTGACTTAAATATGCTTCCCTTCCAAAGTCCTGTAAAAAATCCAGAAAAAAACTCGGCGCATATTACGCCGAGCTTTTTTATTTCATGCCCACCTGGATATTTGCTGCTTTTTGTTTTTGACGTAAATTTGCAATCCACTTGTAGTAAAGTGTAATCAAAAGAACAAAAATACCAAGCGCAAAGTACAGTTTTGAATATCCTAAAGCACCTGCTGCAATTCCTAATACAAATGAACCAACCGCAATACCGCTATCATAAAACGTAAAGAATGTAGCAGTTGCATATGCGCTTCGGTGAGCAGGCGCCGCTTGAATCGCAAGCGTTTGGAAACTAGGAAGAAGCGTTCCATAGCCTAGTCCTACTAATGCACCTGAAAACAGCAGCATCCAAGAAGAATGTGTGAGGCTTAAGCTAAATAGACCAATCGCAAAGACAATACATGATGGAATAATCACAATGTTTGGGCCAGATTTATCAAATAATCTTCCTGTAAACGGTCGTGAAATCAGCATCGCAGCTGCGAACACGACAAAGAAAAAGCTTGCTGTTTTAATCAATCCAAGCGACTGTGCGTACACAGAAATAAAAGAAATAATGCTTGCATACGAAAAAGAAACGAGAATACCTACAGATGAAATCGGCATGGATTTCTTTTCAAACAAATCGCTCAGTGAAAATGATTTCTTCACTGACGGAGCAGCGTTTTCTTGAAGATTTTTGACCATCATTCCGCACAGCCAGCCAACGAGCATAATCACACCAAATACAAAGAAAATAATGTTGTATGCCATGTATTGATGAAGCGTTAGTGCTAAAAACGGGCCTGCAACAACGGCTAAGTTCATTGACATTCCGAAGTAGCCAAGTCCTTCTCCTCGTCGTCTAGCGGGAACTAAATCCGCTGCAATCGCTCCGGTGACGGTTGTTGCTAAGCTGAATGAAATCCCTTGAAAGAAGCGCAGTAATAAAAGCACGTTAAAATGGTGGATGAACATATATAAGAAGGAAGAAAGCGCAAAAATGAGGGTACTAAATACGAGCGTTTTTTTCTTTCCAATGTTTTCAATGACTTTCCCTGAAAATGGTCTAACAATAATCGCAGATAATAAAAAGATAGTAACAACAAGCCCTGCCTGCGTACTCGTGCCTTCTAAGGCGTCTAATACATAAATCGGCAGCAGCGTCAGCAATGCATAAAACACGACAAAAATAAAAAAGTTGGTAATCGCAATGCTGATAAAGCTTTTAGTCCAGATTGGCTCCTGCTGGTTCGTCATTCATTTCACCCTTTTCTGTAGATTTACAAATTTTCTTTAATAACGAAATAAGCTGATCTTGTTCGCTGTCGGATAAAGCAATCAGCAAATTTTCTTCCAAACGTTCAATTTCTTGCTGAATTTCCGGAAGTTTTTTCTTCGCTTGAGGAGATAAATAAACGATGCGCTCTCGTTTATCACTGCCTGCTTTTCGAACGATCCATCCGCTTTTTTCAAGCCTTGTTAACGTGCGGGTCACCGTTGGCGCTTCGACATTTAAATACTGCCAAATCTCCGTTTGCGTCATCGAGCCGAATCGCTTTAAACAAAATAAAATTGAATACTGCGAGCTGTATAGCCCGTACGCTTTTAACACTTCATTTACTTCTTTAATAGACAATCTCGACTTTTGATGAAGCTCATGAAACACCAAGTTATTCACTTTTCCCACCTCACCTTTCATTTTATTTACCTAGGTAACTAATTGTTCTTTTATTAGTATATGTGCTGCTACTTGATGTGTAAAGGCGGCTAAAAAGGGCGAAAATCAGCTGTTTTCTCTTACTTTCTACTAATGATTTACGCTTTCACTTCTTTTTTCTTATTCTTTCGTATCACGAAACTTTTTGTATATATTTACATGCACCTGCAAACTCTGTTAAAGAAGACGAAACAATACGCGGGAGGCTGGTATATGTTTTCACTGCGCGGCGATGCTCATAAAGTCTACCTTAAACTGAAAAAAGCAGCTCATCAAAACCAAAACGCAGAAGAAATTGATGAATTAGCGGAAATGGAAGAAATCCGGCAGCTTTACCTTACGCTAGACAGCGCTATTTTGCGAAAAGTGTATTACCGAATGACTAAAGAAAAAAACGGCTCCGGCGTCATTCCCATCCTTGTTTCTGCTTTGCCTTGGCTCTTTTTTTTATTTTCGCAGCGGCTGCAGCAATTTTTATTTAAAGACGGCAGCTGGCTTTGGATCATTTTTGTGGTGCTGTATGTTTTTATTCTCATTCCAAGCGTGTTTCTTCATTTCCGTGAACAATCGTGGGCTTCTGTTCATATTGAAATTATTCAAGACATTTTAAAAGACCGTGAAAAAGAGCCGAAACCCCTTTGAGGTCCGGCTGTTTTTTACCCATTATGAAATAGCTTGTCTGCTTTCTACGTCTCGACCTAACTTTCTTTTGATACGCTGCAGCGCGTTGTCAATTGACTTGACGTGCGTATTTAATTCTTTCGAAATTTCAGCGTATGAATGGCCGTCCATATACAGCGTCAATGCTTTTCTTTCCAATTCACTAAGTGTTTCCGCAATTTTTAACTCGCGGTCTTCCACTTTTTCTTGATGAATCAGCACCGCTTCCGGATTAGCAATTTGATCGCCAGGAATCATATCCATCAGCGTATAATTTGATTCTTCATCATACAGAGGCTTGTCCAATGAAATGTACGAATTTAACGGACCGTGCTTTTGACGAGTAGCCGTTTTAATCGCCGTAATGATTTGTCTTGTGATACATAACTCCGCAAACCCTTTAAAAGATGTTAGCTTGTCTTCGTTAAAGTCGCGAATTGCTTTGTACAGTCCAATCATTCCTTCTTGGACAATATCTTCTTTTTCAGCACCAATCAAAAAGTATTTTCTTGCTTTACCCCTCACAAGATTTTGATACTTGTTGATTAAATACTCCAATGATTTTTCATCTCCGCTGTGAACCATTTCAACCAAAACATGATCTTCTAACATAGCATAATTTTGAACTTTTTCAATTACGATGCCTACGCTCACTCATATCCCCCCGTTACACTTAGTTGAGTTTTGATGTGTTCTAAACTGATGCATGATCTACTTGTTACGACGCTACTGCAATACGGTCCAGAAACGTAAAAAGCGTACAGGTAAACTGTCGCTTTCCTCTCTCACTTTATGCTCCCCTGCATCTTTCTATAATCTATTATAAAGAAGTATAACCGATAAAAATCAAAAAGGTTGTCGAAATATGAAAGTGGTTGCAAAAAAAATCAATTTTTATAGAAAATTCACACAAATCACTTTATTATTTCATATAGTGACAGCAATCTGTCAAAAAAGCAATAAAAAAATAATTCCATATGAAATAAACTTACTCAAGCAGAGTAAGTCGAAGTTGCAGATGATACTGCGCATATAGGATTAGTTGCCTTCCGGCTTATCAGCATTTTTTGTTCCCTTGCTTTTATAAGGCTTTGCATTTTTCTTCTTTTTTGCACTCGCCTGCCAGCGGTTCCACCCTTTTTTGCCGGTGCCTCGCCCCGTGCCGCCTTTACCTTTTGCTTTACTCATACGTATTCCTCCGTTACCTGCGTGTTTGCTACAATAAAAAAAGACCCCGTCCAAAGTCGGAGTCTTTTTTGGATTGCATAAAATTATGCTTTTACAACGTTAGCAGCTTGTGCACCGCGTTGACCTTGCTCGATGTCGAAAGTCACTTTTTGACCTTCGTCTAAAGATTTGAATCCGTCGCCTTGAATTGCGCTGAAATGTACGAATACATCTTCTCCGCCTTCAATTTCGATGAAACCGAAACCTTTTTCTGCATTAAACCATTTTACTGTACCTTCAGTCATACTATTTCCTCCAGTGGTGGAATTAATCCACGCAATATATTACTACCCTTGCTCAATCGTACTATTTCCAGATAAAAATTTCTATTGAAGAATATTTCTCTTCTTTCAATTTCATACCGAACAAAAATAATTAACTTTAGTGTAACATATCAATTTAGAAATAGCAAGTTTCTGTTCTAAGACAGGCTTTATCCTAATTATGTATCTGCTAAAAGCCTACGGGGCAGCTTTGAGGCTACTAACATTTCTGAACGGTGATGCGTCATAAGGCTTTTTCATTCAGCAATATGTATGATCTCCACAAAAATAAATATTTCATATCCTGTTTTCTAAGAACTATGCCCCTTATAAATGGACATGCACATTTTTTATCAATTTACTTTCTACTCTCTTTCCACCCACACAATAAAATAACCATTAATTACAAAATAAGATAATAATAGTATATAATGATACGTGATTTATAGCTAAGGAGGAACAACATGATTCGTGAACGATCACTTTTGATAAAAGGACTCACCTTTTTACTAGCTGTTTTTATTTTAAACATCCCTTTTCCTAATTCAACGCCGCTCAGTCATTCTGTCTTTTCTTTTTTAGGTCTTCCCCTCTATGGAGATGAAGAAACAATGACGGGATTCTATTATGCTAACAATGCGTGGGCAATCATGCTTTTAATAAGTCTTTTTTTACTTTATAAAAGTTTAAGCCGTCATCGTTTAAAATTAACAATTTTAGCTGCATTCATCGTTACTTCTGGCCCTGGGTGTATGATTGAAGTCATGCAAAAGACCGTGTTGTCAGGAATGTATGCTGTTTCTTACGATGCTGAAAACAGCAACTGCACATTCGAGACTAATAAAAGAGAAACCATATTAACGGGAAATTGCAAGCTTTCCTTTGAAAATAACCGTTCAAAGCCTGTTACGTTTGAAGTAGCAATCGATAAGCGCGCTTTTTTTGAAGATGAACAGCCTTTTTTACAAATGATGAATAAGCCTAAACTTCATACCGTTACGCTAGAATCAAAGGGGTATCAAACTGTAGAAATTACTTCATCTATCCAAGTAGCTGATTTACCCTCTGAACTCTATATCGGGGAAATGAATGGCTTTCACGTCAACATTTATCAAAACGGAAAAAAACGTTATTTATAAGCATAGAAAAAGCCCTTATAGGGCTTTTTAAATGAGTGAATTACCAGCCAAAGCCTCCGCCGTAGCAGCTGCAGCCGATGATCACTAATAAAATAAATAATACAACTAATAAAGCAAAACCAGATCCATATCCACATCCAGCGTTTCCAGACATACGAACACTTCCTTTTCTTTAGTTACTCTTTCCTCAAGAAAAATGCCGCTTGCATTTCGCTTGAGTTGGATTATCTTATGCCTGAACACGCCCTTTTGACTCTGGTTTTTTCTTTTTTCTTTTTCCTTCTTGCCATGCACCTCATTAATAAAAGAAGAAAACAGCCTAAGAAAAGCGCTGATTTCGGTTCTTCTTTTCTGTCCAAAAGAGATTAAGACATACAAAATTAATTCAATCTAAAGACGAAGAAATGAGATCCATAAGCTGAAACTTACGTTCACCATATCAATAAGAAAATCCGAACGCGTTACATTCATCGTTCGGATCTTCTCCTTAAACTAAAATGCTTTTCAGCCTCTCTTACAAAATCATTTATTTCACTAGCTTACGTCTTTCAGAAGACCTTACTTCCGTACGCTTACCGATACCTAATACATAGTAGCTCAGCACAACAATAGCTAAAAAGATAATGCCAACAATCAGCGATATGCGCGTTTCATCATTAAACCACATGCCTACAAGCACCATAAGTAAAAACGCGATGGTTACGTAGTTCGTCACAGGAGCAAAAGGCATTTTAAACGGATGTTGATCCATCGCCGCTCCTTTTGCTTTTCGAAAACGAATTTGACTGATGAGAATCACAAACCACGGAATCATACCTGGAAGCACGCTCGCACTGTACACGTACACGAAAACGTTTGGCGGTGCAATATAATTTAAGACAACGCCCGCCGCTAAGCCAATCATCACCGCAACGGTACTATAAATAGGCACACCGTTTCGAGAGACCTTTGTGAAAAAGGCTGGAGCCTGACCGTTTACACCTAGCGTGTAAAGCATACGTCCCGCACTGAAAATTCCGCTGTTGCACCCAGACATGGCCGCTGTGATGACAACAAAGTTGATAATGCCCGCCGCTGCTGTAATTCCTACTTTAGCGAACGTAGAAACAAACGGACTGCCGAGTGAATCCAGCTCGTTCCACGGATACACCGTTACAATCACAAAGATGGCGCCGATATAAAAAATTAAAATACGCCAAATTAAGCTTTGAATTGCACTTGTTAACGTTTTTTTAGGATCTTTTGCTTCTCCTGCTGTAATTCCAATAAGCTCTACTCCTTGATAGGCAGCAATAACAAGGGACAAGGCAAAGAAAAAGCCTGACCATCCGCCTGTAAAGAAACCGCCGTTTGCCCACAAATTCGACAGGCCAAGCGCTTCGCCGCCGTTTCCAAGACCGAAAAAAATAAGGCCAAGACCGGCAATAATCATGAGAACAATCGTGACAATTTTAATCATTGCAAACCAAAATTCAAACTCTCCAAACGATTTCACCGAAATTAAATTGGCCCCACCAAGAATGACCATGGCGACAATTCCCGGAACCCACGCCGGTAAATGCGGGAACCAGTACTGCATATAAGCTCCGACTGCAATAATCTCTGCCATGCCCACAATCACCCATTGAAACCAGTTGCTCCAAGCCGTGATATAACCCGCTAACGGATGAATATATTTATGACCGAATGTCGCAAACGAACCCGTACTTGGCTCTAAATAAAGCATCTCACCCATTGCACGCATAATAAAGAAAATAAAAACGCCGCAAATAGCATACGCAAGCAGGACGGATGGCCCCGTCCATTTAATAGTGCTTGCTGAACCCATGAATAACCCTACCCCAATCGTTCCTCCAAGAGCAATCATTTGGATATGACGAGATTCAAGCCCTCTTTTTAACTCTTTGTTTGCCAATTCACTTCCCCCTAGCCCCTCGTGATGATTTTCTCTTCTATTAAGAAATTCTTTTATTCCCTTGTCCTGATAGAGAACTATCATCTTTTTTCTTTTTTATAAAGAAGTACGAACATACCACAAATACAGCAATCAGCAGCGTGAGATAAAACTGAGTGCGAAGTGAATCAATAAATGCCATCGCAATAAAGATACTTGTGATTGCCGCAATCGTTCCATACGTTAAATAAGGATACAGCCACATTCTGATTTTTAATGCTTCCGGCTTTTCTTTTTCGTATTTCTTTCTCATGCGAAGCTGTGAAAAAGCAATAACAAGGTACACAAGAAGCGCTACGCCTCCCGATGCGTTTACTAAAAATAAAAAGATTTTATCAGGTGAAAGATAGTTAAAACCAACGCTGATGTAAGAGATCACGGTACATCCTACAATGGCATTAAACGGAATGCCTTTTTTACTCACCTTCAAAAACATGCGCGGCGCGTCTCCTTTTTGCGCCATTGAGTACAGCATACGAGAACTTGTGTATAGACCTGAATTTAGGCAAGACAAAACAGCAGTCAGTACGATAAAATTCATAATTTGAGCCGCTGCCGGAACGTTTACCAGCTCCAATATCGAAACAAACGGACTTTTCATCAAGCTTGAAGAATCCCACGGAAGGATCGTTACTAAGATTAAAATAGACCCAAGATAAAAAAATAAAATACGATAAATAACGGTATTTGTTGCGATGGTGATTGCTCGCTCAGGCTGAGCCGATTCTCCAGCCGCTGTTGCGACAATTTCTGTCCCCATAAAAGAAAACATGACAATCGCCACTCCTAAAAAGACGGAGCTGATTCCATTTGGAAGAAATCCTCCTCTATGAAGAAGGTTTGACGCTCCTGGAGACTCTACTCCCGGTATTAAACCGAGGATGATCGCTCCTCCTAAAAGTAAAAACAGCACTAAACTAACTACTTTAATAAGTGAAAACCAGTATTCAAATTCACCAAATGATTTAACAGAGTATAAGTTCGTTAACGTTAATAAAAACGTCAGGATGAGACTCACGCCCCAAGACGGTAAAGACGGAAACCAATATTGAATAATCGTTGAACCCGCAATCGCTTCAACTGCAATAACAATTACCCAGAAAAACCAGTACAGCCAGCCGATTGTGTAACCGGCCCACGGTCCAAGCGCTTCTCTGGCATACGTGGCGAACGAGCCGCTTGAAGGATTAGCCGTAGACATTTCCCCCAGCATTCGCATAACTAAAATCACCAGCAAACCGGCAAACGCGTACGAAAAAATGGAACCAGGACCCGCTGCGTTAATGAGCGATCCACTTCCAATGAACAAACCGGCACCAATGATTCCCCCTAAAGAAATCATGGTTATGTGTCGAATTTTTAATTCTTTTTTTAACTCAGGCGGTTGATGACTCATGTTAAAATCCTCCTTATAGGAACCGTCATTTAAAGAATTACACGTTCTTCGCATCACGCGTTAAATATGTAAGCCCTTACAACAATGTGGACAAATAGCTGCTGTTTTTCTACCCTCCTTTTATCTGTACATTCAAATAAAGCCTTCACTTGACGAAAAAGACAGCTTCATTCGACAAAAATTACTTTTCGAATTATATGATAATTTATATTGAACAACTTTGTCTATTGTTTTTTTGAAAGGAAGATCATTTTAATTTACTGCCGATAAACTCTTTCCCCTATCGTAATTCTTTACTTCAAAACATCTTTTCTTATCCTTTACCGACACTCCTTTCTTTTCGTTTTGTTCAAAATCACTATAAAAACCATAGATTCATTGGCGTTTTAAACAAAAGTGTTTATTTTTAAATTTTTTTGAACATTTTTGTTAAAAAACTATGTACAAAACGATAATAAGGTGATTATAATACAGGTATAGGGTGTTGGAATATTAATTATGTTTAAAATTTTCTAAAAAAAGGGGTAATGAAAATGAACACAATGAATATCAACGAAATCAAACAATACAAACACGAGCCTTTCACAGACTTTACGGTTGCACAAAACAAAGATGCATTTGAATCTGCATTAGAACTTGTACAATCAGAGCTTGGCAAGGACTATCCTCTTGTAATTGGCGGAGAATTAATTACAACAGAAGATCAAATTCAGTCCATTAACCCAGCAAATAAAACAGAAGTTATCGGCCGCGTGTCAAAAGCAGATCAAGACTTGGCTGAAAAAGCAATGCAAGCAGCACTTTCTACCTTTAATACGTGGAAAAAAGAAGCGCCTGAAGCACGAGCAGATATTCTTTTCCGCGCAGCGGACATTATTCGCCGCCGCAAGCATGAATTTTCAGCTTACCTTGTGAAAGAAGCCGGAAAACCGTGGAACGAAGCAGATGCTGATACAGCAGAAGCAATTGACTTCCTTGAATACTACGCTCGCCAAATGGTGCAGCTAAAAGACGGTGCGCCTGTGGAGAGCCGCGACGGTGAAGAAAATAAATTCAACTACATTCCGCTTGGTGTCGGCGTTATTATTTCACCGTTTAACTTTCCGTTAGCGATCATGGCTGGAACAGCAGCAGCAGCAATCGTAGCAGGAAATACAGTTTTATTAAAACCGGCTAACAACACACCGGTTATCGCAGCAAAATTTGTAGAAGTCATGAAAGAAGCTGGCCTTCCAGACGGCGTACTGAACTACGTGCCGGGAAGCGGAAGCGAAATTGGCGACTATTTAGTAGATCACCCAAAAACACGCTTCGTTTCATTTACAGGTTCACGTGAAGTAGGCTGCCGCATCTATGAACGCGCGGCAAAAGTACAGCCTGGTCAAATCTGGCTAAAACGCGTTATTGCTGAAATGGGCGGTAAAGACACGGTCGTTGTAGATAAAGATGCTGATTTAGATTTAGCTGCTTCTTCTATTGTATATTCAGCATTTGGCTTCTCTGGACAAAAGTGTTCAGCAGGCTCTCGTGCAGTTGTTCACCAAGACGTATACGATATCGTTCTTGAAAAAGCAGTTGCGCTGACAAAAACATTAACAATGGGCAGTCCTGAAGATGTGAACACGTATATGGGACCTGTTATTGACCAGGCTTCTTTCAACAAAATTACAAAGTACATTGAAATCGGTAAAGAAGAAGGCCGTTTAATGACGGGCGGAGAAGCAGATGATTCAAAAGGCTACTTCATTCAGCCTACGATCATTGCAGATGTAGATGAAAAAGCACGTTTAATGCAAGAAGAAATCTTCGGCCCAGTCGTAGCATTCTGCAAAGCGCGCGACTTCGATCATATGATGGAAATTGCTAATAATACAGACTACGGTTTAACAGGTGCCCTTCTTTCAAATACGCCTGAGCACATCGAACGTGCAAAAGAAGAGTTCCACGTCGGAAACCTTTACTTCAACCGCGGTTGTACAGGTGCCATCGTTGGGTACCAGCCGTTTGGCGGATTTAATATGTCAGGAACAGATTCAAAAGCTGGCGGTCCTGATTACTTGATTCTGCACCTGCAAGCAAAAACAACAAGCACGACGCTTTAATACTCAGTAGAGCAGCCTTAGGCTGCTCTATCTTAAAACAACAAGGGATTTTTTTCTATAGGGGGAGATATTTATGTTAGCAGAGGTATCTAAAAATGTGTTTCTTCACGCTTCCCAAAATAAAGCGCTAAACAAAGCAGCGAAAAAATGGGGTCTTCGCTTTGGTGCAGCTCAAGTGGTAGCTGGCGACACGATTGAACATGCGATCAAAAAAGTACGGGAACTGAATGAAAAAGGACTTGTTTGTACGCTTGATCATTTAGGGGAATTTGTTTCAAGCAGAGAAGAAGCTATCGAAGCGACTCAATATAATGTCAGAACGCTGGAAGCTATGGGGCAAGCCGGTGTAACGTGCAACTTATCTGTCAAAATGACGCAGCTTGGTTTAGATATTGACCGCAGTTTTTGCGTTGAGAACATGCGCCGCATTCTTGAAACGGCGAAAAAATACGACAACTTTGTCCGAATCGACATGGAAGACTACGCTCACTGTCAAATGACGCTAGATATTTTACGAGAGCTTCGCGAGACGTTTGATAATGTTGGAACGGTTATTCAAGCTTACCTGTTCCGCGCTGAACAAGACGTAAAAGAGCTAAAAGGTATTCCTCTTCGATTGGTAAAAGGCGCGTATCAAGAATCACCAACCGTGGCGTTTCAAGACAAAGCCCAAATTGACGAGAACTATATGCGAATTATTGAAGAGCATTTGCTGAGCGGGACGTACACGGCTATTGCATCTCATGACCATAATATTATTGCAAAAGTAAAAGAGTTCGCTCACAAAAACAACATCCCGCGCACGCAGTTTGAATTTCAAATGCTGTACGGATTCCGCACAGACATGCAGCTTAGCCTTGCAAAAGAAGGCTATACAATGCGCGTATACGTTCCATTTGGCAACGACTGGTTTGGCTACTTTATGCGCCGCTTAGCGGAAAGACCGCAAAACGTCGCATTTGCTTTAAAAGGATTCTTTTCTAAATAAGCAATCATTTAGTAAGTCCCTTAATGAAAACGCTATCATTTCTTTGTGCCCTTTGTAGATGCTTCTGCAAAGGGATTTTTTATACGATTTCTCTTCTCTTTCAGTATGTATTAAGGTAAAATAAAAATACGAACAAACGTTCTTTTTATTCCAAACAAAAAGGAGAGTACATATGAATCCTCTATCAAAATTAGAACTGCCTCCTAAGCTAGAACCTTACCGAAAAGAAATCGAAAAAACATGTAAGCCTTACATCCACATCAATACGGTTATGAACAGTCCAAAATTATATGAAAGCAAGTTTGGCGGCAACCCTTACCTTCCTCTAGAAGCAAATCATCCTCTTGATTCTCAAGGTAAGCCGATGCTCCTGATGGCACAAATCAATTTTTCTGAAGTACCTTCCTATGAAAATATGCCCGTTCAAGGCATGCTTCAATTTTTCATTTGCGGAGCTAATAACGAAAGCACGGGCGATATGTACGGCCTTGATTTTGACCATCCTACGGCTCAAAAAGACTTTCGCGTCGTTTTTTATGAAGACGTAATCACAGATGAAAAAAAGCTAACAACCGATTTTACGTATCTTGAAGACATTGATCGGGATATGTTCCCTATTCCTCAAGAAGTAGGCTTACAGTTTGAAATAAAAATCGAACCCGTTTCCCCTACTGACTATCGATATAATGATATAGAATCAGATTTATTTGAAGATGAAGAAACGGAAGAAATCTACTGGGATGAGCTTACGGGCGAGTATCATAAAATGGGCGGATACGCTTTTTTCACTCAAAGCGATCCTCGAGACTACGAGGAAGCGCTGCGAGCATACGATGTTCTGCTTCTTCAATTCGCCATGGACGACGAAGCGGATATTATGTTTGGTGATGCGGGTGTGGCCAATTTCTTTATTAAAGAAAAAGACCTTCGCAACCGTAACTTTAGAGATGTTTTATACAACTGGGACTGCTGTTAAAAAAACGCCCTCTTAGAAAAGTATCTAGGAGGGCGTTTTTCCACATTATTATTATTTACTACTCAGCCTGTTTTTTCGTCTCTTGCGGCATTCAGCGTTTCTTTAAACTGCTGTAGCGCTTTTACATCTGCAAATGTGCTTGTAGGAATAACGTATCCGCTCATTGCGCTAACAAGAATAAAGATATGTTCATCGGTTTCTCTAATTTGAGTGATGCTTGACCAAGGAGTCTTCACTTCTCCTTTTGAGCTTTTCTCTACCAAGCCATCTTCCGCAACCATCATAGTATGCTTACCCGTCAGACTGCTGTTATCTCCTTCATTTATTACCTTTACAATGTTCTTTTTAATACTTCCGTAAAAGTACTTCGGATAAAATAAAAACCACAGCACCGCAAGCAGTGCAAACGCTACGAACATGCCAAGTAAAAATTCTCCTTCAACCCACGAAACAAGCAAAGGAATAAGAAGAAAAATAAGCGACATCCATCGCTGAACTCTCAGCACTTTTTGTACTCTTTCCGAATGTTGAGCGTGATGCATGTTAAAAGCTACGTAATCATCTTTGGTTAACGTATAGTGATATTCCATATTAATCTCCAATTCTCCTAAATAACAACAAAATAAAATATACCTCATTTGGTGTTATATGTATATAAAATAATAAGTTTTTCTTATGAAAAGCATCATCTTTTTGTCATTTATTTACACGTATACATCACGTAAACTTAACTAGTACTCTACTATTTAAGGAGGAATGTTTATGACTTTTACACTGACGCATATTGATCATATTCAGCTAGCTGCACCCCCAAATTCAGAAAGCGAAGCACGACATTTTTTCGGAACCGTTCTTGGCTTAACAGAAATCGAAAAGCCGGAAAGTCTAAAAAAGCGCGGCGGCGTGTGGTTTGAATTTGGTTCTTATCAGCTGCATATTGGTGTTGAACCTGCCTTTTCACCCGCAAAAAAAGCGCATCCAGGCTTTCACGTTAAAAATCTCCCTGCGTTCAAAGATCATCTGACTAACTTCGGTATTTCTTTTATAGAAGACAAAAACATTCCCGATGTCGAAAGAATTTACGTGGATGATCCTTTTGGCAACCGAATGGAGTTCTTAGAGAAAGTGAATCTCCCTTTTTCTAACTGAATGTTCGACAAAACAAGAGCTCTTATTTAAGAGCTCTTGTTTTCTTTTGGTCCTTCTTTTTGCTTTTCTTTCCACAGCATGTATAGCAACACCCCCAGCACACAAAATGCCACGCCAAACATTGTTAAAGGAAATAAAAATGTATTAATAAAATGATGATAAACCCATGAGTCGTTCATCTAACCAGCTCCAATACGCACCATTTTTTTACAGTATGCCCTACTATAAACTTTTTTATGTTGTGTGAAATACCATGGTTTCTATCATATTTCTATTTCTTTTTAATAGAGTAAATAGTAGATACATAACATTCTCCTCTTAGAGTTCTCATCCGCTGATTTCAAAATTTTATTAGAGGAGGTTTACTCTATGAAAAACAAGTTTACTGAAAAGCCTAAAAAGCTTTTTTGGATCCTTTCTTATAAATCATTAATTATCGCTATACTATTTGTTCTTTTAACATCAGCCGCTATTTTTACCGTCACGTATTCAACTCTTCAGCATACGCTGCGCTCAAACGTTGTCTATCAAGCACTATCAAATTATAAAGCCCAAAGCTTGTTCTACTTCATGCATACGGAAAACCATCATTTCTCTCATGCCTTTGAAGAAGACTTCTCCCCGCCTCCTCTCTCTTCTGTCGCCCTGCAGCTGGCGACGAATATTCGCGTGGCAGATACAAGAAGTCTATTTGGATCAGAACTGCCCGGCTTTTCTATTTTTGATTCTCATATTCTATTAGCCGGTGAAGGAACGGATTATACGACGATTCCCCATGAATCGGCTCCTCCTCTCGAAAGCATTTCCGGGGAGCGTGATTTGGATCCTGCTGAAAGCAAAACGTACGAAGAAAGCAAAAAACAGTCTCAAGCACAGGCCAAGCAAAGTACGGGAGACAGAAAAGTTGTGTACATCTACCACACGCACAGCTGGGAATCTTATTTCCCTTTACTTGGTATGCAAGGTGAAGCGAATGAAAATAAAGCCGTTGATAACAAAACCAACATCACGCTCGTTGGTCAAATGCTAGGAATGGAATTAAAAGCAGACGGAATCGGTTCGGAAGTAGATACAACTAATATGACGCAAAAGCTGAATGAAAAAGGCTGGGGTACGGGACGAGCCTATATGATGTCTCGCAACGTCGTGGAAACGGCTCTTCAGCAAAACAAAGACGTCGATTATTTAATTGATATTCATCGTGATTCCCTGCGCCAAGAAAAAACAACGGCCGCTATCAACGGCAAATCGTACGCTAAAATGATGATTGTATTAGGTGAAGCGAACCCGAAATTTGATGAAAACGTGAAAATGGCCAAAGCGATTCATGAAAAACTAGAGGAAAAATATCCAGGCCTTAGTCGCGGAGTATTAAGCAAAAAGAAAACAAGCGGCAATAACGGGCTATATAATCAAGACTTATCCGACCGCTCCATTTTAATTGAAGTAGGGGGCGTCGACAACAATATGGAAGAACTCACAAATACCGTCAAAGCTTTTTCTGATGTGTTCAGCGAGTATTACTGGCAAGCTGAAAAAGTGAATGCGCAGTAAACAAAAACTAGCTACCCCAGGTAGCTAGTTTTTGTTTTTATGAGAGTCACACTTCTCCTCTTTTTCACACGCAAAGCACACCAGCTTCCCTTCAACAACCACACCGTTTAAAAATCCCTCTAAACAGTACACGTTCTTTTGACATACTGTGCAGATTCCAACGTACTCTTTCACAAATTCCTCACTCCTTACATACGATTAAAAACCATAAAAAAAGCTCTATTAAAGAGCTTCTTTCCGTACATAGGATTTTCCTTCATTTCAACAAACGGCTCATTTCCTCGGGAGAAAGCGGCTTATCGAATAGATAGCCTTGACCGATATGACAGCCTTGCTCCGTCACAAACTGCAGCTGTTCTTCGTTTTCGATTCCTTCTGCAGTTAGATCAAAGTTAAGTTTCTTTCCCATTTGAATAATCGTTTCCACCAGTACTTTTCCAACTTCGTCTAAGTCGTCAATAAATGATTTATCAATTTTTAACGTATTAATCGGCAAGTGTTTGAGATAGCTAAGGGATGAATAGCACGTTCCGAAATCATCCATCGCCACTTTTACGCCTAGACTCCGCAGACGGTTTAACACTTTTTTTGATTCTTGACTGTTTTGAATAACGCTTTCAGTGATTTCAAGTTCCAGAAAGTGCGGCTCAAGGCCCGTTTTTTTCAAAATTTGTTCCATCTCCGCTACGAATCGTGAGGACTTCAGCTGAATAGGTGATACGTTCACTCCTATTTTACTCGCTTGTGAATTCAGCTCCGTCCATGCTTTCATCTGCTTACACGCTTCTTCCAACACCCACTTGCCAACCGGCACAATTAGACCCACTTCTTCTAAAATAGGCAAAAATTCATTTGGATAGACGGTACCAAATTTTGCGCTATTCCAGCGAATAAGCGCTTCTGCCCCTATGACATCAGACGTTTTTAAATCGATTAACGGCTGATAAACGAGCTGAAATTCCTCTCTTTCTAGCGCATACTTTAACTCATTCTCCATGCTGATTGTTTTAATTATTCGTTCATTAGATGAAGACGAACTCATTTCATATGTGTTTCGTCCATTGCGTTTTGCTACATACATCGCAATATCTGCTTGCTTGATCAGCCGGTCGATTAGTTCATCTGCGTCTTTTGGAATAATATGCTGCTGACATTCCTTTGAAAATAGGCTGATACCAACGCTTGTAGAGGTTAGCACTTTATCTCCGTCTATATAAAAAGGAAGCGACATTTCTTTTACAATCTGCTCGGTCATTTCTTCAATTTCCTCAACAGTTTGTAGTGAATGCAGCACTAAAATGAACTCATCGCCCCCGTGCCGCGAGATAAAATCAGAGGAAGGAATACATTTTCTTAACCTTTCTGCTACGCGCCTCAGCAGCACATCGCCGTGATGATGGCCAAGCGTATCATTTATTGATTTAAAGCGGTCTAAATCCAAAAATAAAATGGCCAACAGTTCAGGAGATTCCCGATTTAAAAGCAGTTTTTTCAGCTGCTTGTTTAACCAATAGCGATTAGGCAAATTGGTTAACGGATCATAATAAGCCATTTGCTTAATTTTTTCTTCATATGCTTTTCGTTTTGTAATATCATTGCGAATCGATACGTACTGATACGGCTTACCCCGCTCATCTAAAAAAGGAACAATGGTTGTATCCACCCAGTAGTACGAACCGTCTTTTGCCTTATTTTTTATTTCTCCGTGCCATACCTTACCGGATCTGATCGTGCTCCATAACTCTTTAAAAAACAAGCTTGAATGATGTTTCGAATTAATAATACGATGATCCTGACCGAGAAGCTCATGTCTTTCGTACTTAGAAATTTCACAGAATTTATCGTTCACGTGATTGATGAATCCGCGACTATCCGTAATCGCTACAATCGATGATTCATTTAACGCAAGTTCAATATCATTTAGTTTTTTCAGCGCTTCTTTAAATTTATATTCAAAATGCCTGTTTTCCATAGCCTATACACCTTTATCAAAATTTTAACGATAAAACAAAACCCATGACGAAATGATAGAGAGGAATCGTGAATAATGAATACAAATTAACCAGTAACGGATAACGAATTAATCTGTCCGATTACCTTACATTATTAAAATAGCAAGCGTAGGATCACTGTTTTCCTCTTTTCACCTTCACAAACTTCTTACAAGAAGTTCGTGAAAAAATTGATAGATTGTTTCGTTTGTCCATGTCTTTTATCACAACTTTTCTATGGTACCATTAAAATGATTTTTATAGAAATGAAAGTGTACTTTCTTCACTTAATCGACATACCTTTTGATGGTGAACAAAAAAAGCCTCTGCTTTAGACAGAGGCTTTTTACACTTTCTTCTTACGTGCTCGTACGCGTCAGCCACGGGAGAATAAAGTTTTGAAAGGTTTTGTTGTATACAACAATTCGGTTCAGATAATACGGGTCGTTATCTTTTGTAATAAGATGCGGCGCTAAGATAGCGGCTTGGTGAAAACCAGCACCTTTCACAATCTTAGCTACGTCATCATTTGTATTGCCGTATGGATATGCAAAGTAAACTGGGTCTATTCCTAAATGGTTCTTAATCGTTTCTTTGCTTTTTCGTAAGTCTTCAGCAAACGCGCTGTATTTAGCAGGCGTCAGAAATAAAGGCTTGTCTTCTTCTAAACGGTGCATATCATATGTATGCGAACCGATTGTCGCAAGGCCGCTGTCTTTCATTTCTTTTAGCTGACTCCACGAAGCCATGTTTAAATTTTGAAAATCCGTTGCTCCCACTTGTCCTGCGATTACATATAGCGTAAACGGAATGTTTTCCTTTTTTAAAATGGGAAACGCGTTTTGATAAACGGTACGGTCAATATCATCAAATGAAATCCATACGCAGCGTTTTGGAAACGTGCCTTTTTGCTGATACGCTTCAATATCTTTTGGCGTAACAAACGTAGCGTCAAGTTCCTTCAGCTTTTTTAACTGATGTTCAAAATCATTGCTGTAGACGCTGTACTCTGTCAGTTCGTCAGACTTTGTAACTGAGCTGACAACTCGATTAAACCAATTATGCTTGCGCACGCGATGATAATTTAAGCCTAAGCATCCGTTCGTCCCAAGCGCTGGTTCCACGGTCGTTGTTGCTTCCGCCTTGTCTTCCCAGTTCACTACTTTAAAGAAAATAAAGCCAACTACCGCTGCCGCAATCAAAAGAAAGAATACATATTTCTTCATGCGTGCTTCCTCTCTTCAGTATGTTTTAACGGATTAACATCAAATTCGATGTACTGTGCACGCTGAAGCTCCTGAATTTGATCCTTAGATAAAAGCTCAAGACGCTCTAAATCTTTAATACTCGTATACGCCGGCTCTTTTCGTCGGTTTAAGCTTCCAAATCTCTTTTTGTTGTAGGATCTCCATAGAAACAGAGCCAGGAAAAAGAAGCAAAAAATAGCGAGTCCAATTACTAAAAATGTTCGAATTTCGCCGTTCGTCGTTTTGAATGCAATTTTTAATACCCCGCTGTAACGGTCATTTACGCCGATAACAGCTGAAAGGAAAAACCAAAGAACAATGGCACAATAGAGCCAAAAAACAGAGGAAACAATGATGCTTATCACTAATCGAGCAAGAGGCTGTTTGGCTTGAATCATGATTTGCTCTTCGTTAAGCCGCGGTCTGGACTGCTCCATGTAGCATAGCCTCCTTTCACTCTAGATCTGATAGCACGAGGAAATGCGCCCACTACCACAATCGTATTCACAATCCAATAAAGCGCCGGGTACCATGCAGCCCATACGTAATACCGCTTCACGTTGTCGTATTTCGAATCAATTTTCAGCGCAATAAACAGTTGAATTAAGCTCATAAACACCAGGGAAAATGACGTAAACGTAAACCAAAACAGCATGTCTTGGGGGCTGCTCGCCGTAACAAGCAGCATGATAGTCACAAACAGCCATGCGAATGACCAAAGGGTACTGATCCACTGCTCTAGGTATACAATCCAAATTCTGCGCTGCTTCCATTTTAATAACACTTTCCAGTGGCGAAGCATTACCTCTTGTCCGCCTTGAGCCCAGCGTACTCGCTGGTTCCAAATTCCTTTTAAGGTTTCGGGCACAAGCATCCAGCACAATGCCCGCGGTTCATAGCGGATATCCCAAAAGCGCTGCTGCAGCTTCCAGCTCACGGCGATATCTTCCGTAATCATGTCACGATCCCACAGCCCGACGTCCACAAGTGCTTTCTTTCGAAAAGCTACTACTACGCCTGAGACCGTCATTACTTTTCCTAAAATTCGCTGTGTTCGTTTAATAGAACCGATAATAGAAGAATACTCAACTAGCTGAATGCGGCTCAGCAGCGTATTACGGTTTCGAATGCGCGGATTTCCGGTAACGGCTCCCAGCCGTTCCCCTTTATGAAGAAAATGATGGATTAGATAATATGGAGCGTCTTGATCTAAAATAGCGTCGGAATCTAAGCAGATTAAAAACTCAGCTTTAGATGCATGCGCACCTAAATGTAACGCGTTGGCTTTTCCTTTATTTTCATAAAGCTGAATCACACGAACTTCAGGGTGATTTCTGCTGATTTCCTTTAAAATAGCAGCTGTTCCATCCGTACTGCCATCGTTAATAAGGATGATTTCTTTAGACGGATAATCTAACGCCAAAAGGTGCTTAAGCGTTTCTTCAATCGTCTCTTCTTCGTTATAGCAAGGCACTAAAAAGCTCACTAGCGGCCATTCAATTGTTGAAAAATCAACTTTAGGATCTCGGTCGCGATAGCGTATGTAAATAAGCGTGCCTGCAATCCAAAATAAAGACATAATAAATGGATACCAGAAAACAAAGCTCGCAAGCTTTTCAAATCCAGGTATTAATACGTGTTGCATATTCATTTTTCTGACTCCTTCACACCAATTAAAATTGCACAGAGTGACAATTTTATCACTAAATTGGTTAAATAGAACATAGTAATTTTAACCATCTAAAAAAAGATACTTTTAAACCACTTTTATTCCTATATTATACAACCCTTAAATGTAAGTAAGAAGCACCAATAAAGGATGGGCAAGTTACCTACTTAAAGAAGTGACATATAGTATCTTTATAGATTAAAAGCGTGATGGTTGCAGGTAGTATACGAAAGAACCCTTTTCCCTAAGGAGGAATAACAAATATGAACGAACAAATTCAAAAGCTGCTCAATAACTTAATTCAACTTGAACACGTCTCTTCGACTTTATACCTAGCTATGTCTAACTATATGAATCGATTAAACTATAAAGGAATGGGCAGCTGGTTGCGTCTGCAGTCTGAAGAAGAACGCACTCATATGCTAAAACTTATTGACTACTTAGTTGACCGCGGCGGAACGGTAGAATTAAGCTCTTTGCCTGCTCAGCCAAGTGAGTTTGGGTCACCGTTAGAAACGTTTCAAAAAGTATTGGAGCATGAGAAGTTCGTCACGAATTCTTATCGTCAAGCGTTTCAATTTATCAGCCAAGCGAATGACCCTCAAACGTTAGTCATCGTGCAGGACTTTTTACGAGAACAAGTCGACGAAGAAGCTCAAGCTCAAACGATTGTAGACCGTCTAAAAATCGCCCAAAATAACCCTGCAGCTATTTTTATACTCGATCAAGAACTAGGACAGCGGAAAGCTGCACCAGCGGGTGGAGCAGCTATGCAAGGTTAAAAGCGCAGAAGAGTGTAGCACAATGTGCAGAACCAATAACACGACGCCCGTTTCCTTGTTTCGAGTTGGTATTCACCACGGCTATTATGGCTATCCGCCTAATGTGTATAACGCCATTCAAAGGCTTATGAATCAATATATGCATCAGCTTCACTATCATCGACCTCAATATGTTCACGTCTACTACGTGCACCCTTCTCTTATTCACTACTACCTTCACTAAGTTAAGGAGAATAAGAACCTTGCTTCTTGAAGAAATTCACCGTTTCTCCACCCTAATTCAGGAATTCCAATCAAAAATATGGATATTTATGCTAATATAGGTTTTGTTAATCAAATAAAGAAACAATTATTAGCGGGGTGTCATATGGATAATCAATACGTTGTAGGATGGGGAACGCTGGCTTTAATTAATGCCGGATTAGCGCAAGGTAAAAATCGAACGGGTCTGAACTGGTTCTTATTATCTCTTGCTTTAGGACCGCTTGCTACCTTCATCTTACTGCTGGTTGAAAAACGATAAAAATTGGTTCAAAGCTCATTTTTTTGAGCTTTTTTCTTTATCCTTCGACTATAACTGCTCTTCAAAACAAGTAAAAAAAGCTCCGCTTGAAATTTTTTTCTCGACTTAATATGCATAAATCTATTCATCATTCAGCGTAAATCCGGCTGCATTTTGTTAATAAAAAACCTACTCTTTAGAAAAGGAAGGAAGCTCCTTTTTAAACCTTTGTTTCTGACAATAAAATCAAAAGAAAGAAAAACGCTTTTATTCTATGCTTTTCTAATTAACAGATTAACTGTTTTCTTCAGATGATTACCTTTTACATGGGACAGCTGTGCATCTACTGAATGAGGTCAAACTTCCTGTATTTCTCAATCTGTAGGATGAATAAATACTCATTTGCTTCATTTGACAAAGAAATAAATGCTGTGTAATTTAAGTAACATACCCCATCTAAAATGTTTTTAGAAAGGATTAAATAGCAAGATGCGTACAAAAAAAGAAGAGTGTATAATTGACGAAATGGGAAGAGTATCCCTTCCTTCTTTGTTTATGCAACTAACAAAACTCGAGACAAACGACAAAGTTTTTTTGCGGAGCTGTGATGATTGGATTATTATCGATCATCATGATGAAAATGTCCCGGTTCCTTCTCATATCTTCATTCGAACAATTGACCATATGGGTAGAATAGTCATCCCAAAATCCCTGCGAGATGACTATGAACTTAAGCCCTTTGATTATGTAGAACTATACGTGGTAGAACAGCAAATTGTTATGAAAAAAAGAGACGAAAAATCGATAGCGCTTTCACAAAAACCTGCGGTGGCTCCTCCTTATTATGCAACATTAACCGGCCGGCAGATTCAGCTCACTTCTGAACTTTTAACGTCCGTGGAATTGGATGCAAACATGGAGGTTCAATTTTTTATTAACAAAGAAAATAACATTGTGATTCAAAAATATGAAATGAGTTTTGGGAAGAAAACGACTTTAACATTTACGGCTCAATCTCGAAAAATTGATGACCGTTTTCGACTTACTATTCCTAAAAAGCTGCGAGATGATTTCTCCATCCACTCAGGTACGATGTTAAAAATCAAGACAGGTAATAAGCAGCTCATTTTAGAAAAAGTGGAGAGTGAAAAAGAGATTAGCAGCGTATTATCTCAGCAAATAGACGCAGCAATTGTTGAAAAATCACCGAAATAAGAACGACGCCAAAAACAAATGGTTTCCTACGGCTTCAAAGCAAAAGCTAAGAGTTACGCATAGACTGACCCTTTCTATACTCGACTCTTAGCTTTTAGACTTATTTTTTTATTTCTTTATATATTGTCTCTACTGGATAATCGCTAAAGCGGCTCATCCACTCTTTTACTGTGAGTGTGATACGATCTCGATATGCGGGATTATTCGTGTAGAATTTTACTTTGTCACTGTCAACAATTAACGCTACGTAATAATAGCCTTGCTTATCATACTCAATGATTCCTTCCATAAGCGTGTACAAACCGGTTACTCCACCTGATAGCGCTGTCGCTCCTAAGCCGTCTAAATCTTTTTCTTCATGGACGATTTGAAAGTTATCAACAAGTGTTTTGTAGTCATTTCCTACAAGTTTTTTCACATTTTCATCCTGTTCAATTGGAAGGATATCAAGCTCTGATAATGTCTTCGTATGTTCTGTGATCTTTCCTTTTTTATACGTGCCGTCGAAAGAAACATTTACCCCGCCGTAATAGGAACAGCCTGCAGTAGCATCAATTTTGATTTCTTTTTGACTTAACGTGAAGTTTAGTATGCATTCCGTAGCTTCTTCCGTGTCTTTATAAATAGCTTTATTTCCTTCCACCTCTGCTTTTCCTTCTATTCCTCCTGCATTCGCACCGTATACTGCACCTATTGTAAAATCAAAAGAGCTGCTTGTTGAATTAGTGATAGTTAATCCTGCTTCTTGATGATGAATATCTCTTGACCATTCTCCGTCATAGTTTCCGCTGTTTTGCGTCGATGGTTCTGATGCTTTGATGGAAGCAGTGTTCCCTGCATTAGAAATATCCTTTAAGCGTAATTGATCATCCGACCATACCGCTGAATATACCCAATCATACTCTTTTATCGTTTCTGAACCATTAGGCTGAACAATCATAATCACTTCATGGGTTTGGATATCATAAGCAGAGCCTGCTTTTTTAAAGTCAACCACTTCATAATCTACTAATCTTTCTTGAATTCCTTTGCCATGTAAATGACTAATTAAAGACTGTTGATCTCTATAAAGAGAACTTCCTTTCACCAGATAGCTGTTTACTTCTTTGAAAGAACCGTTGTTGATTCCTTTTATTAAACCTTGCAAATATGACTTGATTAATACATTAGCCGTTTGTTTTGTAGGGGTAGATACGTTGTTTTCATCTTTAGTAGAAGCTGTAGTATTTGTTGAAAGAGTTCTTGACTTTTGATTGTTGCCCTTTTCCTTATCATCATTTTGCTCCGATGTGTGAATAGCACTTTCTTTTTGTTCAGGATGTTGAGCACTTGAAGTGATGCTTTCTTTTTCGTCGCGGGAAGATACCTCATTTTGCTGACAGCCGCTTATAAGTAAACTAACCGACAGCAGAATACTAGCCACACTGACACTTATAGTGGAACGTTTCATGACTTCTCCTCTTTTCTTATCTAGTTACACAGAATGATTCATTAACACTACAATTATACTAAAATAAAACATAATTTCCATATCCATCAAAATTGTTGTAAATAATTTCAATATATGTGTATAATGAGGTACTTTGCATAGAGGAGGCTGATTTAGTTGAAGATCTCAACAGGAGCTGAATTTTACGATAATGACGAGACGTTTTTGGCCTATACAAAACGTCGGCAGCAAAAAGAAAATGCCAACGATACGATTGAAAAACCGGCCATTTTACAGCTTCTAGGTGATGTTACAGATGCAAACGTTTTAGATTTAGGGTGCGGAAACGCTGGATTTGGTGCGGAGCTTCTTGAACAGGGATGTTTCTCTTATACCGGAGTAGACGGCTCTCTCAATATGATAAACGCGGCTCAGCAACAGCTTTTAAACTATCCAAATGCAAGAGTGCTCCATGAATCGATGGAGCATTATACTCCACCACGCACCGAATACGATTTGGTTACTGCAAGACTGTCTCTCCACTACATGGAAGACTTATCCTCCATTTTCGCTAAAGTGAATCAAGCACTCAAACCTGAAGGAAGATTTATTTTTTCTGTGGAACATCCAGTCATTACTTCCACTTTGCAGCCTTCTGCTCTGCGCACAAACTGGACCGTGGATAACTACTTCTCAATGGGATTCCGTCAGCAGCAATGGATGGGCGGATACGTTCAAAAGTATCATCGCACGCTTGAAGAGTACTTTTCTTTGATGCAGCAAAGCGGATTCACCGTTACAAATTTAAAAGAAGCATGTCCTCAAAAAGAACATTTCGACAGCGCTGAAACTTACGAGCGGCGAATGCGTATTCCTTTGTTTTTACTGATGAGCGGCGTGAAGAATGGATAAATGAAACCTACTTTCACCGTAACCATAAAAAATCCGAACGCGTTGGATTCCTCATTAAGAATCTCAATTTATCGTTCGGATCTTCCTTCAACTAAACTACCTTTGTCCCAGCTTCTTTCCTAACTTTCTTCATATAAAACCGCTTTTTATTTAAACTTAGCGTATGTTATTTATTCACGCTCACGTTATAAAATACAGGGCCTAAGTTGAAATCATAGCCTTTTACATATGTAGACACGGCGTTAATATTGACTTTATGGCCAATTAATGTAAACGGAAGCTCATCCCATACGTATTTTTGCGTAGCATCAATAGCTGGTCGTGCATCTTTTACAGAAGCGGCCGCTTTGATTTTATCTAAGTATTTTGTTGATTTTTCAACCGGAGCTCCTCCTGACGTCCAAAATCCTTGGAAAATGGTTGAACGCGCCGCCCAGTCTACGGGGTAAATATCCCATGCTTTAGGGTCATTTACTTTATCAGTAAACGTTGCCCAGTCATACACTTCCAGCTTTACTTTTACACCGATTTTTTCAAGCTCTTGCTGCACGATAACAGCCGTATTGTACTGATCCTGATAATCGCGTGAAGTTAAAAGACGCAGTTCCTGCCCGCTGTATCCAGCCTTTTTTAAATAGCTTTTTGCTTTCTTTTCATCATGCTGATTGTACTCTTTTTCTCCTGCTTCACTGTAATAGTTCGGAAACTTTTTATTCACAATCGACGAAGTCAGTTCATAATAATCAGAATCGCCGTATGAACTTGATAAAATATCTTTTGCATTAATCGCGGCATTTACGGCTTTTCTAGCATTTAAATCGCTAAAGAACCCTTCTTGCGTATTATAAAATAAACCAATGAATCCTCCTGGAGCCAGCTTGTTCTTAACGTTTTGCGTACTTTCAATTTGAGCCGCATTGTCGCTTGAAACACCTAAGGCAATGTCAAACTGTCCAGCTGTAATGCCTGAAATTCTAGTAGATTCATCGCTTAAAAAGCTAATTTTAATTTCATCTACGTGAGGAGTCTTTTTAATTTTTCGTCCTTTTGAAGAATAATCTTTAAATCTCTCTAGCGTGATATATTGATTCTTTTTCCATTCCTTCACTTTAAATGGACCTGTGCCAACGAACTCAGTAGCTCCTTCAGCAGGTGCTTTTTCGATGATTTCTTTTGGAAAAATAGCGGCTGCCGGAATCGGGTCGGCTAGCAGTGCCAACGTATTCACATTCGGTGTTTTCAAATGAAGCTCAACCGTGTAGTCTCCTGTCTTTTTGACTTGTGCACCAACAAAGTTTGTTTTACCAAGTGAAGACAGCTTAATCCAGCGGTTAATCGAAGCTTCTACATCGTCTGCTGTCATTTCCTTTCCATTATGAAACTTTACGCCTTTTCGCAGCTGAAACGTGTAGACTTTCTTATCATCGCTTATATCAATTTTTTCTGCTAAATCAGGTTCTACATTACCTTTACTATCAAAAATAACGAGCCCTTCGTAAATATTTCTCGCCGCATCTTTAACCGAAGAATTCCCAGTAATCTGAGGATCTAAAGTTGTCGGCTCACTTTGAAACGCAATGTTTAGCGTACCTCCGTCTTTTCGTGCGGCACTGGTGCTTTGATCGCCTGAGCTTGCTTGCTTATTACTGCACCCGGCAACAAATAAAGCAATCACAATAAATAATAACCATTTCACCTTAACCTGTTTCAACGTCATTCCCCCAATAGTTAAAATCACTTTTTAAAACCTACTATTTTTGTAAGGTTAGTAGGAATATAAACCATCCTACCATCTTTCCATTTGTTTGTGAAATTAGCAAAATTAAACCATTTCTTTACGATTACTGATTTAATTTTTCTTGTTTCAATTCCCAATTCTTAGTATGTTTATAAGTAAAGTATTTTATCTAAAGGAGGATATTATGAACTCTGCCATCCGTCTTCATACTAAAGAACATATTGCAACGATCGAACACTACAAGCAAGCTTTATCTCTTCTATCGTGGGACGCAAAAACATCCGCTCCTCTTAATAGCCAAAAGCAGCATGCAACCATTCAAGGCACGCTTTCAAAAGAGCTTTACCTGCTGCAAACAGATCCAGCCTTTGCAAAAGAATTGCAGCATCTTCAAGAACAAAATCTAAATCAACTACAGCAAAAACAAGTACAGCACTATTGGAACATCTATCAAAAACTTTCCGCTGTACCACTGGAAGACTATCATCAATTTTCCGTTTTAAAAGCTTCTACTCATGCTCTTTGGTCACAGGCTAGAGAGCAAAATGAATTTAAGCTCGTCGAAGACAACCTGCAGCAGCTGATTCATATGCATAAAAAATTTGCGGATTACCGTAATCCTCATCTCGCTCCTTACGAACAGCTTTTAGAAGAATATGAGCCCGACGTTTCTAGTGAAACCATCGATTCGCTTTTTCAACAAATTAAAGATGCTATTCTTCCTTTGCTGCCAAAAATTAAACGCTCTTCGGTTACACATGATACATCGTTTCTCAACAAGCCGTTTTCAATCGAAAATCAGCAGAAGCTCGGCAAACACCTTCTCACTGCTATTGGCTATAACTTCAAGTCCGGCCAAATTGGCACCACGCCCCACCCGTTCAGTGCAGGCATTCACTCTCAAGACGCACGGCTTGCAGTAAGATACGACGAACACAATGTAAAACTGGCAGCTTTTATGTTTTTACATGAAGGCGGACATTCTATCTATAACCAGCAAATTAGCTCTGACTTGCTTGACACAGGATTAGGTGCATACACTTCTATGGGACTGCATGAATCTCAGTCTCTTTTTTGGGAACGTCTCATTGGAAAACACGAAGGCTTCTGGAGAAATCACGCTCACTTATTCAAAGAATTAGAGTCTTCAATCTACGGTGATATTTCATTTGACACTCTTTACTTTGCCTTAAATGAAGTCACACCTTCTCTCATTCGTTTGCAAGCAGATGACCTTACCTATCTGCTGCATATTATCATTCGCTACGAGCTAGAAAGAGATTTATTCGCTGACAAGCTTCTCGTCTCGGATCTTCCTTCCGCATGGAATACAAAATATGAAGCGTACTTGGGGATCAAACCGGAAACAGACCGTGACGGGGTATTGCAGGACGGTCACTGGTACGGAGGAGCGTTTGGCTACTTCCCTTCCTACAATTTAGGCTTCATTTATGCAGCTCAACTAAGAGAAGCCGTAATCAAAGACCATCCTGACTTTGATGAAATCATTTCGAGTCAAAACCTATCACTTATAGCAGACTGGCAAAAACAGCATATCCACCAGTATGGAAAACTAAAAACGCCAAAAGAGATCTTAACGAGCCTTTCTATAGGCAGAATTGATGCTCAGCCGTTAATTAATTATTTGACAGAAAAATATGAAGGGTTATACAAACTTTGAATTTGCTTCATGAGCTCCGTTCACATTAACCAATCCATTTATTTTATAAAATTTTGATAGCGTAAATACAGTAAATCCCTATAGACATGACGAAAAAAGCATCAAAGCCTTTTGTTAGAGAAACAAAAGCTTTGATGCTTTTTTAAAGAAAGATTTACTTAGCGTTTGTGCTAATATAATGTTTAATTACTTCATAAACATAGTCTTGGCAAGCTGCTGCTGTGTTTGGATTATATTTTCCACCGTTTACTTTATTGTTAGATAGCACTCTAATACCTAAGAATGGAACGTCATAGCTTCCTGCAATTTGTGCTGCCGCTGCGCCTTCCATTTCTTCTACAGACGTCCCGTACTTAGTATGGAACCACTTAATTCGATCCACTTCGTTATTCCACGTGTCCGCTGATCCTATCGTTCCTTCTACTACTTTTCCTTTTTTATATGTATCTTTTACTGCGTTTGCAGCCGCCAGTAACTTCTTATCTCCTTCATAATAGCGAGCTTTTTCAGCATCAGGATCTTCACCAGCGCTTCCTTCAGAAGCCATTAAATCCATCGGCTTCCACGCAGCAGGGTCCATTCCTTCGCCTTCTTTTTTATCGCCTGTTTTTAAGGAGCCTATATTCGTTGTTCTCTTTCCTAATACAATATCAAACACGTTCAGATTTTCATCATGTCCGCCTGATGTTCCTTGATTGATAATTGCTCTAGGATGGTATTTTTCTATAGCTATCGCTGTAGCAGCTGCCGTGTTTTCCATTCCTTTTCCCGTTTTAACTATAATAACCGGATAATTATCGACACTTCCTTTGTAAAAAACAAAATTCCCCGACTTTTCTTCTTTGACATTTTCTAATTTTTTAGCGAATTTCTGCGCTTCTATCGGCATCGGCCCTTGAACAATAATAGGCTTCTGCTTCTGTTTATCTCCGGCTTCCTTTTTTGAAGCTGCGTTACACCCGGCAAGTACAGATAATAATAAAATCATACCAATAGTAAGTAAAGCCCCTGTTTTTAGCATCTTGTTCTTCATAGATTGTTACTTTCACTCCATTTCGTTTTGTTGTTTCATACACTCGATGATTGGACAAAAGAAAAAACCTATAACACTTTTGATTTTCTAAGCTTTTTAGAGTCAAAGTATAAGAAGTTAAGCACGGAATAACATTTATGTATTGATAAACCGAACGTTTTTACACTTTAACTCGTAGTCCAGTTCTTTGAATGGGAACCAGGTAGAGACACTCAGACCATATTTCCAAGCATATACGAGTAATATTTTTCACTTTCTAAATGTATCAAATACAAAATGGTTATTCAATACACAGACGAATATTTTAATTAAAAAATTGTTTAAATGTTCGTTTTTATGATTGAAACCTGCTGAATCTTTTGTTAATTTCTATCTCAATACAAAAAAAGTGTCTCAAAACCGAAACTTCGAGACACTTTTTATACTTACTGAAAACCTATATTTATCTTTCCACCTTCACTTCACGTTAATTGGCAGCGGTGCATGAGGAGCTACAAGCTTCTGTTCACGCATTTCTTCCCAGAAGGCTGCCGGAATTACTGTGTTTAATGCTGCTTTATCTTCAGCAATACGCTCAGGACGACTAGCACCAGGAATAACAGCGGCAACCGCTGGATTAGCCAGTGAAAATTGGACAGCAGCAGCCTTAATGCTGATCTGATGACGATCTGCAATAGCTTTGATTTTTTCTACTTTTGCCATAATGTCTGAAGATGCTTTTTGATATTCAAAGTGCGTACCTCCAGCAAGAACGCCTGAGCTGTATGGTCCGCCGACAACAATGTCCATATTATGCTTTACGGCTTCGGGCATTACTCGCTGCAGCGCACGCTCATGATCTAATAACGTGTAACGGCCAGCTAGCAACGAGACATCCGGCTTTGCTTCTTCCAGCTCCAGCATGATTTCAATTGGCTCTACTCGGTTTACTCCAAGTCCCCATCCTTTAATAACTCCTTCTTCACGCAAACGTGTAAGCACACGAAATGCGCCCGTTCGAGCAGACTCAAATTGTCCTACCCACTCATCTCCATAAAAATCTTGCGCAACATCATGAATATACACAAAGTCTAAGCGATCTGTTTTTAAACGATTTAAGCTTTGCTCGATCGAACGAAGAGTGGCATCTGCGCTGTAGTCATTGATAATTTTATTTTTACGGCCAAATTCAAAAAGCCCGCCTTTTTCTCCCATATCACGTGAAGATGTGTCTTCTAGTTCATCTGAAATAACGCGACCTACTTTCGTACTTAGCACATACTCATCGCGATTTCTTTTTGATAGTGCTTCACCAAGGCGTATCTCGGCTAAGCCAGCTCCGTAAAGAGGAGCTGCATCAAAGTAACGGATGCCGCTTTCCCAAGCTGCATCGACCGTCGCAATGGCCTCTTCTTCTGGAATATTACGATACATATTGCCCAGAGGTGCCGTTCCAAAACCTAGTTTTCCTTGCAGTATCTCTCTCATATTCATAAAACCTCCTGAAATTTTTATAATTCTATTTTAGAAATTGATCAGTATGAAGGTAAACTCAACGACTGATCTATTCATTAAATGTCATATTATCTCCTGACAAAATTTATTATGAAGCATATACACAATAAAAAAAAGTACGCACTTCAAAGTAATATGGGAACTAAAAAGTAACCTACTAAGGAGTAAATGAGCTTTTCAGACTCTCCTTTTATTTATGTACTTTCTACTTCTTACTCATGCAAACAAACATTTTGCATACAATAAGCAGAAAGCTACTTTATAAATGAGGTGAGATTCTTGAGAGATGAATACTTCAAAAAAATTGAAGATAAGCTCGATAAGCTTGATGAAATGGACGATTCCACAATGAAAGAAGAACAAAAAGATGAATATTTTCAAAGTCTGCTAGATGATATGGATGATTTGTTGAAAGACATGCGCCAGCGAGAAAAAGACTCGAATCATCTCGTCAGCGAACATATGAAGACGGTTAATGACATATTTGATAACGCAATCAAAAATTTAAAAAAAGACCGAAGCTAGCGTTATAGCACTTCTACTCCATTTTAATATACTGATTTTTCTGTTTTTTAAATATAAAAATATAGTATTTCACATGTAAAAATGGTATTTTCAGTATACGCAAAAAGTAGGAGTGAAAAAAGGAATGGAAAACAGTCATTTTAAAGAACAAGTAAAAACGAAGGAAGAGCTTCGCCATATAGTCGGCGCGCCTAACAAATTGGCGCATCAAAAAATAATTTCTTATTTAGATCGACACTGCCGGGAATTTATTAAACATTCCCCTTTTGTTATCATCGCTACAGCTGATTATAAAGGAATTTGCGACAGTTCTCCGCGGGGGGATCACCCTGGTTTTGTACAAGTCGTCGATGAGAGAAGGCTATTGATTCCAGAGAGGCGCGGCAATCAAAAAGTAGATTCATTGGAAAATATTTTATCTAATCCTCAAATAGGGCTGCTTTTTTTGATTCCAGGCATAGAAGAAACACTGCGGATTAACGGCAAAGCTTGCATTGTAAAAGAAAAAGCGCTGCTTGAAACAATGGCGGTTCACAATAAAACTCCGCTGCTCGCTATCGGCGTTGAAGTACAAGAATGCTTTCTCCACTGCAGCAAAGCATTCAAGCGATCAAAGCTGTGGAATCCAGCATCTTGGGAAAGAGTCGAAACGCTTCCTTCCGCAGCTAAAATAGTCGCAGAACACGCAGGCTTTTCCACCCTAGAAAGCCGCAACAATCCCGAAGAAAACAAAACTCAGCACCTCTATGAAAAAAAGCCGCTATAATGCGGCTTTTGTCATTTCACCATCAGAAACAGTATACTTCCGGCAATGATCAGAATTGGTAACAAAGCAAGAAGCACCCCTTTTTTCGAACTTCCTATGTATTCATGATCACCATAGGCGCGGCCTGCTCTAAAATCTGCTTTCACCTGAGATTCTTCTTTTTTATGTTCTTTTTTCATCCTCTTTGCCTCCTAGCGGCATTTGAGCGTCAATTTGCTTAATATGATGCTTTAAATGAGCAATATAATCTTTAGCCAACCACTGCAGCGAAACGAACTTTCCATCTTTTAATTCGAATTGATACATATGCTTTTCTGTTGGTATATGCAAAAGAATGGAAGCAATTTGCTTATTTAAACTGCGCCATAGGGCAACTATTTCTTCCATGGGCATATCTTGATAGTGCTGCAGTTCTACCCATTCATCTTGTTTGTAAGGCGTCAGGACCAAAGGTGTTTTTTCATGCTGCACGTTGATAAAACGCTGCAAATTGTGAAGGGCTGAGTCACATAAGTGCCCCACAATTTCTTTCGGGGACCACTTCTTAGGAGCAGGACGGTTTGACGCCGCTGCTTGAGAGAATACTTCAAGCTTTTTAGGAAACTTTATCATCCATTCATTTAACTCAATAACCGTCGATTTCACGTTCATTTCCCCTTTAAACATGTTTTTTAAAAAACCTTCCCCATAAAATATTCATCGACTGATTTTCCATCTACAACGAGCGAACATATTTTTTTTCCTTCTATTTTAAAACCCATCTTTTTATACAGCGAAATGGCCGTTTCATTGTGGGTCATAACGGTTAGCTCTACTCGTTTGATGCCGATACGCGCCGCCCAGTTCTCCATTTCTTCAAACAATGAAGTACCAATGCCCTGGTTTCCATAGGAACGCAGTACGCCAACAGCTAAGTATGCGCTGTGTTTTTTTCGATTAACGCTTCCGCCAATCACAGATAAATGTCCGACAAGCTGTCCGTCTTGTTCCGCCACTAAAATGGTGGAGTTCGGCATCTTTAAAAAAGTTGTAATCATTTTTTTCTGCTGTTCGAGTGTAATCGCACGCTCATTTTCCTCGTACAGCATATATGCTGTTTCTCGATCAAGCTCTTTATTTAACGCTAAAAAAGCGGCTGCATCGGAAGCTAAAATTTCTCGAATCACGTTTACCCCTGCTTTCGTGAATAGTAGTTAACTAGAAAAAAACGCTAAAAAACGGATGATATCCTTACACACGTGCTGAACGTTTTCCAAGAAACGCCGTGAAGATAAAACATACACTAAAAGCGACGGCTGAAACGAAAAAGCCAAGCATCCACCCTAAAGCTCGCATAAACGTATCTTCATTGGGATACAGGGGCTTAACGCTTACCCACTGGATCACCATAATTAATGCCAATATTAAATAAAAGCTGCTTCCCGTTAAAGCCATTTTAAGACGGTTTTTAAATGATCCTGTCCACGCTGTACTAAAGGCGCTCCACGTGAAAATACTTACAATCGTCGCTAAAAACATAAGAACAAGATGCAAATAAGGGATATTAGTAAAGATAGGAAGGAAGAGTAAACATATCGTAGTCCCAAAATATAAAGCATTAATGCCAAACAAATAGCCTCCGCTTAGCCAATGGTTTTGAAACCACTTTTTCTTGCTGAGACGTTCTACCATTCCGCTGGGCACCCACAGCGTACGCGAAAAAATAATCATCGCCAGCACAAGTACAGTGCCGGCTAAAAAGAATATGAACACCTTTTTATCAGCCTTTCTATCCAAAATAAATATGGTTAATTATACTATTAATAACAAAATTAAACTATTGTTTTCTTTACTAATAAAGAGACTTAGACATAACAAAATTACTCCAACCTAAAGACGAACAAATGGGATAAATAAGCTGGACTGCTGGTTACACCGCTGTTAATTTCCATGCAAGGCTTCGATTTCCGCGGGCGGCAGGAGTCTTCGCCTTGTCCTCCAATCAACAGCTAGAAACTACTATATACATGACACCTACGTTCACCATACTAATAAAAAAACCGAACGAAGTTGATTCTGCATTAAGAATCTCAATTCATCATTCGGATCTTCTTTCAACGAAAATACTTTTGTCACAGCTTTTTTTTACGCCTATTTACATTCTTCCTCCGGTAAACGGATTGATTTCCCCTGTTAAATCACGTCCTGCTTTCTTTTCTTCGTGTGCGATGCGCTTGCCAATCGCAATTTTATTCCAAATTAGTGGCACCCAAATACACGCTCCGAACAAAATCATCCAAAAAAGTTCTCCCATTTTTTCCACCCTTTCATTTTCTGCTTTTATTTTGAAGACAATAAGAAACGCGTATACGCTTTTTACTCTTTGTTTGAATCACTCATATCATATGAAAAGAAATAAACTAGGATTGATAAAGCCATTCCGTACACGGTCCAAGCCGCTAGTAAAATGGCGTACTGATGATTGATAAAAAAGACTCCGGTTGAAATCAGCAGCAGGATAAAACTAATCCATTTTACTTTTTTCATTACTCTATCCCCTTTACTTAACCTTTTACAGTAAGTTTCTTATTGTCTACTTGTTATTACGGACAAACTGTATAAAAGTTCCATATTTTTCAAAAAACGAAAAAGAATTTGATAAAACGTTCAACTATCGATTATCATATACCTTAAAGTAAGCTTTACGATTCATAAGTGGGAGTGAACAATCTTGTCTTATAGCATGAAAGAAATGAATGAAAAAACCGGGCTTTCCGCACCGACTTTACGCTACTATGAAAAAGAAGGGATCCTTCCTTTTGTAGAGCGTGATGAAAATGGAAAACGCCTCTATAATGATACGAATATTGAATGGATCCGTTTTATCTTAGCTCTGCGCTCAACGGGCATGCCTCTTGCAGAAATCAAGCGCTATGTAGAGCTCTATGAACAAGGCGAAAGCACAATTAAAGAACGAAAAAACATGATGCTTCAGCACAAAGAAGCGGTCGAAGAAGAAATGGCCAAAACTTTTAAATACCTTGAACAAATCAACTATAAGCTCGCTTTGTACGACTCACTAGAAGCAAAATTAACGCAAAAAGAAATTAAAATTTAAACACAAAAGTCCGCAGGTGCACCTGCGGACTTTTTATTAATACAGTGAATTCACGGTATTCAACAGCTCTTCTGACCATGTCCAATCGCTGATTTCAACAGCATCTGTTACGTGATGCAATTTACTAGCTCCGATAATGCTTGATGTTACAGCGGGCTGATTCAATACCCATGAAAGAGCAAACTGAGACAAGCTTACTTCATTTTTTTCTGCTAACTTGCGATACTGCTCCACCAGCTGAAAGTTTTGGTCTGTAAAGTAGTTTCGCAGCAGCTTTTCACCATGCGCAGCGCGACTTTCTGGCGGCACGTCATTTGGTGTTTTATATTTGCCTGAAAGCATGCCGCGCGCTAACGGACTGTATACCATGACGCCTACACCTTCAGATTGACTAAACGGCAGCAGCTCTTGTTCAATTTCACGAGAGAGAAGATTATACTGAGGCTGAACGGAAATAAATTTTTCAAGATTCATTTTGTCACTAATATGATGAGACTTTGCGATTTGCCACGCGGCATAATTGGAGCAGCCAATATAACGAACTTTGCCTTGACGAACTAAATCATCTAGCGTGCGAAGCGTTTCTTCCATAGGTGTATTCGGATCAAAAAGATGAACTTGATAAAGATCAATGTAGTCTGTCTGCAGTCGTCGCAGCTGATTATCCACTTCTCTCATAATATGTGTGCGTGAAAGGCCTTTATCATTTCGGCCTTTTCCTACGGCAATGCCGACTTTTGTTGCGAGCACAACATCATCTCGTTTTCCTTTCAACGCGCGCCCAATAATTTCTTCAGATTCCCCTGTGCCATATCTAAACTCTTCATCCTGCCCTTTTCCGTAATAGTTGGCTGTGTCAATGAAGTTAATTCCGTTTTCAATGGCGCTATGTAAAATAGCTGCCGACGCTTTTTCGTCAATCCATCGTCCAAACGCCATGGTACCTAGACATAAATTTGATACTTCCAGACCTGTTGTTCCAAGCTTTCGATATTGCATCGATACCCTCTCCTTTGTATGGCTGTCTTTACTCTCTCTTATCATACACCTTAACCTCCACTTTAAGACAAGCCTTAAGCGTGCGTGCATATACAAAAAACAGCTAGGAACAGGCAGTGCTTCTAGCTGTTTCTGGGTTCATTTTACACTTATTTTTTTGCAATTCGCTTCTTCAGCAGACATAATATGGTAAGATAAATCATAGCTTATTCGTTATCGAAACTACATTAAGCTGCCGCTGTTAAAATAACGGCAATCCCATTAAAACAAGCATGAATGATCATACTTGGAAGCAGCGACTTTGTTTTTTCGTACACCCATGCAAACACGAGACCTGATAAAAAGTTAACGGGCAAGGTATTGTACGTTGGAATATGCACCAGCATAAAGATAAACGAACTTCCCACTAATCCAACGACAATCCCTCCTTTACGTTTCAGCCACGTATAAAAAAATCCTCGGTAGATAATCTCTTCATAAAAAGGTGAGATCACAGCGGCTGAAACAAAAGCAAGTATAAATGAAAACAGCGACAGGTCTTGCTGTAAACTGGCTGTTTTTTTATTTTCATACGTCATACCAAACCATTCCATTAGCACAACAATTGCCACACTTCCTAAGATCAGCACAAAAAGCCAAAAAAGAATGCGCGGCCAGTGCCGTTTTGAAAACCATTGAAAACCAATTTTTCTATCACCAGCCTGAACCATCAGCCCATACAGAGCTGATAAAAACACAGCTGCCATAACAAACCCAGTAGCTGTTCCAGCATAAAGGTCATTTTTAAACAGGGAATGTAAAGCATCCTGCAATATGCCTTCAATTAAGATAGGCACCCCAATAAACGTGACGACCAGCATAATTACGAATGATTTTATTGTCCATAATCCTTGATTTTTTTGTTTCAATTTACTTCGCCTCCCTTTTACATATATTCAGTATAAAAGGTGACGTAACGTTACCTGCAAGCATTTTTTTGGAGGGATTAAAAATGATTTATTTTTCTACTGGGCAAGCCGCTAAAAAATTAGGCCTCACGGTGCGTACACTTCGTTACTACGATCAAATTGGCTTGCTTCATCCATCGTCAAAATCAGAAAATGGAAAACGCTCCTACTCAGAAACGGATTTATTCACACTAGAGAAAATTACTTTGTTAAAAAACTTAGCCGTTCCTTTGCGAGATATTGAACTTATTCTTCATCAAGTGAGTATTGATGAACTTCTAGCGATTCACCAGCAAAAACTTCAGCAAAAAACTTCAGAAATTCAACGAGCTTTAGAACATACTCATACTCTTCGCAACAGTATAAAAATAGAAGGTGAATTAAACTGGAAGCAGCTCCTTCCTTTAGTTCAAAATCAGTCTACTACTAAAAGCAGCTGGACTGATCTGCTTTCGGTTTCAATAGAAGAAAGTGAGATTCTGCAGCATGATTTGCCTAAAATGGAGAATGCGAGTGCCGATAAATGGATTAACATGATAAAACGAGTTCAGCTTTGCTTAAAGCATCAGCGTGCACCTCAATCTGAAGATGGACAGCTAATTGCAGCTGATATACTGCTTTTATCCAGTGAGCTATTTGGCCCTCACACGGCTTTAGAAAAAGCCTTTTGGGATGTTCGCAAATCTCCTGAGGCATCAAGTTCACTTAATCTCTACCCTATCGACAGCGAAGTCCTTCAATTTATTGAAGATGCGATTATTTTTTACGAACAACACATAAAGGAATGAAGGTATTGAAAAGAGAAAAGCTGTTTGCTAATTCTTCTTATAAAAAATTATTTATTTCAAGCACTGCAGCAAGCTTCGGAGATTTATTTGATATGTTTGCGGTGATGACGCTTTTTACATACGTGTGGCACGCAAATTCCCTCTGGATTACGCTTATTCCTGTCGCGTACGCTTTACCTAGCATCCTGCTAAGTCAAGCAGCAGGAAATTTAGCGGACCGCTATGATAAAGTACAGCTGATGTTTCTGTCTGAACTAGTCCGTCTTCTGTTCACATGTCTGTTATTTTTCACAAATGAACCGCTTTTGGCACTTGGGGTGCTGACGCTGCGCTCTATGAGTTCTGTTATGAAAGTGCCCGCACAGCTGGCTTGCGTTCGAGAAGTGGTCAAAGAAGATCAGCTGCTGCAGGCCTCTACTTTACAAAACATTATGTTTCAAATTGCCAAAGTTGTGGGGCCGTTTCTCGGAGCCGCCGCGCTGACGATTGCAACGCCAAAAGCATGCATTTTAGTTAATGCCGCAGCTTGTATGATTTCTATTGGCGTGCTGTTTTCACTTAAAAAAGCAGGTAAAAACATTCAAGGGAAAGCTGCTCGTTCTTCCCATCAAGCGAAAGAAACGTACTCAAACGGCTGGAAAATCGTTTTTCAGCACTCACTCCTTTTACGCGTCGTTATTTTGTTTCACCTTTCGTATTTTGTAGTGATGCTTGTTGACGCTCAAATTAGCATCTTTCTACGAGATGTGCTGCCTCACCATCCGGAAATGCTCGGCTGGCTGCTTTCTGGAATCGGACTGGGGGCGCTAGCAACAGGAGTGTATCTTAATAGAAAAAAACAAGTTCACCATCCATTTAGACTGTTATCACTTGGACTGCTTCTATTTGGAGGGGCTTTATTTTTCATTAGCTGCTTTAATCCAGCCGTTATGTCACGCTATTTCATTTTGATTGCTGCACCTATTGGAGGAGCTGGAGTTGGGCTTAATTTACTGCTGTTTAACTATATCGTTCAAACACACAGCGACAAGGAACACCTCGGAAAAGTGTACGGATTCATCAACACCTTAACGAGTGCCGTTTTACTTACTGCTCCTCTTCTTGGAGGCATGGTCGTAAAGCTTGCAGGTGCTCAGACGACTTTTTTAACGGCGGCAATCATCATCGTAAGCGTTGGATTTGTGAGTATGCTGATGCCTCTGCGTGATAAACGGGAAAGAAACGTTCAGATTGACGCATAAAACACAGCTTGAGGTTAACCTCAAGCTGTTTTTATAGACTCCTATTCATCAACCAGCGGCTACATAAATCAAAGCAGCTAATATGTTCGATACTGCAATAGCTCCAAATCGTTTTGCATCTTCAACTCGGCTCACCTTGCGCGTCTTTTTGGCTGAAAAGAATGTGCCTGTACTTCCTAGCACGATACTGTCAATAAGGTATGCCAAAGCTAAAACCAGTGATACTGCTCCCATTGTGCCTGACACAAAATAGAGATAGCTCCACTTTTCTGTAAAAGCAGCAAGGGCAAGAACAATCCCGACCTTCACGATACCTGCTATAAATCCTTTTTTAATCATTGCATCCCTCTTCCATTCCTACCCCTTAAATTTTACCATATACTTCTTTTTTGTAAGATATCTTACATTTTATTCTACTATACTCATACCTTATGGTAAAATTAGTAAGAGAGGTGGTACATATGAAAAAACGTCAAGGAATCACGCTGCTTTTATTTATACTCGGAGCAGCCTCTATTTCTTTTGGGATGGCTTTAAAAAATATCTTTCCTTATTCCCCTGCAGCCGGGTGGATTTTAGGAACACTGCTTTTGTTAGGAAACTCGTTTTATACGAGAAGATACTTACATAGAAGGTCAATTAAGAAGTAAATATCCGCCCTGAGCCGTATATACAAACCTTCATTCGGTTATGGTAAAATAGATAAGCAAAAACTGGATGTAAGGAGATTTTGAGTTTGAAAACAGGATTAATATCTGGCATTATATCTTTAATTATTGTGATTATCATTTCTATTACAGCAGGCAACTGGCAGTATATTTACTATATTTCAGGCCCTCTTGGCATATTACTTACGGCAATTGCACTTGTAACCTTACTGGACGCATTTCGATTTGAAACGAGAGGACCTTACTTTACCCCGGTCCGGCAGCGAGAGGATACCGAATGGATGAAACGTTTTATTATTGCAGCTGTCCCTCATTTAGTTGCTTCATGTATTTGTATCTTATTTTTATAAAAACCAAAAAGCCAATGAATGATCTTCATTGGCTTTTCTTATTTATTATGTTAAATACCGCGCGACATACCGTAATAATCAATACGGTACTCCACAGCTCCTTCTGCAAATACATTTACAGCTGATTTGGAATCTTTTTTCGGGAATACCCGGGAAGTGAAGACAATTTTGCCGCCGTTTATATAAATTTCGACGACGCTTTTGTCGACAAATACGCGAACATCGACTTCATTTGACGCTGTCCATTTTTCAGAGCGAACCACACCGTATTCCGTTGCATATTGATGGTGGAATGAAGAACGGTCGAGTCGCACTTCTTGCTTTTCTGTATCAAACACGAGGCGAAGCTCTTCTTCTTTACTATTAAATAGCTCTAAACCAAACTGTTTGGCCCCTATCTCGCGGAACGTCATATTGATTTCATATGCATTGTTTGTTGCTTCATCAATGATCACTTCTTCATTTTTTAGCGTTCCTCTAAAATGAACTGCTTGATCTCGAAGCTTATGTAACTCTTCTACAGGCTTTTGAACAAGTTCATTTCCTTCAAGCGAAAGCTCACGAGGAAGCGTTAAGGCATGGGCCCATCCGTATTCGTCTGACGGATAGTCAACGTCCGGATTTCCAATCCATGCAAATAGCAAGCGACGTCCGCTTTCATCTTGGAACGTTTGCGGTGCATAAAAGTCAAACCCTTTATCAATTTCACGGTAATACTCCATTTCAAACGTTAAACTTTCCACATCAAATGTTCCCACCGCGTAAATTACATTGTAAATATTATGAAAATCGTGGCCATCTGCTTTGATTCCTTGCGGCGAAAAGACAAACACATCTTTTCCGTCCAGTTTAAAGTAATCCGGGCACTCCCACATATAGCCAAAGTCAGGAAGCGATGTTTTAACTTCGCCTTTAAATGACCACTGAAGCGCATCGCTTGATTCATACACAATTAACGCGCCCGTTTCGTTTTCACGCTGAGCGCCTAGCAGCATATAATATGTATCATTTTCTTTCCATACTTTCGGATCACGCACATGTCCTGTATACCCATCAGGAACGCCTTGTACCGCTGGATTATGCGTGTATTTTTCCACACTTCCATCCCTGTTTAGCATCGCGATACATTGATTAGCTGAACGTGAGCCGTCTTCGTATTTTACATTCCCCGTATAAAACAGCAGCCCTTGACCATCTTTTTCAATCGCGCCACCTGAGTATGCGCCGTGCGATTCATATTCTTCCGTTGGCGTTAACGCAACCGGAAGGCGTTCCCACGTTACTAAATCCGTAGATTTCACATGAGCCCAGTGCTTCATTCCATGCATCGCACCGTACGGATACCACTGATAAAACACATGATATTCACCGTTTAATTGAATCAATCCGTTTGGATCATTCATCAGCCCGTACTGTGGATGAATATGATAAATCGGCTGCCAGGTGTCTTTGATTGCTTTGTCTTTTAATGCTTCTAACTCTCCAGATTTTGCTTCTAAAATCGTTCTGTACTTCGATTCAGCCATTTCTTCAATCCCTCCAGCATCTAAAAAAAGAGAACGTATTCTCCTTGCCCTCTATGATATAAAATTTTAAGTGAAAATGCTACCAAAGAACGAATGTTGTCGTTTTCTTGTGTCGGATTTTATAGATAAGTTTTTTTCTGTTTTTATAGCAGAAAAGAAGGTTTTTCTGTCAGGTGGTTGAATACTATATACAATCAAATTTCACCAGCCTGTACGAGCGTCCGACGGCACTTGCACATTTTTTTAGCGAATCATTTGCGTTTTACAGGAAGTATTCAACAAAATGGTAAACCCTTCATATTACATATTATAAAAGGAGGAAATGTCATGACAAAAGAAAACGTAAAAGAAACAGTGGGTAAAGAAACAAAAGGTGGAAGCAAAGAGTTATTAGTCGGCACGTTAGTAGGCAGCGTAGTCGGTGTCACAACAGCTTTACTAGTAGCGCCAAAGTCTGGAAAAGAGCTGCGTGCTTCTATTCAAGACGGAGCGAATCAAGCACTTGCTAAAACAGGTCAAGTGAAAGAAACGGTATATGCAAAAGGCCAAGACCTCAAACAGCGCACGGCCCGCCTTTCACAAAAAGTCTCCGAACAATCTTCGCAAGTTGTCAACAAAGTGAAATCTCTGCGCACTGCTAAAGAACAGCCGCTTGCAGAAACGGCTGCAGCAGAAGAGCTTGAAACGACAGAAATCGTTCAAGATCCTGTTCTTGAAGCTGAAGCGGTGCAAGAAGAATTAAATACAATTACGCAAGAAGTAAGTGATTTAGAACAATCTGTCGATGAAACAAGACGTTAATAACAAGCTGTAGAGATATCTCTACAGCTTTTATGTATATTCGCTATCTTCCTTCCACCCTTCAAAAAAATAGCCTCCGTACGGACACGGCTCTGATTCCGGCAGTTCTTCATAACGCTGTCCGCTGTAATACTTCGCCAGCACAATCTTAGGCTTAAAAGCCGCTACTCCTTCACTGTCTTCTTTCCCCGCTCCGCTTTCTCTCATCAAACAAAAAATATCCATTCCCGCAAACTCTCCGTACCCTTGATAGCACGACTCATAATAAACTTTACCAGGTATCACCAAATAGCACTCCCGCTGCCACGACGGCTGTTTACTGTAGACACTCGCAATACTTATTCCACTCACTGCACACTTCCAGCTGCAAATTCCAACCATACAACGCCTCCAACGACTTGATAGTCTATTCATCTACAACTTTTGATGAAATCAAACATCCGTTGACATGTACAGAATTTTATCCTCCACCAAAAACCTATACTACCAGATATCCTGTCCCCTTGACTTCACCCCAAAAGTGCTACATCGATAGAAATAAAAAAGGTCTGATAAATCGACCATTTCTGGTGATTATCAGACCTCAAGTTTTTCTGCATTTGAGCGGCTTATTTGCTGTTCAAGCGATTTAGCTAGCAGTACGATTTCATGATCTACATATTTTGTTTTGATTTCTTCGATTTCCATTAATGTTTTAGAAAAGCTTTCTGCATTATTTCCCTGTCTGTGCTGCACATCTTTAAAGAAATCAAGCAGTGCCTCGTTAGACTGCGTTGGACGGCTAAAATCAATCGTGTACATTTTGTACCCCAGTGTTAAATTTGTTGTAGTTGTCATAATTATTTCCCCCATTCTTCCTATAGTGATATATCTTCTACTCTTTACCCTTTAATTCCTTCTTTTTAACCTAAATTAATTATTTTTTTCAAAAAAACTTCCCATTATAAGAAAAAACACCCTTATAACAAGGATGTTAGAGTATTCTTCCCTTCGGTACAATTCCAGATGCAAAGTCATCTTTGAACTTAAAGCTAGCAGAATTGTTTTCCGTTAGAAAATGTATTTCCCATTTAAAGACCGGATATTCGGGCTTGTACATTTCGACTTTCTGATCGGGATTTTCTTCTAATCTTGCAATTACTCGTTTGAATCCTTCATATGCAATCCACCAATCGCTTCCGGTTTCATCGGTAATAAAACAAATAGAACCGTCAATTAAATGAAGGTTTTGCTTGATATCATCAGCATTTGTAAAATACGCATTTCCAAACGTTTGAAGACAATGATCGCAATAACCTGCTTTGCCTCCATCTTTATAAATCCAGTGCGCAATTGGCTCACTGCAGTCTTTACACGTATTCGTCACTTCTTGGAGAAATGTTTTTCCGCTCCACTGTTCCTTTTCATCTTCAAAAACGGTCCATACTAAATAACTTTCCGTTTGCTCTGAAATAAAAAGGCGAAACGGCTCGTCTCGATGCCAAAAGTGGATATTTTGTTCATCTGATTCTTCAAAGTCAATGACAAAATTATCTCGTTCTAATATATGTCGAATAACGTTGGTTAAAAAGGTAACATCCATATAAGGACCTCCCGTACTAAGCGTGACTTCTAGTAAAAATAGCGTTTATGAGTTAAAACATATCATGCGTGCTGAAATAACGTCAACGATTACCTCTTGCTTTCTCCGAAAACTGGAAAAGAAATGGTCAAACGCGTTATAATGGTAGTCATGTTGAAACGGAAAGGAGATTTTATGAAGTTTACCGTTCAATCAACTGCACTTTTTCTTCTCTTTTTTATTTGTTTAAGCGGCTGTTCTGATAACGCCGAGCAGTCAAAAAAGCCGGCCGGCTATTTAGTTCAAGGGCGCATTTTAGAAGTGAAACAGGATGAAATTCTTATTGCAAACGTCATTCCGCGAGATACTGCGCTTGACTATACAACAAAAGAAATACTTGGTTCTAGCGATGTACAGCCTATTTATGTAAAAGTTTCGGATGATCAAACATACAAAAAAGGACAGCTCGTTAAAGCATGGCTCAAGAAAGACAAAAGCGTTCAGTATTCCGTTCCGGCAAAAGGCAAAGCTGTTGAAGTCAACATTTTAAAACAGCCGTAGAAAAGCTCCTGTTACGGGAGCTTTCTTCGTGTCAGCTGCCGTCCGGTCCGATTCATTTTATGCTGTTCAAAATCCCACTTTTCTAAAAAGCGCTTTGCTGATATATAACCAGATTCATATAAAAATTCGATTTCTTCTTCCTTTAAGGCAAAATCCGTTGCCGTAATCACCCCCGTTGGAATTTGCACCGTTCGTTCTCTTGTCTCCGCGTTCAAATACCGCAAATCATGAGCTTGCAGCATCGTGGTAAACATACTTTTAAATAGATGCACTGGCGTCGGAATAATAGCGGCTGTATCAATTTCTTCTTTTACAAATCGAAAGCCAAACGTCGGGAAACGCGGATGCTCCGTATCAAACAGCCAAATCGGAAAATTGCTTAAAAGCGCCCCATCGACAATGTATGACCTCTTGAACCCTTTGGATTTCCAGATGACGGGACGAAAGAAAAAAGGAATGGACGCACTCATCATCACAGCTTGTGAAATCTTCATGTCGCTTGGCTGCATTCCATATCGTGGCAAGTCGTCAGGCAGCACAAGCATCTGTCCGTTCGAAATGTCTGAGGCAATAATTTTCAGCTTATCTGCCGGCAAATCCGCAAACGTTTCGATTCCTTTTTCACGCAGTAGACCATACACCCATTTTTCTAAATAATCATTTTTATAAAAGCCTAAATGAACCATCAGTTCAATCAAGTTTCCAATCAGAGGAATTCGGTTAATGATCGTTTTCCCGCGAAACTTAGCATAGTCCATGTTTTGAAGCTCTCTGCGAATTTCACCGCTTTTATAGCCGCTCGCTAAAAGTGCCGCAATTAACGCTCCCGCTGACGTACCTGCTAGACGCTGCCATTCTACATTGCTTTCTTCCATCGCTTCAATCGCACCCGTGAATGCAATTCCTCGAACGCCTCCCCCTTCAAATACAGCATCTGCTTTCACATTTTTCCCTCCAATACAACTCTCTACTTTTTATATACCCTTTTTTTATATTCAGGGTTTCATTACTCCATACCTTTTATTTTCCCAACAAAAAAAGACTGTTTCTTTGATCGAAACAGTCTTTTCTTTACAGTCGCTTTATTACTATTCGGTAGTAATTCATTGTCAGCCAGTAGAAAAAGAAATAAATAATCCCGTATACTGCATCCGCTATTAAAACAGGGACTATCAGACTTTCACCGGTTAGATTCGTAATGACGTTCAGCGCAAATAGACTGTGCAAGATACCAATTACTAAAGGCAAACCAAACGTAAACAGCTGCTGCTTTCGAACGGCGCTCATCACTTGAGACACTGAAAACCCAAGCTTACGCAGGACTTCAAATCTTTTGCGCTCTTGTTCGGCTTCGGAGATTTGCTTAAAATAAATAATACTGCCCGTTGCCATCAAAAAGACGAGCCCTAAAAACCCTCCAATAAAAATAAACAATCCTTTACTCATTAAGCCTGCCTGAAACACATCATAGTATGAAGTACGGCTTTCGCCAGCTTCTTTTGCGATTTGATGATAGTTCTTAGTAAGTTCATTTTGTTTGTTTCCATCATCGGTATTAAATACGTACACCGCTTGCTTTTGTCCAGCTTTTAAAAGCTTGTTAAATGTATCGTGGTTGACTACAAACTGATAGCCGGCACTGTCAGAATCAAGAATGAGCAAAGGCTCGGATTTAACGACTTTTAAAGCAAGCTGTTCTGATTTGCTCAGCTCCACAGCTGCGGTTTTACCTGTACTAGGTTTAAACACTTTTCCTTTTGCCATTGAATCAAAAATAACGGTTTCGTTTGCGCTTAGCTCAGGGACCGAAACGCCATTCTTACGTACTTCTTCTTCATCTAAAAAGCTGATTTGTTCCCTATCTTTATAGTAGCACGATGTAATAAATCGAAAATCCGATAAATCAGCAGAGTGCTTCACGATATGATAGACGTACCGATTTGATTGGATATCTAGCTCATCCAGTACATCCGTAAATTCTTGCGCTGCTTTTTTGCTGTGCAGCGTATAGTCATAAGGCTGCATGCTTCTGGCGTCGGCTTTTGTATTGTAGTACGAGGAATACGTCACACCAACTGCTACAAGTGTAGTAGCCGACAAAATCGTAATTAGGGTTAACACTTGTGCATTTGCTTTAATTCGATACATCATAGTAGAAACGCTTAGCATATTTGCAAACGAATAATATCGGTTTGCATGCTCTCGGTAAAGCCCCATCAGCCACTCAATTGTGGCTTTAAAAAGTAAAAATGTACCGAAAATGACCGAGAACAGTACAACGGCTACAATTAGAAAAAACTTAGGTGTCACAATGTTTCCAGATGAAAGGTAGTATCCGTAGCCAACGAGTAAGATACCCAGTCCTCCCACTACAATTGAGCGTTTCGAATTCATTTTATTTACGCGTTCACTTTTGCTTTCTGCTTGAAACAGATCTAATAGCGTATAGCGGTACATAATAAAATAGCCTTGAAACGATATAAAAATGGTAACAATCAAAAACACTACGGCTGTTTTTAAAACCGCTTGAAAAGAAAATGTGAGCGTAATCGAAAGCGACAGTCCCATAAGCTTTAGTAAAAACAGCACAAACAGCCTTGAAAACACGGTACCTAGTAAAATACCGACCACCAAAGAAAAAATCCCCAGCAGCATATTCTCATAAAAAATCATTTTTCCAATCGTACGTTTTTCAATGCCGACTAAATGATACAGCCCGAGCTCTCTCTTACGCTGCCTGATAAAAAATGAGTTTGTGTACCAAATAAAGACAACAATAAAGGTAAGCAGAACGTAGTTTGAAGCATTAAAAATGCCCTGCAGCCTCAGCTCTTCTCCAATAAACTTTGAAATCGATTGGTCGTACTGAAGCGTAGCAAACACATAGTACACAATAATACTAAAAATCATTGAAAAGAAATAAAGGCTGTACCGGCTAATATTTTTGCGCATATTCTTTTTAACAAGATCAAATACGGTCATAGCCTTCACCGCCTAATGCGCCTTGAATGTTCATAATTCGTTTAAAAAATGCTTGTCTCGTTTGTTCGCCTTTAAACAGCTCCGTGTAAATTTGTCCGTCTTTAATAAACAGCACGCGGCTGCAGTAGCTTGAAGCCAGCGGATCATGCGTCACCATAATAATCGTGGCACGGTCTTCTTGATTTAATTGCGACAGCTTTTCAAGAAGTCTTGAAGCAGCTTTGGAATCAAGAGCTCCGGTAGGTTCATCGGCGAAAATAACAGCTGGATTCGTAATCATTGCTCTCGCTGCTGCAACGCGCTGTTTTTGTCCGCCAGAAATCTCATACGGATACTTATCCGCCAGCTCATAGATGCCTAGTCGCGTTGCGGTGTCTTTAAGCTTCGCTTCCATCTCTTTCTTAGACATTTTTGTAACCGTAAGCGGCAGAAGAATATTTTCTTTTACCGTTAACGTATCCAATAAATTATAATCTTGAAAAATAAACCCTAAATGATTGCGTCTGAAAGCAGACAGCTTCTTATCTTTCATGAGCGCCACGTTTTCTCCTTGAATCCATATCTCGCCATCGGTGGGACGGTCAATCGTTGAAAGAATGTTCATCAGCGTCGTTTTTCCCGCTCCAGATGGTCCCATAATACCGACAAACTCTCCTTCTTCGATTGTAAAATCAATTCCTTTTAGCGCTTCGTATACATTTCCTCTTGCTCCAAACGTTTTAGTTACATTTTTTCCTTCAAGAACAATGCTCACTTTTCCTCCTCCTTTCGTTCTTTTGTAGGCCACACGCTTTTCACTCGCTGCGGCAGCTCACTCTTTGTTATAATGTCATATTTCCGAACTTCATTGCCTCGAACGAAAAGGTCAATAACCGTTCCTTCTTTTAACTGTTTAATCGTTGTAAATGTTTGAAACGTTGTTTGTCCTTTTTCGTTTATCACTGAAATTGTATATTGAACTCGTCCATACTCATCCACTTTTTTTGCTTCTTTTGGGATAATCCCGTATTGATGCTCCGTTGCGGCTTTTTGATAAATCTTTATTCCTCCTATACCTGCTCCTACAACCAAAAGCAGAGCTAAAAGGCTAATCCACTTTCGCTTCATGTACGTTCCCTCCTTGTGTATAGCTCTATCTTACTTTGAAACAAGGAAAGATTCGTTTGAAGCAGATGACAATCTCAGCGTGCAATCTTACATTTTTGAAAGGTTATCAAAAGAATTCAGTTTGTAGAAGGTCAGGATCACCGTGGTGCCTTCGTGTAAAAGTGAATTCACTTCTATTCGATGGCCAAGAGCATCTGTAATTTTTTTTGAAAAATACAGCCCTAGCCCCGTAGCTCCCTTCGTTTTTCTTCCCGCATTTCCTGTGAATCCTTTTTCAAAAACCCGGGGAAGATCTTGAGTTGGAATCCCTTTTCCTTGGTCAGCGATAAATAACTTTACGTACTTTGGCGTTTCTTCACTAAAAAAAGAAAGCTTTCCTTCTAGAGGGCTATATTTAATGGCGTTAGACAGCACTTGCCTCACAACAAACTGCATCCATTTTGGATCAGTGTGCACCAGTATGTCTAGATTTTTTTCATCAATATGCAGTTTCTTTTCAATACACCATTTTGAGAAGTACGCAACGTTTGGAAAAACAAGTTCGCTTAGCGACACTGCCTGCACCTGATAATCTTTTTCTAAGTACTGCAGGCGTGCAGAATATAAATTCTGATCTACTAATCCGTCAATTTTCATCCACTCATCTTCAATATCCTTTAGCCAAGGCCATTTATAAAGCTCTGTACGATGAGCATTAATAAGCAGCTTCATCGCAGTAAGCGGCGTCTTGATCTCATGAACCCAAGTCGTTACATATTCCTGCTGCTCTCGCTGCTGTACGTGAAGAGCATGAGTTTGTCTGCGATACACACGATCTATATGCTGCAGCAAACTCAGCATATCTTCATCTGCTTTTGTTCGAACATATGGCTGCATTTCTTGCAAATCGTACGCATCATTCCGCAGCATTAAGCTCAACTTTTTTAGAAATTTTTTTTCTTTTACTCCTCTCCATAAAAGAAACAGAATCAGCAGACACAGCGTTAATAGATTCAAATACCAAAACGAAGTGGACGACACCTTAATATCATACTCCAGCAGCAGCAGAGCATCGATTACACTCAGCCATATAAGAACAAATAAAATCCAGCTTAGTCTCTCTCTTAAAAAACTTTTCCACATCTTAATTCACCAAATATCCTTGGCCTTTTTTGGTCACAATTTTATCATTCAGCCCGATGTCTTCCAGCTTGGTGCGAATGCGTGTGATGTTGACAGAAAGCGTATTGTCACTTACAAATTTCTCATCTTCCCATAACCTTCGCATAAGCTCTTCTCGCGATACAATCTTGCCTCGTTCTTCCAAAAGAAGCCGTAAAATAAAAAATTCATTTTTCGTTAAATGAATTTCTTGATCGTTGTAATGCAAACTTCCTTTTTTTAAGTCTAGCACCGCCCCGTTCCACTCGATAATATCTGAAATCGTATCTCCATATGAATACGTTCTGCGCAGAAGCGCTTGCACTTTAGCAACAAGAACATCCAAGTTAAACGGCTTTTGAATATAGTCATCTGCCCCAACATTCATTGCCATAACAATATCCATTGGATGTTCACGAGAGGAAAGAAAGACGATAGGAGTTTTTGAAACTGCACGTATTTGCTGACACCAGTAAAACCCGTCATATACAGGCAAATTCACGTCTAAAATAACAAGCTCTGGGCTTTCTGCAATAAATACTTCCATTACCTTTTGAAAGTCTTCTATTCCAGCCACTTCAAATGACCACTGCTCAAATTTCTCTTTCACTAATTCATATATTTTATCATCGTCTTCTACAATTAAAATTTTCATACATTCACCTCTGTATTGTCCGATATATTATGTATAACCCACTGTTGAATACTTTCTTAAAAGCTCATCTAATTCATTAGCATGACAGCAATTTTCTTAAAAATAAACCATTTATTTCTGTAAAACGAAGACTGAACGAGTATTATCGTAGTGTAAACTTGTATATGTTACAAGTTTCCCTGTACAAATACTACAAAATAATGACAATATCGTTAATAAGTAATCTTTAAACTCCATTAAATGCTCATTTTTTGTTACTATAGTATATAAGATGAAAACTTAAACTAATTTGACATGTGGATATGTAAAAAGGAGCTAGTTATCAATGAGTGTACCCAACAAATTACGCGACAACGCAATGGTGATGTTAAAAGAGACAAGCCGAACATTTTTTATTCCAATTAGCCACTTGCCGGCAGAATTGCAGGATGCAGTAGGATCTGCTTACTTATGTATGAGGGCAATTGATGAAATTGAAGATCACCCTGAGCTAGAAGCCGGTGTAAAAAGCCGCTTGCTTTACGACATTAGTGACCTGTTAAAAAAGTCTTTTAACGAAGACGAGTACATGGCATTAGTAGGTCCTTATCAAGCTGATTTACCTGACGTAACGCTTCAGCTCGGCAACTGGATTGCGCTTTGTCCGACTGGAGTTGCAGATCAAGTATTAGATGCAACTTCTATTATGGCCAAAGGAATGGCCGATTGGGTAGAAAAAGACTGGCATATTCAAAATGAAGCGGATTTAGATGACTATACGTTCTACGTAGCTGGTCTAGTAGGTGTGATGCTTAATGACATTTGGAAATGGTATGACGGCACGGAAACAGATAAAGAATTAGCTATTGCGTTTGGACGCGGCTTGCAGTCTGTTAATATCCTGCGTAATACCTCGGAAGATTCAGAACGCGGAGTCAGCTTCTTTCCTAACAATTGGAGCAGAGAAGATATGTTTGCCTACGCTCGCCGCAATCTTTCACTAGGAAAGAAATATTTAGAAGATGTCAAATCGCTTCCGATCCTTCATTTCTGTAAAATTCCGTTAGCGCTTGCTGATGGAACATTAAACGCCTTGATGAAAGGAAAAGAAAAAATGACGCGTGACGATGTAAATAAAACGGTAAATGAAGTTGTGGATATGTAAAAACAAAAGCACGGAGCCCCTGGGTTCCGTGCTTTTTATATCTCTACCTGCAGACTTTCATATAAAGCGACTATTTCCCCTTGAATAATAGGGTAGTGTTTCAGGGTCGGAACACTTGAAAGCTTTGGCGCTCGTTTTTGCTCAGCTGCTGCAGCTAGCTGAGCAAATGTTTCCTGAAGCTCTTGTTTCTCCGTTTCTGACAGCTCATACCCTTCAAACGACGCAAGAAGCATATAACCTAACTGCTGTGTAGCGACAACTGCAGGCCACAATCCTTCTAGTTTGACGGCCGTTTTAGAATATTCTCCAATCACATTATCGTACAGCGCCCGAAGATTAACGAGTTCTCCTTGAAGCTTATTTCTTTCTCGTTTAATTCTTTCTTCATCTTGTTCGGTGCTTAGCATTTCTAAAAACTGTCCTTCTTTTCGTATCACATCTCCAAGCAAATATGGCAAACGAAGCGAAGAAGCTCGTTTGAAAATTAATACCGTGCCGACCACTCCAATAACAGAACCAATGACAATATCAATCACTCGAGCAGACGTAAAGTAGCTAATCGCTTTATCCGGATGACCGCTTTCAGCAATTAAAAGAGCATTCGGTGTGATAAAGAGCGTGCCGAGCGCGTAGTTTTTAACAATTACAATTTCAATCGTCGACTGAAGCACAAAGACAATGAGCGCAATGACGATTCCCGTTGGTTCAAGCATCAGAATCCCGGTTCCAATTAAAATACCTAAAATGGTTCCGACAGAGCGCTGAATACCTCGCTGAACCGTTGCACGAACGGTTGCTCCAAGCATTACTCCCGCGCACGTAAGCGGAATCCAGTAAGACCTTGGAATATTTGTCGTGTAGGCAACGGCTGCGGCAATGATCATAATAATTCCGTAGCGCAAAGCATTTTTAAGCACATACGAACGTTTGTGAAAAGCAGCTTTTAACCGTGTTTTTACGCTGCCTTGTGAAAATTGAATATACTCTGTTTCTTTTAATTCTTTCATTTGAAGAACGTCATTTACATCCAATAGCAATGTACGCAGCTCTTCTTTGATGGACAGCTCTTCAATTTCTTCTCGAACGTCTCGAATTTTTTTATGCTTTTTTAACGTGGCCATTTCAGATGCGAACGTTTCAATCACCGCCTGTGCTTTTTTAGAAACAGCTGGATTAAAATCGTTCGCAGCGGCCATCACAAAGATAAACAGTCCTTCGGCTTTTTGATTTAATAAAAACAGACGATGCGCAAACGATGATTTTTTTCGATTGATTTTCGCTTGTTTCATCGCTGTTTCCGCTGCTCGAAGCTCGACAACCGTTTTATGCTGCTCGGCGTGAAATGATTCCGTACCAAGAGACCCGACAAATGAAGCTAGCTGCCTGTACGCTTTCGCCACAGCGGCAGTTTCAGGTCCGCGCGGGTTAATAAGCCAGCCGCTCATGCTAATACACCAAGATAGTGTCCCTCCTAAAAAAACGAGTCCTGCGTGCAAAAAAACAGCCTGCAAATTCGGCGCTGGAATGCTCGTGCTCACAGCAAATGAAAGGACAAAAAACATGGCAGAAGGTCCTGGAATTTTTAACGCTCCGAAAACATAAACCGATACAGCTCCAATAACACCAAATAAAATAGTTTTCATCCAAGCTACGTCAGCAAATAACGAGCCGAGTGTAAAGCACAGTGTAACGCCAAGCAAAGCTAAAAATAACTTAACAGCACGCTGCGCATAAGGCTCATCTTTTGTATACAAATATGTAAAGCCGCCAATGCTTGCAATGAGTCCGTACTGCAAATGATCAAACAAAATCCCTATCAAAATCGGCAGGCTTGAAGACAAGCCTGAGCTGATTCCTCTTACCCACGGAGAAGAAGCGTGGTTAAAGCGAAAAGCGGCTTTGATTCCCGGCGCTTTTGGAGAAGCCTCAATTTTATGATGAATTTCCGTATGATTATATGCTGGTGACTTTTTGTCATCACTCACCTTGACCTCCTCCTTTCTCTCCATATATCTTTCCTGTTCTTAAAACGAGATAAACCTAAAAAACCGCTGTTCCTATCCGTATTGTGTTTAGGAACAGCGGTTTTTATCCTTGTGAGCAGCGTACAGTAAAAACAAAAAGCAGATGAAACGAATGTCTCATCTGCTTTTTACTAACAGCTCTACTGCTTCTTTTACTAAGTTTTCGGTATTCTCGCCTTTTTCAATGCTTTCTCTTACACATTGTTCAAGATTGGTGCTGACAATAACACCCATCGTGCGATCAATTGCGCTTCTGGCTGCTGAGAGCTGTGTCACAATGTCACGGCAGTCTTTTCCTTGTTCCATCATATTTAAGACACCTTTTAACTGACCTTCAATACGTTTTAAACGATTTTTAACTTGCTTATCATATTCCATCATACTACTACCTCCGCTCATGCATGATTGCGCTTCTTGCTTTTAAGCTGTACGCAAGAAGTAAATGTATACACAACTTTATACCTATTAGGGTATGATGTCAAGTAAAGGAAGTTTAACATAAATGTTAATACTTGTTTACAACGTATTTATTGTCCTGTAATCTAAACTTAGCAATCTGACAGTATAGTTAAGCTGTAAAAACGACTTACACTGGAGGTTTGAGATGACTACATACGGGAAAAAATTAATGGCAAGTCTATTCATTATCATGGCATGTATTTTAGGGTTTATGGGGCATGCGGCTTTTTTAGCTCCTGAAAAAACGGAAGCTGAAGTAAATTATGATGCGACACTTTATTTTCCGTTAGACCGATATCCTGAAACGGGTGATCATATTCGTGACGCGATTGCCGCTGGGCACTCTTCCGTTTGTACAATTGATCGCGACGGTGCTGAAGCGAACCGAGAAGAATCCCTGAAAGGATATCCGACAAAAACAGGTTATGACCGTGATGAATGGCCAATGGCTATGTGCGAAGAAGGCGGAGCAGGAGCTGACATTCGCTATATTTCACCTTCTGATAACCGCGGAGCCGGCTCATGGGTTGGAAATCAGTTAGAACAGTATCCAGATGGTACACGCGTACAATTTATCGTTCAATAATAGCAGAACAAGCTTTACTTTGAAGAGGTGAAATCATGAAAACAAAATGGAAAGAACAAGAGCTAACCATGTCTTATCATCAGTTTACGCTGTTTCAAAAAGGACAGCCAAAGCCCCATCACGACTGGAGCGATGAAGATATTCAAAAAGGATATGTCGCAGACGATAAAGCTATTTCATTTGAAGCCGTATCAAACACAAGAGCCATTATTGAAGTATGGGTAAACGAAACTCCAGACGCATCAAAGGCTGAAAAGACCACTCGCCTTCCTTTTCACGTCGAAAGCGATGGGATCGAAATCAAAAGCGTCCTATCTGAAACCTTAAGCTATGACATTCCAAACGGGTATTATTACGTCACATGCCTGACTATTCCTCTTCAAGAAAAAACAAACTCTGGCCTTTATCTAGTGAAGTATTTGCTGCATTTTGAAAGTCAATAAAAAGCAGGCAGCCTACTGTAAACAGTTCAGGTAATATACAACAGTAATAACTCATAAAAGCTCAGAGCGATATATAGCTCTGAGCTTTTTGGTGCAAGATGCTAAAATATCCATCCGTTAAAAACCATACCTAAATTAATAATAAAATGAAAAACTATGGCTGGGTATATGCTTTTCGTCTTTAAAACGACAAATGCATAGAAAAATCCACCAAGAGAAAAAAGTAAACTCATGATTACAGGAATTCCTATTGATATGTGCAAAAGACCGAATCCAATACTCGTAATGAAAACAGCATAAAAAGTGGAAAGATTACTCTTTAAATGAGATAACATGATCCCTCTCCAAAGCAACTCTTCTAAAATAGCGTTTATAACGGAGAATACTATACCGTATGTGACGAATGATTTTGTATAGCTTATATCTTCAACGAACAGTAACGGTACAAAGATTGTAGCCGAACCAATCAGACTAAACATTAAAAAGTACGTTAGCTTAATCGAATGATATGGCATCACTATACGTTTCTGCCAGTCTGGTAATGATGCAAAAAGAAATACCTTCTGTTTGGACAACAAAATGAAAAGCAATAGTCCACCTATGATGAACAGAAGTAAAATTCTGTTTACAATGATTTTCATCTCTTTAGATAGATCCCATTCAATGAAATAATTGCTTCCTATTTGAAACATACATGTTCCTATTAAAAAGAATAGAAAAAGAGAAACCGTTGAACGATATTTAGAGGTTAAAGCATAGATAAAAAGCATGCCTATGATGGGCAACATTTCCGCAGCAAATAACTTATAAGAAAAAAGAACAATCCCGAAGAAAAATAAACTTATTATAAGGATGAGTAATACATTTATTCGTAAATATTGGATATAAAACTCCTCCTTTCACTGTCCTTCTGATTCGTTTTATAGCAGCGGAAATTTAACCAAACAATTTTTATTTAAGCAATGAAAATAAGCTGAATCCATCCATAAAAACAAAAAATCGAGGATAAAACCTTTGCGATTTCATCCTCGATTTCCTTTACTAATCCTACTGTTACTTTCTCAGATAATCAAAACACTGGCCGTCTTCTTTTTATTGTGCTTGATATTCATAAGTTTCTTTATTCGATATAAACGGGCTGATTTCACCAAGCGAGAACAGGTGCAGCTCATGCATCGCTCTTGTGCATGCCGTATAAAATAAATTACGCTCGTATTCATCTTGGTAACATTCACTCGACGCATTGTAAATGATGACGGCATCAAATTCAATTCCTTTTGCTAAGTAAGCTGGCAGAACAAGCATGCCTTTTTCAAATGAACTTGTTTCTTTTGTCAGCAGCCTTGCAGACATCGCTTCAGGAAGTGCTTGGAATGCCTGAAGACTTTCCTCAGCTGTTTTGGCAATAACGGCAATCGTTTTATAGTTTTGCTGCTTCAATTCATTAATTTTGTGTATGATTGCCTCATGAAGGTCTTGGACGTTATCTGCAGCCGTAACGGTTGGCTTCGCACCGTCTCGATTAAACGGCTCGATTAAATGGCCATTTGCCACCATATCTCTTGAAAACTCGACAATTTGACGTGTTGATCGGTAGCTTCTCGTAAGAGTCAGCGTTTCTGCTTCTTTCTCTTCGTACAGTTCGCTTGAAAGAATGGTCGGTGCGTTCAAGGCGTGCGCATAGATCGCTTGATTCAAGTCTCCAAGCAGCGTCATTCTGGCATGCGGAAACAGCTCTTTTAAAAACGCCAGCTGAAACGGTGAATAGTCCTGTGCTTCATCAATAAACAAATAGCGAATGACAGGATTAGCTTTGCGCCCTTCAATTTGATCTTTTATATATAAGTAAGGCGTTACGTCTTCATAAGACAGCTTCATGTTCATGACTCTTTGCACCGTGTTTTTAGCAGTGTCTTCCCATCCTTCTACATGTAGAAAAAGGTGACTCCTTTCAAACAGCTGCATATAGATACGTCGAATGTCGATAAATTTAAGCTGCTTGATCGCCTGCTTAATAAATTTCATTTTCTTAGCTACAACGGCCTTGGCTAAATACGCTTGTTCCCGGTCGAAATCATCAAATGAGCTTTCCGTATAGCCTTCCTTTTTCTGCAGATGCTGATAGGCCTCTACATAATCTTCTTTTTCTAAGAGCTGAATTTCTTCTTGAACCCAATCTTTTTTGCGCTCAAGTTTTTCAAGCTGATTAATGAGTTTAAGCGCCCACTCGGCTACGAGCTGCATCCTGTTAGGAATGGAAATTCCCGTATCAAGCGAATAGAAATAAGACAGCAAACGCCGAGCAGATAACACAATTTCGCCGCGAAACTTAATGTTTTTAAAAATGATGTCTTTAGTAGACAGTTCTTCAATATACGCATCTACCTGCTTTTTAAATTCACGGCTTGCTTTGTAGCGAATTTCCTGCATTTTTTGCTTTTTTGCCGCAGCATCTTTTTCCGTTAGCAAATATTCGATTTGAACGAACAAGTCCTCCACTTCAAACTCGTTTCCTAACCGGCCATCGGCATATTGCTGAAACGTTGTTTGTTTCATATTGTCTTCTCCAAGCTCCGGAAGAACGGTTGAGACGTAGCTGTTAAAAAGCGGATTTGGTGAAAACAGCATCATGTTTTCTGCAGTCAGCTGCTTTCGGTGATGATAGAGAAGATAAGCCACGCGCTGAAGAGCCGCAGACGTTTTACCGCTCCCTGCTACTCCTTGAACGATCAGCACTTTATTTTTTTCATTTCGAATAATTTGGTTTTGTTCTTTTTGAATGGTCGCTACAATACTTTTCATTTGACTGCTTGCATTGTGTCCGAGCACTTCTTGAAGCAGCTCGTCGCGAATGGTAATCCCTGTATCAAACATGCTTTTAATTACGCTATTTTCGATAATAAACTGACGCTTTAGCTTCATCTCGCCTTTAATCGCTTCACCTGGCGTTTCGTACTGCGCTTTTCCCGGTGAATAATCATAATAAAGACTCGAAATAGGCGCACGCCAATCATAAATTAAAAACTCTTCATCTTTTTGATCCATTAAAGAGCCCACGCCCACATAAATAGCTTCTGCTTCTTTTTCACCATTTTCTATAAAATCAAAACGTCCAAAATAAGGGGATTGCGTTAATTTTTTTAATGTTTTTAATTGATCATACGCTTGTCTATGGGTAATTTCACGTTCAGCTAAAAGTTCTGCCTGCTGCTTAATGCTCGTAAATGTCTCAATCACGTCATCTGGCTCATCCATATTAACCGTAACATCGTCCCAAAACGTGCTTCGCAAATCGACAATTTCGCCTTTTACGTTTCCTACGCTTTCACCTATTTTTTCAGCTTTTTGGCTGATTTCTTCTACTACCCAATCAACTCGCTGCTGTTCTTCTGTTAAATTTTTGTCTTTCACTTATCCACACCCCTTACACACGTTACCCGATAACAAAACTTGTTACCGGGTAAAAGCGATCGTTGTTTATTTTTTTCAGAGTCTACATACTTCCCTACTGAGTTCGTAAATCCCTGCTATGTAACCATATTATGTCTTAATTTCCACCGTTAGTATACTGAAAAATAATGAACTCCACAACAAAAAGGGCTGAGAAAGTCTCAAGCCCCTTATCTTTATAGGTCGTTCCTCTACTTATTAGCTATTACTGTTTCCAAAAAGTTAGCAGATGAATGATGGCTGACACCACTTCTACCCCTTGAAACGCCAGTAAACCTGCTGCTGCCGCTGTAAACAATCCGACTACCGCTTCTTTAAAAATGAATGGCATTGATACCAGCTCCTTTGCTTATTTAAAATAAGTAGATTTGTTATCATTCTACTCCTTTTTTCAGAATTTTCAATACCTTTTTATCAACAAAATAAAATAAAAACGCTTTCACTTTATAAAAATAAAGTGAAAGCGTTTTTTAAGCTTCCTTTTCTAATGCGTTCAGCGTAAGTGAATATTCTAATCCTTTTCCTTTTTGCACAACGTGCTGCACTTTGCCCATGTTGCACGCTTCTTGCGCACTAACGGTCATGCCGTTTGTTAACTTGAGCTGCACAGGTTCTTCCGCAATTCGTACATCGCATGCTAAAGCTAACTCATATCCTCCGCCAAACGTAAAGTTTGTAAGAAGCGCAATCGTTTGTTTGGAGCTGCATGAAATACGCTGAAAAATCGCTCGAGCTGCTACTGCATGAATTGGCTGATAAAGCCTTCCTGTTTCTTCACGTAGGAAAGAGGTTGTTCTATGATCTCCGTTCATTTTATAGTACTCTCCCATAAATACAATAGATCCAACCGACCCATCGTGCTGCAGCTCATTCATCGTTTCTTGCAGCTCATACATGACTTCACTGTTCAAACGATTAAGCATTGACTGATTCATTCGTACAACCGCCACATGATTTCTTTTTTCTACTTTGATAAACCTTTTCATCGTTCCTCCGCCCTTTCCCCTGTTGTTCTTTATAAATAAAGCGCTTTCAAAATATTTCGCTTTTTAATAGAAAAGTTATTTTCATAGTTTCATCATACAACAAACTCATAATTATTTCCATTACTTTTTTAATTTTCCGTCAATAATCCCCTGAATCATTTCCATTTTTTTATCAAATAAGACGTGCTATAGTATAAACAGCACAAATGCAGCTGAACTCACTGATAAAAGGAGTAATCACTATGAAATACGACTTAACAAAATGGGAGCCTCACGGCTATTCTTGCCCTGTGGAAGCAGCCGTTGATGTAGTCGGAGGCAAATGGAAAAGCGTCATTTTGTATCAATTATCGAAGGAACGCCGGCGCTTTAATGAACTGCGCAGACTCATTCCTGGCGTGACGCAGCGAATGCTCACGCTGCAGCTTCGCGAACTCGAGCGCGACGGAATTATCCACCGCGAAGTCTATAAACAAGTTCCGCCTAAAGTAGAATATTATTTAACACCCTTTGGAGAAACGCTCATCCCTATTATCGAGCTGATGTTTAAATGGGGATATGATCATACCGATAAAATTGCTGAAGCGAGAATTCAAGCAGAGAAAGAGTAAAAAGCACGCAAAGCGTGCTTTTTTTATACATGTTTACGAATCAATAATTCTTTTAATCCGTACACAAACGTGCTTTCAATCGGCTTTAACTCAAATGACGGGCTCCAGTCCATCTGGGGATAGCGGTCAATCAGCTCGGCCAGCATAATTTTTGCTTCTATTCGAGCAAGGGGTGCTCCTAAGCAAAAATGAATGCCTCTTCCAAATGCCATGTGCACATTTGGCTTTCGATCGATTTTAAATACATCCGGGTCTTCAAAATACTCCGCGTCTCGATGCGCAGATCCCATCCATGGAACCACGTGTTCGCCCGCTTTTAGTTTCTTGCCTGCAAGAGTCACATCTTCTTTTACGATTCGGTGAAGAGCCTGAACGGGTGAACGATAGCGAAGAACTTCTTCAATCGCAGAAGGCAAAAGTTCTTTCTCTCGTTTGAGTCGTTCAAAAGAAGCTTTATCTTCCATTAAACAATAAATCGTATTTGAAATTAAATTTGTGGTTGTTTCGTTTCCAGCAATCAGCAGCAAAATAGAAAAACCGACGATTTCTTCATCCGTTAGCTGTTTCCCTTCTTCTTTTGCCTGAAGAAGCACGGAGATAATATCATCTCCTGGACGCGTGCGTTTTTCTTCAATGATTCGATAAAAATAAGTTTCTAGCTCATCATTTGCTTTCATTTTCTCTTGCTGCAATTTTTCGAGCGTTTCACGTTCATTATTAGAAGGACCGGCTACGATAATATCGGACCAATCTTTAAACTGACGCTGATCTTCTATCGGCACGCCTAAAATATCGGCAATTACCATAACCGGAAGCGGATAGGACAGATGCTCGACTATATCAATATCTTCAAGATGCTCAACTTCTTGTAATAATTCAGCTGTAATACGCGCAATTTTAGGCTCCCATGCTTTCATTGCTTTAGGCGTAAAAGCTTTATTAACAAGTGCTCTCATTTCAGCATGCTTAGGCGGATCAATATTAATTAGACTCGTTCCTAGAGCAGTTTGTCTTTGGTTTTGTGGAGGTCTTCGATCAGAAGAAAAAATATTCTTTTGTTCCAGCACTTCTTTGACCCCGTCATAGTGAAAAACATCCCATACCTGCCTTTCTTCATCCCATTGCACAGGCGCGGTGTTTCTCATCTCTTCATACCATGAAAAAGGATTAAAGCGCTCTTCTTTTGTTTGAATTGTATTCACTTGACGGACAATTCCGTTTTCTCTTTCGGTTTTCATGTTAAAACCTCCCCGTATCGTTCAAATAGAATGACTATGCAGTCATCTATGACCAAATAGTACCATATATACGAATTTTCTTAAAAATGATAGCTGTATATTTTAGTAAAAATGAATCGATAGAAGGATATTTTTTACAAAAAAGGGTAGGCGCATAGCGCCTACCTTTTTAAGAATAATGTTCTTCTGGTTTTTGTAATCGGTTGTCTAACGCGTACGCGCCGCTTCCTGCTAGAATCATATGAAGCGAAACGACAAAAAGGGAAACCTCAAGCTCATAGCCGCCTGTAAAACCAGCACCGCTTTTCGCTGTAAAAATAGCGCCAATCATCACAATCGCAAACAAGACACCGATTAAACGCGTTTGAAATCCAAGAATCATAGCGGCTCCCCCTACGAATTCAATAACCGCAACCGCATAAGCGAAAAACGCAGGAATGCCCATGCTGTGGAAAAAACCGACCGTATTATCAATACCGCTTTGGAATTTGCCAAGGCCATGAATAAAAAACGTTAGCCCTAACATAAGACGAAGTAAAAACGTTCCAAGCTGATAGCTTTTCATTTCTTTTCCTCCTTTTTTACTTTTGTCTGCACATGTAACAATTTTAGTTACAACTGTGAACAAATTCAAGGGGTTAGAACAGAAAAACAAGATATCAGCAAATTTCTTTCCTTATCTTAAACGTTTCTTTTGTAAGTGAGCACCCACCCACACTCCCTACTCAGTCGCGCTGAAGATACGAGAGAAATGCAAAAATATGATCCTGAATAATGAGTTCTGCCGTAGCAGAATGGCTCTTTAATAATAGGTGTTCAGAATATCGAAATCGGTTAAATTTATTTACATCAACATGGTGAACGGCCTGCACATGAAAACCTTCTATGATGGCTTTTATTTGGGCAAAAGGGGGTACAGCAAGAGATTCGGGCTTAATTTTCTCCAGGCACTCTCTACTTATGGCATGAGGAACAGCAGTCATGGAGCTCATTAATAAATCTTTTCTTCCTATTGTCTCGTTCAATACGTATTTCCACCCCTGCACAACATGCGTGAGCTTCGCTTCATCTTCACATACGTTTAAAGCTACATCAACGCCGCTCGCTACCGCTGAAGCAAACGGATACAACTCTTGAGCTGAAAGAACAAAATCCCCGTCTATAAAGAGAAGAATATCTCCCGTTGCTGCAAGGGCCCCCGCAGCTCTTCCGCAGTCATGCCCTAACCGCTCATCGTAGACGAGGGTTTTGACACCCTGTTCTTTGGCATAAGCCTCCGACTGATCAGTGGAACCGTTAATCACGACAATGATTTCTAACGGCTCAAGTTTTCTTGCTTCTGCAATCACTTGTTTGATTGTTTGTTCTTCGTTGCAAACTGGAATAATAACAGACAGCTGTTTTCCTCCATAAAAAGAAGATAATTTCCCCCAGCCGTGCTCAACAACTGAAATGGGCTGCGTAAGTATATCCACTCGCCTTTTACGATTTGATGCAAGCGTATAGTATGTTTGAAGAAGCTGCTGGTAGGATTGAATTCGCTCTTTGGTGCGCAGCGGGCGATCAAATGGACGAAAGTTTCCTTTCCCCTGTGTTTCAATCGACATAGACATACTTACGCGGTATTGTGTTAAAAATGTCACAAATAACGAAAGAGGCGGCAGCTCCCAGTAGTTCTTCAACACGCTTAACTGTACCCCGTAAGGCGCTTTTAAATAAGCGTTGGCGTGGTGAGGCTTCCCAATCGCATGATGCAAAACCGTACTCCACATCAGCTCGCTGCGGTTAAAAGCATTCATTTTCATTTTCCCCCACTTGTTTAGCACAACATCGCTATGTCCAAATAACAAAGGCTGAACAAAACGCTCAAGCTCGGAAGCCGAAAGAATAATGTCTCCGTCTACAAACAAGACGGCATCTCCTTTGGCAGTCTTTGCTCCTTCCATTCTCGCTTCATGTGGAGACATACGCTTTTTTATTACTTTTACCGTGCACCCTTCTTCTTTCGCTATTTTTACTGAAGCATCTGTACAGCCATTTGCGACCACAATAATCTCAAGCACGTTTACTTTTTTAATTTGCTTAAGCACAGTTTTTAGCGTTTCTTCTTCATTGTAAACGGGCAGCACGACAGAAAGAGTTTTCATTGATATCCCCCCTAAAAAAAGAACCACTGAACAATTCAGCGGCTTCATTCATTTAAAATACCTCTTGTATCCACAACTTTTTTTGCGTATTTTACAATTGACCAGTCGATTTGACTGTGATCGGTTAACACAAGTACAACATCGCTTTTTTTAACTTCTTCTTTTGTCAGCGGGACTGAGAAATACGTTTGCTTATTTAATATAGCGGAGTCAATGTAAGGGTCATGATACGTCAGCTCATATCCTTTTGTTAAAAGACCTTCACATACCGTCAGCGCCGGCGATTCACGCATATCATTTACGTCTTTTTTATACGCCATGCCCACAACAAACACGCGTTTCTCATTTGCTGCGAGCTGCTTTTCAACACGTTTAATTACTTTATTTGGCATTTCTTCATTAATATGATGAGCAGCTTCAATAAGTTCGCTTGTTAACCCATTTTGCTTTAGTTTCCATAAAAAATAAAGCGGATCAACGGGTATGCAGTGTCCTCCAATTCCGGGACCTGGATAATACGGCGTGAACCCAAACGGCTTAGTAGATGCCGCCTGTAAGACCTCATGAAAATCTATTCCTAATTCCTCACACAGTTCATTTGTTTCATTCACCAACGAAATATTGACAAGACGCTGAATGTTTTCAAACAGCTTGCACATTTCCGCTACTTTTGGAGAAGAAACAGGTACGACTTGCTGAAAAATACTTTTATAAAACGTCTGCACGTGATAAAGGCAGTCTTTGCTGTAGCCGCTAATCACTTTTGGAATATACTCAATGTCGTACGACTTGTTTGCTGGATCGACTCGCTCTGGAGAGTAAGCTAAATAAAAATCAACTCCCGCTTGCAAATCAGACTCCTTTAAAATAGGTAAAACAACTTCTTCAAGCGTGCCTGGATAGGTAGAGCTTTCATAAATAACGGTTTGTCCTTTTACCATATGTTCTTTCAAAAACGTAGATGCGCTAATAACGGGTCCTAAGTCCGGATTATGATTCTCTGTAATAGGAGTTGGCACGGTCACCACTACATAATCGCATGCTTGAAATGCGGAGATACCTTTTTTTAATTCATATGCTTGAAAGTTTTTCTCTCTTTGAATCACATCATTACGTACATCTGGAATATAGCTTTCCCCTTGTTTTAGCGCTTCAATTTTCCGGACGTCAATATCAAGTCCAATCACGCTGTAGTTTTTCTTAGCAAACAAAAGAGCAAGCGGCAGTCCCACATACCCTAGACCAATAACGGCAACTTTTTTATTCATTCTTCAACACCTCAAACAAAAGATCATGTCTTCGTATGTCGGGAAGAAATTCGCCTCTTTCGCTAGTTTGGCTAATATAGTACGCCATGGCCTCTACATAATCTCCTAAAATTCGCTGAGTTGATGCTGCTAGACCTTTGACTTTCATATGCTCTTTTCGAATCCGATTTGTTCGCGCCACATCCACAAAATGAACAGGCTGGACATTAAAGCCGTACATAATACTTTTTAATTGAAATAAAGGCGGAATAATAAGAGATTCGTAGCCTACTTTCTCCATTACATCTCGTTTAATGGCATGGGGAATAGCCGTTGTTGTATTAATTGTTAAATCAGGACGTTTACAGACAAGGTTCAGAAAATATTTGGCAGTACTTACCGAGTGAATAGGATGCACTTCGTCAAGCAGACACTCTAAATTATTAAGCGCTACATCAATGCCTTGTTCAGCTGCTTCTAAATACCGCCGTAAATCTTCCGCGGAAATCACAATGTCTCCATCTATGAACAAGCAAACTTCACCGCTGCTGTACATCGCACCGATTGCTCGAGGCACATTATGTCCAAGCCGCTGCTTGTAATGAAGAACAGTAGCACCCGCTTCAATTGCTCGCTTAACCGTCACTTCGTCTGCCCCGTTGGCAACCACGATGATTTCTTCCACTCCGGCTTTTTTCACTTCTTGAATCACGCTTGCAATCGTTTCTTTTTCTTCACCTACTGGAATAACAGCACTGTACTTAACGCCTGCTTTCCGCTTCACGCTTGGTGTATAAGCGGAAACAACTTCTCGGTTTCGATCGCCGTCTGTTAGTCCTCCTCTTATGCCTTTTTCTTCGATAAGATGAGCTAACGCTTTAATGTGGTCTCCAATAATATAATTAGTGGAAATAGGAAAAGGTGAATTGGTAGGAATTATTTTGTGGGTGGTTCTAATCTTATTTGTATAAATAACGTCTGAAGAACACGGTGCAACGATTGACATTCCTTTTAAAAGAGCAATCGTATGAGCAAGAGGCGGGTGAGCTAAGTTCTCGTATCCAATTTTAGCTGCCGATGTTTTCTTGATAGCATGGGGAATAGCTGTTAATGCTTGAATGGATAAATCTTCACGCTGCAAGCATAAGTTCAGCATGTATTTCGCAACGGAAACCGGATGCGGACGCACTTTCCGCTTCATAGTCCATGAAAGGTTGTTCAACGCTATATCATGACCGGTTTCTATAGCCTTCGTATATTTCATCAGCTCCTCATGAGGAACCGCTATATCTCCGTCCAAAAAAAGCAAAACATCTCCTTTTGCTTTTTTAGCCCCAATGGCCCTTCCAATATTAATACCAAGAGCTTCTTCATAATAAACAACGTGGCATCCTGCACCCTCGGCGATTTCCTGTGTTGTATCACTGGATCCATTTACGACGACCATAATCTCAAACGGCTTCATTTTTTGAACTTCTTTAATGACAGGTAACAAAGAATCAGCTTCGTTACAGGCTGGAATAATCACTGATACTTTCAAACTCACTCAACTCCGCTGAAAATTCGAACATACGTAATGGATACTAATGGAATGGTTACATCTGCAGGCTCGCCATATGAGCTTGATGTACGTACAACAGCCGCTGCGTCCGTAACAGCAAGCAGTGTTCCATTAATAACGTCAATAGCTGTGATGATTTGCACAAATGAACCTACATTTTCTCGTAATGCATCTTGAAACATATTTTTTTCCTCCTTTCGTTTAAGCGCTTTGAATAGTCACAATGCTTGTAAATGGCAGTAATACCGTTGACGTTGGAGACTCTACTAATTCCAAATAATCATCTCCCACAAACGTGACCACACCTTCAAGTGGACCAGCTGTCGTTTCAATCACAACTTCCTGTCCAATATACTGCTCGGCGATTTCTTTAAAAGGTGATTCTTGAGATTCTTTAATAATACTTATTACGTACTCTTTGAACGTGTCAGAATAAACGACTTCTTCTACTGCTTTCTTTGTGTTTTCCTGAATAAATTCAGCAAATCGATTTGAAAACAAAAGGTGTTTTATCTTTTCTACATAGCGACGGTAACAACAAAAAAACATAAATTTTGTTCCTCCTTTTTATACTGTTATCCCTTCAAATTACCTATAACGATTGACGTAACCTGAGAGATTACTTTATCAATATATACAAGCTGTATCATAAAGGTGACAGAACTTTTGTCGTATTTCCATACAAATACACACTTGACTAGTCCATTTTGTATAGGGGAATCCCCTACCTACCTCCTACCTACTGAAACCAATACAAAAAAGACAAAGCCCTTAGACTTTGCCTTTTTATATCTATTAAATGATAAATCAGTTAGCTGCAATACGCTTTGCTCCTATATAGCGCTCTTTCCAATAGCTTGAATTTTTATCGCTAATTGTCACGCCTTTAGAAGACGATGCGTTAATAAATTTTCCGTCTCCAAGATAAATGCCTGCATGAGAAGGACCTTCTTTGTACGTTTCAAAGAACACAAGATCTCCTACCTGCGGTTCACTTACATTTTCACCTGCTTTATAGATATCTTCAACCGTTCTGGGAATATCAACGCCTACGCTTTCTTTATATACATACTGAAGATATCCGCTGCAGTCAAATCCTGAAGGTGTAGTGCCGCCCCATTTGTACGGCGTGCCCATTAAGGATTTTGCTTTGCTGATTACTTTATCCGTATTCACTTCTGATTCGCCTTCTACAACGCCGCCTTTACCTAATGCATTGTATGTATTCTCTCCAACAACTCCATCTGCTTCTAGGTTATGTTTCTCTTGAAAAGCCATAACCGCTTTTTTTGTTTCATAATTAAAATAACGCGATACTTCGCCTTTTAAAAATCCTTTATCTTTTAACACCGTTTTAACTTGTTCAACATCATCATTTGTCATCCCTTGTTTTAAAACCGTGTCGCCAAATGCAGCGTGTCCCATTGCTGGACTTGCAAATAAAGCTCCTCCTACAAGAAGCGCCGATAGCATTTTTTTCATTTCGTTTCCTCCCCGAATCATGTTTTAAGCACCGTACAACCATACCATCTGCGGATAACAATTCAATTAATAGAAGATAACAATTTGATAACAATCTTCTTAAACAGCCTCAACTCTTGGATGTAAAACGCCGAAATATAAGAAGAAGAGAAAAACAACTATTCTAGCAAATAAAGGTGATAAACATGAATTGGTTTAAACGAAACAAAGCGCACGCCGAAGCAGCCGCTGTCGAATCCACCACTGTAAAGCTTCATGTATCGGACCCGATGATAAAAAAGCAGATTAACATGATTTCCTTAACAGCAGAGGATCTCGAACGGATTGCCAGATTTCAAGTTCACGCGCTGAATGCCATCGAAGAGATCGTGAACGATTTTTACAAAGCTATTGGTGAACAGGCCCATTTGGTTGCGATTATCGAAAAGCACAGCAGCGTCCATGCATTAAAACAAACGTTAAAGCGGCATATTTTAGAAATGTTTGATGGACAAATAAATGATGCTTTTGTGGTAAAACGTCAAAAAATTTCCAAGATGCACGTTAAAATTGGACTTGAGCCAAACTGGTATTTGTGCGCATTTCAAAATTTATTTACGTCGCTTCTTTCAGTATGTGAACGTAGGATGGAATCAAAAGAAGAATGTCTGGCTTTTATTGCAAGTATGACAAAGCTTATTAGTCTAGAACAGCAAATTGTGTTAAAAGCCTATGAGCTTGAATATGACGAGCAGCGCGCTGGACTTCAGACTCAAAAAGAGAAAATTCAGCTAGAAATCTCTCGTACATCATCTATCCTTTCTTCGCTATCTGAAGAAACGAAGACGTTTATGAATCAAATGCACAACCAGTCCTCTGACGTCGTTTCTTATGCAAACAAAAGCTCTGAACTAGCAGAAGTCATTGAGAAGGAATCCGTTACGAGTCAAGCAAAATTAAAAGAAGAACAAAACATGCTGGGAAGCATACAAAAAAATACGTCGCTCATTCAAAACAAAATGAAAACGCTCGAACATACATCACAGCAAATTCATCAAATCGTTTCGATTGTTACTTCTATTGCGGAGCAAACGAATTTATTAGCATTAAACGCTTCGATTGAGTCTGCTCGAGCGGGCGAGCATGGAAAAGGATTTGCAGTGGTGGCACAGGAAGTACGGAAGCTTGCAGAAGAAACGAAGAAATCGATTGCTAATATTTCCACTTTTATCGGAGACATTCAAAAACAAATCGAAAGCGTCTCGGCGCTAGGCGGAGAAGTCGCTACATTAACAAAAGATACGGCTGACAATATGAACAACATTACTTCTTTTTTCACGAACGTTCTTAGCATAACAACCGAGAACAAACAGCAAACCGTGCTAACCAAAAAAGAGCTTGAAAAAATAGCGGATGTAATGAAGCAACTGTCTCTGCGAATTGAGAAGATGGCCCATTCCTCAGAAGAACTTGAACGGTTAACTGAAAAAAGTTGATATGCAAAAAAGCCTTCTCAGCTTGCACAAGAAGGCTTTTTTATTTTTTCAAGCTAGCAGCGGGCTCTTGAGAAGAACGTTCGATAAACTGGACAAAATCTTCTCCGTATATGCTTCGAATCAGAGCCGTCAGCTCAACAAAGTCAGGCAGCTCTCCGTAAACATCTCGAAGCGGCATTGCTCCTTGAAACAAAGGATTTTCAAGAGGATTATAATCCTCGAGCGTTTTTAAAAACATCTTTTTTCCTTCTTCTGTGAGCTGTACGTATGTATTCCGCTTATCTTTCTCATTTTTAGAAAGGGTAAGATAGCCCCGCAAGTGCAATTTTTTTGCAAAGTTAAAAGCTGTGGATAAATGCATGACGCCTAGCTTTGAAATGTCAGTCATCGATGCAATTTCCAGCTGATAAGCAATCCCCAAAATGTGATGCTCATTAATGCTCAGATCGTACGGCTTAACCCACTGCTCCCAATCCTTTTCAGTAGACTTCCAAAGAGCTTTGCTTACTTGCATCACAAGCTGATTAAACAGCATGGCATCTTTAATCGTATCTTGATTTAACGTGCGTTTCACCTCTTCACTTCCTCTCTAGAAATGCAACCGTTCACATCATTTTCCCGTAAGACTTTATAAACAAAAAGAATGAAAATATATACAAAATATTATACATGATTGCTTATATATTTCAACTTATTTTGCATAAAAATAAATTTAAACGTTTCTTTATGTAAAAAAACAGGTGTGAACGCTGAACGTTCACACCTGTTTTTTAATGAATATACCGTTTACCAACCAGAAGGTTTGAAATAACGTCCGTTGGAATTTCAAACTCAACGTTTCCCATATATCCTGGGGCGACTTTATATTTATCAAATACAATTCTAAGCTTGTGATCTTTCGTAATGTAGAAGCTTTGATTCTCAGCAATCTCTTTAAAAGGATCCATATCTTCTTCAGTCAGCCAGTAGATTTTGCCTTCTTCATGTTTCATTTGATCTTTCATTTGCTGTTTAATATTTTCACTAATGACCTTTATATAGCTTTTATCTTTGAACAAACTTGGAAGCGTGACGAGCACTTCATGTTTTTTATCAATCGTGTCGTACTGATTGACGCTCGACGTTGAAGCTCTCGATTCTTCCACATATCGATGAACCACAAGCAAATCATCGGTATCCGTCATAATATCATAGCCGCTGCTGACAGCCACGTTTCCTTTCTCTCCTTTTTGTAATGTTTTCATCTCTTTTTTAAACTGTTCATACAGCTGCTCGTTTTCTTTTATATACTTTTCATTCAAGCTTGTTTGAAGACCTTTGTTTTCCAAGCCTGAAATCGATGGTGTTTTCACGTCAATACGAGAATGCTTTTCTTCTTGCTTTAGTTCATCAAATGTGATCACTTCTACTACTTTTCCAATTACAGGAATTTTCGCCATTGCATTTGCCGCGTCTGGACTCACATTCACCGTTGTGATAAAAATAACCGCTGCTGCGGCAATTGCGCTCGGCCAAATATAGGATTTCTTTTTACGAGGATGTGAAGAAAGTGCCTTTGCAACAACATCATCTAATTCCTCAGGAATAGGAATGTCATGATACTGCTTCTTTAACTTTTCTATTTTTTCATTCATTGTTCTAAGTCCTCCTCCGTCATCTTAATCCGCAACAGGTTCAACCCTCTATAGAGCCTTGTCTTTACCGTGTTTACATTTTCCTCAATGATTTCAGCAATTTCGTCCATTTTTAAATCTTCGAAAAACCGCAGAATAATAATGGTTTTATATTTAACTGGCAGGTGATCCATTGCTTGCTTTAAATCGATATCTTCATACTGGTCTTCACGTCCGCTGCTCAAGTACTCAAGCGCTTCATCGTCCATAAGCGTTAAACGTTTATGCTTGCGCAGGAAATCGATTGCTGTTCGTACAACAATTTTATAAAGCCAGCTTTTAATCGATTGAATATCCTTGATAGTGTCTATTGAAATGAGTGCTTTTTTAATCGATTCTTGCATAATATCAAGCGCATCTTCTTGATTTTTTACATAGCTGAAAGCAAGCCGGTAAAAATCCTCTTTATGCTCGGTTATGCACGCTACGAGCATCTGATGTGCATCATGTTTTTTCATCATCTTTCATACCCTTCTATTTTCTCTTGCTGAAGTACATCTATAAGGTAGACGGAATGAGTAGAAAAATAGTTTGGTTTTTTTAAAAAAAAGTAAAACTAAATGATGGTCTCATGCGTCTATTAGGTAGATATATACAAAAAGGGGAATATTACCACATGAAAACCATGGGCTACAAACGTATTTTGACACTGCTTGGATGCTGTATTTTGTTTCTTGGTACAGCAGGGTATATCGTCAAAGCAAACAGTACAGAGAAAAAAACGGCAAGTATTCAAACAGATCAAACCTATCCAAACGTTGAAATTCAAACGCTAGTGAAAGACCTTACCGACGGAGGCTATGCTATTAGCTACCCTTCCTTTGGTAAAAAAGAAATCGATCAATCTATTCAAGCTTATGTAACAGCTCAAGTGGCACACTATGAAAAAAAGCTAAAGAAGCAGTCAAAAAAGAAAAAATCTGAATTAACGATTACATATAAAATCGTCCATTACAGCAAGCAAACGCTAAGCGTTGTCTTTGATGAATATGAATCTGTAAATGGAGAGAAAGGAACGTCTTCTCTCAAAACCTTTACCTTTGACCTGCCTGCTCAAAAACAAATGACGTTAAAGAATTTATTTAAAGAAAATGCAAACTATTTAGATCGCCTTTCGGCTATTTCATATGCTGAATTAAAAAAACAAATGGAAACAGCTGATTTTGACCCGGACCTTCAAAAAGGAACTCAGGCAGCTAATCAAAATTTCAGTCAGTTTGCGCTGCTTGAAAACAGTATTGTGATCTATTTTAAGCCTTATCAGCTAGGTGCTGAACAAACAAAAACCAAAACAATCGCAATCCAAAAAGATTTATTTAAAGACGTGCTGAGCGATGCTTACAAAGACGAAGCAGCAAATAAAAATAAAGTCAAGGAAACGCCTCCAAAACATATCGTTAACGAAATGCCGCAGCAAGGAGCGCCTATTGATCCAACTAAAAAAGTCGTTGCGATGACCTTTGATGACGGACCTAACCCTGCATCTACCAATGTGATTTTAGATGGATTAAAAGAAGTGAACGGGCACGCTACCTTTTTTGTGTTAGGAAGCCGCGTTCAATATTATCCTGAAATAATCGAACGTATGGTCAAGGAAGGCAACGAAGTTGGAAATCACTCTTGGGATCATCCTCAGCTCACACGTTTGAACGAAGCCCAGGTCAAACACCAAATAGGCGATACCCAAGCGCTCATTAAACAAGTAAGCGGCTATGAACCACTGCACGTACGCCCTCCTTATGGAGCCGTCAACGCAAATGTAAGACGTTATATCGGAAATGTTGGCGTGACTCTATGGGATATCGATCCCGAAGACTGGAAATATAGAAACGTTCCTCACTCCGTTCAAGCGGTTATGAGCCAAGTCGGAGACGGAAAAGTTATTTTAATGCATGATATTTACCAAACAAGCGCCGAAGCAGCGGTTGAAATTATGAAGCAGCTTCACGCACAAGGGTATCAGCTTGTTACGATTTCACAGCTAGAACAAGTAAAAAAAGAGCGGGAGCAGCTGCATGTGCAGTAGCAGATAGCAGACGAACGCGCTGCAGCTATTAGGATGGCTGCAGCGCGTTTGTTTTTTTCATGCGATGTTTAATAAGTGCTATACAGAGCAGTGTAAACGGAATCACTACGTGAAAAGGGATAAAAAGCAACACCGGCATAATCGTTAGCCCTTCTTTTAAATGCTCTTGAAAATTACTTGCAATCGTCAAAGAAAAAAATAAAATCACCGTGCCCACAGGATATGTCAGCGCAGAAGGTCGTTTCACCTTAAACAGTGTGGAAAGTCCAACAATCACGGCGTAAAAAAAGACGCTGATTTTAACAAATCCTCCGATGACTAATGCAATCATAAAAAACACGTCCAGCCGTTCTAGCTATTACTTCAAATCCTTTGTGCACCGTATAAATAATTAACAGCATCAGCGTCACATTCATTACAAATAAAGGACTGTCGCTTGTTCCTCTGACGCCGAACCTTCTGTTTCCTTTTTATTGTCTTTGTTTTTTTTATTTTTAAATAAAGAAGGCACGATTAAAAACACCTTTCTTTTCTTTTTTTAGCTTTTTCCAAATAAATGCTTTGTATGCAATTTTTAATAGAGCAATCAAAGCGTAAGACAAAAAAAATAACAAAAACTATCGGTAGAATGTTTTTAAGAAGAAAACAAAAACGGAGAGTGAGACGTATGAAAATCGTTTGGATATCAGCTTTGCTGTTAGGATGCTTAATGGGATTTTCTATCGGAGTGGATATGATGCAAGGATTTAGTTTTTCCATGGCCTTGCAAAATGCCTACAGTCCGTTTCGTGTTATGGAGTTCGCTGAACTATTTGTCCTTTTTTTCCTTTTGTTCTGTTTTGTAGCTGAAGTGTTTTATCGTTCATTTAAAGTGAAAAAAGCAAAACAGGGACAAAAATAAAACTCCGTAAAAAACACATATTTCTCCTTTTTACCACCTATTCTCCTTCTCATTTAAATGTTATAATTTTCATAATTGGAAAAACTTTTACACGCCTTTCTACATGGAAAGCTGTACGCTTAAACTACAAAATAAACATTGACTTTGAACTAAAAGGTGAAGAAATGATGAAAAAAAAATTAGCCGTTATTAGTACAGCTTGCTTACTTATTCTTGCAAGTGATCCCATCCCTTCTTATGCTACTCCCGATTCCCCGGACTCCTCTTCCGACGTTTTGGACCAGTCAACAGACGTGGATACAACTGAAGATGTAAAAGCAATTTTTGACTCCCTCTATCAAGAAGGCTATTCGCTTGGAGAAGAAGATGGATACGCACAGAAAAAATTCGAACAGTTTGATCAAACAACAGGACTGGACAAATCTTCTGAAGAATTCACGTGGTTTATGATGGGGTATACGGTAGGATATAAAAAAGGACAGCAGCAAAAAGAGGAAGAACTCAAGACTGAACAAGAAAATGAAATGGCTGCCGGCGAAGAGGAAGGCTATCAGCAAGGTGTCCTTGATTACAAACATGCTACTATTCAGTCAGAAATCGACCCTTTTCCTTCTAAGTCATCCGACTGGAATAAAGGGTATGTTCAAGGCTACAAAAAAGCTATTTCTTTAATGGACTTATCTGTTAAAGCAAAAAAAGAAGGCTATGACCGAGGTCTTGAAAATGACTCAATGAGTGTTCCGAGCATGTATGATGATGAGGATGTCACACGTCAGGCTTTTACAGAAGGCTTTGAAACCGCTCAAGCCGAAGTGCTGAAGCAGCAAAAAAAGCAGTTTGAAAAGCAGGGCTACGTACAAGGCTATCACGACCTTTCATTAGAAGTACCTGCAGAAGCAGAAGGCGAATTGCAAACAGCCTTTGAGCAAGGATATGAAAAAGGACAGAAACAAAAGCAAAAAGACGTAAAAGCAGACGGATACGACTCAGCTTTCACTTATCAGACCTATAGAGCGCCTAAAAGTCTTCAGGACAAGCCCGAGCTAGAAAAATGGTACAAAGCAGGTTTTTATTCGAATAAAGATGTGAAATCTTTACAGCAAAAAGCTTATAAAGACGGCTGGAAACTCGGAAAAGAAGTGAGCGTTCCGAGAAAATACAAGCAAAATAAAGCTGCGGTGGCAATGTACAAGAAATATTTTGAGCAAGGCCAAAAAAAGCAGGATAAAACAGTGAGTCATATCCTGCTCGGCAGCGGTATTGTTCTTACACTGGTTGCTCTTATCACACTATGGAGGCTCCGCCGACGTAAAAATGAAGACACAACACTAGATAGCTAAAAACGAGTACATAAAAAACCCGGAAAATCACGATTTTCCGGGTTTTTTATGTTAAATAATCATTCGTTTATTTTCCGCAAGCTGAACTTCTTGCTCTTGTTTTGACTGATTTTGTTTTCGAATTTTCAAATAATAATAAACATAGCAGCCTATAAAGAAAATACCTCCGCAGTATAACGCCATTCGCTGCTCGGGATCAAACGCAAGACTGATCATAACGATACAGTTCGTAATAAGCGCTACGATAGGAAGAACCGGATAAAGAGGTGTTCTAAATTTCAGATCTTCCACTTTTCCACCTTTAGCCACGTAAGCACGACGAAATGCAAGCAGTGAAGCGGTAATCGCAATCCAGCCAATTTGAGCACCGAGTCCAGCGAGTGAAATCAGCCATACAAAAACGGTTTTAGCTGCCACTACGCTTGAAAGCAGCGAAAAACATGAAATCACAAGCGTAATTAATAGTGCATTAAACGGAACTCCTCTTTTGTTAACTTTTCCAAGCGCAGGACTTGCCATTCCTTCTCTTGAAAGAGAATAAAGCATACGTGTAGCCGCGTAAAATCCAGAGTTTGCGACTGAAAGAAGAGCTGTTAAAATGATAAAGTTCATAATATCCGCCGCGTAAGGTACACCTACACTGTCTAGCACAACAACAAATGGGCTTTCTACGACGCCTGCTTTTTCACGAGGAATCATGCTTGCTAGGACAAACACGGATAAGACGAAAAAGAAAAGCGTACGCCAAACCGTTTGCTTAATCGCTTTTGGAATTGTTTTTTCTGGATTTTCACTTTCCCCTGCTGCAATTCCAATCAATTCTGTTCCTTGGAACGAAAAGTTCACCGTAATCATTGTAATCAGCAAAGCCGTTACGCCATTTGGAAACAGCCCTTCGGCAAAGAAGTTTGATAGAAGCGGTGCTTCCTGTCCGCTTTTCATATCAATGAGTCCAAACATTGCCGCTCCGCCTACAACAATAAACATAATGATGGCGAAAATTTTAACGCTTGAAAACCAAAATTCTGTTTCACCAAATGCTTTAGCTGAAAGTGCATTTAGTGAAAAAATTAACGCTCCAAAAATGGCGCACCATAACCAAACGGGCGAGTCTGGGAACCATCTTTGCATTAATTGTCCGGCAGCTAAGAACTCAAGCGCCACCGTTACTGCCCATCCTAGCCAGTACAGCCATCCAATCGCAAAACCGGTTGCAGGGCCGATAAATTTAGTGGAGTACGTTTGAAACGATCCTGCAACTGGCATAGCAACGGATAATTCTCCAAGACACAGCATCGTTAGATACATAATGATCCCTCCTACTAAGTAGGAAATCATTGCTCCCATCGGACCTGCTTCATTGATGGTATAACCTGAACCAAGGAAAAAACCGGTACCAATACATCCCCCTAGTGATATCATAAAAAGATGCCTTGTTTTCATCGTTCTTTTTAATTCTCCTGGCTGTCCCTGTGGAATATTCATCCCATTTCCTCCCTTTGCTGCATAAAAATGAAATCGCTTTCATTTTTTTAGGTTTATTTTGTTTTTATAGCCGCTTACTAGGTAGCTCTTCATGGCTGAAGTCCATTAATGCCGGATGTTTTTCAAATGGCGCCAGCCCCGTAGCGAGGATGGCAGCCGCTTAGCCCTGCATGAACGTTTATTAGATCATAACAGATTTTCTTCTACACGATACCTATTAAGTAGCTCTTTCTTATAAAAGCTTATCGCCAAACAATGAACTCATTAACGCAACCGCTACTTCTGCAGTTTTGTTATGCTGATCTAAAATGGGGTTCACTTCTACAAATTCAGCAGATGTAACCATGTCTGCTTCCGCTAGCATTTCCATTGCTAAATGACTTTCTCTGTAGCTGATGCCGCCTTTTACAGGTGTACCTACGCCTGGTGCATCATCCGGATCTAAGCCGTCTAAGTCCAGCGACAGGTGCACGCCGTCTGTACCGCTTAAATAATCAATCGTTTCTTTCATCACTTGCGTCATACCTAAACGATCAATTTCATGCATGGTATACACTTTAATTCCTTTTTCTTTAATTAACTCTTTTTCACCATCATCCAATGAGCGTGCACCGATAATAACTAGATTTTCAGGTTTAATTTTTGGGGTATACCCTCCAATATTTAAAAGTACAGGATGTCCAATACCAAGGCTCACCGCTAACGGCATGCCGTGAATATTGCCTGATGGAGATGTTTCAGCGGTGTTTAAATCACCATGAGCATCATACCATATAACGCCTAAATTTTCTGAACCTTTCGCGACTCCTGCAAGCGTTCCAATTGCAATGCTGTGGTCTCCGCCTAATATTAACGGAAAGCGGTCTTGCTCTCTCACTTCTTCAACTCGTGCAGCAAGCTGTTCATTTCCGCTGGCTACAGCCGCTAAGTTTTTCAAATTCGTATTTTTATCTACGTCTGCCCGCTCTTTAATTTCTACTTTAATATCGCCTTCATCGTGTACGGTATAGCCAAGAGCTTCTAAGCGTGTATTCATGCCTGCATAGCGAATCGCGCTCGGCCCCATGTCTACACCCCTTCTTGTTTGTCCGTAATCCATGGGTACACCGATAATTGAAATGTCTTTTTTCATTTTCTATACCTCCGTTGCATTTTATTTTGTGTGAAGTAAACATAGGTGTTTATTTAACTATGTATTTTTTTCATTGATACAGCCCCTCATCTAGTTCTTATGCAAAAATGATGCCAACTTTGTTTGTAGCATTCTATCAGTCTTTTTATCATGGGTTTTCTTACATGCGCCAAAAAAACTGTCGATTTCTACAACTTTTTGGCAAACCACGCCAATTTTTTTGTCATTTGGTTTAAAATCGCCAATTTTATTTGCTTTCATAAAAAAGAGATGCGACATAATAAATTCCATTCAACAGCTAGAAGTAACTACACACAGAAAACCTACATTTGTCATACCCATAAAAAAATCCGAACGAGTTGGATTCTTCATCAAGAATCTCAATTCATCGTTCGGATTTTTCTTCACCTAAAATACTTTTGTCCCAGTCTCTTTTTTAATTTGTAATAACGTCTCCGTCTTCATCATCGCCTGTATCGTCTTCACCAGGATCTTTTTCTAATGAGACCACTTTCTTTTTGTCATCCCATTTCACTTTGTAGCCAAGTGATTTGGCTACTTTGATAACTGATAAATAAGAGTGATGATTTGGTTTATACAGCTTTAAGTCACTCGAATCAATGACGCCTAAGCCTAACAGCAGGCGATCGGATTGAACGTAAGGCTTTCCATCAATCAGCTTCACTTGCTTATCAGTAAATGGATAAACGGCACGGTTGACTTCAACTGTAAACTCTCCTTTTTTCTCTTCTTTAATTGGTTTTGGCTGTTTGGATACATATTTAATTGCGTCTACTCCTAATACCGTGCCTTGGCGCGTATTATCAGCGCCTCCGTACATTTTCCCCGTTTCATAGTCATAGATAACCGCTTGAACGTTTCCAATATGCTCAGGCTTTTCTTCAAACGCATGTCCTTTAGCCATCATTTCAAGAAGTGTATCTTGGCTAAAGCCAGGTTCCCATCTTACGGTTGGATAGCCGCCTGAATAAATACGAGGTGTTAAAATCGCTTTTTGAATCGGCATCTTATGGTCAATAACATTCATAATCGTTTCTGCTACAGACGCAATAATGGTTGGGCCTCCCGGTGAGCCAATTGCCATGAACGGCTTTCCGTCTTTTAACAGCATCGTTGGAGACATGCTGCTTCGAGGACGTTTTTTAGGCTCAACCTGGTTCACGCCTCCCGGAGTGGCATCAAAATCCGTCATTTCATTGTTGAGCATAAATCCGTAGTCAGGAACCATAATTCCTGAACCAAAAACTTGTTCAATGGTAGTCGTGTAAGAAACCATGTTTCCCCATTTGTCTACAACAGAGAAATGAGTCGTTTGGCCGATTGGATTTTCTTCCTTTACTGTTGCTTTATTTGGATTTTCTTTTCCTTCATATTTCCAAGGGTCTCCTTCTTTGACGTTAGGCGTTGCTTTGTTTGGATTAATTAATTTACGACGTTCTTTAATATAATCTTCATCTAACAGTCCTTTTTTCGGCACTTCGTAAAAGTCTTCATCTGCCATATACGCCGCGCGATCCGCGAAAGCTAAGTGCATCGCTTCCGTTAAATGCTGCAAATACTGAGGCGTATTGGAACCCATTTTTTCTACATCATAACCTTCCATTAGCTTTAAAATCTGCTGAACGGTTAATCCGCCGGAGCTAGGAGGAGCCGCACTAACCACATCGTAGCCTCGGTAAGTTGTTTTAACCGGCTCACGTTCTTTTACAACGTAATTTTTCAAATCATCCATGGTCATGCTTCCATCGCGTTTTTGAACTTCTTTAACAAGCGCTTTTCCAATTTCTCCTTTATAAAGAGCGTCTGATCCTTCTTTTTGAATAAGCTTTAATGTTTTAGCAAGATCCGGCTGAACAAGCTTATCTCCTTCTTTTAACGGCTTGCCATTCGGCACGAATACATTACCGGCCGTTTGGTATCTTTCAAGCTTGTCCACATTTTCATCAATGTACTGAGCCATCGACCAATTTACTTTGATTCCTTGTTCTGCTTGAGCAATAGCTGGTTTAATAACATCTGATAAGTCCATTGTTCCATAATCTTTAAGGGCTGTTTCTACTCCTTTTAGCGTACCAGGAACTCCAACTGCTTTTCCTGTTATGTGACGCTTACTGAAAGGGATGACTTTTCCTTTTGAATCTAAAAACAGCTTAGGCGTGACATCAGCTGGTGCCATTTCACGGCTGTCTAGCATCGTAATTTTATCTTTCTTTTTTTCATAAATCATCATAAAGCCGCCGCCGCCGATACCTGACATCATCGGTTCCACAACGTTGAGAGATAATTGAATGGCAGCTGCCGCGTCCACAGCATTTCCGCCTTCAGCTAAAACTTTCCTTCCCGCTTCAGCAGCCAGCGGGTGAGATGCCGCTACAATTCCTTGTGTAGCACCTCGTTTCATTGAATGGTCGACACCCGGAACTTCAGCAGCAGCTGGTGTGACAACTAAACTTAAACTAAATAATGCAATAACCAACATCTTCATAACCTTCACCTGGGTCTCCTCCTTCAAATACATTATTTCACATCGTCTGAAACGATGGATTTCACAAAGAATAAATTGGTTTATTATGATATTTTTTACATATGTGTATAAATAAAAAGCAAAGTAAATCAGACCTTTGCTTTTTTTAGTTAGTCGCATGTTTAACTTTTCTCTATTCATTTACAATTATCTATATTTTCTAACAATTTATCCATAGGCTGATAGTTTCTTACTATTTTTGGAATTATGTAGACTGAACGCTCTAATAATATAGAAAATCTAGCAGTTAAGAAGTCGTTGGACTTACATGCACTTCTTAAAATTTCTACAAATATTCTTATTGTTATATAAAAAGCAATTCTTTATGAAAATCAGCATATGTTTCCTAAAAACCAAAAATAAAACAGGACTTTTGATTCACCGTCCTGTTTGCAGCATGTTTTCGACTTTTTTAATATCCGCGTGAGTAGGATTGATTTCCCGGGCATAAGCGATTTGTTCTTTCGCTTTTTCCATTTCTTTTAATTGAATATAGGTTTTTGCGAGTTCGAGCGGCAGCATAACCCCTTCAAAACCAAGATCTTGGGCCCGCTGCAAGTAAGACAGCGATTTTTCGTAATTCCCTCCAAACATAAGCGGAGTTTCCCGGTATTTTATTCCTCGAACGAAATGCGCCAAGCTTGAAGATGGATTTAATGTTAATGCCTGATGAAGAGCTCTGTCCATTTCTAAATTTAATACCATTTTTTCAAAAATAATTGATTCTTCGATTTGCTTTGCTAAACAAACTGCTAAGTAACAGTACAAATCAGATGCTTGAGGTTTTTTCTTCATTTCTTGTTGAATTTCACGTTTGATCTCTTTCCACTTACCCTCTTCTAGCTGATTCATGACGTATTCTACATGTATTCCCACCACTTTGCCCTCCTTTTCCTCTTTATCATAAAGGATTTCTGCACAAATGAAAAAAGTAAGTGTTCTTCATTTTTCTCAAAAGATCGTTACCGTTAAAAAATAGGCAAATTTCTCAATCACTTAACCCAATTAGTACATAGGATATAGAGAATTTTATTAAAGGAGGTTACACATATGGGCGCAAAAGGCGGTTTTGGTTTTTCATTTATCGTTGTTTTATTTATTCTATTAGTAATCGTAGGATGTTCTTGCTACTACTAATTTTTAGAGGGGATGAACATCATTCATCCTCTTATTTCAAAAAAAACCATGCTTTCGCATGGCTACATACCGATTAGATGAATGAGTAGAGGAACTCATTGTTCGGCAATATTGAAGAAATTTTTGGTTTTTACTTCCGCCTAGTATGCCCTTTTTGACGGGGGCTATGCGCAAATAAAGTTAACGTTTAAAAGCGAAAGCCAGACGCACCTACAATAACAAGTAAAACAAATAACACAACGATTAACGCAAAATTTTGTTTCCCCACGTACCATCCCTCACTTTCTGTTATCTGCTTTTAGTGTATGCAACAGCTTGGCAAAATGTTTAGGACAGGGGTGCGGATTTTTTTAACGAGAAAAACCTTCAAATTTCGTCAAAAAAGTGAATCATATTTTTGTTTCTTTCGTTATATATAGTAAGAGATTTTTTTACTATAAAAAAGGGGGGCCTTTAATGCGCCGACATTCTAAATTGCCCATTGTTCTTGTCTTTGCCTTCTTTTTATTCATCGCAACTGTTTTGTGCGTAACCTCTTATATGTCTTGAACGTATAAATAATATAAAAAAATCGCCTCATCGAAGGCGATTTTTCTACCCCAGCATTATATCTTCGTTTGGGTAACGAACGGCTTCACGCTTTTGCTTAGATAATGAAAACGCAAGCGTTAATGGCCCCACTTTTCCTAAAAACATGATAAAGATAATAATCACGCGTCCAAAGTACGAAAGTTCAGGAGTTGCTCCCATTGATAAACCTACTGTTCCAAATGCAGAAACAACTTCAAACATAATTTTTACAAACGGCAGGTTTTCCGAAATATTTAACAGGAAAATGGCCCCAAATACAAACATAATTGAAATCATCGTGATGGCTAGTGCCTTAAACACGTGAAGAGGAAGAAGTCGTCTCTTTAATAGCACAATATCTTCCCGGCTTCGTAAAAATGCCCATACAGAAAAAATAATCACCACAAACGTCGTGAGTTTGATACCGCCTCCTGTTGAAGCACTTCCTGCACCAATAAACATTAACATAACCATTAAAAATATAGTGGAATCATGCAAACTTCCTATATCGATACTATTAAAACCTGCTGTACGTGTCGTTACAGCTTGAAAATAAGATGCCCACACTTTGTCTCCTAATGACAAACTTCCGAGCGTATGTGGATTGCTGTACTCCAAGAAAAAAATAAAAAGCATGGCAACCACGTTAATCGCAAACGTGCTGATGATCATAATTTTCGAATGCAGCGTTAGCTTTTTATAGGATTTTTTTACCCACATATCTGCAAGGACGGTAAACCCTAATCCACCGATAATGAACAAAAAAGAAATCGTTATGTTAATAATGGGATCTCCTACATACTGAACCAGGCTGTCAGATAATAGTCCGAACCCTGCGTTATTAAAAGCCGAAATCGAATGAAACAAGCTAAAGAACAGCCCCTTAGACCATCCGAACTCCGGAACCCAGCGTATCGCTAGAAAGATAAGTGCAACAAACTCAATTAAAAATGAAAAGATAAACAGTCTTTTAACTAGCAGGACAACTCCGCCGATGCTCGTTTGATTTAATGCCTGCTGAACGAGCATACGCTCTTTAAATCCAATTTTTTTACCTAGCATCATAAAAATCAACACGGCAAATGACATAATGCCAAGACCGCCTATTTGAATTAACAGCATAATAATCGTTTGACCAATGACGGTAAAACGCGTACCTGTATCTACGACAGCTAAGCCGGTTACTGTCATCGCGGAAGTAGACGTAAAAAGGGCGTCTACCCACCGGATGGGCTCAGTAGTAGAAACAGGCATCATCAATAGAAGAGCACCTATAATAATTCCTCCGCCAAAAATGGAGACAAGCAGCTGCGGAGGGGTGAGTTTAATGATTTGTTTTTTCATAAGTTAAACTCCTTCTTCTTCAAAACGGTTCAAATCGCGATTATGTCCGATAACAATTAGCATATCTCCTTGTTCAATTATTTCATGCGCGGTAGGCGAAATCACCATTTCCCCGTCTTTTCGCTGAAAGCCGATAATGTTGCAGCCGTACTTGGCACGAATGTTCAAATCAAACAGCGTTTTATTATGAAGTTTCTTAGAGGCCACAATTTCGACAATACTATAATCCTTTGACAGTTCAATGTAATCAATGATCTTTTCTGACACCACGTGATGAGCAATACGCTTAGCAATATCGCGCTCAGGATGAATGACTTTGTCCGCTCCTATTTTCTCCAGCACCTTTTGGTGATACATATTTACTGCTTTTACCCATACTTGCTTAACGCCCATATCTTTTAAAAGCATCGTTGCGAGCACGCTCGCTTCGATATCATCCCCAAACGAAATAAGAGCATGATCAACATTGCGAATACCTAGCCCCTTTAAGCTAGCTTCATCAATTGCATTCGCCTGCACAACATATGTAGCTGAGTTGCTAAATTTATTTACTACCTCCTGATTGCGGTCAATAGCGAGCACATCCACATCCAGATTAGCAAACTCTTCAACCAAACTGCCTCCAAAACGACCTAATCCCAATACAGCAAACTGTTTTTTCATAATGTATTTATTCCTTTCTTCAACTGCTGTGTGTTCTCTTAGCTTATACTTTTTCTAAAAAATTACATCTTTTTCTTAAAAAAAGCGCAAAAAAACACAGGAAGGCTCCTGTGTTTTTTCACACTCTTCCCCCTCAAAACGCTTGCGAAGTTAGCTGTCGGGTTCGGGTTTTAAGAGTAACCCTACCTTTTTAAGGATTCACCCCGGAGCACAATATGTGCGTAAATAATGGGTCCTCCGCTCCGTAATGGATTAAGCGATTTTTATTCAAATGTCTATGATCTATTTTTTAGAATAATCGATTCGATTCATGATACATTTCACTTCACGAAAGCTATCTTACTCCTGTGGATTTTGTCTGTCAAGATATTTTTAGGGAAGACCTCACTTGCCCTGCAAGCTGCAAAAATCGTATAAATCTAAACTGACAATCATTTTGTGAAATTGATCAAATAAATTAATAACAGCTAAAAGCTCTAACAGCTGCGTATCACTGTAAAATTTCTTTAATTGATTCATATCAGCATCCGTCAACTCCTTTGGACGCACCCGGTATACATCAATAAATCGAAACAGCAGGCGATCTTTTTCTTCCAGCTCTTTTTCTCTTAACACTTTTTGATTAAGCGTCTCATCGCCTACATATGACATGCTCATACACGTCTCACAGCCGTTAACACCTGCTAGATAAAGCCTTATTTTTTCCTTAGTCTCTTTTTCTACTATATCGCTGTTCCAAAGCGTGTCGTAAAGCTCATCATACAATCTTTTTACATGCGGAATTAAATTCAATGCTTTTTCAAAATTTGTTCCCTCTTCGTTTGCTAACAAAACTCTTGCCATTTTTCACTCACTCCTTTTTAATTATTATAGTAAGAAAAATGGAAATTTCAGATTACATATAAAACATCTTATCGACTATTACTAATCAAATGAAACGTTAATGAGAAAGAAGGTTTTCAATTGAAAATTGATGAAATTGATTTATCGATTTTGCAGGCGCTGCAGCAAAACAGCCGCCTTTCCTTACGAGAGCTAGGAAAACAAATTAATTTGTCTCCTCCTTCGGTGGCAGAGCGAGTAAGGCAGCTAGAGAGCTTTGGCGTTATAAAAGGGTATACGATTGATATTGATTATGAAAAGCTGCATTTGCCCGTGTCGTGTTTTATTGAAGTAACGATGAAAAACGGAGAGCACGAGCGTTTTAAACGATTTATTTCTCAGTATCCCTACGCTTTATTCTGTGAACGCATCGCCGGGCAAGCCTGCTTTATTACAAAGCTTCAGCTTCCTCACCTGCACATACTCGAACAATTTATTAACGAAATTACACCTTATGCCAAAACGATTTCACACATCGCCCTTTCTCACGTAGAGATGGCTCCTGCATTATTGAGTCATTTAAAAGATGAAAAGTGATTGAAACGTAACGAAAAAATCCGAACGAATCATCGTTCGGATCTTCTTTCCATTACACTACTTTTGTCCCAGCCTCTTTTATTCGTCCAACAGCATAAAAAATAACCCTCCAAAGCTGGAGGGTATAAATTTTCCGAATAATGAAAGTTTTACAACTTCATTTTATCAGGTGCCGACATTTCTGTCTACTTAAAAATGTAAAAGAGCTCTCTATTAATAGAAAGCTCTTTTACCTGCTTGTTTTTTGAAAACAATCAATCTATATAAAAGGAAACTACCTAAGGCTGAACGTCACGTGAAACCTTGGCAGTTGATCCTGGATATACCGGTTGATATGATTCAAAACAAGTTCTTTCATCATTTCTTCTTTAACTTCTGATTCCGTTTTTTTATCTTTTTGTTTTAAAATAAGAATATAATAAACTTTACCCATTTTAATGGGCTCACTACTCTCTCCGATGTGCTGTTTTTTTAAAACATCTATAAAAGAAGGAGATAGACTTGAAAGCTTTAGATTATCAGCATTCTCTATTTTGCTCACTGTCTGGAATTCAGCATATTTTTTTTGAACGTCCTGAAGCGATGTTCCCTTTTGCAGTTCAGCCGCAGCGGCAGCGGCATCATGTAAAGTGGAAAAAGCCAGCTGCGTAAAAGATACGCGCGTTAGATCGTTTTCAATACGTTTATAGTAAGCAGTTAGTTCATCAGACGTAATTTGTTTGCGGAAATATTCTTCTAATTTAAACTGATTCGTTAGCTGGTTGGTTACATCACTGGAACGAATATTTAACACTTCATAACCTTGTTTTCTTGTATCCTCGTCATATGAGCGTTTAATTTGCTTCCACATATCCTCAACTTGTTTTTGTACTTTATCGCTTGTCTTTAGATGGGAAATTAAGATTTTTTGCATAACAAGCTGCCGCAATAACTCTTTGCGGTAGCTTGTATCATTTAGAGGAGCATCTGGATTTAAGAACCCTTCAACGGCTAAAAAACGGTTGAATTCAGCTCCTGTCACCTTGCCTCCCTCATACGCTGCCAGTTCTTTGGTAGAAGATAGCTGACTAATTTCTACAGAAGGAAACATCGTGTTTGAATGCTTCCCTCCGCAGCCGGTTAAAAATCCGAACGCTGTTAATACTGCTAGCAGCAGCTTTAACGGTGTTGAACTCATCCATTGTTATCCTGCTGTTCTGAAAGCTTCAGAGAAATAGTTTGTTTTTTTCCATTTCGATACACGTCTAATTTTACCGTGTCTCCTACTTTACGTTTTGTGTATAGATATTGACGTAAATCACTGGATGTTTTGACTTCGTTTCCATCGATGGCAACAATCACGTCTTTTGATTGTAAACCTGCATCAGAAGCAGAAGAGAATGGTTCAACCGTCGTTACGACAACTCCTTCAGACGTATCGCTTGTTAGGCCTAGCTGGTTTTGTTTTGTTGCAGCTGAAAGCTGACCTACATCTTGAAGACCTACCCCCATATATGGACGCGTTATTTTCCCATTTTTCATCAGCTGTTCAATCGTCGGCTGCACTTCATCACTTGGAAGAGCAAAGCCGATGCCTTCTACATTGTCTTCTGAAATTTTCATACTGTTGATGCCGACTACTTCACCGGAAGAATTGATAAGTGCACCGCCGCTGTTTCCTGGATTAATCGCCGCATCCGTTTGAATTGCATCTACGTTCCAATTTTCTGAAATAGGGACAGAGCGTTTTGCTGCGCTCACGATACCTTGTGTGACCGTACGAGAAAACTGTTCACCAAGAGGATTGCCGATTGCAAGCACCGTTTCACCCGCTACTAAATCCGATGATTTCCCGAACTTCGCCACTTGTTCAACATTTTTGTCAGACATCTCAAGCACCGCTAAATCCGTTAGCGCATCAGCTCCGACAATCTTAGCTTTTTCTTTTTGTCCGTTTGAAAGTGACACTTCTACTTCGCTTGCGCCGTCAATAACGTGGTTATTGGTCACAACGTATGCTTTTCCATTTTCTTTTTTGAAAATAACACCGGAACCCGTTCCTGCTTCTTGGGTTTGGGTATCTCCAGAAAATGGATTTGTTTGCTGTTGAATATTGTTCACGCCTACAACAGCAGCTGATACTTTATTTACAACTGAAACAAGATCTGACTGATTCACGGTTGTGCTTACTGTTCGAGGCGTTGTGCTCGTTGTTGTTGCCGTTTGAGTCTGCGTTGTTTGATTCGCTGTTTGCGTATCAGCTGAATCCATTAACCCCAGCTGCGGAGCACCGTATAGCACAATTCCTCCTCCAAGTACTGCTCCGGCGATAGAAGATGCAATCACTGGAAATAAGCGTCTTCTTGGAGGCTGTGATGATGACGCAGGCTGATACTGATCGTATCGCTGCTGGCGGTTTTCATATTCTTCTTTTCGTTCTTGCTCTCTTTCATAATCACGTGGATCCATGAAAAACACTCCTTTTAACGTAGCAAATTTTATGTTATCTATACTATAAAATAAAAGTTTGGGATAAGTATCAAAACAATGTGTGAAATTGTGAAAAATTTCTTTATAACAGCAAACACGTAGTATAATAGCGGGTACATAGACCTTTAAAGAAACGCGCACATATGGCGTAATATGCTTTATTTACCTTAATTTTCATATATTCAGAGGAAGGTGTCAAATTTGAGCTTTACACTATATTTAGTAGAGGATGAACAAAATTTAAACGAAGTTTTAACCCTTTACCTTCAAAAAGAAGGCTGGGACGTTCGCTCATTTTTTAACGGCACGGACGCCAAAGAAATGATTGCAACTCCTCCGCATCTGTGGATTTTAGATATTATGCTGCCTGACATTGACGGGTATCAGCTCATTCGCGAAATCAAGCAGCAAACGCCCCAAGTGCCTGTTATTTTCATTTCAGCCCGCGATGCCGATATTGACCGGGTTCTTGGGCTTGAGATGGGCAGCGACGACTATTTATCAAAGCCTTTTTTGCCTCGTGAACTAGTTATTCGAGCAAACAAACTGCTAGACCGCGTATATGGTTCCAATCAAAAGAAAACCGATACCATTACGCTGACTCCTTATGAAATCGATTTACATACCCGTACAGTCAGTGAAGATGGAAAGCCGATTGATTTAACGTCTAAAGAATTTGATTTTCTTGTCACTATCTCAAAAGACCTTGGACAGGCTTTTTCACGGGAGCAGCTGCTGAATCTCATTTGGGGAGAAGATTATTTTGGCACAGACCGAGTGGTGGATGATTTAGTAAGACGCGTGCGTAAAAAAATGCCGCAAGCACGAATTGAAACGATTTATGGATATGGATACCGGATGATGAAAGCATGAAAAACAAGTCGCTTGCATTTCAAATTTGGCTCGTCATCTCCGGTATTTTACTGCTTATTTCAATTTTGCTCGCTATTTTATTCCCAACGACGCTCAGGCAGTTCTTCACGAATGAAATTTATACCACTATTGAAAATGAACAGCATATTTTAAAAGAATACGGACTGCCAAGCCGCTCAGGTGAATACTACTTTAGCAACGAAGACAGTGAACCAACACTTGGAAATCGAACCGTGGATCATATTTTATTACCTGAACATGCGGATATCTCGTATTTTTCATCACGGGTGTTGCCTCAAGACTTTTTGAGAAAAGCACAGGAAGATGCAATCAGTCAGCGAAAAATCGTCGCTCGCTATGAAAAAGATCTTGGCAACCGGACGCTTTTTTATGTAATTCGAAAAGTAAGCGTAAACGGACAGCCTGCTTTTTTGCTTTCATTTTCGTGGGATACGTATCGCAACGCGCTCACTTCTACTCTGTTTAAACAGCTGCTTCTTGTAATTTCAATTGTATTTCTATTCAGCTGGCTTCCATCTATTTGGCTATCAAGATATTTAAGCAAGCCGCTTGTATCACTTGAAAAAGATGTAAAAAAAATTGCCGAACAAAATTGGCATGAGCCCGTTACAGTCAACCGTTCCGATGAAATTGGCAAGCTAGGCGCCTCCATCGAGCAAATGCGCAAAAGGCTCGTATCTAAAGATGAAGCACAGCAAACGCTGCTTCAAAATATTTCACACGATTTAAAAACACCGGTTATGGTGATTCAAAGCTACGCTCAGTCGATTCAAGACGGCATTTATCCAAAAGGTGATTTATCTCAAACGGTAAAAGTTATTGAAGATGAATCCAAAAATCTTGAGAAAAAAATCCGCGATTTGCTTTACTTAACCAAACTTGACTATATGTCCACTCATCAGCTTGCACAAGATGACTTTGATTTTACTGCACTTCTTCATGAAGTAGTGGATCGCTTGCGGTGGAGGCGCCCTGAAATACAGTGGGAATTTGACGACGCAAACGCAACGATTAAAGGAGATAAAGAACTGTGGACAAAAGTTCTTGAAAATGTACTCGACAATCAGCTGCGCTATGCCGAGACGAAGGTTTCACTTTCACTTGCTAAACACCAAACGAACGTTCAATGTACAATCAGCAACGATGGTCCGCCGATTGATCAAAGCGTGCTTCAACACTTGTTTGAACCGTTTAAAAAAGGAGCAAACGGTGAATTCGGTATCGGCTTAAGTATCGTAAAGCGTATTGTTACGATGCACGACGGAGCAATTACGGCTGAAAACACGAACACCGGAGTAACGTTTTCACTTACTATTCCTATATAAACTAAAAAAGCAAGGGATTCGAATCCCTTGCTTTTTTATGAAAAAATTGATGTATAGGCATAAAGAGCCGGTGAACCGCCTGAGTGGACAAACACCACATTTTCATCCTTATTAAAATAACCTTTTCGAATTAAATCAATTAGACCAGCCATCGCTTTTCCCGTATACACAGGATCCAATAAAGTCCCTTCCGTACTGGCCACAAGTTTAACTGCTTCCACCATCTCTTCTGTCGGAACAGCATACCCTGGACCTACGTATTCATCCATACATACAATCTCTTCTTTTTTAAAAGGCGTTTTACTATGTAAATGATCATAAAGTTCACTCGTCAGTTTGGCAACTTTTACTTCTTGCTCTTCTTTAGCACGACTGACATTCATTCCAATAACAGATACGTCACTTTGAAGACCTTGAAATCCTGCCACTAATCCTGCATGCATGCCTCCGCTGCCGCTTGTGCAAACCACATGGCTAAGCTTTATTTGCTGCTCATAGCTTTGCATAAGCAGCTCTTGTGCACAGGCAGCGTATCCGGTTGCACCGATAACATTCGAACCTCCTACTGGAATTAAATACGGTTTATGACCTTTTTCAATTAGCTCTCGCTCTACTGTTTTCATTTCGGCTGTCAAATCAGAACCTTCAGCGACAAACCGCATGTCATGAACGCCTAATAAATGATAAAGAAAATAGTTTCCTGTGGGCTGATCGCTTGCTTTATTTTCGCCTTCTTCCAATACGAGCACGCATTTCATTTGTTCTTTTACAGCCGCAGCGAGCGTCAAACGACAGTGATTGGATTGTATCGCACCGCACGTTACAAGCACGTCTGCTCCTTGCGCCTTTGCATCAGCTACTAAATATTCAAGCTTGCGTGTCTTATTTCCGCCACCTGTCAGTCCAAGCATATCATCTCGCTTCATATAAATTGAAGGTCCATTTAACTGCTGAGATAAAACCGATAGCTTTTCTAAAGGTGTAGGGGAATCTGTATATTTTCTTCTAGAAAATTGAGTTAAGTTCATGCTCTCATCCTCTCTTTCATATTTGTTCTATTTTACCATATAGAAGCTTTTGAAGAGCTTTTTACGAAAGGGCTCTCTATAACTTGTATACATAAGAACAAGTAGTCAACATACATTAAACCATATAAACAGTTTGAAGGAGTGTTTTCAATGAGTGAAAAAGCAGTACTTTGCAGCGTCTCACGAGTAGTCAAATCACAGCACATTTTTCCAAATGACCTAAACAATCACCACACCCTTTTTGGAGGAAAAATTGTCGCTGACATGGACATGACGGCTTCTCTTTCAGCAGCTAAACATTCACGAAAGACGTGTGTTACGGCTTCCATTGATCACGTTGATTTTATCGAACCCGTCACCGAAGAAGATTTTATTTCATATGAAGCATTCGTTGTTGTTACAGGAAAAAGCTCCATGATTATTTTTGTTAAAGTGATTGCCGAAAATTTATTAACGGGCATTAAGCGTATCGCAGCTACTTCTTTTCTCACCTTTGTTGCATTAGAAAACGGGAAACCTGCCTCCGTTCCTCAAGTTATTGCTCAAACTGAGGAAGAAAAAAGCCTTCAAAAAGTAGCTCTTGAACGAAAAGAATCCAAAAAAACGCAGGTTGAGCACAGCAAAGCGATTGCGAGCATTTTATCTAAATCTTTGCGCAGCAGTAATTAAGCTCTTCATCTAAAAAGCAGCTGTCTGCTTTTTAGACGAAGTTTTTTTAGTTTTCACATTGTTATTTAATGTAATATGCGATATATTGGTTTTATGAAAAATAACATTCAACCTCTCAAACGACTTTCTTTAAGGGAAGAAGTCTATCAAACACTTAAACACAATATTGTCATGCTTGAATTTCAGCCCGAACAAAAGCTTCAGGATAAAGAACTGGCTGAGCAGTTTGGAGTTAGCCGCACTCCTGTTCGAGAAGCATTAAAAAGGCTTGAAGATGAAGGCCTTGTCCAAACGACACCTGGCTCTTCTACAAAAGTGGCTCCATTAAACCTTGAGGAGGCAAAACAATCTTTTATTGTCGTCGCAGCTCTTCATGCACTTGCTGCTAAGCTGGCTTGTACTTCGTTACAAGAAGAAGATATGGGCGAACTAATCAAACACAATCAATCTCTAGAACATGCAATCAAAACAAGAAATGTCCTTAAAGCGATCGAAGCGGATGAAGCATTTCATTCCGTCTTTTTAAAACGGGCGAACAATATAGAGCTAGAACGTGTTGTAAAACAAACAAGCGCCAAAATTCAGCGTCTGGAAATCGCTCGTTTTTCGTCTCTTGCTAGCCTTGCTTCGGTTGATCAGCACAAAGAAATCATAAACGCTTGCGGTCAAAAAGATGCCGCACTGACATCGCAGCTTGTCGAAACGAACTGGCTGACGCTAGGTGAAGCGCTGACAAGTGAGGAGGAATCCAAGTGAAGCCTCTTTTATTAGGCATTGCTGCCTCATTCTTTTTTGCTTTTACATTCGTTTTAAATCGAGCGATGGATTTATCAGGAGGCAGCTGGGCGTGGAGCGCGTCGCTGCGCTATTTTTTTATGGTACCTCTTTTACTTGTGCTCGTTTATTTTTGGGGTGGTATTAAACCTGTGGTGGCAGAAATAAAAGCCCAGCCTCAAAAATGGCTGCTTTGGAGCACGGTTGGATTTGGGTTATTTTACGCTCCTCTTTGTTTTGCTTCAGCCTACGGTCCCGGCTGGCTTATTGCAGGAACTTGGCAAATCACAATTTTATCGGGGTCTCTCCTAGCTCCTTTGTTTTACAAGGAAGGAAAGAAGCGAGGAGGCATTCCCTTCAAGCAGCTAGGTTTTTCGTTTATTATTTTAATAGGAGTTGTGCTCATGCAGCTTGAGCATGCGACTGAACTGTCAGCCGCTACTGCCTTGCTTTGTACCATTCCCATTTTAATTGCCTCTTTTGCGTACCCGCTTGGCAACCGTAAAATGATGGAAGTGTCGTCACTTAATACGTTTCAGCGCGTGCTTGGAATGACGCTTTCAAGCCTGCCGTTTTGGATTATTCTTTCTGTCTATGCCTGCGTGACCGATGGACTACCAAAAACAACTCAGATTTATCAAAGCAGTTTAGTTGCTTTACTTTCAGGAGTATGTGCAACAGTTTTATTTTTTGCAGCAACCGACCTTGTTAAAAAAGATTCTCAAAAGCTAGGTGCAGTTGAAGCTACACAATCGATGGAAGTTTTATTTGCCCTGCTAGGAGAGGTCTTCCTTCTATCAAGTCCTTTGCCATCGATTCTTTCTTGGGTTGGAATGGGAGTTATCATAGCAGGCATGGTCCTTCACAGCTACCAAACAAGTCATAAAAAAGCTATACCGCAAAAAGAATTGACCTACTAATTAATAACAAAAAAGAGCGTCTTAGTCGGCGCTCTTTTTGTTTATACAACAGATCTTCTTTCTAAATTGAAGACATTCACCTGCTCAGCATCAAAGCGGCTTAGCAACGAATCTACTCCGTACTCAAGTGCAAAAGCACGTTCATTTTCTGAAATCGGAACGGCCTGCAGGAACGTTACTTTTTTATCAGATAGTTCAATCGTTGAAAAATTATCCCATAAAAACGGCGGAATCAGCAAAATGTGCTGCATATGAAAGCTGTCATCAAGCACTGCAATAACGTCTTTATAAATAGCTCCTGGGAAGATGGACACATGAGATTTCATCATATGGAAAATACAGTTTGCTAAAATAGCAGAATAAATACCGAATTCCTCATGACAAGCCCCAACGATTTCAATTCGAAGCGGGATCCCTCCAACTGTATAGCCTGTCGGACATTGATGTCCACCGAGCGTTGCATACGCGGTTACGTCTTGACGCGGATGGTTTTCACACGCCACAACGTGAATACCATGCTTTTTTCTTTCATCTGAATAATCTTCAATTCGATCCTTTTGACCAAATACATCTATTGCTTTATGTATAATTAATTCTTCATCTTTTGTAAAATTACTCATAAAAAACCTCCTTGCTTGCGACCTTAAAAAGCTCCCTACTGTACAGCATATACTACTGCACTCGCTTACGATATAGTTTTTAGAAAATGTGATAGAAATGTTATCGTTTCGTAACATACTATGAAATTGTATCAAGAAGCAAACGAGAAACCTTAACCAATTTTTTCTTTTCCCATAAAAAATAGAGCCTGCACCATGGCAGCCTCTATTTTTCATGACATTATTATGAAATAATTTGTAATTCTTTTGGGTACTTCGTTAACGTTTCGTATCCATCTTTTGTAATGATTACATCATCTTCGATACGCACGCCTCCGAGTCCTGGAATATAGATACCCGGTTCAATTGTATATACCATGCCTTCTTGAAGCACATCGTCATTGTTGCGGCTCATTGAAGGAAACTCATGCACGCTGATGCCAAGACCATGACCAAGACGATGCAAGAAATACTCTCCATATCCTGCTTCTGTAATAATATTGCGTGCTACCATGTCCAAGTCGCCAATGCGAGTTCCGGGCTTGGAAGCTTCAAGTGCTGCCTGCTCAGCGCGCTGTACCGTTTCATAGATTTCTTTTTGCTTATCATTAATAGACTTGTAAGCGACTGTACGTGTAATATCTGAACAGTATCCGTCTAGCACTACACCTAAATCGAACAGAACCATATCTCCTGGCTTTAACGTGCGAAGACCTGGGTTCCCATGCGCTTCTCCCGTTTTTTCACCAAATAAAACCATCGTTGAAAACGACATCTCACGAATTCCTTTTCGCTTTAGCTCGTATTCAATTTTAGCCAGAACATCCATTTCCGTAACGCCTTCTTTTAAAGCAGCTACACCTACTTCTACACCAAAATCAGCTAAGGCAGCTGCCTTTTGAAGAATCTCAACTTCACGCTCATCTTTAATTAAACGCAGCTGATTTAACTTCTCTTCTGCTCCGACTAGCTCAGCGTTTGAATATAAGCTAAGCAGTTCTTCTGCTCTCGCATACAGCAGCTGCTCTTTCTCTACAGCAACCTTTTTCACATCTATTACGTTTCGTTTATGTAAAGCTTCTTTAATAAGTTTCCAAGGATTTTGATGATCTTCATATCCAATCACATCAAACTTCCAGCCCGCTTCTTTTGCTTGTCCCACTTCCATTGATGGGCAAACAAGCATCGGCTCCGCTTCGTTAAACACAAATAAGCCAAGCAAACGCTCATGCGGATCCGTGTGAAATCCAGTTAAATAAAATACGTTTTCGGTTGACGAAATAAAGGCTGCTTCTACATTCTTTTCTTTTAGCCACGATACGACTTTTTGTAAACGTGCTTCCATTAAAAAAACCCCTTTCATTGTACAATATTACTATTATAACATAGTTATTTAGCAATATTGTACAATGAATAGAGGTTAAGACAAAGCCGCGTGAAGAGTAGTAAGCTGCTCTTTAATCGCTTTTCGCTGAATACTTACTTTCATCAGCCAGCCATTTTCTCCGTATCTATAAACAAATTCGTACGTACCTTTAGGAAAATATTCTTTCACCAGCATGTCCCGGTTTTCAACAAATCCCGGATCGCCAATAAAATAGGTACCTTCTTCAAGCGGAAGCTCATGAACTTTTTTTTCTAGCTGCTTCTCTTCGTCTTCGTCATCATCTATCACTATGTGCAGACCGCCTTCATCACGCACAACATCAAATTCACCGTTTTGTTCAAGCTCAAGCACTGGCACCACTTGTCCATTTACCGTTAGCAGCTGCTTCGTTCCTTCAAGGACCTGGGACCAGTGATCATCGTATAAAGTAGAAGAATAAAAAATATATCCCTGAGATTTATATAATAAAAGCAGCTGTTCAAAATGATTTTTCACTTGTTCTTTATCAAACAGAATAACAAAATGCTTTCGATAGAAAAAACTTGTAAAAGGCAGAATAGACGATTGATTAAGCTCTTTAATTATTTCAGCACTATCTTTACCTGAAATAATAGCTCCGGTCAATTCCCCCGCGCCATAAGGTTTCCAATGACTTAACGCCGCTTCTGGAATCAGCACAAGGTTCGAAGATGACACATATATACTCATTCGCTTCACTCCTTTTTTCTACATTTAGACCTATATTTGATTCTCCCCAAATAGAGACTTTCCTCTTATTCCATTCTTAAAAGACAGAACTTTTCCCCTAACTATGATAGATTATAACAAAGATCCTTGAAAAAAATAACCTTTATTTCCTCTTTCTTCTATTTGTACACTTCTCTTATTTTAGCTGTCTTCGCAGATTTACTAGTGAACGTACTTGCTAATCTAATTCCTTAGTGTTAATTTTATTATGTCGTTTTATAATTTTTTGCATAATTGGTTTCAAACAAAAAAGTATTAATATTTTTGAATGCGATGGTGAGACATTTGGAAGAACGTACAGAACGTAAACAACATAAAAGAAAAAAGCAAAGAAAAAAGAAACGCTTTAGAAAGCTACTTCTTTTCTTTCTCATTCTTGTAATCGCCGCTGGTGCGTATGTGTATTATCAATACCAACAAGGGTTAGCAGAAGCAGACGGAGCTTTTGGGAAAGATGGACAATTTGATTTTAATGGTGCAAGTGCCAATTTAGATAGCATGAATGTGCTGCTTCTTGGAATTGACTCTCGAGGTGAAGAACATTCGCGTGCCGATACAATCATGATTGCTCATTATGACAAAGACAGCAATCAGCCTAAAATTGTTTCTTTGATGCGTGATTCATATGTGGATATTCCTGGACATGGCAAAAACAAATTAAATTCAGCCTATGCATTTGGCGGGCCCGAATTAATGCGTAAGACAATTAAAGAAAATTTCGGCGTAGATGTAAACTATTATGCCGTTGTTGATTTTAAAGGTTTTTCTAAAGTTGCCGATACGATTGCCCCTGAGGGAATTACGGTTACCGTGCCGCACGAAATGTCATCAGGAATTGGCATGACGCTAAAACCTGGAAAGCAAACTCTTCACGGAGATAAATTACTAGGATACGTGCGATTCCGACATGATAGCCAAAGTGATTTCGGGCGCGTGAAGCGTCAACAAGAAGTGATCGGTAAATTAATGGATGAAGCTCTTCAAGTAAAGACGCTGGCAAAAGCTCCTAAGCTATGGGGCGTCATTGATCCATATGTGGATACAAATATTCCTCCAAAAACATTTATCGTGATAGGAAAAGATTTCTTAGTTGGGAATCAGCCAGATTTAAAATCTCTTCGTTTACCGGTCGAAGGTTCCTATTCAAATGAACGAGTATCCGGTATTGGTGCTGTTTTAAGCATCGACCTTGAAGAAAACAAACAAGCGTTACAGTCATTTTTAAATTAGGAAAAGGTGTCCATTAGCGGACACCTTTTTTTATACTATTCAAAAAAACTTCTGTTTTTCCTCCCTATCCTTCAAAAAAATTTGAGCTTCGACAAAAAATGAAGCTATTTTCCAGGAAACAGCTATTTCTTTGAAGTTCTATTTTTTCTACTACATGCGTATATGAAAGGAGAAGGACTTCTTTTTTATATTTTTGATTCAAGGAGATGAACGTATGAAATTATATGGTTTTCAATCTGAAGAAGAGCGTTCCTTTCTTCATTCTACCTATAAAGTGAATCCATTGCTTTCTCATACTGGAGATGTCAAAATTAGCTTTTTATCTTTTCAAGAAAATGATTATACTCCCCGTCAAGAAGCTACGATTCCACAGCTTCTATTAGTCGTTCACGGGGAAGGCTGGGTAGCTGGCGATAACGGACTGAAAATTTATATCAAACAAGGTGAATCCGCATTTTGGAGAGCCGGGGAATCATTTGAAGTCGGGAGTCTAACTGCTATGACAGGATTACTCATTGAAGGATTAGATATTGCTCCTCAAAAGCTGCTTACTTCTTTTTCACGAACAAATGTAAATTAAAAAGCCGCGTTAACGCGGCTTTTTTTTATTACCTTAGTAATTGAGCGTAGCTTTCAGCACTATCTTGAATGACTTTGTCGCTCAGCTCACCGCCTGCTCCTTGAAATAAAAATGGCGTTTGGAACTTCATGCCTGTTAAATTTGCCGTAGCTTGAAACGGAAGAAGCAGATGATTCATTGGGTAACGGTTGTATCCCCCTTCTTGATAAGCTTCTGCAGGGCCTCCTGTTGAAGTAGCTACGACAAACTCTTTTCCCTGAAGTTTAGTACCTTTGCTTCCATAAGCCCATCCGTATGTTAAGACAACATCTTGCCACTCTTTTAAGAGTGCTGGTGAGCTGTACCAGTAAAATGGAAATTGAAAAACAATACGATCGAATTGAACAGCTAACTCCTGCTCTTTTTCTACATCAATTTTGAAATCGGGATAGTTTGCGTATAAATCATGAACGTACACATTCTCTTCTTTTTTTACTCGCTCTGCCCACGCTTTATTAATACGAGAAGATGCTAAGTTTGGATGTGCTAAAATAACCAGTGTTTTCATTTTGATACTCTCCTTCTGATGTCTGTGCTTGCTTTTTTCTTTTCTATTTTTTACGCTTGCCTCTCACGGCTCGTTCAGTAATTCTTTCCTTTTCCTTCAAGAAATCCGAGTTAGTTTACACTTATAAACTACCAGTATTATCATTTTGCTTCAACAAAATTGACTTTGCTTTTATCACCTTTAATTTTTTTATGTACCCAAAACGGCAGATAAAGGACAAGAAAGCTAAGAATCATGATTCCTTCAATCCATACTAAATACCAAGGATGAGGTCCAAGAACATCCAGCAAGGAAGCGTGCTCTGGCTTTTTCATCATGTATAAATAATTCGCATGGAGTAAACGATTCATGACATAGATAACTCCCCCGTACAGATTAACAAATACTACGCTTACCCACAAAGAACGAAACGTCGGCTCATATCTGCAAACAGCAATTAGCATACAGCAAGCAAGTACCACACCGCCATGCGATACATAAAACTGCACATAGCGAAACTGGGCATACGCATAGCCGCCAAGGTCTGGGGTAATCATCGCTTGAACAGAGCTGCTGATTCCTGCGAAGTACACAAAATAAAAAAGAAACCTGTTTTTGGTTATCAGCATAACAGCAGCCAGCAGCACGACTATATCACTGAGCTGAAGAGGCAAGGAAGTTTCAGCAGACCACCGATGACATCCGATTTCCCAAGCCTGGTAGGCTGTTTCTGAAGCAATTAGAATGAGTGAAAGCAAAATGAACACAAACCTCTTTTTTCCCAGATGCTTTCGACACAAAAAAATAAATGCTCCTATGATCACGATAATAGCTAAAGTTACAAGATGTTCAACTGAAAAAAGCTGAAAGGAATGTTGTACAGGATGACACGTAAAAAATGAATTCATAAAAGCGCCTTCCTTCCATCAGAAAACAAATTTGGTACCTTTAGCTTGTTCATAAGACCTCATTTTCATTAATGCTTCTCTCGCATTAAAAAGAGATTGAGACATAACGAAATCACGCCAATCTAAAGATGGACGAATGGAGTAAATAATCGAGCATGAATCACTTCTTGCACCTCAGTTGATTTCCATGCAAGACTTCTCTTTCCGCGGGAGTCTTCGCGTTGCCCTCCAATCAACTGCTAGAAACAACTAAAATAAAAAGATCCGAACGATTCATCATTCGGATCTTCTTTCAACTAACATACTGTTGTCCTAACTTTTTTCTTCGTTTTTACTCTTTAATTAATCCTTTTTTCACTAAGAATTGATGAGCAACTTCTTCAGCTGTTTTTCCTTTCGCATTTACTTGATAGTTCATTTCACGCATTTCGTCATCACTGATTTTACCGCCCAGTTGATTTAAGATTTTTTTCAGTTCAGGGTGCTCTTTTAGCGTATCTTCACGAAGCACAGGCGCTCCTTGATACGGAGGGAAGAACTGCTGATCGTCTTTTAAGACTTTTAAACCAAACTGTTTGATTTCAGGGTCCGTTGCGTAAGCATCAAGCATGTTAATATCGCCTTTTTCTACAGCGCGATAGCGAAGCTTCGGCTCCATCGTTTTAATATTCGGGAAGGTAAGACCATATTCTTTTTGAACGCCTACATAGCCGTCTTCACGATCTTTAAACTCAAGCGTAAACCCTGCTTTTACTTTATCTGTTGCATTTGCCAAATCTGAAATAGTTGTTAGATTATTTTCTTTGGCAAATTCCTTTGTTACGGTTAATGTGTACGTATTATTAAACTTCATTGGATCTAAATAGACAAGGCCGAATTTCTTTTGAAATCCTTCTTTTGCCTGCTTGTACACCTCTGTTTCATCTTTGCTGTCCGGCTGTTCCTTTAGATGCGTCACAATGGCTGTACCCGTATATTCAGGGTACAAATCAATTTCCTTGTTACGCAGAGCCTCAAATACAAATACCGTTTTCCCAAGCGACGAACGAAGATTTACTTTCATATCGGTTTGATCTTCAATTAATTCTTTGTACATATTAATTAAAATGTCTTGTTCTGCACCAATTTTCCCTCCGATAACAAGGTCTGGTTTTGTTGCGCTCATCGCTGCAAACGGAGAAACAAGAATAAGTATTAATACGATGATCATAATAAACGAGCGTTTTTTGGACCCTTTTTTAGCTGAGTGTTCAATCGTTCGCAGAATTCCATCAAAAATAAGCGCTAATAATGCTGCTGGAATGGCTCCTAATAAAATCAAACTATTATCGCTTCGGTCAATACCAAGCAAAATTAAGCTTCCGAGTCCGCCCGCTCCGATAAGAGCCACGATTGTCGCTGTGCCAATAATGAGTACCATCGCTGTGCGAATTCCGGCCATAATGACAGGAAGTGCTAGAGGAAGTTCTACTTTAATTAATCGTCTCCACGAGTTCATCCCCATGGCTTTGGATGCTTCAATTAAAGATGGGTCCACTTCTTTAATTCCGGTATATGTATTTCGTACAATAGGAAGAAGCGAATATAAAAACAGTGCAATAACCGCGGGAAAGGTTCCAATTCCGACAAGAGGAATCAGTAATCCTAATAAAGCGAGTGAAGGAATGGTTTGCAGTACGGCTGTTACGCCAATGATTGGTTCAGCAATACGGTCATGCCTCGTTAAGTACAGTCCGAGCGGCACTGAAATTAATACGGCGATAACAAGAGCCAGTACTGAAATTTGAATGTGTTCAAGAAGAGCTTGAAACAGTGCATCTCCTCGTTGATCTAATAATGTGCTTAGTGCATTCATTACAGCGTTCCTCCTTCTTTCGTTTTATCAGAAAGAAACGCTAATAGAGTTTTGCGCGTTACAACGCCAATACGTTTGCTCCCTTTTTTCACGGCTATTGCTTCATGGTCGTAAAGGGCGTCCATTGCCTGCTGAACAGTGGCGGTTGAAGCTAACTCTTCAGTAGGTTCTACGTCTGGCTGTTCACTTTCTTTGACAAACATATCCAATGTCTCAAATAAAGCATTGCCTTGATTTCCAATAAATGTTTTTACAAATTCATTTTTAGGCTTTTGGATGAATTCCTCCGGGGTTCCAACTTGAACAATTTCTCCATCTTTCATCAGGCAGATACGATCTCCAAGCGTCATCGCTTCGCTCATATCGTGCGTAACAAACACAAATGTTTTTTTGATTTTTTCTTTTAAGCTAATAACATCTTGCTGAAGCTGTTCGCGGCTTAACGGATCGAGGGCACTAAAGGGTTCGTCCATTAAAATAACGGGGGGATCAGCTGCGAGGGCACGTGCTACACCTACACGTTGCTGCTGGCCACCTGAGAGCTCAGACGGCTTTCGGTTTCGATACTGCTTTGGGTCTAGTCCTACCAAGGTAAGCAGTTCATCAATGCGCGTTTTGATTTTGTTTTTCTTCCAATGCTTCATCTCGGGTACAATGGCTATATTTTCAGCGATGGTCATATGAGGAAAAAGAGCAATCTGCTGCAGAACATAACCAATGTTCCAGCGTAGCTCATGGATGTTGTGGTCCGATACGAGCTTATCTTTTATGTATAGTTCTCCTTCGGTAATATCATGAAGACGGTTAATCATTTTTAAGGTGGTTGTTTTCCCACACCCACTCGGACCAATTAAAACGAAAAACTCTCCTTCTTTAATTTCTAGATTAATATTTTTCACGGCGGTCGTACCGTCTGGATATTGCTTTGACACATTCTTAAACGTAATCAAATTATCGTTCACACTCCCTGTTGAAATTTAACCCCTAGTTCCGTGTACCCAATATTTAGAGGCAATAAACATTCTTTTAAGAATATTTCTAAATATGATTCATAAGACACAGGGGAAAAGATACGCATATTTTCTCACAATCTCCTAATAAGGCTATCAAACTGTTAAAGTTTTCACAAGGAGGGAAAGAATAATTCGGAGAATAATTTTAAAGCCGACACAAATAAAAAAAAACCTTCTTTCAACAAGAAAGAAGGTTTTTTAGTATGCTAGCGACAGGGATCGAACCTGCGACCTCTTGCTTACCATGCAAGTGCTCTACCTACTGAGCTACACCAGCGTCTTGGAAAATTATATCACGTTTAAATTTATTTAGGAAGCGCTTTTTTAAATTTTTTTATTGGTATATTCTCTAATTTACGTCTTCTGAAATTCGCACTTTCTACAAAGTTCCATATTTCATGTTAGAACTCCTTACATAAATTGTGTGAATTTTCTTTTTTTATATTACCCTTAGTAAAAGAGCTTACAAAAGAAGGGAAGAAAATAGATGGAACAACAACCAACCATGACCAAACCAAAAACGGCAACTCCCTACCCAAGAGACTGCACGTTCAGCCTGGAAGATTGGACGACGCTCGCTAAGTATTGGTACCCCGTCGCACGCTGCAGTGATGTAACAGAGAAACCAACGTCCGTAAAACTGCTAGATGTAAATCTAGTTCTATACCGTACCACACACAAAGTAGTGGCGGCTCGTGATTTATGCGTTCACCGAGGCACCCCTCTTAGCATGGGCTGGGTGGAAGATGATGAAATTGTCTGTCCTTACCACGGCTTCCGCTATGCAACGGACGGTGCATGCACGTCGATTCCAGCTCACCCTGATGCCAATATTTCTCCCCGCTTGTGTATGGCCGTCTATCCAGTTATTGAACGATTTGGATTAGTATGGACTTCCCTGACAGGAGAACAAGATAACCTGCCTTACTTCGATGCGTGGGAGGACCCTGATTTTCAGCAAATTGTTTGTCCGAGCTTTGATATCATGGGTTCGGCCGGTCGTCAAATGGAAGGCTTTTTAGACGTAGCTCATTTTGCTTGGGTTCACACAGACACATTTGGTGATCGAAACAACGCCTTTGTGCCTAAATATAAAGTAAGCGATACAGAGTATGGGCTTCATGTAGAATATACGAGCACCGTGAGCAATTATTCCAAAGAACAGCAGCATTTAAATCCACCTGATTTTAAATGGCTTCGCGTCTTTGATGTTTATCCGCCGTTTACAGCTACGCTAAAAGTATACTTCCCAGAAGGCGCAGAACTGTGGATTATGAATGCAGTCTCTCCTATTTCAGCCCGCGAAACACGTTTATTCGCACCAATCGCTCGAAACTTTGACAAAGATTCTCCCGTTGAAGGTGTGTATGACTTTAACCTTCGCGTCTTTGACGAAGACCGTGAAATGGTTGAAAACCAAAAGCCTGAAGACTTGCCTTTAGACCTGCAGATGGAAGCGCATATTATGGCTGATCAAACGTCCATCGGCTACCGGAAATTATTAAAGAAAATGGGCTTAAGCTTTAGATATACAAGCTAAAGAAATCCCCGCTGTTTCAGCGGGGATTTCTTTTTTATTTAGCAAACTGCTCGCGTCCTGCTTTTTCCTTTATCACTTCATCTTCACTTGCCGGCGTGGCGCGTTTCATAAACAATGAAAGAATTAAAGCAACCACCACTAGTACTACTGAGACGGCAAACGCATCGTTAATTCCTTGTACCATTGCCTGCATCCCAATTTGTTCTTTCATTTGAGCTGCCCCGGCTGCCGTTGCATTCGCTGCTCCTGCTCCGCTCATTGCATCTTGAGCAAGCTCTTTTGCATGCGTAGCTGTACGATTTGACATCACCGTTACTAAAAGAGCCGAACCAATAGCTCCCGATACTTGTTGAAGCGTGTTATTCATCGCAGTACCATGCGGATTAAAGCGCTGCGGCAGCTGATTTAATCCGTTTGTCATAACCGGCATCATCACCATAGACATTCCGAACATGCGAAGCGTGTAAAGCGTAATGAGCGTTGTATATGTCGTATCAAGCTCTAAGTTACTGAAGAAATACGTCGTAACGGCTGTAATCGTTAGACCCGTTACAGCCAGTGCACGCGCTCCGAATTTATCAAATAATTTTCCGGTAATCGGAGACATCACACCCATGAGTAGCGCACCCGGAAGCATTAGTAATCCTGAGTGAAGCGGAGAAATGCCTCGTACCGTTTGAACATAAATTGGCATTAGCAGCATGGCTGAGAATAATGCCATTGTAATCACCATTGAAATCGTTGATGATAAAGCAAACATTGGATATTTAAAAATGCGGAATTCAAGCATAGGTGTTTTAAGCTTGAACTGACGCGTAATAAATAAAATCAGCGCAACGGCTCCTACGATAATGGTGCCGTATACTTCCACAGAATCCCAGCCTTTATCCCCTGCTGAGCTAAATCCGTATAGAAGTCCCCCAAATCCAATTGTAGATAACACAAGCGATAGGAAATCCAGATTGATTTCCACTTTTTCTTTTTTGTCTTTTAATAGGAAGAAAGCCCCTATTAATACAATTGCCGCGATTGGCGTAACAAGGTGGAACAGCATTCTCCACTCATAGTGTTCAATTAGCCATCCTGATAAGGTAGGGCCAATTGCCGGAGCAAAAATCATAACTAAACCGAAAATCCCCATCGCAGCTCCGCGTTTTTCTAATGGGAAACTTGTGAGCAATACGTTCATTAAAAGCGGCATCATAATGGCTGCGCCTGATGCTTGAATAATACGAGCGGTTAACAAGACCGAAAATACGGGCGAAGCACCTGCAAGTATTGTTCCCGCTGTAAATAAAGTCATAGCCGTTAAAAATAAGCCTCTGACAGAATAGCGCTGAATTAAAAAAGCGGTAGTTGGAATCATAATACCATTCACTAACATATAACCAGTAGAAAGCCACTGGACAGTTGACGTTGTCACATCTAAGTCTTTCATAATAGACGGAAGCGCCACATTTAATAACGTTTCATTCAACAATGAAATAAAAGCGCCAATTAATAAAATAGCAATTATGCCATAAGGGGGCTTTTCCATTTGATTTATCGATTGACTCATTATTGTACCTCCTTATACTTCAAGTTCATTTTTTTAGACACATGTTCTACATAGAGTATATTATACTGTGAGTTCAATTTATGCAAGTGAAAAATCTTGCCTTCATGTTCTTTATTTTACCGACTTTTTCAGTCCTATAATCCTTTTATATCAATACATTGTCGTGATATCGTCTATTTTTTGAAAAGAACATTTGTGTAAACGCTTTAAATCATGTATCATAAAGTTGGACCATGAGTCTAATTTTATATTTAGGTGATAATAATGAATAACCGAAAACAGCAAGTTGTAAAAAATGCACACCATCTCTTCGTTGAAAAAGGATTTCAAGCTACATCTATTCAAGACATCATTGATTATAGCGGCATTTCAAAAGGAACATTCTACAACTATTTTTCTTCAAAAAATGAATTATTAATCGCTGTTTTTACCTGGCTTCATACAACAATTGAACAAGAGCGAAATCAGCTGCTGGTTGGTAAAAGCCTGACCGATGTAGATGTATTTGTTAAACAGATTGATGCACAGATGAAAAACCATCATAAACATAAATTTTTCACATTACTTGAAGAAGTATTTGTTTCCAATGATCCTGATTTAAAAGCATACATAAAAAAAACCCAGTTTGTTGAAGTAAACTGGGTTTACAAGCGGTTCATTGATTTATTTGGACAAGAAAAGAAACCGTACCTGCTAGATTGTGCAATTATGTTTCTTGGCATGCTTCATCGCAACTTTCACTATAATTTTATGGTTAACGGCACAAATACTGACCCCCATGAGATCATAAGCTACAGTGTCAAGCGCCTGCTTCCTCTTGTAGACGAAGTAGCAAATTCAGGAGACATTTTGCTCGATCCGCAAACGATTAAAGAATGGCTTCCATCTTGCCCAAATACTAAAAATCAAATAGAACAGGACATTTCTGCAGCACTTATCGATTTAAAAAAACAGGTTCACAAACAATTTACTGATGAATTCGAACGTCAAAAATGCACAGAGCTTATTAGTTTTATTGAAGAAGAGCTGTTTAAACAGTCCAATCCCCGGAAGTTTGTTGTAGATAGTGCCCTTCAATCGTTAAAGCAGCTGTCTGTTAACAACGGTAAAACGACCCTAGAGGAACTGCAAACGATGATTGATCAGTATGTGAGTGAACGTCATTAAAAAGAGAGTAAAACATAACTAAATCCATACAATTTACAGACGAATAAATAGATGAAATCTACATTTACCCTGCCAATGAAAAAATCCGAATGCGTTTGATTCTCCCTCAAGAATCAAACGCATTCGGATTTTCCTTCAACTAAATAACTTTTGTCCCGACCTCTTTATTCACAAAGTGGAAATTGAAGTGAAAAACACGTTTCTTTTCCTTTTGTGCTAGACACACTCACTTTTCCCTTCATATAATGAATAATGCTGAAAGATACCATCGTTCCAAGCCCCGTACCTTTTTCTTTTGTTGTAAAATACGGTTCGCCTAACCGGTTGATTTGTTCTTGCGTCATACCGCAGCCTGTATCGATAATATCCACAATAACAGCTTCGCCTTCTTTTGTTACTTTAACGGTTAACGTGCCTCCATTTTGCATGGCTTCAATACTATTTTTAAATAAATTGATTAGGCACTGCTGAAGCTTTCTTCTTTCTCCCATTACGCAGAACTTCACTTCTTCATCAAATGTAAAATCAATAGCGACTCCATTCATATTGGCAAGAGGCGTCATAATATGGGTGACATGATGAATCTCTTCTGAAATATTCATTTTTTCATTTCGTTCCGGAGCAGAATTGGCAAACAGCAAGTAATCATCAATGATTTCTTTTGCACGATCTAGTTCATTAATCGCAATGGAAATGTAGCGTTTTTTAGCAGGTTCTTTTTCATCTTCTTGCAGCATTTGCATAAATCCTCTGCTTGCCGTTAGAGGATTTCGCACCTCATGAGAGATGCTGGCAGCTAAATGACTGACAATTTCTAGTTTCTCTGCTTTCATCAGGCGCTGCAGCACTAGTAAATTTGCCCGTATCGCTTCCCACAGTATGGTAATTACAAACATGCCTGCTACATCTAAAATCGCGAATTGAACCCACACGCTAATAGGAATGCTTGTTACGTGCAAGACAAAAATAGATACAAGCATAGCTAATAAAGAACCGATCAGACTAAGACAGGTGCTCACGATAATTCTATTTTTTAATGAGAAATGCAAAAAGTATTTTGTTATGAAAAATAAAGGAATGGATAAAATCGGAAGAGAAATTAGTGTTGATAAAAAGCCTACATCGTACCCGCCAATTAGCAAGCGCAGCAGTAAAATAAAGACAAAAAGCAAGCTTCCTAGCGGCCAGCCTCCATATAACGTTCCTAAAATATAAGGAATTCTTCGTAGATCCATCCGATAGTCATCCGGGACATAAGCTCCGTTAACCGGAAACAAAAGGCAAAAGGTAATAGCTAAAATCGGAAATACCGCGATATAACGATCTTTCCACCAATGAATTTTTTTAGCATACTTGATTAAATAAAACATCTGCACTAAAAACAGCGCCAATAAAATAAATAAAAAATTAATTAACAAATCTTTCGTGACAAAACTCATGCATTCACCGGTCTTTCAAATGAGATAAAAATAAACTCTTTTATTGCATTTACATTTGTAACACAAATTAGAGCGTAATCATAGATAAATAAACGTATTCTATTTACTTTTTTATAACTTCCTATGACTTTATCGTCCGTTCCCTAAAATAGTGAAGGCTAAGAAAACCTTTTCAACTTCACTAAAAATATTCAGAATTTTATTTACATATGAGTTACAATGCTCTATAATCAGATCAATGTACTTGGTTTTGAGAGTAGGAGGACGAAATATGGAACTATCAATTACCTTAATGGGATTATTCGTTGGAACCCTTGTAGGCTTAACTGGGGTTGGAGGTGCCGCTTTATTAACACCTTTACTGATTGTACTCGGCATTAACCCTTCCATTGCCGTAGGAACAGATCTTGTCTACAATTCTATCACAAAATTATTCGGAGTCGCTCAGCACTACAAACAGCGAACCATTAACTTTAAATTAGCAAAATATTTAGCCTTCGGAAGTATTCCGAGCGCTGTGCTGGCTATTGTCACACTTCATGCATTTCCATCTTTTCACGAGCATCAAGAAACGATTATTAAGCACGCTCTTGGATATGTCATGACGCTGGTTGCCATTTCAATTATCTTTCGCGTCTTTTTTGATAAATTAATTCGTCCCAACCGATTTCAGGAAATGGACTTAAATCAGAAAAAAGGATTAACAATCGGAATTGGCGTAGTCTTTGGATTCATTGTCGGACTAACATCAATTGGCTCAGGCTCATTATTTGCGATTGCGATGCTGTACTTATTTAAGCTAAAAACATCTGAGCTGGTTGGAACTGATATTGCACATGCGTTTCTTCTCGTTACGGTGGCTGGTATTTTAAATGCAAGCTTTGGAAGCGTGGATTACATGTTGACTGCTAACCTATTAATTGGATCTATTCCAGGTGTGTTAATCGGAAGCCGTTTATCAACGAAAGTGCCTTCAAGACCGCTTCAAGCCATTATGGCAACCATCATTCTAATTAGCGGAATTAAATTAATTTAACAAATAAAAGCACATGCCTTTGCATGTGCTTTTTATTAGTTTTTTTAAAGATCTACATTAAAAATAATAATGTTTTAAACCACTTCCCTTCCCTTCTTATACACTTCAACTAATATTTTTATTGAATTTTAGTCAAAGAGACCAATGACACCTCAAACAACCTTACGTTAAAATGTAAAAAAACATAACATCTGTTGTGATATCCAAAAAATTGTACGACGAAGGGAGAACACATGACACAAACAGCAGCAAAAAGTAAGCAAAAACCTTTTTATAAAGGTCTTTTCTTTCAAATTATGATGGCAATTGTACTTGGCATAGCCGTAGGATATCTATGGCCAAGCTTTGGAAATGCTGTGAAACCGATTGGAGACGGTTTTATTAAGCTTATCAAAATGCTGATTGCTCCTCTTATTTTTGGAGTAGTCGTTGTTGGAATTGCCAAGGTTGGAAACATTAAAACAGTTGGGCGTATCGGCGGAAAAACCATTCTTTACTTCGAAATTGTCACAACATTCGCTCTATTAATCGGTCTATTAGTAGCAAACGTAATGAACCCCGGCACCGGTATAAATGTTGATCCTTCAAGCTTAAGCACAAGCGAAGTGGACGCGAAGACAAACGGCTCCGAACTTCCGAGTGAAGGTGATTTTTTTCTTAATATGATTCCAGACAGTGCAGTTGGTGCTTTTTCAAGCAACTCCATGCTTCAAGTGCTTTTAATTTCTTGTTTGTTTGGCATCGCGCTTGTTCATATAGGTGGAAAAACAGCAGAGACCCTTTTAAATGTATTGGAAAAAGTAAATGATGTGTTGTTTAAAATTATGGGATACATTATGAAATTAACGGCTCTTGCCACCTTTAGTGCCATGGCATTCGCAGTTAGTCAGTACGGTCTTGGAACACTTGCTGCATTCGGAAAGCTATTTATCGCTATGACAATTGCCTGTCTAGCATTTGTTCTTGTTTTAGCTGTTATTTTACGAATCTATTTAAAATTAAGTTTGTGGAAAGTCATTCTATATATACGAGAAGAAATTATGCTGGCATTTGCTACGGGTTCCACTGAAGCTGTTATGCCGCAGCTCATGGATAAATTCGAACAAGCAGGATGCAACAAAGCAGTCGTGGGCCTGGTTGTGCCTACGGGCTATTCGTTTAATCTAGACGGTGCTTCCATTTACTTGTCTCTTGCCCTCGTCTTTTTAGCACAAGCAACAGGCGTGGATTTGAGTCTCACTGATCAGCTTTTAATGCTTGGTGTTCTTCTTCTTACGTCTAAAGGAATGGCTGGTATTCCAGGATCAGCTTTTGTTGCTCTCTCTGCTACCGCAGCAGCAACCGGATCCATTCCAGTAGCAGCCGTTGCTCTGATGCTCGCTCCTGATCGCTTTATGGGTAATTACCGGACCACAGTTAATATTATTGGTTATGCGGTAGCTGCTTTTATTATCGCACGATGGGAAAATTTATTAGATTTACAAAAAGCAAATGATGTGCTGGACGGAAAAATTGCATATCAGCCCAAAAATGCTGAAATTTCTCTCCCAGACAGTATTCCAGCAGTCAATGAAAAAGCATTTTAACAAAAAAATTTCCTGGCCGAGACAAGTCTATTTTGCTTGTTTTTCGGGCAGGAATTTAATTGTTACATGAAAGGCCTTTTGCTGAAACTTATTTTCTTCGAGTATTTTATATACGATTTGTTTAATCGTTTCTTGTGTTTTGGCATCAGCTGAAACGGAAGGCTCCATATACACATCCATTTCTACTCTGTCTTTTGAGTAAAGGGAAGAATTCACGCCCTTTGATTCATAGCCCGCTTCAGTTAAACCGCTGCTGATTTTATGCCAAATATCCAGTTTGTCCATTTGTTTAATAACAGGCTTTGCTTCTTCGTACACTTGTGCTTGCTGAGTCTTGAAAACTTCTTCTTTTTTAGTAAAAACTGCATAACCTGAACCTACTACTAAAAACGTCATAATAGCAAATGCTCGCATCCTTTTCATTCTCTCACCTCATTTAGAGATATAGATTATAAATATGCGAATAATTGCTGCAGTATGACGGCTTGTATCTCTACTTCTTTTCCACTATACTCAGCAGTCGTTTAGAACCAGCTTCTGCTTCTTCTATTATACTGTCAAAAAGCTCTTGCACCGTTGGGATACTATCAATCAGTCCAACGACTTGGCCTGCCCATCCATAGCCTTCATCGATTTTATTTTCATAAATATACCGACAGTTTGCCCCTCCGCTAATGACGTCTTTTAACTCTTCGTACCTCTCTCCTTGCTGCTCACGCTCGATAATGTCAAGAGTGTAGTGGGACTTCAATACGCGTCCAGGTGCTCCGAACGAACGTTTAATAACCACAGTATCGGTTTCTTTTGCTTCTACAATAGCTTGTTTATACGCATCGTGGGCATCTACACATTCTTTTGTCGCGATAAAACGTGTTCCCATTTCAATTCCTTCAGCGCCTAATGATAACGCCGCCAATAATCCTTGGCCGTTTCCAATCCCTCCGCTGGCCAGGACCGGAATTGACACAGCCGCAGCTACTCGAGGAATTAGTACCATTGTGCCGAGATCCTCACGTCCGATATGTCCTCCTGCTTCTTGCCCCACTGCCATGACAGCATCTGCTCCTAACTTCTCAGCTTTTTGAGCTTGACGCACGTTGGCTACAAGCACGAGCGTTTTAATTCCTGTTCCTTTTAATCTCTCAAAAATAGGTGCGGGATTTGCTCCTGTTATGGAAACAACCGGCACACCTTCTTCTACTGCTACGTCGAGAAGTTCTTTATAAGAACCTTCTGTTTGACCTCCAACAGCAAAATTAACGCCAAAAGGACGCTCAGTTAAAGAACGTACTTTCTTAATTTCAGCTCGAAGTTTCTCAGGTGTTCGGAGCGTCATAGCTGTAATTTGTCCAAGACCTCCTGCATTTGAGACAGCAGCAGCAAGTTCTGCGTACGCTAAATAAGCCAGACCTCCTTGTACAATTGGATATTGAATTCCTAATAAATCTGTTACCCGTGTTTTCATCTATGTATCCCCTCTCCTTTTATTTTCTTATTTATGAATACTTATTCATAATCATAACAAGAAAATAACGGATTTCCTACGAAAAAATTCCAACATTTCTGTTTGCTTCAACTTTTGATAGGGTACACATTTTGTAATGATTATTAACTGAAGATCAAGGAGGAAGACAGGTATGACAAAAAAGCACTCTGTAAATGAAAAAAGCAAGCAAGAACAGCTCGAGCAGTTTAAAACAGATGATCGAAACCAAGCGCTCACAACCAATCAAGGGTTAAAGCTTTCCGAAGATGAATTTTCTTTAAAAGCAGGTGAACGTGGTCCAACCCTTATGGAAGACTTTCATTTCCGTGAAAAAATGACGCATTTTGACCACGAGCGCATTCCTGAACGCATCGTTCATGCACGAGGCTTCGCTGCTCACGGAGAATTTGAACTGTATGACTCTCTCAGTGAATATACAAAAGCTAAATTTTTACAGAATCCATCTGTAAAAACACCTGTATTTGTCCGTTTTTCTACTGTAGCAGGTTCTAAAGGTTCAGCTGAAACGGTGCGCGACGCCCGTGGTTTTGCAACAAAATTTTATACAGAAGAAGGAAACTATGACTTAGTTGGAAATAACATTCCCGTGTTCTTTATCCAAGATGCGATTAAATTTCCGGATTTAATTCACGCTGTTAAGCCTGAGCCTCACAACGAAATGCCGCAGGCGGCTTCAGCACACGATACGTTTTGGGATTTTGTCGCCAATAACCAAGAGTCTGCTCACATGGTCATGTGGTCAATGTCAGACCGTGCAATTCCACGCAGTTTGCGTATGATGGAAGGCTTCGGCGTACATACTTTTCGCTTAGTTAATGCAGAAGGGAAAGCTCATTTTGTCAAATTTCACTGGAAGCCTGTGCTCGGAACGCATTCCCTTGTTTGGGACGAGGCTCAAACAATTTCTGGGAAAGACCCGGATTTTCATCGCCGCGATTTATGGGAATCGATTGAAAACGGAGACTATCCTGAATATGAGCTAGGTATTCAAATTATAGATGAGGAAGATGAATTTAAATTCGACTTTGACATTCTCGATCCAACTAAGCTTTGGCCTGAAGAAGACATTCCCGTCAAATTGGTTGGAAAAATGACCTTAAATCGAAATGTAGACAACGTATTTGCCGAAACGGAACAAGTCGCATTCCATCCGGGACATGTGGTACCGGGAATTGATTTTTCCAATGATCCTCTCTTACAAGGAAGATTGTTCTCATACACGGATACCCAGCTTATTCGTCTTGGCGGTCCGAATTTTCACGAACTTCCAATCAACCGTCCAGTATGCCCGTTTCATAACAATCAACGAGACGGTTACGGACGTCAAACGATTAACAAAGGGCCTGTCAGCTATCACAGAAACTCTCTTGCAGCCAATACCCCGGCTCCTGTACCAGAGTCAGAGGGCGGTTATGCTCACTATCAAGAAAAAGTGGAAGGAAGAAAAGTTCGAAGCCGAAGCGAAAGTTTTAAAGACCACTTTTCACAGGCAACGCTATTTTGGAATAGCATGAGCGACACTGAAAAAGAGCATATTATCAGTGCTTTCAGCTTTGAGCTTGGAAAAGTGAAAAGCAAGTCTGTTCAGCAGCAGGTCGTTGATATGTTTGCCAACGTCAGTACAGTGCTAGCTAGACAAGTAGCACAAGCGATTGGTGCAACGCCTCCATCAGGAGAAGACGCGCCAGTGACCAAGTCATCTCCGGCTCTTAGTCAGGAACAGACGATTAAAAAGCCGAATACGCGTAAAGTAGCTGTCATTGCAGCTAATGACTTTAGCAGTGACCTACCACAGGTGTTAAACAATTTAAAACAACAGGGCATTCAGCCTGAAATTGTAAGCACAACCCTCAAAAACGTAAAAGGAACAGACGGGTCAGAACTTGAAGTACAGCACACGTTCTTAACAAGTGATTCTGTTTTATTCGATGCGGTTTATGTTGTCGGAAGCGCGTCGGCTGATGAGAAGTTTCGTAAAGAAGCACTGACATTTGCTCAAGAAGCATTCGAGCATTTTAAACCAATTGGCGCGACGGATGAAGGTGTTAAGTGGCTAAAAGCTGCTGGTTTAGATAGCAGTCCCGGTGTCGTAACTGGAGAAACTACACGCTTTACAGATGAATTTATTGAAGCTATTTCAGCTCACCGCCACTGGAATCGTCACGTTATATAACTTACAAAAAAGATAGGGACCTCCCCTATCTTTTTTCTATGAAATCACAGTAATTGAAGAAAAGTTTCTCTTTTGCTTATACTAGATAATGCACCTTAGATTTTCAGGAGGCAGAAAGAAGACATGCTCACAAATAAATCATCTTACTTTTTACAATTAACGAAACGATTCAAAAAAGCTGCAACGGCAAATTCAGTTATTCTTGGAATTTTGTTAGCTATTGTGGGAGGTTTTCTTGATGCTTATACGTATATAAGCAGAAACGGAGTATTCGCAAATGCACAAAGTGGAAATATCGTCTTATTAGGTGTAAAGGCAGCGCAAGGTCAATGGACAGAAGCTTTTCTTCATATTCCCCCTATTGTAGCCTTTATCCTAGGTGTTGCTGTAACCGAAACATTTAAGCAGCCGCGATTTGTATCTGTACTCCCTGATACTTCTCGTATCGTATTGCTTTTAGAAATTGTCGTACTCATTATCGTTGGTTTTTTACCGTCTAGTGTTCCTAATATGTTGGTTACAGTAACAATTTCATTTGTTGCTGCTCTTCAAGTTTCTTCATTTAGAACTTTGATAAAATGGTCATATAATACAACCATGACGACCGGAAACCTTCGTACTGCTTCTCAAGCAGCATACTATGCTATATTCAAACGCGATGAAAACGCTGCTTATCAGTGCCTTCGTTTTACCGCCATTATCCTCTCTTTTTTGAGTGGGGCATTGTTAGGTTCTATTTCTACTTTCACCCTGGGGACAAAAGCAGTTTGGCTAGCTTCTGCTATTCTTTTTCTCGCTTTTGTCATTTTAAATTCAGAATCTCAAAAAAGCCTTTGAAATCAATGATTTCAAAGGCTTTTTTATTAAACTGATTTTCTAAATGCCATAACATGCAAATCTTTTACCGGATAAAAATCGTTATCAGGAAAGCGAACGTAACCTCTTTTAGTGTACAGCTTAATGGCATGTTCCATTGAATGATCTGTATGTAAACCTAAATAAGAACACCCTAGCTCCCGAGATTTTTTTTCACACGCTTCAAGAAGCGCGTTGGCGACTCCTTTTCGGCGATGCGTCGGAGCAACTGCCAGCAGACGAATTTCGGCCCATGGAAATGGCTTTAACAACCCTCCGTATACATCCGTATTCGGCGGATAAAACAAAACGCTTCCTGCCATTTCTCCATCGATTTCAGCTACAATGCACTCAAATTTCTTTTCTTCACTCAGGGTATGTAAAATTCCCTTTCGATATCTTTTCCAGTGTGCTTCTGATTTTACAGCTGCATATTGCTCATAAGCAGCAAGCGTCACTGTTTCAATAGATGATGTTTCTTCTTCTCTAGCTTTTCGAACGATCAATTTTTTCTCCTCCATTTACCTTCTTCATTAGTTCTTATTGTCTATGGTGAAACATGTTTATGCAACACATTTGCATTTTAAAACAGCTTCCTTTGCATATATTTAATCCGTTCATTATGGTTTCTGAAGCGGTCTTTGTGCTGAAACTCTGCTTGTCTTCATATACATATAAAGAGATTCAGAGACAAGGATGAGACAGCATGTATAAAAAATTAATTGCAATTGGAATTGGCAGTGTGTTTGTTAGTATTGGAATTAACGTTTTTATTCTTCCGCTTCAGCTTGTAACAGGAGGCATTACGGGAATTAGCTTAATTCTTAATTATTTACTTGGCTATAAAGTAGGCGTGATGATTTTTTGCTTAAACTTCCCTATTTACCTTCTCGCTCTAGGTTTTAACCGCTCTTATTTTTTAAATGCTATCTATGGCATGGTTCTCTCAGCCGTGATGATTGATTTGCTGTTTCCGCTTCATGGGATTTTTCACCTTCCCATTATCTTAAGCGCTTGCCTTGGAGGTGTTTTTAACGGAATCGGAACCGGCATCATGCTCCGGCAGCACGCAAGTCAAGGCGGGGTCGACTTATTTTCTCTGATACTTGCGAAATGGTTATCTTTAAATCCTGGCATCATTATTTTAGTAATTGACGCATCTATTATTATTTCAGGTATTTTACTGCTTCAAAACGATACAGCTATTTATTCATTATTCATTGTTGTATGCTCCGGTATAGTGACCAGTTTAATTACATCTTTCAAACGCATCATCGTCTATGTATAGGGAAAAAGCCTCGAGACATTCATCTCGAGGCTTTTCTTTATTTGTCATTTAAAAATTCTTGCAGCGCTTCTTTATTTTTATCTAAATCAATAGCAAGCACCATACCAACACCGCTATACGTTTTGTTTTCAAACGATCCGTCTAACGGCAGTCGCAGGCTTTGAACATCTTTCATGTTTCCTGTTACCACATCTTTAGCGAGAAGCATCATACTTTTTGTATCTAAATTTGTATCGATATAAGGATCCATTACGCCGAGAAGCTTCGGTATTTTAAACACGCTGTTTAGGCTTGCTACTTCATCTTTAAGCTTTAAAACGACTTCTTGCTGGCGTTGAACGCGTCCAAAATCACTCATGTTATCATGACGAAAACGTACATAGCCAAGCAGTTGTTCACCGTGTAAAACTTGGGTACCTTTGTGAAGCGTCATACCAATTCCTGAAGACATGTCGTGAGGCACGGTTACTTTAATGCCATCAGGTGCAATCGTATCTACAATTTTTGAAAACCCTTCGAAGTCCACAACTGCATAATAGTTAATATCGATATCAAAATTTTGTTTGATCGTTTTACGCAGCAGCTCAGGACCTCCGAACGCGTAAGCAGCATTCAGCTTTTGCTTGCCGTGTCCTGGAATATCCACATACATATCCCTCATAAGGGAAACAATTTTCGGGTGTTTGCTTTTAGAATCGTAGTGAGCAATTAAAATAGAGTCTGTACGAGAATGCTTTTCCCCGCGCGAGTCACTTCCTAACAGCAGCATATTTACTTCTCCGTTATTTGGGAGACTGCCTTGAAACTGTTCAAATGTCGTGCCGTCATCCGCAAATTTACCATCGCTTGCCATCGATAGCCCTTGCTTATATTGGAAATAGCTGTATATGCCTCCAACGATAATAAAAAGAAACAACAAAGCAAAGAACACTCTGCCCCATCGAACTCTTCTTCTTCTTTTGCGTCTTGTTCGCTCCACGTTTCTGTCACCAGCTTTCTTTTTCAATGAAGTTCTCATAAAACAAGCAAGTAGCTAAGCTTTTAAAAAGCTCCTCTACTTGCTTGTTTGGATTGTATGGTGTGAAAGCTTACATTACTTTTCTGTTTCTTGGTCTTTTCCATACATGTATTTTGATGGATCGACCGGTTTAAAGTCATCTAATTTATTAAATCGTAATAAATCACCGTATAACACTTTATCAGAAAGTTCTAGCTCTCTTCCAACTTTCTTTTTATAAGCTTTCGCTTCGTCTGTTGCTGTGATTCTTTCTCCCGTGTTTGTATCGTAATACTTGCCGTCAATTGACGTGTATTTCGGAGAAACATAATCACCGTTTCTAAATGCTACTACCTGATCATGGTCTTTTGATAATAAATCTGTACCGAATTGAACATACTCTTTACTATCAATTCCCACTAAGTGAAGAAGCGTAGGTACTACGTCAATTTCACCGCCGTACGTATGGTTCACTCCACCTTTTACGCCTGGTACGTGAAGGAAGAACGGTACGCGTTGAAGCTGAGCGTTTTTATATGGCGTAATTTTCTCGCCAAGAACTTTTTCCATTGCTTTGTTATGATTTTCAGAAATACCGTAGTGGTCACCGTAAATCATAATAACTGAGTTGTCATATAAGCCTGAAGCTTTTAGCTCTGTAAAGAATTCTTGCAGTGATTCATCCAAATAACGAGCCGTTTGGAAATAACGGTCTACCGTTCCATCTCCTGTGTTTGCCGGCTCAATGCTAGCATCGCCTTTATCAAGGACAAATGGGAAATGGTTTGTTAATGTAATCATATGCGCATAGAAAGGCTGCTTCAATGACTGTAGCATTGGCATAGATTCTTTGAAGAATGGCTTATCTTTTAATCCATAGTTTACTTTGTTATCACCAGTCATATTGTAATAACTTGCGTCAAAGAATTTATCCACACCGAACTGTTTATAAATTTCATTACGGTTCCAGAACGTTTTATAGTCTCCGTGTAAAACGGCACTTGTATAGCCGCCCTTTTGATCTAAGATCGCTGGTGCTGCTTGGTACGTGTTGCGGCCTTTTAAGCTAAATGCTGATCCTTGAGGCAAGCCGTATAATGATGTATCCATCATAAGCTCTGCATCAGCTGTTTTACCTTGTCCTGTTTGATGGAAGAAGTTATCAAAATACATAAATTCATTTCCATTTGCTAATGAGTTTAAAAACGGCGTTACTTCTTGCCCGTTTAACTTGTAGTTAATCAGGAACGACTGAAATGATTCTAGATGAATTTTAATAATGTTTTTTCCTTTTGCTTTACCGGCATACTCAATATTTGGAGCTGCATAGTGACTTGTACTGAAGTTTTTCACTGTTGTTAAGTCATCACTGCTTGCGAATGCTCGCTGCTTTGAGTTTTTAAACGTTTGAACTGCATCATACACCGTGTAGTTGTATGCTCCTAAATATTTCACTAGGTAGTTGCGATCAAATGTTCTTGTTAGTAATTCAGGGCGATCTTTTTCAGCATAGTGCAAGTTAATTGCAAAAGCGATAGCTCCTGCCGCTAGTACCATGAACGTATAGCGGAATTTAAGGCGTGCTTTTGGCCATTCGATTTTTCTAACAAACAATAGCGCAATCAGTAAAACGATATCTACAAAGTAAAAAATATCGTGAGCTTTTACTAAATCAGCGATACTGCCTCCTAAATGACCCGCATTGCTTGTTTGCGTTAAAGTAGGCAATGTCACAAAGTCATTGAAGAATCGATAATATAAAATATTGCTGTACAAAATGACCGTCATGATTGTACTAAGGATAAGCGTCCAAACGATGGCTCTTTTCCCTTTTGCAAACAATGCTAACCCTAAAAAGATCAAAGTTGAACTAATTGGATTAATAAACAATAACGTTTTTTGCATTGAGTCACTTATATCTAAGTTGAACTCCACTTTGTAAGACATGTAAGACTTGATCCACATGAATAAAACCGCTATAAAAAAGTAAAACAACGGCTTTGAAAATAGTTTTTTCATTTTCAAATTCCTTTCACTAAAAAGTAGAGATTTCATGTTCAGCTAACCTCAGGAAAGTCCCCTACATTAAATCGTAACGGTTACGTCCTGCAAAAGATTACCTGAAAATGATTCAATTTGTCAAACAATATCATCTTCATCTCTTTTTTTAGTCATCTACAAAATTTACATTTCAACTTGTAATCTCTTATTTTTTATCGTGATGTTAATATTACACAATTGTTAATTTGTAAATTTTGTTCTCCCTATATTGCATACATATTAATTTACCACATTTCTGCTCTGCAATAAAAGTATTTTTATTTTATTAGGCATAATATTTCACATACTGAATGAAAAGGTACTATTGTACTGGACGTTATTCTTCGCTTGCTGTTAGGACTAGTAAAAATAGACTGATCTATGCTTAGTCTTTATCTTCATCAACAGCTATGCGGTCTCCGTGTGCAAAGGGCTGTGAAATAACTAGAAACTCAATCTCTTCGCTCGAACGATTCATCATTTGATGAAGAATGGACGGAAGCACTTCTATTCCTTCATGTGCTTTTACATCATAAATAATTCCGTCTACTTCTAGAGCAGCTGTTCCTTTTAGCACAAAGAAAAATTGCTGTGCTCTCGTGTGATAATGCCTTACCTCTTTCGTATGAGGAGGCATGCGCTCATGAATAATACTTACGTCTTTATTTTTCACTAGGTGCCACCCATCGCATTTTCCTCCCCACACGTAGTGTTCTGCGTTTTGCTTACTGACTTTCATGACTAGCTCCCCTTTTTCTAATAAATGAAGACCTGCAGATGAAATAGAAATTCTATGTGATCTTTTTAATCTTGCTATTGGAAATACTTTTTTTAGATGAAGGTTTTGGCTTCAAAGTAAAAAGCATTCCTAAAAAGATCAAAACAATGCCTGCCAGCTGAAAAAGCGTCGGGCGAAATCCCGTGAATGCTGTATCTAATAAAATAGCAACGGCTGGATCTAAAAACACTAGAACCGAAATCACCTGAGTTTTTAAGTAGCGCAGGCTGTCGAAAAACAAATAATACACTAAACCAGTATGTACAAAGCCCGTTACCAAAATAGCTGTCCAATTGGCCGCTGTTAAGAAATGAAAATCACTAAAATGAACAAACGGCAATAATAAAAAAATCCCTAAAAAAGTCTGAATAAATGTAACAGCGTAAGCACTCGTATGAATAATTCCTTTGCCAAGCAGCGTTGTGCATGCATAAAACAAAGCGGCTAAAAGCGCCCACAGTATTCCTGAAGACATGAAGCCATCAATCGTAAGTTCCTTCACCCCAATAATCAGAAGTGTTCCCACAAAACAAGTGAAAATAGACATAACGCCAAGAACCGTTAATTTCTCCTTAAAGATAAAGCTTCCCAGAAGCAATACTAAGACGGGTGCAAGATGATAAATAGAAATAGCTACCGTAACGGACATCATTTCAAATGCTTTAAATAGAAACACCCAGTTAAACACAAGGAATATGCCGCACAGTAAAATCTGCTTTATTTCTTTGGCATTCCATTTCTCCCTTTTATATTCACCGGTTACAAACCAGCACATTCCTAGAAAAAGCGTTGCACAAATACAGCGAACAAATACTAAATCAAAAGAAGGAAGTCCAGTTTGTGTGGAGAAAAAGCCAATTGAACCAAAAATACTCATTGAAACCATCATTTTTACCATTGGGCCAGCTTTCATTTTTCCACCTCACTTTCAGAAAACTATTATTATTCAAACATAAAGAAGTCTATTTGTAAATTAATGGTTCATAAGCTCTGTTCCATGAAAAAGCAAAAAGCGCAAAGACACGGGGTCAGTCCCATCGTCTTTGCGCTTTTCTGTCTTTCTTTTAATCTTCAACCGGGAACCAGCCTGGTGTGTTAATAACGGCTTGCCACAGCGGGTCAGGAATCACAAGCTTTTCCTGATCTTTTTTGCTTAATGTTGTCACAATTTCATTTTCACGGCCTTCTTTGACTTTTTGAACCCAGTCTGGATCCATAATTAATTCACGGCCAATCGCAAGCAGTGGAATGCCGGTTTCAAGAGCTGCTGCTGCTTCGTCTGCTGTATGAATAGAACCTACGCCCATCACAGGTACGCGGCTTCCTACGCGCTCTTGAATAATCTCAATACGTGAACGAGTATCTTCCACGCCTCGGCGAGGTTTTGACCAGAATTCCATTAGCGATACGTGAAGGTAATCAAGGTCTTTTTCTGCTAGTGCATCAACTAACTTCAACGTATCAGCCATTGTAATTCCAGGCGTTTCAGGCTCTTCTGGCGAGAAGCGATAGCCTACTAAAAATGGCTCTTTTGCATGTTTAGAAACGGCTTGCTTTACTTCGTCTACAATTGCCAGCGGGAATGTTAAGCGTTTTTCTACGCTACCGCCCCATTTATCTTGGCGGCGATTAGAATGCGGAGAAAAGAACTGCTGAATTAAATAGTTATTTGCTCCGTGGATTTCAACTCCGTCAAATCCTGCTTCAATAGCACGGCGCGTCATCTCACCAAAATCATGAATAATGCCGTCGATTTCTTCATTTGTTAACTCTCGAGGCACCGGTGCTCCTTCTTGTTCTGCAGCAACAGCACTTGCGCTAACAACCTCTCCATTTGGAACAAGCTCAGGCGGACACATGCGGCCTCCGTGAAAAATTTGAAGAACTGCTTTTGCTCCTTGATCTTTAATGGACGTTGCTAAACGGCGCAGACTAGGAATCATTTCATCGCTGTCTGCAGCAAACTCTCCGTGAAATCCTTTGCCGTTCGGCGTTCCGTATGTACATGCTGTAATGACCATGCTAACACCGTCTGAACGTCGTACATAGTAGTCTACTTCTGCATTTGATACTGTTCCATCTTCATTTGATGAAAAATTTGTCATAGGCGCAAGAATAACGCGGTTATCTAATTTGATGCCATTTGAAAAAGTAAACGGCTGTAAAAGCGGCTCATACTTTTTATTTGTCATTTTGTTTCCCTCCAAAAATGATACGGTCAAAAATATTGGCATATTATAGGTAGAAACTGTTTTTCCTTCCTAATAATATGTGTCATTTAAAACTGTAACTTTAAAATATACTGTGATTTTAATCTGTACAGTTTCGCCTGTCAAAGAATAAGACTTTCTCATATAAAAAAGCACTCATATACTGAGTGCTTTTTTATCATTGCGAAAGAGGTCCCTGATTATACATGAATGCTTTTACTTTTACATATTGAGCTTCTAACTCTTGAAGTGTCAGTTCGTATAGGTGCCGATTTCCTTTTTTATAAATACCAAAATTCAATAGCGCATTAATAAACCAATTTCTCTTATGTTCCGTTTCAGGCTGTGTGTGTTGTTTCACCATTTCCACCACCTAAGTTTATCTCATTTTAATTTTGCAAAGCATTCGCTTTTACATAAAGGATTTTACTTCTGTACGATGAAAAAACAGTGAAATAGAGAGTTTTTTTATTTTAAATTTCCGCAGCCGGACCCGCCATTTTTTTGCGTCTTTTTACTCCTGACAATATTTTTTCGATATAATAAATAACAATAATAAAAACCGACATAATAGCAAAATAAGTACCGATTACAACAAAAGGATTCGGACTTTCAAAACCGCCTTCTTTTCCTTTCATCCCTCTTTCCGGACCTCCGCCATCGTGATCAAAGTTCGGACGTTCGTGACCAGCAGATGCCGTCGCCGAAGATTTGTTCTCGCCAAATGAATGGCGATCAAAATCCGGCTTCCCACCGCCTTTTTGCGGCATATCTGAGGAACTTAAATTCAGTACTTCCGCTACTCCTCCAAGCTTTCCAAGAAAATTCGTCTCATTTATTTCGTATATACCAACGACTAACAATGCAACGGTTGCGAGCTTAGCTGCTATGCTCAAGCTTTTCTTTGACTTTTTGAATTTCGTCATGTTTTTACATACATTTATAACCCATTGCCAATGAAGACCTATGTGAGCGGCTACTAGAATTAACACTAAAAATGATACCGAAATATGCGAAACCTTAAACCATTGTTCATTGCCCACATTAATATTTGGAAATACTACTCTTGAAATAAAAATACCGCTAATCATAATAAATGACATCGTAATCAACAGCATGATATTTAAAAAGTAACCAAACTTTGTTTTGCGCGGCAGCTTGCGGTCAAATAATTTAACCGTAACTTTCTTTACCCACTGCCAGTTTAGTAGCACGTGGGTAAAAAAGGCGACGGCAATCGCTAGCCCCGCAATTTCATGAAACGTTAACCCTCCCAATACTTGTTTGTTAAAAAATAAAACAAACGTAACAGCCATTAAAAGATCCAGTCCAAATCGGACGTACATCATCTTTTTCACTCTATTCATTCTCCTCAGCTATGTATTTGTCAAAACAACCTCTTTTTCATATTTCTTAATGTAAGCAGAGTTGGTGAAAATTAGGTGAAACGACTGGTTTTTTTACCAAAATAACCAGTCCTGAGTTCTATAAAAAACAAAGTTCCATCATTTTATTTTTTAGAAGATAGCTGTTGACAAAGAAAAAAGAAGCACGTATAGTAATGGTTATTCATCAAGAACTTTCAGATTTTAATCAAAAACACAGCGATTGGGAGTAGTAGAAGCTTATTATTCGGTCAAGAGAGCTACGGGTTGGTGTAACGTAGTCCAATAATACTTTGAACTCGCCCAGGAGTGGTAATTCAGAAAGAATGCAGAAGTATTCTCTAAGTTTTAACGTCTAACCTTCGTTATCAGGTTTTAAGCAGGGTTCTTTAAGAGCCAACAAGAGTGGTACCGCGGTTAGCTAAAGCTTATCGTCTCTTCTCTCATTTGATAATGAGGTAGGAGACGATAAGCTTTTTTTATTTTATAAAAAAGTGGAGGGAAAAGTCATGAAGAAGGACAACCAAGGTTTGCAGCGAACAATGACTTCACGTCACATTATGATGATGGCGCTAGGTGGAGCAATTGGCGCTGGTTTATTTAAAGGAAGCAGCTCAGCTATTGATATGGCAGGACCATCAGTTATCATTGCTTATTTAATTGGCGGAATTATTTTACTATTCATTATGCAAGGTCTTGCTGAAATGGCGGTTCGAAACAGTGACGCACGAACGTTTCGTGATTTAGTTCAGTCGATTTTAGGAAGCTACCCCGCTTATTTTTTAGACTGGATTTACTGGAAAATGTGGGTGTTAAACATTGCAGCTGAAGCTGTTGTAGCAGCTATTTTTATTCAGTACTGGCTTCCTGATTATCCAATTTGGATGCTTGCTTTAGGCGTATCCGTTATTGTCACAGTTATTAACTTGCTTTCGGTCAAAGCATTTGCTGAAACGGAATACTGGTTAGCATTAATTAAAATTACGGTCATTGTAATCTTTATCATCGCTGGACTTCTGTTACTATTTGTATCATTTGGTCACCATACCGCAGCGGGCTTTTCGAACTTGAGCGATCACGGCGGTTTCTTTCCTAAAGGACCAACTGGGTTAATTACAGCGATGCTAGTTGTCATCTACTCTTACGGTGGAACTGAAATCATCGGGGTAACGCTAGCTGAAACAAAAAACCCTGAAAAAGTAGTACCAAAAGCCGTGCGCAGCACATTAACGCGCATCATTGCTTTTTATCTGTTCCCGTTTTTTATCATCGTGAGCTTGATTCCTTGGAATGAAGTGAACGGCGTTTCTCAAAGCCCTTTTGTAATGGTATTTAAAATGTTTGGAATTCCCGGAGCAGATCATATTATGAATGCCGTGATCTTGTTAGCCGTTATTTCTTCAATGAACTCAGGGCTTTACGGTTCATCACGTATTTTGTATACGCAAGCAGTAGACGGTCGAGTGCCGAAGATATTTTCGAAACTTTCTGTTAACAGAGTTCCTGTCTATGCAATCTTAATGTGTACATCATCTCTTTATGTGGGCGTGTTGATTTCCTTATTTGCAGGAAGTAAAACATTTGATTATTTGATGGGATCCTTAGGATATACCGTGTTGTTTATTTGGTTGATTATTGCGATCGCACACTTAAAGTCCCGCAAAGTTCAGCCAGAAGCATCGAGCAGCTACTCTGTTAAATGGTTTCCTTATACGACGTGGGCTGCCCTAATTGCACTAAGCGCTATTTTAATTGGTGTTATCTGCACAACCTCCGTTGTTATTACGGCTATTACACTAGCTATCTATTTATTTATTACAGCTACGTATATCTTTAAAGGCCGCTTTTATCGATCATCGGCAGTCAAGCACGCTAAATAAAAAAACGCCTCCTTTGAGTCATCAGAGGAGGCGTTTTTTTATTTAAAATGATAAGTACCAATAGCCAAGTGCAAAGCCGATATAGTTACCAATAATATAGCCAAGCGTTCCTACTACCAAGATAGGACCAACCAAACTTCCCCATCCTTTAGCAATTGCCATTGCACTTGCTGTCGTAGGTCCCCCTACCGTTGCATTGCTCGCCAGTAAAATATGTTCTAAATCAATTTTAAATACTTTTCCTAAAAGCAGCCCCACTATTAAATTACTTAGTCCCACAATGAGCACAAATAGAATCAAAAGAGGTGCTTTTTCAACAATTAACGGAATGGACGCCGGCACTCCAATGACAACAAAGAAAATATAAATGAAGTACGTGCCGATTTCTTGGCTTCCGCTAATGTTTTTAAAATAAGAAGGAAATAGATAAATGACAAGAAACGTAAGTGTGGAAAGCAATAAGTATTTTTCGCTCAAAATAGTATGTAATAATGTTTGAACTACCGAAACATTTGGACCGGTTGGAATGATTGTTCCAAACCATTCGGCTAATTTAAACGATGCAACCACTAGAAAAAATGATGTACCAATTGAAGCCGCCACGTCTTTTAACGAAATTTCTTTTTTTGCCCAATATTTTTCTGCAAGCGTATGGCGATCATTTTCTCCATATTGCCCAGCCTCTACTTCTTGAATATGAGGCGTCTTAAAATGTTTTCTAAAAAACTTCATAGAAGGAACAAACATATACACGGCAAACAGCAAAGCCATGACCATATTATCAGCAACCACCGTCGCGGAAACCATTTGACTTGATGGTTCAAATTTAGCCGTAACGGTAGCAAAATTAACCCCTCCGCCTACATAAGAAGCGCCGATAGCAGCTGCAATTTTTGCTAGTTCAGGAATATAATCTTTTAATAACAAGAAGCCTGCCGTGCTCCCTATAACCGTTCCTACTGCACAGATTAAGAAAATAAAAAGCAGCTTCCGGCTTTCTTGAAATAATTCTTTCATGTTGACTTGAAATAACAATAATGGAATGGCAAGCGGTACTAGATACGCCCAAACCGCATCATAAACCGGAGACTCTGTTGGAATGATTTTTAAATTTGATAGGATAAGCGCTCCCGCTAGCGCAATAATAGCTCCTGACAGAAAAGAAGCCCACTTATACTTTTGTTCGAGAAAAATGCTAACAGAAGCCCAAATCGCTAGAATTCCCCATAGTGCCCACGTATCATCAGCTTGAATAATAGTAAAAATCACAAGCTACTCCTTTCTTTCTCTTTTTCAAGAAATAGAATTTTCAGAAAATACACTTTAAATTTTATCAATATATGCCAAATTCCGTCAATCTATAAAAAAGAGTCGAGGACAAAGTAGTCTAGTTAAAGTGAAACACGAACTATCTATCACAAAGGATGAATAGTTCGTGTTTTTTTATGATTATAGTGAACGTAGGTTTTATGTTGGTAGCTAATTCTAGCTGTTGATTGGAGGACAAGGCGAAGCCTTGCACGGAAATCAACTGCGGTGTCACAAGCAGTCCAGCTCATGTATTCCGATTGTTAGTCTTTAGATTAGATTCATTTCGTTATGTCCCAGCCTCACTTTTTATTTACGAACAAGAACTGGAATCTGCTGCTGAATCTGCTGCAAAGGAGCGCTTGTTTTCTCTGTTAACGAACGCAAGATCCCCCCTTCGATCATACAGTTAATCACAACTGCGAGCTCTCCTGCCTGCTTTTCTTGAAATCCGCTCTCTATCATTTTTTCTCTAAAAAGTTTTTCCCAATCTTGAAACGCTGCGTAGCAGACTTCGCGCAGCGGTTCATTAATAAGCGCTGTTTCTCCAGCCAGCAGTCCAACAGGCATACCAGCAATGCTTTCTTCGTGTTCAAACTGCTTGGACAATTCTTCAATAAAATACTGAATAGCCTGCGATGCGTCAGAAGATTTATTTAGACTTTCTTTAATTTGAACTTGGACGTATTTATTCGTATATTGAACAGCGTGAATCGCCAGTTCTTCTTTCCCTTTTGGAAAATAATAATAAAGAGACCCTTTTGGCGACCCGCTCTCTTTAATAATTTGATTTAATCCTGTTGCATGATAGCCTTGCAGCTGAAAAAGCCGCGATGCTGTTTCTAAAATCTTATCGCGTGCATTTGCTTTCTTCACAAAACGATGCCTCCCCTATATAATAAGTGGTTTCTATAACACTACTTATCATATAAGGAAATGAAATTTTTGTCAAAATAAAGTGAATATTTTACCATTCGTTTTTTCTTTCTTTCATTCCTTATGACCTAATAATTGTTTTTCTTACTTCTTCCGCTAACGGTTGAAGAGGCGTAATAATACGGTCGCTTACCTCCGCCGCCGCTTCTACCATCGAGAGCTGCGCCACTGAAACAACAGTGTTATGCTCTTTTATTAGCTCATGTAAGACATGTTTTACCTTCTGTTTATACTTCTCTAGGTTTCCAGTCATTACTAGTTCAAAAGCACCTTCTATCACAACAGGGCGAACCTTTATCTTTACATTTTGATAAAATGCAAATTCGTCTAGACGCTTCATTGTTCCTTCTATGGTCTCCGGATTTGTAAACACGATAAGCTGCGGTTCTTCTATTTCACATATTCGGCGAAAATAAGGCTCATCGATTTTAATAATTGGAATATCGCTTGTAAATGCTTCTGGTAAAAGAGCAATGTAGTTCGTGCACGTGAGTAAAATGGCATCCGCTGAACATTCTTTCATCCACTTTAACTGCTTTTCTACTTTTGCAGCTGCTGCCTCCGCTGCAAACTTAGGGTCGGTTGTTATCCGATGTACAAGGCCGGGGTCTACGAAATGCATACAGTTCGCAAACGGCAGCGTTTTTTCTATATAAGAGATGTTCGAATGATGAGCGTGCAGGCAAGCAATTTTCTTCATCGTTTTCCTCCTGTATGATGGTCTTTGAAATACTGAATTAAAAATTCCTGAAACTTTTTCGCAACAGGAGTTAAATATTTATCCTTGTTCCACGCAATCCCAATTACCCTTGAAGCTGAGTCTTCTTTGAGCTTTATTTTTTTAATGCCTCGCAAGTCCACTCCCTTTATTTCAGGAAGCAAGGCAACCCCTAAATGAGCCGCTACAAAACCAATCACCGTCAAAAATTCTTCTCCTTCAAACGTAATATTTGGGACAATCTCCGCTTCTTCAAACAGCTGATCAAAAATTGTTCGGCTTCCGTATCCTTTTTTTAACGCGATAAACGATTCATGAGCCAACTCTGAAATCGAAAGCACTTGTTTTAAGGCAAAAGAATGCGTATCAGGGACATACGCGTACAGCTCGTCTTTCCATAAATATTCCCACTGAATTCCTGCCCTGGATTCCGTTACGGAAGACATACAAAAATCAATTTCTCCTGTTTGAAGCTGATCGAGCATGATGTTCGTGGCGTTCTCAAAAATTTGAAATTGAACGTTCGGATACTCTTGTAAAAAAGCATGAACTAGTTTTGGGACGGATGAAGCGCCTAATGATTTTAAAAAAGCAAACGAAATACTGCCGCGGTGAGGATGAATCAAATCTGAAAGCTCACGTTTAGCTTCTTCCATTTCGTTTAATACTTTAGCCGTTCGTTCATAAAAAAGCCGTCCGTATCGATTTAAAATAACTTGCCTTCCTTTTCGTTCAAATAGCGGCACGCCAAGCTCTGATTCTAATTTAGAAATTGAGCGGCTGAGCGTAGGCTGGGCGATTGATAATTTTTCTGCGGCCTTTGTGAAATGTTCCGTTTGAGCTACAACATTAAAATATTCGAGCTGCTGCCATTCCATTTTTTCACATCCTTTACTTATTACATAATACTATCAATTTCATATAAATTATACATTGGACGTCATAAAAAATTCATGTTTAAATGAAGAACGTAGCACTTGCTAAAAATGTTATGTGTCTGCATAGAATAAGTGTTGAAAGAAGGAATTAGTTTATGGATGTTTCAATTGTTTTAACAATGTTAGCCGTCGGACTGATCTTAGGATTTGTCGGAGCAGGCGGATCAGGTTTTATTATTTCAATTTTAACGCTGCTGTACGGCGTATCTGTACACGTTGCTCTCGCAACGGCTCTTACCGCAATGATTTTCTCTTCTTTATCTGGCGCCGTCAGTCATTACCGCGAAGGTAACGTATCTTTAAAATCCGGTATCTCTGTTGGTATCCTCGGTGCATTAGGCGCTTGGATTGGGTCTAACCTTTCATCCTTTATCCCAGAAGGCGAGCTAAAGTGGCTAACAGCCGGTATGCTTTTATTATCTGGCGTTTTACTTTGGCTGCGTATGTTTTTATTTTCCCGTCAGCAAAAAGAACGTACGATTCCAACAGGAGCTAAATTTATCGTCTATTCTTTACTAATTGGCTTAATCACAGGCGCTCTGTCAGGAATGTTTGGAATTGGATCAACTCCATTTATCCAGCTTGGCCTTATGATGGTATTAGGCTTGTCTATTCGTCAGTCGGCCGGAACGACAATGCTCGTTATTATTCCGATTGCCATCGGCGGGGGAATGGGCTATTATCAGCAGGGCTTTTTAGATATTCCACTGTTGATCCAAGTAGTGGTCGGCACAATGGTCGGTTCCTATATTGGAGCAAAGTTTACAAATCGTGTACCTGCTCCCGTATTAAAAACGTCCCTTGTAGCGCTGCCTATTTTCTCTAGCTTCCTACTTGTTATATAAGAAAAAAGCTTGAACTCTTGTTCAAGCTTTTTTTATGTCCATCTGATAAACAAACTGCTTTCCTTGGTTTCCAAAAATATGCCGGTTTGTATCAACAAAGCCGCTTCGTTTATACAGATGCTGCGCCGCCGTGTTTTTATGGTTCACGCCTAGCACCACTTCATTTTTAGTCGGAAAGTGATGGTTGATAAAAGAAGGAAGAAGTTTCAATGACTTTTTGCCAACTCCCTTTCCTTGATAATCAGGATGAATGGAATACGACCGTATTAAAAGCGCGCCGGAGCTCTCGGTATATTCTTTAACAGCTTTCCCTGCGTCAAGCACGAAAAAGCCGGCTACTTTGTTTTCTGTCAAAATCAAAACGGGCGTTCTATCCTTTTCCTGCTTACACCTAGCTAAGGCTTCAGCGGGAAGTGCCGTATAAATGAGCTGCTCTTTAGGCAACGTATAGCTATGTATAGATGACTCGTAGGCTTCACTATAAAACGCTAGTGCTACATTTACTGTATTATCCATTCTATACCTTACCCCTTTTTCCATAGTATAACATGCACAAAAAAAGCCGCATAAAGCGGCTTTTCCTTTATCTAGCGTCGGATACAACGGTAAAGCGTTCGTTTATATGCTCTCCTCGCTCAATTTCATCAATGACTGCAATGGCGTAATCAGCATAGCTGACATGGCTGTTTCCTTCTGAGTTTAAAATAACATGATCTTTCCCTGTTTTATAAGCATCTGTTCGTTTTCCTGAAGGATTAAAAAATGCTGCTGGGCTAATAAACGTCCAATTAATATCGCTTGTACTTTCTAAGTCTTTTAAATTTTGAGCTTGATTGTCAGCTGTCGCTTTGTACTCTTTTGGAAAATCAGGCGTATCCGCTAGACGCGTCGTTTTCTCCTCATCAACAAACAAACTGCCTGCTCCTCCTACAACAAGAAGACGAACGTCCGGAGCTTGTTTAAATACATGGATTAACGATTGCCCCGCTTCTACATGCAGATGTTCTTTTCCTTCAGGAGCTCCAAACGCATTCACTACTGCGTCGAAACCTTCAATATCGTTTGCCGTAATATCAAAGATGTCCTTTTCCAATGTACGAACATCCCGTTCTTCTACTTTGCCCCCATCACGTACGATTGCCGTTACATCATGCCCGCGATTTAAAGCCTCTTTTACGATAAAACTTCCTGCTTTTCCTGTAGCACCTACGACTCCAATTTTCATTTTATAACCTCCAGTAAAATTCTCTATATTTAGGTAATAGCCTTTTTTTGCTATGCTAAAACACTGCGAAACGATTTAAGCAAGATAGAGAACGAATAAAGAGGCTGAAGCGAAAGTTTTTTAGTTGAAGGAAGATCCGAACGTAGGTTATATATATGTCGATACTTCTAGCGGTTGATTGAAGGGCAAGGCGAAGACTCCTGCGGGAAAAGCGGAGCAGGTGAGACCCCGCAGGAGCGCAAGCGACGAGGAGGCTCACCGGCCGCCCGCGGAAAGCGAAGCCTTGCACGGAAATCACCCGCGGTGTATAAACGATCCATACTGGTCCCTTTATCCGTTTGTTCGACTTTAGACTAATTTAGTTATGCCTTAATCTCTTTGACGAAAAATAAATAAGTGCTTATTCAATTTCAATAAATAACACGTGAGCCATAGAATGAATTGATTTAATCAATTCTACTTTATTCCCTTTCTTTTTTGCTTTTCCTTTTATTTCAACAAAATAAAACAGTTCACCTTGATGATGGTCTCGGTGAATTTCATAGGATGAAATCATAATATTTTCCCTTTCAATCTTATCAAGAAGCTCATAAATATCCTCTTGATTCGCTGCACGAAACTTAATTAAAAGGGAATGAGTAGAAAGAGATGTAAACATCACGTTCAATATTTCTAAGCCAATCAGCACCAATATAGTTGCACTAATGCCGACTGTATACATACCCGCCCCAATGGTTAAACCAATTCCCGACGTTGCCCATACGCCTGCGGCTGTTGTGAGCCCTCTAATATGCTGCTTCTGAATAATAATCATACCTGCTCCTAAAAAACCAATACCGCTTACTACTTGTGCTGCAACCCGGCTCGGATCAAGGGCCATATGATCTTGATGAAGCACATCTGAAAAGCCGTATTTCGAAATTAACATAATCAGCGTGCTACCGACAGCAACTAAAAAATGAGTGCGAAAGCCCGCTTCTTTTGCTCTAAATTCTCTTTCTAATCCAACCAAAGCTCCTAACAGACCGGATAGAGCTAGACGACTAATAAAAGCTGCGGTCATTTTCCCTCCCCCTTTCTCTTCCTCTTCATTTTTTCATAAACACACCTATTAACTATTTCTATTTTTGTTATAATTTACTATAACCATTTTTTGAAGTGGAGGCTAATCAAAGTGGGTAAAGTTATCGATTATTACAGCAGATTTGATGAGGGGGGAAGATTAGAACGCGAGCCTATTGAGTTTCAAGTAAAATTGCATTTTATAAACAGACGAAAACACTAATAATCACCTCTACCTATCATAGGATAAATAGAGGTGATTATTGATGAACCGTTTATTCACATGGAGTACGAGCACTTTGCTATGTTTGATGTACTTCTTTTTGATTCCCCTTCCCTCTTATGCAAGCGGTGACTCTTACTCTTCCTATGCGGAACTGCAGCAGCACGAGATTCTCCATCAAGACTATGATATTCGCTACGAACAGCGCTTTAGCTACCTATCCATTATGGCCATTCACGGCGGAGGAATTGAACCGGGCACATCAGAAGTTGCCAAAGAACTCGCCGATCGCTTTTCCGCTTCTTATTATTTATTCGAAGGCATCAAGTCCACTAACAACGGAGTTCTGCACATAACCTCAGAAAACTTTGACGAACCGATTGCTAGAGGAATGGCTCAGCAAAGTATGTCCGGCATGACGATTCACGGCTATAGCGGTAGTCAGCCTATCGTATATGTAGGCGGAAAAAATCTGCTTTATAAAGAGCTGGTAAAGCAATCGCTGCGCAAACACGGCTTTACAGTCCGTGACGCCCCTTCTGATATAACCGGAACAAGCGAGCAAAATATTGTGAACGATAATCTGTTAAAAGCTGGAGTACAGCTTGAACTGACGGCCGAACTAAGAAAATCATTTTTCGCAAACCACGACTGGTCGAGAAACAACCGCATGAATGTAACGCCGCTTTTCCATACATTTGTATCTTCCTTACAAGAAGCATCTTCTTCCTATCAAACTTTCCTTTACTTTCAAGTTCACTAACTTATCAACTCTTGCCTGTTCCTTGATTTCTAAACAAAAAAGCCAGCGCAGTCTGTATAATCAAACGCGCTGGTTCTTATCTATTTCTCTCGCTAAAATAGACCGTTTAAAGTCTTTTTGTTTAAAGAACTCTTTAATTTCACTTCTTATTGGACGAACCAAGCTTTAAACAGCGAATCTATGCCCGTTTTTATCTCTTCGTCAGATAGTCCGGCAAATCCAAGCAATACATAAGGCGTGTTGTTGTCACCGGCACTATGATAATAAATAGACGTTGGATAAATTGATACCCCTTGCTTGGCAGCTGCTTCAATTAGTTTCTGTTCATTCATTCCGTTTTTCACCTTAAGAAGAATATGCAACCCAGAATGTTCTCCAATAACATCTACACGTTCTCCCATAGTAGTAGTCAAGCAATCTAGCAGCAGGGCTTGTTTCTTGCGGTATGCTGTTCTCATTTTATTCAAGTGACGTTCCCAGTGCCCTTCTTTCATAAACAGAAAAAGCGTATGCTGATGAAGTCTTGAAACAGGCTGTTTAAAAAGTTCACAGTGCTTTACATAGCTTGGACGAAGCCGGTGTGGCAGCACGGCATAGCTTATTCGAAGAGAAGGCATCAAAGACTTTGAAAACGTTCCCGTATAAATAACGCGGTCGTCTTGATCTAATCCTTGAAGTGCGGGAATGGGTTTTCCTTTATAGCGAAATTCCCCGTCATAGTCATCTTCTATAATATAGCCATTCGTTTCTGCCGCCCACTCTAGTAGTTCAAGTCTTCTTGCTATCGGCATGACCATACCAATGGGAAATTGATGAGACGGCGTAATGTATACGGCATCCGCTCCGCTTTCTTTCAGTTCCTTCACTTTCAAGCCAGAATCATCAAGAGAAACAGGGATCACTGACATACCTTGCTTTTGAAAAACGTGCCTCGTCCGGTGAAAACCCGGATTTTCAAACCCAATTATTTTTTCTTTCCCCAACGTGACAGAAAGCAGCCACATAAGATACTGCGTACCTGCACCTATCACAATTTGCTCCGCTGTGCAGCGCACTCCTCTTGAGTGGTAAAGGTATGCTGCAATTTCTTGGCGAAGAAGCAGTTCTCCCTCTGGATGTCCGCTGTAAAAAAGCTGGCTTTCACCATGATAAATAGCTTGCACCGTTAGTTTTTTCCACGTATTATACGGAAATTTCTCCACATCTATCTTTCCGTGGCTAAAATCAATAGCAGTCGATTTCCGTTCTTCTTGCGGGAAAGAGACATAGGCGGGAGGCTGTTTTTGAAGCACGACTTCATTTTTTATCTCTTTTACAAATGCTCCTTTCCTGGCTAGTATCTCGATATAGCCTTCAGCTTCTAACTGTACATAAGCTGCTTCAACCGTATTTTGGCTAATGCTTAAATGAAGAGCTAGCTTTCGTTTGGAAGGCAGTTTTTCATGAGGCGGAATGGTACCTTTTTGAATTTGTTTTTTTATGTAGATATAAAGCTGCATGTACAAGGGATCTGTTTTTCTTTTATCAAGCAAAGGCATTAACTCTAACATGGTGTTCGTTCCTTTCTAACTGATACTATTAAAATTACCGTTTCTGACACTTACTCTCCATTCAGTTTCTTTATAAACTGGACTATATCTTATCCTTCAAGGAGATGACACAATGACCATTATTTATAAAACCAATGTCTCAATCCGTGCAGAACAAGCCGCTGAAGTGTTTGTACATTCAGGTATTAAACGTCCTGCACAAGACCTTGATCGAATTCAAAGAATGCTTGATCACGCTTCTCTTACTATTACCGCTTGGAACGGCAGCGAACTCATTGGCATAGCCAGAGCGTTAACAGATTTTAGCTACTGCTGCTATTTATCGGATTTAGCTGTTGTAAAAGACTATCAAAAGCAAGGAATCGGTACACAGCTCATCAAACACGTTCAATCAGAAATCGGCGAAGAAACCGCGCTGATTTTACTTTCCGCTCCTTCTGCTATGAACTACTATCCAAAAGCCGGCTTTCATCAAATTGATAATGGATTTAAAATTGATAGAATTCGGTAGACGCGAAGAAAGGAGCTTCTCCTTTCTTTTTATCCAAACGCCTGAGCTGCTATAGCAAAAAGATTGCCCTGTCTAGCAGGATACGCCATAACAGGAGGCTCATTTTGAAGCTGAAATCCGTGATTTTCCACAAGTTTCTTTAACGTTTCCTCATGAGAAGACAGGTCAATTCTCAGCTTTTCTTTGTAATTCTTCGCTAGTTCATCAATGACTAGCATCGCTGCTTCAGCGTTTGGAGCAACTACGGGACCAATCACGATATTGCTCGGCGTACGAACCGCTAAACCATAGCCCGTCATTTTATTTTGTTCGTTTTGTAAGACAACTGCTTTTTCAGCTTGCTGAATTCTACTTTTTAAAAATAGCTTTCTATTATCTCCAAATGCTGCTTCATCAAGCTTTACAATCCCTTTGAAGTCACTTCTCTTTAAGGGTCGTGTATAAAATCCTGAAACTTTAAATGCTCTTGGTGTGTATTCACTGATTATGTATTTACTTACATAGTCCACGGTTTTAAACCCTGTTGTTTGATATAAGTGCTCACCTTCTTTTGTCGCAATTAAGTAGGCATTCATCTCAGGGGAAAGAACTTGCAGACAGTGCTTCATGAGCTGCCCGGCTAACCCTTGTTTTCGGTAATCTTTTCTCACAATCACCATTCCTATAAAAGCTGACTGATTTTTGTACGAAATTACGGCCACACTTGATACGATGTCTCCGTTCTCATTTCTATGACCAAATACGTCTCCAGATGAAAAAATCGTATGTAAATCTGCTTCACTATAATCCCATTTTTCCAGCTGCGATAACAGCAGCAAACCTTTTATGTCTTTTTCACTAAATGTTTCAATCATTTCTGCATATGTCCTCCCAACTTTTCGATGCACTGTGTGGCGTTAAAAAGCATAAAACTAACATACTCATCCACTTTCAATTACCGTTTAATCATTAACGAATTCTCTAACTAAATAGTACAGAATAAATAGAATATTTTCTACATTATTTATCCGTACCAATGATCCCTTAAAATAAACTAATCATTCACACATAAACTAATGAAAAAAGACCTCTTTCCAAGAAAGAGGTCTTTTCTGTTATTTCACTAGCTTTTGCTCAGCTGCAGCTGAACTTTGACTTCGTTTATGAAATCCTTTTGCGTAGTACGCGATAATAAGACCGATAAACCATAATGGTCCGATGACAACTGCAATTCTTGTATCTGGATTATATGCCATGAGAACCACTACCAGCGCTAGGAACGCAAGTGACACATAAGATGTTAACGGAAATAAAGGCATTTTGTATTTCAGCTTTGCCTCTTCACCTGTTTTTAACGTTTTGCGATATTTAATTTGAGAAAGCAAAATAATTCCCCATGTCCAAATCGCACCGAATGTTGCAATACTTGTTACCCACGTAAATACTTTGGCAGGCACAATGTAGTTTAACGCTACTCCGACTAATAGCGCACCTGCTGATGCCAAAACAGCTTTTCCCGGTACGCCGCCCTTTGTAAGCTGACCGTATCCTTTTGGTGCTTCTCCGTGTTCTGCTAAGTTAAACAGCATACGGCCTGTACTAAAAATACCGCTGTTACAAGAAGAAAGAGCTGCTGTTAGTACAACAAAGTTAATGATACCAGCCGCCGCTGGAATGCCGATTTTTTCAAATGTTAATACAAACGGGCTTCCCTGTGAACCAATCTCTTGCCACGGATAAATCGACATAATGACAAATAACGCACCGACGTAGAAAATCAGAATACGCCAAAAGACAGAATCAATCGCTCTTGCTAGAGATTTTTCGGGATTTTTCACTTCTCCCGCGGTAACGCCGATCATTTCAATTCCTAAATACGCAAACATGACCATTTGCAGCGACAGCAAAATACCTTTGAATCCGTTCGGGAACAGTCCGCCGTTGTCCCACAAGTTTTTGATACCAGTCGCAACGCCGCCGTTGCCGATTCCGAACACGATCATTAATAATCCAACGGCAATCATTAATACAATCGCTAAAATTTTAATAAGTGCAAACCAAAATTCCAGTTCACCATATGCCTTAACAGCTAAGAAGTTAACCGTTGTCATGATGACAAGCGCCGATAACGCCCAAATCCAGTTTGGTACATCCGGATACCAATACCCCATATAAATACCAACGGCTGTAATTTCAGCCATACATGTTACAACCCATAAAAACCAGTAGTTCCAACCTGTTAAATAACCAGCAAGCGGCCCTAAGTAGTCGCGTGCGTACTTGCTGAATGAACCTGCAACAGGTTTTTGAATCGCCATTTCTCCAAGTGCTCTCATAATAAAAAACATAATCATTCCGCTAAATCCGTACGCCAATAATATTCCTGGCCCTGCTAATTTAATAGCAGATGCAGATCCAAGAAACAGTCCTACCCCTATGGCTGCTCCTAAGGACATCAGCGTCACATGTCTTTCTTCTAACCCGCGTTTCAATTCTTTCCCCTGAGTTTTCCCCTGCATAAACGTCTCCCCTTTTTCCAATCTGTCAAAACGAGATGAACACAGCCTTTTTTGTTAGCGCTTTCATATAAATTTGTGCTAAAAGACAGCTAGGCTGTATATTTGTATTCTATCACCTTTCCCTCACTTTTCTTTTGTCGAAAAACAAAAAAATTATCTTATCATTTTGTTTAAACGCACAATTAGACATAGGCACTACTTTTTTACTATGTATTTATTATTGCACTTAAGTAATAGTATTTTTTAAAAATAGAAAAACGCCGACTCAACTCCGTCAGCGCATCGTTCATTTTATGCTTTTTTATAAAAACTAGCATTTATCTCGCGGGTTCAAAAGTTTTACAGCCAGGTTCTTCCGTTTCAGAAACATGGTGACTACTTTCAGGACTCACAACGTAAATGGACTCTGCACTGCATTTATTTCCGGATTTCCAATACATGCACTCATTCACTTCACACAATACACCTTGAGCCACTGTTATCCCTCCTTTGCTTGTCTTATCTATTTACTACCCGAAATATAACGATTCTAACATTTTTACGCAAAAAAACCGCTTGTTTCTCAAGCGGATCTTTTTATTGCGTGTGTTCAACATACTGTTTTTTAGCTAAATATAACTCACGGCTCAGCGTGATCCGCCGTTCTCTCAAGTGCCTTAAGTTAGCCTGAAATTGTTCGTTAGTTGGCTCTTCTTGAATTAAGCGATACGTAAAAGAAATATCTTCATTTAACTGTTTAAAATCTTCCCATATCTCTTGAACTAGAGCGGATTGTTTTTCTTCAAATGAACGATTTTGATGCGTTTTTAGCGCCGCTAAAATTTCCTGCTGCCACGTTTCGTCTTTTATTTCTTTTGCTAATAAGTATAGATCTAAATAATCATTAATGCATAAATTCGTTTGTGTATTATTCAATGTCATCACCTTTTCTATACGAAATGTTTCTTCCTAAGAAGAGGATTTCATCATAGAAAAAGATTCCTCTTCTTATCTGTCAGAGCTAGGCTATGCTGGAATTAGCACCATTCAATAATTGTGGTTGCTGAGGTTTCAAAGGGCCAGTCCCTCCACCTCTCTAGATAAGAATATTTCGTTTTTAAATTATTTCTGACTATTCTAATATGTTTTATAGGTTACGTCAATAGCTTTTCAATAAAAAGAAAAAAGAAGTAAAATATGGTATGCTTTCATAAAGGATGGTGAGCACATGAAACGATATATGTTATCTGCTTTTTTGGGAAGCTTGCTGCTGCTTCTCAGCATTGCCTTTTCATCTACTTTCCATATTGCAATTGTCAAAACAACCGGAAGTATTGGAGGGATTATTTTAGCAGCAGCGGCTTTGATTATGAACGCGCTTGAAGCCCCCCCCTCCTCAGACAATACAGCTGGAGGAGCCGTTGAAGTACTAGATAAAGGCGCTGTTTGGGCTACTTATTTACTTTTACTTTCATTACCGAACCTCATCGCATGTATAACATCTTATGTTTTATGGACTCGCTGACATTCATCAACGTTACGGACGTTTTGCCACTTGGAAGCTCATTGATATTTGTTTATCTACAAAGCCAAGTTCACGATACACATGCTGTGCAAAATTCCCAGCATGAACGCTGAGTCTGATTTCAGGGTATCCTTTGATAGACAATTCATCAATTGCTTTTTGCATTAACGGCTTGGCTAAACCCTGCCCGCGGTATTCGGGTACAACATATAATTCGTAGATAAAGCCAATTTCTTCTTTTGAAAAGAAGTCGGTAGATGGGCCGATAAGAACCCAGCCTGCGAGTTTATTTTCTTGTCTTAAAACTAAATAATAACAGCCTTTTTCAAAGGCACTACCAACTAGTTCATTTACGCGTTCAGCTGACGGATGAAACTGCTTCATCGTTCCTTCAAACAGCGCATCAGCAGATTTCGTCCGAATTTCCTGTAATTCTTCTTCAGTAGCTTTTGCAATCATTATGGATCTCTCCTTTCGTGTTCGTTTTCCACATGCGAGGATAAATTCCTGCAAAAAAAGTCTTCGCCTAAGCGAAGACTTTTATTTAAATTCAAAATGTTCTTGATGATTGCCTCGTTCGTCCGTCCAGTTAATCATAATGTCTAAACTTGCCGCTTTTCCAGGAACAGCAAAATTCGCGTAGCGAAAACGCTGACCGCTTTTGCTTAAGTTAGACCTTTCAATAGGAGAAAACAAGCTGTATTTCGCCTTATTTTTTCCTTCGTGCCGAAAAGCTTGGACATGCACGCGCTCTACGTCTTTTCCAATGTTTTCAACGGTTAATCCATATGTATGATAGACGTTATTTTTCCACTTTAGCTGATTATCTCCCGTCATGCTCGCTTTTGTCAGTTCAACCGACCATTGTTCAGATGATTTCTTCATTGGAAGCTTCTCAATCGAAAGAGCGCTGACATGAATGGCTGCAAAAGCAAGCCAAACAAAACAAAAAGTGCTGACTGTATAAAATAGTCTTTTCATAGATTTTGATCTCCTTAGAAATTTTAGTAGTAGCATTTCCTGTTCACTCAAAAATTATGATAAACGCTTTAACAAAAAAAGCCTCTCCATTTAGGAGAAGCTTCTTAAATTAATGCATAAGCAAATCTTTTTGTTTGTCTAATGAGTGTTTTGTATATAAATCTCTTTCAATCGCATATTTAGGACGCTGTTTCACTTCGTTAAAAATCTTGCCAATGTATTCTCCGACAAGACCCATTCCCATTAGCTGCAAGCCGCCTACAAGCCAAATTGATAAAATAAGAGACGTCCAGCCGATTTGCGTATGATCTAAATATTTTTGAATCAGCGCATAAATACCAAACGCAATACTAAAGAGAAAAGAAGCTCCTCCAAGCAGCGTCAATAAGCGTATCGGCGCTACGCTAAAAGATGTAATTCCATCAAATGCAAAAGCAAGCATTTTCTTTAACGGATATTTTGATTCGCCCGCTGTCCGTTCTTTGCGGTCATATGTGACTTCCGTGGAGCGAAATCCTACTAATGGTACAAGGCCTCGTAAAAAGACGTTGCCTTCTTTATATTTCATAAGTTCACCAAGAGCACGTTTGCTCATGAGACGAAAATCGGCGTGATTTTGAACGAGCTGAATTCCTAGCTTATTCATAAAACGGTAAAACCCTACTGCCGTGGTTCGTTTAAAAAATGTATCAGTTTCTCTGCTGTCTCGAACACCATATACGACTTCATACCCGAGCCAATATTTCTCTATAAAAGTACGAATAACGCTGATATCATCTTGTAAATCTGCGTCAATGGAAATGACGCAGTCAGATTGCTTATGGGCTGCTTCTAGTCCTGCGAGCAAAGCATTTTGATGTCCTACATTCCGCGCTAGCTTCAACCCTTTTACAAACAAATTGCTGCAGCTTTCTTTTTCAATAAGCGACCACGTGCTGTCTTTGCTTCCATCGTCTACAAATAAAATGGTACTTTCACTTGATACAAGACGTTCATTTATCAGTTCTTTTACTACAGTAGTTAATTGAAAAGATGTTTCTGTGAATACTTCTTCTTCGTTGTAACATGGAACAACAATCGTTAAAATAGGTCTGTTCATGTTATTGCCCCCTTACTTTGCTTCATATACATACACTTTCCAAGCGGACTGTTTATCGTTAAACGCTTTTAAAAAGTGCAAACCGTCACTTTCAGCATTTTCGATTGGCACAGCTGAAAAGATATAGCGACCGCCCATTTTTTTAAATTGGCTGATATTAAGCTGCAAATGACGGATTTTTTTCGTTGAGTCTTTTCGGTAATCATATTTTTTCCCTAGCTCGCTAACAAACACATAGCAGCGGTTGCCCCAGTGATCATAGTAACTTTCTAACTTTTTATTTTTATCAAGCTCTTTGGCAATGATTTTGCGAAACTCATGTTTATACGTTAACGGATAGAAGTTGTTATACGTATCGAGCGTATAAAAGCCGTTATACTGAGCAATTGATGGATGAAGCCCAATGCTTGCTACCCGATAAGATGATTTAGGTTTCCCTATATATCTGCTGATTTCATCGAATTGATGGACAGCATAAAATTCTTTGACTGACGGCTCGTGATTGTAGCGATAATAAAGCTCAGGGTTCGCTATAAATAACACAAGCAGCTGTAAAATCAAACACACCCACACAAACTTTTTCCACGCCTTGCTCCGTTTCCATAAAACATAGCTGCCAACTGCAAACATCAAATAAATAATGAGCGGGCGTAAAAAATGAAATCTAGCAAAGTTAAACGTATTAAAAAGCTGATATTTTTCTTTTAACGGCTCCCATCCTTTATAAAACCAAAACGCATACCAAATCGACAGTAGTAGATTAAGGATAAATAACTGCAAAAACGTTTTTTCAAGCTTCCCCTTCTGATTCCGAGCAACGATCCAAAGTACGATAAAAGAAAGCGGTAAAATCACAAAGGTATGAAGCGTCATTACATGCGTATGCCCAAGCGTATAGTTCTTAAAAGCAAGGCGAACGGAATGTCCGAAACTTAGAGTAGAGCTTAAAAATTCATTTCGACTCGTCGGGGCCTCGGGAAATAAAAGAGAATCAACAAGACGGTATTCAATGAGCAGAAAGACAGCGGTCATCGCTGCAATACTGCTTAAAAAAGGAATATTCCAAACTCGTTTTTTAACTGCATCTCTTAGCCACAGCATTCCCATCGCCGTTAAAAAGAAGAAAAATCCTAGAACAAAGCTCGCGTAAAACGGAAGTAATAAAAGAGTAAGCCATTCCTTCCACGTTCCTTCGCGGTTTCGAATGGTTAAAAACGCCCACAGCGCCAGCGGCTGTCCTAATGTACTCAGCATGCCCGAAGGCCAAAATGGCGTAAGTGCAAAAGCAAGTGATACAAGCACTCGAATCGCATAAGCATCCTCACTTTTAATAAAATGCTTTTTTAATAATAAGTACATTCCAATTAAAGCAAATACGCGCGTGATCGTTTGGCTGAGACTGTACGCAAGCATGGTCGGAAATAAACCATACAGCCACTGAATACCGCTAAATTCTGTTCCAAACGTATTCCTCGGCAATCCATTAATAATTTGAGGTAATACGGCATGACTGGAGCCAAACAGCTCTCCGCTTCGATGCAGAACTTTATACCACGTAATATTTGAGTCTAAATTATCGTGCACGCGTATATGTGAATTTTCCCCGAGCAAAAACATAGGGGATACATACGCAAGCAGCAAAAGGAAAGCGATAATAAGCAATGTTTTTTCTTTATTCATAGCTGTTTCTTTCTTCATCTGTTAACACCTATTTCCATTTCATAATTGCTAGAAGCTAATCGTGTACGACGACTGCTTCTTTTTTTGTATTGAATACAAAGTATTTTTGACCCGTATAATTTAAAAGCGTATACAGACCTGTTCCGATTAATATACCGACGTCTTTTTTGAACGGACGCACAGCAGCAGGAAGTTGATGCAATAACCAGCTGGAGAACTGCAGTCCAATATAGTAAGACAAGCCGTAGCAAACGCCGATAACCAAAATAAAACGCAGTATGCTTGTAGATAAATGAACTCCGCTTTTAAACGTAAATATTCGATTTAACACGTAGCTGACGACTGCTCCTGCTGCGTTTCCGATAAACGTTGCTGCCCAGTAATGATGAAAAATATGAAGCAGCACATACATAATGGAAAGACCTACTGCTGTATTGACCAGCCCCACTACTAAAAAACGTACAAAAGATCCTTTCATACAAACTCCTTTTGATTTTTGATACTTTCATTAAAATTACATATTATGACTTTAAATACAGTTTCAGTGTAGCAACTCCACTTAAAAATCTAATGAAAATAACATTAAAAACAGATGAAAAAAAGCTAAAAGAATCAATAAAAATCAGGATTCTTTTAGCTATTTAGTAGAGCCTTCAATGATTAATTTTTGGTCGCTTTGATTGTCAAACGCATCCACTGCCGCTACTTCTATTTGATACGCAGTATGAGGCTGTAAACCTGATAACGGAAGACTTAGAACATCCGGAACGGGATCGCTGTAGTATTGAGAAAATGCATTATATGTTTTGACCACTTCTCCAGTTTGTTTATTTTTGACGGTAATGCGATAAGAATGAACCATCAGATTATCCACCGCTTGCGTAAACTGGATATACAGCTGATTCGATGAAGCTTTTTCTTGTATAACAGAAATAGTAGAGCTTGGGAGAAAAATCGGTTTTACTAAATCTCGTTCATTCGTGTAGTGAAACTTTTTTGCATCTGCAGGTATGTTAATTTCCCACGCTTCTCCTGTCCACTTATTTGCGTGAAAATCTCGCCTTTTAACGACTACTTTTCGATTATAAACCTCTACAAGAAGACCTTGACTCACATCTCGGTAGCCAGGAGGAAGTTCACCTTGTAAATATCCGGCACCAGGCCATATATACCGAACAGAAGACGTTGCAAGAGATGTAAAATCTCTTTGAAAAATAGTACGAGGATCGTCCAGCGGATGGTGGGTATGACCAGAAAATGTAATGACTTGCGGATAAGGTTTTAACGTATTGTAAAGAAGCTGTTCATTCACTTCTATCCCCCATCTGTTTTTCCCGTACAGTGTATTGTTAATAGGCTGATGAATAAAGACAAAAATCGGTTTTTTAGGATCGTCTCGCTTTGCTATCTTCAACTGTTCAGCAAGCCAGTTAATTTGTTTGACTGAATAATCACCCGCGGTCAGACGGCTTTCTGTTCCAAGCATGATAAAATGATATCCTTTTATCACTTGATGAAAATAAAGAGCTTTCATTTTAGTTTTAGATAAAAAACGCTGCTGCGCTTGCTGATTAGTTACGCTGTCCCTGTATTCATGATTACCAATCGTAAAAAGAGATACGGCCTGCGGCTGTTTATTTTGATTATAAATAGAAAAAAAGCGGTCGTATTCTTTTAACGCGCCGGTATCAGCCAAATCTCCTACTACTACAAATGCATCTTGTTTCGGTGCCTGTTCATTTAATTGCGTTAATGCATGTTGAAAAGTACGCAAATCAAGCGTTCCTGTTTCCTTAATATGAACATCACTGATCACAGGAAAAACTAGCTTTGGTTCGATGTATCCGCTTCGTCCGCTCTTCTCTTCGGCTCGTACGTTTAAGGTAATACCGCATATAAGAACACTTATTAATACTAAAGCGAGCCAGTCTTTTTTCAGCGTTTCCATAAAACCGCCGAGCATGATGCTTCCTCCTTTCTTCACTGCTGCGTCTCAGTCATTTTCTCTACGTGTATGAGCTTTTATTTTATGTAATTTCAAAATATCTAATCGTATAGTTTCAATATTTCTTTTCGTGTTTGCACACACTATGTTCACAATCAATTCATTACACTTTTCCTAGTCATAGTGGTATGATTTTCGTATATTACAGACTAATTGTTGAAAATGTAGGAGTGAATATTTTGAAAACGGTCGCTGTTATTGGAGGAGGAATTACGGGCTTAACCACTCTGTACTATTTGCAGAAACTAAAACGAGAACGTAATCTCCCGGTTAAATTATTATTACTAGAGAAACATGCCCATTTAGGAGGGAAAATCAATACGCGTGAAGCTGGGGAATTTATCATGGAAACAGGGGCGGATTCTATTGTAGCTCGAAAAGAAAACGTTATGCCTCTGCTAGAAGAGCTGTACTTAACAAACGATTTAGTATATAACGAAACGGGCAAATCGTTTATTTACTCTGCTAATGAGCTGCTTCCAATTCCTGAAGATACCATGTTCGGTATTCCAACAAGCGTGGAATCTCTTTTTAAAAGCGAGCTGATTTCTTCAAAAGCTAAAATTACAGCTTTAAAAGACTTAATCACTAAAAATACAACGTTTACGAAAGACAGCTCAATCGGACTCTTTTTAAAACATTTTTTAGGAGAAGAGCTAGTAGAAAAGCAAATTGCACCTATTTTATCCGGCGTCTACTCTGGCGATTTAGACAAACTTACGATTTCTTCGACTCTCCCGTATCTGCTCGACTACAAAAACACGTACGGCAGCATCATCAAAGGAATGGGAGCCAATGAAAAAAAATTCAAAACGGCAGGAAATAAAAAATTCATTTCGTTTAAACAAGGTTTATCAACGATTATTCACCGCTTAGAGGAAGAGCTTTCTGATGTAACGATTTTAAAAGATACGCCAACTACCAGCATAAAACGGGACGGTGAACGCTACCAAATCAGTACGCCGGGGCAAGCCTATTCAGCAGATTATGTGGTGTTAGCTACACCGCACACGGCTGCTCAGCACCTGTTGAACGATCCCGAATTAAACGAAGACTTTGAGCAGTTAAAAGATTCTTCTCTCATTAGCGTATACATCGGCTATGACGTTCCAGACGAATACCTTCCCGCTGAAGGCACTGGATTTATTGCCTCTCAATCAAGCAACTTAATCGCCAATGCCTGCACGTGGACGAGCAAAAAATGGGCTCACACTTCTAAGCGAGGGAATTTGTTAGTTCGCCTGTTTTATAAAAGTACGAGTCACCACTTTGACAGCCTGCGGACGATGTCAAAAGAAGAGCTGCTAGCAGTGGCACAAAAGGACATTGAAAACAGCTTAGGAATCAAAGAGGAGCCTATTGAAAGCGACGTAACCAATTGGGATAAATTGATGCCTACCTATCACCTTAAACACGGTGAACTTGTACGCAGCTTGACTCAAAAATTCCATGACAAGCACCCCGCTATTACATTAGCTGGCTGTTCTTACTATGGAGTAGGCATTGCAGCGTGTATAACAAACGGCAAACAAACGGCTGAAGCTATCTCTCAACAGTTGACTTAAAAAAGGTTTGAAAACAATAAAAGGCCTGAAAATAAATATATTATTTTCAGGCCTTTTATTACCTTTTCGTTAGCATATAAAGCTACTTTCCTTACTATTAACAACTCTTTTATCGCTTTTCTTTTTGCAAAGCAGCAGTAGCAAACAATACAAGATAGCGCTCGTCTGAAGTTAATCTAAGCCAATGTTTCACTTTATATCTCACAGGTTTCCGCTCCCTTCTTTCAAGGTTTTATATGAAAAGACTTTATATAAAAATTCAATAACGATAAGAAATGATGCTTGATATGTATTTTATTCCCACGCCCGCTTGTTTACAAACTTTTTTAAACGTAAGACTCTTCGTTTATTTCCCTGAAAATAACACCGTTTTCGCCATTATCATCTTACTATTTGAGAAAAAAGTGTACATTTCTTTCCTATTTTGACGAACATTGCGATAAATAAAAGCTGCCAATTGCGGCAGCTTTTATGTTAAAGGACTAATCTAATTATATTGCCTGATGGATCTTTTGTGATGAAATCTTGGTTTTCTTTAGACACAGCTGCTCCGATTTCACGAAGCTTATTTATTGCCTGCTCCCTTTCTTCTTCAGCTGAAAAAACAAGTGTAAATGACTCTAAACCAACGCTGCTTTCAAGAGGACTAGGCGCTCCAATTCCATTCCAAACGTTTAGTCCGATGTGATGATGATAGCGCCCAGTTGAAATAAACAATGCTTGATTATGGTAATTGCTCACAACCTCAAAACCTAATCCATTTCGATAAAAGTTTTCCGTTTGCTCTAATTCAGAAACGTGAAGATGAATATGTCCCATTAAGGTAGCAGAAGGTAATCCTGTCCATGGTTTACCGTTTCCTTCAGCTAATATCGCTTCTGCATCTAAAGGTTTTGTAGCCATTACTACTTCACTGTCATTCCATTCCCATGTACTTGACGGACGATCTCGATAAATCTCTATGCCGTTTCCATCTGGATCTGCCAAGTACAGCGCTTCGCTCACTAGATGATCAGACGCCCCTTGAAGCGGATAACCGCTATTTAACAAATGCTGCAGTATACTTCCTAAATCAGAACGAGTGGGCAACAATAGAGCAAAATGATATAAGCCTGTTGTACGAGGCTGTTTTGCTGTAACGTTTTCCGGCTGTTCAATCGATAACAGCGCCGTGCGTCCATCAGCTGTTAACAGAGCTTTGTTCTCTTTTCTCCCTAAAAGTTTAAACCCGATTATTTGCTGATAAAAAGCAAGTGAACGCTCTAAATTTTCTACTTTTAAATTTACTTTCCCAACAAATACATGAGGTGCACGGTGAAAGTTCATGATTATTTCTCCTTTTGAATATATCATTTTTTTATCAACTTACTTTATGTAACTTATTATATTTTTATAACTTTATTTCGTCAAGTTATTTATTTTACTATCATAACTTAAAACTTATATCACTGCACAACCAATTGAATAAGCCCGCCTGCTCATAACATAGTATGAACAGGCGGGCTTATTTATCATTAGGCATAAACTATCAAAACAGTTCTCTGCTTTTGCGTTTGACATTTCCATTAACAAAATACTGTATTCTCTCTTTTTGCTCATTTGTTGGTTTTTTATACGTTTCACATTCAAACTGAAAACATGCTTTTTCTAAATCGACTTCATTTCCTACAATTTCTCCAATCGCACTCAATTGGTTTAAATCTTGCCAAAGTTCCTCAGGAGTTTCAGGGTCAAAATGAGATGAGAGATAATACTGCGCATCATATTTTTTAAGCTCTCTCTGAATCCGCTCAAAGTCTTCTTTATCATAACTCCAGTCACCGCTATAAAAATCTGGACATAGACAATCACCTAAAAACAGGACTTTTTCTTGGGGTATGTAGACAATGGACGAGTCCTGCGCGTGTACTCCGCCAATATGCTGAATGCAACAAGTGATTCCACCTAGGTCAACTTCCATATGATGATGAAACGTTACGTCCGGCTCCTGTAAAATTAACGTCTCTCGACTCGGCATTTCTTTCTTGATCATATCCCGGCAAAACTCGATTTCCTCCCCCTCCTGGACGCGTTTATCCAAGGAATCATCGTCCCAGCGCAGTGTCTTTAAATAGGCCAGCTTTTTCTTTGTTAAATGATGGCTGATTGTATACTTATTCATTGCATGAATACCAAATGTATGATCCCAGTGCCAATGCGTAATAGCTACTCCTTTGATTGGAGGGACGCCCATTTTTTCCACTTCTTCTAAAAATGATGATGCATGCGCAGGAGAATTCCCGGCATCTACGATGAAACTATACTTCTCCCCGCAGATAAGCCCGAGCACCGGCCGATCCGTTTCTTCAGAATGAGGAAAGTAATAAACATGGTCCGTTAGTTTTTTCAGCATATTTACACCCGCTTTATGTAGTTTAATAAAAGCCTCTTTACCAAATGGTAAATAATGATAAATAAACTGTATCATACTCGGTGCTGCTTGCCTATCCAATTAGCTGATATTAGACTTTTCTTGAAGAGGCATGACTTTTTCCGGCTCTGCTGCTTTGTACTTTAAGAAGATCATCACACTAATCATCACAATCATTCCTCCCACTAGCTGAGAAACAGTTGTCATTTCTCCAAGCAAGAAATAAGCGAGAATGATGGCACCAATTGGCTCTCCTAAAATAGCCATTGAAATTGTTGTAGCACCTACGTACTTTAACAGCCAGTTAAATAAGGCATGACCAAAAATATTAGGAATAAGCGCTAAAAGCAAAAAGATCCACCAATCTTTTATGTCATATTGAGTCAGCGATACATTTGTACAAATATTGTAGACAAATAGAACCAGGCCACCGATAAAAAAAACGGCGAAGCTATAGATGATTGAAGGCATTTTCCTGCATAATTCTTGCCCCGCGAGCATATGAACAGAAACAGCTACTGTACCTAAAATAGAAAGTAAGTCTCCGTAAAGAGCCGTTTTGGTTACTCCGATATCTCCCGATGCAATAATTACCGAGCCGCTAACAGCAATTAAAATGCTGATGATTCCTACTTTGCTTGTTTTTTCTTTAAATAAAAAATAAGCTCCTATCACTACGAAGACCGGCTCAAGCGCAGTCAAAATCATAGCGCTAGCAACTGTTGTATGTGAAAAAGACTCCATCCAAAACAGAAAGTGAAGCCCTAAAAACACGCCTGATACAGCTAGCATTAGCCATTCTTTTACCGTGCTGTTTTTAAAAAGAATTTTCATTTGCCTCCATGGTAAAAACGGTAAAAATAAAAGGACCGTAAACAGCAGTCTATACATTCCTAAAATAGAAGCAGGCGCGTCCGACCATTTAATTAAAATAGAAGAAAAAGAAACGGCTAATACACCGATTAAAAGAAAGACAGGAGGCGGTAAAGGAAGAGTTGATTTATTCATGCCATTACTCCTTTTAGAATCTCTTTTTTCATATTTACTACGGGAATATCCACTCCGTCTCTATGTACGATTTCTTTTTGCTCTATGTAAAAGCCGATTGATTCATACAAAGCTATATTACGAAAAACACTCATTCTCACCTTGCATAATAAACTTTCCTTGCCACACTCTTTGGCGTATGTTTCTAACCATTGAATAAGCTGTTTAGCCATTCCTTTTCCTTGAAAAGCAGGAATAACAGACAGGCGATAAAAATATAAGCTTGTTTCTTCTAGCGTAAAACGCGCCATCGCTACCGGCTTATTTTCGACGTATAAAATGACAGCTTTTTTTCCGTGCTTTAACGATTGCATAATAGATTCTATTGTTTCATCAAGAGCACTGGATGGTGGGACAGAATCGCGATAGACGGAGAAGGCTTGCAGCATAAGATCATGAACTGTAGCAGCGTCCTCCAGCTGTGCTAAACAGTACTTCATAAATTTTCACCCTCTTTCTATAAAAATTAAGTATATCGAATTATTATACAACACCACCTATTTTTTTCCTACACTTTTATTGATTTTTATTAAGGAGAATAACCTCTTTTTACGCTTTTACACCTTCTTAACTTTACTCCATTAATCTATTAATTCATTAGCACACACTCTTGAGAACTTTTTGTCGAAATGGTTAAAATTCTGTTGGGAGGGAATCATCATGACATTTTCTTGGCTTATACCTTACATAGCCGTGTCACTTATCATTGTCTTAATACCAGGACAAGACATGATTTTCGTAATGACACAAAGTATTGCTTCAGGCGTCAAAGCAGGCATCAAAACCGTATTAGGATCTATTACGGGAACATTTGTACATACTCTTTTAGCCGCAGTGGGGCTATCTATTATCTTTCAAAAATCAATTATTGCCTTTACGATTCTAAAGGTTATAGGTGTTCTGTACCTGCTGTTTTTAGCCTACCAATCGTTTCGCGAGAAAAGCGGTCCGTTGGAATTAACAGAAAACGTTCAGCAGCACCATCACTTTAGAAAAGGATTTGTTAGCAACTTAACCAATCCAAAAGTAGCTATTTTCTTCATTACGTTCTTACCGCAGTTTGTTAATTCGTCTCTTGGACATGTAAGTTTGCAAATGATTTTGTTTGGTATCATCTTTATCGCCGAAACGCTCATCATCTTTTCACTTATTGCGCTATTTGCTTCTGGCCTTGGGAAAAAAGTCAAAAAAAGCCGTATCTTTCAGCACACATTAAAATATGCAAAAGGAACGGTTTTTGGCGTACTTGGCCTAAAACTTTTATTTTCTAGCAACAATTAAGTAAAACAAACTGAAATTTCTTTCACCCCTGCTGTTATCGCCTTTTCATACCCGCTTCATTTGTCATATCACCCTATTTTTCCATGTGAGGTTAGTTGACAAAAGACCAAAATTATTATTTTATATATATATAAGGTTCAGATTTAGCAACAAGATTCGACAAGGATAATGAAGAAAAACAGCGGGGAAATAGGGAGATCTATCTAAATAGAGGGAAAATTCTATAAATTCACGTTTTTTATTATTATTCTACTATAATTCATGAAGAGGTGAAACTATGCAAGAAGTAGTTCAAGGTTTTGTTAGTTCAATCAACGAATTTCTTTGGTCCTACTTACTGATTGCGATGCTGATTGCATTTGGTTTGTTTTTTACATTCAGGTCAAAGTTTTTACAAATTCGGTTATTAAAAGAAATGATTCGTGTATTAAAAGAAGGTGCGGATAGCTCTTCTAAAGACGGAATTTCGCCATTCCAAGCGTTTTGTATCAGTATGGCAGCCCGCGTTGGTACGGGGAACATTACAGGTATTGCGATTGCGATCGCTTTAGGGGGACCTGGTGCTGTATTTTGGATGTGGGTGCTTGCCGTTATTGGCTCAGCTTCAGCATTTATCGAAAGTACATTAGCACAAATATACAAAGTAAAAGACAAAGACGGCGGCTTCCGAGGCGGACCGGCTTACTATATGGAAAAAGGGTTAAAGAAGCGCTGGATGGGCGGACTGTTTGCTGTCTTAATCACTTTATCATTCGGCTTAATTTTTAATGCTGTACAATCGAACACGATTACTCTTGCGTTTGAAAATGCGTTCGGAACAAATCGTTTAGTGTTAGGAATTATTATGACAGTGGCTTTCGCTGCCATTATTTTTGGCGGAGTTAAGCGTATTGCAAAAATGTCAGAATACATTGTTGTGGTACTAGCTGTTGCCTATATTGCAGTAGCACTCTTCATTATTATTATGAACATTCAAGAGATGCCTTCTCTTATTGCGTTAATCGTTAAAAATGCATTTGGTTTCGATCAAATTGCCGGCGGTTCTCTTGGAGCAGCTCTTATGCAAGGAATTAAACGCGGATTATTCTCAAACGAAGCTGGTATGGGTAGTGCTCCAAATGCAGCCGCAGCTGCAACAACAAGCCACCCGGTAAAGCAAGGATTGATTCAAGCATTTGGTGTATTAACAGATACGCTTATTATTTGTAGTAGTACTGCCTTTATCATTTTGCTTTCAGGTACTTATACAAATAAAAATTTAAGCGGTATTGAGTTAACACAAGCTGCTTTAAGCACTCACATTGGCTCTTGGGCAACAGGTGCTCTTGCAATTATGATTTTCCTATTTGCTTTTAGTACATTAATCGGTAACTACTACTACGGAGAAACAAATATTGAGTTCTTGAACACAAATAAAGCTTGGCTAGTAACTTACCGTGTTGCTGTACTTGCAATGATTGTGTTCGGTTCTATTTCTCAAATTCAGCTTGTATGGGATTTAGCAGACCTGTTTATGGGCTTGATGGTAGTGGTCAACTTAATCGCGATTCTCTTGCTCTCGAAAATTTCTTTTGCAGCACTGAAAGATTATCTTGCTCAAAAGAAAGCTGGAAAAGACCCTGTCTTCTACCAAGACAGCATTTCTGGACTTGATAATATTGATGCATGGGATCATTCAAAAGATAAATCTAGCTCGAAAGAAGCGATCTAATAAAAAAAGCCGTGAATATTCACGGCTTTTTTTATTGTGCAAATTTACTTCTTTTTCTTTCTTCTAGTGAAGCAGTCTAAGACTAACCAAATACCTATAGTATAAATAAATCACGCCGTACGGAATCCAGTAGGAAAAAAATGTCCAGCCGAGATTCCATCCGTTTCCGTATGTAACTCTTTCCATATGCACATACGTTCCTTCTAAACATGTTGTAAACAGCGCAATAAGAAAAATAAAAAAATGAGGCTTTCCAATTCGCTGGATTAAAAAAATCATATAGCTAGCCAATACAGGATAGACGCCTAAATTAAAAGGCAGCGCTTCTAATGCTTCATTTTCTAAAGAAGTCCGGAGTTTCCAAAAACCATAATAGCTCCCTAATTCATTGATAACGATTGCTAAAATGCAAAAAGCAGTTCCTACTAAAGGCAGTAAACGACGATTTTTAGGATGTAAATAGAACGTGCCAAAAATCCAAGGTAAAACAAACGCCAGCGCTATATTGATAAGCAAAAATATCCGACCTTTTTCTTTCTAGTATGCCACACCGTTTCTTTTTCTAATCACCTCGTTATCTTGAACGCAGCAAGCGTAAAAGCACCTTATCCCTCGTCATTAAAACAGAGTGCTTACTTTATGATTACTATGGTTCCTCCCTTGCTTCTTCCATTTATTTTAATGAAACAAATTCAGCGTCTTTTTTCTCGTAATAGTTTTGAACTAAACGCCCTGATAAAGCAGCTAATACCTGCTGAAATAACATCCCCAGTACGACGGGTACAGCAACGGGAGCTGGAAAATAAGATACGGCTAACACGGCTCCGGCGCTAATATTTCTCATGCCTCCGCAAAACGTAAGCGTCACAACTTTTGCTCGGTCCCATCTTAGCCATTTGCCAATCATCCAGCTGAAGAAATAACCAGCTGAACTCATTAAAAAGACGATCACGATAATAAACAGCAGTTTTTTATCAATATGTTTTAAATAAGGTGCAATTACTCCCCCGTTTATCATAACCATCACACTTAGCCCTATTTTCGAAACAGGTGCCAACTTTGGTCCTAATGTCTGCTTAATTGTTCCTTTTGTATATTGATTTAAGCACATGCCTAACAAAGATGGAAGGACAATCATAAAACACAAATCTTTGACTAACTTTAGCGCTTCCAAATGCACGGTGTCTCCAACTACCAATAAAAGTGTATAAGGAACGATAAGCGGCGCCAAAAGAGTATCAATTAAAATAATGGATAGCGCAAGAGGAATGCTTCCTTTGTAAATCGAGACCCATATAAAACTAGTCACTCCTGTTGGAATGATCGCTGCTAGCAAAAGACCTGTGCTTGTAAATACATCATGTGGAAAAATCACTTGGCCAACGCTCCAAGCCCACGCTGGCATAAAAATATGTAAAACAAACAGGGCCATAATGATTGGAAATGGACGGTGTATCGTGGCATTTAACTGGTGAAAATTTGAATTCAAACTTCCGGCAAACGTCATTAATGCAAAAAGCCATGGAATTAAGAAGGCATACTGACTTAATGACGAACCGATAAGAACTCCTATGAGCAAGCTGACCGGCGTAATAAACGGCATCAATTTTTCTAGCATTCTATTCAATTGACTTAACAAAACTTCTCCCTCCAACGAACGTTTTCAATAAATAATAAGATACATTAACGTTTATAATATCACCTATTTATTATACAACTTATTTTCAGACTGTTGTCTGTCTCTTTTACTAAAAAGAGATATATTCATAATTATCACTTAAATAGATTTAAAGGTATTTTTGTGCTATTTTAATAGGGAAGAAGCTTTTAAAAAGCATGAATTTAGGGTAAAGAACACTCTACATAGAAATGCTTTCGATCGACGGATATAAATGGACTGTAGCACAGTTTTGGTAATTAGGAGGATTGTATGGATTTTTTGAAGTCTCTATCATCGTTAGATGATTGGAAAAAAATCGTGATTGCGATTGGGATCTTTTTGATCTTTTTAATTCTTCGCAAGCTTTTCACGACTTATTTGTTTAAGTTTATTATTGGTTTTGTCAAAAATAAAAAAATCAATTTAATTACGAGCGTTTTGGAAGCTTTTGAAAAGCCGCTGCGCTGGATTTTTGTAATTATTGGTTTCAAGCTTGCTCTTCCCTATCTTCCCTTTGATGTTTTAACAGCCGACACGGAAAGACATTTAGTTCGTTCAGCTTCTGTTGGCCTTGCAGGATGGGGCTTGTATAATTTAGCTGCTTCTACCAATTTATTTTTTGCAACGTTTGCCAAAAATTTCGATATCCAAGTGGATCGAATCATTATTCCTTTTATTGAAAAGTTCATCCGCATCGTTGTTGTTATGCTTTCTATCTCCATCATCGCAGAAGAGTGGGGTTTTAACGTAAACGGCTTTGTAGCGGGTCTTGGTTTAGGTGGTCTTGCTTTTGCCCTAGCCGCTAAAGACACCGTTAGTAATTTATTCGGCGGAATTGTGATTATTACCGAAAAGCCTTTTACCATTGGAGATTGGATTAAAACACCGAGTGTTGAAGGCGTTGTAGAAGATATTACGTTTCGAAGCACCAAAATTCGAACGTTCGCTCAAGCAGTCGTAACGGTTCCAAATGCTACTCTTTCTAATGAACCTATTATTAACTGGGCTAAGATGGGAAAACGTCAAATTGCCTTTCATTTAAACTTGAATTATAATACACCAAAAGAAAAGTTAGAAACCGTAGTGACAAGAATTAAAAAGATGCTGACGGAGCACGAAGAAATTCACAATGAAACGATTCTTGTAAATTTTGACGGCTTTTATGAATCCAGTCTAAATATCTATCTGTATTTCTTTACAAATACAACCGTTTTTGCTGATTATTTAGATGTAAAAGAAAATATAAACTTCGAAATTATGGACATTCTTGAAGAAGAAGGCGTAGAATTTGCTTTCCCTACGCGCACACTCATCGTTGAGCAGGACGGAAAGCTTTCTGGCAATCCAAAAGAATTTCTAGAAAGTGCTCGAAGCTAAAAAAAGCTGACTACTAAGTCAGCTTTTTTTCCTTTCTTTTTTAGTTTGAAATGAACATTTGAGTCCAGTAATGACCGTAGCTTCCACCTTTAGCGTAACCTACTCCAATTTCGGTAAATTGACTCGATAGTATGTTTTTACGGTGACCTTCGCTATTCATCCATGCGTTAACCACTTCTTTTGGAGTTGCTTGTCCAGCAGCGATATTTTCACCTGCTGTACTGTATGTAATACCAAAGTTTTTCATCATGTCGAACGGACTTCCATATGTAGGCGATGTATGACTGAAATAATTTTTATCAATCATATCCTGCGATTTATAGCGAGCAACGCGAGCTACTTCCCAATTAGACTTTAAAGGCTTAAGTCCTACTTTAGCACGTTCTTGATTCACTAGCTGAACTACTTGCTCTTCGTATGAACTTCCTGCTTTATCGGTTGGAATAGTAATTTTCTGTCCCGGATAGATCGAATTAGGATTTTTAATAGCAGAATTCGCTTCAATCAGCTCGGAAACGCCAACCTGATATTTTACTGCTATTTTCCACATCGTATCTCCCGATTGAACGGTATGTACGGTTGCTGCTTGCGCAGTGTTATTAAGACCAAAAGCTAGAGTGACAGACAACAGTGTTACTAATAAAAGTTTTGATAGAGTTTTCATACTTTTATTAAAGCAAATTGATTTTAAGATTCATAGCGGTAATATTATCCCTTAGTTCCATCATATTACTTTATCATCTTCCCAGCACGCTTTTTCCATAAGAAAGGCGCATTGCTCTTTTGCAATGCGCCTTTTTGTTACGAAGATAAAGCCTGTGACTGATTCATGTCTGAAACATTAACCGCTTCATCCGTGCTTTGATGCACCTGACGTTTTTTGATCACATCAATATATTGAATATGATGGCCTTCCATTTTCGTAACGGTAAAGTCATACTGATCAAAGCTAAGGCTTTCTCCTTGCTTGACGTCATATTTTTCCGTCAATACCCAGCCTCCAATTGTATCAACATCCGTATCATCAATTGTTGTGCCAAGCAACTCGTTAAGCTCACTTACTAATAATTTTCCATCTACAATATAATGATCGGGTTTGACTTTCTGAATTAATGGAAGTTCATCCGCATCAAATTCATCACGAATTTCACCGACAATTTCCTCTAAAATATCCTCTACTGTTACAATCCCTGCTGTTCCTCCGTATTCATCAATTAAAATAGCCATATGGATGCGTTCACGCTGCATCTTAAGCAATAAATCATGAATAGGAATCGATTCAATTACTTCAATAACAGGACGGATATACTGTTTTAAATTTATTTTTTCCTTGCTGTTGTTCATGACAATCTCGGTTAAAATCTCTTTCATATTGACCATTCCAATAATATGGTCTTTATCTCCATCGATGACCGGATAGCGGGTAAACCGCTCTTCTTGGACCATCTCAAGGATGTATTCGACCGTATCTTCCTGGTCAATCGAAACGACTTCCGTACGCGGCACCATAATCTCCTTGGCAACGCGATCATCAAAGTCAAAAATCTTACTTACATATTTAAACTCCGATTGATTGATTTCACCGCTTTTATAGCTTTCTGATAACAAGATGCGAAGCTCTTCTTCACTGTGTGCAAGCTCATTTTCTGAAGCAGGCTTTAGACCAAATAACCCTGTTATTAAACGAGAAGAACTGTTTAATAGCCAAATGAAAGGATAGGTTACTTTATAAAAGAGTATAAGCGGACGAACAAATAATAAAGTGACTTTCTCTGCTTTTTGAATTGCAAATGTTTTCGGAGCAAGCTCTCCGACCACAACGTTTATAAATGTAACAACCGCAAAAGAAATCGCAACAGATAGTACTTTTGTTAAAGCTCCGCTTATCCCTAGTTGATCAAGTAATGGGGACAGGAGATGCGAAAGTGTAGGCTCTCCTAACCAACCAATTCCCAGCGCAGTAATCGTAATACCAAGCTGACACGCAGATAAGTATTCATCTAAGTTTGAAATAACTTGCTTCGCAGCTTTTGCATTGCTGCTCCCTTCTGCTATAAGCTGATCCACTTTGGAACTCCTCACGCGAATAATCGCAAACTCGGTAGCAACGAAAAAAGCAGTTAATGCAATCAGTACCGCTAGTAAAATCAAGTTAAATATGTCCAATCAAGTTCCTTAGCTCGTTTAAAAACGAGTAAGGACTCACCTCCTAAAAAATAAAAAATTTGGATAAAGAACTCTATCCCTGTACTGATCACTTGGAAAAGTGCATATAAGGAGGAATCAAATGATAAATGTATAAACATTTTTATATGGAGCAAAACTGCCAGTCTTTCTTCCTTATCTCACGTTTCACTCGTTAATGTAGCAGGTCATTCTTTATTCAGCTGTTCTAGATGTGAAGCAATGGCTCACATCGCTTCATTTCATGATGTTGCTTCAGCGCTGATTCTCTCTTCCATTCATTTATAAAAAATTTAGTAGTTTACAATCTTTATAAAGTTAAAGTCTGTTAACGTCTTAAAAGAGCGATTATGTGATAAAGAGCGATATGCGTGAAGCAAATGTAGGTTTATATAATACTGTATTGTACGCTTTGACACTGGTGCATATAATGCTACTTCGCCAACGTGGTACACTGCCCCATCCAATCACCTCTATTTCCGTATATCTAAAAAGAATAAGGAATAATTATCCTATTTCTTTTTAAACTTATTGACTTTATTTTAAATGTTAAAAACTTTGCAGTCAAACGTTTTAGTTAGTCTCCTGCCCTTGCTATTTACTGGTACGGCGATTTTTAGCAGGTAAATAAAAGCTTGCTGCTACACAAAAAAAACCAAGGACAAAACAGATAATGGGGAGTTTCATACCTATTGCTTCAGCATAATAAGTGAGACTCCTTCCGTGAATAGGGACAAGATTCATTTCAAAAATCAAAGTCAAAACAGCTGTCACTTTGAGTGCAATACCAACAATGAAGAGACAAACTCTCAAGCCTCCACTCATATGCGCAAACATCCCTTCTATCCATTAGCGAATGGATGATGTACTACACCATATGATACATCCCTACACTTTATCACTAAATGCTAAAAAAGCGCTATGTCCATGCATAGACGCTTATAAATTTGCGACCACTTGTCCAATGGAATCATAGATAACCAAATCAAACAAATAATCATAATGCGTAGGTTCTTTATTAATCATCACCATGTTTGTACGATTGTACCGGCTCACAAGCAGCGGAATCTGATTAATCGGTGCTACTTCAAGCGATGAACCAAGCACGATGAATAAATCAGATGACAGCGCTGCTGTAACTGCTTCATCGAACTGATGAATGGCATCTCCAAAAAGAACAACATTTGGCTTTAAAAGGCGCTCACACGCTGTACATTGTGGGAGAGCTGACTGATTTAAATACGCTAAGTCATACTCTTCTTTACAGCTTGGACAATGAGCTCTCTTAATGGACCCATGAATTTCAAAGACGTTCGTGCTTCCTGCATCTTGGTGCAAGCCATCAATATTTTGCGTAATTACATGCACGGTTTTGGCTTCTTCTAGTTCAGCAATAAAGCGATGGCCCGTATTTGCTTTATACTGATGCAGCATTTTAATATGAAAAATTTCTTTAAACAGCGGCCAAAATTCATGAGGATATTGCTCATAGAAGTCAGCAGCTACTATGTCCACAAAGCTTTTATTTTGGCGATATAAGCCATTTTGAGAGCGAAAGTCCGGTATGCCCGACTCTGTGCTCATTCCTGCTCCCGTAAAAAAACAAATGTGTTTAGCATCATCAATGAGCTGTTTTAATTCTTTGTACTGTTTTACCATTGCATTTCTCTCCTATTTAACAATTAGCACAGGAATCGTTACTTGCTGTGCAATCTTAGAACTCACGCTTCCAAGCAGCATGCCTTTTACAGGATTTAACCCTCTGCTTCCTATTACTACAAGGTCAAATGAATTTTGATTAGCAAATTGAATCACTGTTTTAGCCGCGTCTCCGTGCATAAACGTAATCTCATACTCCACGTTTCCTTGCTTTAAAATTTCATCTGTTGTATGTATCCGGCTTTCACGTTCCTCATCGCGGCTAAGTGATTTTAATCTTGAATCACCCTCTACTGCATAAATGACCTGAATAAAACTGTTTTCCGTCAGCTGAGCCAGCTGAACAGCTTTTTCTGTTGCTTTAGCTGCATGCTCTGAGCCATCTGAGGCAAGTAAAATTCGTTTAAACATCACGCTTCCTCTCCTCTTTTGTAAAATGGTCTTCTCTCTTTACTATATCACTCGCTGTTCAAATGTAATCATTTTTTTGATTATTTCTATAATTTTTAAAATTATTTGTCTACTTTTATGATAAACTGAAAGAAAACTTGTACAGAGGGGATGGAACGATGTTTGGTTTTGAATTAATTTGCACCTTTTGCAAAGGACTCGGAAAGCTAGCCGTTATTCCTGGTATCGGTTACATGAAAACATGCAAACACTGCGAAGGAACAGGGATGCAATCAAAAAAAGACGAAACTCCTTCCATATAAGAAGTTTCGCCTCAGCCATACTGTGATTAGATTGAAAGCTCTTTAGATAAACGGTACATATCAGCATTGATATGGTGAGGTTCACCTAAAATTTCCATAATATCATAATCTACAATTTCATTTTTACGGATACCGATTGCACGGCCGCCTTTACCTTCTAGCAGAAGCTCGACTGCACGACCGCCGAAACGGCTTCCTAGCACACGATCTTGAGCAGTTGGGGAACCACCGCGCTGAATGTGTCCTAATACTGTTACACGCGTTTCAATACCTGCAGCTTCATGCAGCTGCTTCGCTACTTCATTACCATTGGCTACGCCTTCAGCTACTACGATAATGCTGTGCTTTTTACCGCGCTCTTGTCCTTTTCTCAAACGGTCAACCATTTCTTGGAACTCATCTTTTGCTTCTGGAATAAGGATTGTTTCCGCACCGCCAGCAAGACCTGACCAAAGAGCAATGTCTCCTGCATTACGACCCATAACTTCAATAATAAACGTACGTTCATGAGAAGTCGCCGTATCACGGATTTTATCAATAGCATCGATAACCGTATGAAGAGCCGTATCAAACCCTAATGTAAAATCTGTTCCTGGAATGTCGTTATCAATTGTTCCTGGGATACCGATACAAGGGAAACCAAGCTCTGTTAGTTTTACAGCTCCCATATATGATCCGTCTCCACCAATAACTACTAAGCCTTCAATACCGTGCTTCTTAAGGTTTTCAATACCTTTTAAACGCCCTTCTTCTGTTTTGAATTCTGGGCATCTTGCAGAATAAAGCATAGTTCCGCCGCGTTGAATGATGTCACCGACATCTCCAACTTCTAGCTTTTTAATATTTCCTTCTATTAATCCTTGATACCCTTGATAGATACCGTAAACTTCCATACCTTCATGAATTGCTTTACGCACAACAGCACGAACCGCAGGATTCATACCTGGAGAATCTCCGCCGCTTGTTAATACACCTATTCTTTTCATTACTTTCACCTCATCAAAGTCACATACATGACTACTATATTATAGTTCTACATTTTACCCGAGTTCGAACTTTTTGTGTAGTAATTCACAACATATTTCTTTGTTAAATTTTAAATGTACATACTTTTTCATATCTTTTAGTTATTTACCGTCAAATATTCAAAGTTTTTCTAGCAATATTGCACATCTAAAGAACCCTTTTAGTTACAGCTTTTATAAGACTATATTCACCTTTATATTTCATTTTTTTCATATATGTAATGAAATTGTAACGTAGAACACTGTCGAAAGATGATATGATGAATTTACTCAAATCAGGAAAAATTTTCAGGGGGTACTAGTTTTATGAAAAAAGTAATAGCAGCTCTTACGCTTGCTGGCGTTATTGTTTCTACTAGCCCGATTGTCAGCCAAGCGGCTCTAGGCGACCAAACGCTTCGCCAAGGCATGAATCACCAAGATGTTAAACAACTACAACAAACGTTGAAAAATAAAGGTTATTTTAAAGGGAATACGACTACATACTTTGGGACTGTTACAACTTCTGCTGTAAAATCATTTCAGCGCAAAAATGGACTAGCAGCAGATGGTATTGTCGGAAAGGGAACGTATGCTAAACTAGGCGTTTCAGCAAAGGGTAAATCGACTTCTAGCTCAGCGCGCTATAACCCTAACGCAGTGATTAACAAAGGAAAACAGTATATGGGCGTTCGATATCGCTGGGGCGGAACAACGCCAAGCGGCTTTGACTGCAGCGGTTTTATTGGCTATGCATTCAAACATGGAGGCGGGGTTCAGCTTCCTCGAACAGTAGCTCAAATTTATCAAAAAGGAACGCGCGTCTCAAGTCCAAAAGCTGGAGATATTGTGTTCTTCCAAACCTATACAAAAGGGCCTTCTCATGCAGGAATTTATTTAGGAAATAACCAGTTTCTTCACTGCTCTTCATCTAAAGGTGTGAGCATCTCTTCTCTAAAAGAGAGCTATTGGAGCAAACGCTATTTAGGTGCTAAAAGAATGTAGTTTCTATAAAAAGGGCAAGCTGTGCGATTTTGATGCGGCTTGCTCTTTTTCTGCATGTAAAAGATTTGGTATAGTAGAAGCAGCACATTACATTGCAAAACCAAGCGTGTAGATGAATACTGTAAAGGAAGTTGAATAAATGCACACCCTTTTAATTGACATGGATTCTGTCATTTGTGATCTTATGACGGATTGGCATAACCAATATAACAAAGATTATTGCGACAGCTTATCGGTTGAAAAGTTAAAATGCTGGGAATCAGAAAAGTATGTAAAGCCGGAATGCGGCACGAAAATTTATGACTACCTCGATCAGCCGGGGCTTTTTTTACATTTACAACCTCTCCCTCATGCTGTTGAGGTTCTTAAACGACTTTATGAAAGGTTTTCCATTTTAATTGTTACAAGCAGCCGTACCTATGCTTATACAGAAAAAGAGCAGTGGGTCGAGAAACACCTTCCGTTTATTGGAAAATACAATATCGTGTTTACACACCAAAAAGATAAAATATACGGAGACTTGCTATTTGATGATGCACCGCATAATTTGAAGGCTTTTCAAGCTACAGGTCGCCATGCTGTTGCCATGAGCTACCCGTATAACGAAGAAGTAAATGTCCCTCGCGTGGACGATTGGCTTCAGTTTGAACAGTACGTAAATACTTATTTTAACGAATGTTAAGCTAAAAAACACGTGGACTTTGTCATCAGAGAATGAATGCAGTGCGTTTGTTAGCACAGCTATAAGCATAAAAAAACCGCCTTTTGGGCGGTTTTTGACGGATAGCCCCTAAGGGTTATCCGCTTTTTATTTAAAAAAGATATCGTTTTTTAGTACTTATCAGCTGATGAGAAAAAGTCCATAATGGCATGGATAATTTCAACGGACTGAAAAGAAAACAATGATATGGCTGTTAATGAAAAGAAACCAATCATGGCCATACGTACAAGTAACATAGACTAATCGCCTCCCTGTTTTGAACTAAATGAACGCACCCAAAACAATTCGCTATCTGTCTTTGTTTGTACGACGTTTTCGCCAAGCAAAGGCAGCTCATTCACTGCGTGTAACAATGACAATGAATCTTCATCTTTCTCTTAAAGACTAAGCGTATAGTTAGTATATCAAATGAAACTTTTTCTTCAAGGCTATACTAGCGGTAAAAAAGGAAATAGTATGAAACGATGCGTTTTATCTTTATTTCATACAATTCAGCACCCTAATATTTATTATATTAAACCTTTTAGGAAAATTGCTACTATTATATCTTTTTTTATAAAAAAAGATATTAAGACATAACTAAATCAATCCAACCTAAAGACGAACAAGTGAGATAAATGATCTCGACTGCTTGTTGCATCGCTGTTGATTTCCGTGTAAGACTTCGTTTTCCGTCAGCGTCCGATGAGCCTCCTCGCCTACATATACGAAACCTACGTCCACCCTACCAATGAAAAAATCCGAACGCGTTAAATTCTCAAGCAAGAATCAAACTCATTCGGATCTTCTTTCAATTAAAATAATTTTGTCTCTTCACTTTATTTATCGACACGTACTGTAATACTCATTGACAATGTCTAAAATGGTTGGGTATTCTTCCACCCATGTAAAATTTGTTTTTTCATTTTCTTTTTTTACTACTTCTTGTTCTGCACTTATCTTTTCCATTGTTCAATCTCTCCCTTTAACTGTTATATAACATTTATATTAAATCAACTTTGTTTTATAACAATTTTCAGAAAAAAGTTGGACAATGACGTATGAAAAAAAGTTATTGTGCCGATAAAATTTTTACATAATACGTACGAGTCCTTGGTCCATCAAACTCACAAAAATAAATTCCTTGCCACGTTCCTAGCAGCAGCTGCCCATCGTGAACGATTATATGCTGAGAGGAGCCGACCGTGCTCGCTTTGAGATGCGCCGCCGTATTTCCTTCCATATGAAGATCTAACTTATGTTCCCAAGGATATACTTCATCGAAGCGTCGGATCATATCGGTTTTTACATCCGGATCCGCATTTTCATTAATTGTTATACCAGCGGTTGTATGAGGACAGTAAACAACTACAGCCCCTTCTTTTAATCCTTCTGTTCTTATTAATGCTTGTACCTGACTCGTCACGTCAATCATTTCATCACGCTTATTCGTTTTTAACGTAAATGAATGTAGCATACCATCACCTCTTTTCTTTACCATAACATATCTTTTCTATTCTTCCACATTTTTCGCATAACTCGTTTTTACATCGTAAACACTAAGCTCATTAACACAACAGGCGGTGAGTTTATTTATGCTCGATTCAAAATTTCAGCCCAATGCAGACTACACCGTTCAAACGTTTCTAGATTTGGTGGGTCAAAATACAGACGTTGGTTCCAAAAAATTATGGCTGTCTCCCACAAAATATATATGTATTATTTATCTCCAAGGATTAGTAGACGGAGAAAAACTTGATAATCTTACTCAGCATGTTGTTGAGACAAAAGCAAAAAGTGAAACGCAAACACTCGATGACATCGATTCGTTTATTTCTGTCATTAAAGACAAAGAAGTTTATACATACAAGCAAGCGATCTCGTGTTTTTTTAAAGGTCAGCCTTTGCTGTTCATTAGCGAAAGCACCACGGCATACTCGCTGAATATGTCTATGACCAAACAGCGCTCTTTAAGTGAACCTACAACAGAAAAAGTAGTGCGCGGCCCTAAAATTGCTCTGATCGAAAACTTAGATGAAAACCTTGGCCTTTTAAGGCAGCGTTCTACCGAAGAAGAAATGGTTATTGAAGACATTTATATTGGAAATACAAAGGAACATCGAACAAGTATCGTTTTTCATAATAAACACTGTCAAACTCACATCGTGAATCAAGTCCGAGAGAAATTATTAGACATTCCTTTAGATAACATTCAAGACTCAGGAATGATTGAAGAATTTTTAGAAGAAGCACCTTACTCACCGTTCCCTCAAGTACAAAATACAGAAAGACCGGATCGTGTTCTCGCTGCGGTGAATGAAGGGCGAGTAGCCATTTTAGTAGATGGCTCTCCTTTTGCTCTTTTAGTGCCTACAACTTTCGATATGATTATGAAATCACCCGACGATTATTACGAAAGATGGATAGCTGGTTCGTTGCTAAGATTACTAAGGTACTTGTCTATTTTTATTACCCTATTCTTTTCAGCTATTTATATTTCACTCGTTTCGTTTAACCAAGGTCTGCTTCCGACGGAGCTTGCTATTACTATTGCGGCCACACGAGAAAACGTTCCTTTTTCTCCTTTTATCGAAGCAGTGGTTATGGAAGTGACGCTTGAATTATTGCGCGAAGCCGGTCTGCGTCTCCCTACTCCTGTGGGACAAACAGTTGGACTTGTAGGCGGGGTTGTGATTGGTCAAGCAGCGGTGGAAGCCCATATCGTTAGCTCCGTTATGATTATTGTTGTATCTGTATCGGCAATTGCGTCCTTTACCGTTCCTCAGTACGGAATTGGCCTTTCGTTTCGAATTTTGCGTTTCGTATCTATGATGATTGCAGCAATATTTGGATTATACGGAGTTACCATGTTTTTTCTTGTTCTCGTCATTCATCTAACCAAGCTCGAAAGTTTTGGTATGGCTTACTTCAAACCGTTTTTTGCGTTAAATAAAAAAGCGTGGAAAGATTCTTATATTCGTCTGCCAAACAAAAGTCTAAAACAGTCTAAAAATAAAGCCAAATAAAACTGACAAAAGGAGGACCATATGGAACAATCACAGTCACAATCAAGCAAGCTTCTTTCAGACTTTTATGCCATTTCAATTATCTCTTCAACCATGCTGGGCGTCGGTTTATTAACACTGCCAAGCAGCATTACAAACCAGACAAACAACGCAGACGGATGGATTGTACTTATTATGGACGGCCTTTTGTTTATTGGAGTTGTTCTTTTTTTAGTCTGGATGGTTAAATATTTTACGATTAGCTGTATGTTTGACTTCACGCAAGAAGTAACCGGCAAGTTGATTGGAAATATCTTCAACTTCGCTATAGTCGTTTATTTCACATCTGTAGCAAGTTTTGAAGTAAGAGCTATGGCAGAAATGATCCATTTCTATTTACTGGAAACGATGCCCATTGAATTAATTATCCTTTCGTTTATTTTGACAGGCGTCTATTTAATCACTGGGGGTATTAATTCTATTGGAAAAGTAATGGCCCTATGTTTTCCTGTAACGGTCATCATTCTTCTTATCTTATATCTTCTTAGTATCGGAATGGTCGATTTAAAAAACTTACAGCCCGTGTTAGCCGATGGATTCAGCCCGCTTCTTGCTGCTTTTACAACCGTCTCTGTTTCCTTTTTAGGGATTGAAACGATTGTATTTCTTCCAAAGCATATGAAAAACAAAAATCATTTACGAAAAGTTTCTATCATCGGATTTTCCATTCCTTTACTTTTATATATTATCACTTACGTATTAGTTGTCGGCGCGTTATCCGTTCCGGAGGTAAAAACGACCGTCTGGCCTACGATTGAATTTGTTCAGACGCATGAAGTAAAAGGAATTTTCTTTGAGAGGCTTGAATTATTTTTACTTATTGTCTGGCTTCTTCAGTTTTTTTTAACCTTTGTAATGTATTTCTTTTTAGCTGTTTCAGGATTTAAAAAAATTTTCAAAAACCGATCAACTACTAATATTATCTTTCTTGTACCCGCTTTATTTATGAGCTCTTTAGCCCCCAAAACAGCAAGCGACGTGTCGAATTATTCAACTGTTCTAGGCTGGGCATTTTTAGTGACATTTTTGGTTATCCCTCTTTTTTTCAGCATGTTAATGAAAATAAAAAAGGTTGTGTTCAAATGACGAAAAAATGTCTTCCTGTCATGATGACCATTTTTTTATTGTGCGGCTGTACAAATCATCGAAACATTGAACAACTTGCTCTTGTTATAGGCGTGGCAATGGATATCACATCGAAAATAGAACCAAAAACAGGAAAAAATCAGCTTGTGCTGACTCATCAAACGTTAACCGAGACAGAGTCCGGAAATATGTCTTCTTCCATTCCATACAAAAACATTACAACAGCTGGTCCTACAATTCATGAAATCACGCGAAATATTTCGCTGAAATCTGATCCTATATACAGCCAGCATCAGCGAGCACTTTTAATAGGAGAAAAAGCAAGCAAGACCATCCCTCTTGATGCGCTTATCAATCAGTTTGTACGTGATAATGAAATACGCCGCAGCAGCCTTGCGTTTGTTACAAAAGGCGATGCTAAAAACGTTTTAACGATTCAAGGAATGTCTGTACCGCCTGTAAACTTAATTTACGAGCTTGTTTATAATAAATTCAAAACGAACAAAATTCTAAATCCCCTAACCATGGGAGAGCTATCAGCTAAGTTAAAAACAGATCAAAGCTTTTTAATACAGCGGCTTTCTAAAATAAAAAATAGCGTTGAAATAGACGGCGCGGCAATCATAAAAGATAAAAAAGCAAAATTCACCTTAACTCAGCACCAAGTGGAGGCATTAACGTGGTTAACGGGGAATATTAAAGGCGGAATTATTTACGGCAAACACGGTCCATACCCCTTTTCCTATGAAATTGGAGATGTTCAGCAAGATGTGAAGGCCCGCATTGATTCAAATCACTCCGTTCATTTTGACATCAACGTTCAAACAAGCGGCAGGCTATCAGAAGATTGGGAGACTTCAAAACAGGCTCTTGCCGCCTCTAATGTAAAGAACACCGAAAAAAAAATAGAAAAAATCATTCGAAAAGATGCAGAAAAAACACTTCGCTTATTACAAAATAATTACAAAGCTGATGTGATTGACCTGCATGATTACGTACGAATTCATCATCCTCATTTTTGGAAAAAACATCAGCATGAATGGGATGAAATATTTAGCCAGTCGACCATCGACTATCATATTCATGTTCAAATTAAAGATTTTGGAACACAGGGCAGAGATTAGCTCTTATTACTCAACGCCAGCTTCAGTCAGCTCTTTTTTCTTTAGTTCCATAATCGTGAACTTATCGGTATAGTTTTTGCTGACGAACAGCTGGCGTTCATTGTCGTTATTAAAATAAAAATTTTTATCATCTTGATATTGAAAATTCACTTTTTTCTTTTTCATTTGTTTTATAAACGTTAAGTAGTCATTTGAATGAATGAGATACCTTTTAGGCTTATCGGATATTTGAACAACATCTTCACCCGAAGATTTTAATTTTACAATACTCCATGCAATAGGAAGAGGATTACCTTCTTGAAAGATCGTTTTGTGAAAAATGAGCACAAAGAAAGCAGCTGTAATAATTGAAATAAGAACAAGCTGTTTTTTCACCGTATATCATCCTTTCTTCACGTCGTTACTACGTTAAGTAATACGACAGGCGTATGAAAAAACCTGTTCATCCGCAAAGGTTGTGTAAAGAAATAATGCAAAATCAACAAAATATAACAGTTTGGTTACCTTTTGATTAAATAACATTACTTCTTTACAAATTTAGCTAATCACGTGATAGACTAAACTCAACATATTAAGTCAGGACTAAACTAAATGAGGTGTTGCGTATGACTACAATGCGGCTTCAATCATACTTAACAACAATGTTTCCAAATGTTCAAATGAAAAGACCTCTTTTTTATAACGCGCCCGCAGGTATCCGTTTTACGCTTACCAATCAAAAAGGCGTATGGGAACGAGAATACATGAAAAATGTGTACGCACGCGCTTACGAAATTTTTGAGACACTCCATGAAAAAAATGATGAGCTGTTACTTGTTTTCAAAGCGAATGCTGCACAGGATGATTTACTTTTAAAAAAGAAAAAAGAAACAGCTATTAAAAAATTCATTCGCTCTCGCCTGAAGAAACAAGAAGTTCAATCCGTAGCATTATTAAATAACGCTGAGTATATTATTGCCTGTAAAACAAATGATGTGAAAGAAAAGCTTCTTTTGCAATCAATTGCCAACCGCGATCTTCATATTCATCCGGCTATTGAAGAAGAGTGTTACATTGTGAATTTGAATAAAGAAACCATCTTCCACCTATACGACGAGCGCGGACTGGACATTGTATCGAACAATCAGTCTTCTCTTCAACTTCTTCAGCAAAAGTTTCACGACTGGATTCTAGATATTGATGCAGCTTGCTCTAAAAAAGTACAATAAAAAAAGCAATCATTCAGTAAAGGAATGATTGCTTTTTTTATTAGGCTTGATGGACAGGAGACGCTTTTTTTAAAAACAGCCAGTTGATAAGAAAGAATAAGAAGCTTACGATAACCATTGTTCCGAATGTAAGTAACAACGACCCGTTCGAAAAGCTTTTTATAAAATGAATAACCGGTTCTTTTGTCACTGGAATCGTAAACAGTAAAATTAAAACAGCACCGGTGATCATCCCTCCTGTTTGCCCGAATTTGTAAACGATGCTGCCGAGCAAACACGATGCTGCTGTAACAAAAAAAATAAATACAGCGTCCGTTAAAAAGTGAACAGTGACAGTAGGGTCATGAAAGATAAAATCGCTCGCATAATAAAGCTGAACATTCATTAAATTCAAACTATTAATCACCTTTATGGAAATGCTCATGATGACAACATTGATAAGGGACATTACAATTGCAAATAAAGCAAAAACACAGGTCATCGTTAAAAGGTATGCTTTACGAGTAGCTCCTAACTTTAAGCAAAAGGAAAAACTTTTTCGAATGATAATAAAACTTACAATACCTGAAAAGATGTACTGCGGCATACTTGTTACTAATAGAAGATGCTCATTCACCTGACTGAAAACTAAAATATCTACTACAACAAAAGCTAACAGAATCGTCCAAAAGCGAATCATTAAATACTTTAGTTCAACGTAGAGCGAATAACTAATGGCGGCAAACTGTCCTTTCATTACGCTACACCTCCACGATTTGCTGTAAGATAAATCATAATATCCTGTATATGAACAGCTTCTATATGAAATGAACTGTCGACAAGCTCCTCAGCATAAATATCTTCATTAAAGAGGACTATTTTTTTCTCTCCTCCGAATACTTGTTCATGGATTACTTGCTTTCCTTTTTCATATTCTTCAATTTGACTTTTAGGTCCTTTCACACTTACACAGCGCTGCTGCAAATTTTCTGCCGTATCCTGAAGAATCAGCTTTCCTTTTTGCATAATGAGTACTTCTTCAAATAAATTACTTACCTCATCAATTAAATGTGTGGAAATAATGAACGTGCGTGGATATTCTTCATATTCATCCAATAGAAGCTCATAAAAACGCGCTCGCATCGCAGCATCAAGTCCAATATAAGGTTCATCAAAGATTGTGATGCTCGTTCGGGAAGATAGCCCAACAATAATTCCTAATGCTGATTCCATACCTTTAGATAATGCTTTCACTTTCATATTACAATCTAAATCGAACTCTTCCATAAGCCTCTCAGCAGCTTCTTCGCTCCAGTAAGGATAAAAAAGTGACGCAATTTTTAAGACGTCTTTGACTTTTAATGTTTTTTTGAAATTTCCGCTTTCGTTAATTAAGCAGATGTTTTGCAAGACAGAGCGGTTTTCAAATGGAGATTGATTGCCCACTTTTACCTCTCCTGTCGTAACTGGAATATGCCCGGCTACAATTTGCATCAGAGTCGTTTTGCCCGCTCCATTTCTACCTAGTAACCCGTATATTTTATTTTTTGCTAGCGTAAGTGAAATGTCTTTTAACACTTGTTTAGATCCATAGCATTTATTTAACAGCTGCGCTTCTATATTCATTTTATTTCCCCCTTGTCTAACAGCTCTTTTAACTCGTTTACCGTAATCCCCAAATGCTGTGCTTCTTTTTTCAGGGGAACAATAAAACGGTTATAAAATTCTTCTTTTCTTTGTGTAAGCAATACTTCTTTGGCGCCCGCACATACAAACATCCCTATCCCTCTCTTTTTATACAATATTCCGTGGTCAACTAGCTGATTAATTCCTTTAGCTGCTGTGGCAGGGTTAATGCGATACATTTTGGCAAATTCATTCGTAGACGGTACTCTTTCTTCTTCTGGAAAAGCATCATTCAAAATATTCTCTTCGATGGTTTCTTTAATTTGTTGAAAAATTGGTCGCTGATGATCTAATGATTGTTTCATTTTGACTACCTCACTTAAATGGTTCACTACTAATGTAACTAACTATATAACTAACTGGTTATTTTTTCAAGTGTTATTTCCAAAAAAAGAAAAAAAGTCCGTCAGTTAGTTACTGACGGACTTTTTTATTTGACTGTTTAACCACTTGACCGTTCTTTTTACCAGCTCATCCTGCTGCTCTTTAGGGGAAATACTGGCTTTGTTATCGCCTTTTTGTTTCCCGTACATTCCAAACTGTGCGTGATTAGCTCCTTTTACCTGGACCAGCTCCGTATTTTTTGAAAGTAAATGCTTGGTTTCTTTAATTTTTTCAGGCGTCGACAAACCATCTTTCTCACCGGTTAAAGACAAAATAGGATAAGTGGAAGTTGAAAAATTATTTTTATTCATCGGATACGATGCTAAAAGAACTAAGCCTTTTATTGAGTTTTGATGATCATACGCATAAGAGGCTGCACTCACTCCTCCAAGGGAATGCCCTCCGATAAACCATGCGGAAATCTTCGGATAGCTTTTCACAATATCCGTCGCTTTATTTTGACTAAAAAAACTCATATTAAACGGAGAATCTACAACAGCAACAAGATATCCTTCATTTGCAATTTGCTGAGCATAATAGCCATATGCTAACGGCTCTACTTTAGCACCTTGATAAATAATATAGCCGGCTTTTATCTCTTTGTTCGTTTGAGGCTTAAATACGTAATAATCGTCTTTCTTCACTACTTTTTTCTCATCTACTAGTGAGTGAAGCTCCTTTGAAGGTTCATAATCAAAACCTGACCATATGACAAAAAAAGCCACGGTCACTGCAACAAGAACCGCAAGACCGACTCCTACTATTTTTAACGTTTTTTTCATGTCACTCCCTCTTTCTGTTTTTTACTATGTACTCTTTTTATATCTTTTAGATATTTTACATGTTCGTTTTAAAGATATACAAGAAAAAAGAGAAGTTCGATATGCCCAAAGCAGGACGCAGCAGAAGCGACATAAACCATTCCATATACTCGAAACAAAGAGAGAAAATTAAAAAGGCTGCTGCATGTAATAACGGGACAGCCTCATTAGCAGACAACTTTCACTAATGAATATCTCGTTTCTTAAACCTCCCTCCTCTAACTTCAGCAATAGCTGCTACAGCAAAAAAAGCAGATGGATCTATCTCATCGATAATCGCTTTTAGCTTTGCTTCTTCAAGCCTGGTAATCACACAAAAAATGACTTTTTTATCATCTCCCGTATACGCCCCTTCCCCATTTAAATACGTGACGCCTCTCCCTAAACGAGCAAGAATTGCTTCGCCAATTTGTTCATATTGTTCGCTGATAATCCAAGCTGACTTAGACTCATCTAACCCTTGAATCACAATATCAATCGTTTTAAAAGCAATGAAGTAAGCCATTAAAGAATACATAGCGCGATCCCAGCCAAATACAAAACCGGCACTTCCCAAAATAAATAAATTAAAAAACATAATCGTCTCACCTACGGAGAAAGGCGTACGCTTATTAAATAAAATAGCTAATATCTCGGTGCCGTCTAGCGAACCTCCGTACCGAATAACAATTCCTACTCCCACACCGAGAACAATTCCGCCAAACACAGTGGCTAAAAGAGGGTCACCTGTTAAGACCGGCAAGTCGTGAAAAATAGAGGTAGCAATGGATAGAATGATAACACCTAAAAGCGTAGATAGCGCAAATGTTTTTCCAATTTGCTTATAGCCAATGAAAAAGAATGGAAGATTTAATACGAAGATATAAAAGCCGATTTGAACATCCGTTAAGTGGGATAAAATAATAGATATACCTACAATTCCACCGTCAATAACCTCATTAGGGACAAGAAAAAATTCTAGCCCGACGGCCATTAAAAGGGCTCCCACTAAAATAAACAGCATGCGCTTTACAATCATTTTAGCTGATAGCGAACGATGAACAACCTTTTTTATTTCATGATTCGTTTGCAGCACATAACTTCCCCTCCTTTTATGATAGAGACATCAGCTACTAACCAAACCCTTATTTTAATATTATCACAAAATTCAAACTATTTACCTGCTCTTTTACAAAAATTTCATCTAATGAAATAAATTATGCATATATTGGATAAAATTGTAGATGATAACAAGTGAATAAATGCCCGAGTACGTTCAAAAGTGAATGCATGCCACCACTTTTCATACGGGACTAACAGGACAAACTTAGATTAAAAGGAGAGTAAAACGTTATGAACCGTGTAAAGATTATTGCTGCTTCTTTACTCGCAGTTTTATTGCTAGCTTTTTCAGATAATTTCACTTCTGCAGCTGTGCAGGAGGCAATGATACGAGTTGTGCATGCGTCACCTGATGCACCTGAAGTAGATATATATGTGGACAATCAAAGCATCGTAGTCGGCGCATCGTTTAAAGATGTGACAGATTATCTTAAGGTACCTGCGGGTTCTCATAAAGTAGAGGTATATGCCATAGGTACAAAAGGAAAAGAAAAACCTGTCATTTCCACTAATGTAACCGTCGAAGCAAACAAAGCCTATACCCTTGCTGCTATTAACCAAGTTGCACACTTGGAATTAAAAGTAGCTCAAGATGATATGAACGTAGCTAAAGGAAAGAGTAAAATCCGAATTGCTCACTTTTCTCCAGACGCTCCTGCTGTTGATGTAGGTATTAATCACGGCCCTACTTTGTTTAAAGACACTGCTTTTAAACAAATGACAAACTATTCTGAAGTAGATGCCGGAACCTATGATTTGACCATTACAACTAGTCAAGACAATAAAAAAGTACTGGACATCCCAAACCTTAATTTAGAAGCCAACACGGTTTACACAGTGCTCGCTATTAACAAAGCCGACAGTCTTGAAACGCTTTTATTAAAAGATAATACGGCTATGCCTTCCGAAATGCCCAAAACAGGTATGGGCGGTGCTTCACAGGATAATTATAATTCAATTGTGCCAGTTCTTACTTTATTAGGAATTGGAGCGGTCGCTATATTTGTTGTTCGTCGTCACAGAGGATACGAAAGCGAATGAAATGGATAGGAGGGGTTTTCACCTTTTCTTTTATACTATTCATGAGCAGCTGGTTTGCCCAATCAGCAATTGCAAACAGCTCGACGGATTTTGTTGTGAAGATGGCTGAAACAAAATCAGCTCAATCCTTGAAATCTTCAGGAAATGCTTCTACGCCTCTTCCATCTCAGCTTATTATTCCGAAACTTCATATCAAGGCTTTTATAAAAGGAATGGGCCTTACTAACCAAGGTGAAATGAGCGTTCCTGATAATGGTCATGATGTAGCTTGGTTTAAGCTCGGAGCAAGACCTGGAGAGGAAGGAAATGCGGTCATTGCAGGACATGTTGATGATCAAAAAGGACCCGCTATCTTCTATCATCTCGACAAGCTCACAAAAGGAGATGAAATTTTTGTAACCGATCAGCAAGGGGATCAGCTGACCTTTGTTGTTACCAATAAAGCTTCTTATCCCCGAGATTCTGCTCCTATCAGAGAGATTTTCGGTCCAACTTTTCAACACCAGCTTAATTTAATCACCTGTACGGGAACGTTTGATCATAAACAGAAAACTCATGAGCGCAGGCTCGTTATTTATACAAGCCTTCGCCCGGAAAAAACAGCCGATGTTTCTCACTAAACATCGGCGTTTATTACTTTTAATTACATACTCGTTCGTTTTATTTAAATATTTACACAGCCTTAATATGAACACAACATCTCACTAGTAAACTAATGCACGACCCCTCAATAAAAAGGAGTTTTGATATGAGACGAAAATGGTGGTTTGTAAGCTCACTCACTCTTTGTTTATGCGGTATTTTTATGTTTATACATACGCAGGCAGCTTCTACTCAAGCAGAAAAAGTAGCCATTATTGCTCATCGGGGCGCATCAGGTTATGAGCCAGAGCATACGATGCAATCTTATCTCGCAGCCGTTCAGCAAAAAGCGGATTACATTGAACTTGATCTTCATATGTCTAAAGATCAGCAGCTGGTAGCAATTCATGACTACAAAGTTGACCGAACGACAAATGGAACAGGATATGTAAAACAGTATACAGTGAAGCAGCTTCAGCGTTTGAACGCAGGAAAAGGTAATAAAAAAGCCGTCATTCCAACTTTAGAAGAAATATTCCGTACGTTTGGCAATCGAACAAACTATTATATTGAAACAAAATCTCCTCATGAATATCCAGGTATGGAAAAGGAATTGCTGACGCTGATGGCTAAGTACAACATTCATACCAATCACGTCATTGTACAATCATTTAGTCCTGAAAGCTTAAAAACCGTCCATCGATACCGACCTACTATGAAACTAATTCAACTGATTCGTTCTAAGCAAACCAATATGTTAACAGATCAGCAGTTCAGACAAATCAAAACGTACGCGGACGGCATCGGTCCGAACGCAAACACGCTGACAAAACCATATGTACAAAAAGCTCGCTCATATGATTTAGACGTTCATCCTTATACCGTAAATGATGAAAAGCAAATGAGAATGCTTATCGAGTGGGGCGTAACCGGCATGTTTACTAATTACCCGGATCGCCTTTATAACGTGCTTCATAAAGAATAAACACTTGCCGCGGCAAGTGTTTATTCTTTATACATCTCTTCTATTCGCTCTCCACAAGTACAGGCTAATTAATGCTATGGCATAAAGCAAAGCCCAGCCAAACACCAAAAATTTATTTAATCCTTCGTTAATAAATTGAATGATTGCAGATACGGGCGGCAAAACATACAGCAGCAGTCCCCCTCCTTGATACGGAAATGAAACGCCTGCCGCTGCAAGCGTAACGATTAAAATAAATAGAGGTCCAAACCACGATAAGCTGCCTTCTCTTACAACATCTCTTGTGAAAACAAGGCCTATGCTCATACCAAGCAAACTAAACGTCCAGTGAATAATAAACCCAAACACCATTTGCTTAGTGGATATGTCCACTTCAAACATATCAAGGAGCACAGGATAAGCAATGGAAACCGCTGATAAAAATGTAAACAGCAGCATACAGCTAATAAGCTTGCTCATAAAGTACTTGTTCTTTTTCCCTACGTGAAGTTTTGTAATAACTTCTTGACTGGAATCTTCCGCGTGAAACAGCGACATCGTAAACCAAGTGGTTAGAAAAAAGAGGAAAAGTGCCGTATTAAAAAAGCTATCAAGCACCGGGTTCGGTCTATATGTATAGTTCATACACAACGAAATAATATAAAGTGCAAGCGGCGGAATATATCGATACGATTTAATGTATGTAATAAAATGATAGCGAATCAATGCACCCATCTTAAATTTCTTCCCTTTCCATATGATATAGCTTTACAACTTCAGCTTGAACAGCAAGCAATTCTGCAAGAAACTCGTTTACATATTTTTTATCTATATAAAAAATCCAGTAGTTTCCATGCTGTTCAATTTTCGTGCACTTTTCTTTTAATAAGCGAAGCGGCTTATTGAGAATGACATTTGCCTCAATAACCGTTAAATGCTCAATGAGTTGAACGCGCTCATTTTTTAAAATGCGCTGTGAGCCAATGGTGATAACACGATCAGCTACAGCATGAATGAGCCTTTCTTCATGACACGTAAATACAATGGTCATCCCTCGTTCTTTGAGCTTTGTAAAAATTCGTTCTACTTCTAGCTGAGCACGAGCATCTAATCCTGATAGAGGTTCATCAAGCAATAGCAGCTTAGAAGAACTCAGCAGCGCTTGCATCATGTTGACTTTTTGCTTCATTCCTTTTGAAAAAGAAATGATTTCTTCATGTCTAAACTCTACCATTTCGAAAGTTTCGAGCAGCTCTTCAATTCTAGAGCTGCGCTTTTTCTTAGACAATCCTTGAATTCGTCCCATGTGCTGCAAATAACCTGCTAGCGTAAAACGCAGCTCCTGAGGAAATTGTTCCACCACAAATCCAGGCGTACCGGTTTCTTTATGAAGGTGAACTGTCCCTTTAGTCGGTTTAGATAATCCGCCAATTAGCTTTAAAAACGTACTTTTTCCCGCACCGTTTTTTCCAACAATCGCCACAGTCTCTCCTTTATAAAGGGTCGTGTGAATGTTTTCTAATACGGTATGTTTTTTGTATACTTTTGCAACATTTTTTAATTCAATCAGTTTTTCCATCTGCTGCCTCGCCTCTCCATAATCCTATATGTTAAATCATAGCATATTTATGGGGAATGTGCTTCCATCTCTATACGCTTCAGCTAAATTTTTCCGCACAAAAAAGCCTTTGATATGATCAAAGGCTTTTTATAGACAATACCATATGCTCTTCATCGATAAATTCACCATCTACTTGAAGAGCTCTTTTTTCATACGCATAAGAAGTAAAACCGAGGCTTTTGTATAGGGCTTTTGCTCCTTCATTTTTAGCAGCGACGGCCAGGTAGATTTGCAAAACATTTGTTTTTGAAAAAGCTTGTTCAACAGCGGTTTTTAACAGCTTCTTTCCAAGACCCTTCCCCCTTGCTTCAGGGGCTACGTACATCCCCCAAATATCTCCCTTATGCTGAACTTTTAAAGGCTTTTGCTGCTGAAACCCTACGATCCCCACAAGCTGTTTTTCCATAAAAGCTCCTACTACAAATTCTGATTGGCTGCTTGGAAAATAATTTCGGATGTCAGCAATTTCTTTTTCATATTCTTCTTCATAACTTAAAATAAAACTTTCGGGATGATCTTTTAAAGCACGAAGACGGAGTTCAAAGTACATGTCAGCGTCTTCTTTTACCAACAATCGTATATTCATTTTTTCACCTTAGTTTCTTATGTTTTAATTAGCTATTAAGGGTTGTACACGCTAAATACTTCATTCCACCGATACAGCTCATAATAATTTCCCGGCAGGTCTAAGCCTGAAATAAGTATCTTATCATTTTTCGTATCTTTTACGCGTGTTAAAAGATTTGCTTGTTTTCGATTTGTACGAATCCACATCGTTTGATTCGCTGCTTTATGATAAACAGGCGCATAATCTCCTAAGCCTTTTTGTGGAAATGTGAACTGACTTTGCTTATTGGTCTTTACGTCCATGCTATACAAAAAAGGCAGTGGCCTCTTTTTTTCATCATTCGACCACCCTGCTTCGGGCACACGTGAAATGATAATGTTATCTTTTTCTGTCCAAGTAAAATCCCAATCTGCGAAGCCTTTTGGAGTAAACACATGTTCTTTAAAAACCGGCATCTCTTTTAAAGTGAACTTTTTATTTTCAGTGGCAAACCTTCCTTCCCCATTAATAAATGCCAGTACTTGTTCTTCATTACTCCACTTAAACCAATTAGGTACATTAAGCATATCTCCCACTACTTGAAAAGCTTTCCCTTCTTTTGTAATGATGCACAACTTATTTGCATCTGCAGACATCGAAGCCGTTGGAATAGCGATAAAACTAATCCATTGACCGTTAGGAGACCATTTGAAGCTGCTTGTTGTATACGCAAAAAACGAATCATTTTCTGCCGGGAGCGTCGTAAAAGCCTCCACTTTTTTTACATCTAACCCTGCATATTTGCTCACTGTATATAGCTTTACCGGCCCCCATCCCGTCGGCGCCAGCGCAGCAGCTGACGTAATTAAAAATCGATCTCCTTCTGGAAACCATGAAAACTGATCAACCCCTACGGCTACACGCTTCTTTTCATGCGTTTTAACGTTGTAATATACTAAGATTCCATTCGAAATATACGCAAGTTCCTCAGCAACCGGTGACCATTGATAATGAGTCACATCATGTTCAACAAGTAGCGGTTTTCCTTTTAACGGTGCAATCATTAAAGAATCATTTTCTGCATAAGCAACCATATCTCCATGTGATGACCATTGAGGCATAGAGGCATGACGGGCATAGGATAACTGCCTTTCGGTACCGTTATCATATACCCATAGGTTTCCTTGCCGTATAAAACTGACTTTCACTGTATTGGCAGCATTTATTTGCATAGGGAACAACATAAGAAAAAGCAGACATAACGCTATTTTTTTCACCATGTTCACTCCTGTCTTTTTTTATAGCGTTACACAAATCTCCACATCTCATCACATTTTTGAAAAAATAAAAAAGCGCAGCGAATAGCTGCGCTTTTTGTATATTATGATTTTGACTTAGATTTTGGTGATGGTTTTGTTTTAGCTTGTGCTGTATTATTACCCGCATCTTTTTCTTTTAATAAGCTCATACGTTTTTTCAAGTAGTAACCTTGTCCAATTCCGAATAAGTTACCAATTACCCAATATAATGCAAGAGCAGATGGAAGTGAAATTCCCGCTACTAAGATGAAGATTGGCATAATGTTCATCATCATTTTCATTGGAGGTTGAATTTCATCCGTCATACTTACACGAATTTGTAAGAATGTCGTAATCGCTGCAACTACCGGTAAAATGAAGTAAGGATCTGGCTTTCCTAAACTTACCCATAAGAATGAATGCTGTGCAATTTCATGCGTTCGTGCAATGGCATTATAAAATGCGATAATAATAGGCATTTGAATAAAGATTGGCAAACATCCGCCAACCGGATTAATTTTATGCGTTTGGTAAAGCTGCATCATTTCTTTTTGCTGCTTTTGCTGTGTTTCAGGATCTTTTTTACCAGCATATTTCTTTTGAATCTTTTCCATCTCTGGACGAAGTGCTTGCATAGCCATCGTGCTCTTTTGCTGTTTTAAAATAAGCGGTAATAGAACTAAACGAATAATAAACGTCGCAATAATAATAGACAGACCATAGCTTCCGCCTGCCCACTCAGCAATTTTCGTTAATGCCATAGATAAAGGGTAAACAAAATAATGATCCCAGAATCCGCCGCTTGTAGCCGTGACCGGTGTTTTTGTACTGCTACAGCCGGCTAGAGCTAAAAGAAGCGCTCCCATTAAACCAAGCAATAATAATTTTTTATTTCTTTTCATATTCTTTCCTCCTAATAATGACTAAATGTATGAAGTGTTTTTCAGAAGGAAAGGATCTTCTTCATCATTATTCTTCTCTTTAACTGGTGTTTTTCTATACACATGTATAAATACATTTCGTCTTTTCCATATTGTTAATACTGAAGGATCAATCCCTGCATTCACATGGTCGGTGACAGGTTCCGCATGAAAAGCCGTAAACCTAGCTTCACGAAGCATATAATAACAAAGGATGTATAAAACGAAAGCAGATAAATACGGCGCATATAGAAAAAGATCGTGATAAAATTCCATGTGCCAGCTCTCTTTCTGACTATAATAGTACAATCCAATATATGTAGTGTAGCATTTACGTTCCTGTTACACAACATCAACTTATCTCTTTGACTGTTCTACGTATTACTTTTTAAAAAGTTTCATATTTACGACACAAAATTTGCTCACCATAAAATATGATGAGCAAATCTAATACCATTATTTATTCTCATATGCTTACTGCTGCTTCTCAGTCTTCTTTTAGTTTCATGAACCACGTAACGCCGAATGCTACACCTACAGAAATAATCATACCGATTATATAGTGAATTAAATTGCTCATACCAAGCGGCGCAGCAATGGCCATCATTGGAATACCTGTAAGTCCGTAGGCATTGGCTACTACGTGCATAAGTACCACGTAGCCGCCCCCGGCTGCTCCGCCTATAGCCGCAGCAATAAACGGCTTGCGAAGTCTTAAGTTGACGCCGAAAATAATCGGTTCTGTAATTCCTAAGAAGGAAGAAATAGCCGCTGGAATCGCAATTTTTTTCGTTTTGGCATTTTTCGTCTTAAAGTAAACAGCCAGCCCTGCTCCTCCTTGCGCCACATTCGCGCAGGCCCAAATAGGAAGTAAGAAGTTAACGCCAATCTTCGGATTAGCAAGCAGTCCTGCTTCAATAGCATGAAAACTATGCTGCAAACCTGTTAATACAATAGTTGAGTACAAGCCACCAAACAAAATTCCTGCAAACACTCCGGCTACATCGTATAGAGACTGAAGGCTGATCGAAATTAAATCTCCAATATAGCGACCGAAAGGGCCAATAAACACAAGTGACACAAAGCCTGTGATAATAACCGTTAAAAAAGGCGTAACAAGTAAATCAACCGAATTCGGCACAATTTTCCGGAGTCCCTTTTCAATTTTGCTCATGACGTAGATAGCCAATAAAATCGGAACGACCGTACCTTGATAGCCAATCAGCGGAATACTTAAGCCAAACAAATCCATATATTCTGGCTTAGCATCTGCTAATGTCCACGGATTTAATAACATCGGATGCGTTAAGATCCCCCCGATAACCGCTCCTAGATAAGGATTTGAACCAAATTCTTTTGCAGCTGAAAACCCGATTAAAATCGGTAAAATGATAAATGCTGCGCCTGAGAACATATCCAATAACACAAATAACGCGCTATCTTCTGAGACCCAGTGGAACGCTTTCATCATCCCGAGCAGCCCCATTAGTAAACCACTGGCTACAATGGCTGGAATAATCGGAACAAAAATATTGGAAAGCATGCGGGCAAAACGGGCAAATGGGTTCATTTTCTTTTTCATTTCTTCTTGATGATCCGCTGGGGCAGCAGCCTCGTCAGCACCTAATTCTTTCACAAAAGCAGCGTGGATTTTATTAACGAGACCGGTTCCAAAAATGATTTGAAACTGTCCTGAATTTGAAAAAGCCCCTTTTACATCTTCTATTTCATCTAAACCTTTTTGATCGATTTTGCTTTCATCTCGAATAACGAGGCGCAAACGCGTAGCACAGTGCTGCGCACTAGCAATATTTTCTTTTCCTCCTAAAAGCGGAACAAGCTTTTTAGCAATTTCTTTTACGTCCATCTTACTTCCTCCTTGTTGTATGTCATAAAAAAAGCAAGACCTAAAATACGCTTATAAAAGACATACTTGTCCTTCATGCGCATTCTAGGTCTTGCCTGCTTTACCAGTCACAATCCCGATTATTCAATTAATACGCTTTCATTGTACTCAAAGCAACAATATTCGTCAATGTTTTTTTCTATATTCTTTGCTCTATTCGGCAAATGTGAAGCGTGATATATCCTAGCTCCGCTTCTGGAAAATTAATTTCGTACTCATCTTTGACAAATCGCTTGATCGTTTCAGCACACTGATACGATTTTTTATATTTGACTTTTAATACGTCAAGCATCTCTTCATCCATCTCATGAAAAGGTTCATTTTGCGCTAAACGGTTTAACGCAAAGCGCAAGTGAGTCAGCAGCCGCTGATAGGACATGCTGTTTTCATCAATCTCCATATTCAGCTCTTTTTTTATAATCGTAACCATTTCATTAATAATCGTTGTATTCATCATGAGCTGCTGCATGCCCGGTGAATTCAGTTTCGCCGTATGAATATGAAGCGCAATATATCCCGCTTCGTCAATCGGCATCGTGATATCTAGTCTCTTTTTGATATGCTGAAGAGCCCATACTCCTATTGCATACTCAGGCTGATAGAGAGATTTAATTTCATTAAGCAATTTATTTTGTATGGAAATTCCGCGGGCTATCCTTTCGACAGCAAAGGATAAATGATCGCTCAAAGCAATATGCACATGATGACTTAATGTAGCAGAAAGCTGCTGCTCAGCATAAGAAATGATTTCTTCCGCCACTTGAATATGCTCTTCAGGAAGGTTTTTTAATAGTTCTTGAAACTTCTCCTGCTCTTCTTTCATGACAAAGACTTTCTCCACTTTTGCAGCATTAATAAGATCATTTTTACCTTTTTGAAAAGCAATACCGGGACCCATCGCAATTTTTTCAACTCCGCCTTCTTTAAAGACAACGGCGTTGTTATTTAACACTTTTAAAATCTTCAAATGCGCTCTCCTTTCTTAAAGGAAAAGGCCTTGCTAATTACTTCATCGTTACTTTTGCACAAGCCGTTTCGCCTTTTTGAACCGTCCCTTGAGCCAAAATTTCGAAACTTTCACTTGCATCACTGTTTGTAATAACGATTGGTGTGATAATGCTTTTCGCTTTTTCTTGAATAAGCGCTAAATCAAATGTGATAAGAGGTGTTCCTACACTTACTTTGTCACCTTGTGCCACGTGAGCTTCGAATCCTTCGCCTTCCATTGCCACTGTTTCAAGGCCGATATGTATTAATACTTCCGTACCGGCTTCTGTTTTTAAGCCTACCGCGTGTTTTGTATGGAAAAGCTGAACGACTTCCCCAGCAACAGGTGAAACAACTTGTCCTTCTGAAGGTTCGATTGCAAAACCGTCTCCCATCATCTTCTGTGCGAACACTGGATCTGGCACTTCGCTGATTGGCAGGATATTACCTGAAAGCGGAGCTAGAACGGTTGTTTCTTTTGACTTTGTCTTATTACCAAATAATTTTTTAAACATCTCAATCACCCTTTTTTAGATTGTACTTGTAGCATACCCCAATGATTCTGCAGAAAAACTTCCCCTATCCCGATGTTACGTTAACATGGTCATTATTTAACCATGCTTTTTTTGTCTTGTAAATAAAAATGTATAAGCGTTTTTATAAGAAGTACGTTCTCTACGCTGCATTTTATGTAACCCTTTGCATATTTTCCGAAGGAGGGGTATTGAATTTTAAACCTAAAAAAAAGCCCTTTTAAAGGGCTTTTGACATTAGAACGTTGATGCAACTTCTTTTGCTCTTTCAGATGCTTTTGCTAGAATATTGTCTGCTTCTGCTGGTGTGTAAGCCATGCCTTCTGCAACAACCAGTTGGAAATCTTGAACCCCAATGAAGCCCATCACTGTACGTAAATAGCTTTGAGTAAATTCTAGCTCTGCCACAGGGCCTTCTGAATACACGCCTCCACGAGCTTCTAGTAATACTACTTTTTTATCTGAAGCTAATCCTACTGGACCATTTTCAGTATATTTAAACGTTTTTCCTGCAATTAAAATGTTATCAATATATGCTTTCATTAGTGGAGGGAAGCTTAAGTTCCACATTGGAGCTGAGAAAATAACTTTGTCAGCTTGTAAAAACTGCTCTACTAATTCACCCATACGCGTTACTTTTTCTAATTCAACAGCTGATAATTCTTCACCAGCTCCAGCTTTTCCCCATGCCGCTAAAACATCTCCATCAATGAATGGAACTGTTTCTTTATACAAATCAAGCGTTGTCACTGTATCAGTCGGGTTTGCTGTTTTATACTCATCTAAGAAAACCTGTGCTAAACGAGTTGAAAATGATGCTTCATCAACCTGCGGATTTACTTTTACATATAATACATTTGCCATAAATGTCATCTCCTAAAAAGTGTCTATTATCATTAATTCAAGATATTACTAAACAAATTATCTTTAATTCGAGATTTATTATATAACGCCATTTTTTATGCGTCAACCTTTTCGCACAAAAAAAACTCCACAAGCGGAGTTTTATACACATTGAAATTCTCGAATTTGATTTACATCTACCCCAGCATACACCCAGAAAGATCCTGTCCAGCGATATCCTGCAACTGAGCGTCTGCCTACAAAGGTTGGATAAAACCAGTAAGGTCGACCATTTCTCGGCCATATATAGGTGTATCGGTATAAGCACCCTGAAATAGCGCCTGGATCAACAGCATAAAGTGATGGACCTCCTGAACCTAGCTTTGGTGCAGGTGTAAAAGCTGGCGGCGGACTTGAAGGCGGCTGCGCTCCTCCCTGCGGCGGAAACCCTTGGCCCCCTCCTCCAGGTGGCTGTGGTGGAAATCCTTGACCTCCTCCTCCAGGTGGCTGTGGTGGAAACCCTTGGCCTCCTCCTCCAGGTGGCTGTGGTGGAAACCCTTGGCCTCCTCCTCCAGGTGGAAACGATGGAAACCCTTGACCTCCTCCAGGTGGAAACAAATTTTGAAAACGTGGATCGTATTGATATGGATACATACGCACTCCCCCTTTATAATGCTTGCTACGTTACAATATGCATCATAATGAAGATAGGTGAATGTCTACTTTTACCTTCTATAAACTAATTGAACGATGTTAAACTTGGTAAACTTAAAGGGGAGTCTTATCAGAGGAAATAATAAATCCAACACGGAAACTACTTGCGTGTTGGATCTGCTTGCGGAAAATATTTTTCAATAAAATTATACAGCCAAAATACGGTAATCAAAATAGGAGCTATCAGAAAAGGATGTTGAATCCACATTTTTACCAGTACCTTTTCAAATGACGGAATCGATTTTAACACTTGAAATAACGAGCTTCCGCCAAAAATAACGCTCGTTCCTATCAATAAAAAAGATAGCCAGTTAAATTGATCCATCCACATGCTCATAGAGATATAAAAACTAACACCGGTTCCTATCCCCCCCATTATTCCACTTAAAATACTTTTCACCGAAAAAGGAATCCCTACAAACCATCCGGCTCCTAGTCCTGCACACCCTGCTAAAATGCTAGAAAAAAGCAGCGGCTGCTCAAGCCAGAGACATGCATTCACTCCAACCACTAAGGTGACATGTATTCCTACGTGAAGGGAAATTCTTTTGCCAACAGGCTCTGAAACATAATGATAGTAGCGCCCGCTATAAAAAATTGTCCACCATAATAATAAAAATGCTGTCACACTTGCCCCTATAATCATAAACACACCTCTCTACGTTATGATTCTATTAATCTCTATCTATTATTTTCCTAATATCCTATGTGTCTGATTCGGTAATCTATCCATATACCTTCCATACGTTCGTTCATCAGCAAGAAAGTCGAATATAACTATATTCTTGTCTCAACTGTTTACTTGTGGGAGTGCTAAGAAGTTGAATGTCTGCATGTAGAAAAAGATAGTGTAGAACACTTTCTCTTATCTTTACTATTATTCATATGTATAGCTTGCTAGATTTAGTCCTCGCAGTTTAGAATTTTTCAGTCGTTCATATGAAACTATTTGCCCTTTCTTTCGTTATATATATACACGTTTCTTTATCTTTTCACGTGCAAAAAAAGATAAATTCCTATAATATGTTTTCATATTAACCTTTAAGGAGATAAAGAAGATGAATTGAATAAATCCCTACAAATAGAGTTTTTAGAAAAAAGAAATTGTTATCATTTCTCCTATTTATGTTATAGAATAATTCATGTATAATAAAAGGCTGTATGGTAACGCAGCTTGCGACATATCTTTTCTTACTTTTAGCAAGTCTATATTCAAAGCAAAAACTGCAAAGTGGGGTTAGTGCGACTCTTCATTAATCGACTTTGCATTAAAAACCAGCATTTTTCTTTTATCATAAAGAAAGAATGAGATTTAATAGTGACAGGTGAATAATATGGGTGAAAATCAAAGAAATGTTAGTAGATTTGACTGGAACTTGGCTTTCCTAATCTTCCTATTGTTTTGCGTAAGCGTTGTGGCAATCCATAGTGCTGAAAAAATTGGGCAGTATGATAAGAACTTCGTAGCGCAACAAGTTGTTTTTTATATAATCGGAATGGTGATTATAGGGTTTGTCATGCGTTTTGACTCCGATCAGCTTCAAAAGCTAACGTGGGTTTTTTATGGATTTGGGAACTTTTTATTGCTTCTTTTACTAGTGGCTCCGTCAAGCATTGCCAGAGAAATTAACGGGGCAAAAAGTTGGTTCACACTTCCCGGCTTTTCGTTACAGCCATCAGAGTTTATGAAAGTGTTTTTGATTATCACACTGAGTACGGTCATTGTGAAACACAATGAAAAATATCGTATTCGGACAGTAAGAGAAGACTTTTTACTGCTTGGTAAACTGGGTGCTGTACTTGCTTTACCTTTATTATTAATCATGCAGCAGCCTGACTTAGGTACCGCCCTTGTGTTCTTAGCAATCACGGTTGGACTTGTATTTGTTTCAGGCGTAAGCTGGAAAATCATCGCGCCTGCATTTTTAGGTATTACAGCGGTTGGTTCTGTCATTTTGGGACTTGTTGTTTATGCACCTAACCTATTAGAAAAGTATCTAGGGGTTAAGCAATACCAATTTGGACGTATCTATTCTTGGCTTGATCCTGAGTCATATAGTTCGGGAGAGGGCTATCATTTAAAGAAATCGTTAGATGCAATTGGATCAGGAATGGTAAACGGTAAAGGAATCGGAAATGGAGTTGTCTATTTGCCAGAGGGACAGACCGACTTTATTTTTGCAGTTATTGGAGAAGAGTTTGGCTTTATCGGCGCCAGCATTGTTATTAGTCTTTTCTTCGTACTCGTTTATTACTTGATCAAGCTAGGCCTTGAAACAAAAAATGAATTCAATTCTTACTTATGTGTAGGCGTTATTTCAATGCTTACGTTCCACGTATTTCAAAATATCGGTATGACCATTCAAGTCTTGCCTATTACCGGAATTCCACTTCCTTTTATTTCATATGGAGGTAGTTCACTGATGGGGAACATGTTTGCAATGGGTCTGATGTTTGGAATCTCATGGCATCACAAACGCTATATGTTTGGAAATGATTAAAGAGAGACGATGGTCTCTCTTTTTTCTTTTATCTCCCTATTAAGCATGCTACAATAAAGAAAACGCTTCCAAATCCTGTTTTAAAAGGAGTAGATATGCATGCTTGATTACCAATATCGGCGCAAAGCCTATGCTATTTTGTTAAAACAGACATCCGTACCTCCATCTACAACTTCTTTTTCCACCTGGCTCATACAGCTACTAAAACGAAACAAATAAAAGGTGTGCTACTGCACACCTTTTATTTGTTCGACAGCGACGTTATGCCAATTTGCCTTACGATTTTTTTACTATCTTCATTTAGTCCTTTTACAATAACCTTTTTATTCAATCGCTCGTACTTATCGATAATTTTTGAGATGCCGATCACGGCCGATTGATCCCATATATGAGAAGAACTAAAATCAATAATGATGGTATCCGGGTCTGTTTCATACTGAAATTCATCCATGAAGAAGCTGATCGTGGCAAAAAATAATTGCCCTGAAACCCTGTATTGCTTCATATTGCCTTCTGTTTGTGAAGTTGTTTTGATTTTAGCCATCTTCCAGCCAAATACAATGGTGCTTAAAACAATACCTACCATTACTCCTAATGCTAAGTTATGTGTAAACAATACGATAACCACCGTAACAACCATTACAATAGCATCCGATAGCGGATATTTCGTTAAGTCTTTAAGGGACTGCCAATCAAATGTACCAGCAGCTACCATAAACATAACGCCTACAAGAGCAGCCATTGGAATTTGTTTAACAACATCGCCAAGCACCATAATTAAGAACAATAAAAAGACTCCGGCGACTAAGGTAGATAACCTTCCACGTCCCCCTGATTTTACATTAATCATAGATTGTCCAATCATGGCACAGCCAGCCATTCCTCCGAAGAAACCTGTTACAATATTAGCGATGCCTTGACCGCGCGCTTCCTTATTTTTATTCGAAGGCGTATCTGTAATTTCGTCCAGTACCGTTGCCGTTAGCATAGATTCAAGTAGGCCTACAATCGCTAAAGGAAGCGAATAAGGTAAAATGATAAGCAGTGTCTCCACTGATAAATCAACCTTTGGAAAGTGAAGAACCGGCAGCGAACGCGTAATATTCCCCATATCTCCTACCGTTTTTAAATCTAAATGAAAGACAATCGCTACAATCGTCATCAAGACAATGGCAACAAGCGGAGATGGTATTGCTTTGGTCATGAGCGGAAACAAATAGACGATGAGCAGCGTTCCGGCTACCATTGCGTACATCATCCAATTTGCTCCTTGAAAATGCGGAAGCTGTGCTGTGAAAATTAAAATACCTAGCGCATTTACAAATCCAATCATAACTGTTTGAGGAAGAAATGATAAAAACCTTCCTACTTTCAAAACACCAAGTAAAATTTGAATAATTCCGGTTAAAACAGTAGCTGCAAATAAATACTCAATGCCGTGATCTTTGACTAAATTAATCATTAATAAAGACATTGCTCCTGTTGCAGCTGAAATCATAGCTGGTCTTCCGCCTGTAAAAGCAATCACAATTGCCATACAAAAAGATGCATACAGGCCAACCATGGGATCGACACCGGCGATAATGGAAAAAGCAAGGGCCTCTGGAATAAGCGCAAGAGCAACTGTCATCCCAGACAAAATATCTGCTCGAACGTTTGAAAACCACTGCTGTTTAATACTTGCCATCATGATGGTTTATCACCTCTTATGAATTTTTTATACGATTTTCGACTTCCACGAAAATCAAAGCCGTTTTTAACGTATCAAATCGTACCATACAATTTCCCGTTTGGAAACAATTAATTTTCACAAATAAAAAGACGAGAAGCCTGATTGCTTCTCGTCTTTTTATTTGTTACGCCGCAGCTTTTCGCTGCCATTCAGCAAATAAACGACTTTATGTTCATTCATTAATTGCTGCTTCAAGCGCAACAACAATCATATCGTTAAACGTCGTTTGACGCTCTTCTGACGTCGTTTCTTCACCAGTGAAAATGTGATCACTTACTGTTAAAACCGATAAAGCATTACGGCCGTATTTAGCAGCTAGCGTATACAAAGCCGTTGTTTCCATTTCAACTGCCAATACGCCGTGAGCTGCCAATTTTTCTAGCTGGCCGTCTTCATTGTAAAATTGATCAGATGTAAATACACTTCCTACTTTTAACTGAAGGCCTTTTTCAACACCTGCATCGTAAGCGCGCTTTAATAAATCAAAGTTAGCTGTCGGTGCATAGTCGATAGGACCAAATTTAACGCGGTTCATTTGTGAATCACTTGACGAAGACATGGCTAAAATAACGTCCCGTACTTTTACATCTTTTTGAATTGCTCCGCATGTACCAACCCGAATTAGGTTTTGAACACCATATTCATTCATTAGTTCATTTACATAAATAGCAATTGATGGTACACCCATTCCTGTTCCTTGAACAGAAACGCGCTTTCCTTTATATGTTCCTGTGAATCCAAGCATACCGCGCACTTCGTTATAGCAAGTTACATCTTCTAAAAACGTTTCTGCAATGTATTTTGCACGAAGTGGATCACCTGGAAGTAAAATCGTTTCTGCAATATCACCTTGTTTTGCCCCAATATGTACGCTCATTTCGTACCTCCTATATGTAAAAAATCTTACGCTTTCACTATACCATATTGTATCCCTTGCTTGTCTATTTACTTCTAACATTATGCGTCAAAAATAAAAAGACATACGGCCCAAAAAATGGCGTAGTATGTCTTTTTATATAAGGGTACGCTAATAGCGCAAGGGATTTACTAACGTTAGCTGAGGTGATATGTATGGGAAAAAAACATCGCAATCGAATTAATTCGCCTAAAAAGAATAATCATATTCCAAAAGAAGCAATTATAGCAGAACATGAAGCCCATGGAGATGAATATTCAGCAACAAACCGAAAAAATGGCCCTGGCCATCATACTCGTGATTACTAAGGGTCAACATATAAATAAAAAGCGGCCAGATAGGTCGCTTTCACCTTATGTTTAGCGTACGTGCAGGCGGTTCACTTTTTGCCAGCCGTCTGTCCATAGCTTGTAGTAATACTTTCCTCGAGTACCTTCATCAATTAACAAAATATCGCCTGTGCTGATAAACCTCGCATCACAATCTTTTGGCAAATTATCAGCAATATTAAACATCTGAAATACTTGTGTTGCTGCGTCTTGATGATCGAATGCTGTAATCGTTAGACGATGGACAGGCTTATATCCGCGCTTTTCGCCTTTTTCTTCTGTTTGCATAATGGTTACATCATATTCTGTGCTAATATTAAATTGTTTTTTTATTGTGGTCCACACACTCAACATTCTTCCCTCCACCCAAAAGCAAGTATTTACTCTTTTACGTCATGTATTCTTATATAATTAGTGATAAAATCCGAAAATCCTTTATCGAATCAAAACGTTTTTTGTCGAAATTACTAGTTTTTTCTTATTAAACATGTACATAAAATATTTGTTTCCCATTTTATCATTAGTTGTTTTTGAATGGATGAATCAATAGGCCTACTTAAACAAAATGAAATATTAACGAAAAAAATGTAACCATTGCTCCTATTTTTGGTTATATAGGCGCTTAGAAAGGAGGTAGACCCCTAAGGACCAAGCAAGTCCTAAACAATATCCTGCTAGTATATCCGTTAAAAAGTGTACGCCTAAATACAAACGGCTAAATCCAATTAATAAAATAACAATAGCAATTACGCATGCAGCTGCCGTTTTGATAGCCCTGCTTCTTGTATACATCCATATTAACAAAAGTACTCCGCTGTAAAACGCCATTGAGTTCATGGCATGTCCGCTCGGAAAACTATAGTGAGAGGCGGGAACGACTTGACTCCAATCAGGTCTTGGTCTTGCAAAAATCTCCTTCAATCCCCAATTTAAAGCGCGAACTCCCCAAAAAACGAGCGTGATATATAAAACGAGCAACCCTTTTCGTTTATAAAGAAGAAATACTATAATTGCAAACCATATTGGCGCAGTAACATACCAAGATCCTACGGTTGTTATAAATATGATGATGGGTGTTAACGTGTCCGTCCTCCATCCTTCAATGGTATGAAGCACATTAAAGTCAAGCTGTTTCACCCAAGGTGTATTAAATGTAAATAAAATCAGTAAAAAGAAAGCTAAAAGCGATACAATAAATAGAGAATATTTTTTAGTGCGGTTTACCATTTTTTATTTCCTCCAACCTATTAAAAGAAAAAGCATGTAGTGTTCTACATGCTTTACTTATTCACACGTTTTGGCTGAATATAGTCTTCTGGCTTAGGAGCTTGATGAACGACAAATTCAGCCGAAAACTCCTCTTTTGCATTTATTTTTTTCGTTTGCTTTGATTGCGGCATATACCTCTCTCCTTTCTTTTTACTGTCTTTAATATACGAAAAATAAAGGAGAGCTATTCACGTTAGCTATAGCGTGAAATAATACTGGTTAATATATTTTTTAACTGAGGAATTTCTTTTTCAGAAACATGAACATGAACGAGCGACTCATCTGCATCCAGCATTTCAGATAGAAAGCCGCCAAACCCTCTGGCACGTCGATCTACTTCTATAAATAAATCGTAGTCATGTAAGCCGCTCGGCTGTACGATGATTTCAATTTCATCTACTTTCCCAGCGTACACTCCACCACTTGGAACAAATTCAAATTCTTGAACAAAAGGAAGTCTTTTTCTCATCCGGCGAGGGGCTTCTTCGCACTCGACTTGGCGCAAGCGAAAGCCAAGCTGTTCCATAGCTTCAATTGTGCTTGTTACCATAAGGTTAGGAAGCACTTTTACATGATCAATATCTGACGGATCAACGGCGTCTTTAATATCAAGACTCGTCGCCACCCAAACCCGGGTTCTCCCTAATGTAACAGGCGTATCATCAGGCAGCTGAAAGGTAAAAGGAATAGACTTCGTTTCAGATGGTTGAATCGTGAACGGGTCGTTAATCTTAAACGTATTAAGCTCAATATCCTGCTTGTATTTTTTATCGTCTCTTTCTTTTACATAAGTTGTGAATAGACGCAGATAGATGCTGTCAATTTTCTGCTCAACATTGCCTCCGTACACTTCAACAATTCCTTCAATCTTTTCACCAGCACGAAATTCATCATTGACAAGCTTAGCGTCCACTCGCGCTGCACCAATTCCAATGCGGGCTAACGCTTTATTAAATAGCGCCATACTTTCCCCTCCCTGAGTTCTTACTATTTATATAGTCATAAATATCTTTTTGTAAACTTTTAATGCTTTCATACGATTCATCTGCTCTCAGCATTTTTTGAATGATTGTCTTAATAGGCGCCGACAAATGTAACTCTTGTTCCCAGCTTCTTTCTTGTTTTTCCGTCGACTCATAACCAGAGTATAATAAAAATAAAAGAAAATGACCAAGTGCATAGATATCGCTTGCAGCAGATGTTTGTCTCATAAACTGCTGTTCTTCTATAAGGGTGCTTGTTTCTTCATGGTCTCCTAAAAATCTAGCAAGACCAAAGTCAATAACATAGATGGTTCCGTTAACATCAATAATATTTGGAATACGAAGATCACGGTGAACGATTCCTTGCTCATGAATAGCAGAAACTACGTCTAGAATATTAAGTAAAATGTTAAGCGCTTGTTCTTCCGTATACACGCACTTCTCTTCAAAAATTAAATCTTCAAACGTTTTCCCTTGAATCAACTCCATCACTAAGAAACAGCCTTCAGCTGTTTCAATAGCTTCATACAGTGAAGGAATTTGAGGGTGATTTAATTGAGACAGCAATTTTGCTTCATAATGATAAGACTTCAGCCCCTGGGACGTGCACTGCTTCGTTTTACGGAGCTGCTTTACGACTACCTTTTTTTGTTGCACAATGTCGTTAGCAACATATGTTATACCATAGCTTCCCATTCCCAGTACATCTATGATTTCATAGCGCCCGCAAATGACTTTTCCTTTTTTAAAAGGACGGTCAACTAGCCAGCGATGAAGATATTTGAACATTCGATTTTTCATCATAAATCAACTTGAGAAAAAGCTTGAGAAGAAACTTCCGCTTTTACGCTTACGCTTATAGTGGTGGTGTCCATATTTTGAATGACTGTGGCTGTCATAATATTTGCTTCGCTTATAATCGCTACTGCTGCTATGGTGACGAGGACGTCTGTAATGATGATCACTGCTGCTGTAGTGACGAGGACGTCGATAGTGTCGATCGCTGCTGCTGTAGCGTCGATGTTTAGATCCAGTTAATGATTCAAAAATTTTTCTGAACATAAAGAAAACCTCTTTTCTTAACATTTGTTACCCTTTATACGTACGAAATGTTATAAAGGTTTCAAAAAATCCCTTACCCTTTTTTTATATAGTTAAACGTTTCAAAGGAGGCTTAACATGACTTCTACTAACACAAATCCCCTCATTAGATTGGAGGATGTTCTTCGCCTGCAGCAGATGATGCAGCTCAAACCTCCTGCTACCCTCCCGCTGTCTTTTATCGGAGAAGACGTAAAATTGATTAAAGAGATTCGAAAAAAAGTAAAAAAAGCTAATCAAAACAATGTTACACGTACCCAAGCTTATTTAGACTATTATCAAAAACATCCCGAAATTCACTGGGCTTTTTTAGCACACTTGGTTTCACGGAACGGCGGCTATTACATGACAGATCTCTCCACTACCTTAATAAAATCCCTGCTTTCTCCAGAAAAACAGCACGCGTACTTCTTGTTTTTAGAACATTCCAATTCCGCCATTTTTCATGATGCTTACGCTCAGCTGTTACTCTATGAAAAAAGCAAAGAACAAAACAGCAATCTGTTTCATTTACTCTCCGCTTTTCACATATCTTCTTTTATGAAAACTGTTTGGAATGACTTTTGGCAACATAGAAACAAAACACTCTTATCAATAGCTCTGATTGTGAACGAACAGTATCATATCGAAAAAAATGTTTTCTTTAAAAAAGAGTTTCAGCGGGATGTTCTTCACTCTTGGCAGTTTCACACTCAAAACTTTCTCGGTATGACTCAAATCGTCTTTCCCTATTATTCAGGTAATAACATTGATTTAAGTGGCACAAAAGTGTATCATTTCGAGTCTGTCTTAAAACGGATTGAAGTGGGAAAAACTTTATACGTTCTTCTTTTTTATTCAAACTTGCATGATTCTATCTATACATTTAGCCTTAAACACCCCCACACAGGGTCTCGAAGCGATTATAATTCAGATATATTTACAAAAAATCGAACTCATTCCAAAAAGCTGTATAGCCCGACGTTAAATATGAGCTGGGGAGACCGCGTACACCTTTTTTTAAGAAAAGATGAGTGGTTTGAAGAAGAAAGCATATTTTCTCTCCTTGAGTCTATTCCCGCTTCTTCCGTTAAAAAAATTCCTCTTCAGCATCATATAAAAGTGCAATCTGCTATTAAAGCTGCTAACCCTTTTTCATAGCTGCTGTCTCATAAACAAAACGACGAGTTTCCCCGTCGTTACAGATGTATCTATCTTTTTATTCTTCATCTTGCTCATCAATAATGCATTTATCAATGAGATAATCAAAAGTTATATCCGCTAATTCGCCTAGCTCTTCTTCAGCGGGAACATAGCCTCGCTTGACTAGTTCATTGTAAAAGAACTCCGCAATTTCTTCCGTATCAATGACCACTTCGATTTCTTTCACAATATCACTCCTTATCCCGTTTGAACGGATTAGCGTACCTTATTTTTCTTAAAAATAGGTTCACTCCATCTTCTGCTTGAAGTTTTACCTTATACACATTTATGAACAATTCGGCAATAGTATGTCTAAAATTTCAGCAGTTTAAATAGAAAGGTAATTATACCCATTCTTTTTTCATTACCATCGCCGTATACACAATAAAAGATAGCTAAGAGAGATGTAATGATCTATCTCGGCTATCTTTTATTTATTAGGCATCTACCTGCTATTTTCCTTGTTCGGATTTTGCTATCTTTTTTAAATGTTTCAGCACTAAGTTCATGACTTCAGCGTATTCTTCATCTTCAAAAAGCTCATACAAAAATTTATAATCATTGTACACATCTAAAAGACCGTTTATAATCTCATGCTTTTCTTTAGTTAACCTCACTTCTTCTTTTTCAGAACCGTTTTGTTTTTTCATCTTTGGTAGCAACTCCGTCTTTTTAATTTCTTTACCTAAATACAACATATCAACACTTTGAGCGTAATTTTCTGTTTCCTCATGAGGAGTTACGAGAATGAGTTCTTCTTCACTAGCCTCAAGCCATTCTCCATCTGTTACACGTGACAATTCATAGACAATATCTTCCCATGAATCCTCTTTATAACGCCATATTTCTGTTCGAATACCAATGATTTTAAATAACTCTTTTCCATAATTAAAAACCTGGACGATATCGCCGAAGAAAAATTTATATTCAAGCTCTACTCTTTCCTGTACTAATATTTGACCTTCATATTCTTCTAGAAGCTCAATTGTATCTTCTAAAAAAAGACCTTCACTATGGTTGATTTCGTATACAAAAATCCCATCCATCACTTTTATATCGGTAATAGTGCCAACGGTCCCGTATATTGTTACAACGACTGTTTCACCAATTCCGTATTTAGGTTTTTTCTTCCCTGCCATCGTCGCACCTCCTTAGTAAACATACACCTACTGAAAAGTTACAATATTATATGCAGTAACTAAAAAAGGGGAAGTATAACATCTTTAGAACCAAGCCTTTATTATCTATTGCCCTCTATCATTTTTACCCCTGCTTATTGCATGAACTAAAGAAAATAAAAAAGCAGGCTGATGGATATCCATCAGCCTGCTTTTTTATTCCTCACGCATTATTTTGATAAAGCTCCCATGCTTCATCAAATACGGTCATACTTGATAAATAATGTCCGTTGAGCTCTAAATAAGAACTCAGTTCGTCATAATCTGTTGAAGATTTCGGGAAGCTGTGATCATCATAAGCACTTCGCGCAAACTCTCCCATTCGATCATGTTTTTTATTTGATCGGAATTTCATTATATAGTGATAAAAGGATTTCATCGTACTCCCCCTCCAGCGGTATGTGTATCTTTTCTATCATTTTTTCAAGAAATCTACAACTTTCTTCTGTGATATGTAGATGTCGAACACTGCAATATAAGTGGTTTACTGGACAAAAAATATTAAATTCATGTTACAGTTGCAAAACAAATTTCACTATTAGCGTAACGAATAAATATTGTTATATCAATATTTTTCTTTTTTCAAAAAGACATTTGTAACAAAAACACATCGTTTTTATAACAAAAGCATTGATTCGACAGGTTTCTCAAACCTTTATGTAATTGCAAAAAAGAAGAATTCATGTTTTAATTCCGTAGTGAAAGGTTATTCTAACAATAATCGCCATTTAAATAAATCTTGTTGGTGGGAGGTTTACATCAGCATATGTTGAGGAAAAATAATACTATGAATACTCGAAATGCTTACTTTGATAATGCTAAATTTGTATTAATTTTTTTGGTTGTATTTGGACACATGATTTCTCCGTACCGAACAGATAGCAGCGGAATGCTGTCCATTTATCACTTTATCTTTATTTTCCATATGCCTGTCTTTATTTTACTAGCAGGTTATTTCTCAAAAAATTTTCATAAAAAAGGCTATTACAAAAAAATATTTACAAAGGTGGCTCTTCCTTACTTAGCTTTCCAAACTATCTATACCCTATATTATAGTGTGCTTTACACAGATGAAACGTACACGCTTCAATATTTGGTTCCTAGATGGGCAATGTGGTTTCTACTGAGCTTAATTTTTTGGAAATTAATGCTTCCTTTCTTTGCGAAATTCCCGATGTGGATTAGCTTAACTGTCTCTATTTCGCTTGGACTTGCAATGGGCTTCATTGATATTGACGGATTTGATAAAATTCTAAGCATTAGCCGAATGTTTGTCTTCTTCCCGTTTTTCCTTTTAGGCTACTATTTGTCACAGCGACAAGAGCCTTTTACAAATCTTTTGACAGCGCGAAATCGAATCATTGCATCCATCGTATTACTAGTGACATTAATCGGAAGCTATTCTTTCTTAGACGACACGGCTTACACAGATATGCTGTATGGAACGAACACGTACGACAATGTGGCCGAATTTTTAATGCGCGTTTCTCACTATGGAATTGCTTTTCTTGTATCTTTTGCCTTTATGGCTTTAATTCCAACGCGCGGTTTTGCTTTAACAAGCATTGGACAGCGATCCCTATACGTGTATTTATTGCACGGCTTCATTTTAAAATGGTTCTTTACAACTGACTTCTCAAAAAGTCTAGAGCCAACGTCATGGGGGATTATCGTCTTAATTGCCCTGTCCATTTTAGTAACGATGCTTCTCGGCAGCCGTATTGTCGATTGGTTCATCACAGGTACTAAGCTCATCGTTCAGTTTGTTACACCTAAAAAAGCCATTCAGAAATTTTCACTAGCATTCAAACGTACGTTTTCATAAAAGTCATACTCCTAAAGGAGTATGACTTTTTTCATTTTCTTCGAAGAAACCAAGTAAATAATTTCATTTTGCTGAATTTTATGTTAACGTTTTAATATCTGAAGGAAGGGAGTTTTTCAAGATGGAATTAGCATATTATGCTGGAGAGTTTAGAGATATTAATGAGGCTGTTATTCCAATTGATGAACGCGGTCACCAATTTGGAGACGGTGTTTATGAATTTATTCGCGTATACAAAGGAGTTCCGTTTTCAATTGAACGTCACTTAGACCGCTTAGAAAGAAGTGCAAAGGCAATCTTTATCGAGCTGCCGGTTTCAAGACAAGAGCTAAAAGACATCATTCATCAAGCAATGGAAAAATCAACGTTAAAAGACGCTGATATTTATATTCAAGTTACGCGCGGGATTGCTCCTCGAAATCATTTATTCCCCGATGTAGCTGCACAATTAGCACTCACAATACGTCACCCTCGCCAAACACCTGAAGAAGCCTATGAAAAAGGCATTTCCACGCTTCTTTTGGAAGACGAACGATGGGCTAATTGCTATATCAAATCATTGAACCTACTTCCTAACCTTCTGGCCAAACAAGCTGCGGCTTCTAAAGGATGTAAAGAAGCTATTTTAGTAAAAGACGGATACATAACCGAAGGGTCGAGCAGCAATGTATTTGCGATAAAAGACAACGTCTTGTTCACGACTCCTGCCACAAGAAAAATTCTATCTGGTATTACGCGCGCTAACGTGCTGGAATGTGCGCAGGAACAAGCCATTCAAATCCGCGAACAAAATATGACTCCTTCCTTTTTAAAAGACGCTGATGAAGTTTTTATTACGAGCACGTCTGTTGGCCTCTTGCCCGTTTCGAAAATAGACGAAGTCGAACTTCCAACTTTCCGTCCTGTTACAGTGGCTTTAAAACACGCCTACAGCCTGCGCACTGCTGGAACAAAGGCTTATCAATAAGCAAAGCCGCCCCTTACAAAATAAGGGGCGGCTTTTTAGAATTTAAAGTAGTTGCGCTTTAATAATCTTGGCACTTTTAATAGCTCATCATACCGAATGGATTCATCAAGTTTTTTTGTATCGACAAGAAGCAGCTGTGTTTCCACTTCTTCTATGATCTCTTCTTCTTGATATGACATCCCGCAACCTGAACAGCTGATACATGGCATATGAGTAATTTCAATACTTCTCGTTCCATCTGGCAATTCCCAGTATGCGGTATTGGTTGTTTCTACCGCTTTTTCTTCTTCGCACCATGCGCATTGAACAGTCATATTACAGGACCTCCTTAAGATGATGGAGCATCGTCGCTTTTAACGTCTTTTTTCAATTGAGCTTTAAACTTTTTATCTTTTAATTCATCTCTTTTTTCACGTTTATCTTTTAGACTTTCGTGAGCACTGTCACTTTCATATGTTTTACGTCTTTTTACTCTCCCTAACCCTTCCGGTACAAGGTTGAATTGAGCATCATTCATAAGACCCGAGATGCCGATGGAAGAATCTTTAGCATCCGATGCTGGATAAACAGCTCGAAAATAATCATCTGCACGCCCAGGCACATAGCTTTCTGGCTCCGGATACGTCGTAATCACTCCTTCAAAGTTTCGCAGAACAACTTTACTTGCGCTTTGACTAATAATATAGTTTGGCTGAACTGCAATCTTTCCTCCTCCTCCTGGCGCATCAATAACAAACGTTGGAACAGCATAGCCAGACGTATGACCTCGCAGCCCTTCCATAATTTCAAGCCCTTTGGAAACAGGTGCGCGGAAATGCCCAATTCCTTCTGACAAATCACATTGATAAATATAGTAAGGACGAACGCGTATTTTCACTAAATCGTGCATAAGCTTTTTCATGATAGCTACGCTGTCATTAATCCCAGCTAAAATAACCGCTTGATTGCCAACTGGAACGCCTGCATCGACAAGCATTTCACATGCTTTTTTTGTCTCTTCCGTAATTTCAATGGATGTATTAAAGTGAGTATTTAACCATACTGGATGATATTTCCTTAAAATGGTACATAAATTTTCTGTTATTCGCTGTGGAAACACAACGGGTGCTCTTGTGCCAATCCGAATAATTTCCACATGGGGAATAGCTCGTAAATTCTTCAAAATATATTCTAAAATGTTGTCATTAATCAGCAAGCCATCACCGCCTGAAATGAGTACATCTCGTACTTCAGGTGTTTTGGCGATATAAGCAATCGCAGCATCTAACTGCTTTTTTGGAACGCCCATTCCGATTTGTCCTGAAAACCTTCTTCGAGTACAGTACCTGCAGTACATGGAACATTGATTGGTGACTAAGAACAAAACGCGATCAGGATAGCGATGAGTCAACCCTGGCACTGGAGAATCTTCGTCTTCATCTAGGGGATCTTCTAGATCATATTTTGTTTTATGAAGTTCTTTGCCAACCGGAACAGACTGCATACGGACGGGGCAGCGAGGATCATCTGGATTCATTAAAGATGCATAGTAAGGCGTAATATTGAGCGGAATGGTTTTGGTTGAAATGCGTACTCCTTCTTCTTCTTCAGGAGTTAAGTTAATAACCTTTTTTAAATCATCTAACGTTCGAATTGTGTTTGTTAATTGCCAAATCCAGTCATTCCATTTTTCTTCAGGAACATCTTTCCATAACTCAATATCTTTCCAGTGTCGGGACGGCTTATATAAATCATATAACATACAATCGCTCCTTTATGAAGATTTACTATTGTTATATGTTACAGCCCATAAATTGGTTAATTATTTCTCACCCTTTACTTTTTGACAGATCCTTCACCCATACGTTCATATCTTCTAACGATTTATAAATGTAACAATTATTCGTTAACCTTCCCGTATAGGTATAGCCAAGCTGCTGAAAGGCGGCGTTCATCCCGAATGAAAGCGCTCTCGCTATTGTGTATGCACAAAAAATATGCCGCTGTTTTAGCTCCGCCTCTAGTGCGTTTAATAAATGCTTCATGAATCCATACTTTCGGTAAGCAGGGAGAGTCGCACAATCCGTTAGTTCAGCATTGTGATAGACATAGTCAATTTCAGCAGAAGCAGCGCTAACAATATCGTTCTTGTCAACTATGATATAAAACAAGCTATCTTCTTGAAGCAAATTAGAGAGATACTCTTCTTCGTAGAGGGGAGTAGGATACACTGTGAAGATTTGACGGTAGAGCTGAGAAAGTTGTTTAGCGTCAGATGAAATGGCTTGGCGCATGATCAGTTGATTCGATAAAGAAGAATAATCAGATGTCGGCAAATTCAACACATCTTGAAGCAGCTCTGTTTCTTTTAACGTCTCCCCGCTGTCTCGGCGGGATTGAGACGTATAGTAGCATAAAAGATACGCGTCGCTTCCGTTAAAATAGTAGGGAACAGTTGCTTCTAAAGAAAATCCCAAGCTTATCCAGTCCAACAGATGTTCAGCACGTGCTTTTATAATCCACTTTTCGTACGTTTTCTTATCAATTTCTTTATATATATAGCTGTAAATATCGTTCACATTTCCCCGGTAATCATCTATTCTCAGACGCTTGTTATATTCATCTAAAAAAAGAGTCATAGCAAAGGTTGGCTGACAAATATTTTCTTGTTTCCCCATTTGTTTGTATCCTCTCCCTTTTTAGCTTAGTCTGCAATACTGCACCAGTCTGCTACAGTGAGAGCAATAATTTCCGCTGCGTCAAGCATCGTTTGAATACAAATATACTCATTCGGAAAGTGGGCCACTTCTGTTACTCCCGGTCCAAAAACAACTGTTGGAATATCCCCTACTTGTGACAGTATCCCTCCGTCCGTTCCCCAAGGAGATGCTTCAATGATCGGCTGATTCTGTTTCACTTGATAAAAAGAGGACGAAAGAGAAGTCATAAGCGGATGCTCCAATTCAATTTCACCGGGAAGCCAGTGGGCCCCAAACCATTCCAAGTCGACAGGGTGCTCAGCAAACCACTCATCACGCTGAGCCAAAAGTTCAAGCCAGGATTTCATTTCTGCTCTGACATTTTTCATTTTTTCATGCGGAGCAACTCCTATCCTGCCTTCTAATATTACTTGATCAGCGACTGAAGAAGGCCACGTTCCGCCTTGTATATTTCCGATATTAATCGGCACGGGAATGGGAATTTTATTATAGAGCGGATCGGTAATTCGGCTGTTTCTCTCTTTTTCAAGACCCTCAATATGTTTAAGCACCACAGCTGCTTTTTCAATCGCACTCACGCCTTCATACCGAGTCCCTCCATGTGCTGCTACTCCATGCACAGTGACTCGAAACCACATGGAGCCTTGCTGTTTAGGGAAGATCTTCATGTTGGTTGGTTCTGGAATGATGGCACCATCTGCTTTATACCCTCTAAGTACACAGGAAAGTGTTCCTGCCCCTCCGCTTTCCTCTTCTACTACGCTTTGAAAAATAACATCTCCTTTTAGTGAAATATCTAGCTCTTTCAACGCTTGAATAGCTAAGAGTAACGACACATTTCCTCCTTTCATATCCGTTGCTCCGCGTCCATATAAGTTTCCATCTTTTACAACAGCCGTATAAGGGTCTTCCGTCCACTGTGAAAGATCTCCGGGTGGCACTACATCAATGTGCCCATTCAAAATAATGGATTTCCCTCCGCCTTTCCCTTTTAACACGCCTACCACATTCGGACTGTCTCGAAAAGTAGAACGGTTGGAGGCAAAAGCTTCATGGCTGCGAAGTATTTTTTCGTCCGGTTCCCATATATCAATATCTAACTGCAGCTGTCGAAGGCGTTCAATAACAATTGCCTGCGCATGCTTTTCAGAACCTTGTACGCTTGCTTCTTCTACGAAACGCTTGAGTAAACGCACTGCACTTTGACGATGCTCTGTCATCCAGTTATGAATAGATTGCTGTATGTTCATGTAAGGGTCCTCCTTATGGTATCGTAATCAATTGATCACTCAGGCGAACTGTCGCTTCTGTTGAACTCAAAATATCCTCTACAGTATAAGGAGACATTAACTCTGTTAGAAGAAGCGCATCTTTTTCTACTTTAAAAACCGCCCGATCTGTAATAACTAATCCCACGCAGCCCGAAGCAGTCAGAGGTAAAGAGCACGTCTTAACCAGCTTCGGTTCTCCTGTCTTGCTCGTATGATTCATTAGCACAATGACTTTTTTCGCTTTTTGAGCTAATTCCATCGCTCCTCCCATCCCAGGAACTCGCTTACCTGGCACAATCCAATTAGCTAAATCCCCTTTTTCACTCACTTCCAACGCACCAAGAATGGTCATATCGACGTATCCTTTTCGAATCATCGCGAAGGCTGTAGCACTGTCACAGTATGAAGCCCCTTGAACGGTAGTTGTTGGATAGCCTGCTGCATTACAAACATTCTCATCTTCTTCACCTAAAGGAGGGGAAGATCCTAACCCTAAAATTCCATTTTCAGCATGAAACATCACATGAACAGCGCTTGGCACATAATTAGGAATAAGAGAAGGAATGCCAATCCCTAAATTAACAATCATGCCGTTTTGAATTTCAGCCGCAGCACGTTTTGCAATACGATGACGAATATCTATTCCCAAACCCATTTCCAATTCACTCCTTTCGAAGGGACAATATAATCCACAAATACACCTGACGTCATCACGTTCTCTGGGTCAATGTCCCCAAGAGGAACAATTTCATCCACTTCAGCGATAGTTATACGACCTGCCATTGCCATTAACGGATTAGTGTTTCGAGCGCTTTTATCATAAAGCAAGTTGCCGAATGGATCTGCTTTTTTTGCATACACAAAAGCAACGTCGGCTGTGAGCGGCTTTTCCACTAAAAATGTCTTGCCGTCTACTTCCACTTTTTCTTTTCCAAATTGAATAATGTCATTTTCTATTCCTACATCAATCAGTACTCCTCCGAGTCCAACTCCTCCCGCTCGAATCCGTTCAGCAAGCGTTCCTTGAGGAGAAAACTCAACTTCCAGCTTTTCTTCTGTCATCAGCGTTCCAGCCACTGGGTTCGACCCAATATGAGAAGCAATCAGCTTTTGAATTCTTCCTTGGCTTACCAATTTTCCCGCACCAATATGAGGAAAGCCTGAATCATTACATATCAATGTAAAATTTGATTTTCCGCTTTCAATCAGACCATCAATGAGAGAAGGCGGGCTGCCTACTCCTCCAAATCCTCCTATCATCAACGTAGCCGCATGATCCACGTATTCAATCGCTTGTTCCACAGTTGTGATCTTTTGAAATGAGTTTTCGATCTTTGTCACTCATTTCACCTCATTTCTCTGTTTTTCATTTTGCACTTCATGCAATGTTTTCGAAAGCAGATCGACCGCTTCATCAAGCTGACGATGAGTAATCGTAAATGGTGGCGCAATAATAATACCGTCTCCTTCTACTCCGTCTGTTCCTGCTTGTGAAGGATAAAGGAGAAGACCATTTTTTTGGGCTTTACTTATTACGCGTGCCGTCATATTTTCCGAAGATGAAAAAGGCTCCTTCGTCTTTGGATTTTGCACAAGCTCAAGACCAACTAGTAAGCCTTTGCCACGTATATCACCAATGATAGGGTAAAGAAGTTGAAGCTTCTTCAATTCCCCTACTAAATAGTCTCCTTTCAGCGCTGCTTCTTGAACAAGATCATGCTTTTCAATATAGGTTAAAACAGCTATCCCTACAGCGGATGACAGCGGATTAGCGCTTAGCGTATGTCCGCTCATAATTAATTTGGATCCGTTCATGATAGGTTCAATCGTTTTGCTGCTAGCTAACGTAACGGCTATTGGTGTATATCCTGCTCCCACTCCTTTTCCAAGCGTCATGATGTCTGGTTTAACTCCCCAGTGCTCATACGCAAACATCACGCCTGTACGCCCAACTCCAGTCATGACTTCATCCGCAATCCATAACACATCATATTTATCGCAAATTTCTCTTATCACTTCATAATAACCGGGAGGAGGTGTAAGCGCTGCTCCGGCTGCTCCTACAATGGGCTCTGTAATAAAAGCAGCAATATGTTCAGGGCCGGTTCGTTTGATAACTGTTTCCAATTCGCGTGCACAAGCAAGATTACAAGATGGATAGGTTTGATGAAATGGACACCGATAGCAATAAGGAGGCGAAACCGAAGGATAATCTTCAAGCAAAGACGAGAAGCGTTTTCGTCTTCCAACGTGCCCTGACATAGACAGAGCTCCTATTGTAATACCGTGATAGCTCATCCAGCGTGACAAAACCTTTGTTTTGGTTGGCTTTCCTTGCTCTTGAAAATGCTGAATTGCCGTTTTCATAGCCGTTTCAGTCGCTTCTGTCCCGCTGTTAACAAAAAAGCTCCACTGGAAATGATTGCTGCTTAATTCACATAGTTTCTTAGCTAAGGCTTCTGTTGGATCACTTGTAAACTGCGACCGATATACAAACGCAACTTTCTGTGCCTGATCGGTCATCGCATCAATAATTTCTTTTACGCCGTGTCCAATACTTGCTGTAACTGCCCCCGACGAAGCATCTATGTACCTTTTTCCATCTTTGTCGTACAAATAAATTCCTTTTCCATATGAAATAACTGGGTAGTCGTCGTCGAGCAGCGGCTTTATTACATGAGTTTTATTCATTTCCGCACTCTCCTTTCAAACATACACTCTTATTAAACTGTATGCTGAAACGAAGAGTTTCTTGCCAATAAAAAAAGCCCTAGCATATAGCTAGAGCTTTTACGCTTATTAAGCTGATTGCGTTACAGATTTATCGATACGCTTTGCTTCTGACTCAGCCACAATAACGGCACACGCAGCGTCTCCCGTAATATTTACAGATGTACGAAGCATGTCAAGCAAGCGATCAATTCCAATAATCAATCCGATACCTGCTACAGGCAGACCAACCGAACTCAATACCATTGCTAGCATAATGAGACCAACTCCAGGCACACCTGCTGTACCAATACTAGCAAGCACCGCTGTCAATACAACCGTCACAAGAGCACCCAGCGACAGGTCAACGCCGTATACTTGTGCAATAAAAATAGTCGCTACACCTTGCATAATTGCCGTTCCATCCATGTTAATGGTAGCACCTAACGGCTGAACAAAACTGCTGATGGACTCCGGGACACGAAGATTTTTTTGAGCCACATTCATTGAAATCGGAAGCGTTGCATTACTGCTTGATGTACTGAATCCAACTGTCATCGCAGGAGCAAAACCTTTAAAGAATTCAATTGGGTTACGTCTGGCCATAAGAGCGACTGATCCCCCATATGTTACGATTGAATGGATAAACAGTGCGAGCACGACTACAATCATGTACAGCCCCATCGCTTTAATTGCCTGCCAGCCTTGACTTCCGACCGCTGTTGCAAGAAGCCCAAATGTTCCGTAAGGAGCAAACTTCATCACTAGATTCACAAGGTACATCATCAATTCATTGCCTTGCTCAAGTAAATTGTAAAGCCCTTTTGTTTTACTTCCAAGCATCGTTATACCAAAACCGATAAAGATAGAGAAAACGATAAGTTGAAGCATATTCCCTTCAGCCATCGCTTGAATTGGATTGACTGGAATCATATTTAAGAATGTTTCTCCAACCGGCGGTGCTTTTTCGGCTTCAAAAGAAGCGTTTTTTGTATCAAAAGATCCAAATGTTCCTGGTTTAATAACAAATGCTAATAATAAACCAATTACAATAGCAACGGTTGTTGTCACTAGGAAGTACGAAACTGTTTTAGCCCCGATTCTTCCTAGTTTTTTAGGATCTCCTAAACCTGCTACACCTAACGTGATAGAGAAAAACACAATTGGTACAACAAGCATTTTAATTAAGCTTAAGAAAATTTGGCCAAGCGGTGTAAACAAGTACTTGTCCAGCGGAGCAAAAGCACTTGGAGCAAAAGCGTTAATTAACACTCCTACAACAGCACCAGCAATTAGCGCGATAATGATCTTTGTCGATAGCTTCATAGATTTACCTCCCGTAAATAAATTATATTAGAATGATTCTAACTACTATACTTATTTTACCATGCATTGAGAACGATAACACTCAAAATATACAATATATTAAAAATTTTCAGATTAATAGTTTAGGAATATTTTTAGCTATACAAAAAACCATGAGAATATCATGGTGTCATAGACCTGTTATTCCCTCACTGAATGCTTACGGAGTTAGCTGTCGGATTCGGGTACGTGAGTTACCCTACTTGATTCATTCAAGATTCACCCCAAGTACATTACGCACAAATATGGGCCCCCCGTTCTCTTATAAAACAAAAGAGATTAAGCAAATAATTTTCTTTAATATTTTTGCATGATAATAATTGTTACTTTAATTAAAATTCATTTTATATGTTTCTGTCAAGTTTTTATTCAAAAATAATGCATGATTTTATCATAAAAAGTTGATAATTGTTATATTTTAAAATTTTTACATCATATTTCAATAAACCACAAATACTTATTTAACAAGACTTACAATCTAATGGATAAAAAATTAATTCAAAAAATAGTTTGTAAAGTGAACTTTATTCTCATTAACTCCCATTCATAAATTTGCATAATTATTCTAATATCCGTGTACTTTATTGCTTTCATAAATATTTTACTCATCAAAAAATAACTCTTTTCAACTGTTGATTTTATCCTTGTATTGCTTGATATACCCTCCCTAAAATTCCACTGAATTTATTGATGCAAAGAAATGGACATTATCAATTCGCCTTATTGTATTTAATTCTGTTCACGATAGAAGGATGGATTCCGTCATACTTTTTAAAAAAGAGCGGGTAATTATCATATAAAACTATCGGAGTTGGAGCGGTACAAGTTCTTTACTTTTTACTTAGTCGCTCTCGTTATTTAACACATAAAAAAAAGAGGCCGTGACGGCCTCTTTTTTTATACAGTAACAGGTTCAGAACTTGCTTTGCGATTCTTTAATTTTTCAACAATGTCACGCGCTACCCACACACCGCACGCACTTGCCTGCGCGAGCCCTCGCGTAATACCAGCTCCGTCTCCTCCCACGTATAAACCAGAAATTTCAGTTTCAAACTTATCGTTTAACTTCGGACGGGCAGAGTAAAATTTCGCTTCCACACCGTAAAATAGCGTATGTTCAGATGCTAACCCAGGCGTTACATGATCCAGTGCCTCTGTCATTTCAATTAAGCTTTTCATCGTATTATAAGGAAGCACTAAGCCCAAGTCACCAGGTACAGCTTCTTTTAACGTTGGTTCTAAAAAGCCTTCTTTAATTCGAGTCGCTGTTGAACGACGGCCCTTTAAAATATCTCCATACTTTTGAACAACTAAGCCCCCGTTTGACAGCATATTAGCTAATCTTGATACTTCGTGCGCATATTCGTTCGGCTGATCAAATGGATCCGAAAATTTATGAGAAACAAGCAGCGCAAAGTTCGTATTTTGACTTCCAAGCTTCGGATCTTTGTATGCGTGTCCATTTGCTAACATAATACCTGAATGATTCTCTACTACCACATGTCCTGAAGGATTGCTGCAGAACGTTCTGACTCTTGTACCTACAGACGTATTGTAAATGAATTTCCCTTCGTACAAGTGCTTGTTGATTTCTTCCATAACAACGTTGGATGTTTCGACTCGAACGCCGATGTCCACTTGATTGTTAATCATTTTCAAACGACGTTTTTTTAGTAAGTCGCTCATCCACTTCGAGCCGTCTCGACCTGGTGAAACAACCACTTTATCAGCCGTAATTCTTTCACCATTCTTCAATTCGATACCGCGCACGATATGCTGACCGTCTTCTTTTTCTGTTATTAAATCGGCTACTTCCGTTTTATACTGCATATCAATTTTTTCTTTTAAGTATTCATAAATGCTTTTTAAAATTTCCAAATTTTGCTCTGTTCCTAAATGACGCACCTGGGCACGCAATAGCTTTAATCCTGCTGCGTATCCGCGTTTTTCAATTTCACGAACTTTATCAGTTAACGGATCCGTAATCGTATCGGTTGCTCCGTGTTTTAAATTAATTTCATCCACATATTTAATTAAATCTACCACCTGTGATTCAGATAGATAATCCGTCATCCAACCTCCAAATTCACTGGTGATATTAAATTTCCCGTCTGAATATGCGCCGGCTCCACCAAAACCATTTGTAATAGAACAAGCGGGCAAACAGCCAGCAAACTCTTTTTTGCCAACCGCAGGCGGACATTTTTCAATTTTTTTCTGAAGAATCGGACAATTACGTCGATAGATATCGTGTCCTTTATCGATTAATAAAATAGTTGCTTCCGGTAATTTTAACGTTAACTCATAGCAAGTAAAAATCCCAGCGGGTCCTGCCCCTACCACAATAACATCATAATTTGAGTTCATTGTACATTCTCCCATCATCTTTTTTCTTTGGGTAAAAGATAAAAGTTATTGACCGAATTTTCTTTTTTTATTATCATTCGGTTATTTTCTAGCCATTTGATAATATATCAAAAAAAAATCCTTTAGTCAACAATATACACGAACATTAAAATAAAATATTTAAAAAACATTCGCTTTTATTCCGAACAAATAAAAACCAGTGAACGAATAGCAAGCGCTATGAAATGTTCACTGGTTCTTTAATGTACGGAAGAGCAATTTCTACTTTTGTTCCTACTCCTACTTTACTCGCAAATGAAATATGCCCTTGATGCTGTTCGATTATTCGGTAGCTAATCATTAACCCTAGCCCCGTTCCTGTTTGTTTAGTGGAATAAAATGGTTCACCTAGCCGAGCTAAAGATTGCTCATCAATTCCACAGCCTTCATCCTCGATAATGACCATGCCGTATTCATTTCTTTTCTCAACGGTGACTTTAACTGTACCTTTGCTCATTGACTCAAGCGCATTTTGAATTAAATTAATAAAAACTTGTTTAAGCGCATTTTCTTCACAAAAGATTGTAATCTCATCACTAATCTCATTAATAATACGACAGTTTTTATAATTGGCGTGTGTATCTAATAGTAATGTCACATGACGTATGATTTGATTGAGACTTTTGGGGTGGTATGAATTTTCAATTTTAGGCTTGGCCAGCGTTAAAAATTCTTGAATAATGGATTCGACGCGATTCAATTCTTCAAGCATAATATCATTGTATTCTTCGTTGTACTGTTTCGATGCTTTTAATAGCTGAATAAACCCTTTAATCGCCGTCATTGGATTACGAATTTCATGTGCTACTCCTGCCGCTAACTTGCTCACCATTGTAAGCTTTTCAGATTTGCTTGCCATTTCATCATATTTTTTTCGATCCGTTACGTCGCGAATAATATACTGAATGGCATCCTGTCCTTCAAACTTAATTTTGGTTGCCGAAGATTCAATAATGACAACTCCTTTTTTAGTCAATAGTTTCACATCAACACGCGGCCTCACGGACATTCCATTCATCAGCTGAACCATTCGTTCTTTTACGATTTCTAAATGTTCGGGGTGAATAAAATGAAGCCAAGGACGCCCGATATACTCTTCTTTTTTCTCGCCGCCAAGAAGTTTAACACCAGCAGGATTCAAATATTGAATTCTGCCTTCTCTTGTTACAATAAATGCATCTTGACTTTGCTGGACAAACTGCTTATATTGCTTCATTTTTCGAATGACTTCCTCTTGTTTTTCAATACTTGAGGAAAACTCTTTCCACTGAACAACTAAGAGCGGAATATCCCCTTCCGTGCGCTGAATATGGATGTGCATCGGAAACTGCTGATCTACTTTTTTCTTAAGTAAAACAACTTCTTCCTCTTGCTTTCTTAACGGTTCCACTTCATGCTTTTCAATAAAAAAGCGATTTGGCTCTTCAAATACATTACAGGAAAGAAGTCGTTCTTCCGTCGTTTTAAAAAGGTGGCAGCACGCTTCATTTAAAATTTGAATATCTCCATCCATATTCATTACGAGCATTGGTGTAAATGACATTGAAAATAGCTGTTGAAATACTTTTTCCTTTTCCATATATTCACCTTCGCTTATTGAGTTACTAGCTATAGTATAATATGGTAAATGTTGATTTGGCAAAATTTTTTTATTATTTAAACAATTTATATGCAAGTTTGTCCTTTTCTATCTGTTATAAAAAGCTCGCACATGCGAGCAAATGAGGCCTAATCAGCAAAAACAGGTGCAGCCAATGATGATTAATAAAATAAATAGCACAACAATTAATGCAAATGACTGACCCGTTCCGCAATGATGATAACCGCCAATTGGATAGCTAATTGGATAGTGGCAAGTATCATATAGGTGGTGATAGCCTCCGTGATGGCATGGGTCGTAACAATCGTAGTTATACATAGCAATCTCTCCTCTTGTTTTTTTTATTCATTTCGTACACTGTACTTTATATGCATTAGTTGATTGTCCTGTATGTGCATTCGCCCATTTTTTACTTTCTCTTACGCCATATTCGCCTTTTGGGCTGCAGCGTATACGAAAACAACAAAAGTAAAATACTTCCCATTACCAGTAACGTAGTAAACTCTTTCATAAATCCAATAATGCCCCCTATATACGGGAGATGGTATGCGTAGCTTCCAATCACTTTAAAAGAAGCAGGCAAAGAATCTCTTTGAGCTGTAACCAGTACATCAAGCTCTTGATTATGGGCCAGTACAAGTTCATTCTTTGAAGAAGATGATTCGTCTCTAAAGACAACTATATCTCCGCGATGCAGATGGTGATAATCCGTTTCTTGAACGGTCACGGTGAAACCAAATAGACTTGGAAATGTACTAACAAATAAAAATGTAAAGCAGATAGCATAAAGAACAAGTACATATCGAAACGCAGAAAACATACATTTATTGATCATAGGTAATCAGCTCAATTCGCTCGGTTACTTTATTTAGCGCGGGGGTAATGTGAATAAATGAAGTAGAGCGCTCTGTAAATTGAATTAAAAGTAGCAGCAGTAAAAAACTTAACATAATTAACCGTAGCATCCGAGCATAAAAATCGCGCATGCTCTCACTCCTTTTTTCTATACTAATTTCGGTCGTACAATAAGCCTTCAGTCAATAATTTGATTCAGTATATGCACATAGAGGGCATTTGGCTCATTGTTTCTTCTTGGAGGTCTCGGGAGTGATCAGTGATCGGCATAAATTATGAGTTTTAGCATATGTTTGGTTACGTATGGAAATGTTTTTATACTCCGACAATAAGGGAGCTGAACATATGGCTAATTATTCCTTTGATCAATATATTAAAAAAGCAATGAAATACGATTTTCTAGCTAACTACTATAAGTATAGTGATCCATCTAAGCATATTCATTATTATCAAAAGCATTTGTACTATATCCAGCAGGCCATCTTAACTTCTTCTGAAAATACGAATCTGCGCGTAAATCCGCCGCAAATTCGTATACTTCACGCTTCTCCAGATTCTCCATCTGTAGATATTTATATTAACAACAAACGAGTGATTCGCAACTTAACTTATAAACAAGAAACAGATTATATTGAATTACAAGAACCTGGAAGATATACAATTTCTATTTATCCCGCTGGAGAAACGGGAAGACCTGTTTTAACGGAATCATTTACATTTGAAGGAAACCAAAATTACACGGTAGCGGCGGTAGATGAGCTAAACAAGCTTGATTTATTGTTTATCTATGACAATACGGATGTACCAAGTGGAGAAACAAAGCTTCGGTTTGTGCACCTTTCTCCGGATGCTCCTGTTGTGGATATTGCGGCTAGAGGCGGAGACGTCATTTTTTCTGGAGTGCAGTTTAAAGAAGTCACAAAATATTTGCCTTTATCCCCCATGCATGTTCAACTTAGTGTGCGCATAGCAGGAACCAAAAATGTAGTACTCGAAATCCCGGCACTGAACCTTCGCCCGAATCGAACATATACAGTATATGCCGTCGGATTTGCTAAGAACCGTCCTGTATTAGAAGCGCTGATTTCCCAAGATCGTTAACAAAAAAACCTTCCAAATTGGAAGGTTTTTTATTCACTGCGCGAAATTAAACGTACGCGAATATCATCATTTTTCAAATCAAACTTTTGTACTTTTACAGCAAAATCACTCTCTAACTTCATCTGCTGTAACGCTACGTATACTGATTCATTCTTTGGATCAATCGTTACCCATTCTGGTAGCGCAAAGTTATTATTTACGTATCGAAGCACTGTGCGGACAGGAAGCTGCAGCTTTCCAACAGAAAGTGACTGCTGTTCAAGCACAATATCTCCATTTTTTTGTACGATTGGATCAAATGTCATTCGAATATTAATGTCATCGCCGAATACTTGAATCGTACCGTCTACTCTTACTACATCGGTGAGAGTAATTTTGTAGTTAAGCGGCTGATTCTTAAATTCTTTCTTTAAATATTTATCAATCAGTACATTTAAGTCCGCTTTTTTAGCCAAAATAGTTAGTTCTGCGTCTCCTTCTACTTTTTCAGAGGGAGTTGGATTGGCCTTGTCAACCGGTTGAAAAATAAACGCAATAATAAGGATAGCCCCTAGAACATTAATCCCTAATAACGCGATAAATAGGGTTTTCCACTTCTTCATATAACAATCTCCTTACTCGTTCCCACTCTCTTTCGTGTTTTTCTCTTTTTCATCAGATGTAACTTCTTTTGCTGTTTCCTTTTTCTGGTCTCCAACGAGAGGATCTTCTTCCTCCATTGATTTACTAATGCGTTCAGCCATTAGTTTGTACCCTTTTTTATTAGGGTGAAACTCGTCTTTCCCTAATAAATTTACGTCAGAATCATAAAAAATATCATCAATTTTTACATAACTTACATTATCATATTGAGAAGCAATTTTCTCGCTTGCCGCATTCCATTCATTAATAACGACATTAATTTCTTTCACATCACTTAACGATTTAAAGAATGGATTATAAAAACCAATTAAATAAATATGAGCATTAGGATTAAGCTTACGTATACGTGAAAACACGTCATTTAGACGTTTTTCATATTTTGACTGCTGTGATTCAAACGTCTTAATTGAGATATTGTAAAAGTAATCTCTTACCACTTTCATCACGTCATTGCCGCCAATCGTCAAGAAAACGATGTCTGCTCTTGATACTTCAGCTGCTACTCCCGGCTGATTTAACCTCGCTAATAGCTGATCCGTCCGGTTTCCTCTTTTGCCTAGATTCTCTGTTCGTACATTTTGCACTTCATTTTGTTTAGAAAGGTATTTAGTTAAGTATGGTACATAACCGCCTTTTTTAGACTCATCTCCTACTCCTTCTGTTAATGAGTCACCAATGGCTACAATATCTAAATCTACAGGAAAAAAGCCTTTCGGAATATGCTTTTTAGGTGTTAAATCCACTTCTTTCTGAACGGCTTCTTCTTTATTGTCCGTTGGCAAAAAAGTCGTCGTCGAACAGCTCGCTAACACCACCGCACTCATACTGCTTATCACTATACTTTTCCATTTTCTCATCATAACACCTACTAACTATGCTGTATTCTCGCTGTCACAAGCAATACTGCTTACCGCTCTGAATAACTATATCTTTATATCTTATCATACTATGTCAAGTTGATATTTTACTACGTTTCTTATATATAGTATATGTAAAAAAAAGGATAAGCATGTTTCTTTCATAAAAATATCCGCTAACACATCACTATAAAGATAGCTGTGTTTGGCGGATAGATTTGACGGATTTATAGCTCTTACTGAAGGGTTTTGATATCTTTTATCATATCTTCATAAGGAGGATCAGTCACTCCCTGATAAGATTTTTGAACGACTCCATCTTTGTCAATTAGAAAAAAATCCGTACCGTGAATAACCTGCGGATTTTCTTGCGGCTTTTTCACAATCGTTTTAAATTGGTCCAGCGCAAACTTTTCAATTTCCGCTTGTTTATAACCCGTTAAGAAATCCCAATTCGAAAAATCAGCGCCAAATTTAGTCGCATAGTCCTTCATTTTCGGTGGAGTGTCCACTTCAGGGTCTACGCTAAATGAAACAAAGCGAACGTCCAGCCCTTCATCCTTGGCCATTTTTTGTAATTTAGCCATATGAGCCGTCATTGGGGGACATACGGTTTCGCAGCTTGTGAAGATAAAGTTAGCTACCCAAACGTTCCCTTTCAGCTGACTTAGCCCTACTTTCTTTTGATCTTGGTTAACATAAGAAAAAGAGTCCATCTTCCAATTGAGAGGATTTTCTATTTTGGAACCACAGGCTGTTAACATCATACAACTAATGAGCAGTAAAAAAGACAATTTATAAGACCAGCTTTTCATATGTTCCTCCTGCACGGTTAAAGTTTAGTCATAGCTAGGGAAAATCAAGGTAAACGTTGAACCTTTTCCTGGTATGCTTTCCACTTCAATTCTTCCATTCATTTGTTCGACCAGTTGATAAGACACCATCAGACCAATCCCTGTTCCTTTTTCTTTTAAAGAATAAAATGCTGTTCCCAGCCGGTTCACTTGTTCACTGGTCATGCCTATACCAGTATCTTCAATTTGAATATGTACTTGCCCTTCTCGCTTGTAAAGCCCTACTCGAAGCGTTCCTCCAGCTCTCATGGCTTCAATTCCATTTTTCATAATATTAAGCAGAACTTGATTCAATTCGTTTCGGCTGCCGCGAACATACATCTCTTCTTTTGCGTCTAATTCTATGAGTATATTATTTGTTAACAAAGCATAAGAAGATAATAAGTCTACTAAGCTTGTAATACACTCCAAGCAGTTAATAAAACGATGCTGATGAACATCCGGCTTGGCTAAAGATAAATAGTCATGAATAATCGCTTCCGCTCTGTCCATTTCGTTAATCATAAGATGAATGTAACTTAATTCAGTGTTTGAAAGCTTTGTGTTATCTTGAAAAAGCTGTAAAAACCCTTTTACCACCGTCATAGGATTTCGAATTTCATGGGCTACAGAAGCAGCTAATTGACCAATTGCATTCATTTTCTCTGCTCGCTGCAATTCCTTTTGCATCCTCGTTTTTTCCATAATAACTTCTAATTCATCAATCGCTTTAGCAATTCCATCTTTTGAATGACTGAAATTCGTTTCTACGTTCAGCTGTTCTTTTGTTGCTGACACTTGTTGAAAAAGCTGCTGAAGCCGCTCTGCCATTTCATTAAATCTTGTGTGTACATTCCCTAACTCAGAATCATTTTCATGTGTCAGTTTCACATCAAACTTCCCTTGACTTACTGCTTGAATTCCTTCTACTAATTCTCCTAGGGGCGACATTAATCGCCTTAGTCCCCAGTCTTGAATAACAATAATGAAGGTAAACAAAATCGTAAATGCAACGATCAAAGCCACAATTAAACGTTTTTGATAGATATAGATAGCGCTTGCATCTATATCTACACCAAGAATAGCCACGACTTTTCCGGAGCTGTTTGTAATAGGCGATAAAACGGTTATCCACGTCCCGAATTCGTCTTTGTATGTAGATGTTACGATATTCTTCTTTTCTTGTTCTGCTTGCTTAAATGATTTGTAAAATTCTTCTCCTCCATAATAAATCATGGATGGCTCTAGTGATTGCTTAATTTTCTTATTCGCTGTTACGATAATCTTATTTCCATGCGACTTGAATTTTTCGGTCGTCATAATATATCCCTGCAAGTACGACGGATGCAATTGGTAAATCTTTCTGAACTGCTTTTCTAGCTCGTCTTTTTCAGGAATCGTCCCATTCCTTGAATCCACTGCTGCTATTACGTCTTGTTTAGATAAAGACTCCCTCCATAAATCGGCCATAATTAACGCGTGCTGCGTTAGTGTCTCTTTTGCCATCTTTTTTTGAACTTGATAGCTAATGGCTAAAGAAATGACTCCAAGGGCAACTATAATTAAAGTAGAAAATAAAACCGTTTTGTTAAACACACTCAAATTTCGAATATATTTTTTCATCGGTATACTCCGGATTCAAAAGAATAGTAACCAGCACAGCATTCGCTGGTAGAAAGTTGATTCTATTATATCACACGTTTGTCCACTTCTCTTTCCTCTTTTTCCAAAAAAGAGAAAGCCAAAAAAGTGACTTGCAAAAAGCAACCCACTTTATTCAGCAAAATACATAAAACCAATTGCACCAATACCTGTATGCGTTGAAATAATAGGCGTCGTATCTTCAATCGAAAATTGCGTATAGCCCCTTGCCTTCACAATTGATTCTTTTAACTTAGAGGCGAGTCCAAATCCATCTGCATGTACAAGCCCTACTCCTTTAATACTTTTTCCTTCTGTATGCTCTTCGAACTGTTTCGTTAAAAACTTAACAATTTGAGAATGGCTGCGCACTTTAGCAACAGGAGTATATACTCCGTCAGCTAGAGAAGCAATTGGCTTAATATTTAAAAGAGAACCGATCAATCCTTTTCCTCGTCCAATACGTCCACCTTTAACCAAATTTTCAAGCGTATCAACTACGACAAAAAGATTCGTATTTTGACGCACCTCTTCCAAGCGCGTGATAATTTCTTCTACTGTGTGCCCATCTTCAATCATTTTCACCGCTTCAAAGACTTGAAACGAAAGAGCTTTTGTAATGTACATAGAATCAACAACGGTGATGTTTCCTTCTACCATTTGAGCCGCGCTTTCAGCTGCTCGAACAGTTCCGCTCATTCCCCCAGTCATATGAATCGAAATGACGTCATACCCTTCACTAACTAATCGTTCATATACTTCAACAAAAGAACCAATAGCTGGCTGAGAGCTTTTTGGTAATTCTTTTGAATTTTTCATTTTTTCAATAAAATCTGTCGGCGTTAATTCCACGCGATCTAAATACGTTTCATTATCAATGTTAATACATAAAGGTATCATCTCAATACCGTATTTTTCAGCTTCTTCCAACGTTAAATCAATTGTTGAATCCGTTACCACTTTAATTTTCGCCATGTGTTCACCCCTATAAGATGCATTGCAGACTAGTATAACATGAACACTTACAACAATATAGTTATAATAGAATGCAAGTTTTGCTAATTCGTAAAACGCATGTTCAACCTTTTATATCAACAAAAAAAAGTTGACTCTGCTGAAATATTCAGAAAAGTCAACTTTTACGTTTATGCATTATGTTTTAATACATGAGACTTAAAGAGCTGTTCGTAATCTTTCCATTTCAACACGCGTTTTAAATATTCTTGAAACGAGTAGGTTTGCTTCGGAACTGATTCGTTCGTGATTTGTCTAATAAATAAATCAAGTTTTGCAGATAACATGAACCGAAACGTGCTATTTTCCTCTAAAACTGGAATTTCAGTAATTTTTACTTTTTGACCACTGACATGTTTAAATTCAAGGCTTTTTAATAGCAAGGCGATCAACCCTCTTTTTACCCGTTTATTTTATTATAATGCTTCAGGCACTTTCTGTCTTGATAAAATAAAAAGAAAACACAAATATTTTTTAAAATAAAAATGCTTCATCAACTTATTCGACAGTTGATGAAGCATTCCTTTTTAAAATGAGCTTCTATTTAAATAAATAAGTGAAACAAGTTGCTTTCTTTATTAATTTCTGTGTAAGGGAATCCTTTTTTATCCATACGATTAATCAGTGGATAATAATCTTCTTTATGCTTGAGCTCAATTCCCACAAGTGCTGGTCCGCTGTCTTTGTTATTCTTTTTCGTATACTCAAAGCGCGAAATATCGTCTGTCGGTCCAAGCACTTCGTCTAGAAACTCACGAAGAGCTCCTGCGCGTTGAGGAAAATTAACGATAAAATAATGCTGTAATCCTTCATAAATCATTGAACGTTCTTTGATTTCTTGCATACGTCCAATGTCATTGTTTCCTCCGCTGATGACGCAAACAACCGTTTTTCCTTTAATTTGCTCACGGTATGAGTCAAGAGCAGCAATCGAAAGAGCTCCTGCTGGTTCTGCTACAATCGCATTTTCATTGTATAGAGATAAAATGGTTGTACAAACCTTGCCTTCAGGAACAACTACAATATCGTCCACAAGCTCTTTACTGATGTCGTATGGAAGCGTTCCAACTGTTTTAACAGCTGCTCCGTCTACAAATGGATCGATTGCCGGTAGCGTCACTACATTTCCATTTGCTAAAGATGTCTGCATGCCAGGCGCGCCTGCTGGTTCTACCCCAATCACAGCTGTTTGAGGCGAGATGCTTTTTACGTATGTGCCGACACCGGAAATTAATCCGCCCCCGCCGATACCCGCAAATACGTAGTCAATTTCATCTTCACAGTCATTGAACATTTCAACGGCTACTGTACCCTGTCCTGCAATAACGTCTACATCATTAAATGGGTGGATAAATGTTCGATGTTCCTCTTCACTGCATGCAATAGCTTGTTCATAAGAATCATCAAACGTATCTCCGATTAGTACGACCTTTACGTTATCTTTGCCTAAAAATTTCACTTGATTAATTTTTTGGCGCGGCGTTGTGCTCGGCATAAAGATTTTACCATCGATATTTAAATGACGGCACGCATATGCTACACCTTGTGCGTGGTTTCCTGCACTTGCACAGGCAATTCCATTTTCTAATTCTTCTGGGGATAACTTTTTGATTCGATTGTACGCACCGCGAATTTTAAATGAGCGCACCACCTGTAAATCCTCACGTTTTAAATAGATATTACATTCATATCGTTCAGACAAAACGTCATTACGCTGTAGTGGTGTATGCACAACAACATCTTTAATCAATTGATTTGCAATCATGATGTCCTCTAAATGTACGTGTTTTGTTCGATTATCTACTTGTTGTTTCATAACCAACTTCCTTCCTCTTCTACCATTATTAATTTGTACATTATATCACAAAAAATTTAGAAAAATCATTATTTTTCATTAATAATAACTAAAAAAACTTTTCCAACTATTTTACTGTCCACATACTTTACATATGTTTAGCAAACGCTAAATAGACTTACAAAATTGCCCATACTTTCTACATGCAGCTGATGCGATAACAGGTATAAATTAAGAAAGGTTGTGGAATAAATGGAGTTTTCGCTTCAAAGTCATGAAAGTGCCGTTCCGTGCGAAATAGTTGCAGATGAAGAAAACGGTAGATACATGCTTCGCAAAGCAGATACGAGCGGAGAAGTTTTTAATACACCAAGCGAGCTGATTCAATGGATTGAAGCTAACTGGAGCCCTGAACAGTTTGTGAGCCCAGCGGCTTTTCACGAAATGATAAAGCAATTAAAATCAATATAAAAAGAGATTGAAACATAACGAAATCAATCTAAAGACGAATAAATGGAGTATAGAAGCTAGCTAATAGGAGGTGCTTGTTACACCGCATTTGATTTCCATGCGAGACTTCGCTTTCCGCGGGCGGTGAGCCTCCAATCAACTGCTAAAAGCACCTACATACATGAAATCTACCTTCACCCTCATAATGAAAAGATCCGAACGATTCAACGTTCGGATCTTTCTTCGACTAACATACTTTGTACCAGACTCGCGTTTTTTATAAACAAAAGAGCTCAGCTTCGCTCGTATAAGGTAAAATAATACGTGTAGGGATTTTTTTCATCTTTAATTCCTTGCTGCTTCGAAATAACTTTCCATTCGCTCAAATCAATCGAAGGAAAATGTGTATCTCCTTCAAAGGATTCTTCAATATGCGTAATATAAAGTCGATTTGCAACGTCTAATGTTTGCTCATACAGAGTAGCTCCGCCAATCACGAAGAGCTCGTCTTCTTTTTCAGCATCTAATGCTTCTAGTTCCTCAACTGAATGAATAACGGTTGCTCCTTCTTGCTGATAATCTTTTTGACGCGTAAGAACCACATTTTCGCGATTAGGAAGCGGTCGTCCAATTGATTCAAATGTTTTTCTTCCCATTACAATCGTATGACTCGTTGTGATGCGCTTGAAATACTTCAAATCTTCCGGAAGGCGCCATGGCAAATCATTCTCTTTACCGATCAGCCTGTTTTGATCCATTGCGACAATGAGGGAAATCATACGCTCACAGCTCCTTTGATGTGAGGATGCGCATTATAGTCTACTAACTCAAAGTCTTCAAATTTAAAGTCAAAAATTGATTTTACGTCTGGATTGATTTTCATTTTTGGCAAAGCATGAGGCTCACGCGTTAACTGCAGGTTTACTTGTTCAATGTGATTGCTGTAAATATGCGCATCGCCAAACGTATGAACAAAATCACCTGGCTCTAAATCACACACTTGTGCCACCATCATTGTAAGCAGCGCATATGAAGCAATATTAAACGGTACGCCTAGGAAAATATCAGCTGAGCGCTGATACAATTGACAAGACAATTTGCCGTCCGCTACGTAAAACTGAAATAAGCAGTGACACGGCGGTAAAGCCATATTGTCTACATCAGACACATTCCAGGCGCTTACCATTAAGCGGCGAGAATCAGGGTTGTTTTTAATTTGATTGATAACATTGGTAATTTGATCAATTTTTTCTCCGTCCGGCGTTGGCCATGAACGCCACTGATGCCCATACACAGGGCCAAGCTCGCCGTTTTCATCCGCCCATTCATTCCAAATGCGCACGCCGTTATCTTGTAAATACTTAACGTTTGTATCTCCTTGTAAAAACCAAAGCAATTCATGAATAATTGATTTTAAATGAAGTTTTTTTGTCGTTAATACCGGGAAACCTTCTTGTAAATTAAAACGCATTTGATAGCCAAATGTGCTAATTGTACCTGTTCCTGTCCGATCTTCTTTTTTTGTTCCATTTGCTAACACATGCTCGCAAAGTTCAAGATATTGTTTCACTTCCGACACTTCCTTTATTAAAAAGTCCTTTTCTATTGTATAAGTGTTCACGAGCTAAGTAAACAACTAAATCTCAGCTCATGCAGAAAAGTTTTTTATCATTTAGATACGCAATTCCCCTAGAAAAAACAAGAATGAGACCTAACAAAATCAATTAAATAATCGCGTATGAATCGCTTATGACACCGCGGTTGATCTCCGTGCAAGACTTGGCCGATGAGCCTCCTCGTCGCTTACACTTGCGGGGTCTCATCTGTTCCGCTTTTCCCGGAGGAGTCTTCGCCTTGCCTCCAATCAACCGCTAGAAGCAACTAAACAGATGAAATCTACGTTTACCATGACCATAAAAAAAATCCGAACGAATTTCATTCTCTTTCAAGAATCTCGATTCATCGTTCGGATCTTCCTTCGGCTAAACTACTTTTTCAACAGCTTAGTCTTTGTTAATTGAATACAATTGTGCGGTTTTCATGCACTAAAATGCGGTCTTCTAAGTGCCATTTCACAGCACGTGCGAGCACCGTACGTTCAATTAAGCGGCCTTTTTTCTTTAAGTCATCCGCATCATCACGGTGGTTCACGCGTTCAATATCTTGTTCAATAATTGGTCCTTCATCCAAGTCGTCTGTTACATAGTGAGACGTAGCACCAATTAATTTTACACCTCGTTGATATGCGCGTTCATATGGACGTGCTCCAATGAATGCCGGTAAGAATGAATGGTGAATATTAATGATACGATACGGATTTTCTGCCACAAAAGTCGGCGTTAAAATTTGCATATAACGCGCCAAAATAATCACGTCAATATTATAATCTTTTAATACCTGCAGTTGTTTGGCTTCTGCTTCTTGGCGAATGTCTTTTGTCGCCGGTATATGCTTAAACGGTATACCGAATGATTCAACCACTTCGCGCGCATCTTCGTGATTGCTCACAACGACAGCGATGTCTGTCATCAAATCTCCGCTTTCCCATGCCCACAGCAGCTCTAGTAGACAATGAGGCTCTTTTGACACAAAAATAGCTGTTTTTTTCAAATTATGAGCATATGTAAACTGCCAGTTCATTGAAAACGTATCGGCAATTTTTTTGAAGCTTTCTTCTAGTTTTGCTTCTTTAGCTAATAAATCCTCACATTCAAATTCGAAACGGATAAAAAACATACCCCCTTCATGGTTCGTTGAATGTTGACTTGATTCTACAATATTTGCACCGTGCTCATGTAAAAACGTAGACACAGCGGCTACAATACCCGGTTTGTCCGGACAGCTAATTAGCAGCCGACCGCGATTTTTATATTTCTCTTTATATGAAGTTAAATGTTTTTGAATATGCGATTTCATGTAATTCCCTCTCTTTTTTTAAATATACAGACAATTGTACCATTATCCTTGTAGCGATGCGACATTGAAATAAGACTTTGACAAAAGAAAGCCGAAACGTTTGCTTCAGCTGGTGTACTTGTTGTTCTAACATCTACTCCATCAAATCGTTCATTCACTCACCTTTACGTTCTACACATACCTAAAATGAGTGTTTCCTAAAGTGCTGCAGCTCATCCCCTTCGCTTCCTGCTTTTGAATTAACCATAAAAAAGCCGCTACACAACACCAGCGGCTTTTCCTTATTATTGAACAGCTTTTTCACTCACTTCATGCAAGGCATTCCGTACCTTTCCATATTCGCTTGCGTGAGGACGATCTCCGTCATCTTCGTATCCGTAATCAAACATTCGATTTCGATTTAACGTTAATTTCGTAATGGTTGGACGTAATAAATCAAACAATTCAAATCGTTTTTTCAAATGTGGAAATGATGCTTGATAATGTAAAATTTCTGCTCGTACACTTTTCCAAAAGTCCGCTTCTTCTACGCCTTCATGCTCTTCTAAAATAGTGGCTAAATAGCGGAAGTGACAAACAAATAACCCTGTTAAAATAAACTGCGTCAGTCCTTCCGGCTCTTCGCTGCGCAGCACTTCTTTTAATTCAAAAGATAGCTGCTGCAGTTCTTCAAACGGCTGATCGCTAATATTCACGTCATCTACAAAATCTTTCATAATAATTCGAACGGGCTTGTTGTTTTTAAGCACCAATACCGTATTTTGACCGTGCGGAGAAAATACAGTACCGTATTGATACAAATAATGAAGAAGCGGCGGCAACACAGCTCTGGTTAACGCATCAATCCACTCGGCAGGAGTTAAGCCCGACTTTTCTATATACGACGAAACTAAAGCTTTCCCTTTACTGTCAACATGTAAAAGCGCAGCTAGCGTAATCGCATGCTCTCCTTCTTCTAACTCTTGATAGATGCTTTCACGCCAAACGACTCCCAGCATTTCTAAATACTGATAAGGCGCGTTTTTAATAGAAGCAAACGTTGGCTGAGTTACGTTTAACGTAGCCACTTCACCTAAAAGTCCTACTTTACACGTATCTTTTAAAAACGCATCGCGATCTCGTATGCCTTTTATGTGCTGAGTTACTTGAGGAGCAATTACCGTCCGCTCACTTGGAAGGCCTCTGTACACAAGCGTATTTAATATACTCATGGGAAGCTTTACATGATATTTATCTCGATTTGTTGTATTCACAAATGTACGAATCGACTGCTGAGGCAAGTATTGATCTTCACCTTCTCCTAATGGAACAATTAAATCATTTGCAATGTATTCAGCGAATAAAGGAACAATCACGTTCATCCACTGCCATTCATGGACGGGAATATAGTAATAGTCCGCTGCTAAAAGGTCTTGGCTTGTTAATTCTTTTTCAAATTCAGCTAGCGTCTCACCGCTTAGCTCCTGTTTCATAACATCATCAAAGCCGAGGGTATCTAATGAATGAAAAGAAGCAATTTGCTTCGCTACAGCAATCCATGAAAGCTGAATTTTTTGTTTTTGCTCAGGTGCAAACCGCAGATAATCATCATAGCCAAATCCGATGCGGCCTTTGTTGTATGTAATCCAAGGGTGTCCCGTCATTTCACCTTCTAGCTCCGCATAATCCATATCTGCTAATTCATCAGCTGATTTTCGATTTTGCAAATGCATGTCTGCTATTAATGTATGAAAATATTCTTTTGCTAAGTGACCTGCGGTTGAGCTAGACATTCCTTTGTCTTCAGATAAGCTAATTAACAGCTGCAAGGCCTTCGAAAATGTAGGGATTGACGCTTTAGATGTCAGCTTAATACTTTCTGGCAGTACAGAAAAACTGTCAAACAATCGCTGTTTCGCTTGATATGTATACGTAACGCCTCGGTGGTCTTCCCATCGATACGTGGCAAGCGCCCCCTGCTTTTGCAACTGTTTTGGCTCAATAATATTTTCATACATGAATTCCTGCAGCATTTTAGCTAAAAGCTGGCGATTTGCTTTTTCCCATGATTGCTTATTAAATACGGAAAGATTCGTTTCTTTGATTTTCATCCTTCATTCTCCTTTACTTGTCTTAGAATAGGGATTGTTTTATTGCGCAGCGGCATTACAGCGCTAGCAGCTAGCAAAGCAGCGGCACCAACTGCTAAAGGAAGCGCTAAATTTACTTTGCTGATTTCTAGTGCTAAAAGCGGTGCAATCAGCAGGGCAATATTTTGAACAGCAATAAGCCAGCTGTAATAGTAAGCAGCTCCTTCTTTGCTTTTTTGAAATAAATAGATATCAAGTATAACCATGCTGAGATAAAACCCGGCTCCATATAAAATTCGACTTATAATAAACATGCTGAGATGATCGGCATATGCTTGCAAACATAGCAGTAAAGCACTAGCACCCGTTACGCTATAAAAAAGCGGTATAACTTTCCCATTAAATAGCTTTGTAGGTATCGCAAGCTTTAAGACGATCGCCATAATGCTCGGCATCACATATAACAAAGCGCTGCCTTGACTGCTCATGCCATATGTGTCGCTTGTAAACAATGTAAAATAAGGGCGAATGACATTGTGTCCAAGGTGAAAAAAGAAAATAGCCAGCAAATAGAAAAAAATAGGCTCGTTTATACTTTGAGTGTACGCTGGTGTTTGTTCTTTTTTTAAAGATGAAGCTTTTCTTGTTACGAGCCATACGGCCAGTACCATATCAGCTAAAGCAAAGTATTGATATACTTTAAGCGGCATTTCCCATGCAATAATCGCACTTCCAAACAAGCTAGCGACAATAATAGCCGTATGAACAATAAATACATAGGTTGTTGCAGCACCTGCCTTTTTCTGTCCATTTTTCATGCCGCCTACTAAATATGGGTATAAAAGATATAAACTGCTTTGAAACACAAGTAATACTAACGAAGTGGCTAAAAACCCATAAAAAGTAGAAACTTCACTCAGAATGACTTTAACTAAGGCTGTCATTAGAAGTGACGCTACGATTATATGTTTTACTTTCCACTTCTTAAGCAGCATTCCCCATAAAGGAGTCATAACAATGACCACAATCCGGCAGCAAATAATAAAAAAAGACGTCATTGCAACTCCATCTACATGGAAAGCACTTGTAAAATACTGCGGATAAAATGGTGATAATAACACTTCCGACGTCATGGTCATAAATAAACAGATAAAAACAAAGCGCGGAGAAATCATCTCTTAAAACCCAAACTTTTGGAAAACAGTATTTTTATATATTTTATACACGTTTTTACCTGCAATTTGATTAATCAAGACAGCATTGCGATAAGCCCCTAAACCTAAGTCTGGTGCTCCAACCCCGTGTGTATGAAGCTCTCCGTTTTGAACAAATAGCGGGGCGCCTTTTTTCTTCATCTCAACTTGATAGAGTTCATTAATTTTCAGCTGTCCTTTTTCATCAAACAGCAAATGTTCTTTTAAACCTTCCATAAAAGAAGGCTCTTTTGCATGATAGCCCGTGGCCATAATGACAATTTCACTTTCTTCTTTTTCAAACGAGGCCTGCTCGTATTGGTGAAGAGTAAGAAGATGTGTATCGTTTGTCTTTTCAACGCCTGCAAGTTCCGTAAGCGCGCGCATCATTAGCGGCACTTCTTTTCCTCCAATTGTTCGTTCGTAAATCAAATCATAAATATCACCGATCGTTTCAAAGCTTATTCCTTTGTATAAAAGAGCTTGATTTCGTAAAACGCTCTCTTTTTTCTCTTGGGGCAATCTGTAAAAATAGCGGGTATAATCAGGCGAAAAATGTTCAAGGCCAAGCTTTGAATATTCCATCGGATAAAATCCCTTTGAGCGCGTATACCAATTCAGCTTATAGTCAAACTGAGGCTGCTGTTGAAGTAAATCATAGACAATTTCAGCTGCGCTTTGACCAGAGCCAATTACGGTAATACTTTTAGCCTTCAGCGTTTGTTCACGATTCATTTTGTACTGAGCGGAGTGATAGAACGTATCGCTGGCTACTGATTGAAAGTCTCTTGGCACTACGGGCTGTGTACCTACTCCGGTTACAAGATGATAGCTGTAAAAGGTATGAAGTCTCCCTTCTTTTTCAACTATTACTTCGTAGTAAGGTTTAGCATCTTCATGCATTTTCACTTCTTTTACTGTGCTGTTAAATTCAAGCCCGCTCAGCTGGCTTGCTACCCAGCGGCAATAATGATTGTATTCGTTTCTTGGGATATGAAACTTCTCAAAGAAATAAAACTGATACAAGCGCTCATGCTCATGCAAATAATTTAAGAACGTGTATGGACTCTTCGGATCCACCATCGTGACCACGTCTGCCATAAACGGAACTTGAAGAGTTGTCCCTTCTAAAAGCATTCCTGGATGCCAATTAAACTCCTTTTTTTGTTCAAAACATTTATATGTACAATCTGTTTTATCAATTAAAGCTGCTAATCCTAAATTAAATGGACCAACTCCTACTCCAATTACGTCTAAAATGTCCCGTTGTTCCATTCGCTCCACCTTCTTTCAAATACTGTTCTTTCACATTTCAGCAGTACGCCTGTTTTATCAGGCAGCGACACTTCTTTCATAAATTGAAACCCGCATTTTTTAAATACTGCAATCATCTTTTCATTTCGTATATCTGGTTCCGCTATTACTTTAGCAGTATCTGCTACCTCGAACTTGTGCTTTAGTAAACTAAGAAGGAGCGGATAAATATAGCCTTTTCCTAAAAAAGCAGGTTCTCCAATTAATAAATGAATCCCTTGATCTCCTTTTTCATAAGGGTAATAGTTACTGATAATATCGCCGTCGACCGTATAAGATTCCCAATAGCTCATAGGTACACCGTCAATTTCTCCAATTAGCAGTTTTTGATGGGAATCAGCGAGAAATGTTTTTAAATGCTGCTCATACGCCTGTTTTGAAATATTTAAATTCCAATACGGAATAACATGCGGTTCATGCATCCACTTGTACAGCCGTTCGAAATCTTTTGCAAAAGAAACAGAGCGAAAGGTGATGCTCTGCTCCTTTTGCTGCATCATAAATGGATACTGCGTTTGTAATGCTGATTTCATACCCGTACACCTGCAGATTCGTACAGAGGATTTTCAACATTTACATAAACAGACTGCGTTTCAAGAGAGCCTACCAGCTCATCCATATCATGAACGCGCGTTAAGAAATTGGCTTTGCAAGGAAGCACTTTCTCTTCTAACATCGATGAAACAAGCCCCGTATGATCTTTTTCTTTGTACCTCTCTATTTCTTGTCGCAGAATCAATAGCAGATCTGACTCTTGAACGAGGCCAGCTGCACCAAAAGCATTAACTAATCCTAAAATATGATTAAAAAATACGTAATAACGAAATCTTTCTTCTGCTACAGCATCATCACATACCGTATCGCTTTCTCCGTTTAAGGAAGGAAGCAGCTTGCGAAGCTCTTGTTCCTTTGATTTCATAAAGTAATAGCCTTGGTTGTCACGGTAGTAAAACATCGATGGATATCCGTTTTCATCAAGTTTAATAACGGAATTTTGCTGATGAGCTTCCAGCGCAATTCCTTTTTGAGTGTAAAGCCACATCATAGGATGAAAAGAGACATCTAAATAGCGTTTAAACCAGTGCTTGCTTATGTCTTCATTCGAGCTATTTTCACTTGAAACAATATGATTAATAATATTTTCAATTTGAGAAGCTTTCCCGAACACATGATCTTGACACAAACTTGCTAGGAGTGTTGTACGGTTCCCTTGCTCGCCTTGAAAAGGGTTGCTTCGAATCATGACTTCAAACCCAAGCTCCTTTTTTCCAAGCGTGATGTAAGCAGGATCTTCAATCACTTGAAAAGCCGGATGATTTTCTTGAAGCTCCGCCTGTAATCCTTCTTGCAATAAACGGCTTACTTCTACACCTCTGCTTAATTCTTTGCGTTTATTCACTCTCAGTGAATTCGTAATCTTCACCGGAATAGAAAATTTGTACATCACATCTGCATCTTCACTGTATACGGTTCGAACAGACGAAGTCGGATAAAACGGCTGACCGTGTGGCCCTAGATAAGCAAGCCGGCCTTTTTGAATCCATTCACACACTTCTTCTTTTCCTAAAAGATAACGAGCTTGCAGCGGATGCATAGGTATAAGTGAATAATCGTCCGCTTGGCAATACACCTGTATGAATTCTTCAGAAACCTTCTTATCTTTTTTCAACTGCTCTTTAATAAGCTGTGAAGCGGTTTGACTCTCGGCGGACTGTTCTGTAACAAGCGATTTATGTGCTCTAAAATAATGAAGATGAAATTTGCCGTTCACTTCAGGCCCAAACACCTTTTCTTCTTCAGGTAATATCCCTTGACGGCTTTTAGGTGTCGGATGCAGCTGGTGGCCAATAAGCAATGACTGCTCAGATTCTAAGAACGTTTTGTCCCATTTATAGCACGTTTCTAACTCTTTCTGTCTTTTTCCAATGAACAATTTCATATTTTCGTAGCTTAATAGCACACGTACAATTAGCTCATTCACCTGTAGTAAATGATCTGTTACTTCTTTTAAAAGAAAGGCTAAAAGAGTGACGACATCTAACTCCTTGAGCTCCTCTTTCTGAATGCGATAATAAAAGATCGGAAAGAACAAGTGACGTCCGGTAGCTGAACGGTACTTTACTGGAAAGTAAAGAGTTACCGGCTGTTTTTCTAGCCTAAGAACGAGCGTTTCTTCGCTTTTCATTTCTGAAATGGACTGCCATACTCCCTTACCTGTTTCTCGAATATAGCAATTAATAATATTTTGCATTGTAATAAAATTAGCCGATAACTGAGCGTTCACGTAATCGCTCCTCCTTTTTCTCCAACTCTTTTCCTAAAGCCACGACTTCCTCTAACTGAGTGGCAACAGAATCAACTGTAATCATAGGATTTAACATCGTTAGCTTTAAATAAGCTTGCTCTTTATGCTTTGTTTTTGCCATGATAAAAGTGCCTTTTTCATATAAATGCTGCTGAATACGCTGATTTAACTTATTTTCATAATGCTGCTGTTTCTGACAATCACTATATAAAGTATCTGGCACATAGCGAAATACAACCGCGTTCATATAAGGATCATTTAACACCGTAATATTCCTTTGCTTTCGTAAATGTTCAGCTGTCTGCTTAGCCGTTTCAATCGTATGATCAACCATTTTTCCATACTCATTTGTACCTACTGCACGGAAAGTCAGCCATAGCTTCAAGGCGTCAAATCGTTTGGTCGTTTGAATACTGCGATCTACCAAATGTACATGCTCATCTTCTTCAGGATTTAAATAATCTGCATGAAGCTGAATGTGTTTGAACATAGCTGAATTCTTCACTAGAAATGCGCCGCAGCTTACCGGCTGATAAAACCACTTATGAAAATCCATCGTAATAGAATCTGCCCGTTCAAGAGCTTTTAAGCGTTCACGATATTTATGTGAAAATAGCAGCGCTCCTCCATAAGCGGCGTCAGCATGAAGCCAAAGCCCTTCTTTTTTAGCTAGCTTACTCATTTCAAAAAGAGGATCTACGCTTCCAAAATCCGTCGTGCCTGCCGTTGCTACAACAGCAAAAGGAAGGTTTCCCTGGGCTTTGACTTCCCGTATTGCTTCTTCTAAATTTTCTATATCCATCTCGTGCCTTTCATTGCACTTTACACTCACCACTGCATTCATGCCCAGTCCAAGCTGAGCTGCAGATTGCTGCACCGTAAAGTGGGCTTTTTCGGAGCAGAAAATCCGCAGTTTTTTAGCTTGGAGCGGTAAACCTTCTTCACTAACATCAATGGAAAATGCAGCATGACAATATTCATTACGAGCAAGCAGAAGGCCCATATAATTCGACTGAGTCCCTCCGCTTGTAAAAACGCCGGAAGAAGAGCTTGGATAACCAATTTGTTGTGTTAACTCATCAATCACTTGATCTTCTATATACGTAGCTGCCGGACTTTGATCCCACGAGTCCATAGATTGATTCAAAGCAGAAATCATCACTTCCGCAGCAAGGGCCGGTATAATCGGAGGACAATGCAAGTGCGCCATTGCCCCGGGATGCGAAATATGAAGCGAATGATCCAGCACTACGGCTTGTACGTCATCAAACAGATCTTCTAGCAGCTGTTCGTGTTCGCTAAAATAGACCGAACGATTGACTAAGTTCGATAGTTCGTCAACGTCTATGTGAGTATAAGGGGATTTTAGTTCCTGGTAGTGACGTTTAATCATCTCAGTCATTCCGCCTATCATCGCTTCATAATTCTCGAGGCTTTCTTTGGATGATGATAAAAACCACTTTTCAAACGGCGCCATTTTATTTATTCACCCACTTCTCTTCTGCTGCTTTTATCGCTTCTTCAAATCTTGTTAACACTTCATCGGTTTGTTGTTTCGTTAAAATTAATGGAGGAAGCAGACGAATAACAGCACCATGTCTTCCACCCACTTCTAAAATGACGCCTCTGTCGAAACATTCTTTTTGGATCAGCTTAGCTAACTCACCGTTTGCAGGATGACTGCCGATTTTATTAGCCGGCTTTGTTGCGTCTATGATTTCAATGCCCAGCATCAAACCTCTTCCGCGTACATCACCAATTGAGAATACTTGCTTTTGAATATGCTTTAGCTGACTCTGAATATAAGCTCCTAATTCATGAGCATGTGCAGGTAAGTTTTCTTGTTTTATAAATTGCAGAGTGGCTTGTCCTGTAGCCATCGCAAGCTGATTTCCTCTAAAGGTGCCGATATGTGCACCCGCTTCCCATTGATCCAGCTTTTTATCATATAGAACGACTGATAAAGGAAGGCTGCCTCCAATTGCTTTAGATAGCACTAATACATCCGGTTGAATATCAGCGTGCTCAAATGCATACAGCTTTCCTGTTCGTCCAATTCCAGTTTGAACTTCATCGACAATAAGCGGAATGTTTCGTTCTTTTGTGATTCTGCGAAGCTCTTTTAACCATGGAATCGGCGCCGGAACAGAGCCTCCTTCTCCTTGTACAATTTCTACTACAACACCCGCCGGAGTAACAATTCCGCTTTCAGGGTCATCCAGCATATTTTCAATGTACGTACTAATGTACGTGTGACCTTCAGCACCTACGCCAAACGGGCAGCGATATTCATATGGATAAGGTAGAAAATGGGTATCGGGCACTAGCGCATGAATATGCTTTTTGGGACTCGTTGTACCGCTGATGCTTAACGTTCCGTGCGTGGAGCCGTGATATCCCCCTTGAAAAGATAAAATCGTTCGGTTACCTGTTGCTGTTTTTACAAGCTTCAAAGCCGCTTCAATTGCGTCTCCTCCAGTTGGACCGCAAAACTGTATTTTCGCTTTGTTTGCAAATTGTTCTGGCAAACTAGCAAATACTTCATCGATAAAAGCTTCTTTCACAGGCGTTGTTAAATCTAATGTATGTAAAGGAATAGATTTTGCTAAAACGTCTTGTATTGCTTCATGGACTACGTAATGGTTATGACCCAGAGCAAGCGTGCCGGCTCCTGCTAAACAATCAATATATTCTTTTCCATCCATATCCGTGATTACGGCGCCTTTTGCTTGTTTAATTGCAATAGGAAGGCGTCTAGGATAAGACCTTGCATTGGATTCACGTTCATTTTGCATAGCAAGCAGCATTTCGTTTGATGTAAGTTGTTTCGTTGACGTTGACATATCATATCCTCCTGTTTATTCAATTGATAATGATTTTCATTAACAATTACAACAATAAATGATAATGATTATCACTGTCAATGATTATTCTGAAAATATGAAATTATTCCTATTTCACTCTAAAGTCGAAAAAACACAGCATTTCTCTTATGTATCAAGGATTCACAGGGTTTTATGATGTTTTCCATTTAGGGAAAACTATGTAATAAGTCCCTTTCTATTTCCAAATAAAAAAGTGCTACAATTTCTTGTAGCACTTCTGTTACTTTTGTTTATTCATCGTTTCTTTTGCAGCTTTTACACTCCTTGGGTCAAGCGGTTTCGTATATTGACAATTCACTCGAACCCCTGAACCAATACGAATTTCTTTCACGGGAGTAACGGATAAGAACGCTTGAAGATTTTCAGGTTTCAGCCCTTTTGTCCCGATTAAAATAATATCTTTATCTTTCATTCTTCTTAACAGTTTTTTAATATGAGGAATACCGTTTAGCGCACTTTTATCCGCTCCCGAAGTCATGACACGCTGAATTTGCTTATAGCTTAAAAGCGTTTCAAGCGCCTTTTCTTGATCACTGATTTCATCAAATGCTAAGTGGAACGTTACATTCATTTCTCCTGCCGCATCGAGCAGTCGCTTTAAAGCTTGCTCATCAATAATTTTGTCTTCTGTTAAACAGCCTATTTCAATTCCATCAATGCCAATTTCTCTTGCATATTTAATATCTTCAATCATTGTTTGCAAATCGTCTTCATCATATTGAAAAGATTGATTATGTGGACGAATCATCACAAATATTGGGATATGTATCGTTTCTTTCACTTTTTTCATCAAACCGTAGCTTGGGGTTAAGCCGCCTTCACCGATTCCAGTTACAAGGCTTATACGATCGGCACCATGTTCCTGGGCAACTTTAGCATCATGTAAGGTTGCAGCTGTGACTTCTAATATCATTCTAAAAACACCCTTTCCCCTTTAATATAGAGCTTTTGCCTTCTTTTCCCTGTATTTATACTTAAAAAACTCTACCAAACTCTCTTATGTAAGAAAACACCCAAAAGATGTGATTAATATTTTCAAAAAATTGAATGTCATGGAAAAAGAGTAAGAACTATTCTTTTTCTCATGACGTTTCAATTAATAAAATTCTATATTTATACTAAAGATTCAAAAATACATCCCTTTTATCTAGGGTAAAGGGTTTATTAAAAAGAACGTGGATTTGTTTGTTGCATGAACATCCAATCATTTAAAGAATGAGGCTGCTGATGCCCAACGGGTGCTGAGAAATCGCGGCATCCGCAATCGTGCATCGGCATTTGGCCCATTCCTCCGTGCATTGGCGGCATTCCACCTTGCATCGGCATTTGACCCATTCCTCCGTGCATTGGCGGCATTCCACCTTGCATCGGCATTTGACCCATTCCTCCGTGCATTGGCGGCATTCCACCTTGCATCGGCATTTGACCCATTCCTTGCATCGGCGCCATTCCACCTTGCATCGGCATTTGACCCATTCCTTGCATTGGCGGCATTCCACCTTGCATCGGCATTTGGCACATTCCTCCGTGCATTGGCGGCATCCCTCCTTGCATCGGCATTTGACCCATTCCTCCGTGCATCGGCATTCCGTCTTGCATCGGCATTTGCCCCATTCCTTCATGCATTGGCGGTAGCTCTCCGTACATTGGCATTTGATTCATTTCTTTTTGCATCGGCGGCATTCCGCCTTGCATTGGCATTTGATTCATTCCTCCATGCATCGACGACATTGAATCTTTCATCTGCGGCATTTCTCCGTGGATTGGCATTTGATTTGCGCCTTCTTGCATCGGCATTGCCTGCATTTCTTTTGCAGAAGGCATAGGCGGCATTTTAGCAGGTTTAGGTGCTGCTTGCATATATGGATTGGATATCGGTTGTCCGGTTTGTTTCATTCCATACGAATTTCTCATTTTTAAGGGCTCCTTCCCATTCTCTTACTCTGTTTACGTTATTCTTTTTACCATCAATCTGAAATTCGTCCATAAGAAAATAGGCCTTCTACACATTCAAAATTGTAGAACGTATAAGAAAAAAGCTATAATCGAGGCAAAATGCAGATAGAAAGGTGGCACATGATGAATAAAACCATTATCGTATGGATTCGAAAAGATTTTCGGCTGGTTGATAACCCAGCTCTATTTCACGCAGCTAAAGAAGGAATGGTTGTACCTGTTTATATCCATGACGACTATGAAGAAAGCTCAATGGGAAGTGCAAGTAAATGGTGGCTTCACCATGCGCTGAATGACTTTAAAACCTCAATCGAAAAAATAAAAGGAACGCTGATTGTACAAAAAGGAAACCCTAAAGATGTGTTGCAAAAATTACTCCATGAAACGAATGCACAAGATATTTATTGGAATAGACGCTATGAACCACATGCGCTAAAAAGAGATAAAGAGCTTCAAGCTTTTTTTTCAAAGCAACAAATAAATATTCGCACATTTGAGGGGTTTCTCCTTCATGAACCTTGGAAAATCACAAAAGAAAATGGAGATCCTTATAAAGTGTTTACAGCTTACTATAAAGCTTCTCAAAAACATTCAGTATCTTCTGCTGTAAAAAAAGTTACTTCCATACAGGCCTTCTCTAAACCGGTTGAATCTCTTTCAGTCTCAGATCTTGATTTACTTCCAAGCATACCGTGGGATGAAACGATTAAGTCGACGTGGGAAGCTACGGAAAAAGGCGCTATTAATGTGCTCAAAACGTTTTCAAAGAATAAGCTGCTTCATTATGAAAAAGGACGAGATTTTCCTTCTGAAGCATTAAATTCATTTCTATCTCCTTATTTGGCTACAGGACAGCTCTCGGCTCGAGTTCTTTATCATTATTTGAGAACTAAAGCTGAAAAAGTAGGTTCTGATGCTTTTGAACAGCAAGCTGAAATGTTTATTCGTCAACTTATATGGAGAGATTTTGCTTATCAGCTGCTTTATCATTTCCCGCACACTACAACTGAACCGCTTAATGAAAAATTCAATCAATTTCAGTGGGCTGACGGCAATGAAGAGCTTCAAGCTTGGAAAAATGGAAAAACCGGCTATCCCCTTGTCGATGCCGGAATGCGGGAGCTGTGGGAAACAGGTTTTATGCACAATCGAGTTCGAATGGTAGCTGCTTCCTTTTTAGTAAAGCACCTTTTAATTCATTGGAAACACGGAGCAAATTGGTTTTTTGATACCTTAGTAGACGCAGATTTAGCTAATAACACAATGGGCTGGCAGTGGGTTGCAGGCTCGGGTGCAGACGCCGCGCCATATTTTCGTATTTTTAATCCAATTACTCAATCAGAAAAATTTGATAAAGAAGGAGAATATATTAAAAAGTGGCTTCCAGAACTTAAAGATATTCCATCTTCTTATATTCATAAACCTTGGGAGGCCCCAGCAGACGTATTAGAAAAAGCAAACGTTACACTTAATAAAACATACCCGGCTCCAATTGTCGATCATAAAGCAGCTAGAGAGCGAGCTCTAGAGCATTATCAGCATATCAAATAAGAGGCGTGATTTACCTCTTATTTGATATGCTGAATTTTTTAAACGTGTAAAAAATTCCCTTTCTTATCTATTTGCAACTAAAAACATGTATTTGAAATCTTTTTATAGGGTTTTCAAGCCCAATTCTCCTCTCTATAGCACATTTGATTTTTCATATTTTTTCCTATAATTTGAATATATAATAATGATTATATATGCTGGGGAACTCTCTCATTGCATAGATCTGATTGGAGTGATTCGATGCCCGTTTGTCCTTCTTGTAACTATAAGGAAGATTATAATTTTTGCAGAATGTGCGGTACTCAAGTTCGGCACACCTTCATCAATCAAGAAGATCAGCTTTTTTATCCATTAAAAGATCGAATCATTACGGATAATAATGAACCAAAGCATCAAGCTATTTTATCTCATACCCATGATTTAGTATGTGCTCTTACTGAAGATGGCATTTATGAATACGCTTCTCCTTCTTACGCTAAAACGTTAGGCGTTTATCCTGATGAACTTATTGGACAACATGTGCTTATCAATGCGTATCCCGAAGACAAACACATAATCTCGACTATTTTAGCTAACATGAGCAAAACAAAAGACGCCTCTACATTTGAATACCGAAAGTTTCATGTGAACGGCACCATCGTTTTATTAGAATGTAAAGGCGCTCCAATTATCACATCCACTGGAGAAATCGAAGGGTTTGTATTTGTCTCACGAGACGTAACAGAAAAAAGACAAGCAGAGAAAAAGATCCGAAATTCAGAAAAACTTTCTGTCATTGGTCACCTTGCTGCAAGTATCGCACACGAGGTTAGAAATCCTTTGACAACCATTAAAGGATTTATACAACTGTTCAGTGAGACACAGCAGCCGAAGAAAACAATGATTTATCGAGATCTCATTCAGCATGAACTTTCACAAATTGAACATATCATCACAGAGTTTATGAGTTTAGCTAAACAAGAATACGTATATACAGACAACCTTGTTATTACCGACTTGTTAGATGAGGTATTAAAGCAATTTGAACCGGCTACTGGAGTTAAAAACATCCACATCTTCCGTCATTATCCAAAAGAACATCCTCTGCTCGTTAGTGGGCAAAAAACACAGCTAACCCAAGTATTTATTCATATTATACAAAATGCCATTGATTCGATGGAAAGCGGCGGCAAGCTGGCGGTATCGATTGAAAAATCAGCTAGAGAAACGCTGTGCATTGTGATAAAAGACAATGGATGTGGAATTGATTCAAAGCGTATTCCTCATATAGGAGAGCCTTTTTATACAACAAAAGAACGAGGAATAGGCCTGGGACTAACAATTTGCAACAAAATTATTAACGAACATAATGGTTTTTTTCATGTATCCAGTGAAAAAAATGATGGCACAAGTATTACCATTACCCTTCCTATGAAAACGACTGAACTTTACGTAGTGGAAGCCTAAAAGAGAGGCTGAGACATAACTAAATCACTTCCATTTAAAGACGAACGAATTAGATAAATGCTCTAGTATAAATGGCCTTTTACACCGCTGCTGATATCCGTACAAGGTTTCGCTTTCCGCGGGGCCTAGACAAGCCCCCTCGTCGCTAGACTCCTGCGGGGTCTCATCTAGGCCGCTTTTCCCGCAGGAGTCTTCGCCTTGCCCTCCAATCAACTGCTAGAAGCAACTAAACAGATAAGACCTACGTTCACCATTCCAATAAAAAACGAACCACCAATCAAATATTTTGATCAATAGTTCGTTATTTATCTTGGCTAACATACTTTTATCCCAGCCTCTTTTTCCTTTAAAACAGCTGGCTGTACAGCTGATACTTATAAAGCATATAGAAACTTCCTATCACTGCCAGGTAAAAGATAAGAGTCTCTGCTCCGCTGCCTGTTTCATATGTTAAAGGAGGCTTAAACTTCTTCTTGCTAAGAGGTGAGAAAAAAGGTACCCCTCGTTTAGAAAAGAAATCTCCAAGAATATGAAAAGCGTATCCATAGGCTATTCCTAATGTAAAGTCGTTGTCATACATCGTATGTAAATAAAAAATAAGTCCGCTTGCAAGAATAGAATGCGTAATACCTCGGTGTCCAAAAATAGATTTAATTATTTTTGCGAGACCAAGAGATCTTCTACCAATATATGAATTTGGTTCATCAATATCAGGAAGCAGTGCTCCAATCGCGATGCCTACAACATAAGGAAATGTAAACGAAGCGTATCCTGTTATAGCCACGCCGGCACCGGCAGCAATCGATGTTGCAATATGTGTGTGATATCTCAAATATGCCACCTTCTTTCTTTTTCAACTTAAGGCAAGCACTGTGATCAAAATCACACATACGTTCGCCCAACGTTAACTATAAGTGAAGGTGGTAAAAATGTCAAAATAATCTATGATTACGTAAGCTGCAGACCGACTAACCCGATAAGCATCACAAGAAAACTAATAAGAGTACCCTTTCCATTTTTCTTTGCTCTTCCATCTTTTTTGACGATAGAATAAATCCACGTACTCGAATACACAGCGAATCCAAGAAAACCAAATAACGTGATATATGTAAACATACCGAAACTCCTTTGCTTGTCATTACTATTAACTATACGAGATTTTATAAAAAAAACAAAGTAGTATGACGGCTTGTTTAATATCTCTTTCTTTTTCTTATACTAGGAAGAGGAGGGATGGCTATGCAACAGAAGCAGCTGGAAGATATATTCGACTTCTATGGGTTAAGTGAGGTTTATCACGGCAATTTCGAGGATGTTGAACATCACTGGTTATTTAAAGACGTGGAGGCAGCTATACTTGAAGATTTTTTTAACTCTCACGATTGCGAAGATCTCGAATGCTGTACTCTAGAAGAATTTTGTTTTTTATTTATGAATTTCCAATCCATACATGCACAAATTCCCCACGTGTACTATTACTAAAAAAGTGATTTCGCAGGAAAGCGAAATCACTTTTTGTTAAAAGCCTAAAGAAATATATTTTACTTCTAAATATTCTTCAATTCCGTAATGTCCGCCTTCACGTCCAAGTCCACTTTCTTTAAAGCCGCCAAACGGCGCTTGTGGTGTAGAAGGTAGTCCATCATTTAGCCCTACAATACCATATTCTAAAGCTTCAGCAATACGAATAGCTTCTGAAATATTTTCAGTGAACACATAGGCCGCTAATCCGTAAGGCGAGTTATTTGCACGGCGAATAACTTCTTCTTCTGTTTGATACGTCGCAATTGGAGCAATTGGCCCGAATGTTTCCTCGTACATACAAAGCATATCGTCCGTTGCGCCATCTACAACCGTAGGTTCAACAAACAGTCCGCTTCCCTCTTCGCGTACAGCCCCTCCAGTTAAGACGTTTCCGCCTTTTGCTACAACATCATCTAAGTGGCGCTTTACTTTTGCTAACGCTTTTTCATCGATTAAAGGTCCGATATCCGTACCTTCTTCTAAGCCGTTTCCGACTTTCAGCTGACTAACAGCCGCTGCAAACTGCTCTGCGAACGGTTTAGCAACAGATTCGTGCACGTAGATGCGGTTTGTACATACGCATGTTTGACCAGCGTTGCGGAATTTAGAAGCAATTGCATTTGTTACTGCTTTATCTAAATCAGCATTTGCTGTTACGATAAACGGAGCGTGTCCGCCTAACTCTAAAGACACTTTTTTAACCGTATCAGCTGCTCCGCGCATTAACAGTTTACCTACTTCTGTAGAGCCCGTAAACGATAGTTTACGTACACGTCCATCTTGAAGCCACGCTTCTCCAATCGCTTTTGCATCTCCCGTAACTACATTAATTACGCCTTTTGGAATACCCGCTTCTTGTGCAAGCTCTGCTAGTCGAAGAGCCGTTAGTGGCGTTTGTTCTGCGGGTTTAATAACCGCTGTACATCCAGCTGCTAAAGCTGGCGCTACTTTACGCGTAATCATAGCTGCCGGGAAGTTCCAAGGCGTAATAGCTGCCATGACTCCCACAGGCTGCTTATGAGCAAATAATCGTTTATTAGGAGAAGAAGCTGGAATTGTTTCTCCGTAAATGCGCTTGCCTTCTTCTGCGTACCATGAAACAAATCCGTTGGCATAGCCAATTTCACCTTTTGCTTCTTTAAGAGGCTTACCTTGCTCAACTGTCATTATTTCAGCAAGTTCATCCGTGTGTTCTTCGATCAGCTGATGCCATTTAAATAATAATTTACCGCGCTCTTCTGCTGTTTTTTTAGACCATGTTTGAAACGCTTCATAGGCAGCATCTGCTGCTAGCTTCGCTTCTTTTTCTCCACCTTTTGCAACAGCAGCCACTACTTCATTTGTTGCTGGATTTACCACTTCATATGTATCATTTGCTGAAACAAATTCTCCGTTAATATATAAGTTTGCTTGCTTCATATTTCTTCACTCCCTGCTTAAATTTATCTACTCAATATTCTGTGCTGTCCGAAACGTACTTTCGAATTTTACGACTGGCTTGCGATTGGCTAATACCAAGCTGTTCTGCTACTTTGTAAGACGACCTATGCTGTTCAAACGCCTTTATGACCATCTCTTTTTCCACATGTTCAATCATTTCAGGAAGCGTATGCACAGGTGGATCGATAGCAAACTCTTTTGCAAAAGGCAAATCTTTAAGCGTAATCATTTCTTCCCCTGTAACAACCAGACGCTCAATGATATTTTCCACTTCACGAACGTTTCCTTTCCATTCTTGTCCTAAAAACGCATCTAACGCCTTTGGTGATAAACGTACATTACGTTCGTATACCGTATTAAAATGGTGAAGAAACTGATAGACAAGCGGCAGAATATCTTCTTTTCGCTCTCGTAAAGGAGGAATGGTAATCGGCACTACATTAAGTCGATAGTACAAATCACGTCTAAACTTTCCTTCTTCCACCATTTGTTCTAGATTTTGATTCGTAGCAGCAATAATTCGTACGTCTATTGATACTGCTCTTGTTGAGCCCACGGGACGAATTGTACGGTCTTGCAGCACGTGGAGCAACTTACTTTGTGCTGAAAGAGAAAGTTCACCAATCTCATCTAGAAAAAGCGTGCCTTCGTTTGAAAGCTCAATGATCCCTTTTTTCCCTTCTCGAAATGCTCCAGTGAACGTACCGCCTTCATAGCCAAATAGCTCTGATTCAATAAGCTGTTCAGGAAGCGCTGCACAATTAAGCTCATGATACGGCTGCTGTTTTCTTGTACTAAGCTGGTGAAGCAGTTTTGCCACTCTGCTTTTTCCTACCCCTGTTTCTCCAAGTAAAAGAACGGTTGTATTTACGGAAGCAACTCGTTGAATGGTTGAAAAAACTTTTTTCATCGCTTCACTTTTTGTCACGATGCCTTCTAAATCCACGGATTCGTTTAACTCTTTTTTATAGTTTTCAAGCTGTTCTTCCATCTCTTCTACTTTTCGTTTTAATTCCATTAAGTCTGTGAGATCCCGAGAATAGCTAATAACGCTTTTTAAATGCCCGTCGTTTGTAAATACCGGCCTTGTCCGCACGTGAAGATACCGGCCGGAGTTTGTTTTTTGAACCAATTCAATTGCTTGATTAGATTCAATCACTTTTAGCGTGGCCGAAGGATAAAAAATACCCATTTCCTGCAGTTCTTTTACGTGCTTCCCAATAAAATCTTCCACTTTCAAAGCATAGTTTTTTTCACACTCTGAATTTACAACTAACACATATCCATTTGCATCAGTTACGAAGATTTCATCAAATGATGACTCAAATATATCGTAAAGTTCGTCGTTAATTTGCTGAATATGCTTTTTATGAATGGTCATTTGAATCACCTTTTCGTCAAAAAATAATTATTATTTTATTTTATCAGAAAATGAAAAATCTATAAATAGAGTGTCCAAACATACCCATTCTTTGTGATTCATGAAGAATGAGTGAAGAGTTCTCTCTTCACTCATGCCTCAATTCCACTTACACTTCAACCGTTTGCTGTACGCTTGCTTCTAGTGCTGCTTCAAAAATAGCTAAGCCTTCTTCCAGCTGCTCATCTGTAATAACAATCGGCATTAAGATACGAAGAACGTTTCCAAATACTCCTGCGCTAAGCAGTAATAATCCACGGTTGTTTGCTTCTTTCACGATGCGCTGTGTAAGCTCTTTGTCTGCTTCTTTTGTTTCACGGTCTTTCACAAGCTCAATCGCAGACATCGCTCCTAATCCGCGAATATCACCGATACAGTCATATTTTTCTGCTAGTTTTTCAAATCGTGATGTTACCACTTTTCCAAGGTACTCACCGCGTTCATTTAGCTTTTCTTCTTCAATGATATCAAGTACAGCTAAAGCTGCTTCACATCCAAGAGGACTTCCGCAATACGTTCCGCCAAGCTCACCAGGATTAGATTCATCCATGATTTCAGCACGGCCAATGACACCGCTGATTGGTACGCCAGCTCCTAGTGATTTTGATACCGTAATTAAATCAGGCTCAACGTCAAAATGTTCAATACCGAAGTAGCGGCCTGTACGTGCAAATCCTGCTTGAATTTCATCTGATACAAATAAAATTCCGTGCTCTTTACATAATTGATACACTTCTTGCACAAAACGTTTACCTGGAACAATGAAACCACCTTCACCTTGAATCGGCTCCATTACAACAGCTGCAATCGTTTCCGGTGCTACTTCTGTATTTAAGAAGTTTTTGAATTCTGTAATCATGAAATCTTCGTATGCTTCAACTGATAACCCTTGTGGACGGCGATACTCATAAGGATATGGAGCTTTGTATACTTCAGGAGCAAACGGTCCAAATTCATATTTATATGGTTTTACTTTACTTGTCATTGTCATTGTCATTAATGTACGACCATGGAAACCGCGGTTAAAGGAAATAATTCCTTGGCGCTTTGTATATTTACGAGCAATTTTCACTGCGTTTTCTACAGCTTCTGCTCCGCTATTTAAAAGTAATACTTTCTTGTCAAATTCACCCGGTGCAATTGCTGCTAATCTTTCTGCAAGCTCTACGTATGACTCATACATCATTACGTTAAATCCCGTGTGAATAAAACGGTCTACTTGTTTGTGAAGCGCTTCTTTTACTTTTGGGTGACTGTGTCCTACATTGATTGTGCCAATTGCGCCTACGAAATCAATAAACGTATTGCCATCGACATCTTTAACGATCGCCCCTTCAGCCGTATCAGCAAATGTCGGAATGCCATAACTTACACCTTTCGGAATGGCACGGTGTCTTCTATCTAATAATTGCTTTGCATTTTCTCCCGGTAAATTTGTTGCTACTTTGCTAAAAGTTTGACTCATTTTTTATCTTCCTCTCATATTAAATAATTCTTCAATTAGTTTATATGCAAAAAACGTGCCAACTTTTAAAAAGCTGAAAAATAAGCATTTTTAGATAATTCTAACGATATTTGACTCATCAATAAGTCTATATAAACTTATTGATGAGTCAAAAAAGACTTTCCCCTCGCACAAAGTACAGGAATTTTATATTGCCATAAAAGGAACAAGGCTTTTATAATAAATGTATAAATATAGTAATGTTAGGATTGACCTCTTTATAAAGGAGTGAAAAATATGCTAGAGGGCTGGTTTTTATGGGTTATTTTATTTTGGGTGGTCTTTTTAATGAGCATGTTTGCTATCGGCGGATTTTTTATGTTTAGGAAATTTTTAAAGCGCTTACCAAAAGAAGACGGCATGTCTGAGCTTGATTGGCAAGATCACTATCTTTCCAAAACCGTCCACCTTTGGTCAGCGGATCAAAAGCAGCTATTAAACGTTCTTGTTGAACCAGTACCTGAACTATTTCGCGATGTAGCCAAACAAAAAATCGCGGGAAAAATTGGGGAACTCGCAATTGAGGAACAAGCAGCCTCTATAACGGAAGACTTAATCGTACGCGGATACATTTTAGCTACGCCTAAACGTGATCATAAATTTTTATTAAAAACATTAAAAAAGCAAAAAATAGATGCCGTCCCTTATCAGCATTTATTTTAAACTAAAAAAGGTGGCTGCGCAGCCACCTTTTTTAGTTTAATATCGTTGTATTAGCAAGACGATCATTATGCAGCTTTCGTTCGAGCTTTTTGTACGATGTGTACATAGCAATACGCCAAGGTACAATCATACCAAATGCTAAAATCCAGAACATACCGCCAAGCTGGCCAACATCAATTGAAGAACTTAAATATATTTTCATTGCAATTCGAATAATAAGCAAACCAATAATAATGAATGCAAAAGCTTTTGAACGCTTCAAGTAAATATGATCGTCACGAATTTCAAATTTAGACGTTTTAATTAACAGGATTGAGAAAATCATGCCTGCTATTAACGCCTCAAGCAGTTCTGCACCCGTTACTCGAAACATTGGAAAGATAAACATTAACGCTCCCGTACTCATAAAAAAAGGCGGGAGTATAATTTTTTTTGCATTCGTTGGTTTATCAGCAGCTTTCATTCGAACAACTAATATGAAAGAAGCCATAAAAATTGCGACAAGTGTTGAAGCAATAACCAATGAAATCCTTCCTTTACTATAGTTTAGTGTTTACTTATATTATAATCCAAAAAACATCAGAAGTAAAAGTGCAACAAAAAAACAGAAGAGGATCTCTTCTGTTTTTATTTAGTAGAGGTGATATCTGCTTTTGCTTTTTGCTTTTGTTTTTGCTTTTTCATTGCTTTTAGTAAGAACCCGCCTTTAAATTTACGCGGCTCGTATGAAATAATGAAAGCACGAGGCTCATATTCTTCAATGAATGCTAATAGCTCTTCTTCTCTACTTCTTTTTGTTAAAATGTCTAATCTATAGCGTGCACTGTCTCTTCCTTCTCCTTGATAAACAGTAACACCAAAACCTTCTTGTCGAAGGCGGTTAATCAACTCTTCATTTTTGGTCATAAGGTTAACTAAGAATGTTGTATATCCGATAGCAAGTCTAGATTCGATATAACTTCCAAGAATAATTCCCACTCCAAACCCAACTGCATATACAACCATAGCAAGCGTGCTTTGATCTCCTGAAAATACAAGAGATAAGCCGAATACATAAATTAACGCTTCAACAAATCCAAAAACCGAGGCATACATACTCATACCTTTGACTAAAAAAATTGTGCGCAGCGTCAAGATCGGTACATAGATCAGTTGCAAAAGCAAGATTAACAAAATATCTTTCAATTTATACACCTCTTTTTAACAATTAAAAATATGACGATTTCATTGTATCACTCCGTATTTATAGAAGATATAGTAAAAATAAATTTTTTCTATATATTTTTTACATCATATTCTTGTATATTTCCTAAGAGCAAAAGTAACTATTTTATCTTTTGAAAAATAAAAAGAATCTGCCAATTATCAGATTCTTTTTTTTATCATTTTCCCTTTTTAAAAGCCCGTAAACCCTCCAAATACGCTCGTTGTATAAATAATAATTTTTGTCATCCAGTCAAAATACAAAATAAATCCCATACCAATCATTGCATATCCGCCAACTTTCATCATGGAATTCATATGTTTTTTTAACCAGTTCATTTTCCCGATAAAAAACGTCATAATAAAAAATGGAATAGAAAACCCAAGTGAATAAGCTATCATATACAAAAGACCGGAGCCTGGGTTTGTCGCTGCAAGGGCCATAACCGATACTAAAATAGGGCCCGTACACGGAGTCCAGCCGGCAGCAAAAGCCATACCAATAAAAGAAGAACCTAAGAGTCCAGCCGGCTTATTTGCGAATTTAAGCTTGTGTTCCTGCATAAGAATTCGAGGCTTAAAAATTCCTAGTACAACTAGACCAAAGAAAATAATAAGAATAGCGCCAATCTGCCGAATTAAATCCTTATAGTTAAAAAACCACTGACCAATAAAAGAAGTAGCAAAGCCAATCATAATGAAAATAACAGAAAACCCCAATAGAAAAAATGCTGTGTGAATAAAAGCTTTGCGCTGATGTGACTTAGCGCCTTCCTTTAACTCGCTAACTGACACTCCCGTTATGTACGATAAAAAAGCTGGGTACAAAGGCAAACAGCAGGGTGAAATAAACGATAAAAACCCCGCGCCGAATGCCAAAAACAAATTTAAATCTCCCACATTTCCCACTTCCCTTTTTTGTTCTTTTTCGTTACCATTTTGTAACCAAATTGTCTTATCTCACTTCTTTCAAATAGTACCATTATCTTGTATAATTAGGTAAACGACTTGTTAGAAGGGATACATAGCATTGGCCAAAAAAGATATTCTATTAGCGATTGAAAAGAAACGAGAAGAACTCATCCGCATAGTCCGAGTAAGTGGATTAAACTCTCCACCTGCTATTAAACATAGTCAAGAATTAGATCATTTATTAAACGTTTACAATGAATTCCCTGCTCAAACAACAGAAACAACCTCTTCATGAAGGTTGTTTCTTTTTTTACCTTCACTCTATCAATTCTGTATAAATCTCTTTTACTCCTGTTTCTTTGCTGAAATTCTCTTCTTTTTCACTGTGCTGAAGCTGATACATATTATAGTACAAACCGCCTTTGTTTAGCAGTTCAGTATGTGTGCCTTTTTCGACGATTTTTCCTTTATGCAGTACTAAAATACAGTCGGCGTGTTGAATAGTGGATAAACGATGGGCAATCGCAATTGTTGTACGGCCTTTTCCCATATCTCTTAACACTTCTTGAATCGCTTCTTCTGTTTCTGTATCAATGTGTGCTGTTGCTTCATCAAGAATAAGGATTTTAGGATTCCGGATGACCGTTCTTGCAAATGCTAAGAGCTGACGCTGGCCGCTTGATAAAGTGGAACCTCTTTCGACTAGCACTTCATTATACTTATTAGGAAGGGCTTCGATAAATGCATGAGCTTGCACAAATTCCGCCGCTGCTTTTACTTGTTCATCAGAAAAATGGTCTTCGTGCAGCGTAATATTTCGTTTTACGGTATCTGCAAATAAAAAGGCATCTTGAAGCACTAGCCCTACCTCATCTCGAAGCTGTTTATTTGAAAAAGACGATAGCGGTTTATTATCGATCAAAATGTCTCCTTTTTGCTGCTCATAAAAACGCATTAATAAATTAATGATGGAGCTTTTTCCGCTTCCCGTATGGCCTACTAAAGCCACTGTTTCTCCTTCGTTTACCGTAAACGATATATCAGAAAGTACATCTCGAACACCGTCATAGGAAAACGTTACGTTTCTGAATTCTACCGTTCCTTTTTGTACCCCCTGCTTTTGTTCTCCTGTCATGACTGGATTTTTTTCTTTTTCATCCATCAAGTTAAACACCCGAGAGGCTGATACCATCGCTTGCTGATACATAGAGAGACGCTGCATCATTTCATTAACAGGCTCAAAAAAACGATCCAAGTAGTTGATAAACGCGTAAAGAACACCAATTTTAACAGGACTGTCAGCTACGGAAACACCAAAATAACTGAGCACAAGAATAACGGCTAACATGTAAAGAATTTCGACTGCCGGTCTTAGCAGCAAACCATCTAACTTAATATTGCGCATCCCCGCTTTGTAATGCTCATCATTGATTTCTTCAAATTCCGAGCGCAGCCGCTTTTCTTGACGAAATAACTGAATAATAGACATGCCTTGCAAAGACTCATGAAGCTTGGCATTTAACTGGCTTAGCTTTTCTCGAAGCTGTCCGTAGTAAATAGCGCTGTAATGCTGATAAAGCTTCATAAGTCCCCAAATGAACGGGAGAAGAACTAAACAATAAAAAGCCAGCTTCACATCTAGCATAAACATGGCTATAAAAATACCGACCAAAAATACCCCATTTTGAATAAAAACCGCGATGACTTCCACAAACATTTCTTTCATGGCTTCCGTGTCATTTGTAATTCGAGATACCAGGCTTCCTGTTGGCGTGTTGTCAAAAAAGCGAAGAGCCAGGCGATGAACATGAGAAAAAACGTCAATTCGAATCTGCTGAATAATTTGAAGCGCAATTTTTTGGAACTGCAGAAGCTGAAAGTATTGAACGAAAATTTTTAAAAGCTGTAAAAGCAAATAACTGCTTGCAAGCCACACAAGAGGCTGAAGAGGCAAATACTTAGGAGTTAAATAATCGTCAATGAAAATTTTAATCAAAATGGGCCCTAATAAATCCGCAGCCGTAGCAATTAATAATAATGTGAACGCTAAAAAAAATGATTTTTTATGCGGAATTGTATAGCGAAACAGACGTTTATGTACCGAAGAATGCTCAATTTTCATTTTTCGTCTCTCCTTCTTCTACCGCACGTTCAAGCTGCTGTCTATCGTACATATCCTGGTACCAGCCGCTCACGCTAAGCAGTTCCTCATGAGTTCCTCGCTGAATAATTTTCCCTTTATCAAGTACAAGAATCAGGTCTGCATGAGTAACCGAGCTCAGCCGATGCGCTGTAATAATCGTTGTTCGATTTTGACGTTTCTGCTTCAGCGCTTGTAAAATACCCGCTTCCGTTTTCCCATCTACCGCTGATAGCGAGTCGTCTAAAATTAAAAGCTCAGGATCTAATAGAAGAGCTCTTGCAATCGAGATACGCTGTTTTTGTCCACCCGATAACGAAACGCCTTTTTCACCTACTATTGTTTGATAGCCATCCGTAAAATCGAGGATGTCTCTATGTACATTGGCAACTTTAGCCGCTTCTTTAACTTCTTGATTGCTTGCTTCTTTTTTTCCAAACGCGATATTATCAGCAACTGTTGTTGAAAACAAAAAGTGATCTTGAGGAACATACCCAATGCTTTGGTACAATGAATCAAAAGCATAGTCTTTAATGTCTTTTCCTCCCCATAAAACAGCTCCGTCGCTTACATCAAATTCACGAAGCAGCAGCTTTAAAAGCGTGGTTTTCCCAGCTCCCGTCTTTCCGACAATACCTAACGTTTGACCGCGAGAAAGTGTAAAATAAATTTCGTTTAACGTATATCCGTTTTCTTTGCCATACGAAAACCTCTGAATAACAGCTTCAATATTTCCTGTTGGTATTTCAACACTGGGATGCGCTGCTTCTTCAATCGAATTTTCTTCTTTTAATAAAGAAAATACCCTGTCATATGATGCTCTTCCTCGTTCCACAATGTTAAATAGCCAGCCAAACGCGAGCATCGGCCAAATAAGAAGGCCCAAATAAGTTGTAAAGGTAACAAGCTGCCCCAGTGTCAACTCTTCACTAATAACCATCTTGCTGCCAAAAATAAGAGCAAGTAAAAAAGAAAGTGCTACAATAATCGAAATGGTCGGATCAAACAATGCATCTACTCGGGCTACTTTCATGTTCTTTTGCACAACATCTGCAGACTTGATGCGAAATTCTTCGACATCAGCTGCTTCTTCCCCAAACGTCTTAATGACTTTAATTCCGCTAATGCTTTCTTGAACCTTATCATTTAAAGTAGAAAATGCTGCTTGTGCGTGATGAAACCGCGCATGAAGCAATGTACCATAGTAACTCGTTAAAACGGCCATAAGCGGCATAGGAATAAGGCAAATAAGCGTTAATTTCCAGCTGATTGTGAGGGCCATTGTGCATAGAACAAGCCCTCCTGTGACAATGGAATCCACGAGTGTCAAAACGCCCGAACCTGCAGTTTGTTGAATAGCTTGAATATCGTTTGTTGCATGGGCCATCAAATCCCCAATTCGCCGCCGTTGATAAAAGGCCTGATTCATCTTGGTAAAATGAGTGTAGAGGGTATTTCTCAGCTGCTTGGCTAGTTTAACAGATGAACCAAATATCATAATACGCCATATGTATCTTGTGAAATAGGCCACAACAGCAGCTCCTAGCAAAATTCCAACCATCTGCATTAAGCGCTTTCCATTCAGCGTCCCTTCTTTAATGCCATCTACCGTTAAACCAATAATTTTAGGCGGGAGAAGTTCTAATGCTGCCACAATAATGAGCAACGCTATCCCCGTTATGTAAGACTTTTTTTCCTGTTTGAAAAACCACCATAACTCTCGAAAAATTTTCATCGTATCCCCCTAACCCCACAACCATTTTCTTATCTCTATCATAAAACAAAAGACACCCTTCTGAATAGAGAGTGTCTGTCCAATTAACCATTATTTAATTTGGCCGTTCATTGCTTTCATCATTTGGTTAATTTTTTTCTGCGATGGTTTCATGCCCATTTGCATCATCATCATTTTTAACATTTGTTCATTAATTGGTGGATTTTTCTTCAGATAGCTCATCATATACTTACGAGCAATGAAAAATCCTAGCGCTATCCCAACAATTAATGCTAGAACACCAACTAGAATATACATTCCCATGGTATTACTTCCTCCTTCGTGTTGTCTAACTTACAGTGTACTAGACCATACGCTATTATACAATATTTCCGTTCCAATTTCCTTAAATAATTACACAAATTTTCTTGTTTTCACAGGCCTCAGCCAGCCGTATTCATCCGTTCCATAATTCACTGCTAAAAAACAAGGATCTAGCTTGCGTAATACTTCAAAAAAAGCTGTCTCAGCATCAACATTGCCATCTCCTTCAATTGTTATACAGCGATTCGTTAATTTTATAGATGCTCGACTTTTTTTATGAGGATATTCCAGCACAAACGTCTCTTGATGAGTAAAAAAATGAGGATAATGAGAAAACGCCTGAAGCAATTCTCGTTGAATAAATGAAATGGGCAGTTGGCGAGTAATGTAATGAACTTGTTTTTGTAAGTGCGTTTCCTGCAAGTGACGTTTCATTCTATATTCAATCAGCAGCTGATAAATGAGCTTTTCTCTTCGAAAATAGGATGATGCAACTTCTTCCTCCATTAAATATACTTCATACGTTCTCACGATTCATCCTCCCTTTCGGCTCGTTCTTTTTTGTACCATTATACCGAATGGTGTACGCAATGCTTGTCTATCGATGAAAAAATTCCTTTGTTTTTTTGTCGAAAAAAAGAGCAGACCACAGGAGTCTGCTCTTTCTTATGAAAAAGAATTATGCATTAAGCAAGCTTTTCACTTTTGCTACTACATTTTCAACTGTAAAACCAAATTCTTTCATGATTGTTTCACCAGGAGCAGATGCACCGAAGTGATTAATACCAAGAACTTGTCCTTCGTCTCCAACATAGCGTTCCCAGCCAAGTGTAGAAGCCATTTCAATACCTAAACGCTTTTTCACTGATTTAGGGATAACACTTTCTTTGTACTCAGCAGATTGCTCTTCGAAACGATCCCACGCAGGCATACTTACTACAGATACATCAATGCCTTCTGCAGCTAATGCTTTTTGTGCTTCTACTGCTAGGCTTACTTCAGAGCCTGTTGCAAGTATTAACGCATCCGCTTGGTCTTTACCAGCTTTAGATACAACATATGCACCTTTAGACACGCCTTCGTATGCATTTTCTTTTGTACCTTCAAGCGTTGGCAAGTTTTGACGAGTCAATACAAGCGCCGTTGGGCGGTCAGTTGACTCTAATGCTAAGCGCCATGCAGCAGCTGTTTCATTTGCATCTGCAGGACGAACCACTGAAAGACCTGGCATTGCACGAAGTGATGGCAATTGTTCAATTGGCTCATGTGTTGGGCCGTCTTCTCCAACTGCGATACTGTCATGTGTGAATACATATGTTACAGGAAGCTTCATTAAAGCTGCTAAGCGAATTGCTGGGCGAAGATAATCAGAGAATACAAAGAATGTTCCTCCGAATACTTTTACACCGCCGTGTAGAGCCATACCGTTTAATGCAGCTCCCATTGCAAATTCACGTACACCGAACCAGATATTACGTCCGCTGTAATCAGCTGCAGTGAAGTCTTCTGAACCTTTAATCATTGTTTTATTTGAGCCAGCTAAGTCAGCTGAACCGCCGAAGAATTGAGGTACAGCTTGTGCTACTGCGTTTAATACTTCTCCAGAAGAAGCACGGCTAGCTAGGCTTGAACCCGTTTCGTATGCTGGAAGCGTTTCTTCCCAGCCTTCCGGTAACTTTCCTTCTACTGCCAGTTCAAATTGACGACCTAGTTCAGGGTATTTTTCTTTATACTGTGCAAATACATCGTTCCATTCGTTTTCTTTCTTTTGGCCATCTTCAGCAATTGTAGCTTTGAAGTGAGCATACACTTCTTCTGGCACATAGAAATCTTCTTCAAATGTCCATGCATAAGCTTCTTTTGTTAATTTTGTTTCATCGGAACCTAATGGAGAACCGTGCACGCCAGAAGTACCCGCGTGGTTTGGAGAACCAAATCCGATTGTTGTTTTTACTTCAATTAGCGTCGGGCGTGTTAAATCGCCTTTTGCTTCTTCAATTGCGTTTGCAATCGCTGTCAAGTCATTGCCGTCTTCAACGCGGATTACTTGCCATCCGTAAGCTTTGAAACGATCTTCTACGTTCTCAGAGAACGAGCGATCTAAATCTCCGTCTAAAGAAATATCATTTGAATCGTATAAAACAACTAAACGTCCTAATTTTAAGTGTGCTGCTAATGAAGCTGCTTCAGCAGATACACCTTCCATTAAGTCTCCGTCACCACAAATACCATACGTAAAGTGGTCTACAATTTCTAAACCTTCTTTGTTGTATGTTTCAGCTAAATGACGTTCTGCCATTGCTTTACCAACAGCCATTGCAATACCTTGTCCTAGTGGACCAGTTGTTGCATCAACACCTGCTGTATGACCGAACTCTGGATGACCTGGTGTTTTACTTCCCCATTGACGGAAGTTTTTAAGGTCTTCAATTGATAAGTCATATCCAGCTAAATGAAGCAAGCTGTATAATAGTGCCGATCCGTGTCCTGCTGATAATACAAAGCGGTCACGGTTGAACCAGTTTGGATTCTTTGGATTGATGTTCATAAATTTTGTCCACAATGTATATGCCATTGGAGCAGCTCCCATTGGCATACCTGGGTGACCTGAATTTGCTTTTTCAATCGCATCGATTGATAAAGTACGAATTGTTGCAATCGAAAGATCTTCAATACGTTGTGTCATACTCTTCATTCCTTTCAAAACTATGTACATATGTTATCATACTAATGATTTGCTTATTTGTACAATACTTGAACCAAAAAATTTTCCACTTTTACAGTTTTTGTGTGCCTTATTAAAAATATACAAAAAACTAGAAGGAACACTCCCTCTAGTTTTACTAGAACGTCTTAGTGAAGACGCTTCTTTTTACTCTCTTTTAACTTCTTAGGCGTAACATCTTTACCTTCTTCGTCCACAACTTTAATCGTATGAAGGTGATTTGTCATAGATTGTCGGAAAACTTTTAAATATTCCTGACGTAGCTCTTGCTGTTCTTTCGCTTCAGATTCTGTCAGACCTTCAGCCTTTGCCTTTTTTGAAAGAGCATTAATACGAGCAAGTTTATCTTTTGATAGCATATAAAACCTATCTCCTTATAATCAATAATTAAAATTACCGAACCGTTCCGGCAACATGTAGTCATCTTACTAAATCTCTTTCGTTTTATCAAGAGATTGAGCATTCTCTTGGTATTCTTGATAGCGGCGATGTACCGTCGCTTTTGAAATATTATAGCCAAAACCTTTTAGCGTAACTGAAATTTCAGCAAAGGTTAAGCCGTTATGACGAAGACGGACAATTTCTTCAATTGGCGCTTCTTTTTTTTCTCTTCCCGAGTTAACTCCTTGATTTTTTAAATTTTGCTGCGGACGATAACCGTTTTCTACAGCTCTTTTCATTCCTCTTTTAATTTTAGCATTATGTAATTTCCGCTGATGCTCTTCCACTAAGCTAATAATATCTAACACCATTGAATCAGATTCTGAAAGCTGAAGCTGGCCTTGATGACTAATCGTATAGATGGTAGCATTTTCTTTATGAAAAGCATGAAGCAGCGCAATTCGAGCATTTCCTCTGCCTAATCGTGTTTCATCTTGAATAAGCAACACAGATATTTTTTCTTCTTTCATTGTATGAAGAACATCCAAAATACCCTCTCTGTCTACTTCATATCCGCTCGCTTTTTCCATTACGACTTTTTTTACGTCTAGATGGTGAAGAGCAGCAAGCTTTTTTAATTCTTCTTGCTGGCGCTGTAAAGATGTTTCTTGGGTTTTTTTATCCGTACTGACACGGCAATAAATAATGGCATCCACTTTTATCACGACCTTTTCGGCTTCTAACAATATTCAGGAACGGCCGTTACACACTACTGTTCAATTGCCACTTGATTATGTAACTCTTTTTTTAAAACAGGAATATATAATTTATCTCCAGGAGATAAAGACTGGGCAGTGTCTGAGTTTAAATCATTGACGTCTTCAACCCATTTGACAAATTCATTGGTGGTCAAATGATGGTGATTATGATACTTGTTGGACAATTCCCAAAGCGTATCTCCTTTTGTAATAGTAACCGTTGAATATTTGTCTAAATCTACTTTATCCGCTCCTAAAACCAGCGTCAATACATATGTAAGTGCAGCGATAACTGCAAAAAAAATAGCGTAATGTTTCATAGAATGTAAGAATTGTTGCATATTATGATCCCCCTGTCAGAATATATGTTCTTATTTTATTGAGAACATTTGTTTCTGTCAATGGAATTCTTCGAACTTATGTTTGTATATTGACACATCACGTGGTATAATTCACCTAAAGAATAGCTAAAATCGAGGTGAAAAATATGAAGCTATCAAAACGTCAACAAGACATACTAGATTTTATTAAGCATGAAGTAAAATTAAAAGGTTATCCGCCTTCTGTTCGTGAGATTGGGGAAGCGGTAGGATTAGCCTCTAGCTCCACTGTACACGGGCATTTAGCTCGTTTAGAAAGCAAAGGGTTAATTCGCAGAGATCCGACAAAACCAAGAGCAATCGAAGTTCTTCAACTAGACGAAGTAAACATCCCTAAAAGCAATGTCATTAATGTTCCTGTTATCGGTAAAGTAACAGCGGGTCTGCCTATAACAGCTGTTGAAAATGTGGAAGAATATTTCCCTCTTCCAGATAAATTCGTTTCTCCAGATGATCATGTATTTATGCTTGAAATTATGGGAGAAAGTATGATTGAAGCAGGTATTCTAGATGGCGATATGGTAATCGTACGTCAGCAGCAAACAGCTAATAATGGAGATATTGTGGTCGCTATGACCGAAGACAACGAAGCAACGGTAAAACGTTTCTTTAAAGAAGAAAATTTCGTTCGTTTACAGCCTGAAAATTCAACGATGGCGCCTATTATTCTTCGCCACGTAACGATTTTAGGAAAAGTAACTGGTGTATATCGCACGATTCACTAATCAGACACTGTATGTAAAACCAACTAATGATGATGTTAGTTGGTTTTTTTTACGTTTGTTTTCTAAAAAAATTGGCATATTATAAATGATACGTTGAATCATTGCAGGCGGGTAGAACGGTTTTTATAAAGCTTGTTTTACCTTTTACTTTCTACCTGCATTTCCTCGACTCTTACAAGGAAATACAACCGACCATAAGAAGGATGTAGTTTATGACCAATACACCAAGGAAAACAGAACCATTTCAAACCATTGTACCTGCCAAAGCAATGAACATGTTTCTTTTTCCTTTTTCCTTTGACCGAAAAAATAAAGAGCAGCTTGTTCATGCGCTGAAAGCAAATTTGTTCGAGTTTTTCTCCATTCAAAACAAACATTTAGAAAAAGAATACTACGGAGAACAATATTACGTATCTCATGATAGCCTGGATCAATATTTTCTTCCTTACATTGAATGCATTCTATTCCCTGACTCGTGCGAAAAAGAAGGGTTGCTTCGATTTTCAAAAAAAATAGACCATGCCATTACGTTACACACTTCCTCCACCACCGTGTCTAGCAACGTGCTGTCTGTGGATGTTTTTTTATGTCCTTTTGAAATTGGCGTCATGACCATTCGCACTGAGATGAGCCATAATCATTACACCTATGATGATATTTTAGAGTTCATGAATCATTTTCGTGTATTAGAACCGAAGCTTGCTGAAGAGCATGGATCCACCATTACCTATGAACACCACCGCTATAGCAAAGTACAAGATTATATTTTTTCACAGCTCGCGCCATTTTTGAACGAACACATCAAGAAAGAAGCCACACGTGAACAGCATGTGGGGAGCCTTCCTTATTTTATCGATGAACGGATGTTTGTGTTAAGTTATGTAACGGTAAATCAAGAGCAAGAGATTAATTCCACAACTTTATTTCGTACTGGACAGCTAAATAGCTATATGCCTGACGGGAAAGCGTTTATTTCTGCACACAATCATGAGTATATTAAAACGTATAATACTAAACACGTGTATTCCAGATGGGCTCCTGAAACCTATTACGTCATAACAGACCATGTGTTTTCATGTATTTCTAAATCGACAGACTCTAAAACGGATCAGCTTTTGATGAATCATCTATTTGGCCAGCATTACTATAATTTATTTTTACATTTTTTCTATAAAATCGTGTTGCTAAAACTATCTTATGAGTATTCTCAGCTCACGTTTCATAAAAATTCAGAGGGCATTGAACGACTAATCCGCTCTATTACCGTGTTCTCAGGTAAATATTTATTTTTAGAAATTAGCTCTCGCACAGAAGGTCAAGAGTTTTCTGAGCTCTTTAAAAAAATCTTCCATATCAATTCTCTTTATCAAGAAGTCAAAGAAACTCTTGGTACTTTGTACCAAAACCAAGAGAAAATCGCAGCTAAGCGTCACAATTACTTATTATTAATTTTAACGATTTACACGGTTCTTTCCGGTATTTACGGAATGAATTTAGTTATTAGCAAACTAAAGGGAAACATCAATTGGGATAGTATGAAGCAGTTTTCTATCTTTGAATATATCGCTTTAATAGTAGCTCTATCAGGAATTCTGATCAGCATTAGTCTCGGAGTGAGTTCCCTATGGAATTTATTAAAAGATCGGTTTAAAACATAAAAGCTGTTCGCATCAGAAAACACATGATAAAAAAGAAGAGATTGAGACATAACTAAATCAAGCGAATCTATAGGGGAACAAATGGAATAAATAAGCTAGTAGGGATTGCTTGTTACACCGCTGTTGACTTCCGTGCAAGACTTCGCTTTCCGCGGGCAGTGAGTCTTGCCCTCCAATCAACCTCTAAAAGCAACTAAAAACACGAAACCTACGTTCACCATACCAATGAAAAAATCCGAACGAATTGGATTCTCCGTCAAGAACCTCGATTCATCGTTCGGATCTTCTTCAATTAAAATAATTTTGTCCTAACCTCTTCTTTTTATTCTTTTTGAAGCTGTAAATCACTTGGCGCCCAGTCCGGAATTCCATCATCTTCATCAAATTCAATAATGACATCCGTTACTCCTTTTTCCTGTAAAATACGATTTTCCAGACGATCTTTAATATCATCAGCTTCTGCCACTGTTAAAGAAGGATCAATTTCTACTTTTAATTCAACGTGAAGCTCTTCTCCTTCTTTCATCACCATTAACGTTTGAATATCACGCACTTGTACATCTTGCATGACAATCGCGCCAATTTTTATTTCCATTTCTTTATCTGCTTCACCTAGCGCTCCAGCAGCATTATCTAAAAATACTCGTCCTACTACAAAAAACATCATAAGCCCAATCAAAATAGAAGCAATTCCTTCAGCTTGGTGAAAAGGTGTAAACCGTGAAATGAAAACGGCTATTAACGCCAATACGCCTCCTCCAGTAGCTACCAGATCTTCCATAAAGACCAGCTTGGTTGCCGGCTTTGCTTTCTTTAAATGAACAAAGCTTTGCGTAAAAACATTGACCTCTGCGGTATCCATTCCGACATCGTGCAAAATTTCTTTCATCGCCTTAAATAGGACAAACATCTCAAGTAACACCGAGATGCCAAGTACTGCAATATTTAAAATAAAGCCTGAAGACTTCGTGGGATGAAGAATGTGGTGATATCCTTCTTTAATCGTTTCAAACGCCATAATCCCTACTACAAGAACCGCTCCTAATAGAACGAGATTAACCAATCGGCCGAAACCATTTGGAAATCTTTTGGTCGGGGCTTTTTTACTTAATGCCGAACCTATAAAGACAAAAAACTGATTAGCTGCATCTCCTAAGCTGTGCATCGTTTCAGCAAACATTGCTACATTCCCTGTTAAAGCGAAAGCAATTCCTTTAATGATAGAGATAATGGTATTAACTACAGCGGCCATGATGGCCGATTTATTTCCCTTTCGCAACAATTTAATTAATTCACTCATACAATCCCTCCGTTTGCGCCTTTGATGAGATTCGATTACGGTTAGTGTATGTGAATTTAAAAATTAAAAACCTCCAACATACAAGTTGGAGGTTTTTAGTCATGTTTCATTATTTTTTAAAACGGTACGGTACAGTTGTAACAATTACATTTTTACGGTAAAGCAAATGTGCTTTTAACAGCAGACTGGACTGATTGTGAAGGATATTTTGCCAGCTTTTTTTCGTAATGAATTGCGGAATAACGACCGTAATAGCCATATTATTTTCCCGGGCTTTTTCCTCAGCCATATCGATGAATCGAAACAGCGGCCGCACTAAGCTGCGGTATTGAGAATGAAACGTAACAATACGAATATCAGGCTGCCACTTCTCCCACTTCTCTTCCATTCTCTTTTCGCTTTCTCGATCAAAGGCTACATGTACTGCAATAACGGTATCGCCAATCGTTCTTGCATAATTTAATGAATTTTCTACTACCTTTGTCATTCCTGCTACAGGAACAATGACCACACTTCCTTCAAGCTTTCCAATCTTTTCTCCTTGCTTAATGCGAAGCTGCTCTCCTACCGCTTCATAATGCGTATGAATGCGATGAAAAATATAGACAATAACCGGTAAGAAAATGAGCACGGACCATACTTGTGAAAACTTCGTTGTAAACAAAATAATTAGCACAGTTAAGGTAATGAGGGCACCAATTAAGTTAATGGTTAGCTTCCCTTGCCAGCCGGCCGGCTTTTCTCTAAGCCATTTGACAATCATGCCTGTTTGAGAAAGCGTAAATGGAATAAACACCCCGACTGCATAAAGAGGAATTAATTGTTCAGTCGCTCCTTTAAAAGCTACAATTAAGACAATAGAAGCAATCCCAAGGGTCACAATTCCATTTGAATAGCCTAGTCGATCGCCACGAATTTGAAACATTCTTGGCATGTATTTATCAGACGATAAGTTGACAGCTAGCAAAGGGAAAGCTGAAAAGCCCGTATTCGCCGCTAGCACTAGAATTAGAGCTGTTGTGCCTTGAATAAAATAATAAAATCCATTTCGTCCAAACACACTCGATGCAATTTGTGATACAACCGTTTCATCTGCTTTTGGAGAAATGCCAAGCCAATAAGCTAAAAACGTGATGCCAGAAAATAAAACGGCTAAAATACCGCCCATCAGCATTAATGTATGAACAGCATTTTTTGCACCTGGCTCTTTAAAGTTAGGCACTGCATTTGAAATAGCTTCTACACCTGTTAATGCTGAACAGCCTGACGAAAAAGCTTTTAATAATAAAAACAAACTAATACCTGGCACTACTGTACCGAGAGAGGGATGAAGCTCAGGTGAAACTTGACCTGTCGCTATTTTAAACAAGCCTACCGCTATTAACAAAATAAGAGCAATAACAAATAAATAAACCGGATAAGCTAATACGGAAGCGGATTCTGTTACACCACGTAAATTTAAGACGGTAATAAAAATCACCAGCAAACACGCAATTACTACATTGTAATGATGCAGCGTTGGAAAAGCCGAAGTTAAAGCATCGGTTCCTGCTGAAACGCTCACAGCAACTGTTAAAATATAATCCACCAACAGTGATCCTCCAGCGATAAGTCCAGGATTTTCTCCTAAATTGGTTTTCGAAACAATATAAGCTCCTCCGCCTTGCGGATACGCATAAATAATTTGGCGATATGAAAGAATTAAAGCCGTGAGCAGAACCAATACCCCAAGCGCAATTGGAATCGAATACCAATAGGCAAGAACGCCGACTGTTGCAAGTACAATCAAAATTTGTTCTGTTCCATAAGCCACTGAAGATAAGGCATCTGATGATAAAATAGCCAGTGCTTTAAGCTTACTAAGCTTTTGATCGCCTAACTCTTTTGTTTTAAGCGGCTTTCCAATCAATAATCGTTTGAGAACTGAATAGTTCACGTAATTTCCCTCCGATGATTGCTTAGCTACTATTTACTGTCGTTGCTAAGCTCCGTTACAAGTTCACGAATAAGTGATATTATCCCTTAAAAATACCTTTTTATGTTAAAAAAGCGCACAAAAAAAACACTAAGGGTTCTCAGCGTTTTTACACAGCTTAAACCTCCTCTCCAAAACGCTTATGGGGTTAGCTGTCGGATTCGGGCTATGAGAGTAGCCCTACCTTTAAAAAAGGATTCACCCCAAGTGACAATGCACAAATTTGGGTCCCCCACTTCTGACGAATTAAGCGATAACAGGTCAATATAATTTTCGGTTAAATGGTATGATCGATAACATGTTTCTTTCATAACTATCCTTTGTTCTTAGATAATATACTCCCGTACAAATGGTTTGTAAAGCATTATTTTACGCAAACCATAAAATAGTGCTTAAGGCGCTTTTAACAGAAAAACAAAAGGTCTTCTGCCCGCTTACAGAAGACCTTTTTGCTTTAACTTTTTGCTTTTAAAACGGCTGCTAGCTTGTTTTTCGTTTGAGGACCATAAATACCATCCACATCATAAGGAAGATACACAAGCTGAAAACGTCTGACTGCATCTTTCGTTTGAACTCCATATATTCCGTCTACTGAACCTACTTTAAAATTCACCGCGTTTAATGCTTTTTGAAGCTGCTTCACGGCTTCTCCAGAATCACCTTGTTTTAAAATTCCATTTGGAAGTGGATATTGTTCCGAAGGTGGAGTTGGTGACGGTGTTGGAGATGGGTTTGGTGAAGTCCCTGAAGGAATAACAATTGTTTTTCCAACCTGTAGTGTTAAAGGATCAGAAAGCCCTGTATTCGCTTCTTGAAGCGCTTGTACTGTTATGTTGTACTTCTGTGCAATACTGTAAAGCGTATCTCCTTGCTTGATCGTATACGTTTTTGTACCTGGTTCAGAAGGTGATGGATTCGGAGTTGGTGTTGGATTGGGGTTTGGAACTGCACGACGAGGTAAATTCAAATAGACGGCAATTCCTTTTGCATACGATTCACCCATGCTTTTTAAAAAAGCTTCGTTTTGGAGAAGTGCTGCATCGGTGCGGTTATCAATAAAGGCTATTTCAGTTAGTACTGCGGGCATATTTGTTAAGCGAAGCACCGCATAATTGGCTGATTTTCGACCGCGATTCGGATGATTATACGACAGCAGCGTTGGCTGTACTTGGCCGTGGACAATTGATTGAAACGTTTTACTGGCATTGCTAGCGCTTCTATAAACATAATCTTCATATCCTGTTCCTCCACCGGCATTTACGTGAATAGACATAAATACATCTGCTCCCCACGAATTAGCTTGAGAAGCGCGCTGAGATAACGATAAAAAAGTATCTGTGGTACGAGTGGTTTTAATCGTAAAGTCACTGTAGGTGCTATTTAAATAGCTTATTAAATATTGTTGAATTTTTAAAACTAAGTTTTTTTCATACAGTCCGTTCGCTCCAACTGCTCCTGCATCTGCCCCACCATGTCCTGCATCTAGATAGATTTTTTTCATATTACTTGTCCCTCCTTATTGTTAACATATGTATAGGGGCAAAAAGTGCTACGTATACTAGCCTACTAAGTAGAAATTTACTAAAAAAAGAACCGCTACTCAAAGGCAGCGGTTTATTCTGCGTTGTAGACAGAATATTAAATAGGGATAGCTCTCAAGGAGTGACAGCTATATGCAGAGTGTTGATTCGTTGATTAAATGATAATAATTATCATTTTCATTTGAAGTATACACTAAAAGGAAAGTTTTGTCTATTCTATTATGAGAACGGGCCTATTTAAAAAGCAGAACGCCTATAACAATGAGAATAATCCAAATTGGAATGCTGATTAATATGCCTATTACTAAACCTTTAAAAAAATTTCCTTCTTGCATTTTCATTCCATTCCTCTCCAACAGTATTTTCTAATGATACTACGACTGGCTGAAAATTCTTTGAAGTTATACTGAAGTGCAGAGTGAACACATAAACAATCTCTCTATCTGTTATACAATACTTTTACATATAGATTCAATGAGACAAAAAGCTTATCCTTTTTAATTCTTATAACCAAATTCTTTCCTGTATCTAACAAAACCATAAAAAAGCCTCCTGTAAATTGTACGACAGGCAGCTATACTTGTTTTATGAACAGCTTAGTTCGATATTTAATATGCGCAATGTTATTCATTTTGAAAAACAAAAAAAGTCCGAGAGAACGTATAAACGATCTCTCGGACTTTTAGGAATTAATATTGGCTCATGTATTGGTCACGTTCCCAAGGATGAACTTGTGTACGGAACATATCCCATTCGATTTCTTTCGCTTCAACGAAGTGCTCTGCTAAGTGTTCACCTAATGCAGAAACCATAACTTCGTTTGATTGGAAGCTATCTAAAGCTTGAGCTAATGTTGCAGGTAAATCTACGATACCTTCTTCAATACGCTCTTCTTTTGTCATTACATAGATATTACGATCGATAGGTTTTGGAGCTTCAAGGTTGTTCTTGATTCCATCTAAACCAGCTTTTAATAGAACAGCCATTGCTAAATATGGGTTAGCAGCTGGGTCTACGCTACGTACCTCAACACGAGTTCCTACGCCGCGAGAAGCTGGGATACGGATTAATGGGCTACGGTTGCGAGCAGACCATGCAACGTAACAAGGAGCCTCATATCCAGGCACTAGACGCTTATAAGAGTTTACAGTAGGATTTGTTACTGCTGTAAAGCTGTGTGCGTGCTTGATGATACCTGCGATAAATTGACGAGCAGTATCACTTAGCTCTAGATTACCGTTTTCATCATAAAATGCGTTTTGACCATCTTTAAATAATGAAACGTTACAGTGCATACCTGAACCATTCACACCAAATAATGGTTTTGGCATAAATGTAGCATGTAAGCCATGTTTACGTGCAATTGTTTTTACAACAAGTTTGAACGTTTGGATATCATCACAAGCTTTTAATGCAGCAGCATATTTGAAGTCAATCTCGTGTTGTCCAGGAGCTACCTCATGGTGAGATGCTTCAATTTCAAAGCCCATTTCTTCAAGCTCTAATACGATGTCACGACGGCAGTTTTCACCAAGGTCAGTTGGCGCTAAGTCGAAGTAGCCACCTTTATCATTTAATTCTAATGTAGGTTCGCCTTTTTCGTCTAATTTGAATAAGAAGAACTCTGGCTCAGGTCCAAGGTTAAAATCAGTAAATCCTAACTCTTCCATTTCTTTTAACACACGTTTTAAGTTATTACGTGGATCGCCATCAAACGGAGTTCTATCTGCATTGTAGATGTCACAAATAAAACGTGCTACTTTACCTTTTTCAGATGTCCAAGGGAAAATAACAAATGTATCAATATCCGGGAATAGGTACATATCTGATTCTTCAATACGTACAAACCCTTCAATAGAAGAACCGTCAAACATCATTTTGTTGTCTAACGCTTTTTCTAATTGACTTACTGGAATTTCAACGTTTTTAATTGTTCCTAAAATGTCAGTGAACTGAAGACGAATATACTTTACATTCTCTTCTTGAACTTTGCGGAAAATATCTTCTTTTGTGTACTTTGCCATCGTGTGATCCTCCCCTAAATCTCTATATAATATTTATAATCTATACCCCTCATATACGAACGGCATAAATATTGATAACTTTATTAATGAAAGAACCTGGACATATCTCCTTGATTTAAAGTTGCTCGATTAAAACGGCCTGCTTGCATAAGTTCTGCACGAAGCATTTTTCGCAATTCATCGTCCGTTAATTCTGGCTTTGCTGTTGCTGCCACAACTTTTTCTTCTTGCTTATGCCCTTTTTGCTCCTTTTGAAGATGAAACAGCTGCTTTACACCTGCTAAGTTTACACCTTGTTCAATAAGATCACGGATTTCAAGCAGCTTATCAACATCGTTAAATGAGAATAATCGTCGATTTCCCTCTGTTCTTACTGGTGCAACTAATTCATGTTCTTCATAGTAGCGAATTTGGCGAGCCGACAACTCAGTTAACTGCATCACAATTCCAATTGGGAAAAGTGGCGTATTTCTTCGAATGTTGTCACTCATTTCAGTTCCTCCTTTGGATTAACTATTTACATTGTATGCTATGTTAGTTCACCTGTCAACCTAATGTTAGTAATTCTAACATAAATTTTTCTGAACATTTCTTCTATACAAATAAATAGCACTTCGTTTATTTTTATAAGCCTATCTTTTCTTTCTTAGCGGGGAGAAAATAGTCTTTCTATCTTATATTTTATAAAAGTTCTTTCGTCAGCATTTGATCTACTGCCATGCATATTGCTACTTTTACGTGAGCATACGTTAACCCGCCTTGCACGTAAGCGACATAAGGAGGCCTGATAGGTCCATCTGCCGTCAGCTCAAGGCTTGCTCCTTGTATAAACGTTCCAGCTGCCATAATCACATCATCTTCATACCCTGGCATATAAGCAGGATAGGCCGTTACGTGTGAATTAATTGGCGAAGCAAATTGAATAGCCTGACAAAAAGAAACCATTTTATCGCGGTCATCGAACTGCACGGATTGAATTAAATCCGTTCGTTCACTGTTCCACTTCGGTTCACTTTGCATCCCTAGCTCTTCGAACATAGCGGATGAGAAAACCGCTCCTTTTAATGCTTGACCGACTACGTGCGGAGCCAAAAAGAAACCTTGATACATTTCTTGCAAGCTATACAGCGTCGCTCCAGCTTCTGCACCGATTCCAGGAGTTGTCATTCGATATGAACAAGCTTCCACTAGGTCTTTTCGTCCTGCAATATAGCCGCCGATTTTAGCAAGACCTCCACCAGGGTTCTTAATGAGCGACCCCGCCATCAAATCTGCTCCTACATGCGTTGGCTCGATTGTTTCTACAAATTCACCGTAGCAGTTATCGACAAATACTATAACATCAGGCTTAATACTCTTTACAAAAGAAATCATTTCTTTTATTTGCGCGACTGTAAAAGAAGGGCGAATGCCGTAACCTTTTGAGCGCTGAATGCCTATCATCTTTGTGTGCTCATGAATAGACGCTTTCACTTCTTCAAAATCCACTTGACCTTGCGCTGTTAAATCTACTGATTTATAGCTAATATTATATTCTTTTAAAGAGCCTACGCCGCTTCCTCGTATACCAACAATTTCTTCAAGGGTGTCATAAGGCTTTCCAGTTATATATAATAGTTCATCTCCAGGACGCAGTACACCAAACAGCGATATGCCAATTGCGTGCGTACCTGAAATAATTTGCGGACGCACCAGACAAGCTTCTGTTCCAAAAACGTCCGCGTATACTTTCTCCAACGTATCGCGGCCTAGATCGTCATATCCATACCCCGTTGTCGGATTAAAATGTGAATCACTCACTCGATTTTGCTGAAAGCTTTGCAGCACCCGAAATTGATTTGCTTCAATACGCTCGTCAATTTTCTCATGTACAGGCTTAATTTTTTTTTCTACTTTTGCAGCAAGTTCCCGAATGCGTGCCCCGTTTTTTAACTGATCAAACATCATTTCTTTGTTCCTCAACTTTCTTCAAGCGTTTGTAGCTTTTTGTACAGGGGATGCTCTTTTGCAATATACCCTTTGCACTGATACTTCTCAGTTTCTTCATTGAATTTTAACGACTCAAGAATAGAGACCGTTTTGAGTTCAGCGAGCATTTTTCCTTCATAAGCCGGCAGCAGCACATGAAAAAACGCCATTTCTTTTTTCATTTCTTCTTGAATTCTTTCTCCAAGCTTCACTAAATCAGTAGCTTTAAAAGCGCTCATTGATAAAGATGTCGAAGCGGATGGGACAAATAGTTCATGCTGCATATCTTCTTTATTGTAAACTGTCAGCATCGGAATGTCCGTTACGTTCAGCTCTTCTAGTAAGCGATGCACTGTTTTTTCGTGGTTGTTGTAATCTGGATTAGATGAATCTACCACGTGCAGAACAAGGTCAGCTTCGGTTACTTCTTCAAGTGTTGAACGAAACGCGGCTACTAACGTTGTTGGAAGATCTTGAATAAATCCAACCGTATCCGTTAACAGAGCCGTTAGTCCTGACGGAAGCGTATACTGTCTTGTCGTTGGATCAAGAGTTGCAAACAGCTGATTTTCTTCAAAAATACCCGCCTCTGTTAAACGGTTAAAGATCGTCGATTTACCAGCGTTCGTATAGCCCACAATTGCAATTTGATAGACATGATTACGCTTACGTCTTTCTCGATAACGTTCGCGGTGACTTACCACTGTCTTTAACTGACGCTTAATTTCATCAATTTTACGGCGAATATGTCTGCGGTCACTTTCAAGTTTCGTTTCACCAGGACCTCTTGTTCCAATTCCGCCTCCAAGACGCGACAAAGCGGTACCTTGTCCTACTAACCTAGGTAGCAGATAATTTAATTGAGCAAGTTCCACCTGCATTTTTCCTTCTCGCGTTTGAGCACGCTGTGCGAAGATATCCAAAATCAGCTGCGTACGGTCAATAACACGCGCAGATAACCCTGCTGACAAATTGCGGATTTGACTCGGTGACAATTCATCATTAAATACAATTAAATCAGGCTCTAACTCTTCTTCAAGAGCCACAAGTTCTTCTACTTTCCCTTTTCCAATATAAGTAGCTGGATGAATGCGATCGCGCTTTTGCGTTAACCTTACCAGCACTTCGCCTTTTGCAGTCTCAGTTAAAGATGCTAGCTCATCCATTGAATATTCAAAACGTTCGTCATCGTCATGAAGCTGACATCCGACTAAAATTACGCGTTCAAGTTCAGTATTCATTTCTGCTGTCAAAGATTTTTCCTTCCCTTACTATTAAATTGACAAATCATTCATATCATATCAAAAAAATGTCCATTTCTCCATCTTTGCAAAAGAGACAGAATACATTGTCTTTTACTAGTTTAACACCCTTTTTAAAATCTATAAAACGATGATTAAAAAAACATTGAAATATCACGAAATTCTGTATACAATTTGAGTTGGTTTACTTATCGAAATTTGAATCAGGCTGCCTGATTTTAAAATAATAGTCGCTACTTGGTGAAAACAGAATAAAGGGGATAGCATCATGACTTGGGACGTACTTAGCATTATTGGAACGATTGCCTTTGCAATCAGCGGAGCTTTCATTGCCATGGAAGAGGAGTATGATATTTTAGGCGTTTACATACTGGGAATCGTAACGGCTTTTGGCGGAGGAGCCATTCGAAACCTGCTTATCGGTGTACCGGTGTCTGCCCTTTGGGAACAAGGACTCTTTTTTCAGATTGCTTTATTATCTATCACTGCCACTTTTTTATTTCCAAACAATATCTTAAAACATTGGAAGCGATGGGGAAACTTTTCGGACGCCATTGGCCTTGCAGCATTCGCGATTCAAGGAGCGCTTTATGCCACTCATATGAACCATCCGCTTAGCGCGGTTATTGTAGCTGCGGTCTTAACAGGAAGCGGCGGGGGAATTATCCGAGATTTATTAGCACGCCGAAAGCCTACTGTTCTTAAAGATGAAATTTATGCGGTATGGGCGATTATCGCAGGATTTAGCGTAGGGCTGCATATTACAAATACGCCTATAGAACTTTATACGTTATTTATCTTACTTGTAGGTCTTCGGATGTGTTCATATATTTACAAATGGCGCCTGCCGATCAAAACGATTCGACAACCAAACATGTAGAAAAAAAGCCTTTCGTAACGAAAGGCTTTTTTTTACAGCTGAATATCGCTTGACGTTAAAGTTAGAAGCTCGTTGCGCTCAAAGCTTTCTTCTTCTAAAAGCCTCATGGATTGAGTACGTATGGAACGTTCGATAATGTTTCGCACATATCGACCGTTACTAAAATCCCTAGGCGTCTGATTGTACTTCACGTCCATAAAATGATCTTTTAGCTTTTTATAGGCCTCTGTACTAAACTGATACTGCCTGTCATTCATCATGTGACCGGCAATGTCCATCAGTTCATTTACATCATAATCTGGAAAATCAAAAATAAACGGAAACCTAGAGCGTAGCCCTGGATTAAGACTTAAGAAATTTTCCATTTCTCTTGGATAACCAGCTAAAATCAATACAAACTTATCATTTGAATCTTCCATATGTTTGACCAATGTATCAATTGCTTCTTTTCCAAAATCTTTTTCTCCCCCTCTTGCAAGAGAATAAGCCTCATCAATAAATAAAATACCTCCAAGCGCTTTTTTTACAAGATCTCTCGTTTTCTGAGCGGTATGACCAATGTATTCTCCAACTAAATCTGCCCGCTCTGCTTCAATTAAATGTCCTTTAGACAAGATGTTCATATTCAAAAATAATTTACCTAGCAGGCGGGCTACCGTCGTTTTCCCTGTTCCTGGATTTCCTTTAAACATCATATGCAGCGCCTGCTTTCCCGCTTTTAAGCCCTGTTCCTCTCTTTTTTTGTTAATATATAACCACGCATATATTTCTTTTATCATTTTTTTCAATTCTTCCATTCCAACCAGTCCGCTCATTTCTCGTTCAATTTCCCGAAGCGGCTCATGATTTATGACAGCTTTTTTGGCAGGACGCGGAATTGATGTCGTATACGATTTTTCCTTTTTTGTTTCATTATTTAAAATGATATTAATTTGCCCATTATTTTTAAGAGTTATCGGCTGCTCCACCATGTTCACCTCTCGTTTCATCCCACTTCTCTGTATCGCATAGCTGAATGCGATGAACGATACGAAGACAATGATCTCTTATTACCGAAGAAATAATCGTCTATTATAAGGTTTATGTTCGATGAGTAAAAACAATGTTAAGAAACTTTTTTAAGCCTTCATTTGCATAAAAAAAGCATCCGAATATGCGGATGCTTCTCTTTAGTCTCTATTCAAGTTCTACTGTAATATTTTTATTTGGTACAAATGTCGAAATCGCATGTTTATAAATCAGCTGCTGTTTTCCTTCAGATTCAATTAACACAGTAAAGTTATCAAATCCTTTAATTAGTCCTCTTAATTGAAAACCATTTAAAAGAAATACCGTCACATAGATATTTTCTTTACGTAATTGATTTAAAAATTGGTCTTGAATATTAACTGATTGTTTCATTATTCGGCCTCCTCGTTTCTCTATCTGTTTACTTAATTCGCTTCTTTCTTCAGCTTTCCTGCAATATATGTAAAAATTTCAGCAAACTTTTCGGGAAATTTGTCAACTTCCATCTCTATCCATTTTACAGGCATTTTATTCCGAAACCACGTTAACTGACGCTTTGCATATCTGCGTGAATTTTGTTTCAACTGTTCAACGGCTTCTTCGAGCGTGCAGCGTCCTTCAAAATAAGCATAAAGCTCTTTGTAGCCGATAGCTTGAATTGATTGTACATCATGCAGACCACTTTCGTACAATGATTTGACTTCATCAAGCAGTCCAGCCTGCATCATCATATCGACTCGTTGATTAATTCTCTCATATAATACGTCTCTATCCATTGTAAGCCCAATAATGCTTACGTCATATAATAACTCTTGCGACTGTTCTTTTGTATAGTCACTGAATTTTTTGCCGGTTACTTCATAAACTTCAAGCGCTCTGATTACACGGCGATGGTTGTTTTTATGGATAGCAGCTGCACTGTCTGGATCAATCTCTTTTAGCTTTTCATACAGGGGATCAATGCCATGAGCTTTAATAAATACTTCCATTCGTTCACGAACTCTTTCATCACTAGGAGTTTCTGTGAACTGATAATCATAAATAACGGATTGAATATAAAGACCCGTCCCTCCAACAATCATCGGCATTTTTCCTCTAGCGTGAATATCATCGATTTGTTTTCTTACAATCTCTTGAAATTCTGCCACAGAAAACGATTCATCTGGCTCCTTAATATCGATCAGGTAATGGGGAATACCCTGCATCTCTTCTTCTGACACTTTGGCAGTTCCGATATCCATCCCTTTATAAATTTGCATGGAATCACCTGAAATAATCTCTCCGTCTAACTGTTTGGCAAGTTCAATGCTCAATTTTGTTTTACCAACCGCAGTTGGTCCAATAATGACAATAAGTTTTGGTTTCTCTCCCGTCATAACAACACTACTTTCATCTATAGGCATTCACATCATTCCATTTTATCCAAATGGCCATGATTTATTCAACAAAACGGCTAGCTGCAGCTAGCCGCATTGCCTACATCACTCGCTTAAACATTTTTTCCATTTCATACGTCGAATGATGAATAATAATTGGTCGTCCGTGCGGACACGTAAATGGATCCGTAGTTTTTCTCAACGTTTCAAGTAAAGCAAAAATCTCATCGTTTCGCAAATGATGATTCGCTTTAATCGATCCTTTGCAGCTCATCATAATAGCCGCTTCTTCTCGTAACTTTTCGATATTGACTCGTTTCATCGTAAAGATTTGCTGAATCATTTCTTCAATGGCTTCCTGTTCCTCTCCTTTTGGAAACCACTGCGGATGCGAACGAACTATATAGGAGTTTTGTCCAAACGGTTCTAAGAAGACTCCTACTTCAGCAAGCATGTCTTTGTATTCTTCTAAAATCAAGGCTTCATTTCCCGAGAACTCTAGCGTAAGCGGCATAAGCAGTTCTTGAACTTCTGAATCTACTTCTCCAAGCTTTCGCTTAAAATATTCGTACTTAATTCTCTCCTGCGCCGCGTGCTGATCAATAATAAATAATCCTTTTTCATTTTGTGCCAAAATATACGTTCCGTGCATTTGACCAATTGGGTACATCGCAGGAACACGCGGTTCTGGCTGCTCTTTGGCTGAATGGTTCGGTTCTGGAATTGGAGCGTTTTCTTCCACCGATTCTTCATAGTGTTCTATTTCTCGAAACGTTGGTTCAAGTTCTTCATCTTGACGTATGACCTCTGTTTTAACAGGCGGCATAATCTCGTCTACACGAGCAGGAGCCTCCTTAAAACTAGGCTCGCGAACCGTATTAGAGGGCTGATAGCCAGACGTTTTAGACTGATGATCAAATGTAAAGGTCTGCTGCTCAGTTGGCTGAACAGCAGATTTTGACTTAGTTGGTACTACAGCATCCGGAATTAACTGCTGCTTTTTAAAAGCAGCTTTCACTCCTTGTTCAATAAGCTCAAACAGCTCCGCTTCTTTACTTAAGCGCACTTCTAGTTTCGCTGGATGAACATTCACGTCCACTAACAAAGGGTCCATTGTAATGGTTAAAAACACGATTGGAAAACGGCCGATAGGTAAAAGGGTATGATAGCCCTGCTGTACCGCTTTTAACAGCCCGTAGTTTTTAACAAACCGACCGTTAATAATGGTGGACATATAGTTGCGAGAAGCTCTTGTAATTTCAGGAAGAGCGACGTAACCATTCACTTCATAATCAAGTGAATGAACGTTAATCGGAATCATCTTTTTGGCTACCGCCATTCCATAAATAGCGGCAAGCACTTGGCGCACATCTCCGCTTCCGTTCGTATACAGAAGCTGTCTTCCTTGATGCATCAGCCGAATTGAAACTTCAGGATGAGACATCGCAAGGCGATTGACGACATCCGTTACGTTACCAAGCTCCGTGTTTACCGTCTTCATATATTTCAAACGTGCAGGTGTGTTGAAAAATAAGTTTTCAATAACAAGTTCGGTACCTTTTCGGCTTGACGTTAATTCGTGATGAACGATTTCCCCGCCTCTAAGTTTAAGGTGAGTGCCGGCTTCTTCTCCCGTACTCGTTTTGAGTTCAAGCATTGAAACTGAAGCAATACTTGGCAAAGCTTCACCGCGAAATCCTAACGTTCGAATTCGAAATAAATCTTGTTCTGTTTTGATTTTACTTGTCGCATGTCTTTTAAAAGCGGTCAAGCAGTCTTCAGAAGCAATGCCGTCTCCATTATCCAATATACGAATTTTTGAAAGCCCAGCTTCTTCTAGCTCAATTTCAATAACTGTACTGTTTGCATCAATAGCATTTTCGACTAGTTCTTTCACCACCGAAGCAGGTCGTTCAACAACCTCTCCGGCAGCAATTTTATTTGAAAGTTCGTCTGAAAGCTGCACAATTTTACCCACAGACTCACTCCTCTCACTCTATTTCTTCTTTAATGATTTTTGCAGTTCATACATCGCATTCATTGCGTCTAAAGGCGTCATTTCTAAAATATCCAGCTCTTTTAAACGATCTATAATTGCTTTTTCCCGTTTCGAAAGCGCAGGCTTTTCTTTTTTTTCTTCTATTTCAAAGAACGAAAGCTGATTGGCTTCATCTGCTTTTTTACTATCTGCACGTTCTTCTTGAACCAAAGAAGCACCTTCTTGTGAAACTTGTTGTGTCATCTCTTCTCTTTTTAGAGCCTGACGTACAGGCTCACGCTCAGAAGATTGTTCTAAATCTTGTAAGATGACGCGAGCTCGCTCTAGAAGCGGATCTGGAAGTTCTGCTAGTTCCGCTACGTGAATACCATAACTTTTGTCTGCAGCACCATCTTTGATTTTGTGTAAAAAGACGACTTTCCCATTTTTTTCAACCGCGCTTACATGAACATTTTTAAGCGCAGGAAGCGACTCATCGAGTACGGTTAATTCATGATAATGAGTAGAAAATAGGGTCTTACAGCCAATATGTTCATGAACGTATTCAATAATTGCTTGAGCAAGAGCCATTCCGTCATACGTAGACGTGCCGCGTCCAATTTCATCTAATAGAATTAGACTCGACTGAGTGGCATTTGTCACTGCATTTTTCGTTTCTAGCATCTCGACCATAAACGTACTTTGACCTGAAATTAAGTCATCGGCTGCTCCGATACGTGTAAATACTTGATCAAAAATCGGCAGAACCGCTTCGTCTGCTGGCACAAAACAGCCAATTTGAGCTAGTATCGCCGTTAAAGCGACCTGGCGCATGTACGTACTTTTACCAGACATATTGGGTCCTGTAATCAGTAAAATTGAACTATCATCCGTCATTTGACAGTCGTTTGGCACGTATTCCTGCGAATTCATTACTTTTTCTACCACTGGATGGCGTCCATTTTGAATCGAAATATCTTCACTTGAAAAAATAGGCTTCGTGTAATGGCGTTCTTCACTGATTTTTGCAAAGCACTGCAGTACGTCAAGCTCACTTACTTTTTTAGCGAGTTCTTGCAGCCTTGGAATATATGCTTTTACTTCTTCACGGATTTGTAAAAACAATTCATATTCCAGCTCTACAATTTTCTCTTCCGCTTCTAAGATTAGCGCTTCTTTTTCTTTCAGCTCAGGCGTAATAAAACGTTCTGCATTGGTTAACGTCTGTTTTCGTTCATACATCCCTTCAGGCAAAAGATGCAAATTTGCCCGAGTTACTTCTATATAATAGCCGAACACGCGATTATAACCAATTTTCAGTGAGCGAATCCCTGTTTTCTCACGCTCTTGCTGTTCAAGTGACGCAATCCACGTTTTTCCGTTTCGGCTTGCATCTCGGTATTGATCAAGCTGTGCATGATAGCCGTCATTAATAATGTCTCCTTCTTTAATTGACAAAGGAGGGTGCTCTTTTAATCCTCTTTCAAGAAGATTAGCTAATCGCTCACAAGGATCAATGTCTTCAACAAGCTTTGTCGCATAAGGATGATTCAAACGATTCACAACCTCTTGGATATGAGGCACATTTTGCAATGATTTTTTTAATTGAATTAAATCACGAGCATTTACATTACCAAAAGCGACTCGACCAGCTAAGCGTTCTAAATCATATACGTCTTTTAGCAACTCACGCAGTTCTTCTCGTTCAAAAAACTGTTTCATTAAGACATCTACCATATTCAAACGATTATCAATATCCGTTTGTTTTAAAAGCGGACGGTCAATCCAATTTTTTAATAAACGGCCGCCCATTGCTGTAACGGTCTGGTCTAATAACCATAGAAGCGAGCCTTTCTTTCCTTTTGAACGAATCGTTTCGGTTAACTCTAAGTTTCGCTTAGAGAACAAATCAATTTTCATATATTCATTGATTTGATAAAACTGCACGGGCTGTAAGTGTTCAAGCGAACGCTTCTGCGTGCGAGTTAAATACTGAAGAATACGCGCAAATGTTGTAATAAGCTTTTGCTGCTGAAGCGACTCGACTAAATAATCTAGTCCTTCTACTTGCTCTGTACTATTCTCATAAGAAATGGTAATCGTCATGCGCTCTTTTAGTGTTTGTAATAAGTCAGCAGGAAACTCAGAGCTTACAACGACTTCTTTTGCTTCTTTTGCATAAATCTCTGAGACTATATCGTGAAACGAACTAACAAGCGTTACGCTGTTTTCTCCTGTAGACAAATCAGAAAGAGCAAGACCAAACGTTTGATCCTCGAACGCAGTAACAGAACAAATATAGTTATTTTCCTTTTCATGCAGTCCGCGTTCGTTCATCAGTGTTCCGGGTGAAATCACCTGCACCACTTCCCGCTTTACAACACCTTTTGCATGCTTAGGGTCTTCTACTTGCTCACAAATAGCTACTTTAAATCCCTTTTCAATTAAACGCTCGATATACGTAGGAGCAGAGTGATACGGAACCCCGCACATCGGAATTCTCTCTTGTCCTCCTCCGTCTCGGCTTGTTAATGTTATTTCAAGTTCTTGAGAAGCTGTCGTAGCATCTTCAAAGAACATTTCATAAAAATCACCTAATCTAAAAAATAAAAAGGCATCTTGATACTCTGCCTTAATTCTCAAATATTGCTGTATCATTGGCGTATACGCTGCCATACTATTCCTCCATACCACATCTAGTTGTGCGTTTTTGCTACACGTATTATAACATAAGTCTTTCTTAAACTTAATTTATTCAAATAGAACAATCTTCAATTTCTTTTTATAAAACAAATAAAAAAGCTTCGGACGAAGGAAGAAGCTTGTCCGAAGCTTTTCATTATTTACTGCTGTTCAAATGACTATGCTTACGTCCGTATAAGAAGTAAACCACTAGCCCTAGTACAAGCCAAATTACGAAACTAATCCATGTTAACTTTGGAAGCTGAAGTGCTAAGTATAAACAGAACACAAAAGCTAAAATTGGAATCACCGGCACGAACGGTACGCGGAAACCAGTCGATTCTGAAGTTTGTTTTGATTTACGCAAATATAAAATTCCAATTGATACGGTCATGAAAGCAAAAAGAGTACCGATGTTTGTTAATTCTGCTAATCTTCCTAATGGTACTAAACCAGAGAAGATGGATACTAGTAAACATGTAATCCACGTATTTACTACTGGCGTTTGTTTTTTCTCACTGATTTTTGAAAAAGGCTTTGGCAATAGACCATCTCGACTGATCGCATAAAATAAACGAGTTTGTCCATACATCATAACGAGTAGTACCGTTGTGATACCAACAATTGCGCCTAATGAAATAAATCCTGCTACCCAGTCTTGGTTAATGTAGCTTAAAGCAAATGCTACAGGGTTTTTAACATTTAATTCTGTATAAGGTACGATTCCTGTTAAGATAAGCGATACGACGATATAAAGGACTGTACAAATCGCAAGAGATGCGATAATTCCAATTGGCATATCCCGCTGAGGCTTGCGTACTTCCTCGGCCGCTGTTGCTACAGCATCAAACCCAATGTAGGCGAAGAATACAGTTGCTGCTCCTGTCGCTACTCCCGAGAAACCAAACGGCATAAACGGCGTCCAGTTTTCTGGTTTAACATAGCTAACTCCTACCCCGATAAACAGAAGTACAACAGCCAGTTTAATAATAACCATGATAGCATTAAAACGTGAAGATTTTTTTACTCCTTGCGTTAAAAGTAATGTGATTAAAAATACGATCATAATTGCTGGAATATCAATATACGTGCCGTTTGCAGGATTATATGCACTCGTTAAAGCTTTTGGAAAATGTATGCCAAACCCTGCTAATAATCCTTGGAAATACCCGGACCATCCGCTGGCTACAGCAGAAGAAGCAAGACCGTATTCCAAGATAAGATCCCACCCTAAAATCCAAGCGATTAATTCACCAAATGTTGCATAACTGTAAGTGTATGCACTTCCTGAAACGGGAACTGTTGAGGCAAACTCTGCATAACAAAGAGCTGCAAACACACACGCAAGTCCTGACATAATGAAAGATATAACTAAAGCTGGACCGGCATGTTCAGCGGCGGCTACGCCCGTTAATACAAAAATCCCGGTTCCGATAATAGCTCCAATTCCTAACATTGTTAAATCGAAAGCGCCTAAATCCTTTTTTAATTTAACACCTTTAGAGTTGGTTTCACTAATTAACGTTTGAATTGATTTTTTACGAAATAAGCTCATAGTAAACCCCCAAGAAATACTTATCTGATATAACTAAATTTTCTGAAAATTAATGCATTATTTTCTTTAGATTTACTATACACTGCGGATTCGACAAAAAGCAATATATTTTTTTATTTTTATAAGAATTTTCTTAAAATAGTAAAAATAAAAAAACTAGGAAGAACTTCTTCCTAGTTACTCATCGTCCCCTAATATAAAATCAGGATCCAAATCTTCAAATTCATCGTCATCTACGTCTAAATCAAATTCGTCTTCATCATCGCAGCCTTTCGGATTTACTGCAACACAAACCTTGGTTTCGCCAATCACTTCCGCCAACAATTCTCTCTCTACTTGAACAATCGTTTTATTGCCATTTGGTGAAATTGTGCACTCTAGGCAATTTGGCTGCTGGAGCACGCGAACAATTACTTCGTAATCGTCTCCAATCGAATCTTCGTCTTTATAGCGCAGCTTAATATTATCTTTGTATGATACGGTTTCCGTCCAAACTTCGGTTTTTGTATTATTATTGTACGAATACCAGATGTTAATATCATATCTGCCGTCAACTTCTACATTGCTGCCGCTTTTCTTTGCTTTGTACTCATGGTTAATCACCCAGCACCCTAAGATGCTTGTTGGTCGATTTTTCGGTGCAAGCGTATGAGACGATTGTGTAAACTTGCGACCTTTACCTACGACTGCTTTTGTAATAATTTCTCTATAGTGTTGTGACATGTGAGCATACCCTCCTCAAACTATCTTCATTTCATCCTATGCAGGCTCATTCACTTGTTTGCACATTATTTTTAAGAAACTAGGTTTAAGGCATAAAAAACCTATGTTCCATTGTATGCAAGGATATAGAAAAACGTGACAATTATTAGAGAGAAAATCTGCCCAATTTTCATGCCACGGGATGCACAAAAAAATGCCTCAGCAAATTGCTGAGGCATTTTTTTTATGAGCAGCTAGATCCAGGGCTGTTTCGCACCTGTGAACCTGTTTCACCGCGCAGTAAATCACCATCTGTTGACACAATAATTTCGTCCGTTACTGTGTTTGAAATAGTGTTAGCAACAAGTTGAAGCAAATCATTCACGTTTATTTGAGACTCTTGAAACTGCTGAATAATCGGCAGTTCATCCAGCTCTTCCTGTAAACGATCGATTTTTGCCTCCACTTGTTTTAACGCTTCTGTTTTACCATAATGTTGGAAATTAACAGCTTGTTTTTGCAAACTTTTAATACTTGCAATGGTTTCACGCACTTTTTGATTTTCGTTAAGCTGAGCTTCGGCACGCTTGAAGAAATCTACTTCTTCTGTTTCAGCAATCATTTTTGCCAGCTCTTGAGCACGTTTAATTACGTCACTCTTGTTATACTGCGCCATATTACTTCACCTCTGCTGTTTCTTCTACCATTTCCCCGTTTAATGTCCATGTTTTGGCTTTTGTAACTTTTACTTTTACAAGTTGCCCAATTACTGACTTAGGTGCTTTGAAGTTTACAAGCTTACTTTTTTCCGTGTAGCCTGCTAATACTTCCGGATTATTTTTACTTTCACCTTCTACTAATACTTCGACAACTTTACCTTCATATTCCTTCAATTTCTTTGCAGAAATTTCATTTACAAGAGCATTTAAGCGTTGAAGACGCTCTTTTTTCACTTCCATTGGTACGTTGTCTTGCATCTTAGCAGCTGGCGTACCTTCACGAGGTGAATAAATAAATGTATAAGCACTATCGAATTCAACCTCACGGTATAGCGACATTGTTTCTTCAAACTGCTCATCCGTTTCATTTGGGAAACCAACAATAATATCAGTTGTTAATGATGCTGTTGGAATGGCTTCTTTAATTTTACGAACAAGCTCTAAATAATGTTCACGAGAATATTTTCGTGCCATAATTTTTAAGATATCACTGCTTCCTGATTGAACAGGCAAATGAATGTGGTCGACAAGATTTCCGCCTTTAGCAAGAACTTCAATTAAACGGTCATCAAAGTCGCGAGGATGACTTGTTGTAAAACGGATACGAGCAACGTCAATTTTACGGATTTCGTCCATTAAGTCGCCTAGGCCGTACGTTATGTCTTCAAAATCTTTTCCATATGCATTAACATTTTGACCTAAAAGCGTAATTTCTTTGTAGCCTTGAGCAGCTAAGTGACGTACTTCTTGGATAATGTCTTCTGGACGGCGGCTTCGTTCTTTTCCTCGCGTATACGGAACGATACAGTACGTACAGAACTTGTCACAGCCGTACATGATGTTAACCCATGCTTTGACGCTGCCTTTACGTGCTCTTGGAAGGTTTTCAATAACGTCCCCTTCTTTAGACCATACTTCAATCACCATTTCTTTTGCTAAGTATGCTTCGTTTAAAATGTGAGGCAAACGGTGAATGTTGTGTGTACCAAAAATCATATCCACGTGCTGATGTTTTTGTAAAATTTTATTTACAACTGACTCTTCTTGAGACATACATCCGCAGACGCCGATTAATAGCTCAGGGCGCTCGCGCTTTAAGGCCTTCAAGTGTCCTAATTCACCAAACACTTTATTTTCCGCATTTTCACGGATCGCACACGTATTCAATAAAATAACATGAGCATCTTCAACAGAGTCAGTTGGCTCGTAGCCAAGGCCTAGAAAAATACCAGCCATTACTTCTGTATCGTGCTCATTCATTTGACAGCCGTACGTACGGATATAAAATTTACGTCCCTGTCCCATTCCATGAAACTGTTCATCGATTGCAAAATCATTGTGATAGGAAACTTCTTCTTTTCCTCGTTTTTTCGCATCTTTTAAAGAAGGTGGCATGTATACTGTTTGAAAATATTTACTGTAATCCTTTTCGGATTTTTTGTCCGCTGGATTAACTTGGTTGCTTTCTAAACGTTGTTTTTCGTTCATAAAAAAATCTCCTTTCGCCATGACAATTGTCACGTTGCACCTGTAAATCGCAAAAAAATGTGACAGCCTTATGCTTATGCATAAAACTCATCACATTAACATAGTATATAACTTTCAAGTAGCGAACACAATCATATACCTATTTTCTATACCTGTTTCGTTAAAATTTCTTTCGGATTTCGAAACATTTATTAAATAACAAAAAGAGATTGATACATAACTAAATTAATCTATTTTAGAGAAGAACAAATGGGATAAAAGAGCTCATAGAAACTCGCTTATTACACCGCTGTTGATTTCTGTGCAAAACTTCGCTTTCGGCGAGCGGCCGATGAGCCTTCTCCTAGCTCTCCAATTAACAGCTAGAAGCCACTCCCTACATGAAACCTACGTTCGCTATCACTATGAAAAAATCCGAACGAGTTGGATTCTCCATCAAGAATCTCAGTTCACCGTTCGGATTTCCCCTCTACTAAACTGCTTTTATTGCAGCCTCTTTTACATAAATTCAGCTACTAGCTCATCAAATTTTTCCTCAGTCATACCTAAGTCTGCTTTTGACAGCGGCTCTTCACTATAACCATGAACAAGCTGCTGATACGACGGCTGATGCGCATTTTGATAAATAAGCCCTGTTACTAAGCCGTTATGCTCCATTAACGTCTGCATAGCTTGCATACGATTGTTTGCATCATAACCTTCAATTGTGCTAAGACTAGTTAGGTTTTCTTTAAACCAATCATACGTGTTCACTTTGTTATACGTTACGCACGGGCTAAATACGTTAATTAAGGAAAAACCTTTATGCTGGATGCCTTGTTCAATTAAGCTTGTTAACTCTTTTAAATTCGTTGAAAAGCTTTGCGCCAAAAACGTTGCTCCAGAAGTTAACGCAAGCTCCATGACAGATAAAGACGACTCGATTGATCCTTCAGGCGTACTTTTTGTCTTGAATCCTACTTCACTGCGAGGAGATGTTTGTCCTTTTGTTAAACCATAGATTTGGTTATCCATTACGATATACGTTACATCGATGTTTCGGCGAATCGCATGTACCGTGTGTCCCATACCTATAGCAAACCCATCTCCATCACCGCCAGATGCGATAACGGTTAAGTCACGATTAGCCATTTTTACACCTTGAGCGATTGGAAGCGCACGTCCGTGAATACCATGAAAACCATATGAATTAATATAACCAGAGATACGTCCAGAACATCCAATACCTGAAATAACAGCAAGCTCATGAGGTTCTAAACCTACGTTAGCAGATGCGCGTTGAATGGCTGCCTGTACGGAGAAATCTCCACACCCCGGACACCAGTTAGGTTTTACACTGTTACGAAAATCTTTAAACGTTGCCATTTAACACAAACATCTCCTTACTTTTTGCGTATACTTCTTGCGGAAGAAATGGATTTCCATCATACTTCAATACGCTTTGAATTTTATCATGACTTGCAATATTCATTTTTAAAATATTAGCAAGCTGTCCAGTAGCATTGTTTTCAACGACGACTACTTTTTTAGCTCCTTGCACGTAAGGAAGCAGTTCGTCAGCTGGGAACGGATGAATCAAACGAATGTGAGCATGATTTACTTTTATACCGTCCTGTTCCAAACGTCCCATTGCCTCTTCAATAACTCCACGCGTCGAATTAAATCCAACAAATAAAATATCAGACTCTTTTTCATGAGAGTGAACATGAATTGGCGTATTAAAACGAATTCCTTTTGTTTTACGAAGACGCTTATTCATTTGATCATCGCGGTTCACCGGAGATTCAGATGGCTTTCCTGTCTCATCATGTTCTACTCCCGTCACGTGATGAATGCCATGCTTCATTCCTGGAATGACGCGTGGTGATACGCCGTCTTCTGTTACGCGGTAGCGCTTGTAGTATTGTTTTTCTTCCAGCTCTTCTAGCTCTCCTTGCTGAAGCTTACCGCGGCGGATTTCAACGCGATTATAGTCAAGCGGTTCTACTGATTGCTTCCCAAGTGAAAGCTGTAAATCCGTTAGCATAATAACTGGGCACTGATATTCTTCTGCTAAGTTAAACGCTTCAATCGTATCGTAGAATGCTTCTTCAACCGTACTTGGCGCCATGACGATCTTCGGAATTTCACCGTGCGTACCGTAAATCATGGCCATTAAATCAGACTGTTCTTGCTTAGTTGGAAGACCTGTACTTGGCCCGCCGCGCTGAGTATCTATAATCACAACAGGCTGCTCAGTGATTCCTGCTAATCCAATCGACTCCATCATTAAGGATAAACCTGGTCCAGCTGATGCTGTCAGCGCACGTACGCCTGCATAGTTAGCTCCGATAGCCATCGTACATGCTGCGATTTCATCTTCTGTTTGAATAACGGTTCCACCAAATTGAGGAAGCTTTTTAATTAAGTATTCCATGATTTCTGAAGCAGGAGTAATTGGATACGCTGGCATAAAACGAGCCCCACCGGCTAAAGCACCCAGCGCAATCGCATCGTTTCCAATCATAAACATACGTTTTTTACCATCCGCTGGATCTAGTTTCATTGTTTCTAATTGTTCGCCTAGCTGTTCACGAATGTAATCTGCACCTTTTTTAATAGCTTCCATGTTTTTTTGTACAACTTTTTGGCCCTTTTTACCGAAGATTTCAAGTACTACTTCTTCAAATACTTCTGTGTCAATATGAAGCACAGCACTTGAAGCGCCTACAGCAACCATGTTCTTCATTAGCGACGTTCCTAATTCCGTTGCAATTTCCGTAAACGGAACAGCATATAGCGTAGCAGTTGTACATGTTTCGGGCAGACTTGGGTTGAATTTCGCATCTGCAATTACAACGCCTCCTGCGCGCAGCTCATGGACGTTTACATCGATTGTTTCCTGATCGAACGCAACTAAAATATCCAAATCATCTGACACAGATCGAACTTGAGTTGTACTCACTCGAATCTTATTATTTGTATGTCCACCTTTGATACGAGAAGAAAAATGACGATAGCCGTATAAGTAATAACCTAATCGATTTAAAGCGGTTGAAAAAATTTCTCCCGTACTTTCGATTCCCTCACCCTGCTGTCCGCCAACTTTCCATGAAAGTTGCTGTACCATAAATCAACGCCACTCCTTTAATTGCTTATAATATAGAAATCTATTTTATTGATAAAAACTGAAAAAAGTAAATTAGCAAACGATTTCATTTGCTTCTGCATTTCACCAACCAAAATCATCTGCAAAACTCCCACAGCACCTTGTGGCTGTGCAGGATACGTTTCTGCTTGAGCAGCTCCATAATCCGTTTTCAATTTTATTCCGATTGCCAGAAAAATGCAACCCTTTTCATTGAATTCTCAATCGTTTTAATTATATTTATATTTAATGAATAAGATGAAGTTTTTTAATGATCTTTTCTGTCTTTACATGAGGCATTAGTATATAAATAACTTCTATAAAAAAGAGCTTTTCCAAGAAGAAAAAGCTCTTTTTTTATTAGCTGCATACACGATCAGCAAAGTTTTGAAACAGAAAACGTTTTACCTGCTCCTCAGTGTAATGCTTAAGGAGTTCTTCGATTAAATTCGTATACTGTTCATATCTTCCGAGACGATGAACCGTTTTGTCAATGCCGTCAAAGTCAGAGCCAAAACCAACGGAGTATTCGCCTCCTCTTTCACACATGTAATCAAGATGACGGATCACATCCGCTATTTGCGCTTTGGCAGAACTCGTTAAAAATTCAGGCACAAACGTAATGCCAATCACGCCGTTTCGCTTTATTAAAGCATGAATTTGATCGTCTCTTAAATTCCGCGGATGAGAACACAATACGTGTGAATTGGAATGAGTAGCCACTACATATTGTGCTAGCTCAATCACATCCCAAAAACCTCTTACCGATAAATGAGATACATCCGTCCACACTTTATGTTCATTATTCAATTCAACAACTTCTCTTCCAAAAGAAGATAACCCCGCGCCTCGAGGTTCTAAAATACCGTCACACACGGCATTGCTATAATTCCATGTCAAACCTACTGAGCGTACACCCAGTGAAAACAGTGTCTTTAAGCGAACTAAACTGGTATCAATGGCATCGCAGCCTTCAAGCGTCAGCATTGCTCCTATTTCACCTTTTTTCAAGCTATCTATATCGCGTTTTGAACGAATCCATTTCACACCGGGAAGCGATAAAATATGACTTTGAAACAGCTGGATCATTTCTAACGCAACATCAAAGCGCTGAGCTGCCGGAACCGCTTCTGGAATATAAATAGCGAATAGCTGAACTTTCCCGTTTGCTTTTTTTATTCCTTCTAACGTCACATGCAGCGCTGAATCATATGTAAAAGATAAACGTTTATTTAACCAGAGCTTCATCAATACATCACAATGAGCATCAAATATCACAACCCACACCCCTTTAATTCTATACAAAAAGGACCTGTTTGGCTTCTATGCTTTACAGGTCCGTGGTTTTTATAATTATCGCGGCTCTACAATTAATTTAATGGCTGTTCGCTCTTCTCCATCAATTTGAATATCTGTAAAAGCTGGGATGCAGATTAAATCAACCCCACTTGGTGCAACGAACCCTCTTGCGATTGCTACAGCTTTTACTGCTTGATTAAGCGCCCCGGCCCCAATGGCTTGAATTTCTGCTGCGCCGCGTTCGCGCAGCACGCCTGCTAAGGCACCAGCAACTGAATTTGGATTAGACTTTGCTGAAACTTTTAATATTTCCATATCTAGCTCCTCCTTATTCTTTACAATGTATGATGAGAGATCATTAGACCAATGACTTAATTGATTTCAATGTTACTATATTCACGATATGTCAAACGTATTCCTGCTTGTTTTTCCTAAATATTCAAAAACTTATATTTCTACACCTTTCTTTTTTCTTTTTACGTTTTTGACAAAATAAAAAAGCCAACGTATCGTCTTTCGACACATTGACTTTTTCCCTTTATTCAAAAAACGGATGGTCTTCGTTAATTAAAATTCGCTCTGTTTTTGTTGCTTTCCCCGTCTTTTGATCAATATCAATAACGATTCCACTAAGCTGCGTTCTTCCTTCTTTTGGCACTTCAAATCGAACAGGAAGAGACGTTAAAAAACGCTTAATAACAGCTTCGCGCTCCATCCCTAAAATGCCGTCATATGGTCCCGTCATCCCTACGTCAGAGATGTAGGCTGTTCCTTTTGGCAATATACGATTGTCAGCTGTTTGAACATGCGTATGAGTGCCGACAACAGCGCTGACACGACCGTCCACATACCAGCTAATCGCTTGCTTTTCACTTGTTGTTTCAGCATGAAAATCAATAAAAATGAGCGGAGTGCGCTGACGTGCTTCCTCAATCAGGTCATCTGCTTTTTGAAATGGACAATCAAGCGGAGCCATAAACGTGCGCCCTTGTAAATTAATCACGGCTACCTCAAGCTGATTGTACGTAAAATACGTAATTCCCTTGCCAGGTGTACCTTCAGGAAAATTAGCTGGACGAACAAGATTTTTTGCATCGTCAATAAAATCAAAAATTTCACGTTTGTCCCACGCGTGGTTACCAAGGGTAATAATATTAGCCCCTGCTTGCAAGAACTGACGATAAATCTTTTCAGTAATGCCTTTTCCTGAAGCTGCATTTTCTCCATTCACAATTGTAAGTCCCGGAGAGTATTTTCTTTTTAATCTTGGTAAATATTCTTCAACCATTTCACGGCCTGGAGAACCAACTACGTCTCCGATAAATAAAATTCTCATGTAAAAGCTCCTATACTTCATTCTTAATCTGCATCTTCATCTCTACGAAAAAAAATAAAGTGGCGAAACGCCACTTCATTTTTATTTTGCATACTCTACTGCTCTTGTTTCACGAATAACGGTTACTTTGATGTGGCCAGGATAATCCAGCTCATCTTCAATTCGTTTTCGGATATCTCGAGCAAGTCGATGCGCTTCTAGATCACCAATCGTATCTGGTTTCACCATAATACGAACTTCACGCCCTGCTTGAATCGCAAATGATTTTTCAACGCCTTCATAAGACTCTGAAATTTCTTCTAACTTTTCAAGACGACGAATATAGTTTTCTAACGTCTCACTGCGAGCACCTGGTCTTGCAGCAGATAATGCATCCGCTGCTGCAACTAGTACAGCAATGATTGATGTTGGTTCTGTATCTCCATGGTGAGAAGCAATCGCGTTAATAACAACCGGATGTTCTTTATACTTTGTAGCTAATTCAACACCGATTTCTACGTGACTTCCTTCTACCTCATGGTCAATTGCTTTACCAATATCATGTAACAATCCTGCTCGTTTGGCTAACGTTTCATCTTCACCTAATTCAGCAGCCATAAGTCCTGATAAATACGCTACTTCCATTGAATGTTTCAGCACATTTTGACCATAGCTTGTTCTGAATTTTAAGCGACCAAGAATTTTCATCAAGTCTGGGTGCAACCCGTGAACACCGACTTCAAACGTCGTTTGTTCACCAACTTCACGAATATATTCGTCCACTTCACGGCGAGATTTTTCAACCATTTCTTCAATACGCGCGGGATGGATACGACCATCTTGAACGAGTTTATCAAGTGCAATTCTTGCTGTCTCACGACGAATTGGGTCAAATCCTGATAAAATAACTGCTTCTGGCGTATCATCAATAATAAGATCAATTCCTGTCAAAGTTTCAAGCGTACGGATGTTTCGACCTTCTCGACCGATAATTCGGCCTTTCATTTCGTCATTTGGCAAGTTAACAACTGAGACAGTCGTTTCAGCAACATGATCTGCTGCGCAACGCTGAATAGCAAGTGAAAGAATTTCTTTCGCCTTTTTATCGGCGTCTTCTTTTGCACGGTTTTCTGTTTCTTTTACCATTATTGCAATATCGTGGGAAAGTTCATTTTCAACACGATCTAAAATAATCGCTCTTGCATCTTCTCTTGTTAAGCTTGAAATGCGCTCTAGCTCTGTTTGCTGTGCACGTACTACTTCTTCAACTTTGCTTTCCATCTCTTCAATATGCTGTTGTTTAACAGTAAGAGAATCATCTTTCTTTTCAAGTAACGCTTCACGTTTATCAAGTGATTCGTCTTTACGATCAAGATTTTCCTCTTTTTGCATTAATCGATTTTCTTGTTTTTGAAGTTCTGCTCGACGATCACGAATATCTTGTTCTGCCTCTGTACGAAGCTGATGGATTTCATCCTTCGCTTCTAGTAAAGCTTCTTTTTTCAAAGCTTCCGCCTCGCGGGTTCCTTCATCGATAATTTGTTCTGCACTAGACTTTGCTCCCGCAATTTTAGCTTCAGCAATCGATTTACAAACAAAAAAGCCAACAACTGCACCGACGATTAGGCCAAGCAAAGCGAAGATGATTGTATTAGTATCCATCATTTCACCTCCCCTTGCTATAAACTTGTAAGTTTTAAATTTCATGTCGGCATGTACATCGTATTCACCTTTCAATATACACACAAAGGCTTTTAAACGCTAAAATGTTTTAAAAAGGGAAAATATACATCTTAATTGTAAATCTGTGCATTTTTATTGTCAAGCCTGCCTCTACAGTATATATTGAAATTTCGTATGTTACTTTTCTATCATTAACAATTTTTACAAAAAAAAGACCCCTTCTTTGAAATAGAGGAGTCTTTTTTTATCTCGCAGCAAATTAAATATTTAAATCGCCTTGATCGTCATCCTCAGGAGCTGGCTCTCCATCTTGGTCTAAACCATGATGTTCACGCACTTGTCCCGCAATTTCCTGACGAATATCAGTATTTTCTTTTAAGAATTGTTTTGCATTTTCACGACCTTGACCTAGACGCTCGTCATTATATGAATACCAAGATCCACTTTTTTGAACAATATCTAGTTCAGAAGCGATATCCAAAATTTCACCCTCTTTTGAAATACCTTCTCCGTACATAATATCTACTTCAGCAGCACGGAAAGGCGGAGCTACTTTGTTTTTCACAACTTTAATTCTTGTTTTGTTACCTACAATATCGTTTCCTTGCTTTAACTGCTCTGCACGACGCACTTCTAGACGCACTGAAGAATAGAATTTAAGCGCACGTCCACCAGGAGTTGTTTCAGGATTACCAAACATAACGCCGACTTTTTCACGAATTTGGTTAATAAAGATAGCGATTGTTTTAGACTTGTTGATAGCTCCAGATAGTTTACGCAATGCTTGAGACATTAAACGAGCTTGTAGACCCACGTGAGAGTCTCCCATTTCTCCTTCAATTTCCGCTTTTGGCACTAATGCTGCTACTGAGTCAACAACGATAATATCTACTGCACCGCTTCGAACTAAAGCTTCAGCGATTTCTAAAGCTTGTTCTCCCGTATCAGGCTGAGATAATAATAGCTCATCAATATTCACACCTAATTTTTGAGCATATACAGGATCTAACGCGTGCTCCGCATCGATAAATGCAGCCTGTCCGCCCTGCTGTTGAACTTCTGCAATCGCATGAAGAGCAACTGTTGTTTTACCTGAGCTTTCTGGACCATATACTTCAACTACACGTCCACGTGGATATCCACCTACACCTAAAGCTATATCTAACGCTAATGAACCACTTGGAATTGTAGAAATTCTTTTTTCCGTTTGTTCACCTAATTTCATAATTGAACCTTTACCAAATTGCTTTTCAATTTGTTTTAAAGCCATATCAAGGGCTGCTTGACGATCGTTCACTCAATTTCCTCCTCTATCTCTTTGAAATCATCTATAAACTGCAAACTTACTACGATGTAGTAGCAATGTCGAATTAACAACTTTCTATAACTTACTATACTAGTTTTTGAGTCGTTTGACAAGCAAAAAGCGAATAAATGTTCGTTTATTATTTTATAAAAAAAAGGCTGTTTTGGAAAAACCAAACAGCCTTTTTTCTTTATTTCTTTATCATCTTTAATACGTAATGACAGCCATAATTAACCGTTCGTGAACGAATCCCCTGGCGGCTTCCAGATAGCTGCAGGCTGTAAACTTGAGGAGCTTGATCTTTATAGGCTACCCCTATATATACTGTTCCTACAGGATGTCCTTCTTGTTTGGAAGGTCCAGCTACACCTGTAAATCCGATGCCAATATCCGTTTTGCATAACTGTTGAATACGCTGAGCCATTTCAGCCGCGCACTGCTCGCTAACGGCTCCGTACTGATTCAGCGTGTGTTCGCTCACTCCGAGGATATTTTGCTTGATTTCATAATGATAGGCGACCAGGCTGCCTTTTACAGCTTCTCCAGCACCTGAAACAGTTGTTAAACGTTCGCTGAATAAACCGCCGGTTAAACTTTCGGCTGAAGCAATCGTCAAGCCTTGCGCCGTTAATTCTTTTACCAATTCATTATGTAAAGAAGTTGCTTCGTATCCATATAAATACTCGCCTACGCGCTCTGAAATGGTTTTTTCCACTTCGTCTAACATGCGCTGTGCTTCAGCGGCATCAGCGTGCTTAGCAGTTAAGCGAAGCGTCACTTCTCCATCTCCTGCTAGCGGCGCAATCGTCGGGTTGGTTTGCGCATCAAGCAAATCTTCAATTTCCGTCTCAAGCTGTGATTCTCCTATTCCGAAAAAGCGAAGAACGCGTGATTCAATACTTTCTTTTAATTCAAGCTTTTGAGCTAAAAATTCTTGACCATACGATTCATACATTGGATAAAGCTCTTTTGGAGGCCCGGGGAATAGCATATAGTGTTTTCCCTCTACCGTAAGCCCCATACCTGGAGCCATTCCGTAATCGTTAGGAAGCACTGCCGAACCTTCTAGCACAATTGCCTGTTTTTTATTGTTAGGTGTCATGATACGATTTGACTGTTTGAAATAGGCTTCAATGCTTTCAAGTGCTTCTGCATTTGTTGTCAGCTCTACTCCTAGCACACTCGCAATTGTTTCTTTTGTTAAATCATCTTTTGTAGGACCAAGCCCGCCTGTGAAAATAATTAACTCCGCACGCGTTTGAGCTGTAGCAATCACTTCTTTTAAGCGCTGTGCATTATCTCCTACTACCGTATGATAGTAAACATTAATTCCAAGTTCGGCTAATTTTTTCGATAAATACTGAGCGTTTGTATTGGCAATTTGTCCAAGCAGCAGCTCAGAGCCGACTCCAATAATTTCAGCGTTCATCATATCATCTCCATCTTACTTATTTTGAGTTAACAAAAGCCTGTTTGTTTTTAGCAAAGTAGTCCCAGCCTGAAATAACCGTAAAAATCACTGAGATCCAAAGCATTACGCTAGCAAATGGAATGGAAACCCATTCAAAAGGCAAGTTATACAACAGAATAGCTGAAATAGCTAAAATTTGAGTCCATGTTTTAATTTTACCTAACATATTTGCTGCTACAACTTCTCCTTCCCCTGCTAGTACAAGTCTTAAACCAGTGATAGCAAATTCCCGGCTAATAATGATGATAGCAGCCCATCCTGCACCTGCAATTAAATCTAAGTCAACAATAGCTACAAGCGCAGCTGAAACCAATAGCTTGTCTGCTAGTGGATCTAAAAATTTGCCCAAGTTCGTGACTAAATCGTACTTTCGAGCATAGTATCCGTCTATCCAGTCTGTTGTAGATGCAATAATAAATAATGCTGCCCCTAATAGGTGAGCGATCGGAATCTCTTTTCCTGCCGCCTCTACTGTGCCAAATGGTAGCGGCACCATCATAAAAATGAGGAATACGGGAATTAGAAAAATCCGCGAAATGGTAATCTTGTTTGGTAAATTCATTTCTTCTGCCTCCAATTACTGTTACAAAATGAAAGCGTGCAAACGAAGTTGTTTGCACGGCTTTGGTTTTATTATAGCGTGAATGAGTGATTAATTCACATATTATCTTTATTTACACCCTGATCACTTTTTAAAACAGGGTGTTTACTGTGCTTCTGCCGGCTGATATTGAATCGTTACAACTTGTCGAACTTGCTTGGATGAATCAAACGGCAAGTCAACCGCTTTTCCATTTACTTTTAACTCTACCCCAGGTGAATAACCGATGTTGACGCGAGCTTCAGTTTCTTTCGTCAAATCAAATTCTTTTGTTTCACCTTTTTTTAGAATGGAGCTAAAGAAAGCATTTCCTTTTCCATTTTTCACATCTAACCAAGTATCTGCTTGAGTGGATGTTACTTCTAGATTAAATGCATCTGCACCGGAAAGAGCATACGTAGCACTTCTGCCTGTTTTTTGAACTTCCTTGTATTCTTGTTTACCGCTGTCTTTCTTTTCTTTTTCAGCTTTTTCTTTCTCAGCTTTTTCTTTCTCAGCTTTTTCTTTTGCGGCTTTTTCTTTTTCAGCTTTTTCTTTTTCTTGTTCTTTCTTATCAGCAGCACTTTGTTCATCTTCTGAGTTGCTATTGTCATTTTTTGCAGTAGTTTCATTCGTTTCTTCCTGCGTGTTAGACTGCTGAACTTCGCTGTTTGGAGCTTCTTGGTTAGCCTGCTCCTTGTTTTTATCCGAGACGATATTTTGAGCGATTACCCAAATAATAATCCCAACAACTACAACTCCCGCCACCACTAGAACAGTTGGAAGGTAGTCATATGCTTTTGAAACTCCTTTTGTATGCTGAGGAATTTCTTTGCGGCTGCGAACGCGCGAAAGCTGCTGCGGCATGTCTTCTGTTTGAGTTGAAGGAATGTCTGATTTGTATTCTTCAAAAATAGCATCTGTGTCCAACCCAATTGCTTCGCAGTATTGCTTAATAAACGCTCGTACGTAAAATTTCCCAGGCATAACCTCATAATTGCCTTCTTCAATGCCAAGTAAATAGCGTTTTTGAATTTTCGTTAGTTTTTGTAAATCTTCTAACGACAATCCTTTGCTTTCTCGTTCTTGTCTTAACCTTTGTCCTAACTCTGTCAATGCTAACACCTACCAATTATGCTAAAAATCAAACATCGATAATCCACCGTCTTGAAACATTTGAGGACCTTCCATTATTTCATATGTAATTTTCTCATTGGGGTCGTTTCTTATTTCAATAATGTAGGCAAAATCATCTAACGAATACTCGGTATTTTGTACAAATACATCCGGATGCTCCACAATTTTTGTCGCGGGTACATTCATTACTTCTCGTACAAGCTGCCAGTGCTTTTCATTCGCTCGTTTTGTCGATACAATCCCGTCAATAATAAAAATATTATCGGCGTTGTATTCGTCAGCAATAAGCTGACTGCGAATCGTTTGTTTTAAGAGTGTAGAAGACACAAAAAGCCACCTTTTGTTCGCACATACGCTAGCTGCTACAATGGATTCGGTTTTGCCTACTCGCGGCATACCTCGAATGCCGATAAGCTTATGACCGTCTTGTTTAAACAGTTCCGCCATAAAATCTACGAGCAAACCTAATTCATCTCTTACGAAACGGAACGTCTTTTTATCATCTGCGTCCCGCTGAATATAGCGGCCGTGACGCACTGCTAACTTATCACGCAATTTAGGCGGTCTCATTTTTGTCACAATGATATTATCCATTGTTTTCAAAATAGATTCAAGCCTGTCTATTTGCTCATGTGAATCACAGCGCAGCAATAATCCGCGGCGAATATCATCCACTCCATTAATTGTGACAATATTAATTGACAACATTCCAAGAAGCGATGAAATATCACCTAAAAGACCCGGACGATTTTTTTGTATTTGATATTCTAAATACCACTCAATTTTCTCCATCAAACCCCTCCCATTTCTTGGCTGGCCTTCGAGAGGTGCCCCCTTTTTTTCACCTAGTTTAACTATAAATGATTTCCATTCTATTATAAACCCTAAAGACAAGTAGTTCTACATTTGTTATGTATGTAAGCGCTTATTTATTTGTACTATTTATTTCTAAGAAAAAAGGAGCTCTCACACGCGGTGAATTAGCTCCTTTTTAGAAACGATAACTTATTTTACTGATCCGTTATTTTGAACTAATTTCACCATGCTGCTCGCAATCGCATGCTGCTCTTCTTTAGAAGCAACGCTCCAAAGGTCTGCTAAAATTCGCTCTTGATCATTTTTTGCATCAACTTGGTTTGCTAAATATCCACCAATTTGATAAGCAAGATCATGAATAACTTCTTCTTGCATTCCTTCGTTTTGCGCATGATGTAAACGGTCGCCTAAAAAATCTTTCCAGCTATCCCAATTTTCTAATACTGACATGAGTAGCCCTCCTTAAGGTTTATTCATATCATAGTTTGTACCTTGTTTTTGATTTTATGCACACTTTATATGTACCAGCCGCCATTAACCGATAATATTTGTCCCGTTATGTAGGAAGCTCGTGAAGATATTAAATATGAAACCGCCTCTGCCACTTCTTTTGGATATCCTATTCTTCCTAAAGGGATCTCTTCAGCCAGCTCTTTGACCTCTTCTTTTGAATAGCTGGCCATCATATCCGTTTCAATCGCTCCGGGCGCAACTCCATTTACTCGAACCCCACTTAGTGCAACCTCTTTCGCCAAAGCTTTTACAAATGTATTTTGTGCACCTTTTACCATTGAATAAAGGACTTCAAATGAAGCTCCTGTAAGTCCCCAAATGGAAGAAATTATGATGATTTGTCCGCTTTTAGCACTAATCATTTTAGGTAATAAAGCTTTGGTAATAACAAAGGGAGCCGTGATGTGAAGATAGATCATTTCTTCAGTTTCTTTTGCCGGAGTATCTGTCATTAACCCGCTAACGCTTCGTCCGCTGTTATGAATAATAACTTCTACCGGAACAATAATTTCCTCTAAAAACTTCTCCACTCCCTCTTTACATGATAAATCCGCTTGTACCGTAAACACGGTTTTTACCTTTTCAGCAAGCTCATGTGCAAGCGCCTCTATTCTGTCTCTTCGTTGATGGTAATGCAAAATAAGCGAATATCCATCCTCAGCCAATTGCTTAGCAATCGCTGTGCCAATTCCTCCGCTTGCACCTGTCACAAGGGCAAATTTCTCCATAACCTTCTCTCCTTTACATGCAAAAAAGCTGATGAACATCAGCTTTTTTGGCAACAATCATCTTTATTTAGGTACTACTTCACAAACCGTAAAGTTCTTTTCATCAATAATCTCGTTTAGCACATCTTTTATTTCGTTCACCTTCAGTTTTTCCAGCGTTTCAACAATATCAAATAAATTCATATCATTAAATGCATAGCGTGTAAACTGATTAGCGATAAACTCAGGTGAGTTTAATGAACGTAAAAATCCGCCAATTTTCTTTTTACGGATACGCTCAAGCTCCTCTTCTGTTAGTGATTTTGTTTTCATTTCAAGTAAAATTTGTTTAACTCGATCATACAGCTGCTCCGGTTGGTCCGTATCTCCTCCGATAAGAGCAAAACCAAATCCTCTTTCCTCCGTATAATCATAAGCAAATGTTTCATCAATGAGCCCGTCTGCATATAATTCCTCATAGTACGAAGAGCTTTTTCCAAATGCGTAATCTAAAATAATATTCATTGCTAACTCATATTTAAGCATTTCTCCACCTGAACGCTGCGGATTTTTCGCTTTTAGACCCACCATACATTTAGAAGACTGCACCGGCATTTTTAGTACTTGTTTTTCTTGATCCACCGTTTCAGGCTCTTCGTCAAAATAACGCTGTATGTCAGAGATTTCTTTATAATCTTTTTTCTGCTGATTGTCTCGGACTTGCTTCATTACTTTTTCCGCATCAACAGGACCTACAATGAACAACAGCATGTTGCTTGGATGGTAGAACGTTTCATAGCATGTATACAGCAAATCTTTATTAATATGTGAAATCGATTCGATTGTGCCGGCAATATCAATTTTAACAGGGTGGTTTTTGTACATATTTTGAATGGTGCCAAAATACAAGCGCCAGTCCGGATTGTCGTCATACATTGTAATTTCTTGACCGATAATGCCTTTTTCTTTTTCGACCGTTTTTTCTGAGAAGTACGGCTCTTGTACAAAGTCCACTAATGTTTCAAGGTTTTCTTCAAAATTTGACGTACAGCTGAATAAGTAAGCTGTGCGGGTAAAAGAAGTAAATGCATTGGCCGAAGCGCCTTGTTTACTAAACTGCTGAAAGACATCCCCGTCTTCTTTTTCAAATAATTTATGCTCTAAAAAGTGTGCGATTCCGTCCGGAACTTTTGTCATTTCATTTTCATTTAGCGGTACGAATTGATTGTCAATCGATCCGTAGTTCGTTGTAAAGGTAGCAAACGTTTTGTTAAACTCCGGCTTTGGCAAAATATATACCTGTAGCCCGTTATCCATTTTTTCATGATACAGCTGTTCCTGAAGCTGCGAAAATTCAATTTTCTCCATTTTCTTCACCGCCCGTTCCTGTTAAGAAATAAATTGTATCCATTTCAATTTTCTCAGCCACTTTAATAATTTCCTGCTTAGATACCGCATCAATATGCTTTAAGTATTCGTCAATTGAAATGTCTTTGCCTGTTAATTCATTATGATACATAACCTCTACTAGTCCTCGTGGAGTATCCACCGTTTCAAGCAGCTGATTGTGAATGACGGCTTTTGTTTGAGCGATTTCGCCGTCTGTGAACGACCCTTGCTTCATCTCCTGCATTTGTTCTTTAATAATGGTCACGGCTTGGTCGTAATTTTTAGCATCAATACCCGACATGACCATCAGTAACCCCTTATGACTTTCTACCCTTGAAGCGGCATAATAGGCTAAGCTTGCTTTTTCACGCACATTGATAAATAGCTTAGAATGTGAGAAACCTCCGAATATACCGTTAAATACTTGCAGAGCAAAATACTGTCTATCTCCGTATACAACATTTGTGCGGTAGCCAATATTTAATTTCCCTTGTTTTACTTCTTGTTTTTCCACTACTTCATTTACTTTTGAGATATCTTTAGACGTAATAGAATCTTCAATGTCTTTTTGCTCGCGCTTTGGTAACGTAAATGTTTCTTTTACTGTTTGTAAAACCTCTTCGACTTGCAAATCTCCAATAGCATAAAGGTGAATGGCATCTTCTTTTAACACCTGCTGATAATAGGCGTACAAACTTTCACCTGTAATTTCTTCCACGTCGTCAATTTGACCGTTTACATGTAAAGAGTAAGGTTCTTCTTTACACATTTCTTCGACTAGTCTTAAATTAGCATAGCGCATTTTATCATCAAATACGGCTTGAATTCTCTGACGAAGCGAACGCTTTTCTTTTGTCATAATATCCTTTAAAAAAGAGTCCCCTTCAACTGCTGGCTTTAATAAAATATCGCCAAGAAGCGCTAACGCTTTTTGCAAAAGCGGAGTTGAATCTTTCAAATATTTTTCATTCGCTATATCAATGCGAATCGTAATATCGTGGTTATCACCTTTTTTTGTTAAGTCTACTTGTAAAGTAGCACCATAAAGCTCATCTAAATATGTACGAAGCTTTGTCGTAGACGGCAGCGACTCGGTAGCGCTTTGAAGCACATAAGGTAAAAGGGCACGCATTGTCACCGTTTTCTTATCTAAAGGGGCATTTAGTTTTAAAATGAACGTGTTTGTTTTGTACTTAGCTGTTTGAATGGTATGAACAGTCAATCCTTCTAGTTCATGTTTTTGTTCAGTCAATAATTTCATATATAAACCTCCTTTTAAATTTTGATGTATTAACTAGACAATACTTCTATTTTGAATCTTTAACGCTAATTTTAGTCTTATAACCACTATATCGAATTCAAGGAAACATTTTCAAGTAACTTGCCGCGCGCTTCCTCATTTCTTTTCATATTCTTTCTCTCAATGAAAAAAAGGCGGAGAAAAGAATATGATTTCTTTGTCTCCACCTTCTATATTTATCCAACTTTAGTCATTGTTAGACCTCGTATAGAGGATTTATTAGCGGCGGCCTTTTTCATAAGGAACGCCTAGCGCTTTAGGAGCCTCAGCACGTCCTACAAAACCAGTGAGTGCTAAAATTGTTAATACGTACGGTGCAATGGTTAAAAGGACGGATGGAATATCTTGAATAACCGGAATCTGAGCTCCCGTGATACTCAAGGACTGTGCTAATCCGAAAAACATGGCTGCACCTAAAGCACCAATAGGATGCCATTTTCCAAAAATCATAGCTGCAATAGCAAGGAACCCTTGTCCAGCAATCGTTCCCGCTGCAAAGTTTGTAGCGATAGACGTAGCATACACCGCTCCGCCGATTCCAGCGAACATGCCGGAAATCATAACGCCAACGTAACGCATTCTCACAACTTTGATCCCCATCGTGTCTGCTGCCATTGGATGTTCACCAACTGAACGAAGACGAAGACCAAACGGCGTTTTATAAATGATGTACCATACAGCAAAAGCTAGCGCAATTGCAATATAAGACGTAATAGGAACATTCGAAAACAGAATTTTGCCGATTACTGGAATGTCTGATAGACCTGGAATACTTACTTTATCGATACGGAATTGGATAAAATCTGTTTGTCCTTTTCCAAAAATCTTTTTGATTAAAAAGATTGAAAGACCCGCAGCTAGAAAATTCAGCGCTACCCCACTTACAGTTTGATCTGCTTTTAATGTAATACTTGCAACAGCATGAATCAGCGAAAACACAGCGCAAACAACAGCCGCAATTACTATCGCTACCCACGGGGCCCAAGCACCTAATGAATCCTGAAGTAAAAGGGTTGAAACAATACCTGTGAACGCGCCAAACATCATCAGCCCTTCTAACCCGATGTTCACGACCCCGGAACGTTCACTAAATATCCCTCCGAGCGCAGTAAAGATAAGCGGTGCAGCTGAATAAAGCGCCGCTGGAATAATAATGGCTAACACCTCTAAGAAGTTCATTTTGCTCCCCCCTTGCCTGCACGGCCAAGCACCCAGCGAATTAAATAACTAGATGCAACAAAAAAGATAATAAGTGCAATGACAATTTGAATTAATTCAGACGGTACCCCTGTCATAAAGTTCATTTGAGGAGCCGCCGTTTGCAATCCTCCGAAAAAGAATGAAGCTAATAAAATTCCAATTGCGCTGTTAGCTCCTAACAGGGCTACGGCGATACCGTCAAACCCCGTACCCGTAAATGCAGTGAATGTGCCCATATACTGAAATGTTCCAAGCCCTTCCATTGCCCCGGCAAGCCCGGCAAAAGCCCCTGAAATCGCCATGGATAACACAATGTTTCGGCCTACATTCATTCCTGCATACTGTGAAGCATGTTGATTAAAACCAACAGCTCTTAGCTCGAAGCCCTTAGCTGTTTTATTCAAAATAAACCACATTACGACGGCTGCAGCGATGGTAATAAGAATGCCGTAATGAAGGCGGGAGTTATTGGTTAACTGCGCTAAAAAGCTTGATGCTAAAGATGCCGATTCTTTAATATCATACGATTTTTCATTACCCGCATATAAATACGTACGGATTAAGCTGCTCGTTGTATAAAGGGCAATATAATTCATCATTATGGAAACAATTACTTCATGAACATGAAATTTTGCCTTTAAAAACCCTGGAATAAACGCCCAAACTGCTCCAGCTGCAGCTGCTGCTAATACAGCTAAAGGAATATGAATAACCGCTGGTAAATCAAACGCATACCCAACCCATACTGAAGCCAACCAGCCAACTAAAAGCTGTCCTTCTACTCCAATGTTAAAGAGACCGGTTTTATAAGCAAACGCAACCGCGATACCAGCCAGAGCAAGAGGAGTCATGGCACGAATCGTTTCTCCAATGGCTTTTGGCGTTCCAAACATCCCGTCAAAAAGAGATTGATAGCCAAGCATTGGATCATAGCCGCCTAGCAACATAATAACCGCTCCGGCAATGAGTCCTAATATGGCCGATACAACAGGGATCAAAATCATCATTACACGTTCATTTTTCACAAGTTTATTCATGCTGTTCCACCCGCTTTCTCACGCGTACCGCCTGCCATTAATAAGCCTAACTCTTGTTCATTCGTTTCTTTTGGATCTACAATGTCGACTATTTTTCCTTCATAAATAACCGCAATGCGATCGCTTAAATTTATTACTTCATCGAGTTCTAGCGAAACGAGCAACACTGCTCGTCCTTTATCTCGTTCTTCAATCAGCTTTTTATGAATAAATTCAATGGCTCCTACGTCGAGCCCCCTCGTTGGCTGAGCTGCAATTAATAGTTCCGGACTGCGGTCTACTTCACGGGCAATAATGGCTTTTTGCTGATTCCCCCCCGATAGCGATCGCGCTTGTGTATATTCACTAGGCGTTCGCACATCATATTCTGCAATTAGTTCTTTTGCCTTTTTATACATCTCTTTATAATTTAAAATACCTGATTTAGACATCGGCTTTTGATAATACGTTTGAAGACCAATATTTTCACCTATTGTATAATCTAATACCAGTCCGTGCTTATGACGATCCTGCGGAATATGTCCTATTCCTGACTCCGTAATTTTACGAGTGGATAACGTAGACAATTCTTGATTTTTTAATGTGATCGAGCCCGACTTTATTTTTCTCAGACCCGTAATTGCCTCAATCAGCTCTGTTTGACCATTACCATCTACACCCGCGATGCCTACAATTTCGCCTGCCCGAACGCTTAGATTAAGTGAACTTACAGCCTCTACTCCTCTGCTGTCTTCTACTACTAATTCTTTTATTGTTAACACAGCTTCTTTTGGAGTCGCTGTTTTCTTTTCAGTTTTAAAATGCACTTCTCTTCCTACCATTAAAGCAGCAAGTTCATCAGGGTTGGTCTCTTGCACATTTACCGTGCCAACCCCGACGCCTTTTCGGATAATTGTACAGCGGTCACACACTGACATAATTTCTTTTAATTTATGCGTAATTAAAATAATCGACTTTCCTTCTTGAATTAACTTTTTCATAATTTGAATTAATTCCGTAATTTCCTGAGGTGTTAAGGCGGCAGTAGGTTCATCAAAAATAAGAATGTCAGCTCCTCTGTAAAGCGTCTTTAAAATTTCCACTCGCTGCTGCATGCCAACTGAGATATCTTGAATCTTCGCATATGGATCTACCGATAATCCATATTGATTTGAAAGCTCTTGAATATCTTGAGCTGCTTTTTTAATATTAATTTTGCCCGTTCGCGTCGGTTCGTTTCCAAGAATAATATTTTCTGTTACTGTAAAGTTTTGAACGAGCATAAAATGCTGATGAACCATCCCAATTCCTAAGTCATTCGCTACGTTAGGATCCGTGATTTTGACTTCTTGGCCGTTTACACGAATCTGCCCTTTTTCAGGCTGATAAAGTCCAAATAAAACGTTCATCAGCGTTGACTTACCCGCACCATTTTCTCCTAACAGAGCATGAATTTCTCCCTTTTTCACTTGGAGTGTAATATTGTCATTAGCGACAATACCAGGAAACTCTTTGCGAATATCTAGCATTTCAATAACATATTCCACTGCTTTCACTCCCTATTCCTGCCTGCTACAGGATTCTGTCTTCCGTTTTTTGGCTATAAAAAAGGCTAGTTTTCACTAGCCTTTTATACTCATATAATCATTGCTTAACAGACGTCAGCTTATTTTTTAAGCGTTTTTTCAAACTCTTTAAATTCTTTATCCGTTTGAGGCACTGTAATGTCACCGTCTAGAATTTTTTGCTTATACTCATCAACTGCTTTTAACGCATCTTTGCTTACATTATCTTGTGATGGAGCGATTCCTACTCCGTCTTCTTTTAAGCCAAACACAACTTCTTTACCACCTGGGAATTTGTCGTCCATTGCTTTTTTAGCAACATCTTCTACAGCCAAGTCAACGCGTTTAACCATCGAAGTTAACGTTACGTTTTCAGGCATACCTTCTTCATGCTGATCGCGGTCAACTCCAATTACCCAAACTTTTTTGTCTTTCCCGCCTTTTGAACGGTTTTTAGCTTCTGTAAATACGCCGTTTCCAGTACCGCCAGCCGCTTGATAAATAATATCAGCGCCTTTGCTGTAAATCGTAGAAGCAATAGCCGAACCTTTTTCTGGAGAGTTAAAACTTTCTGCGTATTGAGAGATAACTTCAGCATCTGGGTTTACAGATTTAACACCTGCTTTAAATCCGTTTTCAAACTTCTTGATTAATGGAGATTCAACGCCTCCGATAAAGCCGATTTTGTTCGTTTTTGTTTGTTTAGCTGCCACTACCCCTACTAAGAAGGAGCCTTGCTCTTCTTTAAATAGAATGCTTGCCACGTTATCTAAGTTCTCTGACTTTAGCGTATCGTCTACTAATGCAAAGTTAGCATCAGGATACTGCTTTGCTGCTTTTTTAATATCTTCTTTTAATAAAAAGCCAATTCCATACGTCAAGTTATAGCCACTCTCAGCAAATTTAGAAAGATTGCTCTCGTATTCAGATGCTTTTGTAGACTGCAAATACTTATATCCAGTTCCTTCATCAAGTCCGTTATCTTTCCCGAACTTTGTCAGACCTTCCCAAGCAGATTGGTTAAACGATTTATCATCTACCCCGCCCGTATCTGTTACCATTCCCACTTTAAAATCCGCCGCTTTTTTATCTCCGCCGCTTTTACCTGCGTCGTCTGAGCCACACGCGCTTAAAAGTGTTCCTGCCGCTAATACTAGTGATAATGCAAGTCCCGTTTTACGTTTTAACATGTTTTAACCCCCTGAATAGTTTTAAAAGTATAAAGCCAATTTTCTATTTCGTCCTTGTGACCTACATTTGACACCTCCTTAAAAGGACAATGTTAAACAGTTGTAAATTTTCTGACATTTAAACACAAAAAAACTAGACGCGTTTACGCAGTACTTGGAAACTAAATTGATCTGCTTTGAAATAATTGATGGAATATAAAATGGGTTCATCATACTGGTCATAATGCATTTGTTTCAGTACAAGCAAAGCGGTTTCTGGTTCGCATTGTAAAATAGGAGAAACTTTTTCATGATAGCCTAGAGGCTCAATGTTTGCCACGGCGTAAGAAATGTGCTTTCCTGCTTGTTTTTCAAGAATTTCTAGCAAAGACTCTTGTTTATATTCAAAATTTTCAGGCAATATTTTTTGAGGAACCTTGTCCATGCAATATACAACCGGCTCTCCGTTTGCCGTTCTCACCCGTTCAACAAATAAAATCTGTTCATCTTCCCCGCAAGCAAAACGTGTTAAATCATTTTCAGACAACTCTTGTATTTGAGAAGATAAGAAGATTGTTCCAGCCTTCATACCGGCTTGTTCAATCATATGTGTTATACTATTTAATTGCTCAATCCCTGACAAAAAAGTAGGCTTCGTGTTGACAAATGTTCCCACACCGTGTCTGCGAACAATAATATTCTCTTCTTCTAATATGCGAAGTGCCTCACGTAGCGTTGCGCGGCTAACCCCTAGCTGCTTTGATAAATCAAACTCTGAAGGGAGTCTTTCCTTTTCTTTAAAAATTCCTTTTTCTATATTTTGTTTAATTTTATCAATCACTTGTAAATACAAGTGCCGATTATCCGCACGTATAGACATCACTCTTCCTCCATATTAAAAAGTCATCAGACCTCTGATGTTCGACTACTTAATCGAAAATAATATATCATTTTTCGACAGATAAATAAATAGGTTATATTAATTTTTTATTAAAATTTTTATTATTTTTTTAAAAAAATGAATTTTTGTTATTTTTTAATGTCAGCATACCTAACAACCTGCTTTTCTTCTAATATTAGATAAAAACCAAACATTTTAGTCATTAAATTTTTTAATATTCGTTTTTATTTCATTTATTTAGCATGACATATTTTTGTATGATACTATTCTTCCTCTCTTTCGTTTCATAAAAAAGATGACTTGCACATATGCAAGTCATCTTTTTTATGAAACTTATTAAGATCCAACATCCTCATTTTGCTGAGAAATCAGCACGGAACGCGGCTTACTTCCTTCATAAGGCCCCACCACTCCACGCTCTTCCATTGCATCGATCAAGCGTGCAGCCCGATTATAGCCAATTCGAAAGCGTCGCTGCAGCATAGAAACAGAAGCTGTTTGCATTTCTGCTACAAGCTGTACCGCTTCATCATATAACTCATCTGCAAAATCATCAACTTGTTCAGGAGCATCGGTTGGAATCATTTCTTCTTGATACTGCGCTTTTTGCTGTGCAATTACAAAATCAACAATTTCTTCTACTTCTTCATCTGATAAAAAGGCACCTTGCACACGCACAGGTTTTGAAGCTCCAACAGGCATGAACAGCATATCTCCTCTTCCTAGAAGCTTTTCAGCTCCTCCCATATCTAAGATCGTACGAGAGTCAGTTTGTGAAGATACACTAAAAGCGATTCGGGAAGGAATGTTAGCTTTAATAACTCCCGTAATAACATCTACTGATGGTCGCTGTGTAGCAATAATTAAATGAATGCCGGCAGCACGAGCCATTTGAGCAAGACGTGTGATCGAATCTTCGACGTCAGACGAAGCAACCATCATCAAGTCAGCCAACTCATCGACAATCACCACAATATAAGGAAGAGTCGGCTGTTTTGCATCGGCGTCTCCATCGTCATTCATACGTTTTACTAAATCGTTATATCCTTCAATGTTTCTCGTTCCGCTGTGTGAAAACAGCTCATAACGTCGCTCCATTTCATTTACAACTTTCTTTAAGGCTTGAGAAGCTTTTTTCGGATCCGTTACAACAGGAGCCAATAAATGTGGAATACCATTGTACATATTGAGCTCAACCATTTTAGGGTCAATCATCATTAATTTTACTTCATGAGGCTTTGTCCTCATTAAAATACTAATAATAATACCGTTGATACACACACTTTTTCCGCTTCCTGTTGCCCCTGCTACAAGCATATGAGGCATTTTATTAAGCTCTGCTAGCACAGCTTCGCCTGAAATATCTCTTCCTAAACCAACTAATAGCTTTTTATCCGGTCGGTTATTTTCAGTTGCTTCAAGTACTTCTCTAAGTGAAACCATCGCTACTTCTTCGTTCGGCACTTCAATTCCTACCGCTGATTTCCCGGGAATTGGAGCTTCAATCCGAATATCTTTGGCAGCTAATGCAAGTGCTAGATCATCACTTAAATTGACAATCTTACTTACTTTTACTCCTACATCAGGATATACTTCATATTTTGTAACAGCTGGTCCAAGGTGAACTTTTGCCACTTTTGCTTTTACGCCGAAACTTTGAAACGTTTTTTCAAGTTTTTCGGCATTTTTATAAATGTTTTTATGCTCTTTTGCCTGGTTGCTTTTCTTTGGCATCGTTAATAGCTTGATAGGAGGAAGCTCATACTCTTTATTTTCCGTTTCAGTAAATGTAATCATAGGAGCTTTTTCTTCTTCCTTTTCCTTTTGTGGCCTTGGCTGTTGCGGTGCAGCAGCTACAGGCTTCGATTCCATAACCGGCGGCACCGGAGCTATAGGAGCAGCAGGAGGTTGACTAGACTCTTCCTCTCCGTAGTCAAAGTGTTCAATAATTGGAGGCGAAGGTGCTTCTACTTCTATGTCCATGCTTTCTTCAGGTTCTTGAACAGCTTTTTCTTGGCGTCTCTTTTTTGTTGTTTTAGGGGCTTTTTTCTTTTTATGTTTCCACGTCTGAATATCTTGCCAGCCTTCTTTTAACTCCGTTGTTAAAAAATTCACTAGAGGTGACAAAAGTTTTAATACCGTTTCGTGAAGCGAACGTCCGGTAATAAGCAGTACCCCAATCACAATAAGCAAGGCAGCGATAAGTTCTGTTCCTAAGCTATCAAATAGATAGTAGAACATGGCAAACATAATAGCTCCTATCATCCCTCCGCCTAAATCGCTGTGATTTGATTGACCCGTTGCTTCGAGCATATACAAATCCCACGTGTTCATAATGACAGACGGATCTGTAAACGTTCCATTTTTTGATAAATTTTCAAATAACGTAACATGACTAAACAGTAAAATAGATAAAATAATGAGATATGTACCGATAAGCTGCCGCGTCACTAAAGGAGGCATTTCCCTTTTCCAAATAATATAAACAGATAGAATAGCCATTCCGATTAAACACAGCATATACCATTCGCCAATAAATAAGCGGACCACTAGTACAAGGGCCTGTCCTACAGCACCAAGTCCTGCCATGGCAATTAACGTTAATGCTAATAAAAGTAAGCCAATAAGCTCAAAGCGCAATATGCGTTTCCATTCATCCTTTTTTATTTGACCTCTTCGTTTTTTCTTTGCCATTTTTCCACTCCAATCAACGTCCAACACTCTATGTTGATTTTGTTTCTTTTATCAGTTGAATAAAAAAGCAGCCAATACAGCGGCTGCCTTCTTCGTCATATTCATTATACCATATTCACCATAATTATACTGAAATCCTTACGACAAAATTTGACCAGGATAATAATTTTCATTCAAATAATCTTGAGGATTCGTGCTTAAAATCCTCACAATTTGCTGCTGCTTTTGTTCATTTTCTTCAACAATAACCGGGATTCCATTATGGTTAATAAGCTTTGGCTGAGATTGTTCTTGTTGATAAGACTGCTGAAAGATTAGTTCTTGCGGCATCATTGTATACAAAATCATTGCAGCAGCTGCTCCTCATTCTGACGTCCTTGCTCAATCAGTTCATTCAACTTTTTGATCGCTTGAGCAACTCCGCCTACTTCGTTAATTAACCCGTATGAAACAGCATCTCCACCAACTACATTTGTCCCGATATCACGCGTTAAATTCCCTTTTGAAAACATAAGTTCTTTAAACTTTTCTTCTGAAATATGAGAGTGTTCTCTCACAAAGTTAATCACGCGCTCTTGCATTTTATCTAAGTATTCAAATGTTTGCGGTACACCAATAACAAGACCTGTTAAGCGAATAGGGTGAATGGTCATGGTCGCTGTACCGGCAATATACGAATAATCAGTTGAAACCGCAATTGGAACACCGATTGAATGTCCGCCTCCTAACACAATCGACACAGAAGGCTTGGATAACGAAGCAATCATTTCAGCAATTGCAAGACCCGCTTCTACATCTCCACCTACTGTATTCAAAATAATAAGCAATCCTTCAATTTTTGGATTTTGTTCGATCGCCACAATTTGCGGGATGACATGCTCATATTTTGTCGTTTTGTTTTGAGGAGGCAGCTGCATGTGCCCTTCGATTTGTCCTACAATCGTTAAACAGTGAATATTAGAATCCTGAGGAAGCTGAGCCACGTTGGTCTGTCCTAGTTGTTGAATTTTATCTAATATTCCGCCCTTGCTTTCTTCATTTTTATTAGGCTGCTGAGGCGCTTCATCAGAATGTAATCTTTCGTTATTTTCAAACATATTCTAGCTCCTTTCACTTATTGATAGTAGTAGTATGAACTTCTCATAGTTATTACATCCGCATCAGCTGCAAATAAAAAGCCTTCCCAGCGGGAAGGCTTCACATTAGATTTCCATGATAATCGGTAAAATCATCGGTTTACGACGGGTTTTTTCATATAAAAATTGATTTAAACTTTCTCTCATTTTTAATTTTAATGAAGACCACTCGATCACTTTGTCTTCCATACACTTTTCTAAAATTAGCTGAACAATCTTCGTTGCTTCTTCTAAAAGCTTTTCTGATTCTCTTACATAGACGAATCCGCGCGAGATGATTTCTGGCCCCGCTACTACCGTTTTTTGGCGTTTATTAATCGTAACTACTACCGTTAAGATTCCGTCCTGTGACAGCAGCCTGCGGTCTCTCAGAACGATATTTCCAATATCACCGACGCCTAGTCCATCAATGAGCGTATTTCCTGCTTGAATAGAACCGCTAGGGTACATGCGAGCATCTTTAAACTCAACTCGCTCACCTTTTTCAAGCAAACAAATATGATCTTCTGATATTCCTAATTGACCGGCCAGCTTTGCATAAGCTTTTTGTTTTCGATACTCTCCATTCACAGGCATGACATATTTCGGCTTTGTTAAGTTAATCATAAATTTTAATTCTTCTTGACTGCCGTGTCCGGAAGCCTGCACTTTCTTCTGAGCAAACACTACGCTTGCTCCTAAACGAAAGATGACGTCAATTGTTTTTGAAAAGGTCGTTTCGTGCCCCGCCACAGGTGTAGCAGCCAGCAGGACCGTGTCATCTTGTTTGATTTGAATAAATTTATGGGACTGTTTAGCCATTCGAGTAAGACCTAAAATCGGCTCTCCGTGATGACCTGTTGTTAAAATAACCGTTTCATGTTCTGGAAGATCTTTTAGCTTTTGCACAGGAACAATTAAATCCTCAGGCAGCTGCAAATGTCCAAGTTTTGCTGCAATATCAATGATTTTCAGCATATTTTTTTCCATAACGATCAGGTTACGGCCGTGCTGATATGCGGCATGAATGATTTGCTGAATACGGTGCAGATTGGAACTGTATGCAGCAACAATGATTCGACCTTTGCTTTTATAAAAAGCGTCGGTAATATTTTGTCCAATGACGGCTTCGGAAACTGTATAGCCCGGCTTATCCGCATTTGTACTGTCTGAAAGCAAACACAGGACGCCTTGTTCCCCAATGGCAGCCATTTTTCCAATATCAGCGCTTTGAATGCTGACTGAATTTTGATCAAATTTAAAATCACCTGTATATACAATCGCACCTTGATTTGTTTGTAAACAAATACCGACTGAATCTTGGATGCTGTGCTGCGTTCTGAAAAATGAAATATCTACTCCTTCAAACGATAAAACCGTTGACGAAGTGATAGGATGTAAAGCTTCATATTTTTTAATTCCATATTCTTTTAACTTTTCTTTGATAAGTGCTAGCGTTAATTCTGTACCATATACAGGCACATCCAATTTTTGAAGTATAAAGGGAATAGCGCCAATTTGTTCTTCGTGTCCATGAGTAACAAATATGCCTTTTACGTTCTGCTGATTTTCTACTAAATATGTAATGTCCGGAATGACAATATCAATTCCTAACATTTCCCCTCCCGGAAACTTTGATCCTGCATCTAACACATATATGTTTTCATTGATTTCCACCACATACATGTTTTTTCCAAGTTCTCCGACTCCACCCAAGGCTGAAATTTTAATATTTTCTGTCTTTTCTAGTACCATAAGCTCCTCCTACTTACTTTCACCCGTACAATTTCATTTGCTTACATTATAACTGAAGTAAGAATTGGAATACAAGAAATTTCATTCGTCTATTTCCGTCATCTGCTCTTCTATTATCTTATAAGAAAAAAACGTCTCTTCATCGACTCGTATATACGGTCAATGAAGAGACGTTTAAAAAACATACTTATAGCTTATAGCGTATTTAATGTGCTGACTAACGTTTGGCGTTCTTCTTCCGTTAACGGAACTAAAGGTAATCGTACCGATCCTACGTCTAACCCTTTCAACTGTAAAGCCGTTTTAACAGGTGTTGGACTTGGAGCTGCAAAAAGAGATTTCATAACAGGTACAATACGCTGATGAATTTTTGCTGCTTCCTTCGGATTTCCTGACTCATACAGCTTAACCATCTCTTGCATTTCATTCCCAATAATGTGAGAGGCAACAGAAATAATACCAGTTCCTCCAATTGCTAGTACCGGTAGTGTTAAACCATCATCACCGCTGTATAAAGCAAAATCATTGCTTGTTTGTGCGATAATAGCTGTCATTGCGTCAAGATCTCCGCTTGCATCTTTTAACGCTACAACATTTGGCAGTTCAGCTAGGCGCACAATTGTATCAACAGACATATTGATCACGGATCGCCCCGGAATATTGTATAACATGACAGGCAGCTCTGTACTTTCAGCAATTGTTTTAAAGTGCTGATATAAGCCTTCCTGATTCGGCTTGTTGTAATAAGGTGCTACAATCATAATCGCATCTACGCCGATTTCTTCTGCCTTTTTCGTTAATTCAATTGATGCATACGTATTGTTGCTTCCTGTACCAGCCACAACAGGTACACGGCCGTCTACTACCTTTACTGAGTGGCGGAACAGCGCCAGCTTTTCTTCTGTTGAAAGCGTAGGGGATTCACCCGTTGTTCCTGCAATAACCAACGCATCCGAACCGTTGCTGATTAAATAGTTAATAAGCTGCGTTGTTTTTTCAAAATCAATATTTCCTTTATGATCAAAAGGCGTTACCATCGCTGTTGCGACTTTCCCAAAATCAATCATGTTTTCACTCCTTGAAATTGCATTATCCCTATTCATGTAATGAACCGTTAGCTTATAGCTAACGGAACATGTAGTTTATCTCTTTTGCGGTGCTTTTGACAAGTCAAAGGCACCATGAAGAGCATTAACGGCTTTCTTTAAATCCTCTTCTTTTACAAGCACCCAAATCGTCGTATGGCTGTCAGCAGATTGTAAAATCTGAATACCTTCGCCAGAAAGGGCTGTAACAATTTTAGAGGTAACACCAGGCACCCCTGCAATTCCTGCTCCAACCGTTGACACTTTGGCACAGTTACGAATAACAGCCGGCTCATACCCTAGCGCATGAAGCACATCAATCGCTTTGTCAGTTGCTTCATCTGTTACCGTATATACAACACCCTTCGGTGAAATATTAATAAAATCTACGCTGATTTTTTCTTGTGCCATTGCTTTGAATACTTCTGCTTGCGTATCATAATGGCCTTCTTTACTAAAAACTTTAATTTGAGTGACGTTGGATACGTGCGCGATGCCTGTTACAAGGCGTTCTTGCACATCGCTGCCACGCTGCTGTGCTTCACCTTGAGATGTAACAAGCGTACCTGTTGAATCAGCATACGTGGAACGGACGCGCATCGGCACTTTGGCTTGCATGGCAATCTCTACGGCACGTGGGTGAACTACTTTTGCACCTTGATAAGCCATGTTGCATATTTCGTTATATGTGACAACGGATAGCGGTCTTGCATCTTCTACAATACGCGGGTCCGCTGTCATCACACCTTCTACATCTGTGAAAATGTCAATGTAATCAGCCATAAGGGCTGCACCTAAAGCTGAAGCAGATGTATCGCTGCCTCCGCGTCCAAGCGTTGTTGTATCACCTTCAGTAGTTGCCCCTTGAAAGCCTGTTACAACAACTACATCGTATTCTTCTAATTCTTTTAACAAACGGTCGCATTTCATTTCTAGTATCTTAGCATTGGTAAAATCATCATTCGTCACAAACCCGGCCTGTGCACCGTTTAACGCTGTAGCTTTAATACCATTTTCGTTTAATAAATTCGTAAACACTACCGATGAAATTAATTCTCCGCATGCCATAAGCATATCAAGCTCACGTTTATTAAGAGACGCTTTATTTCCATCAACAAGTGAAAGCAATGTATCCGTTGCATACGGCTCACCTTTTCGTCCCATTGCCGATACAACAACGACTACTTTGTAACCCTCACTTAATGCATTATTTAAATGATAGATTGCTCTCGCTCTTCCTTCTTCGTTACGAACGGAAGTTCCTCCAAATTTTTGGACGATTATTTTCATACTTACACCTCATCATGTTCCGAGACACTCTGGTTGCGCTTATTTTACTAAGCTAAGCTTAATAAGTGATTCTGCAATTTGTACAGAATTCCAAGCTGCACCTTTTAACAAGTTATCAGAAACGATCCACATATGGAAACCGTTATCGCGATCTAAATCTTTACGAATACGGCCGACAAACACATCTCGTTTACCTACACAATCTGCTGGCATTGGATATACTTGATTTTCTGGATCATCTTGCAATACGATACCAGGTGCATCAGCCAATAAATTTTTCACATCAGCTACCGTTACACCGTCTTTTTCAATTTCAATGTACACTGACTCTGAATGACCTGTTACAACCGGTAGACGAACACAAGTAGCAGCTACTGGCAATTCAGGCATGCTCATAATTTTCTTCGTTTCATTAATCATTTTCATTTCTTCAAATGTAAAACCGTTATCTTGAAATTTATCAATTTGCGGAATGGCATTAAAAGCAATTTGATAATGTTTTTTATCTCCACCAACCGGTAAAATTTCCGGTGTAAACTCTTTTTCTTCTAAAATAGCTTTGGCTTGTTCTTTTAATTCATTAATTGCAGCAGCGCCTGCTCCAGAAACGGCTTGATACGTTGATACTAGCACTTTAGATAAGCCGTATGTTTCGCGTAATGGCTGTAATGCTGCAACCATTTGAATTGTAGAGCAGTTTGGATTAGCAATGATTCCGTTATGTGCGTGTAATGCGTCTTCATTCACTTCCGGCACAACTAACGGGACATTTTCATCCATTCGATAAGCGCTTGTGTTGTCTACAACGATTGCTCCGCGTTTTACTGCCTCTGGTGCAAGTGCTTTTGAAATGCTCCCGCCTGCACTGAATAAAGCAATATCTACGCCTTCAAAGCTATCAGGAGTTGCTTCTTGCACAACAACTTCTTCTCCGTTAAACAACACTTTTTTACCAGCTGAACGAGCTGAAGATAATAACGTTAATTTACCAACTGGAAAATTACGCTCCTGTAGGGTTTTAATCATTTGTTGTCCTACTGCACCTGTTGCTCCTACTACTGCTACATGTAATTCTCTTGTCATTTTAATACCGCCTCCAACAATTTTCAACTACTCAACATTTATCTGCATATACTGACTATTTTAACATATTATTATGCTTCATTGCGTCAAAGAAGAGAAGATTTTTAAAATCTTCTCTTCTTTGAAATTGAGAGTTCTCTTACAGCCGCAGTATTGAATAGATTCATGCAACAGCAAGAGGCATATATGTCCTATGACTCTTGACCGTCGCGGAACCTTTCGACAATAACAGGCTGAATCTGTTTATCTTCAAGCGCTGCGTACACCGTGTCTGATAACATCGTCATACGCGCTACCATTGAATTCGGCTTAAACACCGGGTCATCTTGACCAAATGGAATAAAATAAATATTTTTAGTCGCCATTAGCCTCATTAAGTTTACACCATTTAGCCCTAGTGCGTCATTAGTCGAAATTCCCAGTACCACCGGCTTATTATTACGAAGCGTTGCTTTAGCTGCCATGAGTACCGGAGATTCAGTCATTGCATTTGCAAACTTACTCATCGTATTCCCAGTGATTGGGGCAATCACCATACAATCAAGCGGAATTTTCGGTCCTAGAGGCTCTGCTTTTACAATTGTATTGATGACGGCGTGACCCGTTAATTCCTCAATTTTTTTCACCCAGTCTTCTCCATCTCCAAAACGAGTATTTGTGGATTGTACAGTGTAAGAAACGACCGGTAACACTTCTGCTCCCAAATTAACAAGCTTTTCAATTTCCGGCATAACCGCATCATACGTACAGTGAGATCCCGTCAAGCCGAATCCTATTCTTTTACCTTTTAATGACATTATTTTTTCTCCTCTCTCGCATCCGCAGCGTCTTTTAATAAATTCACTAATACATTAGCGACAATCTGACCTGCTGTTTTTGGAGCCACAATTCCTGGAAGACCAGGTGCTAAAATAGCTTTAATTCCTCGTTTTTCCGCATAGCGGAAATCGGTTCCTCCAGGCTTTGAAGCTAAATCAATAATGAGCGCATGGGTCGGGACATTAGATAATGTCTTAGCCGTTAAGATGGGGTATGGAATGGTGTTAATACATATATCACTATCAGCAATTTCTTTATCGAGTTCAGAAAGATAGAAAGGTTGCAAACCCATTTCAGCAATACGTGCTAAATGTTCAGATTTTCTAGCTCCTACTTTTACATTGGCACCGAGTGCAGCAAAGGACCTCGCCACGCTCATTCCTACTCTTCCTAAACCTAGAACAGAAATATTTGAACCGTGAATGGTAAAATCCGTATGTTGAATAACAAGCATGATGGTACCTTCAACAGTAGGAATAGAGTTATAAATTGCTACATCATCACGCTCAAATAGCTGAACGAGTTTACGGTTTGTCGTTTTGACTAATTCGTTTAAATACCCATTGCTAATACCAGAATAAATAATGCAGTGCTCAGGCGTTTTTTTAAGTATTTCTTCAGTCAGCACTACTTTTTCATTTGAAAAAATAGTATCTACTTGCCCTTCGTGATTTGTTCCAGGCACTGGAAGGATGATGGCGTCAACATCTGAAAAATCCAGCTCCTCTATCTGATATTTCGTCGCACCTGTAAAACCATGATCTAGCTGATCAAAACCAATAAGAGAGGTTTTTGCATCTAATTGAATTAATTTTCGAATGACTTCAAGCTGCCTAGCATCACCGCCAATTACAGCTATGTGCAAATCCGTTAACATGTTTCATTTTCACCTTCTTTAACATTAAATAGATGTATCTTTCGCTTAAACCATCGAGATGTAAAGTGCTATCATTACGCCCTAGAATGCCTATTGCTTTTCTTCAACATACTATGTAAACACACAGGAATCGGTGAATCTTTATCCCTGAAAATAAAAGAAACGAGATGCAGGAAGCATCTCGTTTCTTATTTTGTTGACTGATTGTTTATGTCTTCTAGCTGCTGGACATTTACAATCACCATATCTGTACCAATTTTTTCGATATTCCCCCACGGCACTCGCACTTCATCTCCTTGCTTTCGAAGCCCAAACCACTTCACAGATGGAATAATAAGCGCATTAATTTGTCCCGTATGCTCATTAATTTCAAGATCCGTTTGCCCTAAAATACCCAAACGCTCTGCTCGCTTAACATCTACAATTTCTTTTCCACTCAGTTCGCTTAATCTCATAGAATCCCTCCTTTCATCTAATTTATTGAACAACCGTACAAAAAATGACAAAAAAATAAGGCTGGCTCAATTATTTTAGCCAACCTTACTTTTACTGTTTAATTTCCTTTAAAACCTTTAGGTAAATCTCCACTCGGGCTTATTAGCGAAAGAGCAAATTCATCTTTGAAAATATCTCGCGCAAGACCATTTACACTATCTTTAGTCACGGCATTAACAAGATCTAAAATCTCATCTAATGAACGGTGATAGCCTAGCATTAACTCATTTTTTCCGTTTCTGCTCATACGGCTATTTGTACTTTCAAGGCTCAGCATTAAGTTTCCTTTCAGCTGCTCTTTGCTGTTAGCAAGTTCTTTATCCGTAATCCCTTTGTCTTTCAAATCATAAAGCGTTTCTTGAACCGTATCATATAATACGTCGAGCTGATGGCTTCCCGTTCCCCCATAAATCGTGACAAGACCGCTGTCTCGATAAGAAGAATGATAAGAGAAAACAGAGTAAGCCAAGCCGCGCTGTTCGCGAACTTCTTGGAACAAACGACTGCTCATACTTCCACCAAGCACGTTATTTAATACAATTAAGCTATATACATCTTCTCCGCCGATTGGCAAACCTTTAAAGCCAAGGCAAAGGTGAGCTTGTTCAGTCTCCTTTTTGCGCGCAATATGATTTGTATGGAACTCTGGCTGAACATATTGATGAGCGGAGTGACTTGACGTATATGTACCAAAATAGTTTTCCACCTGCTGAATAAAACTTTCATCAATGTTTCCAGCTACTGAAATAACGATGTTTTCGGGAATATACATTTGCTCCATATACTGACGAAGCGAATCACCGTTAAATGTTTTTAACGTATCTTCCGTTCCTAAAATTGGATAGCCTAATGGATGATTGCCATATACGGCTTTTCCTAATAAATCGTGTACAATATCATCAGGTGTATCTTCATACATTTTAATTTCTTCATATACAACATTTTTTTCACGAGCTAATTCCTCTTCATCAAATGAAGAATTAAAGAACATATCCGCCAGCACATCGAGCGCTTGATCTGCATGTTCATCTAATACTTTTGCATAGTAACACGTGTATTCTTTAGAAGTGAATGCATTTACTTGTCCGCCAATGCGGTCGAAGCTTTCTGCAATTTCACGAGCAGATCTTGTTTTTGTTCCTTTAAAAAACATATGTTCAAGAAAATGTGATACACCATTAATTTCAGGGTGTTCACTTCGAGAACCCGTTCCGATCCACACCCCAATGGCCACAGATCGAACAGTTGGGATATTTTCCAATACAATTCTTACACCATTTTTGCACGTATATCGTTTTATCAAGCTAGTGCCTCCCTTTTGCTTATCTCACTTACTTCTTAGTAGAAGAAGGTATTTTCATCATTCGTTCTTCATCTAGCATTGTTGACACATCGCTAACTTTGAGGCCTTTGCGTTCAATATCGGTTAACAATTGGTCAAGCGATTCAGCCGTTGATTCAGTCGGGTGCATCAGTACAATAGCCCCTGGGTGAATCTTTTTCATTACTCGATTAATTAACACTTCTGAACTTGGCTTTTGCCAATCGATTGTATCAACCGTCCACATGATGGTACTCATTTTTAACTGAGAAGCAAGCGTTACTACTTCGGGGCGAAAACTGCCGCTCGGCGGAGCAAACCATTTTACTTTTTGTCCCGTAGTAGACGTAATAATATCATTCGTTTTTTTAAGCTGCTGATTGATTTGACTAGCCGATAAAGTAGCCATATCAGGATGAGAATAAGAGTGGTTTCCTACTTCATGCCCTGCGTCTACAATCATTTTTGCCATATCTGGATTATTTTTAACCCATTTTCCTTCTAAAAAGAAAGTTGCTTTAGCATGGTGCTTTTTTAGCACTTCTAACATTTTAGGCAAATACTCGTTCCCCCATGCTACGTTCACTGTAAACGATACCATAGGCTTTTCATCGTGTCCACGGTAGATAGGTTCCTGTGGTAAATCCTTCAAGTGAACCTTTGGTCTAACCTGTTTGTACACTAGTTTTTTTTCATCAAATTTACCCGCAGGTTTCATATTTTTATAAGAAGCAGCAAGATCAACTTTTATGCCGTTATAGCCAGGAACCCGTTTCCAAACGGGATCGATTCGTGCATTCGCTGCCGGCTTTTCATAATCTTTTGCTTTTTCTTCAATCTTTTGATATAACGCATCATGCTGAGCTGATACAAGTTGTACATCGGATTTAAGTGCTTCTATATATGCTTCAGCAAAAGGATTATAAATAGATTTATATGTAATTGCCAGTAAAAATAGAAATGCTGTAAATTGCACAATGGTTCTCTTCACTTATCCTTCCCCCTTTACCATTTAAAATATGTATAAAGGGGACAAGGTAGAACAAACATCTACAAACGATAAAATCGCCCTACACATGGATTTTCTTCATGTATGGACGATTTCACAATATCTATATAGTAGTAAAAGAAGATTATTTTGTTTCTTTTGCTTTTTCTTCTTTTTCTTTTTGTTCTTTTAAAATTGCTTTACGAGATAAGTTAACGCGGCCTTGTTTATCAATTTCCATAACCTTAACTAGAATCTCGTCGCCAATTGATACAACGTCTTCCACTTTTCCAATACGCTCTTCTGCAAGCTCTGAAATGTGAACAAGCCCATCTTTTCCGCTGAAGATTTCTACAAATGCACCGAATTTTTCAATTCGTTTTACTTTTCCTAAGTACATTTGGCCGACTTCAACTTCGCGTACAAGATCTTCAATAATTTTCTTCGCTTTTTCATTCATTGGCTGATCAATAGAAGAAATGAAGATTGTACCATCTTGTTCGATATCAATTTTAACGCCTGTTTCTTCGATGATTTTATTGATTTGCTTGCCGCTTGGTCCAATAACATCACGAATTTTATCAGGGTTAATAGCCATTGTAAGGATCTTAGGCGCATATTGAGAAAGCTCTTGACGAGGCGTAGCAATCGTTGACATCATATGATTTAAGATCTGCATACGGCCTTTTTTTGCTTGTTGAAGGGCTTCGTCTAAAATTTCACGAGATAACCCGTCAATTTTAATATCCATTTGAAGCGCAGTTACTCCATTTTCCGTACCTGCTACTTTAAAGTCCATATCTCCTAGGTGATCTTCCATTCCTTGAATGTCCGTTAGAATCGAGTAGTGTTCACCTGATTTGATCAGACCCATGGCAATCCCTGCTACAGGTGCTTTAATGGGAACCCCAGCATCCATCATTGCAAGCGTACTTGCACAAATACTCGCTTGTGAAGTAGAACCGTTTGACTCTAATACTTCAGATACAAGACGAATTGTATAAGGGAAATCTTTTTCATTTGGAATAACAGGCTCAAGTGCACGTTCACCTAGCGCACCATGTCCAATTTCACGACGACCCGGTCCGCGCATCGGTCTAGTTTCACCAACACTAAATGAAGGGAAGTTATAGTGATGCATGAAGCGTTTAGATTCTTCTACACTTAAACCATCTAAAATTTGCACATCGCCAAGTGCACCTAATGTACAGATGCTAAGCGCTTGAGTTTGTCCACGCGTAAATAATCCAGAGCCGTGTGTACGAGGAAGCAAGTTTGTTTCAGAAGAAAGTGGACGAATTTCGTCAATACTACGGCCATCAGGACGCACTTTTTCTTCTGTGATCAAGCGACGCACTTCACTTTTAACAAGCTTCGATAAAATTTCATTCACTTGATTTAGTACTTCTTCTTCTACATCTTGCTCTTCAAATTTTGCAGCTACTGCGCTTTTTACTTCTTTAATCGCATTTTCGCGCGCATGCTTTTCTTGAACTTGAACGGCACGGTTCATGTCACCTTCTGCAATTTCGCGAACTTGACGCTCAAGGTCAGCATCCACAGTATAAAGCGCAACTTCTACTTTTTCTTTGCCTACTGCTGCTACAATTTCTTCTTGGAACGCAATTAACTTTTTAATTTGCTCGTGTCCAAACATAATTGCTTCTAGCATTACTTCTTCCGGTACTTCATCAGCGCCTGCTTCAACCATGTTGATCGCATCTTTTGTACCAGCAACCGTTAGATGAATATCGCTTTTTTCAAGCTCATCTACCGTTGGGTTTACAACAAATTCATTGTCTACACGGCCTACGATTACGCCTGCAATAGGACCTTCAAATGGAATATCAGATACTGATAATGCTAATGAAGAACCGAACATTGCCGCGATTTCTGAAGAACAGTTTTGATCTACGCTCATTACAACGCTGACAACTTGAACTTCGTTTCGGAAACCATCTGCGAATAAAGGACGAATCGGACGGTCGATTAAACGGCTAGCCAAGATTGCTTTTTCACTTGGTCTGCCTTCACGCTTAATGAATCCACCTGGGATTTTACCGACTGCATATAAACGCTCTTCATAGTTTACTGTTAACGGGAAGAAATCTACATTTTTAGGCTCTTTTGAAGCCGTTGCTGTACTTAATACAACTGTGTCTCCATAGCGGATTAATGCTGCGCCATTTGCTTGTTTTGCCAACTGGCCAACTTCAACTTCTAGCTTTCGTCCAGCTAGATCTACGGAGAACACTCGTTTTTCTTGTTCCATATCGACGAGTACCCCTCTCTACATATAAAATATGTATGTAATCAAATGTGATAGTTTTATTATAAACGAAATATCCAAAAACAATAGCTTTTTTCACATTATGTAGCATCTTTAATGTTTCTTAAATGTACATACTAAAAAAGCGGGAATGCTCCCGCTTTCTTCTTATTATCGACGTAAACCAAGTTTGTTGATTAACTCACGATAACGAGTAACGTCTTTGTTACGTAGGTAGTTAAGTAAGTTACGACGTCGACCTACCATTTTTAAAAGACCACGACGTGAATGGTGATCCTTTTTATGAGTACGTAAGTGACCGTTTAGATTGTTAATTTGCTCTGTTAGGACAGCGATTTGAACTTCTGGAGAACCAGTGTCGTTCGCATGAGTTTTGTACTCACTAATGATTTCATTTTTACGCTCTTGTGTGATAGCCATCCTATTCACCTCCTTATTATTAAACCCCAGTTACCGAGCAAAACGTTGGTGAATCGTAATGCCAAGCAATGGTTGTTTTACATACAAGTGTTATGTTACTACTTATTAGAACAAAAAGCAAGTCGTAGCAACTATTTATATATATTTTTTTATTTCTTATGCTTTTGAATTCCTTCAAAATAAGCAAGGGCTTCTTCCTTGTCCCTTGAGATCTGACCGACAAGCTCTTCGATGCCGCTGAACTTTTTTTCTGAACGAATCATTCGGTGCCATTTCACCGTTACTTGCTGATCGTAGATTTGCTCGTCAAATGATAATAAGTGGACTTCGATTGTTGGCTTTTCTAAATTATCATGAAAAGTCGGCTTATAGCCCACGTTGCATACTCCTGCATACCACTTGCCGTGGAGCTGAAGCTCAACAGCATACACGCCGATGCGCGGAAGTAAATACTCATCGTCTAAAGCGATGTTAGCAGTCGGAAAACCTATTTGCCTGCCTCGCTTTTCTCCATGAGTCACTGTACCTGACACTTCATAATAGCGCCCAAGCAGCTCTTTTACTCGATGCATGTCTCCATTTGCTAAATTTTCGCGAATGAGCGTTGAACTAATTTTTTCTTCGCCATTTGTTAACTTATCAATTGTTGTTTGAGTGAATTTTGATCGAGAATGAAATGGTAGTATTTCCATTGTTCCTTTACCTAACTTTCCATACGTATAGTCAAATCCAGCTACCACATGCTGCACATTCAGGCCAATAATATACTGATCAACAAACTCTTGAGGCAATAGTGCTGCAAACTGTTTATCAAAATGAACGATATATAAAAAGTCAATTCCCATTTCCTCAATGAGTTTCTTTTTTTCTTGAAGTGGTGTGATCATATCAATGTGCTGCACATTGCGCCCAAGCACCACAGAAGGGTGAGGAGTAAACGTCATCACAGCACTAGCTATGCCTTTTTCATCCGCTAACTGTTTTGCTGAATTTATCACTTGCTGATGCCCTAAATGCACACCATCAAAATAACCAAGCGCTAACACTGATTGTTGAACAGCTTCTCGTTGAAAGTGGTGTGGATGTCGAATTTCAATCGTTTCCAAAACACAGTTCACCTTTTCCCTAACCGGTCTAGTCGATTGCCAACACTTTAACCGGCTTCATTAAATGTTTTTTCGTTGGGTGCTGAGCATAAATTGCTAAGCACTTGCCTGCTGAATTTATCATTAAAAAGAATGGTTCTTTTTTTAACTCTTCATCTTCTGTGCACGGCAATACCGCGCCATTTTTCACTTTCTCTGCTAATGTATCACTAATTTGAAGTTTCGGCAAATGATTAAGAGCTTCTTCGATCGAATGCAGTTTCTCATTGATCGTTTCTTCTTCTACCGCCCGTTCAATATCTTCAAATGTCACACAATCTTCCAGTGAAAACTGCCCTGAACCCGTTCGCTGCAAATAAGACATATGAGACGGATAGCCAAGTGCTTCTCCAATCATCACAGCAAGCGTTCGCACATATGTACCTTTGCTGCACGTTACGCGGAATTTGAAGGAAATTTGTTCTCCCTCAAATATAGCGCGGTCATCCAGCAGTTCAAAGTTATAGATATGAATGGTTCTAACAGGGCGCTCTACTTCGATTCCTTGCCTTGCATATTCATATAGCTTTTTACCTTTGACCTTTACCGCAGAGTACATTGGAGGCACTTGCTGAAGTTCTCCTGTCATCGAAGACAGCACTTCTTCGATTTGAGCACGTGAAAAAGAATCCACTACTTTCTTTTCTTCTACAACCTCTCCGGAAGAATCTTCTGTTGTTGTAGAAAATCCGAGTGTAACTTCTCCTTCATAGGTTTTAGTAGCTCCTGTTAGATACTCTACAATTTTAGTAGCTCTACCGATACAAATAGGCAATACCCCTGTAACGTCTGGGTCTAATGTGCCTGTATGCCCTACTTTTTTAGTGCGAAGCAGCTTTCGGACTTTAAACACACAGTCGTGGGAAGTCAGGCCAGCTGGTTTATGTAAAATTAAAACACCGTCCACTCATTCTTCATCTCCTTTTCATTTAAAAAAGGGTGTCTCAGAAGCAAAAACCACTTTTGAGACACCCTTTTTTGTTTCTACATTCACCGATCTTATTCGTTCTCTTGATGGTCATCGCTTTCTTTTTTAATTTCATGAAGCAATGATTCAATTCGATTACCATAATCAATTGATTCATCAAACTCAAACGTAATTTCAGGTGTTTTACGTAAGCGAATGCGCTGACCGATTTCTGAGCGGATAAATCCTTTTGCTTTCGCAAGGCCTTTTAACGTATTCTCACGCTGTTCAGCATCTCCTAAAACAGAGATATACACTTTCGCTTGCTGTAAATCGCCTGATACTTGAACATCTGTTACAGTCACAAAACCGATGCGCGGATCCTTGATTTTACGATTTAAAATCTCGCCCATCTCTTTTTTCATTTGTTCTCCGACTCTAGTTGCTCTTATGTTCATCTGTGTCACCCCTTTTATAACCAATCAAAAGTTGTAATGGTACGTTCAATCTCTGGAAAAGAATCAATCAAGCTTAGCGCTTTTTGCAGTTCTTGTTCCGTTGTGACACGGCTAGATGAGACTGCGACAATGCTAATTTTTGTTCGTTGCCACACATCTTGAAAATCAGTTTCTGAAACTGATACGTTAAACCGCTGCTTCAAGCGCATCAAGATGCGCTGAAGCACGGCACGTTTTTCTTTAAGAGAAGCAGCATTGTAAATTAAGCATTCACACTCCACTAGTCCAATCATTTAGGATCAATTTGCTCCATTACATATGCTTCAATAATATCTCCTTCTTTAATATCATTGAAGTTTTTAATTGTAATACCACACTCATATCCTTGAGCGACTTCTTTTGCATCGTCTTTAAAGCGTTTTAGCACATCTACTTCACCTTCAAAGATAACAATTCCGTCACGAATTAAACGAATTCCACTGTTACGTGTAATTTTACCGTCTGTTACGTAACTTCCTGCGATTGTACCAACTTTTGATACTTTGAATGTTTGACGTACTTCCACTTGACCGATGATTTTTTCAGCAAACTCAGGATCAAGCATTCCTTTCATCGCAGATTCAATTTCTTCAATTACTTTATAAATAATGCGGTGAAGACGAATATCTACGTTTTCTACGTCAGCTGTACGTTTTGCTCCAGCATCCGGACGCACGTTAAAGCCGATAACGATTGCGTTAGAAGCAGTTGCAAGAATGATATCGGATTCTGTAATCGCACCTACACCCGTATGAATAATACGAACATTTACACCCTCTACATCAATCTTTTGAAGAGCAGCAGCCAATGCTTCTACAGAACCTTGTACGTCTGCTTTTACGATAAGGTTTAAGTCTTTCATTTCACCTTGTTTAATTTTTTCAAATAAATCATCTAAGCTTACGCGAGATTTTTCACCGCGCTGTTGTTCAAGCTGCTTTTGAGCACGAGCTTCTCCGATTTGACGAGCTGTTTTCTCATCTTCAAACACTAAGAAACGATCTCCAGCTAACGGAACTTCGTTTAAGCCAGTAATCTCAACCGGAGTAGATGGTCCTACTTCCTTCACACGGCGGCCGATATCATTTACCATTGCGCGAACGCGGCCAAACGTATTTCCGACTACGATTGGATCACCTACGCGTAGTGTACCAGTTTGAACAAGAAGCGTTGCTACAGACCCACGGCCTTTATCTAGCTGTGCTTCTACAACTGTACCTGCTGCACGACGGTTAGGATTTGCTTTTAACTCTTCTACTTCACTTACAAGTAAAATCATTTCAAGCAATTGATCGATCCCTTCACCTGAAATGGCTGAAAGCTTACAGAAGATTGTTTCTCCGCCCCACTCTTCAGCTACAAGGCCGTGCTCCATTAGTTCTTGCATAACGCGATCTGGATTTGCTGCTTCTTTATCCATTTTGTTAACCGCAACAATAATTGGCACTTCTGCCGCTTTTGCATGGTTAATCGCTTCAATTGTTTGAGGCATTACACCATCGTCTGCTGCAACAACAAGGATTGTAATATCCGTTACTTGCGCACCGCGAGCACGCATCGTTGTAAATGCAGCATGCCCTGGTGTATCAAGGAATGTAATTTTCTTTTCGTCAACCACAACTTGATAAGCACCGATATGCTGCGTGATACCGCCTGCTTCTGCAGCCGTTACTTTTGTGTTACGGATAGAGTCAAGAAGCGTTGTTTTACCGTGGTCAACGTGACCCATGATTGTAACAACTGGAGGACGCACTTGAAGGTCTTTTTCGTCATCAATGATTTCTAATGATTCAAAAGCAGTGTCATCTACCACTACTTCTTCTTCAACTTCTACACCGTATTCTCCGGCAATTAGTTCGATAGAATCTTTATCTAACTCTTGGTTAATTGTTGCCATTACACCAAGCATAAATAGTTTTTTAATAATTTCAGAAGGCTCTTTGCCTAATTCTTTTGCTAACTCAGAAACCGTTAAGCTTCCGACAAACGTTACTTTTTCCGGTAACTCTTTTGCAGCTGCTGGAGCTGGTCTACCTTTTGGTGCCTGTGACTTTTGTGCCTGTGGCTTTTTGTTACCTTTATTGTTTCCTTTGTTAGCTGTTGATTTTGTATTTTTATTCAATACTTTCACCCCCATAAAATTAACCGAGCATCGTTGCTAGCTTTTTAGCAAATCCCTCGTCCATCACGGCTACTACAACTCGAGCATCTTTACCAATCGCTTGACCTAGCGTATAGCGATCGGGAACGATTTTAACCGAAACGTTATAGTAAGAACATTTATCCGTTACTTTTTTCTTTGTGTTTTCAGACGCATCGCTTGCTAAAAGTACTAGCTTTGCTTTTTGTTTCCGAACTTCTCTAACCACAAGTTCTTCTCCAGAAATCAATTTTCGTGCACGGTTTGCAAGCCCTAAAAAGGAGATCCATTGTTCATTCATTAGCGTGACTGTTTCTCCTTTTCTACAAGCGCTAGCAACTCTTCATAAACCGCTTCATCTATTGACGCGCCTAAATGTGTCGAAAGCACATTTTTCTTTTTTGCCAATAAAATTGCTTCATTATCCTTGCTTACATAAGCTCCGCGCCCGGACTTTTTACCCGTTACATCAACTGAAACGTCGCCTTCTTTTGAGCGTACAACGCGTACTAGCTCTTTTTTAGGCTTCATTTCTCCAGTGGCCACACATTTTCGCATCGGGACTTTTTTACGATTGTTCACCTTGGCTCACCTCTTATTCCATATCTTCATCTGAATCAAATGCATGTTGACTTACTAGCATATCATCGCTGTTTTTTACAACCATGCCTTCTTGTTCAGCTTCTGATTGACTTTTAATATCAATTTTCCAGCCTGTCAGCTTAGCAGCTAGACGTGCATTTTGTCCACGTTTACCAATTGCAAGTGACAGCTGATAGTCAGGAACGATAACAGTTGTTGCTTTTTCATTTTCATCTACAATCACATCTACTACCTTAGATGGACTTAAAGCGTTGGCAACAAATTCAACTGGATCATTTGACCAGCGAACGATGTCAATTTTTTCACCTTTTAGTTCATTTACAACAGCCTGTACGCGCTGACCTTTTGGCCCAACACAAGAACCGACCGGATCTACTTCAGCATACTCAGAATGAACAGAGATTTTTGAACGGTCTCCAGCTTCGCGAGCTACTGATTTTAATTCAACTGTACCGTCATAGATTTCCGGTACTTCTTTTTCGAAAAGACGTTTTAAAAGACCTGGGTGCGTACGTGAAACATAGATTTGCGGGCCTTTTGTTGTTTTTTCTACTTTCGTAATATACACTTTAATACGATCATGAGGTTTATACTGCTCATTTGGCATTTGCTCGCTTTGAGGAAGCAATGCTTCAATTTTGCCAAGGCTCACATAGATGAAGCGAGAATCTTGACGCTGAACAATACCTGTCATAATATCTTCTTCGCGATCGCTGAACTCTGAATAGATAACGCCTCGTTCCGCCTCACGAACACGCTGTGTAACAACTTGTTTTGCTGTTTGGGCCGCGATGCGTCCAAAGTCTTTTGGCGTTACTTCGATTTCAACCACATCGTCTAGTTGGAAGTTAGGGTTGATTGTTTGTGCTTCTTCAACCGAAATTTCCAGGCGTGGATCATATACTTCATCAACCACATCTTTGCGAGCAAACACGCGCATTGAACCTCTTTCTAAATTTAAATCAACGCGTACGTTTTGCGCTTGGTTAAAGTTGCGTTTGTAAGCAGAAATTAGCGCTGCTTCAATTGCTTCAATAATTACATCTTTGCTAATGCCTTTCTCTTTTTCAAGAATGACTAAGGCATCAAATAACTCACTGCTCATCGTTGGATAATCCCCCTTTAATATTGGCCCCTACACATTAAAATACAATCGCTAATCGAGCAAAAGCGACTTTGTCATATGGTAAAACCACCGTTTTTGTGCGTGTTTTGATACGAATAGATAATGTGACAGTTTCTCCGTCAAATGATTGTAATTCGCCTTCAAATTCTTTTGCACCTTCAATTGGTTCATATGTTTTTATGTATACATGCTTACCAATTGCACGTTCAAAATCTTTATCTTTTTTTAATGGGCGTTCCGCACCAGGCGATGATACTTCTAAAAAATAGTTATGAGGGATTGGATCTACTGCATCCATTTTCTCACTCAATTTTTCACTTACTGCTCCGCAGTCTTCGATATCCACGCCGGTATCAGAGTCGATAAACACACGTAAAAACCAATCTTTTCCTTCTTTTACGTATTCAATTTCAACAAGCTCTAAATTCATTTCCTCTAAGATAGGGGAAACCATTTCTTCCACTGTTTGTTTTACATTTTTACTCATTCTAATCCTCCCTTCGAGACATTGCATGGTATGTTTAGGTTACGCGTTTTTTATGTCTCTTATATCAAAAAAGAGTGGTTTATTTGCTATTTTTATTTTGCACTCTATAAGAGGTCTAACCTACTAGAGTGGAAATGTTGTCATTTGTGTTGCAGGATTTTAAACGTCACATAATAAATCAATCATGGTGATTGAAAATCTACAGAAAAAACGAATCATGCTAGAAGCCGATTCGTTCTCCATACTACTTACTATGTCAGTAAGTTCATATCAATAAGAAAGAGCGGGTTTCCCCACTCTTTCTCGTCCGTATCCTTAGCATTTCCACAATTACTATATCATAACCGCTTATTTTATGCAAATGTTAGAAAAGAGAAAGCTGGTTCTGATCAGGTAATGATTCAAGGCATCCATGGTTGTCTAGATACTCTAAAATCGTCTTCGATACTTTGCCTCGCTGCTGCAAGTCTTCTTTCGATAAAAACTCTCCCGTTTCACGAGCTTTTACAATGTTCAGCGCTGCATTTGTGCCAAGACCGGGAATGGCATTAAACGGTGGAACTAAAGACGTGCCGTCAATTAAAAATTCGTCTGCGCTAGATTCATATAAATCTACTTTTTTAAACGAATAGCCTCGTTCGCACATTTCTAAAGAAAGCTCAAGCACCGTTAATAAGTTTTTCTCTTTAGGGGATGCATCTAAACCTTTGGCATTGATTTCTTCCATCTTCGCTCGAATGGCAGTTGAGCCTTTGATCATCGTATCAATATCAAAGTCATCTGCACGAACCGTAAAGTATGCTGCGTAATAAAGAAGCGCGTGGTGCACTTTGAAATAAGCAATACGCACGGCCATCAATACATAAGCAGCGGCATGGGCTTTAGGGAACATATACTTAATCTTTTTACAAGAATCAATATACCAGTCCGGAACACCATTTTTGATCATTTCCTCTTCAAATTCAGGTGTTAGCCCTTTCCCTTTACGTACAGACTCCATAATTTTAAAGGCAAGTGAAGGTTCAAGACCTTGATAAATCAGATAAACCATGATGTCATCACGACAGCCGATTACTTCACTTAAGTTGCAAATATCATTGCGAATTAGCTCCTGCGCATTACCAAGCCATACGTCCGTCCCGTGTGACAGTCCTGAGATTTGAACAAGCTCTGAAAACGTCGTTGGCTTCGTATCTTCTAACATTTGACGCACAAAGCGCGTTCCAAACTCCGGTATGCCAAGCGTTCCTGTTTTACACATAATTTGCTCTTCTGTTACGCCAAGTGATTCCGTTCCGCTAAAAATTTTCATCACTTCAGGGTCATCCGTCGGAATTGTTTTTGGATCAATTCCACTTAAATCTTGAAGCATGCGAATCACGGTCGGATCATCGTGTCCGAGTATATCAAGTTTTAATAAATTATCATGAATCGAATGGAAGTCAAAATGAGTTGTTCTCCATTCGGAATTACGGTCGTCAGCTGGAAACTGGATCGGTGAAAAATCGAAAATATCCATATAGTCCGGTACAACGATAATCCCCCCTGGATGCTGACCCGTTGTACGTTTTACGCCCGTACATCCTGCTACTAAACGATCCACTTCTGCGTTTCGCAAATGTAAATCACGGTCACCGGCATAGCCTTTTACATAGCCATAAGCTGTTTTTTCAGCTACTGTACCGATTGTTCCCGCGCGGTATACATTATCTTGGCCAAACAGTACTTTTGTATAGTTATGAGCTCGCGGCTGATACTCTCCGGAGAAGTTCAAATCGATATCGGGAACTTTATCTCCTTTGAATCCTAAGAACGTTTCAAACGGAATATCGTGTCCGTCTTTAATAAATGGTACCCCACAATCGTCGCAGCTTTTATCCGGCAAGTCAAACCCAGAACCAACGGAACCGTCATTAAAAAACTCGGATTTCTTACATTTTGGACAAACATAATGCGGGGGCAGTGGATTTACTTCTGTAATTTCTGTCATCGTCGCAACGAATGAAGACCCTACGGAACCACGTGAACCAACTAAGTAACCATCATTCAACGATTTTTTAACGAGTTTATGCGAGATCAAGTAAATAACGGCAAACCCGTGGCCGATAATACTTTTCAACTCTTTCTCTAGGCGAGCTTCTACTACTTCAGGCAGCTCTTCACCGTAGATGCTGCGTGCCATCGCATAGCTCATTTCACGCATTTCTTCGTCTGCACCTTCAATTTTCGGCGTATATAAATCATCTTTAATTGGTTTAATATCGTCAATCATATCCGCTATTTTTTGCGTATTATGAACAACAATTTCTTTCGCTTTGTCCCCGTCTAAAAATGAAAAACAATTCAGCATCTCATCCGTTGATCTAAAATGAACATCCGGCAGCTGATGACGGTTTAACGGGTTAGCCCCGCCTTGTGAACCAATTAAAATTTTTCGGTAAATTTTGTCTTCAGGATTGAGATAGTGAACATTTCCTGTTGCTACAACCGGCTTTCCAATCTTTTCACCGAGCTTCACAATATTGCTGATAATATCTTTTAAGGCTTTCTCATCCCGCACTAAATCTAGTTCAATTAAGTGCTTGTAGTTGTCAGGAGGCTGCACTTCGATGTAATCATAAAATTCAGCTGCTCCTTCTACTTCATCAATTCCTTTTTGCATCATGCCTTCGAATACTTCGCCCCGGTCACATGCGGTTCCAATCAAGATGCCTTCTCGATATTTGTCGAGCTGAGATCTTGGAATTCGCGGAACTCGATAAAAGTAATTTAAATGAGAAATCGAAACGAGTTTGAATAGATTTTTTAAACCTACGTCGTTTTGTGCTAAAAGCGTCGCATGATAAGGACGGGCCCGCTGATATGCATTCCCTTCTCCCATATAATCATTTAAGCGATCGTGCATCGTAATTTCGCGTTCAAATGCATCTTTCAGCATTTTATTTAACAAATAGCCGGTTGTTTCCGCATCGTAAATCGCGCGGTGATGCTGCACAAGTTCAATATCAAACTTTTTAGCAAGAGTATTTAAACGATGGTTTTTCATATGCGGATACAAAAATCTTCCGAGTTCAAGCGTATCAATAACGCCGTTAGCTGCTTTTTCTAATCCGATTTTTTGCAGTCCCATATTTAAAAATCCCATATCAAAGCTTGCATTATGAGCGACTAAAATACTGTCGCCCATCCACTCGTGAAAATCCCGAAGTACTTCTGAGATTTCAGGCGCATTTTGGACCATATCATCTGTAATACCCGTCAGCTCAATTGTTGTTGCAGACAGAGGATGATGAGGATTTGCAAACCGTTCAAATCGATCGATGATTTCGCCTTCTTTCATCTTCACGGCAGCAAGTTCAATAATGGTATCGTATACGGCTGACAAACCGGTTGTTTCGACGTCAAATACTACGTAAGTTGCTTCTGTCAAATCCACATGCTGCGGATTATAGGCAATCGGTACGCCGTCGTCCACTAAATTGACTTCCACTCCGTACAGTATTTTAATGCCGTTCTTTTTCCCGGCTCCATACGCTTCAGGAAACGACTGTGCAACCGCGTGATCAGTTATCGCTACAGCCGGATGTCCCCATTTTTTGGCTTGTCCGACTAAAGCTCCAACAGATGAAACTGCATCCATTTGACTCATTGGCGTATGCAAGTGAAGTTCCACACGCTTTTCATCTTCAGGCGCTGTATCCTGTCTAGCGGGACCGGTAATCTCGTTAACATCATTTCCAATCATAACTAGATCACGGACAAATGTATCGTTTTGTACACTTCCGCGCACCTTTACCCACATTCCTTTTTTAATCGCTTGAAGTAAAGGAATATCTTCTTTGTCACGCGAAAACATTTTAACCATAATAGAGTTTGTATAATCTGTCACTTTAAAAATAAGAAGCGTACGTCCGCTTCGTAATTCTCTCGTTTCTGCATCAAATACGTATCCTTCAACGGCAATTCGCTTTTCTTCATCTACAATGGAGTCCAGGCGAACCGTCTCGTCTTTAATCGTATATCCAATTGTAAGCGGACCTTTTGGTAGGTCTGGTCCATCACTTTTTTCATTTTCTTTATTTTGCATTTCTGTGATGGCTTGTAATACTTTTTCTGTATCTTCTTGTTTTCGTTGCTCTACAAACTGCTGAAATGCTTCTTCTGAATGTACAACTTCCGTCATTAGCTGAAGGTTCGGAAACCCATAGGACGCATACTGATCAGCAATTAACTGACTATACTTTTTACGTAAAGCCGTTCCTTCTGCATCATGTCGTGCGTTCACAATCAACTTGGCACCGTTCAATCTCGGCATTTGATCTTGTAAAAGCGACTGTAAAAGCGGAGATATGCCCTGCATTTCTCCAATACAATGCTTCCAATATGACTGTACATGCTCTTCCGTACATTGTTTATTAACGGTTTGAATAGAAAAAGAAACACTCGCAATATGAGAAAAAGCTGAAGACATGCGAGCATGGAATAACTCATAAATCTCAAAAGGTAATAACCCTTCTAAAGAAAAATGGAAATGCCATTTTTTTTGTTCTTTCTGAATGACGAGCTTTTCAATCGCTGCGTTTTCAAAGTAAGGAACAATTTGATCACTCGTCAGCTCTAACTGCTGCAGCAGCAACTTAAAACGCTCTTTTTTTCCTAGCGTTTGTGCTTCCAAGTTTTCTGCCTCCTTTTATAAATGAGTGCAATCTATTTTAACATAAATGACTTCTATTCTGTCATATGTTCTGTTTATAAACATAAAAACAGCAGGGATACAAATCCCCGCTGCTTCATTACTTCGCTAGCAGTTCTTTCACTGTTGAAACAAGATTGTCAACTGACACTTCTAATGACTCCCCGGTTTTGCGTACTTTTACTTCTACAATTCCTTCAGATGCACGTTTACCAACTGTTACTCGAACAGGAAGACCAATTAGATCTGAATCTGCAAATTTTACTCCTGCACGCTCTTGGCGGTCGTCTAACAGCACTTCAAAGCGATTATCTAATAACTCATTATATAATTTCTCACCTAGTTCACGCTGTTCATCATTTTTCACGTTAACTGGAATAACGTGCACATGATAAGGCGTAACAGCTTCTGGCCATAGAAGACCGTTTTCATCATTAAATTGTTCTGCAATCGCAGCTACTGTACGAGAAACACCGATACCATAGCAGCCCATAATCATTGGCTGGCTGCGTCCGTTCTCATCTAGATACGTTGCTCCCATCGCTTCACTGTAGCGCGTTCCTAGCTTAAAGACGTGTCCGACTTCAATACCTTTAGCAAACTTAATAACGCCTTGTCCATCCGGTGACTGATCCCCTTCTTGGATGAAGCGGAAATCTTCGTAAGTTGCATTAAAGTTACGTTCATTCACATTTGTGTAGTGATAACCTTCTTCATTTGCTCCGCATACACCGTTAGCAATTGCTTTTACCGCATGATCAGCTACCACTTCTACTGAATCACTTACTCCAATCGGTCCTACTGAACCAACTGCGCATTTTAATACTTCTTTTGTTTCTTCTGGAGTTGCCAGTTCAACAACGGAAGCTTCAAAATAGTTTTTCACTTTAATATCGTTTACTTCGTGGTCCCCGCGAACAAGTACAAGCACAAAACGATCATCTACTTTAAATAAAAGTGACTTGATACAAGAAGTCGCTTCAACATTTAAGAAAGCAGCTACGTCTTCAATGCTATGCTGATTTGGTGTTTCTACCTTTGTTAATTCTTTTTCAGCTTCAGTTGATTTTTCATAGGTATTTACAACCGGTGCCATTTCAACATTTGCTGCATAAGAAGATGTATCTGAATAAGCAATTGTATCTTCCCCGATTTCAGAAAGAACCATAAATTCATGCGTATCTTTTCCGCCCATTGCACCTGAATCAGCGATAACCGCACGGAAATTTAATCCGCAGCGCTCAAAGATGCGGCTGTAGGCAGCAAACATTTTGTCATATACTTCATCTAAACTTTCTTGAGAAGCATGAAACGAATATGCATCTTTCATAATAAATTCACGACCGCGTAATAAGCCAAAGCGTGGACGTTTTTCATCGCGGAACTTCGTTTGAATTTGATATAAATTTAGCGGTAAACGTTTGTATGACTTCACTTCGTCACGAAGCAAGCTTGTGATAACTTCTTCGTGTGTTGCTCCCAAAGCAAATTCACGGCCGTGACGATCTTTCATACGCATTAACTCAGGTCCATATGAATACCAGCGGCCAGACTCTTGCCACAATTCAGCTTGTTGTAAAGCAGGCATCAATAATTCGACAGAACCTGCACGGTCCATCTCTTCACGAACAATTTGTTCAACTTTTTGCAACACGCGCTTACCAAGCGGTAAAAAGCTGTACACGCCGCTTGCATTTTGGCGCATATAACCTGCGCGCAATAGAAGCTGATGGCTTTTTATATCCGCATCAGCTGGCACTTCTCTTAATGTAGGAATCAATGTAGAACTTTGTCTCATAACCTCGCACCTCTTTGCTTACTTCTCTATCTTATTTTTTTAAGGCGGACCATGCCGCAATTTTCATATAATCAGCGAGGGAATATCCCTCGCTGAGCGTATGTCTTATAAAAAGAACTTTTGAATATCGTTCCACGTTACAACGAGCATCAGCAGCATTAATAAAGCAAAACCGATAAAATGAACAATCCCTTCTTTTTGACGATCAATTGGCTTACCGCGAATTCCTTCTACAGCGAAGAACAACAGTCGTCCTCCATCTAAAGCAGGAAGTGGAAGCAAATTGACAATCCCTAAGTTAATACTTAAAACGGCTGCCCATTTCATTAGATAATAAATGCCTGACTGTGCTACTTGATCGGTTGCTGCGTAAATACCTACAGGACCAGAAAGCATATCCAGTTTGAACTGTCCTGTCACAAGCTTCCCTAGACCCGTTAAGATTTCTTTCATCCACGTATATGTTTCAGTAGCTCCGTGCGTGATCGAACCAATGAATGACTTTTCAACCGGTGCATATACGCCAATTAGTCCAATTGTCTGTTCCCCAACTTTGCGACTTTCAGGTGTAATCGGAATATCTAGCGTTTTGCTGCCGCGCTGAACCGTGAATGTAATTTGCTGTTCAGGATGTTTTTGAATTACTTTTACGACATCATCCCACGTTGAAACACTTTGTCCATCAATTGCTTGAACTTTATCTCCTTGTTTAAGTCCCGCATCAACGGCTACTCCATCTGATGTTAATTTGCCCATCACAGGTTTGTCAACAACATATCCTTGAGAAATCCCAAGAACGATAAAAATAACAAAGGCTAATATAAAGTTCATTAGCGGACCAGCGAAAATGGCTAGCGCACGCTGACCAAGAGTTTTGGAAGCAAACTGACGGCTGTAAGGTGCAATTTGAATTTCTTCTCCGTCCATAACGAAGTAAGATTCTTCTGCTACCTCAAATTTTTGCAGACGTTCATCTTCACCTTCTTCATAACCTGAAATAAATAGATTATGCTCTAAGTCTGCTTGCTCTACCTCAATAACTTTTGCATTTGGATGCTGTTCCTTGTTGTTAATAATGACTTTATTTACTTTGCCTTCCTTATCAAACATGAGGCCCACCATTTGACCAGGCTTAACTTCGATCATTTCTGGGTCTTCTCCAGCCATTCGAACAAATCCACCTAGAGGCAGCAAACGAATGGTATAAACTGTTTCATCTCGTTTAAATGAAAAGATTTTGGGACCAAACCCAATGGCAAACTCACGGCATAAGATGCCTGCACGCTTTGCAAAAACTAAATGACCAAGCTCATGAAAGAATACAAGAGCTCCAAAAATGACGACAAACGCAATGACTGTGTTCAATGGGTATTACCCCCTTCATGTAATAGAGTCAAACCTCCACCCACCAGAGATAAGTGAGTGGCTTCTCTCGCACGCACATTATCGAGAGATGGCGGATCTAACAAACTCTCTTGCTTCTAAATCTACTTCTTTAATAGTAGATAAACAAGGTTTCTGTATTACAGTATGTTCATTCATTGCTTTTTCAATCACATCTTCAATTTGTAAAAATGTAATGTGACCATCTAAAAAGGCTTGAACAGCTTCTTCATTAGCTGCATTTAAAACAGTCGGAAGTGTTCCACCCGCTTTGCCAGCCTCAAATGCAAAAGCTAAACAGCGAAAACGCTCTTCATCCATTTTAGCAAAGTGAAGCTGACCAATATCCGCCAAACTTAAACGCTTGGTGTCAGGTAAAGACATGCGTTTTGGATACGTTAACGCGTATTGAATTGGCACGCGCATATCAGGCGTTCCAAGCTGGGCAATAACGCTTGTATCAGAATACTCTACCATAGAATGAATGATGCTTTCTTTATGTAACAATACATCAATTTTCTCATAGGGAAGATCAAAAAGCCAATGTGCTTCAATCACTTCTAGTCCCTTATTCATCATCGTTGCCGAATCAATTGTAATTTTAGCTCCCATCGACCAGTTTGGATGATTTAACGCATCTTCAACCGTTACTCCCTGTAGTTCTGCTCTCGTTTTATCTCGAAAGCTCCCTCCAGAAGCCGTTAAAATTAAACGGTCTATTGCTTTTTGATCTTGCCCTTGCAAACTTTGAAAAATAGCTGAGTGCTCACTGTCTACCGGTAAAATATCAGCGCCATATTCCTTGGCTGCTTCCATGACAAGGTGACCAGCGGTAACAAGTGTCTCCTTATTTGCAATAGCAATCGTTTTTCTCATTTTGATTGCTTCTAGCGTAGGAGTCAACCCTACACTTCCAAGAACCGCATTTACTAAAACTTCTGTGGATGGATGAGTTGCCACTTCCACAAGCCCTTCTTCTCCATAAACAAATCGAATAGAAGGGAATTCTGCTTGCAGTGACAGACAATCTTCTTTCTTCATCACAGAAACAAGGGCTGGCTTACACTGCTGAATAATCTTTCTTGCTTCATTAATATTTCGACCTACAGAGATTGCTGAGAGCTCAAAATGCTCCGGATGCGCTCTAACAATATCAACGGTTTGAGTACCGATTGAACCTGTAGCTCCTAACAAGGAAATTTTCTTCAAGTATATTCACTCCTATTAAAACAAAGACATCTTTTTTATAGAGATAATAAAAAAGCTAAAATTGGCATGATGAACATTAAACTGTCAAAACGGTCTAAAATCCCACCATGACCCGGTAAAATTTTCCCTGAATCTTTTACGCCATAGTGACGTTTGAACGCTGATTGTACAAGATCACCCATCTGTCCAAATAACGATACGATAATACCAATTACAAGTAATTCAATCATAGTTTGATCAATATTTGCTAACAGCTTAAATACAATGGCTACTACAATAGCGCATACGACGCCACCAACAAAACCTTCAATTGTTTTATTGGGACTGATTTCCGGCCATAGCTTTCGTTTCCCCATTGCTCGTCCAATAAAATAAGCTCCGGAGTCCGTCGCCCAAATAATAAGAAAAGCAAAGAACAAATAAGCTAACCCGAACTCTTGACGAACCTCGATAAAATAATGAAAGCCAAAGCCAACATATACTGTCGTTAATAAAATAAACCCAACGTCATCGAAGGTAAATTTATTTTTAACTACAACCGTGTACATTAATAAAAGAAGGACAGCAGCAAGCGCTACTTCTATCTTATGTTCACTTAAGAATTGAAATGCAACATCTCTTCCATTTGGTAGTAAAAACACCCAGGTTAGCAATAAACTAATGATACTTGGAAAAGACATTGCTTTCAAATGTTTCATTTTTAAAAGCTCAATTACACCAACTGTTCCGATTACATACATGATAAGGGTAAAAGGTAACCCTCCAATTAAAACAATCGGCACAAATACCGCAAGTGCTACAATCGCGGTGATAATGCGCTGTTTCATCTTGTTTTCCACACCTTCTTATACACCACCAAAGCGGCGACCGCGCTTTTGAAACGCCTCGACTGCTTCGATTAAATGATTTTCTTTAAAATCTGGCCATAATACTTCTGTAAACCAAAACTCTGTGTAAGCTAGCTGCCAAAGCATAAAATTACTTAAGCGAAGCTCACCGCTTGTACGAATAAGCAAATCCGGATCTGGAAGGCTTTTGCTCATTAAATAGGAAGAAAATAAATTTTCTGAAATAGAAGAGGAAGCTACTTTTCCCTGTTCTACATCTTCTACCAATGACTGAATAGCGCCCATGATTTCGTGACGGCTACCATAATTGAGCGCGAAGTTTAAAATCAGCCCTGTGTTATGCTTTGTTTTTTCAATTGCGTTATCCACGGCTCGAATCGTATGGGCAGGGAGCTCACTTTTATCCCCCATAATACGAACTTGCACATTTTTTTCAATTAGCTCAGGCAGAAAGGTTGTTAAAAATTCCTCTGGCAGTTTCATTAAAAACTCGACTTCAGTTTTGGGGCGCTTCCAATTTTCAGTGGAAAATGCATATAAAGTTAATACTTTAACACCTAATTCATTGGCCAATCTGGTCACATGACGCACTACCTTCATTCCTTCATGATGGCCCATCATGCGAGGAAGAGCTCGTTTTTGCGCCCAACGACCGTTCCCATCCATAATAATTGCAATATGCTCAGGAACAGGGTGCTGTTTCACTTGATCTTTTCGTTCTGACAAAGACAGTGTATTTAAATCTTGACTTTTCTTCCATGCTTGAAATTTTCTTAACATGCAAAGGTCCCCCGTTGTACGCTCTCACATAAACGTGTGGCTTATGTGAGTTTTTTCTTACTACACATTATTAACAAAAAAACCCCCTGTAAACAATAGAGGGTCTTTTACAATATATTTTACCTTGAAATGACTTAAACTGCCATAATTTCTTCTTCTTTATCTTTCGCCACTTTATCCACTTTTACGATATGATCATCCGTTAGCTTTTGAATGTCATCACTGTAGCCGCGTAAATCGTCTTCAGTAATTTCACCTTTTTTCTCTAACTTTTTAAAATCATCGTTTGCATCACGGCGTACGTTACGAACCGCAACTTTTGCTTCTTCAGCATATTTTTTCACCATTTTCACTAACTCACGACGACGCTCTTCCGTTAAAGCAGGAATCGATAAACGGATAATAGTTCCATCGCTTGTAGGTGTTAACCCTAAGTCGGATTTTAAAATAGCTTTTTCAACTTCACCAATTTGTGATTTGTCATAAGGCTGAATAACAAGCATACGAGCTTCAGGCACGCTTACTTGCGCCAATTGGTTAATTGGTGTTGGTGCACCGTAGTATTCTACCGTTACGCGGTCAAGAAGTGACGCGCTTGCACGTCCAGCACGAATTGATGCTAGTTCGCGGCTAAATGATTGAATTGCTTTTTCCATTCTTTCTTTTGCGTTTTGCAACACTTGTTTTGGCATGTTTATTTCCCCTTTACAATTGTTCCAATGTTTTCGCCTGTAACGGCACGTTTAATATTGCCTTCTTCCGTAATTGAAAAAACAATTAGCGGAATATCATTGTCCATACATAATGAAGAAGCTGTAGAATCCATAACAGCTAGTCCATCTTTTAAAACATCAATATACGTTAATGTTTCGTATTTTACAGCATCAGGTACAAGCTTAGGATCCGCATTATAAACGCCATCTACGTTGTTTTTAGCCATTAAGATCACGTCAGCTTCGATTTCAGCTGCACGCAAAGCTGCTGTTGTATCTGTAGAGAAATAAGGGTTTCCTGTACCCGCGGCGAAAATAACAACGCGTTTTTTCTCAAGATGACGAACAGCTTTTCTTCTAATATAAGGCTCTGCTACTTGTCTCATCTCGATAGAAGTCTGAACTCGTGTTTGCACACCGATGTTCTCTAAGCTATCTTGAAGGGCCAAAGAGTTCATTACTGTTGCTAGCATTCCCATATAATCAGCAGCGGCACGATCCATACCCATTTCACTGCCAATTTTACCACGCCAAATGTTTCCACCACCAACGACTACAGCAATTTCCACACCTAATTCATAAACGGCTTTTACTTGTTCAGCAACAGATTTGATGATGGACGGGTTAATACCAAAACCCTCTTCACCAGCTAATGCTTCTCCACTTAACTTTAATACGATACGATTATATTTTGCTTGACTCATGCTTACCTCCATCGTTAACGGTGAGATCTCTTTTGTAAAAAAGGGAACACACAGTGTTCCCTATACGGTCAAACCCTTACTTTTTAACTTGGTTCATTACTTCTTCAGCGAAGTTGTCTTGACGTTTCTCAATACCTTCTCCTACTTCAAAACGAACGAAGCTTTCAACAGTAGCGCCTTTGCTCTCAACGAACTGACGTACTTTTTGATCAGGATTTTTAACAAATGTTTGATCTAGTAAGCAAATATCTTCGAAGAATTTGCCAAGGCGACCTTCAACCATTTTTGCAACGATTTTTTCTGGTTTGCCTTCGTTTAATGCTTGTTGAGTTAATACTTCGCGCTCACGCTCAGTTTCTTCAGCAGAAACTTGGTCACGAGAGATGTATTTAGGGTTGATTGCAGCGATGTGCATAGCAACGTCTTTTGCAACAGCTTCTTCAGTTGTACCAGATAATACTGTTAACACACCGATACGTCCGCCAGCATGTAGGTAAGCACCGAATGCATCAGCATCAGTTTTTGTTGCTACAGCGAAACGACGTAGAGATAATTTTTCTCCGATTGTAGCGATTGCAGAGTTGATGTGTTCTTCAACAGTTGCACCGTTTTCCATTTTTTGAGTAGCAGCTTCAGCAGCGTCAGCTGGTTTGTTAGCTAAGATGTGAGCAGCTAATTCTTTTGTTAATTTTTGGAAACCTTCGTTTTTTGCAACGAAATCAGTTTCAGAGTTAACTTCTAAGATAACAGCTTCGTTACCTTGAGTTTCGATGTAAGTTAGACCTTCAGCAGCAATACGGTCTGATTTTTTAGCAGCTTTTGCAATACCTTTTTCACGTAAGAAATCGATTGCTTGCTCCATATCACCGTTAGTTTCAGTTAACGCTTTTTTACAATCCATCATACCAGCGCCAGTTTTTTCACGTAATTCTTTTACCATTTGAGCAGTAATTGCCATAATGTGTAGCCTCCTTGTTTGGGTATGTAATTAATGTATATAAATGGGTTAAATCTTTTCAAAAAAAGGTGATAAAAGGCTATTCCCTCTTATCACCTTTCACGGAATTAAGCAGTAGTTGTTTCAGTTTCAACTGCTGTTTCTTCACCTTGTTTAGCTTCTAGAATAGCATCAGCAACTTTAGAAGTTAAAAGTTTAACAGCACGAATTGCATCATCGTTTGCAGGGATTACATAATCAATTTCGTCTGGATCACAGTTAGTGTCTACGATACCAACGATTGGAATGTGTAATTTTTTAGCTTCCGCTACTGCAATACGCTCTTTACGAGGGTCAATGATGAATAATGCATCTGGAAGTTGTTTCATATCTTTAATGCCGCCTAAGAATTTTTCAAGACGCTCTAACTCTTTTTTAAGTTGAACTACTTCTTTCTTAGGTAGTACTTCGAAAGTACCGTCTTCTTGCATTTTTTCGATATCTTTTAAACGTTTGATACGTTTTTGGATAGTTGAGAAGTTAGTTAATGTACCACCTAACCAACGTTGGTTAACAAAGTACATACCAGCGCGAGCTGCTTCTTCTTTAACAGAATCTTGAGCTTGTTTTTTCGTACCTACGAATAAAACAGTACCGCCGTCTGCAGCTAATTCTTTAACGAATTTGTACGCTTCTTCTACTTTCTTAACTGTTTTTTGAAGATCGATAATGTAGATGCCGTTACGCTCAGTGAAGATATATTTCTTCATCTTTGGGTTCCAACGGCGAGTTTGGTGACCGAAATGTACACCAGCTTCTAGTAATTGTTTCATTGAAATTACTGACATGTGTTTTTCCTCCTAATGGTTTTAAGTCTCCTCCGCTCATTTCATCTTCAGCCGAAACTACAAAAAGTAGCACCATCAACCGAATCAACAAGCGTGTGTAATAACACCAAAAACAAATATAGCACACTCCTTTTTCACAAGCAAGCGTTTCATTAAGTTTATTGATGAAATTTCAATAATAATTTAATTTCAGTTTTCCCTCTGTGTAAATGTTTTGCAATTTCTTCAATTGTTAAACCTTTTCTCTTTAAATAAACAGAAAATTCTTTTATCTCTTCATCTGACAAATCTTGAATTTGGTCTGTAGTTAATTCATCAAAAGGTGTGCGTATATGCTTCTGATTTTCTTCTATAGAAAGAAGTTCATGCAGCGACTGGGACGGCTCACTTTTTAGATCCACCCTTTGAACAGGCACGTCTTCTTCATCTACCAAAGGTGATCTTACGCTGCTTTTTTCCGCTTCCGAAGAAAGCGAAGTGGAACGCTCTCGAAGCTGGCTTAAAAACTGCTCGTTTTGTTCTTGAAATTCAGCGAGATATGAACTCATCGCAGCTTCCATTTTATTTATATTTTGCTGGTGCAAGCGTTCAATCCTTTTCACTTTGGTCACTTGCATATATAAAAGAATAATGCAAAACAGTGATAGACCATGAATTAAAAAACTAACTGTGAGTAAAAACCCCATCCTTTTACCTCTTTGCTAAATTATTTTACTTAAACTCGTACGCATTTTAAACAGCGCTTTCGAATGAATTTGAGAAATACGTGAAGTAGATAGCCCTAACAGCTGTGCGATTTCTGTAAAAGTCAACTCTTCTTTATAGAATAATGAAACAACGAGCTGCTCTTTTTCATTTAGCTGCTCGATAACTTCAGCAAGCTCTTGATATCGTTCTTCGTTAATTAGCTCCTCTTCAGGAGAGAGCGTTTTTTCATCTTTAATCGTATATTTTTGTTCTCCATCTTCATACTCTTTCGGCTGTTCTTCCATTGACAACACGTTAGCCAAAAAGCCTTCATTCATCGTATGAACGACATCTGCTTCTGTCATGCCTACTTCTTTTGCAACCTCACTTGGTGCAACTCTGCGCAAGTACCTTTGTTCAAGTGCTTCTGTTGCTTGCTCAATCCTTTTCGTCTTTTCCCTTGCGCTTCTTGATAACCAATCTTCTTTACGAAGCCCGTCTATTATCGCCCCTCGAATTCGAAAAGACGCATATGTATCAAACTTTAAGTCTCTACCGTAATCAAACTTTTCCAAAGCATCGTAAAGACCGATTAACCCTAAACTACGAAGCTCTTCTTTATGAATATTCTTCGGCAGCCCCACGCTAATCCGCTGAACGTGATAGTTAACGAGCGGCATATACTTTTTAACAAGCATGTTTCCCGCATGTGAGTCTTTCGTCTCTATCCATTCCTGCCAAATTTTATGTTCTTCAACTTCTTGTATACTTTTCAAGGGTCTTTCAACTCCTTTTTATAGCGCTATTAAACGGTCAGAGCGCGCTTTATATCGTTTTTATCCCTTCGTTAATCGTACGAACCTTTAAAATAGCCGTTTGAGGATCAAATTCAATTGTGCGTCCGTTGTGTCCTCCTGTAGCTTTTGCTGCAATTTCTACACTGTTTCTATGCAGCTCTCTCTCTACTGCTTGAACATTTCGAAGGCCAATTCGCATGACATCATTTCTTGGTTCAAATTGAAACATCTGCGCGCCTCCTGCTATTTTTGCTTTTAACAATTTTCTATGTGCGCCTTGTTTAATCAACATATTTATCAAATCAAAAATGGCTGTATCTGCATATTTTGCTCTATTAAAAGGACATTTAGCTCCGCTTGAATCCGGAAGCATCACATGGGCGAGCCCAGCTACTGAGTGAATAGAGTCATAAACGACAACTCCTACACATGATCCTAATCCCGCTGTTCGAAGCACTGCGGGTGCATGTGTAACATTCATCTCGGCAATTCCTACCTTAATTACTTGTTTATCATCTCTCACGATTCTTCAACTCCTAGAACCTTCAGCGTGATATCCATTATTCGTTTGACTCACTGAAGGTGGTCTTCTAAAGAGAGCACTTTAGGTAAATTTAGAAGAACAATTAAACGGCTATCTACTTTAACGACTCCGTTTAAGTATTCTACAGCCGTTCCTTCAACTGTTTCAGGCACTGAAGCAATCGTTTTTTCATCAATATCCACTACATCATTTGCCGCATCGACAATCAAACCTGCTTCTACATCATTAAGACGAACCATAATAATACGTGTCAGCTCATGGTTAAGCTGTTCTTGCAAGTTAAAACGAGTGCGCAAATCAATAATCGGTGTAATAACACCGCGAAGGTTAATAACACCTTTTACATATTCTTTTACTCCAGGAACGCGTGTTATGTGCTGAATCTTTTCAATCGACTGCACTTCTTCTACTGAGATTCCGTACTCCTCGTCTCCTAATTGAAACACAATAATTTTCATGCCTTTCTCCCTTTCTTTTTACAGCATTTGTTATTTAATCAAAGCGTTGCAATCAATGATAAGTGCTACTTGTCCATCCCCTAAAATCGTGGCTCCTGAAATAGCAAACACACCCGGCAGATAATGACCTAGAGATTTTAAAACAATTTCCTGCTGACCGATAAAAGAATCAACAATTAGCCCAGCGGTCTTTTCTCCTTTTTTCACGATGACTACTGAATAACGATCACCTTGTACTGAGTTAGGCACAGTGAATAGTTCTTTTAAATCAAGAAGAGGAATAATGGCTCCTCGAAAGTCAATAACCTTTTGACCGTGTACATGCATGACCTCTTTGGGCTGAACAATAGCTGTTTCAATAATCGAAGAAAGCGGCAAGGCATAGCGCTCTTCACTCATTTGCACGAGTAAAGCAGAAATGATAGACAGAGTGAGCGGCAGTTGAATAGAAAAACGCGAACCGTATCCTTCGTTAGAATCGATCGTTACAGAACCCCCTAGCGATTCAATCGTGTTTTTCACGACATCTAAACCTACTCCTCGTCCGGAAACATCTGAAATTTGCTCAGCCGTCGAAAAGCCCGAAGCAAAAATGAGCTCGTACACTTGTTTATCCGTCAGCGTTTCAGCTGTTTTCCCATCAATAATTCCTCGATCCAACGCTTTTCGCAGTACCTTTTCACGATTGATGCCCGCCCCGTCATCTTCTAAATCAATAAAGACATGATTTCCGCTATGATAAGCTTTAAGGCGAATCGTTCCCTTTTCATTCTTTCCGTTCTCTAAGCGTGCTTGAGGCATTTCAATTCCGTGGTCAACGGCATTTCTTAATAAGTGAACAAGCGGATCTCCAATTTCATCAATGACGGTCCGGTCCAGCTCTGTATCAGCTCCGACAATTTGAAGTTCAATTTGTTTCCCTAAATCTTTTGAAAGCTGTCTCACCATACGGGGAAAACGATTAAAAACGGTTTCTACAGGCACCATACGCATATTTAAAATAATCGTTTGCAAGTCTCCCGAAATACGAGACATCCGCTCTACCGTTTCGTCTAATTCGCTATTATTCAATTCTTTTGATATTTGTTCTAACCTGCCTCTATCAATAACTAGTTCTTCAAACAAGTTCATGAGACTGTCCAAACGGTCAATATTAACTCGAATCGTCTTGTTATTTGAGGGCTGTCTTTTCTCTTCAACAGGCGATTTAGAAGGTGCTGACACAGTAACTTCCTGTATGGCTGCTGCTACTTCTGGTGAAACAAGCTCCTCCATTTCTGTCTCCTTTTTTACGGGGACCGCAGCAATTTTCACACTTTCTACTTCAGAGACTTCCATAATGCTCGCCTGCAGCTTTTCTTGTGATTCGTTTGTTACTAATATAACGATAAAAGATGATTCAAATTTTTCTTGTTCGATATCTTGAACAGTTGGCGCTGACTTAATGACGTCTCCTGCTTGCTCTAACACATCAAATACCATATAAGCGCGTGCAGCTTTTAATAAGCAGGTGCGTTCAAGCTGTACGGTTATTTCAAACGCGTTAAACCCTTGGTCTGCTGTTTGGCTGAGTAGCGTTTGTACTAATTCATCGTACTCAATGGAAGAAGCTGCATGCTGTGCTACGGGTTCCTCTGCTACAATACGCTGCAGCTTTTGAACAAGCAATTTGACATCAAGCTGACCATCGCCGCCTTCAGAAATAGATTGAACCATTATTTCTAGCGCATCGACTGATTCAAACAAAGCATCAAGAACTTCCGTATGAACGTCGAGTTGGTGATTTCGAACAGCATCTAACACGTTTTCCATTTTGTGAGTTAATTGTGCTAAATCATCAAATCCCATTGTTGCAGACATACCTTTTAACGTATGAGCAGACCGAAAAATTTCGTTTACATAGCCAAGATCATCGGTATTTTTTTCAAAACGCATTAGCTGGTCATTAACGTTTTGAAGATGTTCCCTGCTTTCTTCAATAAACACTTCTAGATATTGATTCATATCCATCGTAACTTTCCCTCCTATTTCTGTGCGTAGCGAGAAATAAAGCTTCCAACGTTTCGCAGCGGTTCAATATAATCAACAAGTTTTGTAGAAACGGCTGATTTGGGCATCCCATAAATGACAGCTGTTTCTTCCGATTCAGCCAATATAAGCGCGTCTTTATTTTTCTTTAAATCAATAACCCCTTCCGTTCCATCGGCACCCATTCCTGTCAACACAATAGCAAGTTTTTGATAACCTAAAATTTTACTAATCGACTGAAACAAACGATCCACTGAGGGGCGATGTCCCTTTACAGGTGAAGAAGTATCTAAACAAATGCTGAGCTGTCCTTTTTTCTCTACAACCGTCATATGAAAACCTCCAGGCGCAATATAAGCACATCCTGAGCGCACGATTTCATTGTCTTTTGCTTCCTTCACTTCAATAGCAGCTAGCTGATTTAGTCTAACCGCTAATGATTTTGTGAAATTTGGAGGCATATGCTGCACAATAAAAATAGGTGCGTTTATGTCTTTTGAAACAGTTGATAATACTTCTTGCAGCGCCCGCGGTCCTCCAGTAGAAGTGCCAATACAAATCATTTTGTTCACTTTCGTCCCCATCGGGAGGTTATATACACTGCTGTTTTGCACGTGCTGATGACTGCTTGAAGATATGTTGGCTTTACTAGCAAGCAATAGTTTAGAGATAAGCTCATCTTTCACTTTATGTAAGTCCAGCGAAATAGCTCCCGAAGGTTTAGCAACAAAATCAACTGCGCCGTACTGCATAGCGGTCAGCGTATTTTCAGCACCTTCTATTGTTGTACTCGATAACATGACAACAGGAAGGGGCTTCACACGCATGAGCTGTTTTAACATATCTAAGCCATTCATTTTGGGCATTTCAATATCAAGTGTCACAATGTCTGGCGACAGCTCGAGCGCTTTTTTTAACCCTTCTTCACCGTTGCGTGCGGTACCCACAACGTGAAAACGACTGTCACATGCTAAAAAATCGCCGATTAGTTTTCGCATAAATGCAGAATCATCTACAATAAGCACCTTTATTTCATTCACTCTAATTTCCTACCTTTCAAGAAAAAATCGTTTGAGGCGCCGAATAAACATTCCCTCGTTTTTAGCCGTTATCCTATTGTCTTGGGGAATAAGAATACTCACCATTTCTATTAGTGATATACTCGCTTTAGATGCTGGATTTTGAAGCAAAAAAGGCGTTTGGCGATTGACCGCTTTCTGAACAGCTTGATCGTTTGGTACAATACCTAATAGAGAAATAGATATGTTCAAAAACTGCTGAACAGCTTGGCTAAATCGTTCATACGTCTCATTTCCTTCTTTGTCAGAAAGCGTTTTGTTAATAATAAGACGAACCGGTGCTGATACAGAATAGGAAGCTGCTAGCTTAATAGCAGCGTAGGCATCTGTTATAGATGTAGGCTCTGGTGTTGTGACCACAATCATTTCATCTACAGCTTTTAAAAACTTAAGCACACTCTCTGACATGCCCGCTCCCATATCAAAAATCATATAATCATATTGATTTGTTAACGAATTCAATTCTTGTATTAAATGAGCAAGATCTGATGGAGACCATTCAAATACAGAGGAAATTCCTGTTCCACCAGCCACATAAGCTAAATTTTGAGGACCTTTTTTAACAATTTGCTGGATGGAAAGCTTTTTTTCTAGCAAATCGACCATCGTATATGAAGCAGTTTGCCCAATCAAAATATCAATATTTCCCATCCCTATATCCATATCAAAAAGAAGAACTCTTTGCTTTTGCTTCGTTAGCGCAAGAGATAAGTTTAATGATAGATTCGACTTTCCAACTCCTCCTTTTCCGCTTAACACGGCTAGTGTTTTACAATTCCTTAAAGAGCTTTGATGCTTCTTTAACACTTTTTCTCTTAAGACTGCTGCTTGATCATTCATCTTTACAATCTCCAAACACATCGTCAATAAACTCTTTTATTTTAAATGCCGAAACATCTTCTGGTACATCCTGCCCATTTGTTGTAAAAGCAGCCCGCTTGCCGCAATGATATAACATATTTAAAAGCGAGCCTTTACGGGTGGTTTCATCTTGCTTCGTAAAAATCAATTGATCAACAGGCAGACTAGCAAAACGTTCATATACAGCTTTCATATCTGATACTTTTGACGTTAGGGCTAAAACAAGAAACGTTTGCAACTCTTCTTGAAACGTAATAATTTTCTTTAAATCATTTACATATTGCTGTTCTAAAAAGTTACGGCCTGCTGTGTCAATAAAAATCACATCGTATGCTTCCGTTTCTAGCAAAGCTTTTTTAAAATCTGCTCCGTTATAACAAATCGTTAAAGGCGCATTCAAGATCGAAGCGTACGTCTTGAGCTGCTCAATCGCTGAAATTCTATACGTGTCAGTTGTAATAAATGCTATTTTTTGATTGTGTTCCAGGACACATTTTGCGGCCAATTTAGCAAGAGTTGTTGTTTTACCGACACCTGTTGGTCCTACTACATTTACATATTTTTTGAAAGGACCGCTCCATTCACTTGCTTTAAACTGATTGACAAACCAGCTCTTCGTCCACTCCATAAGTTGATTTGAGTTAGGGCGATGTAAGTAGTAGTACTCTAGCATAGGAGCCTCTATGCTTTTTAAAATAGCTTCGTCTATTTCTTGCAAATGCAAATAGGCAAACACATCCTCCACTGCTTCTGGATATGAACCTGAAGAAACCTTTGGCATTTGATTCATTTGTGAGACAAGAGTATTTAACTCACTGAGCTGCTGCTTCATAAAAGATTGATTATCTTCCATACTGGGTTCTGGCGGCGATGAATTCTTCTTTACGCTCCGCTTTTCTACGGAATCGACAGCTGCCAATACTTCTATTTTCGCCTTAGTAAATAAGCCAAGAAACCCTCCTGTTCGAATTTGTTTTGAATGTAAAATAACCGCTTCCTCACCTAAATCTGAACGAATGGCTTTCATAGCTTGCGGCATGGATGCTACTACGTATTTTTTTACTTTCATCAGATATCCACCACTCCAACACTTTGAACTTCAACATTTGCTTCTAGCTCGTTATATGATAAAACCGCCATATGGGGAAAATACCGCTCAGTGATTTGACGCACGTACATCCTCACCGCAGGAGAACATAACACAATTGGAGACTGTTCTTGAAAAGAAAGTGTTTCTGTTTGCTTGGCTATACTTTCTACGATAGCTTGTGAAACGTTAGGGTCTAGTGATAAATAATTCCCATGCTCCGTTTGTTGAACAGCCATCGTTTTTTCAACTTTTCCTGAAAGGGTAAGAACTCGAAGCAGACCTTCTTGGACCGTGTATTGACTGGTAATTTGTCTTGCGAGCCCTTGCCGGACATATTCAGTTAACAAATCGGTGTCTGACGTCATTTTTCCGTAGTCGGCCAGCACCTCAAAAATAATGGGTAAATTTCGAATTGAGACGCTTTCTTTTAAAAGCTTTGCCAGTACCCTTTGAATGTCTCCAACGGAAAGAGGATTAGGCGTTACTTCCTCAATTAAAATAGGATATGTTTCTTTTGTGTGATCGATTAGTTGCTTTGTCTCCTGCCTTCCAATCAGCTCATGCGCATACGATTTTATAACTTCTGTTATGTGCGTAGACACAACCGAGGGCGGGTCAACAACGGTATACCCGAACATCTCAGCCTGCTCCTTCACCGACTCACTAATCCATTTTGCAGGCATCTTAAAAGCTGGCTCTAACGTATCAATTCCTTCAATCAAATCATCATCCATTCCCGGACTGATTGCTAAATAGTGATCGAGCAGCAGCTCCCCTTTTGCCACTTCATTGCCCTTTATTTTAAGACAGTATTCGTTGGGCTGAAGCTGAATGTTATCTCTGATGCGAACAACCGGAATGACTAATCCTAGCTCAAGTGCCAGCTGTCGCCTAATCATCACAATTCGATCGAGCAGATCGCCTCCTTGATTCGTATCAGCAAGCGGAATTAATGCATACCCAAATTCAAATTCAATTGGATCAACGCTTAATAGATTGACAACACTCTCCGGACTTTTCATTTCATTGTCTTCCATCTCTTCTTCAGTAGGCGCCATTTCTTCACGAACCGCCTGATGCTTAGACCGAGATAAATAATAGCCTCCCACTCCTAACAAAATAGCAATAGGCATTGTAATAACATCATTAATTGGCGTAATTAAACCAAGAGCCGCAATCGTTCCCCCAGTGACATAAAGCATAACTGGAAAAGCAAACAGCTGCTGTGTAATATCTTCGCTCAAATTACCTGTTGAAGCAGCTCTAGTGACGATAATACCTGTCGCTGTTGAAATCATAAGGGCTGGAATTTGACTCACTAACCCATCGCCTACTGTTAACAAAGTAAAGGTTTGGGATGCTTCAGTGATGGACATTCCCATTTGCAGCATGCCGATAATAATCCCAAATAAGATATTAATAAGGGTGATGACAATCCCTGCAATGGCGTCACCTTTGACGAATTTACTGGCTCCATCCATTGCTCCATAAAAATCTGCTTCGCGCTGAATTTTTTCACGGCGGTCAATTGCTTGCTTTTCTGAAATCATACCTGCATTTAAATCTGCATCAATACTCATTTGTTTACCCGGCATCGCATCCAAGGTAAAGCGGGCGGCTACTTCAGAAACACGCTCCGCTCCTTTTGTAATAACGAGAAACTGAATGATAATTAAAATAATGAAGACAACAAAGCCCACTAAAGGATTGCCTCCAATAACGAAGTGGCCAAATGTTTCCACCACTCCGCCTGCTTCCCCTGTTCCTAAGATTGAACGTGTCGTCGATACATTCAAACCTAATCGAAACAGCGTAAGAACCAGCAGCAAAGACGGAAATACCGATAGCTCTAAAGGTTCTTTCATATTCATGGAAACGAGCAGTACAAGCAGCGCAAGAGAAATATTAATCATGATTAAAATACTTAATAACCATGAAGGCAACGGAATAACAAGCATAACGATAATGAGTACAACACCTATAACAACTGGCAGTTCTCTTGCAGACATTAATTTTTCTCTCCTTACAATAGCGTAACGTTACATTTTATTTTGAATGCGGTATACGTAAGCTAATATTTCAGCCACCGCTTTAAAAAATTCTTCGGGTACTGTATCTCCTACTTTAGTTTGGTCAAAAAGTGCTCTTGCCAGCGGGCGGTTCTCTACCATAATGATTTCATGGCTTTTGGCGATTCCTTTAATCTTTTGAGCAATAAAATCTACGCCGCTGGCTACAACATAGGGAGCATCCATTTTTTCTTCATCATATTTTAAAGCAATGGCATAATGAGTGGGGTTTGTAATGATGACATCTGCTTTTGGAACTTCTTGCATCATGCGAGACATTGCCATTTCCCGCTGCTTTTGCTTTATTTTTGATTTGATTAGAGGATCCCCTTCAATGTTTTTATGCTCATCTTTGATATCTTGCTTTGACATTCGAATATTTTTCTCGAAATCAAACTTTTGGTACAAATAATCAAGCAGCGATAAAAATAAAAGCATAAGCGAGGCTGCAAGTCCCATTTGAAAAACAAGCTTAGACAGCACAACCAGCGAGTCCCCTATACTTTTTTGAGATAAATTTAATACATCTTCTATGTGAATCCATAAGATAAAAAACGTGACGGCTCCGATACACATAATTTTCAGCGTTGACTTGATTAGTTCTACCAGCGCTCTCATGGCAAAAATCCGTTTGGCTCCGCTAATAGGGTTAATCTTTTCTAACTTAGGCTGAAGAGCCTCCGTGGAAAAAAGAATACCCACCTGCATATAATTCGCTCCGAGCGCAGCAATAAAAGCTGCGAGCATAACAGGACCTGCTGCAAGAGCTATTGAAGGAAGAAGGTGCTTAAACATCGCAAATACGCGCTCTGCCGTCACTTCCTCAAGCATATACGTTTGAAAAGCTTCTCTTAACAACTTCATCATTTGCTGTAAAAACTGTTTGGCTCCAAACAAAAAATAAAGAAAAACCATTAAAAGGATGAGCGCAGTTGTAACGTCTTGACTTTTAGCTACCTGTCCTTTTTTTCTAGAGTCTTGCTTTTTTTTAGGTGTAGCTTTTTCCGTTTTTTCTCCCGCGAAAAATTGCAAATCAACTTTCACTAAAAACAAAGCTACACCCCTCCTAATATGCGGATCATCGCGCGCATCGCTTCTATCATTTGTTCAAATATGATTTGCATCATATAAAACATGCTCCCCATCACGACAATCAGCAAAATAAAGGCAACAATAATTTTTACCGGAAACCCCACTACGAAAATATTTAACTGCGGGACGGTTCTTGCGACAATTCCAAGCGCGATATCGACTAAAAATAATGAACCTACCAAAGGCAAAGACATTTGAACAGCTACTAAAAACATCGATGAAAAAACAGTTATGATGTGTGTAGCAAATGCTTGGCTTCCCACAGGGAAAGCTACTTTGTCTAACGGAATAATTAAATAACTATTATAGATGCCGTCTATTAATAAATGATGTCCATTGGTCGATAATAAAAATAGGAGAGCAAATACATATAAATATTGACCTAGTATCGGACTTTGCGCCCCTGTCTGCGGATCTATTACGTTGGCAATCGCAAACCCAACTTGAAAATCGATGAGACCTCCGGCAATTTGAATAGCCATAATAAATACATACGCAGTCAAACCAATAAACAACCCAACAGCACATTCTTTTACTACTAAAAGTACAAACTGTGCATCTAACGAAACGACGGGTAAATCAATTGTTGTCGCAATAATGACGGATAGCGAGGCAGACAAACCTACCTTATGAACTGCGGGAATCGTTTTGTATGAAAATAGCGGAACCGTAATAAAAAAAGACGTTACCCGCACTAGCACTAGTAAAAACGCGGGATAGGATAAAATCAACTGACTCATAGCTAGCCTACGTACCGATACAGATTTGAAAAAATTTCATATGTAAATGAAATCATTTTTGATAACATCCACGGACCAAAAAATACAATCCCTACTAAGACCGCTACAATCTTAGGAACAAAAGCAAGAGTTTGCTCTTGAATTTGGGTAGTTGCTTGAAAAATACTAATAATGAGCCCAACTACAAGGGCCAGCAGCAATAAAGGGCCAGATACAATTAAGATCGTATACACGCCTTTTTCTGCTAACGAAATGACAAATTCTCCATTCATTGTCTATCACCTATTGAAAACTTATTAATAATGATTTAACAACTAAATTCCAGCCGTCAACCAGTACAAATAGTAAAATTTTAAACGGGAGCGAAATCATAACGGGAGGAAGCATCATCATTCCCATAGACATCAGCACGCTTGCTATAATCATATCGATAATGAGAAAAGGAATAAAAATCATAAATCCAATTTGAAATGCTGTCTTTAGCTCACTGATTGCATAAGCCGGAACGAGCGCAGTTAAGGGAATATCTTGAACAGAGGATGGTTTATCTATATCCGCATATTCTAAAAAAAGAGCTAAATCTTTTTGTCTTGTATGAGCACTCATAAATTCTTTCATTGGTTCAGCTGCTTTTTCATAGGCTTGATTCAGCGTGATTTTTTCTTTTAAAAGCGGCTGCAGCGCCTGTTCATTTACCTGAGAAAAAGTTGGCGCCATAATAAAAAACGTTAAAAACAGCGATAAACCAACTAATATTTGATTAGGAGGCATTTGCTGTGTCCCAAGCGATGTACGTACAAATGACAGCACAATGACAATTCGTGTAAAGCAGGTCATCATAATTAAAATTCCAGGAGCTACCGAAAACACCGTCACCAGCAACAAAAGCTGGACAGACGTGGAAATATTTGTAGGACTGCTCGAGTTAAAGAGATTCATCACTTCATTCATCGTTCTTTTTGTTCCTTTCTAACTCTTTCAGTACGTTTTGCCTTTTTATTTTCATTTCATTCATTTCTCGCTGAAAAAGCTGCTGAAAAGAATGACTAGATTTCTCTTCTTTTTTAGAAGTCAATTTTTCTAAAAAAGACGGTAGTACGACTTTATATTCGCTCTCGTTTTTCTGTTGTTCCTCATACTGCGTGAGCAGCTGCTGTTTCTCTTGCCCTGTAATTTCTGAAAGAAGCTGCACATTTTCACCGACTCCGATGATAAAAAGCTGATTTCCAACTTTAACTACTTGTACAGATTTGCTGCTTCCAACATTTGTACCACCCAAGTTTTGTACTACTTTATTTTTTTGCAGCAGCCTCCCTTTTTTATTTACAAATTTTAAGAGCGCAAAAAGCAGCCCAATTACAAGTAAAAACGCGAATATCATCTTCACAATATCTCCAGCTGAAAGTGTAGGCGTCCCCTGGAGTTCAGTTTTTTCTTTTGAATCAGTACTCTCATTCTCTGAACACTTCTCCGTTTTTTCCAAACATTCTTTTACGGATGCAGATCCACTTTCTGCATAAACGATTTGATTTGATCCTGCTAATACGCTTATTAACAGCGCAGCAATTACGAACTTTCGCAGCAATGTCTGCCACCTCTTACTTCAACATAGTGTAAGATTAGCGGGAAAGCCCCGCCAATCTGTTGTTTATCCAATTGCTTTTGAAATTGCCTCTAATACTCGATCTGCTTGAAAAGGCTTAACGATAAAATCTTTTGCCCCTGCTTGAATCGCATCAATCACCATTGCCTGCTGGCCCATGGCTGAACACATGATCACCTTAGCATCACTTTTTATGCTTTTAATTTCTTTTAAGGCCGTAATTCCATCCATTTCAGGCATCGTAATATCCATTGTGACAAGATCTGGTGCATGCTCTTTAAATAACTCCACAGCCTGCTGGCCGTCTGCCGCTTCTGCTACTACTTCATATCCATTTTTCGTTAAAATATCTTTAATCATCATGCGCATGAATGCAGCATCATCTACAATTAAAATTTGGTTTCCCATCTCTACTCCTCCTAAAAATCATTACTTTAGTTTGTTAATACGGTCTCTTTGACTAATAATATCGGTTACGCGAACGCCAAAATTCTCGTCAATGACGACCACTTCACCTTTTGCTATTAATTTGCTATTAATCAAGATATCTACTGGTTCGCCCGCTAGTTTATCAAGTTCAATGATTGCACCAGAAGATAATGCTAAAATCTCTTGAACCGTTCGCCTAGTTCTTCCAAGCTCCACGGTAACTTGAAGCGGGATATCAAGCAGCATGTCTAAATTTCGTGAATCCCCTTGAGGAGAAGACACGTGCTCAAACTCTGAAAACGATGCGGGCTGAACATCAACTGGTACATGAACAGTTTCTGCCTGCTGTGTTTCTTCATGCTGTATGTATTCAGCGGCCGGCGGTTCTGTTTGCTTTTCGTTAAGATCTGATTCTTTTTCAATAGAAGCTGCCGTATCTTCTGCGCTTGGAACTAAAAGCTCTTCCACCAAGCTTTTGGCAAAAGATATCGATAAAAGCTGCATAATATTCGAATCGATTAATGTGCCTACCTTCAAATTAAAAGAGACTTTTACAAAGACGTCATCTTGGGGAATAAGCTCTGTGCCTTCCCCTTTTTGAATATTTAAAATATCTAAGCTCGGCGGAGAGATATCAATTTTCTTTTGAAATACCGTGGACATAGACGTCGCTGCAGAACCCATCATTTGATTCATCGCTTCCTGCACTGCACTCAGCTTAATTTCATCCATGATTTCCGTCGGATTCTCACCCGTTCCACCAAGCATCAAATCTGAAATAACAGCTGCATCTTCATGTTTAATAACTAACAAATTCGTACCAGAAAAGCCTTCTGTATACTGAACTTGTACAGCGACATGAGGATTTGGAAATTCATCCGTCAGCTCTTCTTTATATACGAGCGATACAAACGGTGTGGTAATATCGACTTTTTGATTCAATAAAGCCGATAGCGCTGTTGCTGAACTGCCAAACGAAATATTTCCAATTTCGCCAAGCGCGTCTTTTTCCATTTCCGTAAAGTAATCATCTACTTGACTTGACTTATTCGGCTCTGAAAACTCGTCAAGTGAAGAAGTTCCTTTTAACAACGCATCAATTTCATCTTGCGAAAGCATGTCATCGTTCATTCCTTTCGTTCCTCCTCTTAACATCATCTAGAATTTGCACAGCGACTTTCCGACTGACTTTTCCAGGCTGTGCAATAAATTTAGGTTGTTCTCCGACGTAAATAGTTAACGGATTATGAACGCTTGTTTGCAGTCGAATAACATCTCCCGCATCTAATGCTAGGAAATCTTCAATTGAAATATCCGCTTTTCCTAGCTCGGCTACAACCTGCAATTCCGCATCATTGATTTGTTCCTTTAGCTGCTCAACCTCTTGTACGTTAGGTTCTTTTTTCGAAGATTGCATCCAGTAATGAACGGACAGTTTGGACACAATCGGCTCAAGCGTCACGTGCGGAATACATAGATTGATCATGCCCGTTTCATCTCCAATTTGTACGTTTAATGAAATGACGATGACAATTTCATTTGGTGAAATTACCTGCAAAAACTGAGGATTCACTTCAAACTCTGATGTTTCAGGTTCAATTTCCGCAATAGAACTCCAAGCTTCTCTCATACTGTCTAACGTTTTCTCTAGCAAGTTTCGAACCAAGCTCGTTTCAATCTCCGTTAAGTTACTAATTTTCCCACCGCTCTCGCCTTGTCCCCCAAGCAAGCGGTCAAGCATCGCATAGGCAATGTTCGGATTGACTTCCATAATGATATGCCCTTCTAAAGGAGGGACGGCTATCACGTTTAAGATGGTTACTTTCGGAACAGAGCGAATGAACTCCTCATACGGAATTTGATCCACTGATACAACGGACACTTGTACAACGTTACGAAGCTGCGCCGAAAAGACGTTGATTAACATGCGCGCATAATTTTCATGAATTCGCGTCAAACTGCGAATCTGATCTTTTGAAAAACGCAGGGCGCGTTTAAAATCATATGTACGAATACGCTGTTTTTTATTTTCCTTTTTTAGCTCATCCGCATCCATCTCTCCGGTTGATAACGCGGATAATAGGGCGTCAATTTCATTTTGTGATAATACATCCCCTGCCACTAGCTTCCCTCCCTTTTTCTTTACTGCAGCACTTTAGACGTTGTATAAATTTTAACAACATGTCCGTTTTCCATTAATTGATCAATTTGCTTTGCAATATCTGTTTCTAACGTGCTGAGTCCTTGCGTTCCTTCAAAATCTTGAGCGCTCATATCTGAGAGCCTTTTGATAATAATGTCCCTTACTTGAAAATCTCTTTTTTGAAGCTCTGCCGCTGCTTTTTTACTATCCATTTGAATTTTAAAAGAGATGCTGATGTAGTTATTGCTTTTTAAATTTGTTTTAATATCCGTTACATCCACAGAAGCTTTGATCACATCGTCGATAGATGGACCTTTTTCAGTACTTGCCTGCTCTGTATACTTTAGCGTCACGATAACAGCAACGCTTCCTATTAAAGTAAGAGAAAGCATGATAATAATCATCTTACTAATTAGCTTATTTTTAAACACACTTTATTCCTCCGTCGTTTGCTGAAGCCCTAATACGTTAATTCGCTGATAATAGCTCGTCACTTTCTCATTCACTTCTTCAACTGAATCCTTTACCACTAGCTTTTTGTTATTCGTTAGCGTAATGGTCGTATCAGGAAATGCCTCAACCTGCTCGATGTAGAGCGCATTTAACGTAAATGTTTTGCCGTTTAGCCTTGTTAAAGTGATCATAATTAACCGGAGTAATACCTACTCCTTCCTCCCGCCTATCGTTTTAGATTCACTAATTCTTGCAGTATTTCATCGGATGTTGTAATAATTCTTGTGTTCGCTTGAAATCCGCGCTGTGCAACAATCATGTCCGTGAATTCTTCCGATAAATCGACGTTGGACATTTCAAGGGCGCTTGAGACGAAGGTTCCTGTACCGTTGGCTCCTGGAGCTCCTAGCAAAGGATTTCCTGAGTTTACGCTTTGAGCAAATAAATTTCCTCCTGCCTTTTGGAGTCCTTCATTATTTGCAAATTTAGCAAGTTCAATTGTTGGTGTATTTGGAGTTATATTTCCGTTAGCATCTGTGATATTAACCTTCCCATTTGCTCCTATACTGTAGCTTTTACTTGTTGAAGGAATATTGATATTCCCTCCTCCAGTTTTTTGTACGTACAGTCCATCACCCGTTACCAAATTACCGCTGCTATCCAAATAAAAATTCCCTGCCCTTGTGTAATAATTTGTGCTTCCATCATTTACAACAAAATACCCATCCCCAGCAATAGCTAAATCTAGCGGACGTCCCGTTGACTGAATGCTTCCTGCCGTTTGAACTGTATCAATTGTGCCAATTTGCGAACCTAAACCGACTTGTTTAGCATTAACACCTCCACGGTTAGCTCCCGGTGCTGTTGCTCCTGCTACCTGCTGACTTACTAAATCTTGAAACGTTGTACGTCCTTTTTTATAGCCGTATGTATTAACGTTGGCAATGTTATTTCCTAGGACATCTAATTTAGTTTGAAAATTTTTCATGCCGCTGATTCCTGAGTACATCGAACGTAACATAAAATCACTCCTTAAATTTGGTTGGTTAACTGCTTACTTCTAAGATATCGTTTAGCGAAAGTACCGTATGATTTTCATCATTGATCCCAAACGATACCTCATTGTTTTTGACGGATGCTGTCGAAATGACTCCTTGCTTTTTATTTCCTTCCTCATCTAACCATGCAGCGGTTTTCCCAATTAATTCGCTTCCTTTTAAAATAGGAGAAGCCTGAGACTGCGTTACAAACGTATTGAGCGATGTGCTCATATTTGTCATTTGTTCAAGAGATGAAAACTGAGCCATTTGAGCAATAAAGTCTTTGTCTTGCATTGGATTCATTGGATCTTGATTTTGAAGCTGAGCAATCAAAAGCTTCAAAAAGTCATCTTTGCCAAGCGAGCTGTTTCCCGTTTGCTTCACTGGTGTGTCTCTATTGCTTAAATACAAGTCAGACGTAATTTCATTTGTCATTGTTATCACCTATACGTTGTAGTTAATGAGCGCTGCTTCAAAAGAAGATAGAAAGGAAGCCGATCCTTCCAATTGCTGTGAATCTTGATCTTCTTCTTCTTTTTTAAACGCTTCTTTTTCCTGTCTTTCTTTTTGCTGGTCGTTTTCATTGTTGTACGACACCGCTTGTTCCGACAGTAGCACATCGATTTTATCAATTGACACATGCTGAGACGCGAGACCGTGCCGCAAAGTTGAAAGGTTGGCGTCCAATAACTCTTTTGTTTTTGCTGACGATACGACAATTCGCGCAACCGTTTCACTGTCTTTTTGAAGCATTTCAATTGAAATCGCACCTAGCTGTTTTGGAAATAACTTAATGAAAAGCTTGGATGTTCCCTCTTCAGTACTGAACGAAGCTTTACTCCATATTTTTTCAAGCTCGTTTACCAAATTGCTAGACTGTTGATAGTCAGATTTTGCTTGCCCTAGATAAATAGAGAACTGCTGAAGCTTAGGCATTTCTCCACTTCCAAAGGATGATGGCTGATTCTCTACTGTCGCTCCGGTTGTGTTTGTATCTGCAGAACTTTCTGAAGATGTATGAACAGCGTCCACACCGACTTGATCAACGGATACATGCTGAGACGTGAGAGCTTGTCGTAATCTGAAAAGGCTGGCGTCTAACAGCTCTTTTGTTTTCGCTGACGATACAACTACTTGCGCAGTCGTTTTATGATCTTGTTGACGCACTTCAATTGAAATCGTACCTAGCTGCTCTGGCCATAACTTAATAGAAAGCTTAGATGCTCCCTCTTCAGCGCTGAGCGAAGCTTTACTCCATATTTTTTGCAGCTCGTTTACCAGATCATTAGACTGTTGATGATCTAATTTCACTTGCCTTAAATCAATAGAAAACTGCGGCACTTTTTCTTCTTTAGCAAAAGCGTTCATATCTTTTACAGAACTTTCTAGAGCTGCTTGAACAGCGACCACATCGACTTTATCAACCGATACATGCTGGGAAGTCAGAACTTGCCGTAAAGTCGCAAGATTGGCGTCTAACAGCTCTTTTGTTTTCGCCGACGATACAACCACTTGCGCAGTCGTTTCATTTTTTTGCTGAAGCACTTCAATTGAAATCGTACCTAGCTGTTTTGGAAATAACGTAATGAAAAGCTTGGATCTTCCCTCTTCAGCACTGAGCGAAGCTTTACTCCATATTTTTTGCAGCTTGTTTACCAGATCATTAGACTGTTGATGATCTAATTTCACTTGCCTTAAATCAATAGAAAACTGCGGCACTTTTTCTTCTTTAGCAAAAGCGTTCATATCTTTTACAGAACTTTCTAGAGCTGCTTGAACAGCGACCACATCGACTTTATCAACCGATACATGCTGGGAAGTCAGAACTTGCCGTAAAGTCGCAAGATTGACGTCTAACAGCTCTTTTGTTTTCGCCGACGATACAACCACTTGCGTAATCGGTTCATTTTTTTGCTGAAGCACTTCAATTGAAATCGTCCCTAGCTGTTTTGGAAATAACGTAATGAAAAGCTTGGATCTTCCCTCTTCAGCACTGAGCGAAGCTTTACTCCATATTTTTTGCAGCTCATTTAACAGATTGTCAGACTGTTGATGATCAGATTTTACTTTCCCTAGATCAATAGAAAACTCTTGGATTTTGGGTACTTCTTTAGATCTGAAAGATGATGGATGATTTTCTAACGTCGCCCCGGCCGTGCTAGCAGTGAAAGAAATTTCACTATCTTTTTTTGAACTATCCCTATCCATACTTTCGTTACGTAAAACCACATCTTTTTTCCATGGAAGCTGATTCAAAAATGGCACTTTTTCCTCTTTATGAACAGCGTCCATATCTCTTACAGAACTTTTTGGGGCCGCATGAACAACGGCGAAGAAACCAGCTGAGCGCTTTTCATGTAAGGTATCGGTTAATACACGTGGTTGTTTATGAATTTTCTCTATTTTTTCAGCAGCAGCTTTCCGCAAACCCTCAAGCTGCGAATTCGAAAGGGTCACTGACTGCAGCTGCGGTTTTTGTAGTTCTTCCATGAGCTGAGCGAACTCCGTTTGAAACGCAGATGATGTATTTTTACAAATGGTCAACAAGGTAGAAATAGAAGACAAATATTGTTCTTGACTGTCTGTTTCAGATGAAACAGGTGCCAGCTGCATGTCTGTTAACACGTGCTGCAGCTTTAGAAGCGGCTGTTCCAAATCTAGACTACTTGGAATACTACTGATCATCTCAGCTAGATGTTCGTACAAGACAGACGGTTCATCTTCTTCATCTTCTGCTTCGCTTAACTGAATCGCCATTAATCCGACCGCCTTGAAGACGTCTCCATCTACCGCATGTTCATCGGATAATTTCTCCCCGCGCGCTAAAGACTGCGCATCTAGCTGCTTAAGCTGCTGAACGATTTCTTCCAAAAAACCCTGAGTCTTACTAGCAGCTACTTTTTCATCGCAGTTTACCTTTGATGCAGCTGCTGGACGTAGTGAAATTTCCACTGTTTTCACCTCTGCTTTTATTCCTCAATCTGATCTGTTAACAATGTCGTATAGCGTGCAGCTACTTTCGGATCCATTTTTTCTAAGATTGCCGTTCTTGTACTCGCTTTGAACTGCTTAAGCATCGCGACCGCTTTGTCTTCTTTTAATTCGGCAAAGATGAGCGCTGCATTTTTAGGAGACATATTTTCATAAGTAGCAATGACATCTTTTTTTGCCAGCTGATTGTTCTTTTGTTTTTTCGCTTCATCATCGGCTTTTTCTTCCATATCGCGCATTTCAATTTTTAGTTCATCCATTTGACGATCTTTTGTAGCGATCGTTTTCTCATAAGCTGCGATTTGCTTTTCTTTCGTGCTCAGCTTCTTTTGAAGGCTCTCAACCTGCTTTTGTATTTCTTCATTGCTTTCTTGAATATTTTCATTTTTTTGCGACTGTTCACTTGATACAAACGGAATGGCGTGTGTAATACCTGAAACTTTATCATTTACATTAACGCCTAAAAGCGTCAGAACAATATAAGCCGCCAAGATGAGGAACACCGCTGGAATAAAGATTAAAAATAAAAACACTTGGCTTTTACTGTAAGACTTTTCTTCTTCGTACTCTTCTCTTAACTCTTTTTGATTAGCCATGTTTTCCACCTAATTCCTATGCAGCATATACTGCTGTAGCGACAGCTCATCCATTTGCTTCGCTTCTAACTGTTTTTCCGCGGTTATATAAGAATCGTAGTCTCTCTTTTTTAACTTTTCATACTTCTTTACTTCTATGTTCTTTTCTTCTAGCTTCAGTTTCTTTAAGTTCATTTGCTGTCTTGCAAACATGACCTCTTGTTGCAGCCTTTCAATCACTCGTTCGGCACTTGTTAAAAACTGCTGAAACGATGTAATTTCTAAAATAGAAAGCCCTTGCTTCATTTTGCCCGTATGCTGTTCAATCAGCGTTTCTTTTTCTTTTAGCTTTTTATAAAGCTTTTCACCCGCTGTTTCAAACTGCTGCAAGGATTGATTATATTGAGATAGCAGTTCATCCTTTTCATTTGACTTGATTGCCATTATTTTAGATAACCTAAATTCATATGCCATATTTACTCACCTTTCACAAACAGTTCACAGAGCTTTGTTACACTTGTTTCAAATGATGGATGTTCGTTCGTTTTTTGCTTTAAAAATGCATCAATGACAGGATGATAGTGGATGGCCTCATCAATGTAAGCAGAAGATCCTCTTTTATAGGCACCTATGTTAATTAAGTCTTCAGAATTAGCATAGGTAGCCATTAATGAACGCAGTTTTTCAGCTGCTTCTTTGTGCCGTTCACTTACGATATGGTTCATCACGCGACTAACGCTTTTTAAGACATTGATGGCCGGATATTGACCTTTATTGGCCAGCTCCCGGTCTAGTACAATATGTCCGTCTATAATGCCTCGCACCGTATCCGAAATAGGTTCGTTCATATCATCACCGTCTACTAATACAGTGTAAAAAGCAGTAATAGATCCATGTTGATTAGTTCCTGTACGTTCAAGCAGCCTTGGCAAGCTAGCAAAAACAGATGGTGTATAACCTTTGGTAGTCGGAGGTTCACCTACGGCTAATCCAATTTCTCTTTGAGCCATTGCTACACGGGTAACAGAATCCATCATCATCATGACGCTCAGCCCCTCATCTCGAAAGTATTCAGCAATAGAAGTAGCTGTATATGCTGCTTTCATTCGAAGCAGAGCAGGCTGATCCGAGGTAGCAACTACTACAACGGAGCGCTTTAACCCTTCCTCTCCAAGATCTCGCTCAATAAACTCTCTAACTTCTCTTCCTCGCTCGCCTACAAGGGCAATGACATTGATATCTGCTTTTGTATTGCGTGCAATCATCCCGAGCAGCGTACTTTTCCCAACACCGCTTCCTGCAAAAATACCGATGCGCTGCCCTTGACCTACTGTTAGCAAACTATCAATCGTTCGTACCCCTACTTCAATTGGCTGTTCAATAGGCGGGCGCTCTAAGGGGTTAGGCGGGTCTTGGTCGGTTAAAACAAACGGCAGATATTGAGAAAGTTCAGACCCGTCTAAAGGGTTCCCTAGCGAATCAAGCACTTGACCTATTAACTCTTTTCCCACGCTTACCTGCAGAGGTTTTTCTGTCGTTTCCACTAGGCAGCCAGGTCCGATATATCGAACAGACGTATAAGGCATTAAAACGACGTGTTCACCGTTAAAACCAACAACTTCTGCACGAATTTTATCTCCTCGTTCACTAAGATGAATAAAGCAAACATCTCCTATTGACGTTCTAGGTCCTTTAGATTCAATCATCATTCCTACTACTCGGCTGACTTTCCCGTACCGTTTAAAAGAAGATATGCGCGGGATTTCATGAATGAGTTGTGCGACTTTCATGTTTACTCTCCTCTAACAAACGTTCTTTTAATTTTTTCTTCATTTCCGTTAACTGACTATCAAAAGAAGCAACAAGACGCCCATAAGAGGAGTCGATGACACAATCCATTTCCTGAAGATTTTCATCTGCATAAATAAATAGCCCGGTTTCTCCGTTCAACAAATCGAACAGTTCTCGTTTATGTTCACATACATATGCATATTTTTTCGGAGAAACAAAAAGCTGGATTTCTTTATGTTCTCTAACTTCTTTTAAAGACCTTGCAACAAGTGATAAAAATGATTCATCTCTTTGAAGCTGCTCATTTAAAATCGTTTCAGCTAGGGTGAAACCTAATTCAAAGATGATTTCTTCAGATTGATTTATATATTCGTAGTACTGATTCTTTGTTTCGTCAACAATGTTTCGCGACATGGCTAATACATGCTCATACTCTTGTTTTCCTTGAAGTAGCCCTTCTTCGTATCCTTCTTCATAGCCTCGCTTTTGTTCTTGTTGAAACAGCAGCACCTTCTCTTCTTCCCACTGCTTTTTCAAACGTTCAATTTCGTTTTGAACTTGTTTTCGGTAAGCGTCTGCCTCGGCCTTTATTATTTCAGCTTCACTGTGCGCTTGTTTAATAACATGCTGTGCATTTTCTTGCTGAAGATGCTCTTCTGTGGGCTCATCTTGTATCGGAAAACCAAACGGAATGACTTGAATGTGCTTCGCATTTTCGTCTGAAAGTTTGTTCGTATAAGTTGATTTAATGATATTAGACAATAATATCGTCTCCTCCACCTCGAGCTAGTACAATTTCACCAGCATCTTCTAAACGTCTAATTGCAGCAACGATACGTGACTGAGCTTCCTCTACATCTTTCAAACGCACAGGACCCATAAATTCCATTTCTTCTTTAAACGTTTCCACCATACGGCTAGACATATTTTTAAAAATAATAGATTTCACTTCTTCACTTGCTACTTTTAAGCTCAACAATAAATCATCATTTTCTACATCTCGTATCACACGCTGAATAGAACGGTTATCGAGCGTTACGATATCCTCAAATACAAACATTCGCTGTTTGATTTCTTCTGCTAATGCCGGATCTTGAATTTCAAGCGTATCAATAATAATTTTTTCAGTCGCTCGGTCTACTCCATTTAATACTTCAACTACTGCTTCTAAACCACCTGTTTGGGTATAGTCTTGGGTAACAGTAGCAGAAAGCTTTCTCTCTAAAATTTGCTCCACTTCATTAATGACTTCGGGAGACGTACTTCCCATCGTGGCAATCCGTCTTGCAATATCCGCTTGCCTTTCCTGAGGCAGTGATGATAAGATTTGTCCTGCCTGCGGCGGCTCTAAGTAAGATAAAATAAGGGCAATCGTCTGAGGATGCTCATGCTGAATGAAATTTAACAGCTGCATAGGATCAGCTTTTCTGGCAAAATCAAACGGACGAACTTGCAAAGAAGAAGTTAATCGATTGATAATCATCATAGCCTGCTCTGGTCCAAGTGCTTTTTCTAACACCTGTTTCGCATAGCTTACTCCTCCTTTTTCAAGGTAGTTTTGAGCAAGCGTTATTTGTTCAAACTCATGAAGCACAGCTTCTTTTAGAGACGGCTCTACTTTTCTCACTGAAGAAATTTCAAGCGTTAGTTGCTCAATTTCATCTTCACTGAGATGTTTATAGATAGAAGCTGATACATCCGGACCGAGAGAAATCAACAAAATTGCTGCTTTTTGCTTTCCAGTTAACTCATTTTTTTGCATAGCCTTTACCATTAGCTTTCCTCCTAATCCTCACTAATCCATGTTCGCAGCAGTTTTGCAAACTCTTCCGGGTCTTGCTTCGCTAACGTTTCAAGATTGCTTTTTGTTTGCTGTTCAGCACTTAAAACAGGAGCTTTTTGTGCCGCTTCATATGCTTCAAAAGTTTCCTCGTACTCTTCATCATATTCCTCTTCATCAAAGTCTTGACGTCTTTTCCTAACCAACAGCACAATAAGAACAACAATAATAAGCAGCAGTGCTCCTCCGGTTATATACATCCACAATGGAATCGAACTTGCTGTGTTGTCAGCTGTTTCTTGTCCATTAAACGGCTGAACGGAAACGGTAATCTTATCGCTGACCGCATTATCCGAGAGGGCTTTCGTATTTGCGTCTTTTGAAATAGAAGTACGGACAATTGTACCTAACATTTTTTGAACGTCTGACTCAAGCGTATCGGAAACTTGTGATTTCCCTTTTGCATTGGACAGATCTATCATTACTTGAATGCCAAGATCTTGAATTTTGTATGGACTTTCGACGATTTCTTTATGAATTCTATTCACTTCATAATTAATTCGTTCTTCGTTTTTTTCGTAGTCTCCGTCTCCACTTGTTGTACTAGATGAGTAATTTGTTGTATCTTTTTCTCCTGTTCCAGCAACGCCTCCATCTTGAGCGTTTTTACCAGAAAATGTTTCATTAATTTTTTCAGCGCTAACGGCAATTCCTTGCATATTATCTTTATCAACAGGCTCTACTAGCTTTTCTTCGCGATTTTCCTGTGTAAAATCAAGATCTGCTGTAACAGAGACCATTACTTTGTCTTGACCGACCAGTCTTCCTAGCATTTGCTGTACTTGACGCTGAATATCTCGCTCAACTTCTTTTTTCGCTTCGTTCTGCGAAGCAAATGAGCTAGAAGCTGAATTCGTTTCGTTACCTTTTAAATCAAAGTACTCAAAATATTGGTTCATGATGACGATATTATCTGTAGGAAGGTTTGGCACACTTTTGGATACTAAATGATAAAGAGATTTAATTTGCTGATCATCAAATTTATAACCAGCCTTTGTATTAAGCACAATCGATGCTGATGCTTCTCCCTGCTTTTCATTCGCCCAGACGCTTTCATTGGGAAGGGTAATCATCACTTTTGCATCATTGACTCCTTGAATGTTTTTCATTAAGTTAGCCAATTCAGTTTGCATCGCATCGAGTTTTAACACATTAAATTCATTATCTGTCATACCAAAGCTCGCATTTTTCCCAAAAAACGAATAGTCGATACTTCCGCTATCAGGAATTCCCTGTGCAGCTAAATCAACTTTTAGCGAGTCAACGCTTTGTTCAGGTACCGAAATGGTTGTTCCGTTATCAGAGATTTCTGAAGGAACGCTTCTAGCATCAAGCTCTGCTTTGATTTGTCCTGTTTCTTGAGCCGATAGATTGCTATAAAGAGGGACAAATTTATCCTTGTTTAAAAAAACAGATGCTAAACTAATGACTAGAACAGCCGCAAGAGGAGCAGCGATAAGGGCTATTTTTTGTCCTTTTTTGCGGTTATTCCAAAAGACTTTCATCTTATCTCGATAAAGAGCTATTCTTTCATTCATGGTATTCCTCCGGTTATTACTATTTTCATTTTCTTTAATAACCGCTCAATTACATTTGCATTCTCATCATTTCCTGATAGGCTTCAACAGCTTTATTGCGTATTTCAAGAGCCGTTTGCATCGTAATACTTGCTTTTTGAGCAGTAATCATTACATCTTGGAGTTCGACGTTTTCTCCTTTAGCAAGCTTTTCAGTCGCTATATCCGAAGCGCGTTGAGTATTGTTTAACTCATTGATTGAGTCTTTTAAAAACGTTGAAAACTGTTGAGTTGTTTGTCCAGTGGTAGTAGAAGCTGCTGTTTTTGCTATGGCTATTTGATTGCTGATACCATTAATCATTTTATCGCTCCTTTATTTCCCAATTTCTAATGCCTTTGTTAATATACTTTTGTTTGTATTAAAGACCGTCACGTTTGCTTCATAAGATCGAGTAGCACTAATTAAATCCGTCATTTCCTTTAAAGGATCTACGTTCGGCATCTGCACGTACCCTTGGTCATTCGCATCTGGATGCGTCGGGTTATATACTAAATTAAAAGGAGTATTATCTTCTGCGATATCTGTGACTTTTACACCATTGTTTTGATTTTTATTGATTTCGGAGTGTAAGACGGACGAAAAAGAAGGCGAACGATCAGACTGCATGACAACCATTTTTCTTTTGTAAGGCTGCCACTCACCATTAACGTACGTCCCTCTTGTCGTTTCAGCATTCGCCATATTAGATGAAACAACGTCCATCCTTAAACGATTGGCAGTTAAAGCTGAAGATGTAATATTCATATTTTGAAAAATAGTCAAACTTATTTACCTCCTCTAATGACTGTTTGAAGAGAATTAAATTTTCCATTTAAACGATCTACTAGCGCCTCATAGTAAATTTGATTTTCAGCCATATCCGCCATCTCTTTATCCATATCCACATTGTTTCCATTTGCTTGATAGGAAGTGTTTCCTTGCTGGGTAATCACTCGCTGGGATGAACCGGAAAATGGGATATGTTTTGAATCAGTCTGATATGCTTCTAACTCGTTATGTAATAAATCTCGGAATTCACTCGTACGCAATACGGTTTTCGATTTATAATTTGGAGTATCAACATTTGCAATATTTTGTGCAATCGTCTGCTGCTTTTGTGACGCGTAGCTAATTCCATTTTCAATTGTTTGAAAAGTAGTTGAAAACAAACTCACTTCTTACACCTGCTTATCTATTCTATTTTTCTCAAAATGAGACAAATTTCGACTTTAGTACCATAGAACTTATTGTAAGAAAAACTTCATGCAATGTCTATCCTTTTTTAAGAACTTTTGGACTATAAACCAAAATTTTCATTCGTTTTCCAAGCATATTTTAACATCAATGCTATACTTTAGCTCTATTTTTTTAATTTAAAATCAAAATATATACCATAAGCCCTGAACAATATGTAATAAAAGTAACGATTTGTAATCAACTAGTATCTTTTTACTATTTAAAGATTCTATAATATAATTTTTAGATTTTTATATGAACTTTGTTAAAGATTTATAAAAATAGTGAACGAATCGTCTTAACCCACAGCGAATCTTTTTGTACTGAGAGCATACAAAAAAGCACACGGGCAAAGCCCGTGTGCTTTTTTGTTCATAAACTTAGTTAGATTTTAATTTTTCAAGCTCTACTAAGAATTTGTTGTTAAGAACTTTAATGTAAGTTCCTTTCATTCCTAAAGAACGTGATTCGATAACGCCAGCACTTTCTAATTTACGTAGCGCATTTACGATTACTGAACGTGTAATTCCAACGCGGTCAGCAATTTTACTTGCTACTAATAGTCCTTCATTTCCATTTAACTCTTCAAAGATGTGCTCAATAGCTTCTAACTCACTGTATGATAATGAGCTAATTGCCATTTGTACAACAGCTTTGCTACGTGCTTCTTCTTCAATTTCTTCTGCTTTTTCACGAAGAATTTCCATACCTACTACCGTTGCACCGTATTCAGCAAGGATTAAATCATCGTCTTCGAACTGACGGTCTAAACGAGATAATACAAGCGTACCTAGACGCTCTCCGCCTCCGATAATTGGAACGATTGTTGTTAGTCCTGCATCAAATAAGTCTTTATTTTCAACTGGGAAAGCTGTATATTGACTTTCAATGTTTAAGTTAGAAGATGTTTCTTGAATGTTAAATAAGCTTTGAGTATATTCTTCTGGGAACTGGCGTGCTTCTAACATATCTTTCATGCGCGCATTCTCAATTTGCTGTTTAACAGCGATTCCTAATAATTTACCGCGACGGCTTACTACGAATACGTTTGATTCGATCACTTCGCAAAGTGTTTCAGCCATTTCTTTAAAGTTTACTGGTTTACCAGCTGCTTTTTGTAGCATTGCATTAATCTTTCTAGTTTTCCCTAATAAATCCATTAGTACTCTTCCTCCTGCGATTTCAGTTCTATAAAATAAATTGACTCAAATCTTTGTTTTTAGCGATTTTTTCTAATTTTTCTTCCACGTACTGTGGAGTAATCACAATTTTCTCTAATGTTACTTCTGGTGCTTCAAACGATAAATCCTCTAGCAAACGTTCTAAAATCGTATGAAGCCTTCTTGCACCAATATTGTCTGTATCTTGATTTACCTGATATGCAATTTCTGCAATCTTACGTATAGCATCGTCAGAAAATTCAATTTGTATACCTTCAGTTTCCAATAATGCCGCATATTGCTTTAATAACGCATTATCTGGCTCTACTAAAATGTTTATAAAATCTTCAACGGTTAGCTTCGTTAATTCAACGCGAATTGGGAATCGACCTTGCAATTCTGGAATTAAATCCGACGGTTTTGATACATGGAAAGCACCGGCTGCTACAAATAAAACATGATCAGTTTTGACTGCGCCATATTTTGTAACAATCGTTGACCCTTCTACAATTGGTAAAATATCTCGCTGTACGCCTTCACGTGAAACATCAGCGGAAGATGAATTACCACTTTTCTGAGCAATTTTATCAATTTCGTCAATGAAAATAATTCCGTATTGTTCTGCACGATTCACAGCTTCTTGCGTCACTTCATCCATATCAATCAATTTTTGCGCTTCTTCATTTGTTAATACTTTTCGTGCATCTTTAACAGTAAGTTTGCGCTTTTTTTGTTTTTTAGGCATAAAATTGCTTAAGGCATCCTGCATGTTCATGCCCATTTGTTCCATACCCGAACCTTGTAACATATCAAACATAGAAGGCTGTTGCTCTTCTACTTCAATTGTGACATAATGATTTTCAAGCTCTCCTAAAGCAAGCTGATGAGCAATCTGCTTGCGCTTCGTTGCAATATTCGTTTCCTCATCTTGATCAGGATCTGCATCGCTTGACTGTGTACCGTTTGAAAAAATCATTTCAAACGGATTTTTAAACGATTGCTGCTTCTTTTTACTTGGAACAAGAAGCTCTACTATCCGCTTGTTTGCATTTTCTTCTGCGCGATCACGCACGCCGTTCATTTTTTCTTCTTTCACAAGTCGAACTGACGTTTCCACTAAATCACGAACCATTGATTCTACATCGCGTCCTACATATCCAACTTCCGTAAATTTTGTTGCCTCAACCTTAATAAAAGGTGCACCGACAAGCTTAGCTAAGCGGCGTGCAATCTCGGTTTTACCCACACCTGTAGGACCAATCATTAAAATGTTTTTCGGCACAACTTCATCACGTAAAGATTCGTCTAACAGACCGCGTCGATAGCGATTTCGCAGCGCAACAGCGACCGCTTTCTTTGCCTTCGTTTGACCAATAATATACTGATCGAGCTTTTCTACAATTTGTCGAGGTGTTAAATGAGAATTCATAAAAAAATCCCCTTTCCTACAGTTCTTCTACAATAATATGATCATTTGTATAAACACATATCTCACTTGCTACATCTAAAGCTGCTTTTGCAATTTCTTTAGCTGTTAAATGTTCGCCTGCATGTTGTTTTAATGCACGTCCCGCTGATAAAGCATAATTTCCGCCTGATCCAATTGCTAAAATGCCGTCGTCCGGTTCAATAACTTCACCCGTTCCTGATACTAACAGTAAGTTATCTTTGTTCATAACAATAAGCATTGCTTCTAACTTTCGCAATACTTTGTCACTTCTCCATTGTTTAGCAAGCTCAACGGCTGCACGCTGAAGATTTCCGTTATACTCTTCAAGCTTCGTTTCAAATAATTCAAAAAGAGTGAATGCATCAGCTACTGAACCTGCAAAGCCGGCAAGAACTTGCCCTTGAAATAAACGTCTTACTTTTCGAGCAGTATGTTTCATAACAACAGCATTTCCGAACGTTACTTGTCCGTCCCCAGACATGGCACATTGACCGTTATGCTGAACCGCAAAAATCGTAGTAGCATGGAAAGTAGACAAATTAACTCCTCCTTTTATGCGCGAGGATGGTGATTCATATAAACTGCCTTTAAACGATCCTTCGTCACATGTGTGTATATTTGAGTGGTTGATAAATGTTCATGACCTAGCATTTCTTGAACTGTACGTAAATCTGCCCCTTCATTTAACATATGAGTCGCAAAAGTATGCCGCAAAACGTGTGGACTAATATGTATATTCTCAGCGGTCTTCTTTACTAACTGATCAATGACTAAGCGTATGCCTCGGTCTGTCAACGGTGTCCCCTTATAATTTAAAAAGAGCGAATGAGTATCAGAAGGAGCCTTTTTTAAAAGAAGCTTTCTTCCATTATCTATATATACTCTAAGAGCGTCCTTGGCATAACAGCCAAATGGCACGTACCGTTGTTTTTTCCCTTTGCCATATACGAGCAAAGTTTGAAGTGAAAAATCTATATCGCTAAGCTTAATAGATGCGCATTCACTCACTCGTATTCCGGTGGCATACAGCAATTCTAATAGAGACTGATTACGCTGCCCTAACGGAGTTGTTAAGTCATTCATTTGAAATAATTTCACAATCTCCTCTTCATACAGGAAGCGAGGATTTCGCTCCTCCTTTTTAGGAAGGGTAACGAGCGCAAATGGATTATCTTCTACTAATTCTTCTCTATTTAAGTAACGATAAAACGTTCTCAAACAAGAAATTTTGCGTGACATCGATCTTTTTGAATACTGCTTTTCATATAGGCGTGTTAAAAACAGCCTTGCATCAGCATATGTAACACTTTGTAGGTTTTGTATTTGCTCTTCCTGCATAAAAGACATGAAGATACCTATGTCTTTTTCATAGCAGTCAACTGTATATTTTGAATAGTTTTTCTCAATTTGTAAATATTCTAGAAAGGAATTTAATACATCTTTAACAAATTCCAATGTTATCACCTCACAAGGGCTACTAAATATTATCACAATTAAGTAGCCCTTGCAAACAATTTTGATTATTTTGTTGTAAAATTCTGAATAGTTTCCAATGCTCGTTTAGCAAGCGTTTCATTTCGTTCTTGTTTGTTTTTGATTCGCACTTCCAATTCTTTGAATAAGCCAAAGTTGGCATTCATCGGCTGGAAATTTTTTGCGTTTGTATGTGTGATATAGTGAGCCATACTGCCAATCGCCGTTTCCTGCGGCAATACAACCAATTCTTCACCAAGCACAAGTCGAGCTGCGTTCATTCCTGCCATTAATCCGCTCGCAGCTGATTCTACATATCCTTCTACTCCCGTCATTTGTCCAGCAAAGAATAAATCATCACGCTCACGATATTGATACGTAGGCTTTAACAATTTAGGAGAATTAATAAACGTATTTCTATGCATAACTCCGTAGCGTACTACTTCTGCATTTTCTAAACCTGGGATTAAGCTTAATACTTCTTTTTGTGCTCCCCATTTTAAGTGTGTTTGGAAACCTACGATATTATATAGTGTACCTGCTGCATCATCTTGACGAAGCTGAACAACTGCATAAGGTCGCTTTCCTGTTTTCGGATCTTCTAACCCAACTGGTTTCATGGGTCCAAAGAGCATTGTTTTTTCTCCGCGTGAGGCCATTACTTCAATTGGCATACATCCTTCAAAATAAATTTCTTTCTCAAATTCTTTTAAAGGAACCGTCTCTGCATTGATTAATGCTTCATGAAAACGCTGGAATTCTTCTTTTGTCATCGGACAGTTTAAATAGGCAGCTTCCCCTTTGTCATAGCGAGATTTAAGATATACTTTATCCATATCAATGCTGTCTTTTTCAATAATAGGTGCAGCCGCATCGTAAAAATATAAATAATCTTCACTTGTTAACGCGCGCAGCTGTTCTGATAAATCTTTTGACGTTAACGGACCTGTTGCAATAACAGTTGGCCCTTGTGGAATTTCCGTAATCTCTTCATTAACAACCGTTACGTTCGGATGGTTTTTAACACTTTCCGTCACACGAGCGGCAAATTCGTGACGATCAACAGCCAGTGCTCCACCTGCTGGAACCGCACACTCGTCTGCTGAACGAATAATTACAGAGTCTAATAATCGCATTTCTTCTTTTAAAACACCCACTGCATTTGTTAATGTATTTGCACGCAGTGAATTACTACATACTAATTCAGCAAATTTGTCCGTATGATGAGCAGGTGTTTGCTTCACTGGTCTCATCTCATAAAGACGGACTTTCAAACCGCGCTTTGCGATTTGCCAAGCCGCTTCACTTCCAGCAAGACCTGCTCCGATAACATTAATTACTTGTTCATTCATTGTAAATCCTCCAACTTCATTTCTATCTTTTCTATCATTTTCCTTATTCATTCACTTGTCTGTTCCTTTTTTAACGGGACAAAGAAAATGCGACATTACTCAATGTCGCTAATAACGTTTCCATTTTAGCACATGAAGCAATGTCGCCGCATCTTATATAACTGCTATTTTTAAATTTAAAGTGTGGGAATTCATCCCATTCTCTTTTACTGCTGAGCTTCCTCTTTATAATCACAACTTGTACAGACGACTTGAGTTCCTTTTTTCTGTTTCTTCTCCACAAGCAGGTTTTCACATTTCGGACATTTTCTTGCAATCGGCTTATCCCAAGATACGAAGTCACAGCCCGGGAATCGATCACAGCCATAAAATGTACGCTTTTTCTTCGATTTTCGCTCAACGATATTTCCTTCTTCACATTTCGGGCACTTTACGCCAATCTCTTTTACAATTGGCTTTGTGTTGCGGCAGTCAGGGAAATTAGAGCATGCCATAAATTTTCCGTAGCGTCCCATTTTGTATACCATAGGTGAACCGCATTCTCCGCAATCTTCTCCGGCAGGTTCATCTTTAATCTCCACTTCGCGCATTTCTTTTTCAGCATGTTCTAAGCGTTTTTCAAAATCACTGTAAAATTCGTCAATAACACGCACCCATTGAACATTACCATCTTCCACTTCATCCAAATCGTTTTCCATTTTAGCTGTAAACTCTACATCTAAAATTTCCGGGAAAAACTCCAATACAAGCTCTAGTACAATTTCTCCAAGTTCTGTTGGAACAAAACGCTTGTTATCGAGCGCTACGTACCCGCGCTTTTGAATCGTGTCAAGTGTTGGAGCATATGTAGACGGTCGGCCAATGCCTAGCTCTTCTAATGTCTTGACTAAACGAGCTTCAGTATATCTTGGCGGCGGCTGTGTGAAGTGCTGCTTTTCATCGATGTCTTTAGAATAAGCTACTTCTCCTTCTTCTAAGTCTGGAAGAAGATTTTCTTTTTCCTCCACTTGATCATCATTGCCTTCAACATACACTTTCATAAAGCCTGGAAATTTAACTTTGGAGCCGTTTGCTCTAAATGTTACGTCTCCATTTTTCAAATCTACAGCCATTGTATCCATAATTGCAGGTGCCATTTGACTAGCAACGAAGCGCTCCCATACTAGCTTATACAGTCGATACTGATCACGCGATAAGAACTCTTTTACCTCTCCTGGTTTACGAAGAGCTGAAGTTGGACGAATCGCTTCGTGGGCATCTTGCGCGTTCGAATTTTTCTTTTCTTTACGCTTTTCCGTTGCCACAAACTGATTTCCGTATGCGTTCGTAATGTAATCTCTAGCTTCCGTTTGAGCTGTTTCTGAAATACGAGTAGAATCGGTACGCATATACGTGATAAGACCTACTGTGCCTTCTTTTCCTAAATCAATTCCTTCATATAATTGCTGCGCAATCATCATTGTTTTTTTCGCTCGGAAGTTCAGTTTCCGCGCTGCCTCTTGCTGTAATGAAGACGTGGTAAAAGAAGGAGCCGCATTACGCTTTCGCTCACGTTTTGTTACTTTAGAAATTGAAAATTCATTTCCATCTAATTGTTTAACAATGTTGGTTACATCATTTTCATTCGATAGCTCTACTTTTTTTCCTTGATATTCGATCAACTGGCCTTCAAATTGGTCGTTCCCTTTTTGAAAAGTTGCTTTTACCGTCCAGTATTCTTCTGGGATAAACTTTGCAATTTCTTTTTCACGATCAATAATTAACCGCACTGCAATTGATTGAACCCTTCCGGCACTTAATCCTTTTTTCACTTTTTTCCACAGCAATGGACTGATGTTGTAGCCAACCAGCCTGTCAAGAATACGGCGTGCTTGTTGAGCATCTACTAAATCCATATTAATTGCTCGTGGATGTTTAAAAGATTCTTTAATCGCTTCTTTTGTAATCTCATTAAATACTACGCGGCAGTCCGATGCAATGTCTACATCCAAACTGTGCGCCAAGTGCCATGCAATCGCTTCTCCTTCACGGTCTGGATCGGCTGCTAGGTAAATCTTCTTTGCTTTTTTAGCCGCTGTTTTTAGTTCTTTTAAAACCGGGCCTTTCCCGCGAATTGTAATATATTTCGGATTGTAATCCTGTTCAATATCAATTCCCATTTGACTTTTAGGTAAATCGCGAACATGTCCCATCGATGCTTTTACTTTATATTTCTTTCCTAAATAACGTTCAATTGTTTTAGCCTTTGCAGGCGATTCTACAATTACTAGGTAGTCAGACATCTATTTGTTCCTCCTCAAGAGGTAGAATAAAATCTTCATTATTATTAAATATTTGGTTCTTGTTTGTCAAATGTCCAAAAGATAAGTCATACGATTTTACTACGTATCTCACTAGTATTTCATACCATGCAAGAATATGACTACTTTGAAACATTCATCTTATATACATCATTTCATCTGTAATATCAGCAGCGCTTTGCACAAGTTTTGCCCCTAATTGAATTAACTTATTCGTTCCACATGATGTTTCTTCAAAAATAGAACCCGGTATGGCAAATACTTCTCTTCCTTGCTGAAGCGCCTGGTCGGCGGTAATAAAAGATCCACTTCTTTCTTTTGCTTGCACCACCAACGTGCCTCCTGTTAATCCGCTAATGATTCTGTTTCTGCGAGGGAAAAACCATTTTGTCGGCTTCATAAACGGGGCATATTCAGAAAGCAGCAAATGATGCTGCGCAATTTCTCTTGCTAAATTTTGGTTTCCTCTTGGGTAAATATTATAAAACCCTCCGCCTAAAACTGCAATCGTTTTAGCTTTTTCAGCGATAGCCAGTTCATGAGCAGCCTGGTCAATCCCTAAGGCCAGTCCACTTACAACGACAAATTCTTCATGCAGCATCGGCTTAACAATATGAGTCAGAGCTGCAGTTCCATATGAAGTGGGGTTCCTTGTTCCTACAACGCTTAAGCTTGCCGTAGCGTGTAGGAGAGAAATCTTTCCTCTTGCAAATAATACCCAAGGCGGATCATAAATATGGCGCAAAAGTTCAGGATATTCATCATCTAGGATGGTGACACATTGAATATTCTCAGCGTCATATTTATCTAGAATATCTCGTATTGGAATAGTTTGCAAATCTTTTTTTATTTGATTAGCACGTTCAATCGAGAGAGTCAATAGTTTTTGAAGCTGTGATGGAGAGTACTCGTAGAGATTTTGTAATGAAGAATTCTGTTGAAGTAGCGTAAAAATTTGTTTCCAATTAACAGATGGACAATGTGCTAAATGAATTAATTTTTCCCGTAAATCAGACATTCTACAATCTCCTTTTTAAATGGACAAAATAGCCCCCATTCAAAGGAGGCTATATGTCTTCTATTAATGAGTCTTACACTGCTCGTAAATGCCTTGTTCTTTTAACACTTTAATAAGTGTTTCTCCCATAACAGATGGTGTTTCAGCTACTTGGATACCGCACTCATTCATTGTTTTAATTTTTTCAGATGCTGTCCCTTTACCACCTGAAATAATAGCACCAGCATGGCCCATACGTTTTCCTGGAGGTGCTGTTTGACCGCCAATGAAGCCGACCACAGGTTTTGTCATGTTTGCTTTTACCCATTCTGCCGCTTCTTCTTCTGCCGTACCGCCGATTTCACCAATCATAATTACTGCATACGTATCTTCATCTTCATTAAACGCTTTTAATACATCGATAAAGTTCGTGCCGTTCACTGGGTCACCACCGATACCAACAGCTGTTGATTGGCCAATGCCAGCTTCAGAAAGTTGATGAACAGCTTCATATGTTAATGTACCAGAACGTGAAACTACACCTACATGACCTTTTTTGTGAATGTACCCTGGCATAATTCCAATTTTACATTCTTCCGGTGTAATAACACCTGGGCAGTTAGGTCCCACAAGGCGCGTACGTTTTCCTTCCATATAACGCTTTACTTTTACCATATCTAATACTGGAATACCTTCCGTAATACAAATAACTAAATCTAAATCTGCGTCAACTGCTTCAATAATGGAGTCAGCTGCGAATGCTGGCGGAACATATACAACAGAAGCCGTTGCGCCTGTTTTTTCTTTTGCCTCGGCAACCGTATTAAATACCGGAACACCTTCTACTTCTAAGCCGCCTTTACCTGGTGTTACGCCACCAACAATTTTCGTTCCATATTCTAACATTTGCTGTGTATGAAAAAGGCCAACTCCGCCTGTAATTCCTTGTACAATTACTTTTGTATCTTGATTAATAAATACGCTCATTCCTATCCCCCAGCCTTTCTATTTCACTAGTGAAACGATTTTTTGTGCGCCGTCTGCCATAGATTCAGCAGCTGTGATATTTAAGCCTGATTTTTGTAAAATTTCTTTTCCAAGTTCAACGTTTGTTCCTTCTAAGCGAACAACTAATGGAAGGCTTAATCCAACTTGTTTCGTTGCTTCAACAACACCTGTTGCAATAACATCACATTTCATAATCCCGCCGAAAATATTAACGAAAATACCTTTTACATTTTGGTCAGATAAAATAATTTTGAACGCTTCTGTTACTTTTTCAGCAGTTGCGCCGCCCCCAACATCCAGGAAGTTAGCAGGGTCGCCTCCGTAATGTTTAATAATATCCATCGTTGCCATTGCTAAACCTGCACCGTTTACCATACAACCGATATTACCATCTAGTGAAATGTAGCTTAAGTCGTATTTAGATGCTTCAATTTCTTTAGCATCTTCCTCTTCAAGGTCACGATATTCAAGAATATCTTTTTGACGATACAGCGCATTTGAATCAAAGTTTAACTTCGCATCCAATGCCATAACGTCTCCGTCACCTGTTACAACTAGAGGATTAATCTCTGCAATTGAGCAGTCTTTTTCAACAAATACTGTATATAAACCTGTCATGAACTTAACTGCTTTTCCAACTAGTTCTTTTGGAATATTAATATTAAATGCAAGTCTGCGAGCTTGGAATGCTTGTAAACCAATCGCAGGATCCACATATTCTTTAAAGATTTTTTCAGGCGTTTTTTCCGCCACTTCTTCAATTTCAGTTCCACCTTCTTCAGAACCCATCAATACAACTTGAGACGTTGCACGATCAAGAACTAAACCGATGTAGTATTCTTTCTTAATATCGCATCCCTCTTCAACTAACAAGCGCTTAACTTCTTTTCCTTCAGGGCCTGTTTGGTGTGTTACGAGGGTCTTTCCTAAAATATCTTGTGCATATGTACGAACTTCATCTAAGTTTTTTGCTACTTTGACACCGCCCGCTTTACCGCGTCCACCAGCATGGATTTGTGCTTTCACCACTGATACTTGTGAACCTAATTCCTTTGCTGCTTCAACTGCTTCTTCAACAGTAAAAGCTACTCGACCGTTTGGTACTGCAACCCCATATTTTCTGAGTAGTTCTTTTCCTTGATACTCATGGATATTCATTTCCCATCCTCCTAACATAATCAACCACAAAACTATACTGCACAAAATAGACTGCGCTTTCATTGTATAAAAATAATTGTCTAATTGTCTACTATTCTAGTGAAAAATATTGAAATAATAAGAAAATTGATATTTTTATGGAGATAGTACTTAACCATACCTTATGAGGTCAATGAGACTCTGCGGACGTTAAACGTACGGTTGATCATGTAAATCAACCTTCACAACTGAAGCGAACTGAGAGGAAAATAATTTACGAACTTCACCCTCTGCAATATCTCCACTTAAATAAGCTATATCCTTTTTGAGCCTAAAATCCCGCATGTGAAACATGCGCTAAAAAGCAGAGATATGCTTGGGTATCATGTTCTAGTTTACTTGGTTTTTTATTGGTGCAAAAGATCGGCGGTGTTCTGGCAAAATTCCATATTGTTCGATTGCTTCTAAATGTTGTTTTGTTCCATATCCCATATGTTTTTCGAATCCGTATGCAGGATAGCGTTCACCAAGTTCTTTCATCATTCGATCTCGCGTCACTTTTGCAATAACAGAACTTGCAGCAATGGAAATGCTTGTAGCATCGCCTTTGATGATTGACTGCTGCGAAATAGGCACCGGCAGCTTCATCGCATCAATAAGCAGTTCATCAGGCTGAACAGCTAGAAGTTCAATTGCTTCAGTCATTGCCTTTTTTGTTGCTTCATAAATATTAATAGAATCAATGACCTCTGCGTCTATAATACCTATACCGATAGCGACAGCGCTTTTACAAATTTCTTCATAAAACGCTTCTCGCTTTGCTTCTGATAACTTCTTTGAATCCGTCAAACCAGGGAGAAAAAAATCCGGCGGCAAAATAACAGCAGCAGCTACTACCGGTCCTGCTAACGGTCCTCTTCCTACTTCATCTACTCCGGCAATATAGGTTGCTCCTTGATTGTATAATTCGTTTTCATATGCCATCATTTCATCAAACTGTTTCTTCAAGCGCTCAGCGGCTTCAAATTGCCTTTGTTTTTGAATAATAACCTGCTGCACACCTTTACGCTCATCTTGCGCATATGCCTTAAATAAAGCATCTTCCGGGCTTCTCACTTGCTTTAGTTCTTCTTTTATTTCCTTAATACTCTTTTTCATTAGCTCCACCTTCTTTATATCAACATTTCCATGCGGCACTTTTACATAAAAAACGCCTCATGCTAAAAAGGCAGAGGCGTTTTTTGTTTCAGTTCGCAATGTATTGCTTACAGCTGCTGTTCAGCTTCACTTGGATCATCAAATGTAAAGGTGCCAATTTTATCCGTTCGAATTTCTCGAAGAACAAGCTCAGCCGTTTTATCGTAATCCACCATGCCGCCACCCATTAAACAGCCGCGGCGCGACCCAATTGCATCAAAAAGCTCTACAATGTCTTCAGGGATTTCATTTAAATCATAACGCTGCTTTAATTGTTCTGGGTAATGGCTAGTTAAGAAGCGCAGCGCATAAACAGCAACATCTTGCATATTTAAAATGGTATCTTTAATAGCACCCGTTGTCGCAAGCTTATATCCAACTGTTTCATCTTCAAACTTAGGCCACAAAATACCTGGCGTATCAAGTAGCTCCAGCTCATTTCCTACCTTAATCCACTGCTGTGCTTGCGTCACACCTGGACGATCTCCGGTCTTGGCGATTTTTTTACTGGCAAGGCGATTAATCAGCGTGGATTTACCAACGTTAGGAATCCCTACAATCATCGCTCGAATAGCGCGGGGTTTTTTGACTCCTTTTGCGCGCATACGGTCAAACTTCTCTTGAAGAAGTTCTTTGGAAGACGAAACAATTTGTTTCATTCCTTTACCTGCTTGTGCGTCAATAGCTAAGGCATAAATACCTTGTGCTTTGTAATAATCTAGCCACTGCTGAGTAACGCGCGGATCAGCTTTGTCCACTTTATTCAGCAATACGATTCTCGGCTTGTTCACAATAATCTCATCAATCATTGGATTTCGCGATGATTGCGGAATGCGTGCATCAACCAGTTCGTATACAATATCAATCAATTTTAGCTTTTCAGTTACTTGTCTTCTGGCCTTGGCCATGTGGCCAGGAAACCATTGAATTGTCATATTTTACTCACCTTTTATATTTTACTTTGCAAAACGTGCTTCTTTAATCGGCCAGTATACGGCGCTCGTTTTACCAAGCACCTTGTCCATGCTCACAAAGCCAATCTGACGGCTGTCTTTACTGTAGCGTCGATTGTCTCCCATCACGAACAAATAGCCTTCTGGCACGGTCTTTTTACCCGTTACGTCTTCTAGTTTAAAATCTTCGGTTAAATTACCGTCAATCACTTCTTTTTTATACTGATCTAAATAGGGTTCTTTATAAGCTTTTCCATTTACATATAGCGTATCATTTCGATACTCAATATGATCACCCGGCAGTCCGATAATACGTTTTATGTAATCTTTTTCCGCTGTAGCATGAAAAACAATAATATCAAAGCGATCAGGATCACCAATCTTATAGGAGAACTTATTTACAATCATTCGATTTTGGTCATGCAGCGTAGGCATCATAGAAAGTCCATCTACTACAATCGGTGCAAACAAGAAATAGCGAATTACAACAGCTAACAGTACGGCAATGGCGATTGCTTTTATCCATTCCCACAGTTCATTTTTCTTTCGAGCCATCTTCAGTCCTCCAACTCTTATGTCATACCTTTATTTTAAACGATAATGTTTGAAACGCCTAATAAATAAATAGAATAAAAAAATGATGACTTGTACGTCTATTTTTTACTGTCAGAGAACGAATCGTTCTAAAAAAACATTTGAAAAAAGGAGCTTGTATAAACAAGCTCCCCTTTACTATTATCGAATTTCTTTAATACGCGCAGCTTTACCACGTAATTCACGTAGGTAATAAAGTTTCGCACGGCGTACTTTACCGCGGCGCATTACTTCGATTTTTGCAATTTTTGGCGTATGAAGTGGGAATGTACGCTCTACACCTACACCGTAAGAAATCTTACGTACTGTAAATGTTTCGCTGATACCACCGCCACGACGCTTAATAACAACACCTTCAAATACCTGAACACGTTCACGAGTACCCTCAACGATATTTACGTGTACACGTACAGTATCACCAGGACGGAACGTAGGAAGATCTGTTTTTAATTGTTCTTTTGTAATCTCTTCGATTAATTTTTGCATCGCGTGTTTCAACTCCTTCCAACAGACGCTCATACCAATGCTTTTCAATCATTGCAGCGGAACATCGTTATAGGTGACCAGACATCTGCCCAAGCCACAAAATCTATCTTAGCACACTCTTATACCGTATGCAACAGAGTTTATGCATAAATTTTATGGATTTATGAAAGCTGATTTTCTTCTTTTAATTGAGCTACTAGTTTCTTTTGCTCTTCTGTTAGCTCTATCTTTTCAAGCATATCCGGTCTTCGAAGCAGCGTGCGCTTTAAAGACTCTTTTTGGCGCCACTGTTCAATTTTTTTATGATTTCCTGACATAAGTACTTCAGGAACCGTTAAGCCTCTAAAATCAGCGGGACGCGTATAGTGGGGGTGCTCTAGTAAACCGGTACTGTGTGAGTCCTGTACAGCTGAATGATTATTGCCAAGCACATCGGGAAGCAGGCGAACAACGCTATCGATCACAACCATTGCACCAAGCTCTCCTCCAGTTAATACATAGTCACCAATTGAAATTTCATCAGTTACCAGCTGCTCACGAATTCGTTCATCATATCCTTCGTAATGACCGCAAATAAAAATTAAATGCTCTTCTGCTGCCAGCTCTTCTGCTTTTGCCTGTGTATAGCGTTCGCCCTGCGGACAAAGCAAAACTACCCGGGGCTTCTTGGCTGTTTCAGTCAGCTTTTCTACAGCGTCAAAAATAGGCTGAGGCGTCAATACCATTCCAGCACCTCCGCCGTAAGGATAATCGTCCACATTTTGATGTTTGTTCGTAGAATATTCTCGGAAATTAACTACATTCAGTTCAACCGCATTTTTTTCCTGTGCTTTTTTCAAAATTGATTCACCAAAAACACCGTCAAACATAGAAGGAAATAGCGACAGTACATCAATTTTCATTAGTCCAATAACCCTTCCATTACTGTAATAACAATCTCTTTTTCATCTATATCAATAGATTGTACAACGTCGTCGATGTAAGGAATAAGAACTTCTTTTCCGCCTTTTTTAACAACCCACACATCATTAGCTCCCGGCGTTAAAATTTCTTTGACCGTTCCTACCTCTACTCCGTCTTCTGTTTTTACTGTACAGCCAATAATTTCGTGGAAATAGAATTCACCGTCTTCTAAATCCGTTAGCTGCTCCTCAGGGATTTTTACTTCGCAGTTTTTATACTGCTCAACATCATTTACGTTTTGATAGCCTTCGAATGTAAGCAGATCAAAATTTTTATGCCTGCGGTGGCTTGCCACTGTTACTTCTACCGGCTCGCTTTGCTTTTCTTTGAAGATATAAAGTTTATTTCCTTTTTCATAACGCTCATCAGCAAAATCCGTAGTTGATACAATACGAACTTCTCCTTTTACACCATGGGTATTCACAATTTTTCCAACCTTAAACCATTTCATACTTCTTCACCTCTATCTAATCTCAACAACTTTGCTATCTTTTATAATAATTGTTTTACTTTCTTTTATCTTTTCCCAATCATCGCCGATTTCTACCTCTACCAAGGCATCCAGTTCCGTTTCAACGAGTTCGCTCCCTAAAGGAAGCTTTTCTAATTGCGTCAGCTGAAAGTTCAACACTTCAATTTTTTCAAGGCGAGCGGATTTTTCTTTTTCAAACTGACTATGTAATAAAGAAGAACCTTTATTGGCTTTTTCCATGTGCTTTAACTGAAATTTCAGCTGTTCCATTTCTTTTTCAAGCGCCTGCTTGCGATTTATAAAACGATTTTCAAGATCTTGTTTGCTTGCTTCAGTTAACACTTGTTTCACAACCACTTTTTGAATAATGTTCAAAACGTTCCCTCCGCTCTCAAGATAGTGACCTTGTGCTTTTTACATGCATATTGAAATAGCTGCTTCTTGCTCGCAAAAGACTTACTGTGATCAAAACGTTCATCTTATCATAACATAAAAAAAGGGCGAGGTTATCCCTCTCCCTTTTTGATTACTCTTGAATTTTCACATACACTTTTTTACCTTGCTGTGATGCTGCTGCATTCACAACAGTTCGAATCGCTTTTGCAACGCGGCCTTGTTTGCCGATTACTTTGCCGACATCTTCTTGGTGAACAGTAAGGATGTACGTCACTTGACGTTCATCTTCTTGTTCCTCCACTTTAACATCAGCTGGGTAATCAACAAGCGGCTTTACAATTGTTTCGATTAGTGATGTCATCTCGAGTGAAATTATTTTCCTAATTTAGCATTATGGAATTTTTCCATGATGCCTTCGTTAGAGAAAAGGTTACGAACTGTATCAGATGGTTTAGCACCATTTTGTAACCATTTAAGAGCTAGCTCTTCATCGATTTTAACTTCAGCTGGTTGAACTACAGGATTGTAAGTTCCAACTACTTCGATGTAACGTCCATCACGTGGTGAACGAGAGTCTGCTGCTACGATACGATAGAAAGGAGATTTTTTAGCTCCCATACGTTTTAAACGAATTTTTACTGCCATTTTATAAAGCACCTCCGAATATGTTTCAACAAGATAATATAATATCAAATAGGTAAAATGTTTGTAAAGGTTTTTTTCTTAACACTAGAAAAATATTTTATTTTCTTTGGTTTTTCAGTCCAAATCAAGCGTTTTATCATGAAAAGAATGGAAGTTTCATACCCTTTTTCTTGCCTTTTGACATATTTGTCATTTGTTTCATCATTTTTTTCATGTCTTCAAATTGTTTAAGCAAACGGTTGACTTCTTGTACAGAACGTCCGCTTCCTTTTGCAATACGCTTTCTTCGACTTGCATTAATGATTTCAGGGTTTGTTTTTTCCGCTTTCGTCATAGAACGAATAATTGCTTCTACATGATTAATTTGCTTTTCATCCACCTGCAGGTTTTTGAGCCCCTTTACTTTATTGGCGCCCGGAAGCATACCAATCAGCTCATCAAGCGGTCCCATTTGACGCACCTGAGCAAGTTGATCTAAAAAGTCATCAAATGTAAATGACTGCGTGCGCAGCTTAGCTTCAAGCTCTTTTGCTTTTTCAGCATCTACATTTGCCTGAGCCTTTTCGATAAGCGTCAGCACATCACCCATACCTAAGATACGGGAAGCCATACGCTCTGGATGGAATGCTTCAATAGCATCCATTTTTTCTCCAAGACCGACAAACTTAATTGGTGTATCGGTTACTGCACGAATAGAAAGCGCTGCACCACCGCGCGTATCGCCGTCTAGTTTCGTTAATACAACTCCAGTTAATCCTAATTGCTTATTAAAGCTATCCGCAACGTTTACTGCATCTTGACCCGTCATCGCATCGACAACAAGGAAAATTTCGTCTGGGTTAGAAAGCTCTTTAATCTGTTCTAACTCCTCCATTAAATTTTCATCAACATGCAAACGTCCCGCTGTATCAATTAATACATAATCGTGATGCTCTTCTTTCGCATGAGCAATAGCTTGTTTCGCAATCTCCACAGGACTTACTTGATCACCTAATGAAAAAACAGACATGCTAAGCTGTTTTCCTAGTGTTTCAAGCTGTTTAATAGCTGCCGGACGATAAATATCTGCTGCTACAAGCAATGGATTACGGTTATATTTTTTACGTAATAAATTGGCAAGTTTACCGGTTGTTGTTGTTTTACCTGCACCTTGAAGTCCAACCATCATAATTACAGTTGGAGCTTTTGGAGCTACTGCAATCTTGCTTTGCTCTCCGCCCATAAGTGCAGTTAATTCTTCTTGTACAACCTTAATAACTTGTTGTCCAGGCGTTAAGCTCTTAAGAACGTCTTGACCTACAGCACGTTCGCTTACGCGCTTAACAAAGTCTTTTACTACTTTAAAGTTTACATCGGCTTCTAAAAGGGCAAGTCTAACTTCACGCATCATTTCTTTAACATCAGCTTCGTTAACTTTTCCTTTTCCTTTTAACTTTTGCAGTGTGCTTTGCAAACGGTCGGCTAATCCTTCAAATGCCATATACGCCGCCCCCTAATCTAATTTCTCGAGCGAATCAAGAAGAGAAGAAAGCTTACTGTTCTTGTGTAAGTCGGCTGCAAGTTCGTCTTTCAGTTGTTGAACAATTGATTGACGCTCTTGAAACCGTTGAAATAACAATAGCTTTTCCTCATATTGTTCAAGCATTTGCTCTGTACGTTTTATATTATCATAAACTGCTTGACGACTCACATCAAATTCTTCCGCTATTTCACCGAGGGAATAATCATCCAAGTAATAAAGTGACATATAACTTCTTTGTTTGGGCGTCAACAGCGCCTGATAGAAGTCAAATAAGTAATTCATTCTTGTTGTTTTTTCGAGCATATGCACGCTCTTTTCAACCATCTGACCGCCCCCTTGTTAAGTGAAAAGCCTTTACATGTTATTAGTTTAACTAGGCGAGGTTTGAATGTCAAGTTTTTTCCTTAACACCTCACATTTTCCCACTTAAAAGAGATGGAGATATAACTAAATTACTTCAATTTAAAGAAGAATAAATATGAAACCTGCATCCACCCTGCTAATAAAAAAATCCGAACGATTAATCGTTCGGATCTCCCTTCAACTAAGATACTTATATCCCAGCCTCTTTTTAGATTACGCCTCTTTTTCTGTTTCTTCTTCTACAGCATTGGCAAATAACCCATAGATATATTGCTCCGTGTCAAACGGCTGAAGGTCGTCCACTTTTTCTCCAAGTCCAACGAATTTAACAGGAAGCTTCAGTTCGTTTCGAATGGCAAGAACAATTCCGCCTTTAGCCGTACCATCTAGTTTTGTTAACACAATTCCCGTCACGTTCGTTGCTTCTGAGAATGTTTTAGCCTGACTTAAAGCATTTTGACCCGTCGTCGCATCAAGTACAAGCAGTACCTCATGAGGAGCACCAGGAATTTCTCGTTCAATAACACGCTTTACTTTCTCTAATTCTTTCATTAAATTTACTTTATTTTGAAGGCGCCCTGCTGTATCACATAATAAAACATCTGCTTTTCGAGCCTTAGCTGACTGAACAGCGTCATACATGACAGCGGCAGGGTCAGAGCCTGCAGATTGCTTAATAACATCCACACCAACGCGTTCTCCCCATACTTCTAACTGCTCAATCGCACCGGCACGGAACGTATCTCCTGCTGCCATTACGACTTTTTTGCCTTCTTGTTTGAATTTATGCGCAATTTTTCCAATTGTTGTTGTTTTCCCAACGCCGTTTACCCCTACAAACAAAATCACCGTTAAATCATTTTGCTGCATATTCAGTTCACCAATCTGCTCTTCACCAGATTCATAAATATCAATTAATTTCTCAGAGATGACAGCCTGTACATCTTGAGGATCCTTAATATTACGGCGTTTCACTTCCGATTTTAAGTCATCAATTAAATCCAACACGGTAGCCACACCGACATCAGCACTAATTAAAATTTCTTCTAATTCCTCAAAAAACTCTTCGTCTACTTGACGATAGCGAGACACTAGATCATTCACGCGTTCTGAAAAAGAATTGCGCGTTTTTGATAGTCCATCTTTAAATTTTTGGGTAACAGAATCGGTTTGCATTGTAATTTTTTCTTTTAGTTTCTTAAAAAAGCTCATTCGTACCACCCTTTCATTCTATGAGTTAAACATATTGCTTTGATTCTTCTAAACGAACAGAGACTAATTTCGATACGCCAGATTCTTGCATTGTCACACCGTACAGTACATCAGCTTCTTCCATTGTACCTTTTCGGTGAGTAATAACAATGAACTGTGTTTGATTACTAAATTTGCGTAAATACGTAGCGAAGCGATGAACGTTTGCTTCATCAAGCGCTGCTTCCACCTCATCTAGCACACAAAACGGCACCGGACGTACTTTCAAAATAGAAAACAGGAGAGCAATGGCTGTTAACGAACGCTCGCCGCCTGACAGCAACCCTAGATTCTGCAGTTTTTTCCCAGGAGGCTGGGCAACAATTTCCACACCTGTATTTAATAAATCTTTCGGATCTGTTAATTTTAAATCCGCTTTTCCTCCTCCGAATAGGGAAGAGAACACTGTACCAAATTCATTGCGGATACGAGAGAACGTATCAGAAAAACGTTTCTTCATTTCCTCGTCCATTTCTTCAATCACTTGATACAGCGTATTTTTCGCTTCGTCAAGGTCCGCTCGCTGCGTATTTAAAAATTCATAGCGCTCTGAAACGCGTTCGTATTGTTCAATAGAACCTAGGTTTACGGTTCCTAATTCATCAATTGCCAGCTTAATGAGCTTGATTTTTTTCCTTGCTTCTTGAATATCTAATGTTAAAGGATATTTTTCTTTTGCTGCTTCAAAGCTAATTTCGTACTCTTCTGTCAGCTGCTGCAGACGGCTGTCTAGCTCTACGTCAATTCGATTGATTTTGACTTCTTCATCTTTTAAAGCATCCGTAATTTGTTTGTACTGACGCTGCAGCTCTTTTACAATCCTCTCTTCGTCTTCAAGTTTATTCTGGGCTTTCAACCGCTCTGATCTGCAGTCATCCATTAATTGTAACGTTTCTGTCTTTTCTTTTATTCGCTCATGCGCCGCTTCTTCGAGCTGAAGTTCACCCGAGTCGTTGCTCGTGATTTCACTCGTTAAAAGAGAAAGGTCATCTGTAGCTTCAGACAAACGCTGAATGGTTTGATCAAGTTCAAAGCACACTCTTTCATATTTTTCTTGCTGATTTGCAAGGAACTGTTCTTTTTTCGCAAGAAGGACTTTTACTTCTGTAAGCTCATGTTGAACCGTTTCTTTAGACGTTTGCTGTGTATGCTTGCGTGCAGCTAACTCTTCAATGTTTTTCTCTAATACATTTGCCTGCTGCTGATTTCCTTGCAAACTTGTATGGAGCTCATCAATTCGAGCAGACAAGCTCGTCTGATCTTGTCTAAAGCTAGCAATATCATGATCGTACATGGTTAAGCGGTCATTCACTGCTTTTTCTTCGATGTCAATTTGCTTTACTTCTCGGTCAGATTCCTGCTCTTTGTCTTTCAAGCGTTCCACAAATGCCTGCTGTTTATTAATTTCCTGCTGAAGCTCCTCAATCTGTGACTTTTTATCTTTCACATCTTGCTCGAGCACAAGCGTCTTTTGTTCCATCTCTTCTATTTTTGCCGTAATGGCTTCCACTTCACGCTGACGGCCTAACAAAGAGTTAGACTTTTGCTTCATTGAACCGCCTGTCATCGAACCACCGGGGTTGACGACATCTCCTTTAACGGTCACAAAACGATAGCGGTGCTGCACAAGACGGGCAAGTTCATTTGCACCTTTTAAATCATTGACTACAATAACGGTTCCAAGCAAATTTTTAATAACTCGGTCGTAGGTAGCTTCGTACTTAACAAGAGATGAAGCGATTCCTACATACGCTTCATGGCTCTCTAGCATAGAAATAGTTTGAGCGGGAACATAACGGTCTTTTACAGACGTCAGTGGTAAAAACGTAGCTCTCCCGTAACCATTTTGTTTCAAAAAGCCAATTGCCTGACGTGCACTTTGTTCGTCTTGAACGACAATATGCTGAGCTGCTCCTCCAAGGGCAATTTCAAGCGCTGTTTCATACTCTTTTGGCACATTAATTAGCTCAGCAATCGCGCCTTTGATACCTGCAAGCTTCTCATCACGCGCTTTTAATACTTCTTTTACACCGTGAAAATAACCTTCATAGTCTTCTTGCATCTCTTCCAGCATTTCTTTTCGTGATTTTGTCTGCTGTACGTACTGATAAGCTTGATAAAGAGTAGACTCTTGTTTGCGATAGGCTTGCCTTAATGACTCAAGCTTCTCTCCTTGCTGCTTATACACTTGTACAGCCTGCTGAAGCTCTTGACGAAACTGAGCAAGCCTTTTGATCGCCGCTTCTTTTCGCTGCGTTAATTCACGGCGCTGTTCTACGTATTGCTCGTTGGATTTTGTTAAACGCTGCTCTTTTTCAAACGTTTGCATTTTTTGCTGCTCTAAAAATGAAATTTCATTTCGGGCGGATGTTTGAGCGTTCGCTAATTCAAAATACTCGCTTTTCATCTGTTCAAGTTTTTCTTCTAGATTCTCGCTGTACTGCCTGAACAGCTGTTCCTGCTCAGTAAGCTTCAGACGTATCTCTTGTACTTCTTTTTGAGATTGCTCAAGATCTTTTCCTTCACTGTCTTTTGCTTTACTTAGCTCTTGATGCTTATGAGTATACTCTTTTACTAAACGTTCCAGCTGCTCTTTATTTTGAAAGGCATTTTTCTTACGCTCTTTTAATACTTCTTTTTTGCCTTCTAGCTTTTCTACTTCTTCACTTACATATAGTAGTTTTTTATGTAAAGAGTCTAGTTGTTCATCTATTTGCTGAATGTGTAAACGAAGGGTCTGGATTTCTCCTTCACGCGTGCGAATATTCGTCGCGAGAGATTCTTCAAGCTGCTCGTGCTGAGCCATTTCAGCTTTTAATTTTTCCCATTTCTGATGAAGATCTTCAACTTCAAATACCGTAACAGCCACATCAATGTGCTCTAATTCTTCTTTTTTCTGCAAATAATCTTTTGCAATAGACGATTGAATCTGTAAAGGCTCTAACTGGCCTTCAATTTCATGAAGAATATCTACCACTCGATTTAAATTTTCTTGCGTTTCGAGAAGTCGGAGCTCCGCTTTTCGTTTACGCGTTTTGTATTTTAATACACCTGCAGCTTCTTCAAAAATTTTACGGCGCTCGTCAGATTTACTGCTTAGTACTTCTTCTACTTTTCCTTGACTGATAATCGAAAAAGCTTCTCTTCCAAGTCCTGAATCCATAAATAAATCGACAATATCTTTCAAGCGGCACGGCTGGTTGTTAATAAAAAATTCACTGTCTCCTGAGCGGTACACGCGCCTTGTAATACTAACTTCATGGTAGTCAAGCGGGAGAAACTGGTCATCATTTTCCAACGTTAGCGTTACGTCAGCCACGTTTACCGCACGGCGTGATTCGCTTCCCGCAAAAATAATGTCCTCCATTTTCCCTCCACGAAGCGATTTGGCTGACTGTTCTCCAAGCACCCAGCGTATGGCATCCGTAATGTTGCTTTTTCCGCTTCCATTCGGTCCTACTACCGCCGTTACACCTGGCACAAAATCTATCGATACTTTTTCTGCAAACGATTTGAACCCTGCAATATCTAATCGTTTGAGGAACATAGAAATCCCCCCTCACACTTGTAATCTTTTCATAGCAAATCCCCCTTTATAACGAATACGTTAAGAGGGGGATCATTTTATTTCGTTTGACTTGCTCTAATTTTCGTAATAGCTACTTGAGCTGCTTTTTGCTCTGCTTCTTTTTTCGAACGGCCTACACCAACGCCGAGCTCTTCACCATTTAACGATACGCGAGATAAGAATTCGCGATTATGCGCTGGACCTTTTTCTTGCAAAACTTTGTATTCTAATTGTCCAACTCCATCACGTTGAATCACTTCTTGAAGCTGGCTTTTGAAATCCATCACATGAGAAAAAGCACCTTCATTAATTTTTGGAAAGACAACTTTTTTTAGAATCGTTACTACCGTATCAAGCCCTTGGTCTAAATAAAGAGCTCCGATAAATGCTTCAAACACATCGGCCAGTAAAGCCGGTCTAGATCGGCCGCCTGTCATCTCTTCACCTTTTCCAAGTAACACTAGTTTACCAAAATCCATTTCATTTGCAAAAGTAACAAGCGACGGTTCGCACACAACTGCTGCACGAAGCTTCGTTAACTCACCTTCACTCATCGTTGGATATTTTTTAAATAAAAATTGTGATACGGTTAGCTCTAATACAGCATCTCCTAAAAACTCAAGACGCTCGTTGTCTTCATACGGTCTTCTGCGATGCTCATTCACATAGGATGAATGTGTAAATGCTTGAAAAAGAAGCGCTTCATTTGTAAACTGAATACCAATTTCCTTTTGAAACTCTGCAAAATTTTGCTTGAATTTCACGTTCATCTTTCGATCTCGATTTGAATATTGTTTAGGCATAAAATACCTCCGCTTACCTGCTTCAATTGTTTCGTAGTTTTTTCCTAACATCTCTCATTATAAAACGAGGTATCCTAAAAGATACACTACCTTTTCAAAAAAAAGAGGTCTTTTTTTGAAATTCTTAAAAAGAAGAGAAAGCCCCGCTGTTTAACGGGGCTTTTCATACATATACTACAGATTAAATTTGGCTCTGTATGTAATTAACTGCATCTCCTACAGTTGAAATTTTTTCAGCTTCTTCGTCAGAAATTTCGATATCAAATTCCTCTTCAAGCTCCATTACAAATTCAACTACGTCTAGAGAGTCAGCACCTAAGTCTTCTTTGAAACTAGATTCTAGTTTCACTTCACTTTTGTCTACACCAAGACGATCAACAATGATTGTTGTTACGCGTTCTAGTACCTCTGCCATTGTTCTTCACCTCCCCTCAAGTCATTATAGATGATTTCCATCTAAAATACTATGGTTGAATAATAAAGTTTATCGGTCGCCTAGTAAACGTCCCTTTGTACTTTATCACCAAATTACACTTTTCGTAAAGTGCCTTTTTTACATCACCATTCCGCCGTCAACGTGAATCGTTTGACCCGTAATATAACGGCTTGCATCTGATGCTAAAAACGCAACTGCGTTCGCAACATCCTCAGGCTGGCCAAAGCTTGCAAGAGGGATTTGCTTTAACATTTCCGCCTGCACTTCTTCATTCAATTTATCCGTCATGTCTGTTGCAATGAAACCAGGAGCAACTGCATTCACTGTAATATTGCGGCTCGCTAATTCTTTGGCAGTTGTTTTTGTTAAACCAATCACGCCTGATTTTGCTGCTACATAATTTGCTTGTCCAGCATTACCGCTGACGCCGACAATTGATGAAATATTAATGATACGTCCTGCGCGCTGCTTCATCATTTGACGAGTAACTGCTTTTGTACACAAAAATACGCCTTTTAAGTTTGTATTAATAACATCATCCCATTCGTCTTCTTTCATACGCATAAGAAGATTATCACGTGTGATGCCCGCGTTGTTCACTAAAATATCTACTGAACCAAATGTAGAAATCGCTTCTTTTATCATTGCTTGTACAGAATCACTTTCTGCCACATTTGCTTGTACAGCAATTGCATCCGTTCCTAATCCTTTAATTTCATCCACAACTTCAAGAGCTTTCGCTTCGCTGCCAGAATAGTTTACAACTACTTTAGCACCAAGCTTTCCCAGCTCAATTGCAACGGCACGACCAATTCCGCGAGAAGCGCCTGTTACAACCGCAACTTTCCCTTGTAACATGTTATTCTCCCCCTTTTAGTGCGTCAATCGTTGATTTTAATGATGTAAGATCATTAACAGCATACACAGCCGCACGGCGATTTACTTTTTTCACAAGACCTGATAATACTTTTCCTGGTCCAATTTCAACAAATGTATCTACACCTTCTGCAAGAAGTGTTTCAACTGTTTCTTCCCATCTCACTGGAGAATACAGTTGTTCCACTAGCTTGTTTTGAATATCTTGACTGTCAGTAACCGGCTTTGCTGTTACGTTTGCTATGACTGGAACTTTCGCATCGCTAAAGCCCACTGTTTCTAGCGTATCACGTAGTTTTTCAGCGGCTGGCTTCATTAAACTAGAGTGGAACGGACCGCTTACCACTAGAGGAATCACACGTTTTGCACCTTTTTCTTTGGCAAGAGCTCCTGCTTTTTCTACGCCATTTACCGTACCTGAAATAACAATTTGACCCGGACAGTTAATATTTGCAAGCTGAACAGCGTCGCCTTCGCTTGTAATTTGAGCGGTAACGGCTTCTAGATCTTCCGCTGACATGCCAAGCACTGCTGCCATTGTACCTTGACCTGCTGGTACAGCTTCGTCCATATAGCGACCTCTTTTGTGAACAGCAACAACGGCATCTTTAAACGATAAAACCTCAGCAGCCACAAGCGCACTGTATTCTCCTAGACTGTGACCCGCAACAAAATCGGGTGTAATTCCGCTCGTTTTAAATGCTTCAAGCAGCATTGTACTCGTTGTTAAAAGAGCAGGTTGAGCGTGATAAGTTAAAGTCAATTCTTCTTGAGGCCCTTCAAAAATAATGTTTGAAAGACTGAACCCTAAAGCTTCGTCAGCTGTATGAATCAGCTTTTTCGCTTCCTCTGTTCCATCATATAAATCTTTTCCCATACCAACAGTTTGTGACCCTTGGCCTGGAAAGATAAAAGCAATTTTCCCCATTTCTTATCTCTCCTTTTCTTCATTAGCAGTTTGTTCGATGGCTTTTTGAATAGTGGAAGACACATTGTTTTCCACCATATTCACAGCTTGCTTAATCGCGCTAAATACTGCATTCGCATCCGACGAACCGTGCGCTTTGATAACAGGCGCATGCAATCCAAACAGCCCTGCGCCTCCATATTCACTGTAATCCATTTTCGCTTTTAACCCCTGCAGCTGAGGCTTTAGCACCGCTGCGGCTAACTTGCTTTTTAACGTGCTCATTAATTCTTGTTTAATCATAGAAAACAAAGAAAGCGCCGTTCCCTCAATGCTCTTAAGAGTCATATTCCCTGTAAAACCATCTGTTACAACCACATCCGCTACGCCGTTTAGCAAATCACGGGATTCCACGTTGCCTACAAAATTAAGATCAGCATTTTTTAGCAGCTGAAAGGCTTGCTTTGTTAAATCATTTCCTTTTTTATCCTCAGTTCCAATGTTCAGCAGTCCCACTCTAGGAGCTTGAATGCCGCGTACTTTTTCGGCATACACAGACCCCATCACAGCGTACTGGAGCAAATGTTCAGGCTTGGCATCAACGTTTGCACCAACGTCTAGCATTAAAAAGCCTTTTCCATCTAGTGTCGGAAGCGTCGGAGCAAGTGCTGGACGTTCAATGCCTTTGATGCGACCTACAATAAAAAGTCCCGCTGTCATTAACGCCCCTGTATTTCCTGCTGAAATACAAGCATCAGCACGACCTTCGGCTACTTCATTTGCCATTAATACCATAGATGCTTGTTTTTTACGGCGCACAGCTCGCACTGGCTCATCAGTTGCATCAATGGTTTCTTCTGTATGAATAATCGAAATACGATCTGAATTTGTTAAATATTTTTTTATTTCTGATTCGTTTCCAATTAACGTAATATGTAATTCTTTAAATTGAGCAGTAGCTTTTTCTACACCTTCAATAATGGCTTTCGGTGCATGATCTCCGCCCATTGCATCAATAGCTAGTTTCATGTTGCGTCTCATCCTTTTTATTATTTATCCTTTGTAGAACGATACATTTTAAAAGTGCCAGAGAACACTTGCTCTTGCCCTACATAGCTGTTTACCTCAACGGTGGTTCGCACTTCACTAGTTGACAGAACTTTCGCTTTTGCTATCACTCGTTCATGAAGCTTAACAGGGCGATGATAACGGATCGACGCATCTGCTGTGAGCGCTAGTTCGTTGTTAATAACAGCGACAGCTAACGAATTAGCTTGCGCAAAAAGGTGGTGACCACGAGCGATTTGATTACGCTGAAACACATGCTCTGTTTTCACATCAAAAATAGATATCGCTGATTGATCTAGTTCAATGTCGATAACTTCTCCAATTACTTCTTCAATCGGAAGCGAACGCACTTCCTCGTCTAGTTGTTTTGAAGCTACATGCTTAATACGTTCTCGCAGTTCAGGAATCGACAACTCTAGGCGGTCTAATCGAATTGTTTGAACGCTCACTGAAAAACGGTCTGCTAGTTCTTCATCCGTAATAAATGGGTTTTCTTCAATTGTCGTTTTTAATAGCTGCTGTCTTTCTTTTTTACTGCGCTTCATTGTCCACCATCCGAACTTTTAATACTAGGTACTAATAGCAGTATATAATCATTGCCTTCTAATTGCAACATTTTTCACATGCTGTATTCTGTGCATTGACGTCGTATTAATGGCCACCAGCGGCTAACTCTTTCACTCTAAGCGGCTTTTTATCTTTATAGACGAAAAGAGATTGAGACATAACTAGATCACTCCAATCTAAAGATGAACAAATGGGGTAAAGGAGCTCGTATAGATTGCTTGTTACACCGCTACGGATTTCCGTGCAAGACTTCGCTTTCCGCGGCCGGCCGGTGACCCTCCTCGTCCCTTACGCTTCTGCGGGGTCTCATCTATTCCGCTTTCCCCGCAGAAGTGCCTTGCCCTTCACTTAACAGTTAGAAGCACCTATATCCCCGTCACATACATGAAATCTACGTTCATCATCACAATGAAAAAAATCCGAACGATTGATCGTTCGGATTTTCCTTCAACTAAACTACTTTGTTTCAGTCTCTTTTACTAATCAAATTTTTCTCCAGTCAATACGCCCGTTGCTTCTAGTTGTATTCTCAGCAGTGCAAACTGATCTTCTGTCCAAAAGCTGTCGGAATTTACAAGCTTAGCAGCATCTTCTCGAGCTACTTCAAGCGCACGGTAATCGTGCACCATATCGGCTACTTTAAACTCAGGCATCCCGCTTTGTTTTCTTCCAAAGAAATCACCAGGTCCACGAAGCTCTAAGTCTCTTTCTGATAATACAAATCCATCGTTTGTTTCCGTCATAATGGTCATTCGTTCTTTTCCAACTTCTGATTTCGGATCCGCGAGCAGAATGCAATACGACTGTGCATCTCCTCGTCCTACGCGTCCTCTTAGCTGATGAAGCTGAGATAACCCAAAGCGCTCTGCATCATAAATGACCATCACGGTTGCATTCGGAACGTTCACTCCAACTTCTACAACCGTTGTTGATACTAAAATCTGCACGTCATTTACGCTAAATTGTTTCATCACTTCTTCTTTTTCATCAGGTGACAATCTTCCGTGCATGAGACCAACGCTTGCTTTTCCATTAAAATAGTGAGTGAGTGTTGCATGTACATCAATTGCATTTTGAACATCCAGCTTGTCCGATTCTTCAATCAATGGGCAAATAACGTAAGCTTGTCTGCCGTCATGTATTTCTTTTTCAACAAAATGTAAAATACGTTCAAGCATATCATGTTTTACCCAGTATGTTTCAATTGCCTTACGTCCTGCTGGCATTTCATCAATAATGGACACATCCATTTCTCCAAACACCGTAATAGCAAGAGTTCTCGGAATAGGAGTCGCCGTCATAAACAGTACATCCGGACTCTCTCCTTTTTCACGTAAAACCCGGCGCTGCCCAACTCCAAAGCGGTGCTGTTCATCCGTAATGACGAGCCCTAAGCTATTATATATAACTTCATCTTGAATTAAGGCATGTGTACCTACTAATACATGAACATCTCCGTCTTTCACTCGCTGAAGCAGTTCTCTTCTTGCTTTTCCTTTAACAGACCCTGTTAGCAAGCCTACGCTGATTCCTACCTTTTCAAGCATCGCAGTCAATGACTCAGCATGCTGTTCAGCTAAAATTTCAGTCGGTACCATTAAAGCACCTTGATGCCCTGCTAAAACAGTGGCGTATAAAGCAACCGCTGCTACGACTGTTTTACCAGACCCTACATCACCTTGCAGCAAGCGATTCATGCGATAAGGCGATTTCATATCGTGCGTAATTTCGTTTACTACACGTTTTTGAGCGTTTGTTAACGGAAACGGCAGCAAGTTCGTGAAGTTTACCAGCTCAGTTGAATCAAATGCTTGCTTCATTCCAGGTGTTTCTTCTCTTTCGCGCTTTCTAAGCGCCTGCATTTTTAATTGAAAAAGTAGAAATTCTTCATAGACAAATCGACGTCTTGCTTGTTTTAAATCTTCATGATCACGAGGTAAGTGAATACTTCTAACCGCTTCTTCACGCGTTACTAGTTTGTATCTAGAACGAATAGAGGCCGGGAGCATATCCTGAATGCTGCTGCCATAATTCTTCAACGCAAGAGAGACGAACTTCCGCATTCCTTTGACCGTTAAGCTGCCTTTAACCGAGTAAACAGGCTCAATCGTTTGATTTTTAACAAACGGAGAAAATTGAAGCTCCTGCAAGTTAATCGTTTGCCGATGCTGATCCCATTTCCCCGTAACCGTAACAGTTTGATCGATTTCTAACTTTGATTTATAGTAAGGGCGATTAAAACAAGTAACCGTAATCAAATAGCGGTTTACTAGCAGCCGAAACGTAAGGCGCGAACGTTTTTTTCCGTAATACGTAAGCGAAGGGACGCTGTGAACCTTTCCTTCTACGGTGACCTTTTCGTCGTGCTTTGCTTCAGCCAAATCTTTTAGCTCATAATCTTCATAGCGGTATGGGAAATGTTCTAACAAGTCATGCACACTATGAATATGCATATCCTCTAATGCCTGTGCTGTTTCCTCTCCAATACCTTTAATGGTTTTAATTGAAATAGTTGTTAGTTCATTCACTTTTATTTAATGCAATACCAAAGATCTTCGCTTCAAGCTCGCGACCTGTTGGTGTTGCCGCTAAGCCTCCTTGTGCAGTTTCTCGTAATGCAACCGGCATTGTTTGACCAATTTTATACATAGCATCAATGACTTCATCACATGGAATACGACTTGTAATGCCTGCTAAGGCCATATCTGCTGCAATCATTGCATTCGCCGCTCCCATTGCGTTTCGTTTCACACATGGAACTTCTACTAGTCCCGCTACTGGGTCACATACTAATCCTAGCATATTTTTGAGAGTAATTGCCATTGCTTCAGCTGCCTGACTCGGTGTACCTCCTGCCATTTCAACAATCGCTGCCGCTGCCATACCTGAAGCTGAACCAACTTCTGCTTGACATCCGCCTGCTGCTCCTGAAATAGACGCATTATTGGCTACAACAAACCCAAAAGCACCTGATGTAAATAAAAATTCAATCATTTCTTTACGAGTTGGGTTTAGCTTATTTTGGACTGCAAACAGCGTTCCTGGCACTACCCCCGCAGATCCAGCAGTAGGCGTTGCACAGATTGTCCCCATTGCCGCATTTACCTCGTTTGTCGCTACAGCTTTGCTGACTGCATCTAAAATTAAATTTCCAGATAATGATTTTCCACTTTGAATATAGTTTTGAAGCAGCACTGCATCTCCACCTGTTAAACCTGTAACAGACTGTACCCCTTTTAAACCGCGTTCAACCGCTTCTTCCATAACCGTTAAGTTCCGGTCCATTTTTTCCATAATTTCTTCACGAGTAACTCCCGTGATATCTATTTCCTGTTGAATCATAATCTCTGCAATTTTTACATTTTGACTTTCTGCTAATTCTACTAGTTCTGCTACGTTTCGAAACATAGTAACCTCCGCTATCATTCTGTCTTATTTTCACTTTAGAACCATCTATAATCACCCGGCTTCAGTTATTCTCTCAAGCCGTTCCTATTCGCTCTATCCTACTCAACCATTCTTGTTACTTGAATAATGTGAGGCAATGTTTTTAACTCTTCAATTACATCATCTTCAATATTCGTATCCATTTCAATTGCCATGAGCGCTACTTCTCCGCGCTCTTTGCGAGATACTTCCATATGTCCGATATTAATTGAGTGTTTCATCAAAATATTCGTAACGGTCGCAATGGCACCAAATCGATCATTATGCACAACGAGAATAGCTGGATTCATGCCTGATAAATTTAACTCAAATCCGTTCAGCTCCGTAATTTGAATTTTTCCTCCGCCAATTGAAATTCCAACAACTTCAATTTCCTTTAATCCGTCGCTCATTTTGATGCGAGCAGTATTCGGATGATCTGTGATTGCCGCTTCCTCAACAAATGTGACGTCCATTCCTTCTTTTTTAGCTAAGTCCAAAGATTGCGGAATACGCTGGTCGAACGTATCAAAATCTAAAATACCGCCAATCAGCGCTACGTCTGTTCCGTGCCCTTTATACGTTTGAGCAAAAGAACCGTACAGTGAAACCACAACTTTTGTGGGCTGCTTGCCAAAAAGCGTTCGTGCAACGCGTCCAATACGCGCTGCACCAGCTGTATGTGAGCTAGATGGTCCAATCATTACCGGACCAATAATATCAAAGACAGATTTATATTTCATAAGGATTTTCCCCCTGCTATTTAGACATTGTTATTACTTATATGTTACTTGAGCTTTTGACTTTTTGGAAGCTTTGTTTCACGCTCTTAAAAAATTTAAAAATTCTCATTTTTATTAGGGACTCACGCACAAAAAAAGCGGTATATTTATCCATAAAAATAAGATAAGCACACCGCTTTTTTTGCTATATTATGCAGGAAAAGATGAATTACTTAAGCTGCTTCTTGCTCGGAAGCTACATCGTCTACTGTTTTAATTTTAAAGTTTTTAAAAACAACTGAACCTATAAACCCAGCTAATGCTCCCGCTAGTGCGCAAAGTACTGCACAAATTGTGACCTTCATAGGGTCATTAAACCCAAACATCACTGCAAGTCCTGCGATTGGCGTTGCCGTGCCTGCAGCATCATTTACCAATCCGAACAGAGCCACAACCACACCGGCTAGTGCACCTCCAACAAAGTTTGTAATGTAGATAGGAATCGGATTTGCTGAAATAATATTCGCTTGTGTTAAAGGTTCAACTGCAACTGAAATGGTTGTACGACGATCCCCAATTTTTAATCGATCAAACAGCACATAGTTCATGAAAGAAGAACCAAACACAGCAAGAGCTCCAATCGCCATAGGCAATCCCGTTAACCCTAGCATAGCCGTTAAAGCCATTGAGCTAAGCGGAGCCGTTGCTACTACTGTAATAACTCCCCCTAAAATAATTCCCATCAAAATAGGGCTAGCACTTGTTGTGTCTTTGATAATTCCTCCAATATTTAAAAGCGTCGCATCTACAATAGGTGAGAATGCATTACCAATTAATCTTGTTAAAGGTGCCGCAATTAAAATATTTCCTAATAAATCGAGACCAGCAGGTGCCTTTTTCTCAATAAATTTCACTACAAATGCCATGAGGTATCCCGCAAAAAATCCAGGGAGCAAGCCTAGACCTGAACACACCACCCCCATCATAAGAGCATATACAGGAGATACGCCTAACGCCAAAGCAACTAATGCTGCCGCCGCAACTCCTCCCATTCCTCCTGCAGCCTTTCCAACTTCACCCAGGAATGAAATACCTAGTAAATCTCCTCCTACATATGACTGAAAGGCCTCTACGAGAAACGCAGCTACCGCTCCGCTTGCCAGAGCCCCCATTGCTTTCATGCCATAAGGTGCCTTGTTGCTAAACAACCAAAATAAAAATAAAACTAATAATAATAAACCTGTTCCTTTTAAAATATCCACTGTTGTCTCTCCTCTCATGCTGTTTTCTTTCACATTTGACTTAATCAGTTTTCAAAACTACCATATAAACGGGTTCTTTTCAACTAATATACCTAACATACCGAACGATCGCAACACTTAATAATAAAATAGTTCGTATTTATCTTAAAAAACACCAAAAAAGAAGCGCCCCTCGGGAGGGGTGCTTCTTTTTTGGTTATTCAATTGCAAAAATGTAAGAATATAAAGGTTGATCTCCTTTATGAAGCTCTACCTCAACTTCTTCAAACGTTTCTTCTACAAACGATGTTAGCGCTTCAGCTTCATCGTCTGAGACATCCTCTCCTTGAAGAATCGTAAGGATTTCCGCTTCGTCATCAATCATATAAGTCAATAGCTTTTTTGCTGCTTCTAATTTCTCTGAATCTTTTACAACGATTTTCTTTTCGGCAATACCCATAAAATCGCCTTTAGCTAATTCAAGACCATCAATATTTGTATCGCGAACTGCATACGTTACTTGTCCTGTTTTCACGTGCTGTAGAGCTTCTGTCATTACTTCCTCGTTTTCTTTTAAGCTTTGCTGAGGATTAAATGATAGCAGCGCTGTCATTCCTTGAGGAACCGTTTTAGACGGGACAACCGAAACGTGACTGCCGGCAACAGCAGCCGCTTGGTTAGCAGCCATCACAATATTTCCGTTATTAGGTAAAATCAGTACCTGTTCAGCATTTGTTTCTTCAATCGCTTTGACAATATCCTCCGTACTTGGATTCATTGTTTGTCCGCCTTCAATGACAACCGTTGCCCCAAGGCTCTTGAACAATTCAGCAATTCCTTTTCCCATTGACACAGTAACAATGCCAAAGGGCTGTTTTTCAGCATTTTTTACTGCAGGCTTTTCTTCACCTGAAACAATGGTGCTATGCTGTTCTCTCATGTTTTCAATCTTCATTTTAATTAAACTTCCGTACTGCTGCCCGTAGTTTAACACTTCTCCAGGATGCTCAGCGTGAATATGAACTTTCACAATTTCATCATCAGATACTACAAGCAATGAGTCGCCCCATTTACTTAAGTCTTGACGAAACGTTTCTTCAGAAAATGTTTTAGCTGCAGGCTTATCCTCTTCCAGCCTTACCATAAATTCTGTACAATAGCCAAATTCAATGTCTTCTGTATTCATATGGCTTTGTGCATGCTTATGATGCTCAGCATTTACGAGTTCATTCATCGAAGGAGCTGACATGGGTACACCCGGAAGTTTTTCACCTTTTAATTCAGCTAAAAACCCTTCATAAATTAAAACAAGCCCTTGACCTCCGCTATCCACTACGCCTACTTCTTTTAACACGGGTAAAAGATCTGGCGTGCGATTTAACGAAGCATTAGCTTCCTTAAGTACTTCTTCCATGAACAGAATCATATCAGATTGCTTTTTAGCAACAGCCGCTGCTTTTTTAGCAGTATCCTTAGCTACTGTTAAAATGGTTCCTTCGATTGGTTTCATAACAGCTTTATAAGCAGTTTCTACCCCAAGCTCAAGAGCTTCAGCAAACTCAACTGTTGTAATCGCTGACTTTTGCTCAACCGATTTCGCAAAACCGCGGAATAATTGAGATAAAATAACTCCTGAATTACCGCGCGCCCCCATCAATAAGCCCTTAGACAAAGCTTGACTCACTTGGCCGATGTGATCAGATAGTTTATTTTTTACTTCTTTAGCACCAGACGTAATCGATAAGTTCATATTTGTTCCAGTATCACCATCTGGTACAGGAAAAACGTTCAGCGCATCTACATAATCTGCATTGTTAGATAGATGCTGGGCTCCTTGAAGCACCATTTCTCTAAACCGCTTTCCGTCCAACGTTGTCATTGACACGAATCTTCCTCCTTAATTAAACGTTCGTTACACGAACACCCTGCACATAAATATTTACTGAATCAACAGTTAAACCAACCGTTTGTTCCAGTGTGTATTTTACTTTTGTTTGCACATTATGAGCAATTTCAGAAATTTTTGTTCCATAGCTTACGATAATGTACATGTCGATATGTACGTCATCCTCTTCTTGTCTTACCACAATACCTCGTGTAAAGTTTTCTTTGCGAAGAATTTCTGTAAGACCATCTTTAAGCTGATTTTTTGAAGCCATTCCCACAATCCCGTAACAATCAACAGCTGCTCCTCCAGCAATTGTTGCAATTACATCTGTAGAGATATCAATTTGACCATACTTCGTTTTCATTTCGATGGACATACTCGTTCCCCTTTCTACTTTCATAGGTTATAAATATTCTACTATAATCAATCTCGTTTTAAAAGAGGCGTCCAGCTTGTCCCTTTTAAAGATGACAGTATTAGGTATCAACTTGTCTTAAAATAAGTAATAGCCCAAGTTATACCTATTTCTACTCTCTATATTATTGAACATAGATTCATTTTATATGTCAAGGAAAATTTCTTGAAAGCTTTTCTCCAGAACTATTGCATTCTCTGTAAGGCTGTGATAAATTAATATAGTATTTCTCAAAACAGAATTGAGTAGTTTTTTTGGTGTTAGGAGGGAAAATCATGGCACGCAAATGTGTAGTAACTGGTAGAAAAGCTCGTTCAGGTAACGCACGTTCTCACGCAATGAACGCTACTAAGCGTAAATGGGGTGCTAACGTTCAAAAAGTACGTATCTTAGTGAACGGTAAACCAAAACGTGTGTACGTTTCAGCTAGAGCCCTTAAGTCTGGTAAAGTTCAACGCGTTTAATCTTTATAATGAAAAAGCACCATATTTTATGGTGCTTCTTTTATTATTCCGGCGTTGTTAATCTTTTTTGAACGAATTAAGCATGACCTTTACGATGCCACCTAAAAACTTTGGAAGTTTGATTGTATAGAATTTCATACTGTCCCTCCTAACCGTCTCCACACTTTATCTCCTTTTAAAGAAAGCCCTATGTCCTGCTCTCATTTTCCATGCTTCATCACAAGCAACGTTTATCATTGCTTCTTACCATCATTAATATGCCTTTTGTAAATGAAAAAGTACCTCTTTGTTGAATAAGTTCATTGCTAATACATAAAGTTGAGCCGAGTTCTACTTCATGCTTATTGAGCGGGTATTTGAAACCTTCTAGCGTAAGCTCTTTTACACCGCCTGCAAAAGGAACGAATGAAATATAGTGAAACTCCTTTAAACGATCAACATGATAAGTGCCTGGTTCAAACAATTGAATGATATTTTGATTGTCAATCATTTTTACATTCGCTTTCTCTTTTAACCCTTTATACAGGAGCTGAATGCTTCCAAACATGTGGTCAAGCCTTCCACCTGTTGCTCCAAAGATACAAATACTTTCCGGTTTTTGCCCTATTGCCCACTCAAAAGCAAGTTCCAAATCCGTTGCATCTTTTTCTGCAGGATACAATTCAACATCTTGTAATGCTTCTCTCACTAGCTTAAGCTGTGCCTTTGTAATGGAATCAAAATCTCCAAATGCTTTTACCGGCAAAATGTCTTGCTGAAGAAGAAGGAATACGCCGCGGTCTACTCCTACCCACTTTACATCGTTTGACTGGTGCAGGGGCGGCATATGTTCATCCGGTCCCCCTGCTAGAATATGAATTTTCATTATGTATATGCTCCTTTTCTATTAAAAAATGAACGAAATAAATATGTTTTCTTTATCCTAAGAGAAAAAGCTGCTGTGTACAAGTTCTACTCGTTGTACACAGCAGCTTTTATTACTTACGCTTGAACAGTTGTGCGAATTTGACTAATTGCGCCAGCTCGGTCTTCTTGGTTATAAATAGCTGAGCCAGCCACTAAGACATTTGCTCCTGCTTCCACACATTTTCTTGCTGTTTCTTCATTAATTCCTCCATCAACCTCTACTTCAATAGAAAGGTGACGAATTTCAATAAGCTGAGAGATTTGCTCAATTTTCGGCAGTACATTTGGAATGAAGTTTTGCCCTCCAAAGCCTGGGTTCACCGTCATTAATAAAATAAGATCGATATCTTCTAAGATATGCTTTACCACGTCAATTGGCGTTGCAGGATTTAAAGCAACGCCTGCTTTCATGCCGTGCTCTTTGATTAATTGAATGGTGCGGTGCAAATGAGTACACGCTTCAGCATGTACCGTTAAAATATCAGCACCTGCCTTTGCAAACATTGGAACGTATTGATCTGGGTTTTCAATCATTAAATGCACATCTAAGGGCAGTGTTGTGACAGGGCGTACAGCCTCAACGATAAGCGGTCCAATTGTAATATTAGGAACAAAATGGCCATCCATAACGTCGATATGGATGTAGTCTGCTCCACCTGCTTCAACTTCACGAATTTCTTCAGCAAGCTTTGAAAAATTGGCAGATAAAATGGAAGGTGCGATTTTTGTCATTTTTAATACCTCGGCTTTCTTTGCTTAATTTCCTCAATAAATTGCAAGTAATGTTCGTAGCGATAACTCGGAATTTCTTTTTGTTCGTATGCTTCTTTCACCGCACATTTTGGTTCTTTCACATGCAAACAACCTCGAAATTTACACTGTTCACTCAAACGCGACATTTCAGGAAAACAATGGGTTAACTCTTCTACTTCTAACGTTAAAAATTCCAGTGAGCTAAAACCTGGCGTATCGGCTACTAAACCTTCACCAAACGAAATCAGTTCTACATGACGTGTTGTATGCTTTCCTCTTCCAAGTGACATTGAAATATCATTTGTCTTTAACTCAAGCTCTGGTTTAAGTGTATTTAACAGTGAAGATTTACCTACACCTGACTGTCCGGCAATAACCGTTACGCGATCTTCAAATAACGGCTGAATTTGTTCCATGCCTTTTTCTGTGACTGTCGACGTTAAAATGACCTCATATCCTATTTTACGATATTCTTCGGCATATTGCTCGATTTCTTGCTTTTGCTGCTGTGATAAAAGATCTACTTTTGAAATACAAATAATAGGTTCAATATGATTAGACTCCACTAACACTAAAAATCGGTCAAGAAGCATCGTGCTAAAATCAGGTTCAATCGCTGAAAAAACAAGCAGCGCCTGATCAACATTTGAAATTGGGGGACGAACTAATTCATTTTTACGTTCTTTAATTTCAAGTATATATCCTTCAAGCTTATTTTCTGCCTGAAATACTACATTGTCACCGACTAAAGGCGTTACTTTCTTTTTACGAAAAACACCTCGTCCTCGACATTGCGTTACTTGTCCGTCATGAAGAACATAATAAAATCCGCTAAGGGATTTAATAATTCTTCCTTCTGGCATAACCTCACTCCTATCACTCTGGATATTCAACGTCTTTTTCTTCAATAACTTCCCCGTCTCGGACAATTTTATAAGACGCTTTTTCATTTTCATCAACTAAAACATCGAACGATTCTTTTGTTGTTTCAGTAATCGTTAGTTCTTTAGCAGGAACGGACATATCGTTATCTGCATCTTCGATATAAATTTGTACTTTTTGCGGCTTTGGCTTTTCCTCTTCTGTTCCGGTGGCATCGCCTGTTTCCGTTGCGTCGCCTTGTTCCGTGCTTGCTTCGGTGTCAGTTTCTTCTTTATACGGAATAGTCACGTCCACTGACACCGTTTGAGGAGCTTTTGGCTCCTTGCCCATTGAGACTGTAATGGTGAGCTTATCACCTTGCTCGATACTCTGCTCCGCTGCAGGCTTTTGAGACATCACAAGACCTTTTTCAACAGTGTCGGAATACGCTGTTTTTACATCCACTTCAATATCTTCATCTGATGCATAATCTTTTACGCTTTTTTCCGTCCAGCCCGAGAAATCCTTTAATGTAATCTTCGGCGGCCCCTTACTTACCCATAGCGTAACCGTTGTATCCTCCGGCACGACTTGTTCGGTTTCTTTAGGGGTCTGATCTGTAATATTGCCTTTTGGTTCTGTGCTTTCAACTTCGATGGATTGGATATCTTTATAATTCTGCTTTTCTAACAGACTTTTTACTTCCGTAAAGCTTCTTCCAATGTACCGGTTAAATGCTTCTTTTTTCTTTCCTGTACTTCGATAAATAATGACATTAGATCCTTCTTTGATAACATCTCCCGCTTCTGGCATCGTTTTAACCACGTCGCCTTCTTCCACCTCATTATCAGATATATCTTTAGGATTCTTCACTTTAAAGCCTAAAGAAACTAAATCGGTTACTGCTGATTCATAATCTTGATTATGTAAATCAGGAACCTTTACGTCTTTTGGCAGTAACAAAGCCGGAATAAATGTAACGGCGGCTACGCTAGCAGCTGCCAGCAGCAAAAAAATTAAAACAAGCGTTACAATCAGCTTGCTTTTGCCTTTTTTCTTTTTCTTCTTTTTTTTCTTCGGCTTTAACTCTTCTTCCTCTTGTTCTTCGCGCTCTAAGTGAGGCGGTTTTCTCACAGGCACGTGCGTTTCTTCGGATTCAACAAAATCCTCCTTAATAACTGGAATGGCTTTTGTCACTTCTTCATCATCAGGCACCGTAAACCTTTGTTCATTATAACGATTTGGATGAACAGCAGACTGTAAATCCGCTTCGAGTTCTTCGACGGAACTGTATCGGTAAAATGGATCTTTAGTTGTTGCTTTTAATACAACATTCTCCACGCTTTGAGGGATAGATGGATTCCATCTTTTAGGAGAAGGTGTTTCTGTCTGTAAATGTTTTAATGCAATTGACACAGCCGATTCCCCAGAAAAAGGGACTCGACCCGTTAGCAATTCAAATAGGACGATGCCAAGCGAATAAATATCAGAACGCTTATTCGCAAGCCCTCCCCTTGCCTGTTCAGGAGATAAATAATGAACAGAGCCCAAAACAGAATTAGTATGCGTAATGGTTGTAGAACTTAGTGCTACGGCAATGCCGAAGTCAGTAACTTTAATGGTATCATCATGATCAATTAAAATATTTTGAGGCTTAATATCCCGGTGAATAATTCCGTACTGATGAGCATGGGCAATAGCTGATGTAATCTGCGTCATAATATGTATGGCTTTATCAAGAGATAGTGGTGATTCTTGCAGAATGTATTGCTTTAATGTCATACCCGGTACATATTCCATGATGATATAGTAAATATCTTCTTCTTCTCCAACATCATAAATACTGACAATATTAGGATGAGCAATACTCGTAGCAGATTGTGCTTCTCGATGGAAACGCTTTATAAACGCATCGTCACTTGCAAAGTCTAAACGAAGCACTTTAATTGCCACATCACGATCCAAAATCATGTCGCGACCTAAATAGACGTTTGCCATTCCGCCTCCACCAATTACTTGCAATACCTTATAACGGTCGTTTAGCCGTCTACCTATTAGCAACACTCTCACCCACTTTCAGATGTAAAGTCCACAATTGCAAGTGTAATATTGTCTTCTCCACCAAGCTCATTTGCTAATTGAATCAGGCTCGTACCCTTTTCGTGAAGTGATGAACTTGTTGATAACGTTTCGTTCAGCTTTTGTTCCGTTACCTTATTTGTCAGTCCATCTGAACATAATAATAATCGATCTTCTTTTTCCACTTCAATTGTTTTTACATCTAAACTAACATTTTCTTCGGTACCTAGTGCTCGCAATAAGATATTTTTTCGTGGATGATGCTCAGCATCTTCTTTTGTGATTTGACCATTTTTTACGAGTTCATTCACAAGAGAATGATCTTCTGTTACTTGTTGAAATCCATATTCATTGGAAATATAGCATCTGCTGTCTCCTATATTACCAATCGCACAAAACGTATCGGCACATAAAGCAAGTACAACTGTTGTACCCATCCCTTTACACTCTTCATGCTCCTGAGCATACTGATAAATATCTTGATTAATTTGCGAAACATGCGTACGAATCCACTGCGTCGCCTCATCAGGAGACGTTACTTTGTCCGCTTCTTCCCACGCTGTTTGCAATTTTTGAACCGCCATCTCACTGGCGACGTCGCCAGCTCGATGACCTCCCATACCATCAGCCACAATTGCAAGCAGCTGATTGTGTTGGTTCAAAAATACCCCTCCGTTATCTTCATTGTGTTGTCTAACTCTCCCTCGGTCTGTCATGAAGACAGTTGCCATACAATCACCTCGTCTCTTCTTTACGCTCCTTCGCACGTAATTGGCCACAAGCTGCATCGATATCATGACCTTGCTCACGTCGAATAGTCACGTTAACGCCACGCTTTTTAAGCGTACGTTCAAATGCAAAAATCTGTTCACGCGGTGTACGAACATAATCACGCTCAGGCACATAGTTTACCGGAATCAAGTTCACGTGGCATTTCACGTCTTTAATTAAATCCGCTAATTCCTCCGCATGCTCTACTTGATCGTTTACGCCTCCGAATAGACCATACTCAAAGCTAATACGTCTTCCCGTTTTATCCGTATAATATTTAATGGCTTCCATCAAATCAGGAAGTTTGTACGCACGGTTAATCGGCATTAAGCGTGAGCGGATGTCATTGTTTGGAGCGTGAAGTGAAATCGCAAAATTGATTTGCATTTTTTCATCAGCAAACTTATAGATTTTCGGAATGATTCCACTTGTCGATACTGTGATATGACGTGCACCAATATTTAATCCATCATCACTGTTAATTGTTTTTAAGAAGCGCATCATTTCATCATAGTTATCAAATGGCTCCCCAATACCCATAATTACGACAGAGCTCACGCGTTCTCCTTGTTCATCTAGCGCTTTTTGTACTTTTACTACTTGCGCTACGATTTCTCCAGCTTCTAAGTTACGCTTTAAACCTCCAAGAGTAGACGCACAGAATGTACAGCCGATGCGACAGCCAACTTGAGTTGTTACACAGACAGAATTTCCGTATTCATGACGCATAAGCACCGTTTCAATCGTATAACCGTCATGGAGTTCGAATAAAAACTTCATCGTGCCGTCCCCAGACGTTTGCTGAACAACTGTTTTTAATGTCGTTAATGCAAATTTGTCTTTTAATTGTTCACGTAATCCTTTAGATAAGTTTGACATATCGTCAAAGTCCGTTACGCGTTTAATATATAACCAGTCAAAAATTTGTTTAGCACGGAACTTCTTATCTCCGTGTTCCACTAACCAATTTTCTAGGTCGTGCATTTCTAATGAATAAATAGATGGTTTTTGCGCTTTTTCTTCTGCTTTTGCTTTTCTTTTAGCTACTTCTTCCATTTTTACACCTTCTTCTGTAAACATGCAATATAAAACCCATCGCTTTGTGCATCTGGCAGCAATTGAATTTCACCATGTTTTACGTTTTGTTTAAGCTTTTGCGGCATGCGTGCAGCGAGTGTTTCATCTTTTTGAAAATCAGCATGATCTGCTAAAAATGCTGCTACAACATCCCCATTTTCATCCCGGTCAATTGTACATGTACTATATACAAGGGTCCCACCTTTTTTTAATAAAGGCGCAACCGCATTTAAAATATCTTGTTGAATACGCGCCAGCTGCTTTACATCTTGCTCAGTTTTTGTATATTTCAAATCAGGTTTACGTCTCATTACACCAAAACCTGAGCACGGAGCATCTACTAAGATGCGGTCAAACATTTCTTTATCAAACTGTTCGCCTGCTTTGCGGCTGTCTTGAACCGTCGGCTCAATATTGGTAAGATGCAGACGCTCTGCCTGCTGGGCAATCAGCTTTACTTTATGGTCATGAATGTCCAAGGAAATAACTTTACCACTGTTTCTAAGCTGCTCTGCAATATGAGTTGATTTTCCTCCCGGTGCAGCACAGCTATCTAAAATTAGCTCTTCTGTCTCTGCACCGAGCGCATGAGCCACTAACATAGAGCTTTCATCTTGAACGGTAAACATTCCTTCACGAAATGCTTGTGTATGAGCTGCATTTCCTTTTTGAACTTCTAGCGCTTCTTCTACAAAATGGCCTGGTTCTACAACAATACCTTCTTTTTCTAGCGCTTCTTTTACTTCATTTTGCGTAAAGCGTGCACTGTTTACTCGGATTGTTTGTTTAGGGGCCATTAAATTAGCTAAACAGATTCCGCGTGTTTTGTCCAATCCATATTGTTCCACCCAGCGTTTTACAAGCCACAATGGATGACTCGTTTCAATTGCCAACCGCTCCACAGGATTTTGTATTTCCTCTAAAGAAGGCGTGCCGCTGCGCTGAATATTTCGTAAAACGCCGTTTACCATTGAGGCAATTCCTTTGTGACCCCGTTTTTTGGCAATTTCTACTGCTTCATGAAGGATTGCCCGGTCAGGCACTCGGTCTAAATATACCATTTGGTAAAGTGATAAACGAAGCAGCACTCGCACCCAAGGCTGAAGCTTTTTTGGATTTTTCAAGAAAGGCGCTAACCCGTAATCTAACGTATCACGTCTTTGAATCGTTCCATACACAATTTCCGTTAACAGTCCTGCATCTTTTCCTTGAATACCCCGTTTTTGTATGCTGTTATTTAACAATAGATTGCTGAATGCCTGATTTTTTTCAATAGCTAGTAAAATATCTAAAGCTATGTCTCGAACGTTGTACTTACTCATTGACATCCCCTAATACTGTTCCGACTTCAATGGATGTACCTCGTAGATACTGCGCTGCATCCATACGTTTTTTTCCAGACGGCTGAAGTTCCGTCACTTTAATAGCTGTTTCATTTCCAGTTGCTACTATAAATCCGTCCTCTTCAAGTGATAAAACGGTACCCGGTTTGCCTGATGCGGATACTTTTTCTCCCCACCAAATTTTCATGACCTGACCGTCTGCTGTTGTATAAGCAACGGGCCAAGGGTGAAGTCCGCGGATATGGTTATAAATTTCTTCTCCTGTACGGGCCCAATCAATTTTCTCTTGTTCACGCTTAATGTTAGAAGCAAATGTCGCTTCGTCATCGTTTTGTTTAACCGGCGTAATTTCACCTTTTACAAGAGAAGGAATGGTTTCTGAAAGCAATTTTGCACCAGCAGCGCTGAGTTTATCATGAAGTGTGCCAACGTGATCACGTTCTTCAATCGGAACTTCTACCTGTGTTAAGATATCACCTGCATCTAATTTTTCTACCATATACATAATTGTAACACCAGTTTTCGGCTTACCTTGTAGAATTGAATAATGAATCGGCGCGCCTCCGCGCAGTTCAGGTAACAGAGAAGCATGCACGTTAATACAGCCGTATTTAGGCGCTTCTAAAATAGGGGTTGGTAAAATTTGACCAAAAGCCGCTGTTACAATTAGGTCAGGCTCATACGCTAACACTTGCTGATATTCTTCTTCTAAACGAATCTTTTCTGGCTGCAGTACAGGTATTTCATGCTTTAACGCCTCAACTTTTACAGGAGGAGGTGTTAATACGCGCTTGCGTCCTTTTGGTCGGTCCGGCTGTGTAACCACTGCGACCACTTCATATCCATCTTTAAGTAATGTTTGTAAAACCGGCACTGAAAAATCCGGCGTTCCCATAAATACGACTTTCATCGTGTAAAACCTACCCTTCTAGTTCATCCTCTTCGTAATACTTTGTCACTTTTTCCGTGAACAATACACCGTGTAAATGATCAATTTCATGCTGAATTGCTCGTGCTAAAAAACCTTTTGCTTCTATAAAATAAGGTTTTCCTTTACGGTTTTGCGCACGTACTTTCACATAATCAGCTCGAGCCACGTCACCAAAAAGGCCCGGAAAACTTAGGCAGCCTTCTGGACCGATTTGTTCGCCTCGTTGCTCAATAATTACCGGATTAATTAGCTCAATTTTACCGTGTCGATCATCCACGTCTACCACTGCCACTTGCTGCAGAACTCCTACTTGAGGAGCAGCTAGACCCACACCGTCTGCTTCAAGCATTAAATCATACATGCCGTTTAGTAATTTCGCTAATTTATTATCAAAGTTTTTAACGACTTCACATTCTTGTTCAAGTACTTCATTAGGATGGTAAACAAGCTTAAGCTTAGCCAAATAGGCACCTCCTTTATTCTTTCTATTTATATCCAAAAAGCTTCTTCTTTAACGCCATCAAGACGACTAGTTACATCATCGAGTATGGATTCAAATCAATAGTGATCGTTAAATTTTCCTTCTGCATTTCCGCTTGATAACGTTCTAATATATATTTCAACAGCGGAATCAGGCTTGGTTCCAGCTTGTATTTTAACATGCATTGATAGCGATATCTATCTTTTATCTTAGCAATCGGAGATGCGACTGGCCCTAAGATCGTTGTTTGCGGCGAAAGTTTCTGACGCAGATACTGCGAAATTTTGTCTGTAACAGACACCACTTTTGCAATATTTTCATGAGATACCGTTACAAGCGCCAAGTAAAAGAAAGGGGGATATTTGTGCATTTTACGAATTTCCATCTCGTGCTTATAAAACGAATCGTAATCATGCTGACTCGCAAGTTGAATGCTGTAGTGTTCAGGCGTGTACGTTTGAATCACTACTTCTCCTGGAAGTTTGTGGCGTCCTGCTCTTCCGCTTACTTGTGTTAAAAGCTGAAACGTTTTTTCAGATGCACGAAAGTCAGGTAAATTCAGCATCGTATCTGCTGTTAAAACGCCTACAAGCGTGACGTTTGGAAAGTCCAGTCCTTTCGCAATCATCTGCGTCCCTAGTAAAATTTGCGCTTCTCCACTTGCAAACTTGTTCAGGAGCTTTTCATGGGCGCCTTTTCGGCTTGTCGTATCAACATCCATTCGAACAACTCTAGCCTCGGGCAGCACTTTTGTTAATTCTTCTTCCACTTTTTGTGTACCAGACCCGAAAAAGCGGATATGTTCGCTGTGGCATTCTGGGCACTCAGTGTGCACATGTTCTTCGTGTCCGCAATAATGGCATTTTAATTTATTTTGATAGCGGTGATACGTTAGTGAAATTTCACAGTGCTCACATGTCGGAACGTAACCGCAGTCTCTGCACATAACAAAAGAAGAATGACCTCTTTTATTTAAAAATAAAACGATTTGCTCCCCTTTTTCCAAACGGTCTTTCATCTTTTCAAACAGCATAGTTGAAAACATAGAGCGGTTGCCGCTGCGAAGCTCTTCTCTCATATCAACGATATCCACCGAAGGCATTGATGACTTATTCATTCTTTGCTTTAACGTCAGTAGCTTATACACACCTTTTTGCGCTCTTGCAAAGGACTCAAGCGTTGGTGTTGCACTTCCTAAAATGACTGGACACTGATGATGCTGCCCTCGGTAAATAGCTACATCCCTTGCATGATAACGGGGGTTTTCTTCTTGTTTATAACTCGTCTCATGTTCTTCATCGATAATAAGAAGGCCCAAATTTTCAAATGGAGCAAATACAGCAGAGCGGGCCCCTACTACAACGGATACTTCTTTTCGCTGAATTTTTCGCCATTCATCGTATTTTTCCCCAGTAGACAAGCCGCTATGAAGTACAGCAACTTTTGAGCCGAATCGCTCTTTAAACCGCTTGACCATCTGAGGGGTAAGTGAAATCTCCGGAACAAGCATAATCGCTTCTTTCCCTTTTTTTAGCACTTGATCAATTGATTGGAGATACACTTCTGTTTTTCCGCTTCCGGTTACTCCGTACATTAAAAACACATCGTGAAGATTTTCTTCGATGTCCTGCAGAATCGGTGCGATTGCCTCAGCTTGTTCATCGGTCAATTGAAATGGCTTTGATGGTGTAAAGTATCGATCTTGATAAGGATCACGGTATATTTCAATTTCCGTTTCCGCTAAGAGTCCTTTGTTAATCAGCGCTTTTATAGGAGCGGAGGTAATCTGCAAATCTTCCGCTATTTCTTTTATGGCTACTTCTTCATTTCGATTCAGCATAAAAGATAGCACTTGTTTTTGCTTTTCTGCCTGCTTATTTAACTCGCTCATAAACTGGTGAATTTCTTCAAGGCTTTGATTCAGTTTTACGCCTTTTGCCGTTTTTTTGTTTCCTTTGTTTTTCACGACGTAGACGACTTCAATTAGACCTTTTTGAATATCACGGTGAAAAGCAGGAGCAGCGGCTGTTTTTTCTACTTCACTCCACTTCAGCGAGGATCTTGACTGAAAAAACGGCTTTACTTGCTCATGAAGCTGTTCGTATGCCTCTTTTGAAAGGAGTGACAGTTCTTTATCATATTTTGCTTTCATCGCCGCAGGCAGCATGACTTGAAAAGCCGATATCATAAAACAAAGCGTTTTTTCGGTTAGCCAGTGCCCAATCTCTAACAGTTCGGGAGTCAGAACCGGCGTTAAATCAAGCAGGTCAGCGATTGGTTTAACGCGCTTAACTTCAGCCTCTTCTTTAAGAGCCACCACAAACCCTTGAACTTTTCTAGGACCAAACGGAACGACAACTCGCATACCCGGAACAATAATTCCTTTCCATTTGTCGGGAATAGCGTAGTCAAAAGCTCGATCTGTTTGCTTAGCAGCCACGTCCACAATTACACTAGCTACACTCATTTTTTCAGCCCTTCTAACATTTCCTTCACTTCTTTTAACACCTCGGTAGCTACATCGTGTTTTGAAAGAATGGGAAGTTCTTTAGACTCTCCGCTTCGCTTATAGAGCGTTACAATATTTGTTTCCGTCCCAAAACCTGCTCCTTCTGTCGTCACGTTATTGGCTACAATCATATCCAAGTTTTTAGATGCAAGTTTCTTTTGTGCATATTCATCCACTTGTTCTGTTTCTGCTGCAAAGCCGACTAAAAGCTGGTGTTCTTTTCGCTCTCCAAGCGTGCGTAAAATATCTGTTGTTCTCTCTAGCTCTAGTACTGCTTCACCAGGTTGCTTTTTCATCTTTTGATCAAACACATGCTTTGGTCGGTAATCTGCCACCGCGGCTGATTTAATGACAACATCTGCTTCATGATAGCGCTGCATAACAGCTTCAAGCATCTGCTGCGCACTTTCAATTTGAACAACCTGCACTCCTTTTGGATACTCTAAATTCGTCGGTCCCGTTACAAGTGTTACCGATGCGCCTAATTTAGCAGCTTGTTCTGCAAGGGCATAGCCCATTTTCCCAGTAGATCGATTGGTGAAAAATCGGACGGGATCAATGCGTTCTACCGTAGGTCCTGCTGTAACCAATACATTCACACCTTCAAGGATCTTTTGTGTATGTGATGCTTGTGAAAAATAAGATCCGATTAGTGAAACAATTGTTTCTGGCTCTTCAAGACGACCTTTTCCTACATAACCGCATGCCAAATACCCTTCTCCAGGTTCTACAAAAGAGTAACCAAATGATGAAAGAGTGCTCATATTTTTTTTAACAGCTGGATGATCGTACATATGAACATTCATTGCAGGTGCAATCCACACAGGTGCAGTAGCAGCCAGCAGCGTTGTGGAAATCATATCATCTGCAAGACCATTTGCTATTTTCCCTATCATATTTGCCGTAGCAGGAGCTACTAAAATTAAATCAGGCCAGTCTGCTAAATCAATATGTGCAATTACAGATGGATCTTTTTCATCAAACGTATCTGTATAAACTGGGTTTCGAGACAGAGCTTGAAACGTAAGCGGCGTTACGAACTCGCATGCTGAAGCAGTCATCATTACTTTAACTTCCGCTCCCGCTTGTACTAATTTACTTGTTAAAGCTGCGGCTTTATATACGGCGATTCCGCCGCTAACACATAATAAAATTCGTTTTCCCTTCATCATTATGCCCCCATCTATTTATCCCGCTCAACCAGCATCCGCTTGTTTACTCGGGTAACTATCTAAAGCTTTTCAATTCAATTATTATACCATTTTTGTAGTGAGACATTCACTATCCTGCTTGAACACAGATAAAAGCATCAAAAAAATAACAACCTATAAAGTAGGTTGTTATTTTTTCACTTACTGATGTTTAGAATCTTCTTCTGCTACACCTTGCTTATAGCTTAATTGTTCAGCATTAATTTCTTCTAAAGCACAGCCTACAAACTTATAAGAAACCGGCTTTTCAATCGGCGTATCATTGTGAAGCTGTAATTGACGTGCACGTTTTGCAGCTACTGTCACAAGCGTGTACTTAGAATCTAATTTTTCCATTAGGGAATCAATTGATGGATAAAGCATGTTTATTCTACCTCCAGCATTCTTTTATAGCGCGCAGAAATACGATCACGACGGCAGTGTTCAGCCGTTACGATAGCACGGATGCGAGCACAAGCATTTTCTACTTTGTCATTTTCTACAACATAATCGTAGGCGTCCATAAGTTCAATTTCTTCTTTTGCCACGCGCATACGGTTATTGATTAAATCTTCTGTTTCAGTACCGCGGTTTACGATACGACTTTTAAGCTCTGATAAACTCGGCGGTGCCAAGAAGATGAACAAACCTTCTGGAAATGCTTCTTTCACTTGAAGAGCACCTTGCACTTCAATTTCTAGAAATACGTCTTTTCCTTCAGATAACGTTTGTTCTACATAATCAACCGGGGTACCGTAGTAGTTACCTACGTATTCAGCCCACTCTAATAATTTCTTGTTTTCAATCATGCGCTCAAACTCTTCGCGTGGTTTGAAGAAATAGTCAACGCCGTCTACTTCACCTTCGCGGGGCTTTCTTGTTGTTGCAGAGATAGAATACTGCAATTTAATGTCTTCTTGCTCAAACAATGCTTTTCGTACCGTTCCTTTTCCAACACCTGATGGTCCGGAAAGAACAATTAATAAACCTCTTTCAATCATCGGTTCAAGTGACCTACCCTTCTAATAATTCTTCTTTGTTTATAAGTCGCTGTGACACAGTTTCTGGCTGTACAGGAGCTAAAATAACATGATCGCTATCCATAACAATAACAGATCGTGTTTTACGTCCTTGCGTTGCATCTATTAAAGAGCCTCGATCTTTTGCATCTTGAATAATGCGTTTGATTGGAGCTGATTCAGGATGAACGACAGAGATTATACGATTAGAAGAAATAAAATTTCCAAATCCAACGTTCACTAATTTACCGCTCATAAGAAGCCTCCTGCTATACCAATATAATCTTTATCTTACACGAAGGCTATTCAATATTTTGAACCTGCTCTTTTATGCGTTCTAATTGTGCTTTCATACTAATAACATACTGAGCAATAGTACCATTGTTTGCCTTCGCACCGATTGTATTCATTTCACGATTCAGCTCTTGAACAAGAAAATCCAGCTTGCGTCCTACTGAATCAGGTGTATTTAACGCTTGAATAAATTGTGAAACATGACTTTGAATTCGCGTAAGTTCTTCGCTAATATCTGCTTTTTCAGCAAAAATAGCTACTTCAGTCAGCACTCGCTGCTCATCGAAAGTACCTTCTAAATAGTCGCTCAGCTTTCTTTTAATACGCTCGCGATATTGTTCAGCAACTTCAGGAGCAAGCTGTGTAATTTTTTCGCGAATGTCTTGAATGTCCTGTAAGTACCCCATTAAATCGTGATACAGCTCTGATCCCTCTCGTTTCCGCATATCCACTAACTGATGCACAGCAGCTTCAACGGCTTCAAAGATTGCACCATGAATACTCGTCTGATCAGCTTCTTCTTCATAAGTTGTCATCACTTCAGGCATGTGTAAAATGTCTTGAATTTGAACAGATTGGGACAGCCCATGCTTTTCTTTTACTTGCTGCAACGCATGCATGTATTCATCAAGCAGCTGCCAATCCGTCTGCAGTTTCTTTTTTGCCATTTCTTCACCTGAAATAGTAACAAATACTTCTACTCTACCACGTTTTATGTATGTTTGAACGATTTTTTTTATTTTATCTTCAATTTCAATTAATTGTCTTGGCATACGAATAACAATTTCACAAAAACGATGATTAACAGACTTCATTTCGACTGTTACTGATCGATTTTCCACTTCCGCTTTTCCGCGGCCAAAACCAGTCATACTTTTTATCATTATCATCACATCCACTATGTACATCTTACATAAAAAGTATCATAAAAGAAAGTGTTAGCAAAAAAAAGAAATCTCTCTTCTTTATTCAACCTGTAAAGGCTGCCTTCATGAGTTTTCTCATTTAGGACAGCCTGTATTAAAGTATAGCACAATTTATGAAGGTTTTCTTGTTAAAAGTGAACCGGCAAGTAAAAAAGTTGGAAGACTTGCAAGTCCTAAAATAACGAGCCATTCCCGCGGTGCAATGGCCATTGTATGGAAAATAGGCTGCAGGGGCGGATAGTAGATAGCCACCAGCATAAGGATAATAGATGAAATAACGGCTCCTACAAGATATAAGTTCTGAAATGGATTGCGATCAAAGATTGATTTTTCACTTCGGCAGTCAAATACGTGAATAAGCTGTGCCATAACAAGCGTGGCAAATGCAATCGTCTGAGCATACTGCAGACGATCTGGGTCATTGTCGTAGACAATCATGAATGCAGCAAGTGTAGCAGCTCCAATTAAAAATCCGCGGCTGACTACTTTCCACCCTAATCCTCTTGCAAAAATACCTTCGCGCGGATGCCTTGGATGGCGCTTCATCACGTTGTCCTCCGGCTGGTCTAAGCCAAGAGCCATCGCAGGCAAACCGTCTGTTACTAAGTTTACCCATAGTATTTGAATTGGCACTAGCGGAAGCGGAAGTGCTAAAATCATCGCAAAGAGCATAACTAAGATTTCTCCTACATTTGATGCAAGCAAGTAACGAATAAACTTTCGAATATTTTCATAGATGTTTCGTCCTTCTTTGATCGCTGATTTAATAGTAGCAAAATTATCATCAAGCAAAACGAGTGAAGACGCTTCTTTTGCTACGTCTGTCCCGGTGATGCCCATCGCGATGCCTATGTCTGCTGCTTTAATAGCCGGTGCATCATTTACGCCGTCGCCCGTCATAGCTACAATGTGATCTTTTGCTTGAAGAGCTTTAACAATTTTAAGTTTATGTTCAGGCGATACCCTGGCATATACGTAAACATCATCCACTACTTCTTCTAGCTCTTCCTGCGTCATTTTGGATAAATCCGTTCCTTCCAAGACTTGACCGTTTTTCGGTAAAATGCCTAACTGTTTTGCAATCGCCTGTGCTGTAATGACGTGGTCACCTGTAATCATAACGGTTTTGATTCCTGCGTCTCGGCATTCTTTGACCGCTTGCTTGACTTCTGGTCTTGGCGGATCAATCATTCCTTGAAGCCCGAGGAAAGTAAGGTCTTTTTCCGCTTCGTTCTCTGTATGAACGCTCTCATGGTCTCCTAACGGCCGATAAGCAATCGCAATGGTTCGAAGCGCTTGGCTAGCTAACTGATCAATTGCTCCTTTTACTTCATTATGAACCGTTACCGACAGCGTTTGTTGTCTGCTTTCCCACAAAATATTTTTGCTGTTTACAAGCAGCACATCAGGAGCACCTTTTGTTATGACATAGCGCTTATGAGATGCGTCTTCAATGACTACACTCATCATTTTACGCGTTGAATCAAATGGAAACTCTTCAATAATGGTAAACTGCTTTTGAATGTTTTCTTTTGTCAGCCCCGCTTTCATCGCGGCCACAAGCAAAGCCGCTTCAGTAGGATCCCCGTCGATGACATATTCTTTATCTTTTCTCGAAATGGACGTTTGATTGCAAAGCAGACCAAACACCAAAAGCTGCTGAAGCGGTTTTTCACTCCGTGTATCAACTTCTCTTTCCTCTCGCGAAAATACGCCCGTAGGTTCATACCCTGTCCCTGATACCCTCCACGTCATTCCTCCTGACCAGAGGTGAGTAACCGTCATTTTATTTTGCGTTAATGTGCCCGTTTTGTCTGAGCAAATGACTGATGCGCATCCTAGTGTTTCAACAGCAGGAAGTTTGCGAACAATGGATCTTTGCTTAATCATGCGCTGTACACCAAGAGATAGCGCCACGGTTACGATGGCAGGAAGACCTTCGGGTATGGCAGCAACAGCTAAGGAAACTCCCGCTAAGAACATACTGTATAAATCATGACCTTGCAGCACACCAATCCCGACAACTAATACAGTAAGTGCAAGAGCTACAACGATTAAAATTTTACCTAATTGCTCTAACTTCCGTTGAAGAGGAGTAATCATGGCTTCAGCATTTTGAAGCAAATCAGCAATTTGTCCCATCGCTGTTTTCATTCCAATCCCTACAACGATACCTGTTCCGCTTCCTCGCGTCACAAGCGTACCCATAAACGCCATATTGTCCTGATCTCCAAGCGGCACTTCATCTCCTGGCAAAGCTTTTATTTGCTTGGCAACAGGCAAAGACTCTCCCGTAAGCGCTGATTCTTCAATTTCTAGACTTTTGGCTTCCATAATTCGAAGGTCAGCCCCGATACGGTCTCCGCTCGAAAACTTTACAACGTCTCCTACTACCAGCTCTTTAGATGGTAACTTAACCCATTTTCCTTCACGCATAGCTGCTACTTGAGGAGCAGAAAGCTCTTTTAATGCATGAAGAGATTTCTCAGCTTTTCTTTCTTGAAAAAAACCTAGAAATCCATTAATTACTACAATGGCAATAATAGCAACCGCATCGATGTATTCGCCTAAAAGCCCTGAAATAAGCGTGGCAGCTAGTAAAACCAGTACCATAAAATCTTTAAACTGCTCTAGAAACACAAGAATGGCCGGTTTTTTCTCTCCTTCAGTCAATTCATTAAATCCTTGCTGCTGCTGACGTGCTTTTACTTCTTTGTGTGTAAGACCATGCTGTCTGTCTGTTTTTGTTACTTCTACTATTGCTTTTTCACCTAATTCATACCATTTCATTGCATCTTTTCACACCCTTTTATTTGTAAATGCACCTATTAGATTGTTACAATCTTATATCGTATGCTTATTCAGACTCGTCCTAAAAAATGCTATACTTTTCTATAGGACAATTTTCAATTACTTAAGGATGTGAGCACTATGTCATTTGATGGTATTTTTACATATGGCATTTTACAAGAATTATCTGAGACCTTGGTTTCAGGACGAATTTCAAAAATATATCAGCCGTTTCCAAACGAGTTGATTTTACAAGTACGCGCTAAAGGTGAAAACCGCAAACTTTTAATCTCAGCTCACCCTAACTATTCACGCGTTCATTTTACAAATGAGCCCTATGAAAATCCATCTGAGCCTCCTATGTTTTGTATGCTTCTTCGCAAACATTTAGAAGGCAGCATTATTGAACAAGTGTATCAGCTTGGATTGGACCGCATTTTAGTCATTGAAACAAAAGGACGAAATGAAATTGGCGACGTGACGTACAAGCAGCTTATTATTGAAATCATGGGAAGACATAGTAATGTTGTGCTTGTAGATAAAGAAAAACAAACGATTATCGACAGCATTAAACACGTTCCAATGGCCTTGAACAGGCACCGTACGCTTCTACCCGGAGCACCTTACGTACTGCCTCCTAGCCAAGATAAGCTTCATCCATTTGAAGCCGATGAAGAAACCGTGGCTAAAAAAATTGATTTTAATAGCGGAAAGTTAGCCACCCAGCTAGTGCAAACCTTCTCGGGGCTTTCTCCTTTAATTGCAAATGAAGTGGTGTTTCGCTCTGGCTTAGCAAATCGTTCTACCCTTCCAAAATCATTCGTCGAAACGATGACGCTGATCAAAGAAGGTCAGTTTACACCGACTCTGACAACCGTTAATCAAAAAGACTACTTTTATTTACTGGAATTAACGCATTTAGAGGGTACGAAAAAAACGTATGCAACCATCAGCGAGCTTCTTGACCGCTATTACTACGGGAAAGCAGAGCGAGATCGTGTAAAGCAGCAAGCGCATGATTTAGTACAGTTTATTTCTACCGAGAAAAAGAAAAATGAGAAAAAAATAAAAAAACTTGAGCAAACGCTGCAAAATGCAGAAAAAGCATCTGATTATCAGCTAGCCGGTGAACTCCTTACCGCAAATTTACACCTTGTCAAAAAAGGAGATGCGAAAGTGGATGTTATTAATTATTATGATGAAAATAGCGGTACACTTACGATTTCATTAGATCCGCAAAAATCACCGTCTCAAAATGCTCAAAGCTATTTCACAAAGTATCAAAAAGCGAAAAATTCCGTTTCGATTGTAATCGAACAAATTGAAAAAGCAAACGAAGAAGTACAGTATTTTGAATCACTTATTCAGCAAATGGATACTGCTACTCACAAAGACATTGCAGAGATTCGTGAAGAGCTTGTGGAAGAAGGATATTTGCGCAACCGTCAGCAAAAACAAGCGAAAAAACAAAAAAACACTACGCCTACACTTGAACAATACGTTTCAAGCGACGGCACGACGATTTTAGTTGGAAAAAACAATAAGCAAAATGAGTATTTAACAAATCGCCTTGCTGCTCGTGATGACGTTTGGTTTCATACGAAAGATATACCGGGTTCTCACGTTGTTATCCGCAGCCAAGAGCCTTCAGAAGAAACAATTTTAGAAGCGGCTCATCTTGCTGCTTACTTTAGTAAAGCTAAAAATTCAAGTTCGGTACCCGTGGACTATACAAAAATTCGCCACGTAAAAAAACCAAGCGGTGCCAAGCCTGGTTTTGTGACGTACGATAACCAGCAAACGGTGTACGTAACGCCTAGCGAAGAACTTGTACTGAAGCTGCGTCAGTCATAATAAAAACCCCCTTTCTATATAGAAAGGGGGTTTTTATTATAGACCTAGTTTAGTTCATCCATGAAGGGTCTGAAGGGTTTTCACGCCATTTAAATAGCTTGTCCATCGCTTCTTCTTCAATGTATCCCGCTTCGTTTGCCGCTTCTACTAGCGTAGAGTAGTCTGTTAGCGAATAAACCTGAAGTTCTTTTTCTTTAAACAGCTGACGCGCTTTTTCCAGCTCATATGTAAAGATAGACACAACTCCAAGCACTTCACACCCCTGCGCTTTTAATGCATCGACTGCGGTAAACACACTTCCGCCAGTTGAAATCAAATCTTCAATCACAACTACTTTTTGACCTTTTGTTACTTTTCCTTCGATTTGATTTCCTTGGCCATGTTCTTTTGCTTTGCTTCGCACATAGCACATTGGAAGCTCTAGCGCTTCACTTACCCATGCTGCATGAGGGATACCAGCTGTAGCGGTACCGGCAATCACTTCTGCATTGGCAAAATACGTTTTAATTAAATGCTGCAGACCTTTTGCAATTTCTTTTCGCACTTTCGGGTAGCTAAGCGTTAGACGGTTGTCACAATAAATAGGTGACTTAATTCCAGAGGCCCACGTAAACGGCTCGTTTGGTTGAAGGCTTACTGCCTCAATATCAATTAATTGTTTTGCAATTTCTTTTCGTAGTTTTGTCATCGCGTAATACGCTCCCCTTTCCACTGCTGTAACATCTCATAATATGCTTTAAGCGGGTCTTTTGCTTTAGTAATAGAACGTCCAACGACAATGGCACTTGAGCCATATTCTCTCGCTAGCTGAGGTGTTGCCACACGGACTTGGTCATCTACTGAATCTGTGCCCATACGAATACCCGGCGTTACGGTCAAAAAGTCCTCTCCCGCTGCTTTTCGAATCGAAGGGACTTCATGAGTAGAACATACAACGCCGTCAAGTCCGCTTTTTTTAGCAAGCGCTGCATAATGCGTAACCACTTCTTGCATCGAATGTGTAATGAGCTGCTGCTCTTTTAGCATTTCATCAGATGTACTCGTTAGCTGAGTAACCGCAATACAATCCGGGCGCTTTTTGCCGGCAGCGGTTCCTAAGTCAAGTCCTTCAACGGCTGCTTGCATCATGTTCATTCCGCCCGCTGCGTGAACGTTAACCAAATCCACTTCAAGAGAAGCTAAAGACTTCATCCCTTGCTTTACTGTATTGGGAATATCATGAAGCTTTAAGTCTAAAAAGATTTGGTGGTTTTGCTCTTTTAATGCAGAAATAATGGATAACCCTTCTTTATAAAACAGTTCCATGCCTACTTTCACAAACAATGACTCTTGTTGAAAAGGCATTAAAAACTGCTGTACATCGTTAATTGATGAAAAATCAAGAGCAATGATTAACGGTTGCTTCACGCTTTTTCCAGCTCCTTCCAATACATTCTGAAACATGCTCGTATCCTAATGATGTTAATAGCCTTGGCAGTTCGTCAATGATGGTTGGACATACATACGGGTCAACAAAGTTTGCTGTACCAACCGCCACTGCACTTGCACCTGCATATAGGAACTCGAGTGCATCTTCAGCAGTTGTCACTCCGCCCATACCGATAATTGGAATGTTCACTTTTTGACTCACTTCATATACCATTCGAATCGCTACCGGTTTAATAGATGGGCCTGACAGTCCGCCTGTGCCGTTCGCTAAAACCGGCTGAGCTGTTTTCAAATCCAGACGCATCCCGAGAAGCGTATTGATCATCGTTAAGCCATCCGCACCGGCTTCTTCAACAGCCATTGCCATGTCTACAATATTGGATACGTTTGGTGATAGTTTAACATAAACTGGAACATTTGAAACATCTTTTACTGCTTTCGTTAAACGAGCAGCAATGACAGGATCTACGCCAAACGCAATTCCGCCTTCTTTTACGTTAGGACATGAAATATTCAATTCAAGTGCTTTTACATTTGATACGGTTGAAATTTCTTTTGCCACGTGCACATATTCTTCAATTGAAGCACCGGCTACGTTCGCGATAATCGGCACGTCATATTGCTGAAGCCAAACGAGCTCTTCGTTCATTACTTTTTCTAACCCAGGATTTTGTAATCCAATCGCATTTAACATTCCTGCAGATGTTTCCGCTACGCGAGGAGTTGGATTGCCAAAACGAGTGTCCGCAGTAGTCGCTTTAATCATAATGGCTCCAAGTGCATCAAGTGAATAAAATTGAGCATACTCACGCCCAAATCCAAAACAGCCGGATGCGGGCATAATTGGATTTTTCAAATCTAATCCTGGCAATGTCGTTTTTAGCATACTCATAGAAGCACCTCCCCTGCTTGAAAGACGGGACCGTCGCTGCAGATTTTTTTATACGCCGTAGAATCTTCACTTTCTCTGCATACACATGCAAAACAAGCACCGATTCCACAGCCCATTCTTTCTTCTAAAGAAATGTAAAGCGGCTTGTTTGTATAATTATTTTCTAGTGCTTTTAACATCGGAGTTGGACCGCATGAAAACATAACGTCATATGAAAACTGCTGCTCGTCAATCACCGTTGTGACAAAACCTTTTGTTCCGTAAGAGCCGTCTACCGTTGCAATATATGTTTCTCCTAAAGCTAAAAACTCTCGCTCGTAAAATACGTCTGCTTTTGATTGAAAGCCTAAGACGTGAATAACCTGCACGCCTTTTTCACGAAGTCTTTTTGAAAGTTCATAGAGCGGAGGCACTCCAATGCCTCCCCCTACTAATAAAGCCGTTTGACCTGACTCTATCGCTTCCAATGGAAAACCGTGGCCAAGCGGACCTAACACGTCGATCGACTGTCCGGCTTGTTTTTCAGCAAGCAGCGATGTTCCCGCCCCTTCTGCACGGTAAATCATCGTAAATTGTTCGTGCGTTTGGTCAATTTCTGCAATACTGATTGGTCTGCGAAGCAGCGGCAAATAGTCGTTGTTGACGCGGATATGCACAAACTGCCCCGGCTCATTCATGAAACGAACAAGCTCGCCTTGAAGGGTTAATTCATATACATTGTGTGTTAACGGTCGCTGACTGACGACTTGCATCATTTCATGTTTGATCATACGGTTGTCACCTCTTTAGTTGGACGAACTTTTTTCATTGGTGTTGTATGGAAGCTGATCGTTTCAAGCACTCGTAAAATCGCTTCTGCTGTATCAAGTGATGTTAAGCAAGGTACACCATTTTCAACTGCTTCACGGCGAATTTTAAATCCGTCACGCGCAGGCTGTTTTCCTTTTGTTAGCGTGTTGATGACAAGCTGCGCTTCACCTTTTCGTATCACATCTAAAAGATTGTGATCTTCATGATGAATTTTATTTACTACTTTTACGCGAATGTCTTCTTTTGTAAACGTTGAAGCTGTTCCTTCCGTTGCAATCACCTGGTAGCCGATGTTAGCAAAACGCTTCGCAAGCGCTGTTGCCTCTTCTTTGTCTTTATCCGCTACTGTCATAAGTACTGAACCGTACGGCTTAATGGACATACCTGACGCAATTAGTCCTTTATATAATGCTTTTTCGTACGTTGAATCTTGCCCCATTACTTCTCCAGTAGATTTCATTTCAGGTCCAAGCGTAATATCTACGCGACGCAGCTTTGCAAATGAGAAGACCGGCACTTTTACGTAGACGCCTTCTTCTTCAGGGTGCATGCCTGATTCATAACCAAGCTCTCGCAAACTTGTTCCTAAAATAACTTTTGTTGCGATATTCGCCATCGGAATACGCGTAATTTTACTTAAGAACGGCACCGTACGGCTTGAACGAGGATTTACTTCAAGAACAAACACTTCTCCTTTTGATAAGACGAACTGAATGTTGAGCAGTCCAATAATGTTTAAGCCTTTTGCAATACGTGTTGTGTAATCAATGATTGTATCTTTTACATCCTGTGACAGAGTTTGCGGTGGATATACAGCAATGGAGTCACCTGAGTGTACACCGGCGCGCTCTACATGTTCCATAATCCCTGGAATAACCACTGTTTCACCGTCTGAAATGGCATCGACTTCAATTTCTTTTCCAGTTAAGTAGCGGTCGATTAACACAGGGTGATCAGCGTGTACTTTTACCGCGTGTTTCATATAGTGAAGCAGTTCTTCTTCTTTATATACAATTTCCATTGCGCGTCCGCCTAGTACATATGAAGGTCGTACAAGCACCGGATAACCAATTTCTTTTGCCACAACCACTGCTTCTTCTACGGATGTAACCGTCTTTCCAAGCGGCTGAGGTACTTCTAAACGTGCTAGCGTCGCTTCGAATTTTTTACGATCTTCCGCTGCGTCTAAGCTTTCAAGCGACGTTCCTAAAATCTTGCCCCCTCTTGCTTCTAGCTCGTCTGCTAAGTTGATTGCTGTTTGACCACCGAACTGTACAACCACACCTTCTGGTTTTTCTAAATCGATGATATGCATCACATCTTCAATCGTCAGCGGCTCGAAGTATAATTTATCTGAAATACTGAAGTCAGTTGATACTGTTTCTGGATTGTTATTGACAATAATCGCCTCGTATCCAGCTTCTTTAATCGCCCACACGGAGTGAACTGTTGCATAGTCAAACTCAATTCCTTGCCCGATGCGGATTGGTCCTGACCCTAACACTACAACGCTTTTACGATCTGTAACAATCGATTCGTTTTCATCTTCAAACGTGCCGTAGAAATATGGTGTTGTAGATTCAAATTCAGCTGCACATGTATCTACCGTTTTGTACACTGGCATCACGCCATTTTGTTTGCGGAAGTCATATACTTCACGCTCTGTTTGATTCCATAGCTTAGCAATCGTGCAGTCTGCAAATCCCATTTCTTTTGCTTCCTGTAAAACTTCTACGTTATGAATCTCTTCTTTTAACACATTTTCAAAAGCAATCACTTTTTCAAGTTTTACTAAGAAGAAGAGATCGATTTTGCTCCACTCGTGAATTTGCTGAATCGTTACGCCACGGCGAATCGCTTCTGCGATGTAGAATAATCGCTCATCACCAGCTTTGCGAATACGTTTTTCAATAATTGCATCATCAAATTCATGCGCATCTTTCAGCTCTAAGTGATGAACGTTTGACTCTAGTGAGCGTACGGCTTTTAAAATTGACTCTTCGAACGTGCGGCCAATTGCCATTACTTCACCTGTTGCTTTCATCTGTGTACCTAGTTTACGATTAGCTGATTCAAATTTATCAAACGGCCAGCGTGGAATTTTAGATACGATGTAATCTAGTGCCGGTTCGAAACATGCGTATGTCTTCCCAGTTACCGGGTTCATCATTTCATCTAATGTTAAGCCTACCGCAATTTTTGCTGCTAATTTTGCAATTGGATACCCTGTTGCTTTTGATGCTAAAGCCGATGAGCGGCTTACGCGAGGGTTTACTTCAATTACGTAATACTGGAAGCTTTCTGGATCTAGTGCTAGCTGAACGTTACATCCGCCTTCGATTTTAAGCGCTCGGATAATTGTTAGTGACGCATTTCTAAGCAGCTGATACTCACGGTCGCTTAGCGTTTGGCTTGGTGCTACAACAATTGAATCTCCCGTATGAATACCGACCGGATCAAAGTTTTCCATATTACATACTACAATCGCATTATCGTTTGCATCGCGCATTACTTCATATTCAATTTCTTTAAAGCCTGCAATGCTTTTCTCAAGTAAGCACTGTGTTACAGGACTGTGTTTTAATCCACTTGTTACAATTTCAATCAACTCTTGCTCGTTGTTACAAATTCCGCCTCCCGTACCGCCAAGCGTATAAGCAGGACGCACGATTACCGGATAGTTTACTTGTTCAACAAACGCATACGCTTCGTCTAGCGAATGAATGATTTCACTTGCTGGGACAGGCTGATTTAGTTCATTCATTAGTGAACGGAACTGCTCACGGTCTTCAGCTTGTTCAATCGCCGATAATTTTGTCCCGAGAATTTCTACATTAAATTCTTCTAAAATACCCGTTTCGTGTAATTCTACCGCTAAGTTCAATCCCGTTTGACCGCCAAGCGTTGGAAGCAGTGCATCAGGGCGTTCTTTACGAATAATTGAGCTTACAAATTCAACCGTTAGAGGTTCAATATATACTTTATCTGCCATTTCTGAGTCTGTCATGATTGTTGCAGGATTGGAATTCACAAGAATAACTTTGTATCCTTCTTCTTTTAGCGCAATACACGCTTGCGCTCCTGCATAGTCAAACTCTGCCGCCTGTCCGATGACGATTGGTCCTGATCCGATTACGAGAATTGTGTTAATATCTTGACGTTTTGGCATTAGCAATTACCTACTTTCTGATTGTTTTTCATAAGATTCATAAATTCGTTGAACAATCCGTTTGCATCTTCAGGTCCCGGTGATGCTTCAGGGTGATATTGAACCGTGAATGCCGGATATTCTTTATGCTTTACTCCTTCAACTGTTCCATCGTTAAGCGCAACGTGCGTCACTTCTAATGGCGTGTTGACAAGAGATGGCTCACATACTGTATAGCCGTGGTTTTGAGATGTAAGAGCTACTTTATTGGTTTTTAGATCCTTTACAGGATGGTTGGATCCACGATGACCAAATTTCATTTTTTCTGTATCTGCTCCGCATGCTAGCGCAAACAGCTGATGTCCTAAACAAATTCCGAAAAGAGGAACCTTTCCTAAAACCCCTTGAATCATCTCGATTGCTTCAGGTACGTCTTTTGGGTCTCCAGGTCCGTTGCTCAACATGATGCCATCTGGATTTAATTGAAGAATTTCTTGCGCAGTTACGTTATAAGGAACCACAATCACGTCGCATTGACGAGCTGTTAATTCACGTAAAATTCCGTGTTTCATTCCAAAGTCAACGAGTACCACTTTTTTACCTCTGCCTGGGCTTGGATAAGGCTTCACTGTTGATACTTTTTTAACTGAATCAGTCGGAAGTTCATGATTTTGAAGCTGTGCTACCACTTCTTCTACATTGACTTCCATGTTGCACACGCGTCCGCGAAGCGCACCGTGCTGACGAATTTTTCTCGTTAATTTTCTCGTGTCGATTCCAGCCAATCCTGGAATATCTTTTTGTTTTAAAAATTCATCTACTGATAGTTCGCTTCTGAAGTTTGAAGGAGCATCACAAATTTCTTTTACAATCAAACCGTGTACAGCTGGTTCAATCGACTCAAAGTCATCGCGGTTAATACCGTAGTTTCCGATTAAAGGATATGTTAATGTCACAATTTGTGCACAGTATGATGGATCAGATAGAATTTCTTGATATCCTGTCATTCCCGTGTTGAAAACAACTTCTCCTGTCATTTCTTTGTCGCTGCCGAATCCTTTTCCGATAAATACTGTTCCATCTTCTAAAATTAGTTGACGTTGCATGCTTTAACATCCTCCCATACTCGTTTACCTTCTACTAATGTCATTACCGGCCAACCTTTGCATACCCAGTTAGCAAACGGCGTATTTTTACCTTTTGATACAAATTCTTCTGGATTAATTGCTTTTTCCGTTTCAAGATCAATGATAGTTAAATCTGCTGTTTTCCCTACTTCGATGGTGCCATAGGGAAGGTTGAACGTGTCAGCAGGCTTGTTTGTTAAATATGATACTAGCTGCTCTAGCGTCATTACTTCTTTTAATACTAAGTTTGTATAAAGAAGCGGGAAAGCTGTTTCAAGTCCCACAATCCCAAACGGCGCAAGCTCCATGCCTTCTGCTTTTTCGTCCGCTGTGTGCGGTGCATGATCAGTGGCGATAAAATCAAGCGTTCCATCTAATAAAGCTTCAATTAATGCCTGTTGATCATCTTTTCCTCGAAGCGGCGGATTCATTTTAAAGTTTGAATCAAGCCCAGGGATGTCTTCCTCATTTAGCAGTAAATGATGAGGCGTTACTTCTGCGGTTACGCGAATGCCTGCTTTTTTTGCATCCCGAATGGCGCGAATGGATTCTTTTGTACTTACGTGACACACATGGTAGTGACAGTTTGCTGCTTCAGCAAGCAGTACATCTCGTGCAATTTGAACGGCTTCACAGATAGAAGGAATACCGTTTAGTCCATGTTCTTTTGCAAATTTTCCGTCGTGGACGCAGCCTTTGTTGATTAAATCATTATCTTCACAGTGTGCAACGATTGCTTTATTTAATGAAGCGGCTTTCTTCATCGCTTCTAGCATCATTCCTGTTGACTGAACGCCTACTCCATCATCTGTAAAAGCAAATGCGCCCGCTTCTTTTAAGCCTTCAAAGTCCGTTAGTTCTTTTCCTAATTGGCGAGTGGTAATCGATGCGTATGGCAATACGCGAACATGTGCTGTTTCTTCAATACGCTTGTTTACCCACTCCATTTGTTCAACAGTATCCGGAACTGGACGCGTGTTTGGCATTGCAGCAATTGCTGTAAAACCGCCCTTTGCCGCTGCTAGAGTACCCGTTTCAATCGTTTCTTTCTTTTCTCCCCCTGGCTCGCGCAAGTGAACGTGGACATCGATTAAACCCGGTGATAAGAAGTTCCCGCCTGCATCAATGACTTCTTCATTCTCCACGTCGATGTGTGAAGCTATTTCAGCAATTACACCATTTTCAATTTTCAGTTCGACTTGTTCAATTTTTCCTTCATTTAACCATGTAGCATTTTTGATAATTGTTGTCATTATTAAGTCCCCTTTCAATTGGTTGTAGCGCTCTTGCTAATACTGCCATGCGAATGTACACGCCATTTTGCATTTGTTTAAAAATTCTTGATCGTTCACATTCAACGAGCTCATCTGCAATTTCGACTCCTCTGTTTACAGGAGCTGGATGAAGGATAATGCTATGTGATTTCATTTTCCGCTCTCGTTCAACGGTTAATCCGAAGCGGCTGTGGTAGTTCTGTGCAAGCTCTGAAGTGTTCTCTTCATGCCTTTCAAATTGAATACGCAGCAGCATCACAACATCGACCGTTTCGATTGCTTCATCGATATCAAGATATGTACCGTGTCTGTTCTCTTCATCTTTCCATTCTTCAGGTCCCGCAAAATATACGGTCGCCCCTAGTTTTGTCAGCATTTCAGCATTCGATCTCGCTACGCGGCTATGTCGCAAATCTCCGACTATTGCGACTTTTAATCCTTTAAACGAGCCGAACTCTTGGCGAATCGTCAGTAGATCAAGCAGACATTGAGTTGGATGCTGACCGCATCCGTCTCCTGCATTAATGATGGGAATCGATACTTTTTCCTGCAGTGCTTCATAATAACGATCTTGCGGGTGGCGAATAACAACTGATTGAACGCCGATTGAAGCTAATGTTTCAATCGTGTCATAAAGCGTTTCTCCTTTTTGGACGCTTGAAGTTGTTACTTCAAACGGAATTGTTGTTAATCCTAGCTGCTGTTCTGCCATTTCAAAGCTGCATCGAGTACGCGTGCTCGCTTCAAAAAATAAGTTGGCAACAAACATTTTCTCTTCCGGTTTCCATCCTTGTTTATTCGTTCGATAGTTTTCAGCGCTGTCTAAAATCTCTAGAATTTCATTTGTTTCTAGTGTTGAGACTGTCACTAAATGTTTCATATCGATTCCCTCCATTTTTGCTTTCCTCGCATTTCTTTATAAAAAACACCCTTTCTAACTTAGAAAGGGTGTAAGAAAACAAGCTTCGTCTATAACGCGCTTTTCACACACCCTTAGAAACCTCTCTGGATTTCAATTAAAAGGCGTTCTATGAAATTTTTCGTGCTGACGTTTCTTGAACGTTTTCTGCTTCTTTTATCTTCTCTTTCGGCAGAACTAGATTCAGCAGAACTCCCATGATAGCAGACAGTGCCATGCTATCAATCTTTACATGTTCTGAGATATCTAAGTGTGCTCCTCCGATTCCTAATACTAAGATAATCGAAGCAATCATTAAGTTTCGTTTTGATCCAAGGTCTACCTTTGCATCCACCATCATTCGCAAGCCCGATGAAGCAATGATTCCGAATAAGAGAATCGAAATCCCGCCCATGACCGGCGTTGGTATACTTGAAATAAGAGCGTTGATTTTTCCGACAAACCCGAACAAAATCGCGAAGACTGCTGCTCCTGCTATCACAAATACGCTAAGCACCTTTGTGATGGCTAACACTCCGATGTTCTCACCGTATGTTGTATTTGGCGGTCCGCCGATTAGCGCAGCAAGCATAGTTGCTACTCCGTCTCCTAAAATCGATCTGTGCAGCCCTGGCTTTTCAATATAGTTTCGATCCACAATCTTATTTAAGACGAGAATGTGTCCGATATGTTCTGAGAGTGTTACGACTGCTACAGGTACCATGATAAGCACAATCCCTAATGAAATGGACGGCGTGTATGTGACGAACGGCACGTAGAAGTGAGGTACTTCAATCCACTCTGCTTTCACTACCTTTGAAAAGTCTACCAATCCTTGTGTATAAGCGAAGATGTATCCGCCGATAATTCCCATCAGTACCGGAATCAGGCTGATAATGTTTTTAAAGAAGATTGAGCAAGCAACTGTTATCGCTAGTGTCACAAGCGCAACCATCAGGTAAGTTAAGCTGTAATTTCCTTTTGCATCGTTCATAGCCATGCCTACTGCTGTATTAGCCAGTCCTAAGCCTATAACCATAATAACTGGTCCTACTACAACCGGAGGAAGCAGCTTCATAATCCAATTGATTCCTGTTCCTTTTATAATCAAAGCAACAATTCCATAAACAAGTCCGGCTAAGAAACAACCAACCATCGTTTCTTCAGGTCCAAACGAAGCTTTGGCGAAAATGATTGGCGTGATGAACGCGAACGATGAACCAAGATAAGAAGGAATTTGACCTCTTGTAATGAGCAGGAAAGCAAGCGTTCCTACCCCGCTTGAAATCAAAGCAATTGCCGGGCTGAACCCAACTAGGAACGGCACTAACACCGTCGACCCAAACATTGCAAACAAATGCTGCAGACTCAATGTTAACCAATTTATTGCTTTTGGTTTATCATGTATATCAAGTACAAAATCTCGTTGTTGACTCATATGTTTTTCCTCCTATCACTATTAAAAAACCTCTTTACGCAGAGGCAAAGAGGTTTTCAGCATACAAGGAAGACGCTATACCGCAGTATAGTTTTCCTTGTATAGTGACCCCCCTTTTGCAGCCTCACGGGACTACCATTTAAAAGGGTATATAATTTATTTTTCGTAAATAGACACGTGGTCTTTTTCGTCTACTTCCATTAAATGCACCGCAATTTTTTCACTTTTAGCTGTCGGTACGTTTTTGCCAACGTAGTCTGCTCGAATCGGCAGCTCGCGGTGCCCTCTATCCACTAAGACAGCCAGCTGAATGAGTTCAGGTCGGCCGATATCAATCAGTGCATCAAGTGCTGCTCGAACCGTACGGCCCGTATATAACACATCGTCTACTAAGATGACGTTCTTATTTGCAATATCTGTCGGAATATCTGATCCTTTTACAAGAGGCTCATCATTGCTTGTCACTTTCGATAAATCATCTCGGTAAAGCGTGATGTCTAGTTCTCCGACTGGCAATGTATTTCCTTCAATTTGTGCAATTCGTTCTGCTAAACGTTTTGCGATATAAATACCTCGCGTTTTAATCCCCACTAGCACACAATTTTCGATTCCTTTATTCTTTTCAATAATCTCATGTGCAATTCGAGTTAAAGCGCGGCGAATAGCCTGTTCGTCAAGTACGGTAGCTTTTACGTTCACTGTTTTTCACCTCAAGTTGTTGACATAAAAAAATCCTCTTGCCTTGAGGCAAGAGGATTTGGTTTTAGACATATTTCTTCAAAAAGGCTATAAATATGCCTTTTCTGCACCGTTTCCTTCTCAGCCTCTCTGGACTGTTCTTAAAGGTTCTTATTAAGTTAATACAAGTATGCCATCACTTATGGCAGTTGTCAACTTCTTTTTTCAATAAGCTCTAGCATCTCATTAAACTCTTTTGGAGCCGGTGCTTCAAATTCCATATATTCATTTGTACGAGGGTGAATAAAGCCTAATACACCTGCATGAAGCGCTTGTCCGTCAATCGGAAGCGTTTTTTTCGGTCCGTACTTCGGATCCCCGGCAAGCGGAAAGCCAATATACTTCATATGAACGCGAATTTGGTGTGTTCGCCCCGTTTCTAGCTTACATTCGACTAGTGAAAAATCTTTAAAGCGCTGCAATACAGTAAAGTGTGTCACTGCATCACGACTGTTTTCATCAGTTACCGTCATGCTTTGACGATCTTGCTTATCTCGGCCGATTGGCGCATCAATTGTACCGTGATCGTGCGCAATTACTCCGTGAACGATAGCTTTATAACGACGCGTTACTGTTTTAGCTACAAGCTGACTAACTAGTGATTCATGAGCTAAATCATTTTTTGCAACCATAAGTAAACCGGATGTATCTTTATCAATTCGATGAACGATACCAGGGCGCATAACGCCGTTAATACCCGATAAATCTTTACAGTGAGCCATTAGGCCGTTTACAAGCGTGCCGCTATGATGACCAGGAGCTGGATGTACAACCATGCCGCGAGGTTTATTTACAACAAGCACATCTTGATCTTCATAATAAATATCTAAATCCATTTCTTCCGCTACCACATCAAGCTCTTCTAATTCCGGCACTTCGATAATAATAGCGTCTCCTGTTTTACATTTATAGTTTCCTTTAACGGTTTTATCGTTCACTTTTGCGTGACCTTCTTTAATCCATTGCTGCACTTGTGAACGTGACCATTCTGCATTTACAGTCGAAAGTACTTTATCAATACGTTCTCCCGCTTGTTCTTCATTTATAACTGTTTCAATTACATTCATTCTTTGTGCTCCTTCTTCATTTTCCCTTCAAACAGCGTCATAATAAACATGATGATTACTCCGACGACAAGTGCCGAATCAGCTACGTTAAAAATCGGAAAATCATACGTAAAGATGTATGTATTTACGAAATCAACTACTTCTTTACGGACCACTCGATCAATAAAGTTTCCAATGGCGCCGCCTAACATTAATGCTAGCGCAATACCGAACCATTTATCTTGTTTTTTGAGCTTTTGAATATAAATTATTAAACCGACTACCACAACCACCGTAATGAGATAAAAGAACCACATCTGTCCTTGTAAAATCCCCCACGCGGCTCCTCTGTTACGATGAGAGGTAATGTAAAGAAAGTTTTCAATTACGGTGATGCTTTGTCCATAATACATTTCTTTTACAATCATCCATTTTGTTACCTGATCAATAAGTATAACAGCTAAAGCGATAAGATAATAAAACACAAACGTTTTCCTCCCGCAATAAAATCAAACGAATCCATACTAAAGCATTTTAGCACATAATTCATTTTTTTTCTCGCTTCTCACCATAAAACAAATAAATCTTCATTTGTGCGGGCCGTCGGCATTACTTTTAATTTATGAATAGACATCACTTCGCCAGTTAGTTCATCAATTCCGAACGCACCAACGTCAAGCTTTGCTAACGCGTGTTCTACATCTTTTAAATCGGCTTTAATCATTTCTATTACGTAACGTTCCTTTTCATCTATATAACCAGATTGTTCTGTAGCATATCTCAATAGGCGATCTTGTAATTCTTCTTTAATAAGAGCTAATTCCTGTCCAATGGAAAGATAATTTTCATACATTCAAACGCCTCCTGTGCTGATAAGATGAAGTATTAATGATGTTAGGTTTACCGAGTTTTCCATCGAATCTACAACACAAGTTTTTCCTAAGGCTTTAAATGCTTTATACCATTGTATTTGGGAATTTCGTACAGCAAAAAACACGCCCAAAAAGGACGTGTTTTTGTTAATTACTGCTGAACGTAGTGATTTTTTACAACATCCGCACAGCGTGTACATAAAGTCGGGTGATCTTGATCTTCGCCAACTGTTGGTGATACAACCCAGCAGCGCTCACACTTCTCACCTTCTGCTTTACTTACAACAATTGAAGCATAGCTGAATTTTTGTGCTTCAGCAGGTGCTTCACCTTCTGCTACCTCAAGATCTGAAACGATGAAGAGTTGACCTACATTTTCAGAAATAGATGCTAACAGTTCTTTCGTATCTGCTGTTGGATACAGCGTTAATTTTGCTTCTAAAGACTTACCGATTACTTTTTCATTACGAGCCTGTTCTAGCGCTTTTAATACTTCATCACGAAGCTCCATGAATGCATCCCATTTCTCTACTAATTGATCTGCTCCTTCGATTTCTTGAACCTCTGGCATATCAACTAGCTGCACGCTTTCTTCCGTTACATTTGGAATGTGAACCCATACTTCATCTGCTGTATGAGAAAGAATTGGAGACACTAATTTCGTTAACGATAATAACGTTTCATAAAGGACCGTTTGAATGCTGCGGCGCTCTACATTATTTTCTGCTTCGATGTACAATACATCTTTTGCAAAGTCTAAGTAGAATGAACTCATATCAATTGTACAGAAATTATGCACTGCGTGATAAATGCTTGAGAATTCATATGAATCATAAGATTTTTTCACTTTATCAATTAATTTGTTCAGCTTCACAAGCATGTAGCGGTCTACTTCACGAAGGTCTTCAACAGCTACAGCATCAGTTGTTGGATTAAAGTCCGCTAAGTTTCCTAGTAAGAAACGGAACGTGTTGCGGATTTTACGATATACTTCTGCTACTTGTTTTAAAATGTTATCAGATACACGAACATCAGCTTGGTAATCTACAGAAGCTACCCATAAACGTAAAATATCTGCACCTAGTTGTTTCATTACTTTTTCTGGAATTACAACGTTTCCTAATGACTTACTCATTTTGCGACCTTCACCGTCTAAAGCAAATCCATGGCTAAGTACCCCTTTATAAGGTGCTTCACCCGTTACAGCTACGCTTGTAGAAAGACTTGAATTAAACCAGCCGCGGTATTGGTCAGAACCTTCTAAATACAAATCAGCCGGACGCTGTAAGTCTTCACGTTCTTCAAGAACAGCTTGATGTGAAGAACCAGAGTCAAACCATACGTCCATGATGTCTGTTTCTTTTGTGAAGCGGCCATTTGGGCTTCCTTCATGAGTAAAGCCTTCCGGAAGCAAGTCTTTTGCTTCACGCTCAAACCATACGTTTGATCCATGTTCTCTAAATAGATTTGATACGTGTTCAATTGTTTCATCCGTAATGATTGGCTCATCATTTTCAGCATAAAATACCGGAATCGGAACGCCCCATGCACGTTGACGAGAAATACACCAGTCTCCGCGGTCACGCACCATGTTATAAAGTCGCGTTTCACCCCAAGTAGGCACCCATTTTGTTTTTTCTACTGCTTTTAATAAATCTTCACGGAAATCTTTAATAGACGCAAACCACTGTGCCGTTGCACGGAAAATTGTTGGTTTCTTTGTACGCCAGTCATGTGGGTATGAGTGGGTAATGAAACTTAATTTTAACAGCGCACCTTCTTCTTCTAGTTTGTCTGTAATCGGCTTATTCGCTTTATCATAGAATAACCCTTCAAATCCTGGTGCTTCATTCGTCATATGACCCTTACTGTCGACTGGACAAAGAACTTCCAAACCGTATTTTTGACCAACGATAAAGTCGTCTTCCCCGTGTCCCGGTGCTGTATGAACACACCCAGTACCAGCATCCGTTGTTACGTGATCGCCAAGAACAACTAATGAATCACGCTTGTAGATTGGATGCTCAGCTACTACACGCTCAAGTTCTGAACCTTTTACCGTACGAAGCGTCTTATAGTCAGCCCATTCAATTTCTTTAGCAACTGTTTCAATCAGTTCAGTTGCCACTACATATTTTGCTCCATCTGCTTCAACTACGCTGTACTGAAGCTCAGGATTGACAGCAATCCCTTGGTTAGCTGGCATTGTCCATGGTGTTGTCGTCCAAATGATGAATTTTTCATCTTGTTCAAGCACACCTTTACCATCTTTTACGTTAAATGCTACGTAAATAGAAGCTGAACGTTTGTCATAGTACTCAATTTCCGCTTCTGCTAAAGCAGATTCACTTGAAGGGGACCAGTACACTGGTTTTAACCCTTTGTAGATGTAGCCTTTTTTCGCCATGTCACCAAACACTTTGATTTGCTGCGCTTCGTACTGGGGCTGAAGCGTTACATATGGATTATCCCAATCTCCGCGTACACCTAAACGCTTGAACTGCTCACGCTGGCCGTTTACTTGTTCCCAAGCATACTGTTCGCAAAGCTTACGGAACTCAGCTACCGTCATTTCTTTGCGGTTTACTTTTTTATTTTTTGTTAAAGCTGTTTCAATTGGCAAACCGTGTGTATCCCAGCCTGGTACATAAGGTGCACAGAAGCCTGACATCGACTTATAGCGAACGATAAAATCTTTTAAAATTTTATTTAATGCATGTCCCATGTGAATATCGCCATTCGCATATGGAGGTCCATCATGCAGGACAAATAGCGGACGGCCTTCCGTACGTTTTTGTACTTTTTCATAAATATTCATTTCAGCCCACTGTTCTTGCATTTTAGGCTCGCGGTTTGGTAAATTTCCACGCATTGGAAATTCAGTTTTTGGCATCAATAATGTATCTTTATATTCCATGTTTTACCCTCCAAAAAAAAACGTAAATTTCATATCTTTTTGTACCATAACAAAAAGACCTCCTCATCCCAAAAAGGGACGAGAAGGCCTCCCGCGGTACCACCCTAGTAGATTTGCTGCACGCAAATCCTCTTTGCATTCGTAACGTGAATAAACCGCCACTGCTTACTATCATCAGTTCAGCAATGGTACTCTAGGGTGATTTTCACTTTTTTGTTTGTTATCGAGCTCACACCATCCTCGATTCGCTTTGACAAACTAAAAAAGCTACTGTCCCTGTCTCCGTACTGTTTGATATGAAATTTCATCTGTTACCAAATTATATGACAACAAAACGTGAGAAGTCAAGATGATGTCTTGACTAGTCAATTTTTTCTTCTAGCGCTGGCATCTCATAATCCATCAACTGATCCCAGTCGTCGCTGTTTAACATTTCAAGCTGTGCTTCGATTAACATTTTGAAACGAGTTCTAAATACTTTAGACTGCTTTTTCGTCTCCTCAATGTCCATCGCAATTTTACGAGACTTAGACAATGCTTCATTAATAATACGGTCCGCATTTTTTTCTGCTTCTTTTATAATGAGCTTCGCTTCTTTTTCAGCGTTTCGCTTCACATCTTCCGCTGCTTCTTGAGCAATTAAAATTGATTTATTTAATGTTTCTTCGATGTTAGTAAAATGTCCAAGACGATCTGTTAATTCAGATACTCTTCCTTCTAACTCCTTTTTATCACGCATGACTAGCTCATAGTCTTTAATTACTTGGTCAAGAAACTCATTTACTTCATCTTCATCATATCCGCGAAACCCGCGATTAAACTCTTTGTTATGAATATCCAAAGGGGTTAAAGGCATCTAGGCCACCTCCGTGTTGTCTCATTACATCATTAGTAATGGTTTATTCGACATATTTTTAAAATTTCCTGCTAGTAGATTTCTTTATTTCTGCTTTCCTACAACAATTCGCCATTTTTCTTTTTTAGTTTTTCCTTCAAGTGAAACGATACGACTTCTGCCGTGACCACGAAGCGACAAAATATCACCTTCATGACATTCAAAAGAAGGCTGTTCAATGACTTTAAAATTTACTTTTACCGCTCCATTTGCAATAAACGGCTGGACTTTTTGTCTTGATAAATTGTGAATGGTCGACAGCAAAACATCAAGCCTCATTGAAGAAACTGTATAAACGTGTTCAATCAGCTCTTCTTTTACCACATGCAGCTGCTCTCTTTGAATAGAAGAAAGTGAAACTTTGGCTTTTCCAATTGATGTTAAATTCATCTCAATATAAGAAGAAATTTCCTCTGCAGCTACAAGCTGAATATCGTCTCCCGCGACCAAAATATCTCCAAATTTTGAACGGCGCAGTCCTAAGGACATCGCCGAACCAAGAACTTGAGGATGTTCAATTGTCACAAACTTTTTAGGATAATTGAGCTCGTACATATGCAACTGAAAATCTTCGCTTTGAGGTACATAGTAATCCGGATATAGCAGCGCGCGCTTGCGTTCAGCAAACGGTTGTCCACCATCAAATGAAACTTGAACCTCTCCTTCAGTCCCGACAATAGCTGTCACAATCTGCTGCTCTCTTGGATCTAAAAAGTCCGTTAATTTTGGGCTGTATTGATGTAGGACATCTTCTTTCCACTGAAGAACCTGGTCAATAAATCCATGTTCTTCTTGCCTAAAATGTTCATAAATAGACATATTATTACTCCTACTATTGGTATGTAAAAAAGGAATCCAGCGATTCCTTTTTTAAATAAAACCTACCACATTATTAAGTGAATACACGCCTCTTTCAGCAAATCGCAATAAAAAGATTGCAACAAGAGGTGAAATATCAATCATGCCAATAGGCGGAATGATTTTACGAAAAGGCTCTAAGTAAGGCTCACAAATACTGCCAAGCAGCTGACCAAACTTAGACGCCCTTACATCGGGTACCCAAGACATCAAAATGTAAATAATCAGTGCCCATGAGTAAAGCCCAATTAATTTTCCAAGAATCCCAAAAACGATGTCCAAAAACTACCACCTCTTTACGTTTGTTGTATCGTGTTCCCCCATCATATCTGAAATGCTTCCGCTTACGTCTACATTATCAGGTGTACATAAAAAGATGTCGGTTCCAATTTTTTGAATGTCCCCGCCTAAAGCATAAACTGTACCACTTAAAAAGTCGACAATTCTCACTGCTTGATCTCGTTGAATGCGCTGTAAATTCACAACTACGACTTTACGATTTTTTAAATGATCCGTAATTTCTTGTGCTTCGGCATAGACGCGAGGTTCGCAAAGCATCATTTTTGATGATTTTTGAACGCTTTGCAAGCTAATCACATTTTGCTGCTGATTCGGCTGCTGACTAGCTTTCGCTACTGGTCTCGACTGCTGTACGGGCTCTTCTACCGACTCTTCTTGTTCGTAATGTTCTTCTACATATTCAGTATCGTCATCAAGAGCAAAAAAACTTCTAAAGCGATTTTTCATACTCATCTTGAATTACACCTCCTTAACGTTCATTCCCAACTAACGTGGTTCCTAGTCGAATAAATGTTGCTCCTTCTTCAATTGCAATTGCATAATCGTTTGACATTCCCATTGATAGCTCTGTACACGGTGCATATGGCAAGTTTAGTTCTTGTATGCGACTCTGCAATTTTTTTAGACCTTGAAAACAGCTGCGAAGCGTAGACTCGTCATCTGTGTGAGGAGCCATGGTCATCAATCCGACCACTTGAATATTTGTAAATTCTTCAAGGGATTTAATAAATGGAATTACGTCTTCTACAGCAAGGCCATGCTTGGATTGTTCTTCGGCAACATTAACTTGTACAAAACATTTTATACGATGCCCTGAGCGTTTATCAATTTCTTTTGCTAAAGATACTCGGTCTAGTGAATGAATATAGTCAACTTTATCAATCACATTTTTTACTTTTCTTGTTTGTAAGCTTCCGATAAAATGCCAGGTCGCTTTCTCACCGATTGATTCATACTTTTCTAGAAGACCTTCATCCCTGTTTTCTCCAAGATGTAAAATGCCTGCATCCACTGCTTCTGCTGCTCGTTTTGTGGAAACGTATTTTGTTACAGCAATCAGCTCTACATCTTCTCGATTTCGATTAACTTTTTTACACGCTTCAGCAATTGTTTGTTGAACTGCTTCTAGATTTTCACTTACGCTAGCTGTCACTATGTAATTACTCCTCCTTAAAGCCTATGAAGTTAAACATGCGTCCTGTTTTCCCTTGGTCGCGGCGATGTGAGAAGAACAGGTCATCTTCACAGCTTGTACAATACGACGATGTTAAAATTCGTTCCGGCAATACGCCTGCGTTTTGAATCAGTAGCTTATTGACTTTTTTTAAATTAAGCGCGTATTGTCCAGGGCTTACTTCTTGATATCCATTTTGGCCAACTACTTCGTTTACTTGTGTAATGACGCGGTTATCGACAACATAACAGCAATCTTCAATCGAAGGGCCAATCGCCACGTAAATATCTTCAACCGGAACATTTTCTTGCTCTACCCAACGTCGAATCATATTTCCTGCAATATCTTTCACTGTTCCCTTCCACCCGGCATGAGCTAGACCAACTAAATGGTGATCAGGCGCATAGAAGTACAGCGGAACACAATCTGCATAACATAAAGCTAACAAAATATCAGATTCATTTGTATAAATGCCATCCGTTGCTTTTATGCCCTCTTCATACTTGTAGAGTCCTTTTGCACAGTCGGCTTTTGTTACTTTTTGAACAGTTGCTTCATGTACTTGTTCAGCACATACAAAGCTTTCAAAAGACATGTCTAGTTCGGCTGCTAAAATTTTTCTATTTGTAATAACATCTTCTACGTTATCGTTTACGTGAAGCCCTAGGTTAAAAGAAGCAAATGGAGGTTTACTCACGCCACCATTTTTTGTGGTGAAACCAGCAACAAGCATATCATTCTTTTCTACCCAAGGGCTCAGCCACATAAACGACTCGTGATGGCTTTTTTTTAATGGCTCAGGATTCATGTATGTGACACATCCCTTGTTTCATTTCTTCTCACATATTGTACCACAGATTGCTAGGTGCTGTTGACAAAAAACTAATTCTCTTCAGGCTGAAATGCGTCTTTATAACGTACTAAAATGACATCAGAACCAATTTTCACAATATTTTTCCACGGAATCACAATTTCATCATCTTTTCCAAAGAAGCCCAATACACGAGAGCCTCCGATAATGACGGCCTGTATTTTTCCCGTTGTTAAGTCAATATCAATATCCCCTACATTTCCAAGTTTTTTGCCATCAGCTACATTCACTACATCTTTCAGCTGGAATTCTGAAATCTTTAACATGCTCTCTCCTCCTATAGCCAACTTTATTCCTTAGCCTATATATATTTTCAAATTTTCATTTCATGAAGGAAAAGCTTATTTTTTCTCTGCCATTCTCGTTCTATAGGCATTTTGTCCACTAATTACACAGCTTTTCATCAAGAGACATTCTCAACGAGTAGCTAGAAGTCCTCACAGCAATAGGAAACCGGATATGAATATCTTTTGGTCATGTATTATACATTGATACATACAAAATAAGCATCGTGTCTGTTTTTATAGACACGATGCTTATTAAGTTGAACATCAAATAAAGTGAATGGTATTAATTGTATGAACGCGAGCAGCTGCCAGTTTAGATAGCTTTTGTTAACTTTGAATATTTTTATTCATCTGTTTAATAGCAGCTTTTTCTAAACGAGAAACCTGAGCTTGAGAAATACCAATTTCTTCAGCAACTTCCATCTGTGTTTTACCTTGAAAGAAGCGCTTTCGTAAAATTAGTTTTTCTCGCTCGTTCAATCTTCTCATACCTTCTTGCAAAGCAATTTCTTCAATCCAAGTTGAATCACGGTTGCGTTCATCGCTTAGCTGATCCATGACATAGATTGGGTCTCCACCATCATTGTAAATAGGTTCAAATAGAGAAACCGGATCTTGGATAGCATCTAAAGCAAACACAATTTCTTCATGCGGCACTTCTAGGACTTTTGAAATTTCCTCAGCTGTAGGTTCCTTGGATGTTTCACTCATAAGCCTTTCACGAACTTGAAGAGCTTTATAAGCAATATCACGAAGGGAACGAGAAACACGGATTGGATTATTGTCACGTAAATAGCGGCGAATTTCCCCTATAATCATTGGGACAGCATATGTAGAAAACTTCACGTTTTGACTTAAATCAAAATTGTCAATGGATTTCATTAATCCAATACATCCAACCTGAAATAAGTCATCAACAAATTCTCCACGATTGTTAAAACGTTGAATCACGCTGAGTACGAGACGTAAATTTCCGCTTACTAGCTTTTCTCTTGCTGTTCCATCTCCAGCCTGCATTTGTTTAAACAACTTTCGCATTTCTTCATTTTTTAATACGGGAAGTTTCGAAGTATCTACTCCACAAATTTCTACTTTATTTCTTGTCAACTCTTTCCCTCCTAACAGGAGATGATGTTCTGAATTCAGTATCTCCTCCGAAGGAAAAAATATGCACTTTTACAATTCTGACAATTCCACGCTAAAAAAGCTGATTGTATAAGATGCTTCTCAGCCCTTATACAATCAGCTTTTTTACTTAAACCATTTTATTAAATTCTTTTCGCAGCCGTTTAATAATTCGTTTTTCAAGCCTTGAAATATAAGACTGAGAAATGCCTAGCATATCAGCTACATCTTTTTGCGTTTTTTCTTCTCCGCCGGCTAGCCCAAAGCGCAGCTCCATAATTTGCTTTTCACGATCATTTAATTGGTGCAGTGCTTTCAACAAAAGTTTTCGATCCACGTTCGCTTCTAGGTCTTTTGTGATGATATCTTCTTCGGTTCCCATCACGTCAGATAATAGCAGTTCGTTTCCATCCCAATCAATATTTAACGGCTCATCAAATGAAACTTCAGATCGAATTTTATTGTTGCGGCGCAAATACATTAAAATTTCATTTTCAATACAGCGAGAGGCGTACGTCGCTAGCTTAATTTTCTTTTCAGGATTAAATGTGTTTACTGCTTTAATTAAACCGATGGTGCCGATGCTAATTAAATCCTCAATATTGATTCCCGTATTTTCAAACTTGCGGGCAATATAAACAACCAGTCGCAAATTACGCTCAATCAACAGTGAACGTGCTGCTTCATCTCCTGATGGAAGTTTTTTCAGGAGTACTTCTTCTTCATCTTTTGTTAAAGGCGGTGGAAGAGCTTCACTTCCTCCTATATAGTACACTTCATCTGTTTTTAGCTTAAGTTTAATTAATAATTTGTACCACCATAATTGAAATCGAATTCGATATGTAGCCATTCTGTATCCTCCTTTATTTGTTCACACCTTTTACGATGCGGAACTTACTTCTCCAATAACAATGAGCTTCGGATGAACAATACATTCATATTGCTTCTCCACTGAAAGCGTTGTATGACTAATACCTACTAATACTTTTGTGACTTCAATCGTATTGGACTGATGCACCAGCCTTACCATATCTGGCTTTAGAGCAAGAAGGAGCTGATTGGCTTGGCCCACGCTTCGATAAGGGACAAAGCGGACTTTTGAATACCACTCTTGATCAATATCTTCGCTGTGTGAAAAGGATTGGACATTTTTGCTTAATTCCATTAAGCCTTCAGGCAATATTTCTTTTAAAGAATCTGCTGTAACAATCATAACCGGGGTTTTCGTCAGCGGATCTACAAGCTGGTTTCCACTATCAATAAGTCCTTTCATCGACAGAGTCTGTTCGTTTAAAATAACTTCCACATCTACCAGCTGATCAAATGTAATGTTTTTCATTCGCAAATCATCAACTCGTGCTTTTGAAAAATAAGATAATAGCGGAAAACCGATAAGAACAAATATCCAGCTAATAGGATCACCAAACTGTGGAGATTTTGTATCAACCATTTGATTAAGAACAAGAAACTGATCTTGAAATAAAAAGTGAACGCCCATTAATCCTCCACCAACAACAAAGGTTGCAAAATAAAACGTTAATAAATTCTCAAAGAAAAAGCGCAGTCGTTTATAACCAAACGTCATCAATACCATAAAAAAAGAGAATAAAATTTTAATGGCAGGGTGAACCATAAGATGAGAAAAAGGCGTAAACATAAGAAGGACAATTAATGAACCGATAAAGCCGCCAAGCAAAAGCCGCCACCACTTGTAATTCCGTTTAAGTACAACTGCACATAACATTAGTAAAATCGTATCTAACCCAAAATTCAGCATCCATATTAAATCTAAATAGATTGGCAATGTTTATAACCTCTCCATTCTTTCTGAATTTTTCTGTTAAAAATTAGTATATAGTACATCCTATTAGAAAGTCTGTCAGTTCATGCCGAGAAACAAGCAGTATTTTTGAGGAAATCATTCGATATTTGTCACACCACTTTTAGAAAGAAAACATAAACCCTTTAAAGGCATCATATTGACCATGTCGAATGTTTTTTATATTCTTTTTGAGTTTTCTAGATTCATTGCATAAAAAAAGACCTCTGTATAAAACAGAGGTCTTGGTTTTTTATTTTCTTAGCGTCTACGATTACGGTTTCGTAAGAATGTTGGAATATCTAGCGCATCTTCAGACTGTGGCTGAGATGGACGCGTATATTCTTGCTGTACAGGTTCTTCACGCTTTACTTCACGCTTCGGCTGTGGAGCCGGCTGCTGTGTCGATTGCTGCATGCGATTCGCCGATAACGAAGGACGACCTGGTTTTGGCTGTGATAAATCTTGGTCACTAAAGCCAGTTGCAATAACTGTAACAACAATCTCGTCTTTTAGGTTTTCGTTAATAACAGATCCAAAGATCATGTTCACTTCTTGGTCAGAAGCCGAAGCAACGATATCTGCAGCTTCTTGTACTTCGTAAAGACTTAGGTTTGTACCGCCTGTGATGTTCATTAATACACCTTGAGCTCCATCGATAGATGTTTCAAGAAGTGGACTTGAAATAGCTTTTTTAGCCGCTTCAGCAGCGCGGTTTTCACCAGTTGCAATACCGATACCCATAAGTGCAGATCCTTTGTTAGACATAATTGTTTTCACGTCAGCGAAGTCTAAGTTAATTAATCCAGGAACTGCGATTAAATCTGAAATACCTTGCACACCTTGTCGCAATACGTTATCTGCTTCACGGAACGCTTCTAGCATTGGCGTGTTTTTATCAACGATTTCCAATAAGCGATCATTTGGAATAACAATCAGCGTGTCCACTGCTTCTTTCATTGACGCAATGCCGCCTGCCGCTTGAGTAGAACGCTTACGACCTTCGAACGTAAACGGACGAGTAACAACACCTACCGTTAGTGCTCCTAGCTCACGAGCAATTTGGGCAATGACTGGAGCTGCACCAGTTCCAGTTCCTCCACCCATACCAGCCGTTACGAAAACCATATCTGCACCTTTTAGGGCTTCTTGGATTTGTTCCTTACTTTCTTCGGCTGCTTTTTTACCAACCTCTGGATTAGCACCTGCACCTAATCCTCTTGTTAATTTAGCGCCGATTTGCATTTTTGTTTCAGCTTTTGATAAATTTAATGCTTGTGCATCTGTATTAACTGCAATAAATTCTACACCTTGGACGCCATGTTCAATCATTCGGTTAACCGCGTTGTTACCGCCGCCTCCGACACCGATTACTTTAATCGTCGCTAATTGGTCTACACTTGTATCAAACTCCAACATGATAGTTCCTCCTAATTCTTCGAAATTACCAATCCGTAACGTTAATCAAAGAAGTATCCAAAAAACTTCTTCATTAAATTTTGGTCATTTTTCTTTTTCGGCTGCTCGGCTGATTGTTGCGGCTGCTGTGGTTTCGGGCTAGGTTTGATCATTTCTTGCTCAATCGGCTCTTCTTCCACAACTGGCGCTCCAATTTCCCGGCCTTGTATTTTAGCATTTTTGTATGCAAATTTTATTAATCCTACGCCTGTTGTATAATGCGGCTCACGTACTCCAATATAATCAGGCACTGCTATGCGCACGTTATTCTTTAAAATCACTTGAGCTAGCTCAAGAATACCAGGCATCGCTACTACTCCGCCTGTTAAAACAAATCCTCCTGGAATATCTTTGTATCCTAGGCGATTTACCTCTTGCGTAATCATATCTAAAATCTCTTCTAGTCTAGCTTCAATAATATCAGAGATTTCGAGCTGATTAAACTGCTGATGCTGATCGCTTCCAATAATCGGTACACTAAATACTTCTTCTTCAGAAGCATGATCGTAGAAAGCATGTCCATGCTTTATCTTAATATTTTCCGCATCTTCAGTCGATGTGCGAAGGCCAATCGATAAATCCTTGGTAATGTGCTCTCCGCCAACAGCTAGTACATTTGTTACTTTCAAATGTCCTTGGTCAAAGATCGCAACCGTTGTTGAACCTCCACCGATATCTACCAGTGCGACACCTAAGTTTTTTTCATCACGAGATAATGCAATTGAACCAGCGGCTAGAGGCTGTAAACAAATATCACTGATTTCTAAACCAGCTCTTTCTACACAGCGTAATAAGTTATGTAAAACCGTTCTAGATCCCGTTATGATTGTGCCTTCCATTTCTAAACGTACCCCAATCATACCTCTAGGATCATTAATACCTTCTAAGCCATCTACAATAAATTGCTTTGGAATAACATCAATGATTTCACGATCTGGCGGGATAGACATGACTTGAGCAGCATCAATTACTCGATGAATATCTTCGTTTGTAATTTCACGATTCTCGCTTGATACGGCTACTACTCCGTGACAATCCTGTAAAAATACATGATTTCCGCTTATGCCCACTACAACCTTTTTAATTGTAATACCTACCATTCGTTCAGCTTGTTCTACTGCTTTTCTAATAGATTGAACTGTTGCATCTATATCAACGATAGAACCTTTTTTTAGTCCGTGTGATTTAACATTCCCTACACCAATGATATTCAATGAATCGTTACTCATCTCTCCGATGATTACTTTCACACTGGATGTACCGATGTCTAAACTAACGTATATTTCATTGCTGTTCATTCTTTGGCACCTCCTTTTTCTTTCTGCACATGTCATCTTAATAAATTAAGAAGAACAACAATATTAATTTTTTATTATATGAAAATATTCAACAAATACATCTGTTTCCCTTTTGTAAAATCAATTTTTTTCAAGTTTTTCACAGACTTTATCTCTTTCAAAGAACAAAACGTTCTGGTTTTGACTTTTTTTTAGATTTAAGCCTAAAATTCACTGAAAAAAGCTATTTAACTACAAGTCTACACTAAGATGTACACTGAGAAAAGCGAAACTTACCTAGAACAAATATTACATTTCCATTTCACAGCAACGGAGAAGAAAATCATATGTATGCAGAATACTTGCATGTGATTATACAATGTACGAGGGCTAGTTTGCCAGTCTCAACTCATCTATTTCCTTTAATTAACACTTATAAAAAATAATTACTGCTTGCTCTTTTTATAAGGTTTAAATGCATATCCTTCTTCTAAATCAATAATACCTTTTTGATCATCACTTAATTTACTTGCAATAGCTGGGTAATGAACAATTTTATCAGAGAAGTTGCTAATTTTCCCGCTTACTTCACGCGTATCATTCATAAACACCTCGATGTGAAGAGGTTCTGATTTTGTCGGCGCGTAGTAAATCTCAGAAATAGCCCCTTTTATGCTTTTAGGCGTTTTAGCTAATTCTTGAACCATGCTTTGTATAGCGTCTCCGTCTTTCCAGTCAATTAGCAGCGGAGCGTCGGATGACACTTTCTTAGCACTTACTTCTTTTAGAACTTTTCCATTTTCATTCACAGGGAAATATTTATTCCCCGAGGTTACATATGCAATTCTTGCGTACTCTTTTACGTCGATTACGACCTTATTAGGAAATGTTTTGTGAATGACAGCTTCCTTTACCTCAGGGTTTTTTTCGACTTTTTCTTGAATTTGATCAGCATCAGCTTTCCAGTAGCTGGTTTTTTTGGACAGACCACTCGCTTTGACAATATCCTTATCACTTACATGTTTATTCCCTTGTACTTCAATGTTAGAAACATTACTCAGAGAAGATTGAGAATATACAATAAATAAAATAAGGATGAAAAAGAGTGATAAATACAAAATCAGCCGTCTATTTGCTTTTTGCTTTCGCTGTTCTTGCAGCTTCGGTACCCGATCTTCTAAAACAATTAACTTACCTTTTTCCATTTTTTTCACCCTTATCCATTTGAGAAAATAAACGAGGAATTACCATCTATTTATTTCCAATCTTTGCTTCATGAGAATATCCCCATTATAGCATAGAATAAACACATAAAAGCTACCTTTTCACGCATAACCATACAGCCACGGGCTGGGTAATTAGCGACCAATAATCTCAACTTCTGTATGAATATCAATATCGAATTTCTGTTTAATTGTTTTCTTAACATGAGCAATTAAATTCAGCACATCTGAAGCCGTTGCATCTCCTGTGTTGACAATGAAGTTCGCATGCTGTTCACTAATTTGCGCTCCGCCTACTGAAAAACCTTTTAAGTTGGACTTTTCAATTAAGTCTCCTGCATAATTTGGAAGCGGATTTCTAAAAATACTGCCTGCACAAGGGAAATTCCAAGGCTGTGTTTCACGGCGATAGTCTTTATTTTTCTGCATGACCGCCACAATATCATCTTTCGTTCCCTTTTTCAAACGCAGCACGGCTTCTACACATACTCCGGGACGGTCTTTTTGTAGAATTGAATGACGATACGAAAATTGAAGCTCTTCATTTGTCAGCCACTCAAGAGTGCCATCTTCAAATAAAATCAGCGCTTTTTCGACTACATGAGACATATCAGAACCATGGGCACCTGCATTCATATAAACAGCGCCTCCCACAGATCCAGGAATTCCACTTGAAAACTCCAGCCCAGACAGGCCTTGTTTTGTAATAACTGTTGCAAGCTTGATGCTAGGGTATCCCCCACCTACAGTAACCGTCTCTCCATCTACTGTTAAATCATCTAATCCGGCTCCGAGCTTAATGACCACACCTTCAATTCCCTTATCAGAAACAAGAAGATTAGATCCTCGACCAATCGCTCTCCATTTCACGCCATGTTTTTTAATAATATCCATTGTAACTTTTAAGTGATCAACAGAATCAGGTTCTACAAGCACATCTGCTGGACCACCAATTTTCATTGTTGTATGTTTTGCTAGCGGTTCATTTTCACGAACCTTTCCAATATTCGCTTCGACTAACTCTTTTACTAACGCTTCCATAAGAACCTCCTAAAACCCTCTTTGCTGTTATAAAACTTTCATGTCAATGCGCCCTTACTTCTAATGCATAAGAATAATAAGAACAGATTCATAACTAAGCAGCAGCACCTTGTAAGATACCTTTTTTCTACCAAGGCACTCTATTCTGTTGTCAATTTCATCATTTTTATTTATCGTATGACATTCACCCATAGAATGTACGTTCATCTGCTATATAAAGTAATTTTGATTGTTTTTTTATCGTTTTTCATTTAGAAGTTAAACACATGCTGACAGTCATAAAAAAACGCTACGCTCATAAGTGCACATACGTTCACCTACTCACTAAGATAAAACATTTAACCTTACACATCATACCATAGTTGGACTCAAAATTGGTTATCACAACATTACATTTTAAAAACATTTCATACAAAAATATCATCTACCTGTAAAAAATCGAAAATAAACCGCCAACAAAATCCGGCGTGCACTTGGATTTAAGATGACGGTTTACTTCAGTAGACCATTGCCTACTTGACATTATACAATTTTTTTTAATTAATAGCGAGAATATCTACTAACATTTAACAAAACTCCAACTGCTGCCAGCATGAGCGTCAGCGATGATCCACCGTAACTTAAAAATGGAAGCGTAATTCCCGTAACAGGCATAAGACCTGTTACCACGCCTATATTAATCATGACTTGAATCGCAACCATTGAAATAATTCCTAAGGCTAAAAACGTTCCGTAAAGATCAGGAGCTCCGAGCGCTACTTTAATTCCTCTCCAAAGCAATAAGCTAAACAAAAGCAAAACAAGCGTTCCCCCGATGAAACCGAGCTCTTCTGCCAGAATAGCAAAAATAAAATCAGTTTGAGGCTCCGGCAAATAAAAGAACTTTTGTCTACTTTGCCCTAACCCTAATCCAAGCAATCCCCCTGGCCCAATTGCATAAAGAGATTGAATGATTTGAAACCCGCTTCCAAGCGGATCTTCCCAAGGATTTAAAAATGAAGTGATACGTTTAATCCGATAAGGAGCCGATAAAACAAGCCCTACAAAACCGGCAACGCCAAGCAACCCAAGACCTGCAAAGTGACTTACTTTTGCTCCTGAAACAAAAATCATGACTAAACAAGTTCCAACAAGCACCGTTCCCGTTCCTAAATCCGGCTGCATCATAATAATGCCAAACGGTAAGAAAACCAGTAATAACGCCGGTAACATGCCTTTTCTAAAAGATGTAATTTTCTTCTGGTTTTCTGATAAATATTTCGCTAAAAATATAATCATAGCAAACTTCATAAATTCTGAAGGCTGAATCGAAAACGCTCCAACTCCTATCCAACTTTGCGACCCATTCCGTACTAGCCCTACTCCCGGAATCAATACAAGTACCAGCATAACAAAGCAAATGATTACAATTGGCTTCGCCCACGTACGCCACATCCAATAATCAATATTCATGATGACAAACATCGCGCATACTCCAAGCCCTGCAAATAAGAGCTGGCGTTTAGCAAAGAAAAAAGAATCATTAAACTTGTATGTAGCCCATACCGCACTTGCGCTGTATACCATGATAAGGCCGATGGTTAGCAAGGAAAGCGTAACGATTATGAGAAAAAAATCTGGGGTAGACCTTTTTGTCGACACTGTCACACACCTCTAAAAATAGATTAGGGCTAGTGTATTTTCTAGGTGTTTAGACAAGCCCTTATTTCAGTTTATGCACAGATTCAATAAAGATGTCACCACGTTCTTCAAAAGTTTTAAATTGATCCCAGCTTGCACAAGCAGGAGATAATAAAATAACATCTTCTTCATCTGAACAAGCATATGCTTCTGAAACTGCTTGTTTAACATTATCGACACGTTTTACAATTTGTATTCCCGCTTCTTTTGCTACGCGTTCAATTTTAGGAGCCGTTTCACCAAATGTAATCACAGCTTTCACATTTTTAAACTCTTCTTTTAAATCATCAAACTCATTGCCGCGATCGAGTCCACCTGCAAGTAGAATCGTCGGCTGCGAAAAAGCGGAAAGAGCTACTTTTGTAGCAAGCATATTCGTAGCTTTAGAGTCATTATAAAACTTACGTTTGTTGATTGTCGTGACATATTGAACGCGATGTTTAACACCAGCAAACGTTGTGAGCACGCGGTAGATAGCTTCATTTGAACAGCCGTACAGCTTCACAACGGATACAGCTGCTAAAATGTTTTCTTGATTATGTTTGCCTGGCAGCACCACATCTTTTAAGGACATCACTTCTTCATCTTTAAAGAAAATCGTTTCGTTTTTAATATACGCTCCTTCTGTCGTTTGAGCTGTAACAGAAAAAGGTACTTTTGTCGCTTTAACATCTGCACTAGCTTTCATCACTAGCTCATCATCCGCATTAATAACGGCAAAGTCTTCACTTGTTTGATTGTTAAAGAGATTTGCTTTCGCTTTGATATATTCCTCTTTTGTGCCATGATAGTCTAAGTGAGCATCAAACAAATTCAATAATAAAGAGATTCTCGGACGGAATTTTTCAATTCCCATCAGCTGAAAAGAAGAAAGCTCCGTTACAATTACATTGTCCTTTGTTGCTTTTTGCGCCACTTCACAAGCTACTGTTCCAATATTTCCAGCAATCAGCGGCTGCTTTTGATCTTCTTCTAACATTTTATAAATTAGCGTTGTTGTTGTTGTCTTCCCATTGCTTCCCGTAATTCCGATAAAAGGCGCTTCGCTAATTTCATAAGCCAATTCTACCTCTGTTAAAATCGGAATATTTCGCTTTAATGCTTCTTGCAATAGAACATTTGAATACGGAATCCCAGGGTTTTTTACAATAACATCCGCTTTGTCTAAAAGCTCAAGCGGATGATGTCCACAGACAACTTCAATGCCCGTTTTTTCTAATTCCTGTGCTGCTACGTTCTCTTCGTACGGTTTTTGATCATTAACGACTACTTTAGCACCAAGCTGTTTAACTAACTGAGCAGCTGCTAAACCGCTCTTGGCTAATCCTAAAATAAGTACTTGTTTACCTTGATACGTATTGACTGATTTCATTTAAATCCACACCTCGATATAAATTCCAAGCATTGCAAATAATAGTCCTACAGCCCAAAAAGTCATAACTACGCGCCATTCCGACCAGCCGCTTAGCTCGTAATGGTGATGAAGCGGACTCATTTTAAACACACGTTTTCCTGTTGTTTTGAAAGATGCGACTTGAATAATAACAGATAGTGTTTCAATAACAAACACACCACCGATAATAACAAGCAAGAATTCCATTTTCATTAAGACAGCCACCGTAGCGATAGCTCCTCCTAGCGCTAAAGAACCCGTATCTCCCATAAATACTTTTGCAGGATGGGCATTAAAAACTAAAAATCCTAACACAGCTCCTACTACAGCAACTGAGAAAATAGATAGTTCAAACTGCTCTGCATTCCAAGCAAGAACTGCAAATGCACCAAAAGCAATCGCACTTGTACCAGATACAAGTCCGTCTAATCCATCCGTCAAGTTAACCGCGTTTGAAAAACCAACAAGCCAGATGATGAGGAAAACAACATAAAACCAACCTAAATCAATTGGGTCTTTAATTCCAGGAATCGTCACTTCAGTTGAAAACTCAAACTGTCTTGCAATAAAGTAAAAAATAATTGAAATGACAACCTGACCTAAAAACTTTTGTTTAGATGTTAATCCAAGGTTACGCTTTAACACTACTTTTATAAAATCATCTAAAAATCCTAATAAACCAAATCCGATTGTGACAAATAATAATAGAAACGTCTTATATGTAAGTTCTGCATACTGATTGACCATAATAAGAGTTGCCACAATAATAGATAATAAAATCATGATACCGCCCATTGTAGGTGTACCTGATTTTTTCTGGTGAGATTTCGGGCCTTCATCACGAATACTTTGACCAAACTTTAATCTTCTTAAGAAGGGAATAAAAATCGGCGACAATACAACCGTAATCAAAAAGGCTACGCCGATTGTCAATAAAATTGATTGTTCTAGCACGATGTTCCCTCCTTAACTTCCAACTCATTCCGACTCATTTTGTTCTCTACCCATTTCATTACTACTTTCGCTCCTCAATCATTTTGCGTGCTACTTCTCGATCGTCAAAATCGAATACTTTTTTACCAATAATTTGATAGGTCTCGTGCCCTTTTCCAGCAATGACAATAACATCATCTGCATGCGCTGTTTCCACTGCATAGCGAATAGCTTCTGCACGATCAGCAATCGTCACATAGTTATCTGTATCCAAACCTTCTTCCATATCTTTTAAAATAGCCAATGGATCTTCACTTCGTGGATTATCAGATGTCAAAATAGCTTGTGTACTGTATTCAGCTGCAATTCGAGCCATGATTGGTCGTTTTGTACGATCTCGATCTCCGCCACAACCAACAATAACATATATATTGCGTTTTGCGAATTCTTTTACAGTTTTTAACACGTTCTCTAAGCTGTCCGGCGTGTGGGCATAATCAACGATAACCGTAAAATCTTGCTCCGCATCAACCACTTCAAAACGCCCAGATACGCCTTCTAACACTTTTATTTCCTCGACAATAACTGACAGAGGGATACCTGATACTAAACATGAAGCCGTAGCCGCTAATACGTTGTAGACGCTGAATTTCCCAATAAGCTTCATCTCTACACGAACCGTTTCTGTCGGTGTTGTCAAGTCGAACGTTGTGCCGCTGTTTGTAATTTGAATATTGGTTGCACGAATATCACTTTCACGGTCAATACCATAGGTAATCACTGTAGCGGCCGTGTTTTTAATATATTCCTCGGTTGCCGCATCATCAGCATTAAGAACAGCAAATTTAGGACGATTATGGTTATAAGCGTTTCCTAACTGTGCAAATAGCAACCCTTTCGCACGACGATAATCTTCCATTGTATGATGATAATCCAGGTGATCTTGCGTTAAGTTACTAAATACCGCAACATCAAAGTCGCACCCGTGTACGCGTCCTAAGTCAAGTGCATGAGATGATACTTCCATCATCGCTACTTCTACATTCTCCTCCACCATTTGGTGAAATGTTTTTTGGAGCGTCAGCGATTCAGGCGTTGTGTTTTTCACATCATAAGACGTATCACCAATACGAATTTCAATCGTTCCAATTAGACCCGTCTTTTTATGTTGTGATTTAAAGATATGCTCAATTAAATGTGTAATCGTTGTTTTTCCATTTGTGCCTGTTACACCAATTAAATGCATTTTTTGTGTAGGCTGATTGTAGAAAGCATCCGCTAGCACTGCCATTGCTCGTTTTGTACTCTTCACGCGTACAACAGGCACTTCTACATCCACAGGCTTTTCTGCTAAGATTGCTACTGCCCCTTTTTCCACAGCCATCTGTGCAAAGTTATGACCATCAACTGTATAGCCGTCTATACAAATGAACAATGCTCCGGGCTTAACTTCTCTTGAATCCATTTCAATTGACGTAATATCAATATTCTGTTCAGGAAGCTGAACAAAATCATGTAAATGTGTTAGTAGTTCTCGTAAATCCATTCCTACCATGTCCTCTCTATTTGTAAAGTGAAACGTTTGTTATAAGACGCTATGGCAACTATTCTTCTTTTTCTAGCACCTAACCTATTACATTTTACAGAAAAAGAAGCCCGGAGGGAACACCCCCAAGGCTTATTTGTTGATTTCATGTTCACACGCAGAGTAACCTGCTGATTATCATGCAAGGAAGAATAATGGTTTATAGAGATTTTTATTTTCCCATATAAATTCTAACCGTTTCGCCTTCTTTAACTTTCGTTCCGGCTGCAGGAGACTGCTTGACCACTTTATCTCCTTCGCCACTCACATCTAATTTTAAATTAAGTAGCTGTTCTTGTAACTCTTTTTTTGACATTCCTACGACATTTGGTACTTTTATCATTGGTGTGTCCAGCCACGTTAACTCTTTTTCAATTTGTCCTTTACGCGGTTTAACGTCCATCACACGCAAGCTGTCTTCAATCATTTTACCTACAATCGGAGCTGCTACAACTCCACCAAATTGAATGGTGCCTTTTGGATTATCAACCGCAACATACACGACAATTTCAGGGTTATCTGCTGGTGCAACACCGATAAAAGAAACGATGTGATTATTTTTTAAATACTTTCCATTTTGAGCTTTCTGCGCCGTACCCGTCTTTCCTCCAACGCGGTACCCTTCCACAAAAGCTCCTTTTCCGCTTCCTTGTGCTACTACACTTTCAAGAGCAAAACGCACTTGCTTAGACGTTTCCTCGGAAATAACTTTTCGCTTAGCAACCGGCTTATGACTGCTTACAACTTTTCCGGTAGTTGGATCCACCCACTCTTTTGCAATATAAGGTTCATAAAGCGTTCCACCGTTTACGGCTGCGGAAACAGCAGCTACTTGTTGAATAGGCGTAACAGCAACCCCTTGCCCAAAAGCTGTTGTAGCTTGTTCAACCGGCCCTACGCGCTCAAGCGGGAACAAAATCCCTTTTGCTTCCCCTTGTAAATCAATACCTGTTTTTTGACCAAAGCCAAATTCTTTAATGTATTTGAACAATTTTTCTTTTCCTAAACGTTCCCCAAGCTCCACAAAACCAGGGTTACATGAGTTTTGTACAACTTCTAAAAAAGACTGCTGTCCATGTCCGCCTTTTTTCCAGCAGCGAAGTCTCGCTCCGCCAACTTCCGCGGCTCCATCGTCGTAAAATTGATCTTTTAGTAAATCCACTTTCTTTTCTTCAAGAGCAGCTGCCAGTGTAATAATCTTAAACGTCGATCCGGGCTCATATACGCTCCAGATTGGAAGATTGCGATTATACACCTCAGGCTTCACATTTTTAAAATCCGTAGGATCAAAGCCCGGACGACTAGACATACCTAAAATTTCACCGTTTTTAGGATTCATGGCAATGGCAATCATACCATCTGGATTATAAGCTGTCTGAGCATTATCCAACTCACGCTCCATGATCGTTTGCACACGTGAATCGATGGTCAATCTCAAATCCAGCCCGTCCACAGGTGCTGTGTAGTCATCGGCTATATTGGGCATCTTTTTACCTTTAGCATCCGAATACAATTTAACTGAACCTTTTTGTCCTTTTAGCTCTTTATCATAATATAATTCAAGGCCTGTTAACCCTTGATTATCTACTCCCGCAAAGCCTAATACATGCGACAAATAACTTCCAAACGGATAGTACCGCTTCGAATCCTCAGCTATATATACGCCTTTTAAATTTAAATTTCGCACTTCATTTGCTTTCGCATGTGAAATTTTTCTTCCTTCAGGACGCAAATACACGCTAGAAGAAGCTTTTGTTATTTGCTCATATACTTTTTCTTTTGATGCTCCCAGCACTTTTGCTAACTTTTCAGCCGTAACAGCTGGATTTTCAACTTGTCTTGGCATAACTAAAACGGTCGGTGCACTTTTATTTGTAGCAAGTGCCACATCATTGCGATCTAGTATCTTTCCTCTTTCAGGTTCAAAAGGAATATTCCGACTCCATAAGTCTTTGGCTTTTTCAGTTAGCGTATCCCCAGTCAGCAACTGTACATATCCAAGCCTTGTATCAATAATCAAAAACACAATAAAACCGACAAACAAAACAATGGCTAGCCTTTTACGAACTGTGACTCCTGATACCCGCATATATTAGAACCTCCTCTGAATCGGCTCGTTCCAATATATGCTTGTACAGGATTCACTAGAACTTAATTTCTAGTCAAGTTGCTTATCGTCTTTTTTACTATCAGACTCACTTTTTTCCGTTTCTTTTAACTTATTTAACGTACTTGAAAATTCTTTAGGCGTTTCAAGTTCTACTTTCAGGTAGGTTCCTGCTTTTAACGGATCGCCTGCCTTAATACTTTGACTTACAACATAACCATTTTCAAGTGCGCTAGGTCGAACGTTGACAAATTCACTAAAGCGTATAACATCACGATGTGAAAAACCTGTTAAATCAGGCATTGTGGCTTTTCCATTTGTCTTAATAAACACGCGTTGACCAGTGACAATGGTATCAGAAGTCGGTGATTGGCTTTCTACCGTATCTCCTTTACCTATTACAACAGGAACAAGTCCTTTTTGTTTTAAGTCTTTCACGGCACTATCAACTGATTCGTTAACGTAAGACTTAAGCGTAATTTCTGAATCTACTTTTTTATCTTCTGTTTTCTTTCCGTCTTCGTCTGTTTTTTCAGGCTCCACCCCTAAGTACTGCAGGCTGTTTTTCATCACCGGATTAAATACGGCTGTAAGCGGCGCAGTACCTGTCTCTTGAGGCGTAAGAGTTGGATTTTTAACGGCTACATAGACAAGCAGCTTTGGATCTTTAGCAGGTGCAAAGCCCATAAAGGAAATGAAATTTTTCCCGTGTCCATGCAAGTAGCCTCCGGTAGGACCAGGAATTTGAGCTGTTCCCGTCTTTCCAGCGACATCGTATCCTTCAATCGCGTAAGGTTTCCCTGTTCCGTCATCAGAAGAAACAACGGTTTCTAAAATATCTAGCGTTTCGTTCGCTGCTTTTTTAGAAATAGGTTGTCCTACTACGGTAGGTTTTGTTTTCTTAATCGTTTTCTTATTTGTTTCATCGACTACTTGTTTAATCACGTAAGGCTTCATCATTTTTCCGTCATTTGCAATCGCAGTAGCCGCTTGAATTTCTTGAATAGGCGTAAAAGCGGACGCCTGTCCAAATGCAGTAGTTACGCGGTCTCTCGGGTACTTCGTCACTAACTTGCTAGAAGCTTCGTTTGGCAAGTCGATTCCCGTTTTATCCATAAAGCCAAACTTGTCCAAGTATTTATACAAACGGTCGGTGCCCAATTTTTCGTTGGCTAAAATGGCTACCGCTACATTTGAAGACCTTTGAATTCCTTCATTAAATGTAATAGCTCCCCAGCCGACTCCGCCGTTGTGATCGTTAATCGGAACGCTGTTTTTCGTTACTTTATAAGATCCCGACTGATAGCGGTCTTCGCCGTTATAGACCCCTGCATCAATCGCGGCTGCTAGCGTAAAGATTTTCATCGTTGAACCAAGTTCATAGCTGTTTTCAACAAACGGATTACGATAAGACGTGATATCACGAATATTTGGGTCAAATGAAGGACGATTTGACATCGCCAAAATTTCACCGGTTTTCGGATTTACTACCGTTGCCATTAGCTCTTCTGGTTTATATTCTTTAGCAGCAGCTGTCATTGCATCCTCTAAAAACGTTTGAATTTTTTCATCAATTGTAAGCGTGACACTGTCTCCATTTTTCGGAGCTACAATTGACTCTTTTGGATCCGGAAGCTTAATTCCATTTTTAGCAGCTTCGTATTTTACATATCCATCTTCTTCAGAAAGCTGCTTATCAAATACTTTTTCAATTCCCATTTTCCCTACGATTTTACCCGTATCATCTTTTTGTGCGTATCCTAAAATACTTGAGGCGAATACACCGTTTGGATAGAAGCGCTTCGAATCGCGTAAAAACGTGATCCCTGGGAGATTTAGTTTTTCAATTTTTTGCTTTAGCACGTTATCAATGTCACGTCCGCCTGGGCCAAGTTCGACTTGGAAGGTACCACGTTTAATTCCTCTCGTTAACATGCTGTCAATTTTCGATTCGTCCATCTTTAATAATGGGGCTAATTTTTCAGCCGTTTTTTCTGGGTCTACTACGTGCTGCGGGTGATCTTTGTCTTTTGTTTGTTTTTTATCTAAGATCGCCACAACCGTATAAGCACCCGTGTCTTGGGCGATTGCTTCTCCGTTTCGATCGTAAATCGTACCGCGCTGTCCTTCAATTTTAGACGTTCGCGTATGCTGTTTTTGTGCAATTTCGGCTAAAGCTTCTCCGTCTGCTTTGCCCGTCGCTTGGATGTAAAAGAACCTGATGGCTAATACAAAAAAGAGCAATGCAAATATTAAAATTAATATTGCTGCTCCTGTACTAATATTGCTATTTTTTCTTGGCGTAGTCATCGCAATTAATCGTTAACGACTTTTACGTTATTTTCATTCAATTTTAGTCCAAGTTCTTTTGCTTTTGTCCAAATACGATCGTATGCACTTAACTCTGTTACCTGTAATTTTAACTCATTGTTTTTTGCCTCTTGCTTGTCAATCTTTCCATCGAGTGATTGCACTTCTTCACTGATGCTATAAAGCGAAGATTGATTTGAAATGATTTGCACAGACCCAAACAGCATGAGTGCGACAAATCCAGAATACACAATTTTTTCACCAACCGTAATTTTTCTTTTTGTCTTTCGAACAACTTGACGTACCGTCTTTTGCTGCTTCTGCTGCTGATCTTGCTCTCTTACTTTGTATGCTACATTGTTCATTCTCGTCCCCTCCTCTTTGATAAAACCCTTTAATTACACTAATTTCTCAACAATTCGAAGCTTTGCCGAACGCGCGCGCTTATTTTCTTCTATCTCTTCTTCTGAAGGTAAAATAGGTTTTCTTGTAATAACTTTCATTTTAGGTTTAAATTCTTCTGGAATAATCGGCAGTCCATGCGGAAGCTGCGGAACCGTGCTTGCATTTTTAAACGCCACTTTACAAATTCGATCTTCAAGTGAGTGGAAGGTAATAACACTTACACGTCCACCTTTTTTGATCACATCCATAGCCTGTTCAATTGCATCTTCAAATACTTGAAGCTCATCATTTACAGCAATTCGAATAGCCTGGAAAATTCGTTTCGCCGGATGTCCACCCGTTCGTCTAGCTGGCGCTGGAATACCATCTTTAATAAGATCAACCAGCTCTAGCGTTGTTTCAATTGGTTTAGACTCTCGATATGCTTCAATCTTGCGGGCAATTTGTTTTGAAAACTTTTCTTCTCCGTATTGGAAAAAGATTTTCACAAGTTTTTCATAAGGCCATTCATTTACTACGTTGTACGCAGAAAACATTGAGTTTTGATCCATGCGCATATCAAGCGGGGCATCATGATGAAAGCTGAACCCTCGCTCTGGTGTATCCAACTGAGGAGACGAGACTCCGAGGTCAAATAATACTCCGTCTACTTCTTCAATTCCGTGTTCCATTAGCTGCTCTTTTAAATAGCGAAAATTACTTTTGATTAGAATAACTCTGTCTAGATACGGGGCCAATTTCTCTTTTGCATTTGCAAGAGCGACATCGTCTTGATCAAACGCAATTAATTTCCCTTTTTCTGATAGCTGTTTTACGATATATTCACTATGACCTGCTCCGCCAAGCGTGCAGTCGACATATACTCCATCCGGCTTAATATTTAAGCCTTCCGCTGCTTCTTTAAGCAAAACAGTTGTGTGATTAAACATTATGACACCTACTTCTTTCTAAACTACTTAGTTATGTATACAAAAAGCAAAAAACGGTGTTTTTCTTTGATATATATACACGTTTATATTATATATCAAAGTTCAACATTATTTCAGCTATTTATATAAGAATTAAGTAGAATTTTGTCTTTTTGTCACAAATAGTGTCATTTTGTTAAAGGTAGGACATATTCGTAGAATAAAATGTAAGGAATATAAGGTTTTTTTGCACAATTAGAAATAAATACCTTATAAGGATTCAATTGGTTAACATTCACCTTGTAGACTTTTTCTCTTTTCCAAAATAAAAATCCTGCTTTTCAGCAGGATTTTATTAGACATAACAGACTTTTAACTGGTGATTTAATTCGACTTCAGCACTTAGTAAATCTGACACAAATTGCATACCATAACCATTTAAATAATACATAATATTCCACATTCGTTCTTGTGGAGCATTGTAGGGACGAAGAGCAAGTTCAATTTGAGCATATTTTGAATGCTTCACATCGTGCTTAATTAGCTGTTTGGATTCGACAATCTTTTGAATGGTTTCAAACTGCTTTTGAATAATCGCTCGATTTTTAAGCATGACTTCATCAAATGTTTTGTCTTCTTTTTGAATATTTTCACGAAGAGTTTTATGAATTTTTTCGAAATCTTCTTTCGCTTTTTCAAAATACATTTCGTATGGGTTGTGAACTTCTGTCTTAAGCCAGTGCTCCCTCTCTGCATCTACACCTTCGTTCACTACGTTCGAAAGGTCTAACTGAAGTTCATCCATATACTTCTCGATATGTCTTTCTACGATTGCATAGGATAACCTAGGGACCACGGGAGGCATTTTAAAGCTAAATAAAGAAAATGCTTTTTCAAGCTCTGCCCAATACGCTACTTCCCCCGGACCTGCAATAAACGCAAGGGTAGGAAGTAAGTACTCCTGCATAAGAGGTCTAGTCACAACGTTGTTACTAAGAAGCTCAGGCGTTTGTTTAGCAATTTGAACCAGCTCTTCTTTAGACAGCGCGAGTTCATTTTGCTTTCCAACAAACTGCTCTTGTTCTGCATCTCTTTCTAAAAGTACTCTGTTTTCATTGTGTGAATAAAAGAGATGAGCCGTTTCTTCTCCCACTTCAATCATTCGTCCGTATTGTTTTTGAATCTCAGTTTGCTGTTCCATAACGGCTGACGATAATTTGTCATTTTGTTCAATTAACGTCACAAAGAAAGAAGATTCAATGCTGCGCACTTCTTTAGAAGCTGCATCCATTAAAATAAGACCTGACTCTGCGAACATTGTGGTAACCAAATGAGCAAAGAAATCGACATAGGTACGTGATTTATCTAACGCTTCTAAAACAAAGTGTAATACCTGGTTTGTATGGGCCGTTTCATTAAACGTTTGAAATACATCACGAACCCAGCTTCTACAGGCCTCATGGTCTAGTTCAATTTGAGAAACCATTTGCTTTTTCTTTAAAGAATGCTTTAGCGTTTTCTTTAAAAGCTGGTTTTTATGCTCTGTGTATACATGGTTGATCTCAGCAAAATCATGATCTTCTCCAGCAATCCAAAATACCGGAAGCACGGGCACGTTTAAAGCTTCCTCTTGTTGTTTAGCTAGGAGCACAATTGAAATCACTTTATGAATGGTGTACAAAGGACCGGTAAGCAGCCCCGCTTGCTGACCTCCAACGACCACTACGCTGTTAGGATCTTTTAGCTTTTCAATATTTTCAATCGTCTTAGAAGATGCTCCGTAGCGCTTATTAAAATCAAGCAGATACTCAGCAAGCTGTTCTCTTGGATAAGACTGCTTTTGAACATCCGCTAAACGTTTTTCATATACGTCTTTTTCGTGTATATTATAATGAAAAAAGGAAAGTGCTTGCTTTTCACCTTTTATGTAATCGTTCGTTAGTTTGTTTCCCGCCTTTAAAGAGACGTCTGTAATCTCCATGAAAGAACTTCCTTTCTTTTCCTAATACTTATATTCTCTACATATAGCTTCATTATCCATAATGTAACTGCCCACGTCTAGTAACATGCTTTACAGAGAGGAAATACGAAAAGCGATTCCACCTATATTTAATACAATATGTGCAATAAGAAACAAAACAAAATTCATCCGAAAGAACCCTTTCGCGATAAGCTTCATTTCTAAGTCATGTTTGACTTTCCAATGTACAAACATCATAATCATTGCTACAACTAAAAGGACTAACGCAATCAACCACAAAAAAGAGTGCCCGAAAATTTCCACTGCTGCATAATGCACGGACAAAATAAGAAAAACCGTAGTAATGTACGTTGCTATGTGGACAGATTTCCTTTTATTTTTCGTCAGTTTGCGTAAAAGCATGTATAGAATAAAAAAACCAACGAGCGGCAGAGTGACAAACGTCGCAAAAACTCCAGCAATAAAACTTCCCATGTTAATCACCCTTTTCTTCTTCGATTCCTTTTATTGACCCATATAAAAAGTCAACAATAGGCGTCGACGTTCTTTTTTCAGCAGCTTGTGTTTGAATATAGCCTAAAATAGCATCAATTTCTGTTTGCCGCCCCTTCTGTATATCTTTTAGCATAGAAGATTGATTTGTACTCGTGCGCGAACAAACCCCCAGCGCATTTTCCCAATAATTAAAAGCTGAATCCAGTTTTAACACAGCGGCAATCTCTTCAAACAATAGACGCATCGTTTTATAAAAGTAGCCGTTATGAATCAGCTGCCCATTTTTTACCCCATACAGCGCCGTAAGAGGATTGATAAGCGCATTTACAACTAATTTCTTCACCAGCATCGCATACCAATCTGTTTCAATCACCCAAGGAAAATTCACAATTGGCAAGATAGACTCCATTTCTCCTCTGTATGAAGCAATACGGGTTGTTCCTATTCCTGTATGATGGACGCTATCCATATTTGTACGCATTGCCCCGTGTTCAACTGTACCCAAATAGAGAGTGCTCTGGGGGAGATTTTTAAGAATTTCAATATGGCTCATACCGTTTTGGATAAACAAAAGGGGAGTATGTATAGTAAGGGTTTTGATAAAAGGAATAATCTCTTTTAAATGATACTGTTTTACAGTAATAATGATTAGATCTGCTTCTTTTATGTTTTTTTCCAGAGGGATAGCACTCACTTTTTTAGTGTGATGTTCCCCTTGTCTATGTAAGGTAATTCCATTATCGTTAATACACTTTGCTTGAGTTTTTGTTTTCGTATACAAGGTTACATCATAACAATCTGATAAATACGCGCTAAACAACAGACCTAATGATCCGCCTCCAATAATACCTATAGTTTTCATCGTATTTTTTGTTCCTCTTTCCATTATTGAGTTTCATTTTAGCAAAAAAATGCTTTGAATTAAATGCATTCTTAAAATTTTACCTATTCATATAGCCCGTGTGATTAAAAATCACCGGGCTTATTGTAAATTATTTAGAGTGATCCCGTTTTTTTCTATTATACGGGATACACCGGATGTTTACGACGGCTAAAGGTCACATTCTTTGTTTCATATAATCGAAAGCGGTCAATTAAAGTTCGACGCAGTTCGTTAGCAGGAACGATGTCGTCAATAATAAGTTCAGAAGCCAGCGTATAGATATCGATGTGTTCTTTATACTCCTGCTGTTTCTGTTTAACAAACATAAACCGCTCTTTCGGATCTTCAATTTCATTAATTTTATTAGAATAGACGGCATTTACTGCCGCTTCAGGACCCATTACGGCAATTTGAGCAGTAGGTAATGCAAGGCAGCAATCCGGTTCAAAAGCTGGACCAGCCATAGCGTAAAGCCCTGCGCCATAAGCTTTGCGCATGACCACGGAAATTTTAGGAACTGTAGCTGAACTCATCGCTGCAATCAATTTTGCACCATGTCTAATGATGCCTGCTCTTTCTACTTTGGTTCCAATCATAAATCCAGGTACATCCGCTAAAAATAGCAAAGGAATATGGAAGGCATCGCACAGTTGAATAAATTTTGCTCCTTTATCTGCTGAATCTACAAACAGCACTCCTCCTTTGACCTTCGGCTGATTGGCAATAATCCCTACTACTTTTCCATCTATTCGTGCAAGCCCTGTTACCAATTCGGCGGCAAACAGTTTTTTCACTTCAAAGAAGCTCCCTTCGTCAATAAGGGTATCAATTGCTTCATAGATATCAAATGGAACATTTTGATTCTCCGGAATTAGTTCTACTAAATCCTTTGTCTGCTTAGGCTCTTTAGCTTTTTGTACTTTAGGCTTCTCTTGATAGTTTTGTGGAAAGTAGGTTAAATAAGATTTGGCATAGGAAATAGCTTCTTCTTCAGAATAAGCTAACACATCTCCACATCCGCTAACGCTGCAGTGCATATGTGCTCCTCCCATTTCTTCTAGCGTAACCTTTTCTCCAATAACAGCTTCGGCCATACGCGGCGAACCTAAGTACATAGAAGCGTTTCCATCTACCATCACAACAATATCACAAAATGCAGGGATATATGCTCCTCCAGCTGCTGACGGACCGAAGAGCAAACAAATTTGAGGAATGACGCCGGAAAGTTTTACTTGATTGTGAAAGATCCGTCCAGCTCCTCGGCGGTTTGGAAACATATCTAATTGATCCGTAATACGCGCTCCTGCAGAATCCACTAGGTAGAGCAAAGGCACATGCAGTTTTTCTGCTACTTCTTGAATCCGAATAATTTTCTCTACTGTTCTGGCCCCCCAAGACCCTGCTTTTACAGTAGAGTCATTAGCCATTACACAAACCGTTTCACCGTTTACTTTCCCAATTGCAGTTACAACACCGTCTGCCGGCAATCCTTCAGCTTTATTATTTGCAAACATGCCGTCTTCTTCATATTTCCCGTCATCAAATAAAAGGGCTAAACGATCTCTTACAAAAAGCTTCTGTTGTTTTGCAAGTTTCTCTTTGTACTTCTCCGCGTTGCCACGCTCTACTTTTTGACGATTTTCATCATATTTTTTCTGAGATTCACCTGTATGTATCATGATATCTCTCCTTTATGAGTTATGAAATAGTCACCAAAACGTCGCCTTCGTTCACAAAATCCCCCACGGCTATATGGACAGTCTCTGCAATACCAGCTTGATCGCTTTCAATAGGAATTTCCATTTTCATAGATTCTAATACAACAACAACTTCTCCTTTGGCTACACTTGCACCTTGCTGAACAAACACATTAAATACCATGCCTGCCATTGTCGCTTTGATTTCACTCATTGTGGTGCTCCTCCTTTATTTAATACGGTTGATAATAACGATGTGTTATAGGTGCCTTTTTCATATAACTCTTCATTTAACAACTGCTTAAATAGAGGAATATTCGTTTTGATTCCCTCTACAACAGCTTCTGTAAAATATGATTTAGCTAGTTCAATTGCATTTAAACGCGTACGACCAGTAATAATAACTTTTGCAATCATTGGATCATAAAAAGGTGTAACCGCATTCATATCACTGTAGCCGCTGTCTACGCGCGCATAGGTTCGCTCCGGCAAGTGATAACCCGTAATTTTTCCCGGAGCCGGTAAAAAAGTAAACGGATCTTCTGCATAAATTCGAAATTCAATGGCATAGTTATTTGCTGCTATTTCCTCTTGCACACGTGGAAGCTTTTCTCCGCGCGCAGCTAAGATCTGCCACTTAACTAAATCGACCCCTGCAATTTGCTCGGTGATCGGATGCTCAACTTGCAGCCGTGTGTTCATTTCAAGAAAATAAAAATTTTCGTCTTCATCCACAATAAACTCCACCGTACCTGCATTATAATATCCGATTGCTTTAGCCGCTTGAACGGCTTGGTTTTGCATGGCTTGTCGCGTACTTTCTTTTAAAGAAAGCGCAGGGGCTTCTTCAATCACTTTTTGATTTCTTCTTTGTACGGAACAATCGCGTTCAAAAAGATGAACGACATTACCATGCTGATCTCCAAACACCTGTACTTCGATATGTTTTGCGTTTGTGATAAGCTTTTCAATAAACATTCCTTCTTGACCAAAATATGCTTTTGCTCTTCCTTTTGTGGAGGCATACACTTGTTTTACGGCTTCTTCGTTATCGCAGCGCACCATCCCAATTCCGCCGCCGCCTCCGCTTGCTTTTAACATAACGGGATATCCAATTAGACTCGCTACTTTACAAGCCTCTTCAACTGACGTCACATCGCCTTCGCTGCCGGGGACAACAGGTACACCCGCTTCTTTCATCGCGGCACGAGCAGCAATTTTGTCGCCCATCATCGAAATGATTTCGGGAGAAGGACCGATAAAACAAAAACCTTCATCAATCGCTCTTTTAGCAAATGCACTATTTTCCGATAAAAATCCATACCCAGGATGAATGGCATCTACTTTTTCTTCATGACTAATTCGCAGCAATTCTTCTACATTCAAATATGACTTTTGCACAGGAGGCTCTCCAATTCGACGTGCTTTTGTAGCTGCTTGAACATAAGGAAGCTCTGCATCTGCATCGGAATAGACAGCCACCGTTTCAATGCCCATTTGTTTGCATGTATGAATAATACGAAGAGCAATTTCTCCTCGATTTGCAATCAGTATTTTTTTCACCTTTCTCTCCCCTTTCCTCAAATTTCTACTTTCCCCCATATAATTCTACAATAATTTTAAAACTCCTCTACAAATTTTGAAAACGCTTTCTATTTGAATCTCACTTTCCTTTTGCTTCCTTTCTAAAAAGTGATGCTTATAGTAATGTATTCTTCGTATTTAACTGAAAGAATTCATTTTTCCTCATGCGCATTGAATATTCGTTCACCGATCACGAAAACAGAATATTTTGTATTTTTGTTATATAATATTAGATGAACGAACCAAGCCAGTTCGTTTATCTAGCAAGGAGACATAACAAGGGGGATATGGGATGAATTACGAAGTGAAGCATTTAAAAATTAATTTTAAAACGCTAGAAGAGTTCAAGAAATTCAAAGAATATGGCATTCAAGAACTTTCAATGCTAGAAGAATTACATGCCAAAATTTCCGATAATGAAATAAATTCTCCGTTTTACGGTATTTATTTTGGAAATAGCTTAGTGGCTCGGATGAGTCTCTATAAGCGAAACAAACAGTACGATCAATATTTCGAGCCGCCTCAAACGTATATTGAAGTGTGGAAACTCGAAGTGCTCAGCGATTTTCAGCGCAAAGGATTGGGTCAAACGCTCGTTGAATACGCCAAATCCTTTCAATTACCTATCAAAACAAGCCCACGAGTAAAATCGAGTGATTTTTGGTCAAAAATGGGGTTCGTACCTGTAACATATGATATCGATCGTGATTTAGGAGAAAACCCTCTTATTTGGCTACCAAACGGTGTAAGCGAACAAAAATAAACAGCTGATTTCCAGCTGTTTATTTTATATCTATGTGGTATATATGATCAACATGAAGTAGGGAGCATTCAAACTGTCGCTTTACTTTTGAACTTTTTCTAGATTTAAATTTTTATCCACTTGAAATTTCACTTTTCTACTTTTTTCATCCTCTTTTAATACAACCATTTTACGAGCCCTCTCCATAATTTCAATAAGAGCTTTATAGTCATCTTCCACAATTAACAAGTTGTTTTGCAAAGCTTTTTTTTCTTTTTCCAAAATCGTTACTTTCTCTTGTAAACGTTCAATCTTTTGCTGCAGTTCTTCATTAGCTTCGAGAAGCTCTGACGAGTGCCTTTGCCCTTGATCTACATTTTCTAAATATTTAATTACCTCATTAAGCGAAATATGTTTCTCTGCTTCCATATATGATAAGCGTGCAGGCTGCTCGTCATCTTTTGAAACAGTTCTTGCTTTTAATTCTTTTCTCTGTTTTTTCGCAAGATCAATACCAGTCTTGTATTGTTTGCGCACAAAAGAATTCCAGCGGAAGCCACAAGCTGCTGATGTTCGTGTAAGTTTCTTCCCCACTTCTTCAAATGCAGCTAGCTGAGTGCCACCTTCACGTATATGACGCAGTACAATTTCTGCGAGTAATAAATCTTCATCATGAGTCCATGCATCTTGACGAGAAGAAGTCATTTTTCTATCCCTCCTTATCCGTACTTATTAAATGAATATGCACCTACTAGATAAGATAGACTATTGTTCCTCTTCTCAATCAAGAAAATCTTTCATATACTTTGAAGCAAAATGGGAAACCCGTGATTCTTTCATCTTTCGCTTATTAACTATATTGCTATGGAAATGCAGTTCATAACTATGTTTTTTTAACGATGACCTTTTGAACCGCTTCTTCATGCTCAGGCGACTCCCACAATATCGAGCAGCGATGAATTTCTTGTTCCATCCGATTCCAAACCCGGCTTTGCTCCCATTTCTCAATAGCGATTTCTTTGTAAGCTTGCAATACCTGGGTCGGTTTATGAGTGATAGGGGCTAACCACTCCTCACACCTCATAGTTAGTTCTTTAAACGACGTGACATAGGAAAGAAATCCAATTTGCTTTGCTCGTTCTACTCCATACAGCTGAGCACTGTAGATCATTTCCATCGCTTCTTGATAACGCAGCTTTTCAAGAAGAATGGTTCCTCCTCCCCAGCCTGTTGTAATTCCTAAATTCCCTTGAATAAAGCCCATTTCGCTATGTGTTGCACTTATACGGAAGTCACATGCAATCGCAAGTTCACATCCTCCTCCAACCGATGTTCCATTCAAAAGGGCAACTGTGGGTTTTGGGAGTGTTAAAATCTCATAAAGAATTTTCCCCATTTTCGTTAACATTTGAGACGCCTCTTTCGAAGTCTTTAGCTCATGAAATACGCTTAAATCTCCTCCACTGCAAAATGCATCTGAACCAGCCCCTGTAATTACGAAAGCTTTTACTAACTGATCATGTTTCACATAATCTACAGCTTGCTGCAGTTCATTCATAACATCATAATCAATAGCATTACGCTTTTCAGGACGATTAATCACAAACGTAGCAATGCCTTGGCTTGTAGTAAACAGCTCGCTTTTTTTCATGCTTTTTCCTCCTTATAGACAAGGTATGAATCCTTTTACAACAGTAATTGTTTATTTAAAAAGAGTTCTTGTTCTATAAGAAAAATCCTTCTCTCCCAAAGGGTAGAGAAGGAAAAAAGGCAAAAAAAATAAAAGACCCTTTAAGAGGGTCTTTTATTTAAATAAGCAATTATTTGCTTACTACGTCATTTCCTTTGTAAGTACCACAAGCTTTACATACGCGGTGTGATAGTTTCATTTCACCACAATTTGGGCACTCTACCATACCAGGAACTTGTAATTTAAAGTGCGTACGACGCGTTCTTTTCTTCATTTTAGATGTTCTTCTAAAAGGTACAGCCATTATTCCCACCTCCTTAAAAGAATTTTAAAATCATATGAAGGCCCGAAAGCCGGATCTTCGCATTTTTATTTCTTTTTGTCTTTAAAGAAATTTTCGAGTACGGCTAAGCGGGGATCTACTTTTTCCTGCTTTTCTTCTTCGGTAACAACTTCCCAGTCTTTTCCTGACTGTGGAGCTGCTCCTGCCGCTTGCTGATTTTCACTAAATACCTGCAGAGGAATTTCAACAATAATTAACTCTTGAATCAAAGGTTGTAAATCAACCGTTTCTCCCTCTACAATGCGTACTTCAGCATCTTCTTCATAATCAGCATTCACATTCAATAAAAACGTTTCAGTTGCGTTAATTTCAAACGGATACGGAACGTCAACTAATGTACGAGCACAAGGCAACGTCATTTTTCCTGAAATTTCAAGGTGAAACGTTACTTTCGAAGAACTAATGTCGGCTCTTCCTTTCACGTTTACATCTGACATTCTACGAATTTGAGGATCAGCATTCATAAACTCTTTGCCGTCAATCACTTCGTCAAATGTTAGACCTTTATTTTGCAACTGATACAATTGATGTATTGTCCATTTCATTGTTAATCACCTCAAGGCAACAAAGGTTATTATAGCTTTCACAAGATTATTTGTCAATATTTTTTCTTTACACTATAATGTACTTAAATATGCTTTTTTGTAAAAACTTCTTACTTTCATAAAAAAATGTTTTTAAAACAAAGAGCTAGACTAAAAATAATAAATTAAAAGGAGACATTATGCAAGCAGTTGGAATAATTGTCGAATATAATCCTTTTCATAACGGACACGCTTATCATTTGCAGCAAGCGAAACAACAAACCGGAGCAGATTGTGTGATTGCTGTGATGAGCGGGCACTTTTTGCAGCGCGGAGAGCCTGCTCTTGTATCAAAATGGTCCCGCACAAGAATGGCTTTAGCGGCTGGTGCAGACTTAGTCGTTGAATTACCCTATGCTTTTTCTACTCAAAAAGCTGAAACATTCGCAGGCGGCGCTATTTCTATTTTAGAATCCCTTCGCGCTGACTTTGTATGCTTTGGCAGCGAAAATGGCAATATTGACTCATTTACCCGCACCGCTGATTTGCTCGAAGCTCATGAATCAGAACTATCCGCTTTAATTCAACAAGAGATAAAAAAAGGGAACAGTTATCCAAAAGCAGCTTCCAATGCTTTCTTACAGCTTTTCACGGAGGCTCCTATTGATCTATCTCAGCCAAATAATGTGCTTGGAATGAGCTATGTAGCTGCCATTAAAAAACAGCATGCATCTATTAAACCATATACAATCACTCGAATTCAATCACATTATCACGATGATTCCCTGTCTTCCTCTTTTATTTCAAGTGCTACAAGCATACGTAAAGCTATTTTTGACAGCAGCAGCCATGGGGACCTGAGCAAGCACATGCCAGTTAGTACAGCAAATGAATTAGCAGCTTACAAGCAAGCACACGGACAGTTACATCATTGGGAGCATTATTTCCCATTTTTGAAATACAAATTATTAACTACTCCGCTTTATGACTTACAGCGTATTTATGAAATAGAAGAAGGTATTGAACATCGGCTCCTATCTTATATTTCTTCAGCTACTTCATTTGAAGATTTTTTAACAAATGTTAAAACGAAGCGATATACGAGAACCCGTTTACAGCGCATGTGCGTTCACCTTTTAACCAATACAACAAAAAGTGAGATGCAACAAGCTGATCCTTATATTCGCTTATTGGGAATGTCAAAGACAGGACAAGGCTATTTAAAAACGATTAAGAAAAAGCTGTCCCTTCCTATTGTATCCACTGTATCGCAATGTAAACTAAAAGAAATTGATACCGATATTAAAGCGACACATGTTTATAGTATGCCGTTTCAAGAGCCTCTGCGCTCTCAATTTATGAAACAAGAATACACGCAGCCTCCTATCATTTGGCCATAAAAAAATCGTCTGCAAGAGACGATTTTTTTATGGTTTCAGCTTTTCCAAATACGTTACGGCGTCCGAAAATGAATCTACGGGTACAATTTTCATATCACTGTCTATTTTTTTAGCTGTCTTCACTGCTTCTCGGTAGTTAGAGCTCGCAGCCCCTTTTTCATTTGGTGCAAAGAAAATCTTTGCTCCTTCTTTATCTGCGGCTACAATTTTTTGCGAAATACCTCCGATTGGTCCTACCTCTCCTTTATCATTGATAGTCCCTGTACCTGCAACGCGATGGCCTTTTGTCATGTCCTCTTTAACAAGCTGATTATAAATTTCAAGCGAGAACATCAGTCCAGCTGAAGGCCCTCCTATTTTTTCAGTATCAATATGTATATCGGGCTTAACTTTTAGTTCTTGGTTCGTTTCTAAGGCAATTCCTAGGCCTACTCGTTTCGGCTCGTCAGGGAATGCTTTAACTTTTAGAGTATGTTTGCTTTCTTTGCCATCTCTTTTTACATAAATTGATACTGAATCTCCTGCTTTTTTAGTCGATACGTAGTTGATTAAGTCCTCAGCAGTTTGAATTTTTTCCCCGTCTACTTTCGTTACTACATCTCCAACATGAAGTTTTCCATGTGCAGGCATATTTTCTACGACATATGTAACATATACGCCTTTATTGAGATAGGAAACGCTCTTTCCAGCTGCTTCGTATGCTACTGAAATAGCCGCATTTTTTGATGTATCCATCATATGTAATTGCCTTGTCGAGTAATCTTCATCGCTTTCACCTTGCTGCAAAATTTGCTTTGTAGGGAAAATTTCATGAAAGTCCTGTATTTTCGCAAGACCATATGAAAGAGGAGTTGCTCTGCCCATTCTTACAGTTGTCAGCATAAACGTCCCTTTTTCATGGTATCCATCTTCTACCTTAATAATAGGCGCAAGTTCTTCTGCCATTCCAGGCTTTGTAATGTAGTACGGCAAAGGATAAAAACAAAGCATTGCCACCACTGCAATAACAGCCAAATATACCAAAATTCTAATTCTAGATTTCACTTTTTTTGTTCTCCTTCCAATGATCAATTGCTTGTAGGATAGAAGGCAACTGCTCATGTGCTGCTTGTTCACCAATTGAAATCATTTCTTGAATGTTTGTAAACGCTCTGGAACTAAAAGTATCGAGATTAGGACGAATCATAATGTCTGAAGCAATGGTCCGATGAGCTACTAGCTCATCTTGCAAAATATCTAAACTTTGCATAATGACATCAAAAATAGAGCTGATTTCTGCATTCACTTTCGCTTTTGATACATCGACTCCAATAACAATATCAGATCCCATTTCTTTTACAACCGATACAGGAATACGGTCCACTACCCCGCCGTCTACAAGCAATCGTCCATCAATTACTTCGGGAGCAAAGATTCCTGGAATTGAAATACTTGCTCTCACCGCTTCAGCGATAGGTCCTTTTTTAAACACCACTTTCTCTCCTGTTTTCAAATCTGTCGCTACAATGGCAAACGGTATAGACAGCTGTTCAATGGTTCTATTTTGCGTAAAGGTGCGAACCAACGATTTCACTCTGTTTCCCGTAATAAATCCCATTTTAGGCACGGTAAAATCCAAATAATACTTTCGTTTGAACGTTAGCGCCATTTTATAAAGAGTTGCTAGTTCAATACCTGACGCATATAGTGCACCAACTAAAGCTCCCATGCTGCTGCCAGCTAGAAAATCAATAGGAATGTTATTTTCTGTTAGCGTTTTGATTACTCCTAAATGTGCAAAACCTCTAGCTCCACCTGAGCCTAACGCAACTCCTATTTTTGGGCTTTCCACTTTACCTGCCCCCTCGTTTTACCTTATAGACTTCTAAAAATGTAAAAACATTTGATGAGCTTCTCTATCATTGTTGCCCTGTATTCGGTAGGACTATTCTTCATTTTCTATTTGTTCATTTAGTATGAAGCTAAAGATATGTTTTGCTCAATACACGGTGGTTATTAAGCATTATACTATACTGAAGGTTGTTTTAAGAAATTCTTTCTCTTCGCTTGCTGCGTATACGTTTTTTTACTCCTTGACTATCCTAGAAGTGCATTGATTTATGTATATGAATTGTATTTCCAAATGTGACAAGACGCCTTTTTATTCAGTATGAATTTATTTTCTCCTTACTCATAGGCATAAAGTCGATGCATAGCTTCGTATATTGATATATAGAAGAACTTGTACATTTGCCTAAAACTCCTCATTTCATTCATATCAAGATGACATGAGCTTAGAAAAGGAGATGAATCGTTCGTTGAATAAATCAATGGTGAAAACACTTCTGCTCGGGACGAGCGTAACGCTTCTCGCTATTGCGCTTATTGTATATCCAAAAGAAGCGCTAGAAGGTTCAGTAAGAGGTCTCAACACATGGTGGAAGGTCGTCTTTCCTTCTCTGCTGCCCTTTTTTATTGTTTCAGAAATGCTTATTGGGTTTGGCGTAGTGAAGTTCATTGGGATCTTATTAGAGCCGTTTATGAGGCCTTTATTCCGAGTACCTGGAGTAGGGGGTTTTGCTTTAGCAATGGGCATGGCTTCTGGGTTTCCTTCAGGAGCAAAAATCACTTCCCGGCTGCGTCAAGAAAAGCAGCTAACAGCTATAGAAGCTGAAAGACTCGTATCATTTACTAACTCATCTAACCCTATTTTTATTTTTGGAGCTGTGGCAGTTGGCTTTTTTCACAATCCAGCTGTCGGTATCATATTAGCTCTCTCTCATTACATAGGGAATATTTGTGTAGGACTGGTAATGCGTTTTTATGGATCAGCAAAACCGAAAGGACAAGTAACTCAAAAACCTTCTTTATCGTTAGCTTTTCATGAAATGCATAAAACGCGTTTAAAAGATAAGCGTCCTATCGGGAAGCTTCTAGGAGATGCGGTTACTTCTGCTGTTCAATCTCTCTTAATGATTGGCGGTTTTATCATTTTATTTTCTGTATTAAACAAACTTTTATATGTTACTCATATTACCGCCGTTTTAAGCAGCGGTCTAGCTTATTTATTTTCCCTTTGTCATATAGGGACTGAACTGAGCCTTCCTTTTATTTCAGGGCTTTTTGAAATCACGCTAGGAAGCCGTCTAGCAAGTGAAGCGCCAGACACGCTGCTGTTTCATCAAATTATCATCGTTAGCTTTGTATTAGGCTTCAGCGGTTTCTCCGTTCAAGCACAAGTGGCTAGTATACTCGCCGAAACAGATATTCGATTTTTCCCGTTTTTTATTGCACGCATTTTTCACGGCTGTTTTGCGGTAGTATTCACTATTTTTCTATGGGGTCCTCTTCGAGAATCCATTACTACTTTTCAAGCATCTGAAGGAGCACTGCCGGTTTCTTCTCACTTGGAGTCCGTTACGATTCTATCGCAGTGGCTAAACGTGTACGGTCCGCTCTTAACGATTTTTACGCTGTGCTGCTATATTTATATATATTCAAAACGAACGTTTCTTCATCGTTCCCAGTAAAAAAAGAACGCGACGTTTTCTTATCGGCAAAGAAAACGTCACGTTCTTTTTTATCTTATTTTTGAGACAGCTGTTCAAATTTTTCCGCAAGCGCTTCTCTAACAGGGGGAGGAACTAATTCAGAAATATTCCCGCCATATTTAGCTACTTCTTTTACAATACTAGAACTTAAAAACGAGTATTGATTATTTGTCATCATAAATAACGTTTCGATTTCTTTATCTAATACGCGATTTACAGATGTGATTTGCATTTCGTACTCAAAATCCGATACTGCACGTAAACCTCTTAAAATGGTCTTTGCCTGCTTTTCTTTTGCATATTCCATTAATAATCCACTATACGACTCTACTACCACATTAGGAAGTGATTTTGTTACTTCTTTCAGCAAAGCTACTCGCTCTTCCCCTGTAAATAAAGGACTTTTTGAAGAGTTATTTAAAACAACCACATAAATCGTATCAAATACATTTGCGCCTCGTTTAATAATATCAAAATGTCCATTTGTAACTGGATCAAAGCTTCCTGGACAAACAGCTATACTGCCCATACGTATCCCCTTTCTACATCTAACAGCTCATTGATTTAGTCAACTGATTCTTCTTTTTTGTATGTATAAATAGAAACACCAATGATACCGTACGTTTCGCTTTTTATTTTTTCAAATAAACCAATCTCATCATCTAACTGTACATCATGAGAATGCTCCGCTACAATAATTCCTGTTTTTGCTAGAAGATTTTCTTCACTTACCGTTTCGATAAGCGCTTTCAACTTTTGTGCTTTATACGGTGGATCAAGCAAAAGTAAATCGACAATCAGCTCCCTTTTCTTTATCGCTTTCAGTGCACGTTCTGCATCATTTCGATACACTTCAGCGCGGTCTTCTAACCGGCAAGATGCTAAGTTTGCTTTAATCGTCTGAATCGCTTTGCCATCCCGATCCACAAAAATGACTTTATCTATTCCTCGGCTTAGAGCTTCAATTCCCAAGCCACCGCTTCCACCGAACAAATCAAGAGCTGTTCCACCTTCAAAAAACGGTCCAATCATATTAAAAATAGCTTCTTTCACCTTATCTGTTGTAGGGCGGGTTGAGTATCCTGGAACCGCCTTTAACGCATGGCCTTTATATAAACCTGCTACTACTCTCATCCTTATCACTACCTTACTTTTACTTCCTTATTCTTCATTATCCTAACATATTTTGAATTACAAAGACTAGCAAAAATCCTCAATTTATTCAATGCTGTATACATTCTATGCAGTAACCAGCAGCTTGCTTTTATGCTGGACTTTTACGGCCGTGTCCTTAGATACACTGATTCTTTTCTAAAAGATACACCTATGAAGATCATTCGGCATTTCGTTCATAGAAGAATTCCTTTACTTTAATATGTCATAACAAACGTAAATTTACCCTTTTTCTCTGTTATGTTATCAGTCTTTTATGTATTAAAAAGTGAATTTCACAAGACAGGTATATGAACGTTTAAAACGGACATACTGACTAGTAACAACATCATCTAACCGATGTTGTTGCCAACCGCGGAGAAGACTTACGTTTCCCCATAAGTTCTTCCTCCGGTTTCTCCTCTCCCTTTGCCTTCATCAAGGTGCTTGTAATCGCAGAGGTGATTACACCCCTTTATTGAAGGGCCCTACAATGAGTAGTTGTAGGGATTTTTTTATTTACTCTTAAAATATTCAGTGATACATTAAACTACGTGAGTTTGCTTTTTTAATACATAAAGGGGGAAATACATATGATTCAGCGTTTTATTGAGCTCGGAGAAGGGTATTCAGATATTTATGAGCTGTTAGAGATTGTCAAAAGCAACAAACACCGTCTTGCTCATCTTATTATGCTGCGAACAGTAAAAGAAGATCGACAAGTAGCTTCTTTTGTCGCTGTCTTGCATCCAACAGCTGAAGGGAATTTCCAACCGCTTTACGTTTGCCGAGAAGGAATTGTTTTAAAACAAAACGACAGCAAGCGCGTTGAGTTATTTAAACGAGCTGCTGAGGAAGCGGGAAAAGAAATTGTGGTACTCGATGTCAAACCATCTACTACATTTCCAGAAACAGCACTCTACTATCAGCACCTTATTGGCATTTTGCGAATGAACCGCTTTATTCCGCCAATGCAATAATCTCATCCCTGCCTATTCGTTTACTAAGGGCAAGTAAAATAAAAAAAGGAATGTAAATAACATTCCTTTTTTGTTTAAATTCCTATCTTATAGTCATATTCCTTCGCCTTATCCGGCTTTGAATTTTCGAATTCTGTTTTTAAAAACGGCCGATAAGAAGGATCTACTTTCTTCACAAAAGGTAGAGACTGAAGTTTATGGATTGTTTTTTCAATGCCATCTTGGTTGCAATATAAGACAACATACTTTAATTCTTTAGATACGTAATGTACATTTCCGTACTTTCGCAATGCTTTTGCTTGCTTAACAGAATGCACATACGCCACAATTCCTTGACGTTCAACAAACATATTTAGTTCCCCTTTTGCATACGTTATATTGGTTTTCTTTATCATAAATTCTTTTATATGAAGTAGGTGCTTTATGTATGAATTTAGATGATATCTGGATGCTCTTTCTTACTCATTTTAACGAGCAGAGAGCTATTGAACAAGTCATTTTCAAAAAAATCACAAATATACCCTTTTTGTATATAAACACATCAATTAAGCGTAGAAAAATAGATGAGCTTCTAGAAGCTTCATCTATTTTTGCTACATCCAATACAAATGCTACGTGGCGCTCAACTTTTGTCAGAAGTCAGCATCTTACTTATGTTTATCAGCATAGGTTTTACGTTCCACAGCGTAAAATGGCCTGCTGCGGAAATTCCTGTGCTGATTGCGTTCGATTTATACAGTGAACGGCTTATGCGCTGCACCCACAGCTTCCACCAGATCCGCAGCCACCGCCGCAGCTGCTTCCCGTATCAAAAAACGGATTTCCCGTTGGTACTTTCACATGCTCTGAAACAGCTTGACCAAGGATAACGCTAATTTCATCAAGCAGCTTTTGTAATTCACTTTCTGCTTTTTTGAACGCAGCGATTGTCGCGTGTAAATCAACTTGACGCTTTACATCACGTACTTGTCTCGTAATGGTTTTATAATCAGGATGATATTTTCCAAATCGCTGAACATCCTCATACTGTTCCTTTATTTTCACAAATTCAGCAATTAATGCCTGTGCATGTGAATCTTTATTTAATCTATATAAACATTGACGATAGTTCTCGGCTACGTCTGATTGTAACACCATGTTCGCTACGTGATCAGACTCATCGAGTAATTCAACAGTTCTCATTGTTGTCAGCATGGCTGTGCACCTCCGTTTTTATCTTATCACGTTTTGGATCTAAAGAAAAAGAACTTGCTAAAACAGCTTACACTGATTTACTACAAGTTCTACTTTTTAACTATATAATTTCAACCGTAAAGGTATTCCTCACTTGATAACTTTCTTCTTTAGATTTCATCAGTTCAATCGTAACAGTATGAGATCCTTTTGGAAGATCACTTAAAACAAAGGCTGCTTGCTTCATTTCTTTAAATGGTTTTCCATCTACTTTGATTTGAAGGAATCCACTCTCTGTTGAAAATGAAAACCCGCTTAGAATACATTCGACGTATACGTTTTGTCCTTTCACATGCTGGTGTACCATCAGTGAAGGTTTTGTATTCATTGCACCAAACGTTTCAGCTGCCCGCGGCTGAGAGGAAATTTTAGTTTCAGGTTTTGGTTTATCATGGTTGCATCCTAGCAGAGAAACTACACATAAGGCCGTCGTTAATAGTAAGCGCATAATACCATTCCTTTATCATTCGTTTCTCCATAGTGTTTACAAACTCTTTGTTTTTACTCATGACGTGCAAAAATCTCTGCATCGCTATGTATGCAGAGATCATTGATTTTTCATGGACTGAAACATATGAAACATCATGTTTGCCATTTGAATCGAATTCGAAAACTTTTCGACTTTATGAGGAATCGTTTGTTTGTAGTAGTGCTTAGATTCTAATTCAAATTTCTCCAGTTCTTCAGGATTTCTAGATAAACGCCGGTACCACATTGGCTGTTCACGAACGAAGTCGTTGAGTTTAGGACGAGACTGCATATACTCGTATATATCTTTTCTCATTGCGTTTAATCTTTCCTAAAGCCAAATGGATTCCCTGGCCCGGAAGCTGCTCCTCCACCAGATGGCTTAGATGGCTGAAATTGCTGCAGTACTTGTTGAATATTGGAAATAGCTGAATTTACATTTGTGATATGATTTTGCATTTGATTCAAGTCCATGTTTTTCAGCGAGGATACGATTGTACCCATGATATCTTTTTTCTCCTCTGTTGCAGCAGCTGGTTCAGCCTTTGCACTTTCTTCTGAACGATATGCCTCCCACATTGGATCTTCTGCACCGAATAAATACCAATCTTCATAAAGCTCTTTCCACGTTTTTTGCTGCTTTCGAACCTGTTCTACTAATTTGGGATGTGATTTTACAAATTGTTTAAATTCCACAACGGACGGATGAAGCTCTCGTTTGGTTTCCTTCACAGTCACTCACCTCATACTTAAATATAGCCTACTATATCTTAGAAAAAGAGAGCTCGTTTCGTGCGCCTATTTCAAAAATTTTTTATAGCTGTTTTTTTGAAGAAGCACGAACTGTGAACCAGTATGTAATGAAAATAGATAAAATGCTTAGCCAAAATGTAAAATAACCAATTTCAGACATATACGCATTGAGCATGCTGTATCTTGGCATCATAGAAAAAACGTAATCAATGATATCATTATGTACAGCCCATACAGCGGCAACAGCTACATGCCATAATTTAATGCGGTAAAACGGTACGTACAAAAGCCCTTGAAAAGCCATTGCTGCATGAGAAGCCATTAACATAAGCATCATCCAATCAATGTATCCTGTTAACACATAGACCAATACATTCATTACGACGGCCCAAATCCCGTATTTAAACAGCGTGATCATTGCTAAAGCTTCAAACAGTGAAAAATGCTTTCCAAGTAAAAGACCGATAAGTACAATAACAAAAAACAGGCTTGCCGTTGGACTATCAGGCACAAATAATAAAAACTTCTTAGGTGTTTCCGCTAATTGACTTCCATACCAAATATATCCGTAGATTGTTCCTAGTATATTCACAATCAGCAAAAGCGTTAAAAAACGCTTATCTTTTAAGGTATACCATAACCAAGCCATTTAGAAAGTCTCCTTTACATTTAATCTCTTCTTTATTATGTACAGTTTTTGAACAATAGCAAGCACCTATCTCATTGATGTAAAACACAGCATTAAATAAATTCAAAAAAACCAGCCCTTTGGCTGGTTTTCATTATTCTTTTCCTAAGTTGCCGACAAACTCCGAGAGCGTTTTCAATTCTTTATCTGAACCTTTGAAAACACCTTTTGGCATATTGCCTCTACCATTTTTTGCGATCTTGGCGATTTCCTCAGGAGATAAATCAATTCCTGTTAAAGCCGGAGCCGCAGGACCTCCCTGTAAGTTATCACCATGACAGGTTAAGCACGTTTGCTTTTGCATGATTTTGTAGCCTTCTGAATTTTTGTCAATCGCTACTTCTTCTCTAATTTTCCCTTGCTCTTCACGCGCTTTCCAGTCCACCTGTGTCGCTGACTGCCACGTTAGGAAATAGACTGCTGCTATAGCCAAAAGCATGAATCCTGTTGCAAACGGCCTCTTAGCTGGTCTTCTTTCTGGTCCTCGATCAATGAACGGAGCAAGCATTAATGCGCCAAATGCAATCCCTGGAATAATAAATGCACCTATAATATTATATGGACCAGAAGCAAATGAATATTTAAGCAATTGATATAGGAACAAAAAATACCAGTCAGGAAGAGGCAAGTACCCCGTATCAGTCGGATCGGCAATACGTTCAAGAGGAGATGGATGAGCGATGGTTAAACATAGATAACCGATTAAAAAAACTGCCCCTACCATCCATTCTTTTAGTAAAAAGTTTGGCCAGAATGCTTCTGTTTTCCCTGGAAATTCAGAGTAATCTTTTGGAATATTGGGTTTTCGTTCTGCAGGAACACGTGAATCTCCAACAAACTTCATCCCTTTACCACGATGCATGTTCTCCCTCCTTTTTCTCACTGTTCTAGTGAAAGTACTAACAACGGAGTATGTGCTTGATGCATATGATGACTAGTGTGATTGAATACTTGAATAAAGCGTATAAAATTTTATAGTGGTCCTGAAATTCCTTGTTTACGAATCATTAAGAAGTGGGCACCCATTAAGCCAAGTAGGGCTCCGGGTAAAAAGAATACGTGAATGGCGAAAAAGCGAGTTAGTGTTTGAGCACCAACGATGTCTGGATGTCCTGAGAGTAACGTCTTCACTTGCTGGCCTATAATTGGTGTGGATTCAGCAATTTGCAAACCTACTTTCGTTGCAAAGAGCGCTTTCATATCCCACGGCAACAAATAACCTGTAAAACCTAAACCTAACATAACAAAGAAAATTAACACACCCACAATCCAGTTTAACTCGCGGGGTTTTTTGTATGCTCCTTGGAAGAAAACACGAAGTGTATGTAAAAACATCATGACGATAACCAAACTTGCTCCCCAGTGATGCATACCTCGAACAATTTGTCCGAAAGCGACTTCATTTTGCAGATAATAAACGGATTCCCATGCATTTTTTATATCTGGTACATAATACATAGTTAAAAACATGCCTGATAAAATTTGAATAACGGTAACAAAAAACGTTAATCCACCAAAACAATACACAAATGCTGAAAAGTGATGTGCAGGATTTACGTGCTCTGGCACTTCATGATCGGCCACATCTCGCCATAAAGGAGTAATATCTAGCCGTTCATCCACCCAGTCATAGATTTTATTCAACATTTTCTATGCCCCTCCTTGTGGTTTGGCTTTTCCTAGATATAACGTACCGCCTTTTACTTTTTGAACGTATACATCTAACGGTCCCATCGGTGGTGTCCCCGGTACATTTTTACCGCTTTTTTCATACATTCCCCCATGACAAGGACAGTAGAAACGGTGTGGATAGTTTTTGTCACCAGCCCAGTTAACCGTACAGCCTAAATGCTTACAAATTGGTGACAGCGCGACGATTTCACCTTTATCAGTTTTGTACACCCAAGCCGATCTTGGCTCTTCTGATTTATGCCACGCATCCACTTGCTTGATTTTAAAATCGACACGTTTCGGCTCTTTTGTAATGTCTTTAACCTGCGCCACAGCTACTAAATCCTGACCCGCTTCTTTTTCTAAAATTGGATCTACTGCAAAGCGCACCATTGGCATTAACATTCCAGCAGCCATGAATCCCCCTACACCAGTGAGCGTATAGTTTAAAAACTGTCGTCTTGATACCCGATCACCCATGCTTTTCCCCCCTTTAAAAAAGTTCAGTCCAGAGAATTTTGGACACATGATGGACCATTCTATTAAACTAGGACATAATCATGATATATTAATATTTCTGGAAGGTCAATACAATAAAAACCTAAAACATGGAAATAACCTTTATTTTTCTAAATTTTTTGTCATTATTTTGTTTGCGCTTCCATTGCTTATTCTACAGTCTTTTTAAACACTCCATTTCTCTACAAAAATCGGTAAGAGCTGTTGAACTTGTTCATGTATGAGCGTATACTTATGCGACTCATCTATATGCTCAAGCGGTAAAGCAGGTATCCAAATGCAGTACGCCCCTATTTCTTTTTCAAACTGCAGCCAGTCTCGGTCGCTAGTAAGCACAAAAAGATGTTTGACTTCATTGTCATTTATATGCTCATTCCAACGAAGTAATGTTTCATAAACAGCAGCTACTCCATCTTTTTTTAAGTATGTAAAACTAGGTGTTAAAATCACTCTTCCTTTAAATTGCCTCTCTAACTCTTCAGTAAGAGCAGTCGTATATTCACTCATAGATGCAGTAAGCTTTAAATCTTCTCCGAAATCAATCGGAATGAGTGGAACCAATACAGTATCAACATAACTTTTGGATTGTAAGTACACATCCATTTCCTTGGCCTGAAGCTTCAACTTCCTTCTCCTCTCAGCAAGCCCGCTAAAGCTTGTCTTATTTATTTTCCAAAATGAATAAGGAGATAAAAAAAGAGATTGACCTTTTTCTAAGAAGCTAGCCAATCCCTCAGTTATCTACTGTACATAATGGTTATTTAAATATTCGCTTAAGCGCTGAAATTCCTCTTTATCGTTTTCATCTAATGCTTTATCAATTAGTTCCATGATTTTTGATCGCTGAAACTTCTGAATAGATTCTTCCAATATTTGCTCAGCTAATACTCTGTCTTTTTCATTTGTTTGATTAGCTTTTGGCATATACGGATTGTCTTCCAGTACAGCCACATATTGAGGCGATGAATACAACGATCGGAAGTTTAATTGAATATAAATGTCTTCTTCTCGATTCAAACGAATATCATGAAATGATTTTTCTGCATCGGTTGTCATGATATTTTCTTTATAAAAACGAAATGGAGGGTCTTCCACACAGTGCGTAGACATCACCATCCCGCGAGGACAAAACTGTGCTTGCTCAACGAAGTGAACTCGTTTCATCAATTGATCATGGCTCATCAAATAATTTAAAATCCATACACATTCTCTTCGCTTCAGCTGATAATTCGTTAAAAACCAGCGAACAAATTCTTTTTTCTCGTTGACAGTAACAGGGGTCGTCATATTCTCACTTCCCTCCTCTGTGTTTAAACTCTCAGTTAAAACACCTTTTACAGTTATTTATTCCACACGGCAGCAATAAAATCCTCTGAACTATTATTTATTCTTCTAATTGAAATAATATGTCTTGAATTTCATCTACTGTTGGATCCATTGCTAATAAGGCTTGGAAAATCCCCTTCGCTTTCGAGCGCTGTCCTTCTTCTAATAAGAAGTAGCCATACTCTTCTAAAAACGCATACTCTTCTTTAAAAACAGTGTATGCAGATTCGTAGTATTTTAGCGCTTCTTCATAATTTTCTAATTCTTGGTGAGCTTTTGCTAAATCCCATTCAAAATGAGGGTCATGCTCATTATATTCTTTGGCGTGCTCTATATTCTCTACTACATCTTCATATCTCTCTTGACTCATATAAAGTTTAGAGAGAGTTAAAATGGCTTCAATATACCCTGGATCTAGTGCAATCGCTTGTTGAAATGCCGATTCAGCGTCTTCTTCTAGACCGCGCTTTAATGCTATCTTCCCTTTAAAAAAGTAAAGTTCTTTTTGAAATTCATCCTGCGCAATACCTTCGTTAACAGCCACCGCAGCCTCTTCTAGCATCTCTTCATGTTCATATGATTTTGCTAAATATAAATAAAGAGAATGGTACTCACGGTCTAGCTCTTTTAGTTCTGTGAACTTTTCAATAGCGGTCTGATAATGACCTGCTTGATACGCTGAAATCGCATATTCAAATAGTGTGTTAATCTCAAGCTTATCTTTTAGCGCTTGATCAAAGTAAGGAAGCGCTTCTTCAAACTGGCCGATACCTGCTAAACTTTCAGCTAATCGCTGACGAAGATCCGTGCCGTTAAATTCTTTTTCTGTTTTTAGCAGCGTTTGATAAAAAGGAATCGCCTTTTGATAAATTCCTTGACTGCTGTAAAATTCACCGAGCCCAAAATCTATAACCGGCTCATTTGGAAGCATTTTTTTTGCTTCCATTAACTTTTGCTCACTTACTTCACTAAGGCCTTGCATTTGATATAAGTCAGCTACAAGAAGCAGAGCTGGCACGTAGTTATCATCTTCGCTGCTAATTTGATTTAAAATATGAATCGCTTCTTCTTCTTCTTCTAAATCGATAAGCATTTCAGCTTTTAATAAATACAGCTCGCCTTCTTCTGGGTATTTAGCGATGAGCTCGTCTATTAAAGGCAGCGCATCATTTACTAGTCCCCACTCTTGAAGCTGTTCAGCCATTAAAAATTTTTCTTCGTCTGTAGCTTTATCTTTCAATTCATGAATAAGGGCAAGACCTTTTTCAATTTCATTGGATTCTACGTAACCTATCGCGCGGTCTAGTTCTTTCACACACAATTCTCCTTTATTATTACATTCACTTTTTATATACAAATAAAACGAATTAATTTTCTATTTTTTCCAAACCGAAGCAAGAACACATGCTTCTATACACCATGATAAAATAGTTTGAGCGTTTGTTCAACAAATCAATTTGAGTGCGCTTACATTTTTCGAATAAAAATCCGAACGAGTTTGATTCTCTATCAAGAATATCAATTCATCGTTCGGATTTTCCTTCCACCAAAATGCGCTTGTTCCAGCCTCTTTCTTATTCGCTTAGTTTATCAAGATCTTCAAAGAAAGTAGGATAGGAGACGTGAATAGCTTCACTTCTCATTAGTGTTACCTCTCCCGTTGCAATGGCTGCTGCGACCGCAAGCATCATTCCAATTCGATGATCTCCATAACTGTCTACTTCACCGCTTTTTAGAGCCGTCTTGCCTTCAATGATGAGGCCATCAGCTGTTGGAGTAACAGAGGCACCGAGCTTGCTTAACTCCGTTGCAACCGTATCGATACGGTTCGTTTCTTTTACTTTTAATTCTTCGGCATCTTTAATAACTGTTTTCCCATTCGCCTGAGTCGCCAAAAGAGCGATCACTGGAATTTCATCAATTAAACGAGGAATTAAATCCCCCCCAATTTCAATCCCTTTCAACTGAGACGTTTCAATCGTCAAATCGCCAATAGGCTCTCCATTTTGAATACGTTCATTAGAAATTGTAAGGCGTGCACCCATTTGCTGAAGCACATCAATAATACCTGTTCTTGTAGGATTGAGTCCGACGTTTTTCAAAACGATTCGGCTGTTTGGAACAATGGCTCCTGCAACAAGAAAGAACGCAGCTGAAGAAATGTCACCAGGTACGTATACATCCGTTCCGCGCAGAGATTGTCCTCCTTCAATGCTTACAGTCGTTCCATCTACCTCTACGTCTACTCCAAAGGCGCGAAGCATACGCTCTGTATGGTCCCGTGATGTAAAAGGCTCGGTTACTTTTGTTGTGCCTTCCGCATGAAGTCCCGCTAGTAAAATCGCTGATTTTACTTGTGCACTTGCTACAGGAGAATGGTAATGAATTGCTTTTAAAGCCCCTCCTCGAGTGGATAAAGGCGTATATTGGCCGTGCTCACGCCCATCAATCTTTGCACCCATAGAGCGCAGGGGCACCGTAACGCGGCTCATAGGACGCTTGGCAATCGACTCATCTCCAATTAGAGACGTATGAAATGGCACACCTGCAAGAATCCCAAGCATTAAACGAGTAGTCGTTCCTGAATTTCCTACATCTAAGATGGAAGCAGGTTCACTTAACCCTTCGATACCTTTACCTTCCACTTCGACATACTCGTCTTCTCTTTTAATCGATACGCCCATCTTTTCAAAACACGAAATCGTACTTAAGCAATCTTCCCCTGCTAAAAAATGATTAATCGTTGTTTTCCCTTCTGCCATCGCTCCGAACATCACAGCTCTGTGAGAAATCGATTTATCTCCAGGAATAGAAATTTCTCCTTGGAGAGATGAAAGATTAGTTTTTAATTGTTTTCCACTCATTTCATTCACACCTTTCGTATATTAAGAAATAAACGTCTGATATTGATGCTGATGGAGACACGCTCTTGCCCGCTTTCTATCTTCCTCTGTTTGAAAGCTCAAACGTAATACTCCGTATATGTCTTCTCGTGTTTCTAAAATTCGAATGTTTGTAATACTGATTTCATCTTCTGCTAAATAACCCGTTACTTCTGAAATAATCCCCGGATAGTCAGGAACATCCACATAGAGATCATAAAAGGATGGAATCGCTCCTTTGGTTCGTACAGGAAGCTGATCTCTAAATTGTTTTGCTTGTGAAAAATATGTATAGATATCGTTCGCGTCTTTTCGTTCGATCATATTTCGCACGTCGTTCATTTCTTCAAGCCAGTGGTCAAACATTGAAAGAAGCGCATCCTGGTTATGAAGCAAGATATCTCTCCACATCGCTGGACTGCTTGAAGCAATACGTGTAATATCACGAAACCCTCCAGCTGCAAGCTGCGAAACTAGCTGGTTGTCTTGTTGGTAATATTCTGCTTGATGAACAAGGCTTGCAGCAATAATATGAGGAAAATGGCTGATGACACCCGCTAATTTATCATGTTCTTTTGGTGACATCACAATAATTTTGGCTTTTGTACCACTTAGCAATTCCTTTAAACTGCCTAAAGCCTCCGAAGAAGTAGAAGATGAAGGTGTTAATACATACATTGCATTTTCAAACAAATGAGCTTTAGAAGCAGCTACTCCGCTTTTATGAGACCCCGCCATTGGGTGACCGCCGATAAACTCAATACCTTTAGCAATAAGGGCTTCCGCTGTTTTCACGACCTCTTCTTTTGTACTTCCTACGTCTGTGACGATAACAGACTGTTTAAGCGTAAAATGTTCTAACTGTTTTAGCACTTCCGCTGCTTGAGTGACCGGAATGGCAATAACAATATAATCCGCTTGCTCCGCGCCTTGTTGTAAAGAAGAAGCCGCTTGGTCAATTACACCTAGGGTTTTGGCAAGCTCCAGCTGCTCTTGATTAATGTCAAAACCTATTACATCAAGATGATGATGCGTCTTTTTTATATTAAGTGCCAGCGATCCTCCAATTAACCCCAAACCTATAACAAAAACATTTTCTTTCACTTTCCTTCACCTCATTGTACATATGAAGATGAGAGTGTGAAATCACACTCTCATCTTTTACTATATTAGGTATTAAGCTTTCGCTGCTGCTTGGTTAACAAACTGCTGAAGCAATTCAATAATTTGTTCATTTTGTTCTTTTGTTCCCACTGTAATACGAACGGAAGTTGGGAAGCCTAATGCATTCCCTGAACGAACAATAAATCCGCGTTGCAATAAAAATTGAAACACTTCATCGCCTTGACGACCAAAATCGATTAGAACAAAATTAGTGAAAGACGGATAATAGTTTAAGCCATTCTTATCACAGAAAGCATAGTATTGCTGCAAACCTTCTTCATTTTTCTTTTTACACTCTTCAATGAACGCTTGGTCTTCAAGAGCAACAATTGCTGCTTTTTGAGCCATGCGGCTTGTATTAAAAGGTTCACGAGCCGGCTCAATTTTTTGTAGCAATGATTCGTTTGCAATACCGTAACCAATGCGCAAAGAAGCTAAGCCGTATGCTTTTGAAAATGTGCGAAGTACAATTAAGTTTTCGTATTCATTCAAAAACTCTACCGTATCCGGATAGTCGGCTTGATCTGCTGCATACTCAAAATAGGCTTCATCCATAACGATTAATGTATGCTTAGGAACTTGTTTCATAAAAGAAATTAACTCATCGCCCTTAACATACGTTCCCGTTGGGTTATTAGGACTGCATACCCACACAATTGTCGTATTTTCATCAATTGCACGAAGCATAGCATCTAAATCATGATCTCCGCCGCGCAGCGGTACTTCACGAATTTCTGCACCTTCAATTACGGCATTGTGCTTATATTGAGGAAATGACGGCGTCGGCATGACAGTATTTGTATCAGCCGATAGCAAAGCTCGGCAAATAATTTGAATGACTTCATCAGACCCATTTCCAAAAATCAGCTGATCTTGCTCTACGCCTACGTGCTTTGCTACTGCTGCACGCAGTTCAGCTGCATAGCCGTCTGGATAAAGCGCCATATTTTCGATTTCTGCAGCAATCGCCTCTTTTACTAAAGCAGAACTGCCGTAAGGATTTTCATTAGATGCTAATTTTACAACGCGATCTAAATTAAATTCACGCTTTACTTCTTCAATTGGCTTACCTGGTTTATATGGAGATAAAGTTAGTAATTGTTCTTTTACCTTCAACGTGTTACACCTCGCATTTTTGTATAGGCGAAACGATGGATGCAACATACTCCTCAATTTGATTTAATCCGTCCCGGCGTGTATCCTTATTTAAAAGAACTTGTTCAAGCTGGCCAATTTTATTAACAATTGCACTTCCAATTACAATGCCGTCGCTATGTTCCTTTAACACCTCTACTTGTTCACTTGTTGAAATCCCAAAACCGACGGCAACCGGTATAGAAGCTGCTGCTTTCACATCTTCTAAAAAGGTGCCAATATCAGCTGGCAACGTAGAGCGAACCCCAGTAACGCCTAAAGACGACACGCAGTATAAGAAGCCTGTTGCATCTGCAGCGATTTTTTGGATACGCTCTTTAGATGTAGGAGCAACCATTGAAATGTACGCAACTTCATTTTCAGCGGCAAGCTCTCGGATACGGCCACTCTCTTCGTACGGTAAATCCGGAATTAGCACTCCATCTATTTCATTTTCTCGCATTAACGCGAAAAAGGATTCTAAACCTAATTGTAACACAGGATTAAAATAGGTAAAGAGAATTACCGGTATTTTCACACCTTTTTTTCTCATCACCGATACAAGCTTAATGGCTTTTGAAATAGACATGCCGCCAGATAAAGCTCTTTTAGATGCCTCTTGAATAATTGGACCATCTGCTAAAGGGTCAGAATATGGTACGCCCAGTTCTAAAATAGAAGCACCTTGCTTTTGCAAAGACAAAGCAATTTCCACCGTTGCATCTTCATGAGGATCTCCTGCTGTAATAAATGGAATAAACAATGTTTCATGTTTAGGTAGTCTCGCTTCAAACGTATTCATGTTCTTCTTCCTTCCCTTCTAGCAAGTTTACTAATGTATGAACGTCCTTATCTCCTCGACCTGACAAGCAAATTAAAATGGTTTCTTCTTTCGTCATGCTTTTAGCCAGTTCAAATGCTTTTGCCAGCGCATGGGCGGACTCAATAGCCGGGATGATTCCCTCTGTTTTCGCCAGCAGCTGAAGAGCTTCGATTGACTCATCATCCGTTACACTTTCATATTCTACTCGTCCAATAGATGAAAGGTGAGAATGCTCTGGACCGATACCTGGATAATCCAAACCTGCTGAAATAGAATAAGGTTCTGTAATCTGACCATTTTCATCTTGAAGTAAATACGTGAGCGTTCCGTGAATAACACCTTTTGTGCCTTTAGCCATTTTAGCAGCATGGAGGGCTGTATTTAGTCCTTTCCCTCCTGCTTCTACGCCGATCAAGCGTACATTTTCCTCTTTAATAAAATCATAAAACATTCCGATTGCATTACTGCCGCCTCCGACGCATGCCACGACAGCATTCGGAAGTTTGCCTTCTACCGCTGTAAACTGTTCTTTTGCTTCTTCTCCAATAATTTTTTGGAAATCTCGAACCATTTTAGGATAAGGGTGCGGTCCAATAGCCGAACCAATTAAGTAAAAATGATCTTCACAATGTTGAACCCAGTAGCGAATCGCTTCATTTGTTGCATCTTTTAGCGTTTTTGTTCCAGAAGTTGCAGGAATGACTTCCGCTCCTAGAAGCTTCATGCGAAAGACGTTCAATGCCTGACGTTCAATATCTTCTTCTCCCATGAATACTTTACATTCCATTCCGAACTTTGCAGCTACTGTAGCTGTGGCTACCCCATGCTGACCCGCTCCTGTTTCAGCAATAATTTTTGTTTTTCCCATACGTTTAGCAAGTAAAATCTGTCCAATGGCATTATTGATTTTGTGAGCACCCGTATGATTTAAGTCTTCACGTTTTAAATAAATTTTTGCCCCGCCGAGCGTTTCGGTAATATTATCAGCATATGTTAAAGCCGTTGGTCGCCCAGAGTAGTTAACAAGTAAGGATAGATACTCATCTTTAAATGCCGGATCTTTCATTGCTTGATTCAAAGCTGCTTCTACTTCTTCAAGTGGCTTCATTAATGTTTCAGGTACGTATTTTCCGCCAAATTCACCAAAGCGGCCAAATTCATCAGGATGATTGTATGTCATAGTATGATCTTCCTTTCAATCTCTATAATTTTTGTATAGTCCTTCGTTCCATTTGTTTCAATACCGCCAGAAATATCAATCGCCCCAGGCTTGTAGGGTAACAAGTTCTCAATGTTACAAGCATTGATTCCTCCAGCAATAAAGCATTTTTTACCTAACCTTTGGGCAGCTGATTCATACTGAGGAACGAAACTCCAATCAAAAGCGACGCCCGTTCCTCCAAATTGTTCTTTAACCTTGCTATCAATTACATACCCGTCAGCCTCTTCATATACATGCATTTGCTGCACCGTTTCTTTATTGTGAGGGAGCGCTTTCCACACTTCATATCCACGCTGCTTTAACCGACGTACGTCCGCAGCTGTTTCTTGCCCGTGGCACTGAATTACATCTAAATTTGTTACGGAGGCAATTTCAATTATTTGATCTACCGGTGTATTAACAAATACCCCTACTAGCGAGACTTGTTTTTTTATTTCATCCGTTACAAACTCATTTACTCGTTCAGGCTTTACATATCGTTTACTTCTAGGATAGAAAATAAAGCCAATGTGAGTAGCAGCCGACTTTTCGATTAAAGCTATATCTTGTTTTGATCGAATACCACAGTACTTAATGAGCATATTCACTTTCCCCAAACAGCTTTTCAATCGCTTTGGTTTGATTATCCTGCCTCATAAGCGATTCCCCTACTAAAATAGCTTTTGCTCCCGCTTCTTTTACGTAGGAAACATCATCGTATAAGTAAATTCCGCTTTCACTCACTAACAGCTGATTTTTCGGAACATGCTTGGCAATTTCTTTGGTCTGCTGCACGCTGGTTTCAAACGTGTGAAGATTTCGATTATTAATGCCAATAATCTTCGGGATAAATACAGCTAGCAGCTTTTCAAGCGTTTCTAGAGAATGCACTTCTACTAAACAATCTAACTCTTTTTCAGCAGCTTGAAGATAAAGCTCTTGCAATTTTAATGGTTCAAGTGCTTCTCCAATGAGTAAAATAGCGTCAGCACCGATTCTTGCACTTTCTTCCACTTGAATGGAATCAATGATGAAATCCTTGCGAAGCACAGGGATAGAGACATGCTGTTTAATGTCACTTAAAAACGTTCGATTCCCTTGAAAATAGTGCTGATCTGTTAACACAGACAAAGCATCTGCTTTCCCTTTCTCGTAGGCTTTAGCAATTTCCACAGGCTGAAAATTCTCTTTTATTAATCCTTTGGAAGGAGAAGCTTTTTTCACTTCTGCAATAAGAGCCAGCTCTCGATTCGGATTTGATAAAGCGTCTAAAAATGATCGTTTTGCAACATTTTGCTGTTCGGGTAACTGTAGGTTTTGAATTTCTTCTTTTTTTGTTTCAATAATTTTATTGAGCATGTTCAACCACCTTTTTCGATTTCAATCGTTGTAATTGTGTGTATGCAGCACCTGATTCAATTGTTTCTAAAGCTACAGCTACTCCTTCTTCAAAAGTAGAAACATTTCCGCTAACGTAAATAGCTGCAGCAGAGTTTAATACGACTGCGTTTTTAGCAGTTACATTGCTTTTATTTAAAAATAGCGATTCAATAAGCTCGGCACTCGATTTCGCATCTTCTACCACTAAGTCTTCAAGCTTCCCTCTCTGTAAGTGTACATCCTCTGGTGCAAGCGTATATTCTGTAATGACATTGCCCTGTACTTCTACAACATCCGTTACATCCGTGGCACTGATTTCATCTAAACCGTCTCTGCCCGCAACCAGAAGGACGTGGTTAGCTCCCAGTACAACAAGCGCTTCTGCTAATTTTCGTGCAAGCTCAATGGAATAAACGCCAATTACTTGCTTTGTGCAGTTAGTAGGGTTTGCTAATGGACCTAATGCATTAAAAACCGTTCTAAATCCTAATTCCTTTCGAGTAGCAGCAACATGTTTCATAGCAGGGTGATAAAGCGGCGCAAATAAAAAGGACATATTGAGGTCAGCCACCGCATTTTTCACTTCTTTTTCATTTCCTTGAATCCATATATCCAGATGTTCTAACACGTCGGCACTTCCGCTTTTAGAAGATACGGCTCGGTTCCCATGTTTCGCAACCTTTACTCCCGCAGCAGATGCCACAATCGCACTAGCCGTTGAGATATTAAACGTAGAGGCCCCGTCTCCTCCGGTACCGCATGTATCTACTACGTTTAATTCTTCTAGAGAAATAGCATTCATATTATTTTTCATACCTCGGATAAAACCAACAATTTCATCGACGGTTTCTCCTCGATACGTTAAGATGGTTAGCACGCTAGCAATTTGAGCTGCCGGGACTTTACCGTTCATAATATCATTCATAATTTTTTCTGCTTCTTCCGCTGAAAGTGACTCACCGCGCAAACACTTTTTTAACAATTCCTTAAACATATACATCCTCCTTTTTATCGTAGATGTCTTGGGCTAATTGAATTGTTTTGATTAAAGCGCTAGCTTTATTGCGGGTTTCTTTCCACTCAAGCTCCGGTTTTGAGTCAGCAACCACTCCTGCTCCAGCCTGGATATAAGCGGTCTGGTCTTTCAAAAGAATGGTCCGAATCGCAATGCACGAATCAATGTTTCCATCAAATCCGAGATATGCTACGGTTCCTGCATATACATTTCGCGCAACTGGTTCAATTTCATTTAAGATTTGCATCGCTCGCACTTTTGGAGCGCCAGACACGGTACCCGCTGGAAATGCAGAAAGCAGCGCATCAATGGGATGTACTTTTTCGTCAAGGCGCCCTGTCACTTTAGAAATCAAGTGCATGACGTGCGAAAAGTTAACCTGCTGCATTAATACTGGTGTTTGGACACTTCCATACTGTGCAACTCGGCCGATGTCATTTCTTGCTAAGTCCACGAGCATATAGTGTTCTGCCCGCTCTTTTTCATCGTTAATTAAGTCTTCGTATAAGCGCGCATCTTCTTCTGCATCCCTGCCACGTCTTCTCGTTCCTGCAATCGGATGAATTTCTAAATGGCCGTTTTCAATTTGAATCAACCGCTCAGGAGAACTTCCAATTAGCTCCACGCCTTTTACTTTCACGTAAAATAAATAAGGAGACGGATTAACTAATCGCAATACTCTGTAAATATCAAATCCAGCTACGGTCGTATCAATTTGAAATCTCTGCGACAATACGGCCTGAAAAACATCTCCGCTTTTAATGTATTCCTTAATTTTTTCCACATCTTGCACAAATTTATCTTTTTGGTATGACGATGTTACGCCTTCAAAGCTAACTTCGCGCTGCTCGCTTTCAAACATCATTGGCTTTTCTTTCACCGTCTGCGCTATTCTTTCAACATATCTATTGATCTCTGCTAAAGCTTCACCGTATTTTTCTTTTTTCTGCTGCTCTTTGTCTTGCTCATTAAGCTGAATGTAGTGAATCACCATAAGCTCTTTTGTTTGATGATTGTAAGCAAGCATCGTTTGACAATAGATAAAGTGAAAAGTAGGCATGTTCAAATCATTTTGGGCATGTACGTTCACTTTTTCAATTTGCGATACTGCGTCGTAGCTGATAAACCCTACTGCTCCTCCTTTAAAAGGAAGTGCAAGGTCTGGTACTTTCACTTTCAGCTCTTGCTGAATTTTACAAAACACCTCTTTAAAGCTATCTCCTTGCAGCATAGGCTGAAGCTGCTTATTTTTTGCTAGATAGGTTCCTTTTTCTTCCTCAACATACAAAAATGGATTTAAGCCAATAAAAGAATAATTGGACCATGGTGATGATTCATCATTACTTTCAAGCAAATATACGGCTTCATCTTTTACTTGTTGAAAAAGATCAACAGGTGTCATGCTATCGATAAATATTTTTTTTATAATTGGAATGGTTAAATACTCTGTAGAGTCTTCTAAAAAAGAAGTATACGTGTTCGTCATATCTTTCAATCCTCCATTTCATGGAGAATGAGAATAGATGAGGTTATATAAAAGAGGATATAATAAATAAACCCAAAGACACATCAAAAATGGGCCTTTGGGTATACGAATGGTAAAATTCACTCAACTAAACTCTGCTCAACTGTCTCATTCTCGTCTACCCTAATCTCAACTAAACTGTCTATTGTTTTCTCATAACTAAAATCTCTAAACTAACTTGTTACCAATTGTAGTACGTTTCAAATCCATTTGTCAACTACTATCTACTTGGCTTTAGACGAAACTAAGCTTTAAGCTCTTCATTCAGCAGTTTAAGAATCACTTCATCTTCTACTTGTTGAACAAAAGGTTTGCCTATGCCTTCAAGCAGTACCATGTGAACATTGCTTGATTTAGACTTCTTGTCCGCTTTCATTCTTACGAGCAGTTTTTCAGCTGAAAGATGGTTTGGGACAGACGTCTTGTAGCCAAATTTTTCAAACCATTTCGCAATGTCGTCCACAGAGAACTGACTTTTTTCAAGAACATTGCTGACTTTCATAGCAAACAGCATACCAATCGCTACGCCTTCTCCGTGACTGATTTGTCCATAGCCGCACTCCGCTTCGATCGCATGCCCTAGCGTATGTCCAAAGTTCAGGTGAGCGCGAACGCCAGCTTCTGTCTCATCTTCTTTTACAACAGATGCTTTGACTAAAATACCGTTTTGAATAGCATAAATTAATTTTTCATCTTGTAAATCAGTCAGCGATTGTATATTTTGCTGAAGCCATTTATAAAATGCTTCATCGTGAATAAAAGCGTGTTTAATCACTTCTGCAAAACCGGAACGCCATTCTCTTTCGGGAAGCGTTTTAAGAAGATCAATATCATAAACAACCGCTTCAGGCTGATAAAAAGCACCAATCATATTTTTCCCAAGCTCATGATTAATGGCTACTTTACCGCCTACAGCACTATCGTGAGCAAGAAGCGTCGTTGGCACTTGAATAAAAGAAATTCCTCTCATATAAGTAGCGGCTACAAATCCAGCTAAATCGCCTACTACTCCTCCCCCAAAAGCAATAACGAGCGCATTGCGGTCAAGCTGCTGTTCGAGCGCAAATGTCTGACAATCGTAGTAATGTTGAAATGACTTTGCATGTTCACCGCTTGGCACTACGTATTTAGCCACTTTAAATTTTGTCTCAATCGCTTTTACAGCAGCTTCTCCATAATATGAATCTACAGCTGAATCGGTGATGATTAACACGGACGACAGATTAGGTTTTACACTCTCGATAATAGAAGGCAGCTTTTCAATTAATCCATTTCCTAAATAAAGAGGGTATGTTTTGGATAAAGTTTGAATATCAATTTGCAACATTAAAACTCCCTCGCATGTGCACGCATTTTCTCAATATTTTCAGCAATTAAATCAATTCGGTCTTGTCCAAACTGTTCGATTAGCGCATCAGCCAATTCCCAAGCTACAACGGCTTCTGCTACAACGCTTGCCGCCGGCACAGCGCAGCTGTCTGAACGTTCGATGCTTGCCTCGAAGGCTTCTTTTGTTTCAATATCAACACTTTTTAACGGCTTGTAAAGCGTTGGAATAGGCTTCATTACTCCGCGTACTACAATTGGCATACCTGTTGTCATGCCGCCTTCAAAGCCGCCTAAGTTGTTTGTTTTACGGGTATACCCGTTCTTTTCATCCCATAGAATTTCGTCATGAACTTCGCTTCCTGGTCTGCGAGCCGCTTCAAATCCAATCCCAAACTCAACGCCTTTAAATGCATTAATGCTCATAACAGCTGCAGCAATCTTCGCATCTAATTTACGATCGTAATGAACATAGCTGCCTACTCCTGCTGGCACGCCTTCAATAATAACTTCTACTACGCCTCCGATAGAATCGCCATTTTTCTTAGCATCATCGATTGCTTGCATCATGTCCTTCTCAATAGCTGAGTCAAAACATCTTACTGGAGAAGCTTCAGTGACTTCTTGCAGTTCCTCTAAGCTTTTGTATTGAGGCGGATTTGCCTGTACGCCGCCAATTTCTAATACATGTCCAGCTACGGAAATCCCGAACTGAGCAAGGATTTGACGAGCGACAGCACCTGCTGCTACCCTTACAGTTGTTTCGCGAGCTGAAGAACGTTCTAATACATTTCTCATATCGCGATGACCATATTTAATAGCGCCGTTTAAATCGGCATGCCCTGGTCTTGGTCTTGAGATTTTACGCTTTACTTCTTCTGATTCTTCTTCAGAAATTGGCTCGATGCCCATAATTTTTGTCCAGTGTTTCCAGTCGTTATTTTCTACCGCTAACGTAATAGGAGATCCTAGCGTATAGCCGTGGCGGACACCGCTTAAAATTTCCGCTTGATCTTTTTCAATTTGCATACGTCTTCCGCGACCATGACCTTTTTGTCTTCGCGCTAAATCTGTATTGATGTCTTCGGCTGTTAAAGGAAGCCCTGCCGGAACACCCTCTAAAATAGTAGTCAATTGTGGACCATGGGATTCTCCTGCTGTTAAATATCGCATAATCGTACCTCCGCTTAATATGTATTATTCGTCAGAATTTTTCCATTTTTAAATATGACTATACCATACTATAACATAAGAATGTACAAAAAGTTTCACCTCAGCTTTTAAGAAACCGCTTCAGGTTGTCTCGATTAAATGGTCTTTACTTTTCTGTAAAAAAACGTATCAGCCGTTTCAAATCCATACTTTTGGGGAGTAAAAACCTGTTCTGTGCTACCTACAAATAAGATGCCGCCAGGTGCTAAAGCTCTGCTAAATTTTTCATATAAAGCATGCTTTGCTTCATCTGTAAAATAAATAAGCACATTTCGACAAACAATCAAGTCAACGTTTTTTGGAAAAGAGTCTGACAGTAAGTTATGTTTCTGAAAAACAACTGTTTTTTTGATTTTTTCATCTAATAAGTAGCCGGTTCCTCTTTGTTGAAAGTACTTATTTTTCATCGAAACAGGCATCTCCTGAAGTGAACGTTCATCATAAAAGCCTATTTTTGCTTTTTCTATCACTTTTTCATCCAAATCAGTCGCTAATATAGAAATACGCGAAAGAGGAAAAAATGTTGATAAAACCATCGCTAGTGTATATGGCTCTTCCCCTGTTGAACAGGCAGCGCTCCACACTTTCAGGTCTGTTTTTCCTTTTACAAGAGCCGGTAAAATTTTTTGCTCCAATATATCCCACCGCTGATAGTTACGATAAAACTCTGACACGTTAATCGTCATCCGATCTAAAAACTCCTCAAGCAGTTCGCTGTTACTGCTCATTGCTCGATAATATTCAAAAAAACTAGAAAAACCTTTTTTTTCATACAGGGAGGTGAGGCGGCGTTTCATTTGAGACTGCTTATATAGTGATAAATCAATGCCTGTTTTTATTTTTATTTTCTCCACAAACGCGTCGTATTCATCTATCATTTTTAACTCTCCTTTCTCATTTCTATACGTTTATGTTAGACGTATAAGGAAATAAAACCTTTATATACGCTTAGCTTCTTATTAATATATCGGAATACATTGTGAAAATGTTTATGTAGAGTGATATTCGCAATCAATAGCCTAGAACCTATGTATAAACACAATAAAAAAGACGAATGAAAATTCATTCGTCTCCTTGCGCTATCTAAATTAGTAAATCCAAGCGTCTGCGTCTTTTTTATAGAAAGTCAGCTCTTCACTTTCAAAGAATAAGCTGATTTCACGCTCCGCACTTTCTGGTGAATCTGAGCCGTGAATAATATTCTTATCGACAATCAGTCCATAATCACCTCGAATAGTTCCAGGAAGCGCTTCTTGAGGGTTAGTTTTCCCCACCATTTGACGTGATACTGAAATCACGTTTTCACCTTCCCATACCATAGCAAAAACTGGACCTGATGTGATAAATTTCACTAACTCACCGAAGAAAGGTTTCTCTTTATGTTCACCGTAGTGTGTTTCAGCTAATTCCTGCGAAATATGCATAAGCTTAGCTCCAACTAGTTGAAAACCTTTTTTCTCAAAGCGAGAAATAACCTCACCAATAATGCTTCTTTGTACCCCGTCTGGTTTGACCATTAAAAACGTTTTTTGTATCATTTTACTCTCCACCCCTGAAGTTCATGATATGTAAACAAGTTTTGAAAGCGCAATCACACCTCATGAAGATATTAACATTGTTTCGAGCAGTTTACAACTTATGAAAGTAAATAAATCAAAATTTCCGTTTTCCAATGTACTTCGCAATTTGATGCAGCGTTTTTTTCGCCTTGTTTGGCGGCAGCTCTTCTAAAATGCTCATCGCTTTTTGCAGATAACGATCGCTCATCTCAAATGAACGTTCAATGGCGTTAGAAGATTTAATATCAGAAATAATTTCATTGATCAGCTCTTGCTCATATTCCCTCTCGAAAAGCTGTTCTACTTTATCTCGAAACTCAGCATTTTCAATGGCATACAAAACTGGCAGCGTAATATTTCCTTGCAGTAAGTCGCTGCCAACTGGTTTCCCAAGCTGTTCTTCTGATGAGATAAAATCTAAAATGTCATCGGTAATTTGAAATGACATTCCCACGTAATATCCAAACCAAAATAAACGTTTATGTATATCTTCAGGAGCTCCCGCTGCAATTGCGCCTAACTGACAGCTTGCAGCAATTAGCAGTGCCGTTTTACGTTTAATTCTACGCAGATACACGCGTAAGTTTTGGTTTAGGTTGTATTTGTCCTTAATCTGTTCAATTTCACCGAGCGTTAATTCCACCATCGTATTAGATAAAATTTTATGTGCTTCCACATCTTTAACCTCACTCATAACTTCAAGCGCACGAGCAAAGATGTAATCCCCTGTATACATAGCAATACGATTGTCCCATTTTGCCTTAATTGTTGGTTTTCCGCGTCGCTTATCAGCGTCATCAATAACATCATCATGAACAAGAGACGCCATGTGAATCAGCTCAAGCGCTACTGCCACGTGTTTGATTTGGTCGATGTTGTAATGCCCAAATTTAGCTGCCAACAAAACAAATACAGGGCGAATTCGTTTCCCCCCTGCTTGTAAAAGGTGAAGAGAAGCATCTGTGATAAGTGTTTCATCGGTATGAACAGTTTGTTCAAGTTCTTTCTCAATAAGGGTAATATCCGTATTCAAAAAAGCGTACATCATTTTTAGTTTCATTGGACTCACCTTGCATTATATATTCATTCTTTACTCCTTATCCTACAGGCTGTTGCACCTGTAGGACAAGCTTTTTCTCTTTTATCGTTTGTACCCTAGATGCATCGCTGCTACTCCACCTGTATAAGATTTCACTTCAACATCTGTCAAACCGGCTTCACGGAACATATCAGCCAATTGCTTTTGACCTGGAAAGTCCCTTGCTGACTCTTGAAGCCATGAATATTCATCATAGCTTTTAGCGACCATCTTTCCAAGCGCAGGCATAATATACTTAAAGTAAAGCAAGTACATTTGTCGGTAGCCGATCATCGTGGGCTGAGACGTTTCAAGGCAAACCACTTTTCCGCCAGGTTTCACGACGCGCTGCATTTCCTTTAACACTTGAAGGTAATCGGGCACGTTGCGCAGTCCGAATCCAATCGTTACATAGTCAAATGAATTATCTTCAAAAGGAAGTTCCATTGCATTGCCATGTAGTAAGGTAATATTTGAAAAAGGTGAGTTTTTTACTTTCTCTTCACCAATCTTTAGCATATTTTGACTAAAATCCAGGCCAACTGCCTCTCCTGTTTCTCCAACTGCTTCAGCCATAGCTAGCGTCCAATCCGCAGTTCCGCAACAAACATCTAAAGCTTTTGTTCCTTTTTGAACATTCATTCGCTTCATCGTATCTTTGCGCCATGCCTTATGACGCTGAAAACTAATAACAGAATTCATTTGATCATAATTTTTGTATATTTTTTCAAATACGCCATGGACACGCTGTTCTTTTGATTGCTGCATATCTCTATCCTTCTCCTACGACATTTTTCAGCACTTCTAAGCTAGATGTAAGTTCATCTAAGTGCTCTCTTAAAAACTCATTCATCACAAATTCACTTCGTAAGTATCCTCTAACAATGTTTACAGACTGTTGAGTATACGAATAAAGGTATTCTTTTATTTGTTCTTGATTCATACCAATTTGTTTGCAATAGTTTAGCAAGAGAGTAGGCTCTTTATGCTGTAATGACTTTAATTGCTTTAATATCCCGTTCAAATACGCTGCATGTTTTAAAAGTTCTTTCCACTCTTCACGTTCAAAATAGTCACATAAGCATCTTACAAACGATGATTCTGCTGCTAAAAAACTATTCATAACGTCGTTTGGATTAGTAGAGCGATTGTTATAAATGTGTATCTTAGCGATATTAATTTCTTTAATAGCAGATGCTATAACTTTCATTAAATTCAGCTGGTTGCTTTGAGCTAAATAGTAATAGTACAGGCCGCTGTAATAATCTCCGGCCAAAACTACCAGCTGCCGCTCATGCAGCTTTCCTTCATTTCCGCTAACATTTTGAGTGGAGACTAGATCGTGGGTATCAAGTGCGGTTTGAACGAGCATCACAGATAGCACAGAGCTGTTCTTTTTTTCTTCTTCCATTGAGAGAGTATCTAAGAACGAACACATGTACAGTAATCTATTTTCATCAATACGCGGATGATGAATATATTTTTTTACATATGGATGACTTAATTCAACATGAAGCTGTTCTTTCATGTTGGCCACAATATCATAGATGGTTTTTACGCTCATCATCCTTGTCTCCCTTTCCATCACTATTTGTTTAAAGTTCTTTTAACTCCAAATCGATAGTGTCAATTATAACATAATTACATTATAAAATATCCTTTAAATTCTTTTGAAGCTTTTTCACGGTTTAAATCATTTAGCTGCTCACCCGCTTGAACACCGTTCATCTACATACCATCTGGATTTCTTAGACAGTAATTTAAGATATTGCTTTTAGTTTCACCATGTTTTTCCTGTTCTTATTCATTTATTTTAAATATAAATAAAAGCAGGAAAATCCCTGCTTATTTTTTCGTATCGGATTCAATTTCTCCGTGAACAGTCTGAATGACGGCTTTGCCACGAATTTTAATTGCGGATGTATGCTCAGTAAACTGCGCAATCATTACTTCGCCTTTATCTAGTTTTTCTGAATGATGAAATCGCGTATCTGCTCCTCGCGTTAAGCCAATTACGTTAACTCCATCTTCGACCGCTTTAATGACAATATACTCCGGCGTTCCTTTTTGTGTCATATTCTCTTCTCCTTCATCATCCACATTATGATTTAATCAGTGATAAAACTTCAGCTCTAGAACTTGCATCGTGTTCTAATACTCCGCGTACAGCAGAAGTGATTGTCATAGCTCCAGGCTTTTTAATGCCTCGCATGGTCATACACATGTGCTCTGCTTCCACTACTACCATTACCCCGTGCGGCTCTAATGTTTCTACAATAGAATCCGCCACTGTAGATGTAATTCTCTCCTGAAGCTGAGGACGTTTTGCAACAGCTTCTACTGCTCTTGCCAGCTTACTTAAACCGGTCACTCGTCCGCCTTTTGGAATATACGCAACATGAGCTTTTCCATAAAAAGGAACTAAGTGGTGTTCACACATAGAGTAAAAAGGAATATCTTTTACAAGCACTAGCTCTTCATGATCTTCTCCAAAAACTGTTTTAAAATGTTCTTTTGGATCTTCATTCAACCCGGAAAAGACTTCCTCATACATTTTAGCTACTCGCTTTGGTGTATCTAATAATCCTTCACGGTTTGGATCTTCGCCAATTGCTTCTAAAATTAGTCTCACGGCTTGTTCGATCTGTGGTTTATTTACAGATGACATGTTGTTGCCCTCCAATTCGTTGCATTACGACTTTATGAAAAAAATTCTAGCATATGTATATACCAAAGGCAAAAAAGAAAGGTCGCAAATGTGCGACCTTTCAAAGCTCTTCATCAACGGCTATGAATAAAGCCATTTTATGTAGATATTATTTTACAGCATCTTTAAGAGCTTTACCTGGTTTGAATGCAGGAACTTTGCTAGCAGGAATTTCGATTTCTTCGCCAGTTTGTGGATTGCGTCCTTTACGAGCAGCACGTTCACGTACTTCGAAGTTACCAAAACCGATAAGTTGAACTTTGTCCTCAGCTTTTAAAGCTTCTAAAATTGTATCGAAAACAGCATCAACTGCTTTTGTAGCATCCTTTTTTGAAAGCTCACTTGCTTCTGCAACAGCATTAATTAATTCTGTCTTGTTCATGCCATTCACCTCCTCCCAAAATCGGATCATATAATAACTAAAAACCTTGTTAGAAAAGGAATCTAGTAATTCGTTATATCTCATTCTTTAACAAAACAAATGGATATTATACATAACCTATGTATCGACAAGCCTAATCATAAACGATTGAACTAAATAATTCAATGTTTTTCATTCATCTGCCGTATGTATGTAGTGAAAACAGTATGATCGATCGATTTCTGTTAAAAGATTAACATATTGAACAAGGCATAGCAAGCAGAAAATAACGCAGGAATAGGATAACCACGCGATCTATCACAATATATGTAAAGTTTTGTATGATCTATCCAAAAAGAAGAGGCTCCTTTATGAGGAGCCTAACGTTACATGCTTATAGAATAATCGCGATTAAACCTCCGGATCCTTCGTTAATAATCCGTTCTAGCGTTTCTTTTAACTTATATCGTGCATTTTCAGGCATCAGCGACAGCTTTCCTTGAATCCCTTCTCTTACGATTGAACTTAGAGAGCGGCCAAATATATCTGAATTCCAAATTGAAAGCGGATCATCTTCAAAGTCTTGCATCAAATAACGAACTAATTCTTCGCTTTGCTTCTCCGTTCCGATAATCGGCGCAAATTCTGATTCTACATCCACTTTAATCATGTGTATTGAAGGCGCCACTGCTTTTAAACGAACTCCAAAACGCGATCCTTGGCGAATAATTTCAGGCTCATCAAGGCTCATATCCGAAAGCGAAGGTGCAGCTACACCATAACCCGTTTGTTTAACCATACGAAGGGCATCAGAGACTTGATCATACTCGGTTTTTGCATGCACAAAATCTTGCATTAACTGCAGCAAATGATCTCTTCCGCGAATTTCTACTCCCACGATTTCTTTCAAAATCTGGTCGTATAAGTCATCTGGAGCATATAAGTCAATTTCAGCAATTCCCTGCCCCATCTCAATTCCGGCTAATCGAGCCTGATCGATAAACTCAAACTGGCTAAATTGCTCTACTACCCGTTCAACGTCTCTCAGCCTCTTAATATCTTTTACCGTTTCTTTAACGGCTTCTTGATAGCTTTCACGCAGCCAATGTTTATCTTTTAAAACCATTACCCAGCTTGGTAGATTAACGTTGACTTCTAATACAGGGAACTCGTAGAGTGCTTCTCTTAATACGTTCATCACATCAGTATCGCGCATGCTTTCCACACTCATCGCTAATACTGGAATATCATATTTTTCATTAAGCTTTGCACGAAGCTTTTCTGTATCAGGATGATATGGCTGTACGGTATTAATAACCATGATAAATGGTTTGCCTACTTCTTTTAGTTCATTAATGACGCGCTCTTCTGCTTCCACGTAATCTTGACGAGGTATATCTCCAATTGAGCCATCTGTTGTAATGACGACACCAATCGTTGAGTGTTCTTGAATTACCTTTCTCGTTCCAATTTCAGCCGCTTCGTGAAATGGAATTGGTTCTTCATACCAAGGTGTATTGATCATTCGAGGTCCGTTTTCATCTTCGTACCCTTTAGCGCCTGGCACCGTATATCCTACACAATCTACTAACCGTATGTTAACTTCTAGCCCGTCATCTACCAAAACATTAACTGCTTGATTCGGTACGAATTTCGGCTCAGTTGTCATAATCGTTTTTCCAGCTGCACTTTGTGGTAGTTCATCTTGTGTGCGAGCTCTTTCTGCCTCGTTCTCGATGTGAGGCAGGACCACCAGCTCCATAAATTTTTTAATAAATGTAGATTTTCCTGTTCGAACTGCTCCCACCACACCTAAATATATATCGCCTCCTGTACGTTCAGCGATATCTTTAAATACATCCACCTTTTCCAAAAGATCCCCTCCGATCTATGAGTTCATGGAATATGACATCCATTGCGAGAGTAAATTAGGACACTATATAGTTATGACGTTGTCCTATTAAAATATGACTTTTGATAGAAAAATTTATGATTTTTTTCATGCACATGCTGACTTAGTCATTCTGATTATCATTATTGGTGTACAAGAAAGAGAAAACCCCTTCTCTCTGAATATTATTCAAGGAGAAGGGGTTCATGACTTATTTTTTTAAAAATATTGGTTCATTCTTATCGTTGACTGTATAAGGAAGAGAGTAAGCAGGTACAAAATCACTGTTTTCCACAAGGAGCTTTCGTATATCTTCACCAGGTTTGTAGGAGCTTTTATGCTTTTGAATGGCATCATACAAATCAGGACGATAATCTACAAATACATCTCCCTGTCCATTAACAATTAAAGAAAGACTATTCCCTGTATATGGGCTAGTAACGACAGGAGGCTCTTTCATATTCAATTTTTTATAATTAATAGAGAATACGCCGGGAGCGATGACCTCTTTAAACGGTACGTACCCTTTATGATTTTGACGGTATATATTCAAATGTACGTTAACATCTTGAATCGTATCCGCCATTCGTAAGTCTAATAATTTAACCGTGGGCTTTGTTTCTGCATCCACAAGTACGTACGCAAATATCCCTCCGCTTTCATACGAATTACCAGGTGCGTCTTGCATGTATCTAGGAACAATTTTCGTAAAGTCAATCGGATATTTTTGATAAATCGGCGTGTCCATATCTTTCGTTTTTATTGGCAATAAGCCTCCGCTTTCTTGTTTAAATTGATCAACCGCCGTTTGCACGGAAGCAACTTGATCTTTATAAGGAACTTGATTTTGAGACATTCTTTCTGCCGGGTACAAACAACCGGATAATACCAAAATGGTTAACCCAACAATAGACGTTAGCATGAATTTTTTCATTTTCCTCACCCTACCATATGTACATTAAGCATCTGTCGGCCCGCTGAATACAACAATTACCATAATAAGACCTGCTACAATCATAAGCGAATAGGCAATGAAAGCGAGTACAATTTTACCAATGCGGTTCGTAATTTTATAACGACTAAAGTAAATAGAAAATACCGAAATAAACATAAATACAATGGAGCCCAATGAAATCCACATCTTTAACAAACCTGGCGACAAACTGCATCCACTCCTTTTTTCACCGTTATTATAACATAAGGACTTATAGTTAAGATGGATATTGATAGAACTTTCTAAATTAACTATTTATTTACCTTCCAGTGATTCACGCTCTATAGTAATTACTTTCCTATTAAATTGACAAATTCCTGCTTATTCACATAAAAAAAATCGAAGCGAAGGGGGCTCTTCGCTTCGATCATAACTAAATATTCCCATACTAACAGTTCTACTCATCTTTATTTACACGTTATTTTATGCAAGTAAATGATTTTGGGTATCACTAATTGCCTATTTTTTCATATTTCTTTGCACTTAATTTAATTTTTCTCCTAAAACATTCGCTAAATCTTCCATTTCATGTGTTTTAGTACGAGACATAAGCGCGTCTACTGCATCCTTTGCCTTCACATCATTAAACAGTACATTATATAAAGCATCAGCAATCGGCATTTTTACGTCATATTTTTGAGATAGCTGGTAAGCTGCTTTCGTCGTGCGTACACCTTCTACAACCATTCCCATATTTTCTAATACTTCGTCTAAATTTTTGCCTTTTCCAAGAAGATTACCAGCGCGCCAATTTCGAGAATGAACGCTTGTACACGTTACAATCAAGTCTCCGATCCCGGTTAAACCTGAGAACGTCAGAGGATTGGCACCAAGCACAGTACCTAAACGAGCGATTTCAGCCAAGCCACGAGTCATAAGAGCGGCCTTCGCATTGTCACCATATCCAAGTCCATCCGTAATACCAGCAGCAAGAGCAATAATATTTTTTAACGCTCCCCCAATTTCCACACCAATCACATCAGGATTTGTATAAACACGGAAGTACTGCTGATTATTAAATAAATCCTGCACTTTTTCTGCTGCTTGTATATTTGTTGAAGCTGACGTCACAGTTGTGGGCTGCCTTCTACTTACTTCTTCAGCATGACTCGGACCTGATAAGACAACAATGTCTTTTGTATCAATTTCTTGTTGAATCATTTGAGATATACGTAAAAGAGAATCCGGTTCAATCCCTTTACTTACGTGAACAATTGTAAATAGTTCATCGGTAAGGGATTTTAGCTGCTGCAACACTTCACGAATGGCCTTCGTTGGAACAGCTAAAATAAGGGTTTCAACACCTTCTATTGCCTTTTCTAATGACGTAAAACCTTTAATCTGATGAGGAAGCTCTACACCAGGCAAATATTTTTCATTCTTATGCGTCTCGTTGATTTGATCAATGACTTGTTGTCTATGTCCCCAAATGCGAACATCGTGTCCATTTTCCGCCAATACGAAAGCTAATGCAGTTCCCCAGCTTCCTGCTCCTAGTACAGCTATTCTTTCCACGCCGATCACATCCTCTGTTATTTTCTTGGTCTTGCAATAATTTTAATTGGAGTTCCTTCAAATCCAAAAGCTTCACGAAGCTTATTTTCTAAGAAACGTTTATATGAAAAATGCATTAGCTCAGGATCATTTACAAACACAACAAAAGTTGGCGGCTTGATTGCTACTTGAGTTGTGTAATAGATTTTCAAGCGGTTGCCGTTGTGAGTAGGCGTAGGGTTCATTGCTACTGCATCCATAATCACATCATTTAAAATGCTTGTTTCTACACGCACCGCATGGCTTTCGCTTGCAAGATCAATCATTGGCAATAGCGTATGCGTACGTTTTTTCGTTTTGGCTGAAAGGAATACAATTGGAGCATATGTTAAGAACTGAAAATGCTCACGTATATTCTCTTCAAATTTTTTCATTGTTTTTTCATCTTTTTCTACTGTATCCCATTTGTTCACAACGATGACAACAGCTTTTCCAGCTTCTTGTGCATAGCCAGCAATTTTCTTATCTTGTTCAATAATACCCTCTTCAGCATTTAATACAACTAAGACAACATCTGAGCGTTCAATTGCCTTTAATGCGCGCAGTACGCTGTATTTTTCAGTACTCTCGTACACTTTTCCACGCTTTCTCATTCCAGCTGTATCAATAACAACATATTCTTGATCTTCTTTTGTAAACTTTGTATCAATGGCATCGCGTGTCGTGCCGGCAAGATCACTGACAATAACACGGTCTTCACCTAGAAGAGCATTAACTAATGAAGATTTCCCTACGTTAGGACGACCAATCAATGAAAATTTAATGACGTCTTCTCCATAATCTTCGTCTTTTTCTTTTGGAAAGTGCTTAGCTGCCTCGTCTAGCAGGTCACCTAAACCTAAACCATGCGTTCCTGAGATTGGGAACGGTTCTCCATATCCTAGTGCGTAGAAATCATAGATTAATTCTCTCATTTCAGGATTATCTACTTTATTAACAGCTAGGACAACGGGCTTTTTCGATTTGTATAAAATTTTCGCCACTTCTTCATCAGCTGCAGTAATTCCATCGCGTCCATTCACTAGAAAAATGATTACGTCCGCTTCATCAATTGCAATTTCTGCCTGCTGTTTGATCTGTTCTAAAAATGGCTCATCTCCAATATCAATACCGCCGGTATCAATAATGTTAAAGTCCACATTCAGCCACTCACCTGAACTATAGATACGATCACGAGTTACACCCGGAATATCTTCTACAATAGATACTCGCTCTCCTACAATTCGGTTGAAAATTGTTGATTTTCCTACGTTGGGACGACCAACAATCGCAATAATTGGTTTTGGCATACGATTCTTCCCTTTCCTTGATCTTTTTTATGTATCGGCAACCAGTCTTTAATCGACTAAAGGTATTTATCTACATGTACAAATAAATAAGATCATTCTTTTTTCAAAAATTGAGGCCATGCAGCGTGGCATGACCTCTACTAATCGATCATAAGCGATAAAGCAGGCTTTTTATCAGCTCTATTTTACACCAGGCTGATTAACTGCCTATCCGCTGAATAAGCATTACTCTTTCAATCAAACAATTTTATCAAAAATCACCGGTAACAACAATATAATTTTACGAAATCTCTTCTTCTATTTGTAAGTACTTTGCTTTTGCCTGTGAGACTTCAGCACGTACAAATCTAAATAAGCAGAGAAATAAACCAGCATCTCCCAAATAAACATAGCTCCTACTGCTGTTGCTAAAACGTCGAGTGTCCGAAGAGACCCTACTTCATAAGATGCAATATCTCGAATGACAACTGCGTATAAAAAATCTCCTCCAACTACACCTAAAATGATGGCTGCGAATCTTTTTTCAGCATCTTTAATCACCATAAAGCAAATATATAAGATAAGTCCAGTCAAAATCCACTTACGATCAATAAAAATCCATACAGGATCATAGAGCTCAAGTAAACAAAAACCAGCATAGGCAATTATTATAATGCCGCATACAATAACATAATATAACTGCTGAAACCTGCTGTAGCCTGAAGCATAAACACACGCTACCCCCACTAAAAACAAAGCGGTGTAGCTAAATGAAAACTGAGCCATATGCATGTTCATTCCGCTTAGGAGTATACTGATTAATATAATGGCTGCTACCTTCCAACGTCTAGGTGTTTTGGGCATAAGAAAAGTCGCAACAATCCATCCCATCCACGAAAGCCAATAAAAGAAAATTCCGTCCACTGAATATGGCACCTCCTCTACCTGTCATCAGTATGTATCAATTTAGTAAAACTTAATCGGAGTTTTAGAATAGAACCCCTTATTTTGGACAACCTATCAGAAAAAAGGAGGGAATCTAAAATGGGAAAAGATCGTCAAGAGAAAAAATTAAAAGAATCAAAACGAGTTGAATCTGACCGTGATCAAGGACTTCACTATCCGGGAGCAACTAGCTTGCAAAGTCCTGAAGAAGCACGCGAGTTAAATGAGCATAAATAAAAAAATGCGCTGACTAAGTCAGCGCATTTTTTTATTTTAAAACTGGATGTGAAACAGGATAGGAACGTTCTTTCTTTCCTGTAAACAAAAAGAGAACTCCTCCCACTAACAATAGTGCTCCTGACAAATAAAACCCGAATTCCATACTTCCAAGTTTATCTGCAAAATATCCGGTAATGTAAGGTGCAAAGATCGATGACAGCATGCCGCTGAAGTTGAAAAAACCGTACACTTTAGAGTACATGGACGATGGAGTAATATCCGCCATATACGAAATCAAAATCGGATCTAATGCTAATTTACCTATCAAACCGTACACAATTAAGCCGATTAATAGCCAAGAATAACCCTCTGTATAGGGAATAAAAAATTGACACAAAGCGCCCGCTACTGACAAACTCACAATTAATGCTTTTTTATTTGCAATTCGATCAGATATATACCCAAAGAAGATTGCTCCTGGAATAGACGCCCAAGGTACTAAAGATGCTATGATGCCTGTTTGAGACCCTTCTAAGCCTCGCGAGTGCTGCAAATAATAAGGAAGCCAAGTCAGCATCCCAAAAAATCCGTAAAGAGAGCAGAAGATTAAAATGTATACGAAAATATGATTTTTTGTAAATAATACTTTTAGCGACTGCTTTGTTTCTTTATTTAGCGAATTTTTTTCTTGATCCCTTTGCTTATCTTTTACAAAGAAAGCTATTAAAATAGCTATTACTATAGTTGGAATAGCAAATAAGTAAAAAGTAAACTGCCAGTCTTTTTCTAACGTATATGTAATGTATGTAGAACCGATAAAACCAAGTGATATACCAAAAGCCATTCCACTATTAATGAGCGCCGACACTAAACCTCGGTATCGTTCAGATGTGATGCTTGAAGAAACTCCGTATTGTGAACCATAATACGTTCCTTCTCCAAGTCCTGTCAGCGCCCGCATAAGTAAGAACATACCGAAAGTAGTTGTAAGTCCTGTAAAAAATGTGGCAACTCCAAACAAGATGTATCCAGCTACTAAGATCTTAACTCGACCAAATCGATCTGCCAAAAAACCCGTTGGAATTTGCATAGCTGCATACGCTGCAAAAAATACGGTAGACATTAGCCCAAGTTCAGCTTTATTAAGATCCCACTGCGCACCGATATCTCCCATAACCGGAGATAAAATATTACGATCTGCATACATGAAAACCCAGCCTAAAAAGAAAAGAAAAATTGTAAATACAGGATGTCCCTTTTTCATTACGCCACCTCTTTTTTCTGATTTTTCTGTCTATTTTACTTATTATAAGGGGCTAACGTTTGGGATTTCATGCTTTTTGTCACTTCTTCTGCCAACATTTTTTGTTTTTTTAAATGAAAACGCGATCATTCATCTTTTAAAGAAATAAAAAAGCACGCAGTCAACTGCATGCTTTTTTATGATCTGTTATTAAATGTTTCTATAGATACATTTCGCTGAGTCAGCCAGCTATGGGTATCCCCTGTAATAACTAGAGGCATTTGCTGAAGCTTAGCAATAGAAGTTGCTCCTAGCGCAGCCATGATGAACGTTAACTCCTCATGCATCTCGGCTATCTCTTCCACAACTGCTTCTAAACCAGACTTCATTAAAATGGATAAAAAATATCCTGCCATTCCCGTTGCAGAAGCTCCTAACGCAATAGACTTAGCAATATCCATAGAGGTTTGAATACCTCCCGAACCAATAATGGATATACCTTCTACGTGCTGAGATACTTCTGCTAAAGAAGCTGCTGTAGAAATTCCCCAATCATTAAAGAAGTGAAAATGTTTTGCTCGTCTTTCATTTTCGATTTTCGAAAAATTGGTACCACCGTACCCACCAATATCAACGATTTCAACACCAACATCTTTAAGTTTTTGCACTGCTTGAGCGCTCATCCCAAAACCTACTTCTTTGACAATTACAGGAACGGTTACTTCTCGGACAATGCGTTCAATACGACGTAATGCATCGGTGAAATCACGATCTCCCTCCGGCATGACCAGTTCTTGTATAACATTTAAATGAATTTGAAGTCCATTTGCTTCAAGCATATCAACTGCTTTTTTAGCTTGTTCAACTGTAGCTTCACTGCCTAGGTTGGCAAAAATAATTCCGTTAGGGTTTTCTTGACGCACTACTCTGTATGATTGTTCTTCCATTTCATCTTTAATCGCAGCCATCTGCGATCCAACGGCCATTGCTAATTGACCATGATGAGCAATTTGAGCAAACGAACGGTTAATCCGTTCCGTTTCTTGTCCGCCACCGCCCGTCATAGCATTTATAAAAATTGGCGAACTTAACAAAAGTTCGCCAATTTTTGTATCAATATGAACATCGTGCACGCCAGTATTTGGCAAGCTATTATGAACGAAGCGAATATCATCTAGCCCGTGCAGCCGATGCTGTCCCGTTTGAATCGCATGATGAATGTGATCAATTTTACGTTTTGCTCTGCTCACAAATCATCACCATTACTTATCTTAATTTTTTTAATTGATCCCCAATCATATCACCTAATTGGAAACCTTTTGACTCTTCTTGTAATTCATAGTCACCGTAATCTTCTTGTTCTTCTTCCTCAAGATCACGAATGCTTAACGAAACGCGTCGTTCTTGTTCATTCACATCAAGTACTTTCACCGTCACTTTTTCGCCTTCAGAAAGCACTTCATGCGGTGTCCCGATATGCTTATGGGAAATTTGAGAAATGTGTACAAGTCCTTCTACTCCAGGTAGAACTTCCACAAAAGCTCCAAAAGATACAAGTCTTTTAACGGTTCCATCTACTACATCACCTTGGCGAAGCTTCGTAGAAATGTTGGACCATGGACCTTCTAACGTATCTTTAATAGATAATGAAACACGCCCCGTTGATTTGTCAACAGACAATACTTTGACTTTCACAGCATCTCCCTCAGCTACTACGTCTGAAGGTTTTTCTACACGCGTATGTGAAAGCTGAGAAATGTGCACTAACCCATCTACTCCGCCTACATCTACAAACGCTCCAAAGTCTGTTAAGCGCTGAACGGTTCCTTCTAAAACCTGACCTTCTTTTAATGACTCAAGAACATTTTCTTTTTGTTGTACAAGCTCTTCTTCTACAACTGCACGATGCGAAAGGATCACGCGATTTTTTTCTTTATCTAATTCCACTACTTTGACCGTAAGAGTTTGATCTTGATACTCTGCAAAATCATCAACGAAATGAGTTTCAACAAGAGAAGCTGGAATGAACCCTCTCACACCAATATCTACTACTAATCCGCCTTTGACAATTTCTTTGACTACCGCTTCAAACACTTCACCTGAAGAAAGTTTTGCTTCTAAACCATCCCATGCTTTTTCAGCATCTACAGCCCGTTTAGATAGCACAAGCAAATCGTCTTCCACTTTAATTACTTTCGCTTCGACTTCGGCACCTTCTTGGATTACATCGCCTGCTTTTTCAATATGTAAGCTCGCTAATTCACTAATTGGAATAATACCGTCTAGTTTGCTGTTAGGTACATCTACATACACTTGCTTTTCTTCTACTTTTGTAATAGTACCTTTTACTGTTTCTCCTACTTCTAATGACGTTACCTCTACTTGATTCATATCTTCTGTCATCGTCTTTTCCTCCTCCAATATCCATCTACAATATGTATTCCCTTGTAAGAGTTCTTCACTCTTTTAGCTCATCATTATTGTATATAGCTCTGTATAGAAAAAACTCTCTTTGTTACTAACTTCTAATAAATAGAATCTTTTGTCAAGTCATAAGGTTACAAACTATTGATATTTTTCAATTAATTCACCAATGCTTTTCATAATAACTTCGGTCACTTCGTCGGCTGGTGCTTTTCGTTCGCGAAGCTCATCCATCTGAATTGGCGGTCCGTACACTACTTTTAACCTTGCAAAACGCTTATATGGACCAATAACAGCACAAGGCACAACAGCTGCTTTTGAACGCAAAGCAAAAAAGCCTACTCCAGCCATCCCTTTTCCTAATTTCCCATCTTTACTTCTTGTTCCTTCGGGAAACAATCCAAGCACTTTTCCTTCTTTTAAAATCTTTAACCCCTGGCGCAAAGCTTCACGATCTGCCATCCCGCGCTTTACAGGGAATGTTTCTAACTTTGGCAGAACCGTCTTCAGAAAAGGTGCTTTAAACAGCTCTGCTTTTGCCATAAACGAAATAGGCCTTGGACATGTCACACCTACAGTAGGCGGATCTAAGTTGTCAATATGATTTGAACAAAGCAAAACTCCGCCTTCTGAAGGGATATTTTCTGCACCGATTACTTCATAACGATAAACTGGTGTTAAAATGCCTTTTACAATGGCACGTGCAAACATATAAAAGCTCAAAATCATCCAATCCTTTCTTTTGTAATAGAAAGTATTTTTTCTACAACTCCTTCAATCGATAAAGAAGTTGTATCGATTTCAATTGCATCTTCAGCTTTTTTAAGAGGTGCTACTTCGCGCTCAGAATCCAGCTTGTCTCTGCGGGCAATTTCTTCTTTTAAACGCTCTAAATTTGATTCAAAACCTTTTTTTATGTTTTCGTCATGGCGTCGCTGTGCTCTTTCATCCACAGACGCTAATAAAAAGATTTTAACTTCTGCGTGAGGAAGCACGTGTGTACCGATATCACGTCCGTCCATTACAACGCCTCCATCTTTAGCAAGGCCCTGCTGTCTCGCTACCATCTCTTCACGAACTGCACGATGTTTCGCTACGATGGATACAGAGTTAGTTACTTCTGCTGAACGAATTTCACCTGTAACATTCTGCCCATTTAAGATGACTACCTGTCCCGATTCAGACGGCTTTAAATCGATGACTGTTTCGTTAAGTAAATGCAATAGCTCTTCTTCATTTTGCAAATCTACCTGGTTTTTCTGTGCTTGATACGTTAGAGCACGATACATCGCTCCTGTATCAACATAAATATATGATAAGGTTTCTGCTATAATCTTTGCCACTGTACTTTTCCCAGCAGCTGCAGGACCGTCAATCGCGATTGAAATTTGTTTTTCCATAAGTGCCTCCCTTAATTTCAAAACAGGAACAAACCACTTTCATCTTTTATACAATGAGCCATTTTATATGAAGCGTTTATAAACGAAAAAAAGAGCAGGGGGTCTTCTCCTGCCTGGTGTTCACTGCATGTTTCTTTCCTAGTTATTCTACCATACGTCCGACTACTGGTCGAATGTTTCAATAATTTTATTAAAATTATTTTTGCTAACTCCCTCATACTGAATAACCTTTGAGAAATATGTACTGTGACTGCTAGATAGTAAAATACATTGGGCAATTATTAAAAACACAAATTGAATAACCACTAATTTAATTAAAATTCGTTCTATTCGATTCACCTTTTTTCTCCTTTTGTAAGAAGTAATACCTTTGCTTACAGTTTAGGAAAGAGAAGTTTTTTTTATACGCTAAAGAAGACCTTTTCTTCTTAGGTCGAGCTGACGCTTTAAGGTATAACGAATCATCATTTCTTTCGTTTGTTTTTCCATGTCCATAAATTTAATAGATAGCTGACCTACTTTACAAGAAGTCGGGGCGGTAATTCGTACAACTTCCCCTTTTAATTCAAGATGCTGCAAAGCTCCCTCACGATTAGGAAGACTTAATCGTACAACAACCGAATCTTTCTCATTAAAAAGCAGCGAGTGATGGAAGGAGCCGGCTATTCCACCTGCACTGATGTTTTTAGTCATGATTTCCATTACATCCTGCTGTTCTTGTTCACTTTCTATCACCGCCTTCACTGTAAGAGGCACACGAAAAAAATTTCTTCTTTGGATAGATTTTAACTTTTTATCGCCCGGGTAAAAGAGCTTCACAACAGGCATGCCTTTTATTTCACGCCCTGTTACTTCAGTTGGAAAGGTATATACATTTTGATCATATCCAATAAACGTAGCAAGCAATTTTGTACCTTTTAGTAAAAAAGCACTTCGCTGCGTTTCTTCATTTAGCGGATAGCTAATATAAATCACGTCTTCCGTAAACTCAACTACTTTACATCGATATGTTTGTTGTAATGTAGACTCTCTATGCCCGCTCTCTAACGTCAACCTCATTCCCGCTTTTATCATCTTCTCTCTCCTTTAGTTCCACTATATACACTTTTTCCCTTTATTCAAACATAGTCAAATATGTTTATTTTGTAAATATAAATTAGTCATTTAGACTCAATAAAATATTAAAAAACACAAAAACCGGTGTCTATAGACACCGGTTTTTATCAACTTTACACTTCATTATATAAAGGTTCTGAGTTTTGCAGTTTTTCGACTTTTTCTTCAAAACCCGTATCGGCATTGATAAAGATTCGATACGTATCATTTTTTATTGTCCCTAAAAACTCATAGCATAGCACTTCTTCGTTTAAATCATTCGTAATAATTGCTACACGGTCTTCCATCACTTTTACATTCGAGTTCAGCTTGGTTTTTGCCTGTTCTTTGGAAATTTTAGGTTTGGGAATATCTCTTGTACGATGTTTTAATAAGAAGTCTTTAGCTGAGAAACCAATCACAGATCCATCTTCTAAAGACATTTTCATTTTAACTGAATCCGGATAAATCCGAACTCCACTTTCCGTTTGCTCTACGAATGTAAAGACTCCCATATTATCATATTGAGCGCTTTCAGCCATTACTAGGCTTTCAAAACGATGATCTTTTAAAAACTTAGTCGCTTTGTTCATAGCATCGTTTAAACTAATATTTTGTTTTTTAATATCTCGATCTTCGAGCACCCAAAGCGGATATCCACCTTTTTGTGTAATATCCATATACGTCTCTTGTTTAGTCTTTGGATCTGTAATGGTTAAGCTGTACACTTCATAATCAGCGTCTTTTCCGCTCTTTACAATATGAATTTGTTCATTTCCTTTTAAATTCAAAAACGAACGCGCCACTTGTTTTGCCACATCTTCACTAACTTCTCTACCTTTTAATTGGTGAAAAGCGTTTTTTTCCTGCTCATTCGTTGCATTCATAACGCCTAAATCTGTTTCGGCAAAAGAATCCATACTTTTTTCAACGGTTTTTAATCCGTCAATAATTGTATTGTCCCCTTGCTTTTCTTTTGTCGCTAAGGCTAACTCAACATCCATCCAGCGCAAGTTATTATCAATGACCAGATGCTGTACTTGGCGCATTTCATTTTGAATTTCGCCTGACTGATCATAAAGCGCATTTAACGTTTTATACTCTTTATCTGTTAAGGGTGATTTGCTTAAATCCCTTACCGCCACTTTGTACGTAAAGTCACCAACATCTGAAAGAAACTCTTCTGTTTTATTGAAAGGTAACAGCGATAAAGGCAGCTGTCCTACATCGTTATGAGCTTCAGAAGTTAAACGCCATACTTCTGCAAGCGCGGGTGAAAGCTGATCTCTCGAACTCATGGCGAGCGTGCCACCGATTTTATCATTTAATAAATCTATCCGATATGACAAATCATGAAATGCTCGTTGATACGTATTCTCCGCTTGAAGCAGTACAGCATCTTTTTCTTGATGTTCGCTGTACCCCCAATACCCTACACCTACAACACCAATAGCTAATAATACAATTAAAATTGTTCGAATCATGTTTCCTTCACCTCTCTTTATCGACAGAAAATGTGTTTCCCGATTTGCTTAATTTGAGGACGTGACCAAATCCATGCGCTTGTTGCTGTATCCGGATTAAAGTAATAAATAGCATTCCCAGTAGGATCCCATCCGTTAATCGCATCCATAACCGCTTTTTTAGATGTTGGATTGGGTTCAAGCCAGATTTGTCCATCTGCTACGGCAGTAAATGCACGCGGTTCAAAAATAACTCCAGCAACTGTATTTGGAAATGACGGACTGTTAACTCGGTTCAAAATAACGGCCGCTACGGCTACTTGGCCATTATATGGTTCACCCCGTGCTTCACCATGCACGGCATTTGCCATGAGCTGAATATCATTTTGTGAAAAGCCGCTTGGTACATTCACCGCTGTTGGCTTTTGTGCTTTTTCTTTCTGCTGTTCAGAATTTCCTTTAGACGTATTACGCTGCGGCTGACTGGCAGGTTTTTTTGCTTGAGAAGATCCGCTTTGTGCTTTTTGCTGACCATTGTTCCCCCTGCTTTTCCCACTGCTACCGCTTCCTTTAGACTGTTGATCAAGAGGCTGACCGCCATAGTGCGTAAACTTATTCCCTTTTCTAATTTGATTTTTCACATAGTTTTCGTGATATTTTGTTGCGTTGGCTAATTTAATCTTTGTTTGCCAGCCTGCTAAACCGTCAATCTTTTTAATGCCAAATTCATATTGAAAGTTGCGCAGTGCCCAGTATGTGCTCCATCCAAATACACCGTCAATTTTCCCATTGTAATAACCTAAATACTGAAGTCTCGACTGCAGCTCAATAACGTCATCTCCAACTGCTCCGTGTTGAATGACTTGATTTGAAAACGCGTGAGCGGCCTTTGGACTCACAACGGACGCTGCAATAAATGAACATATGCATATGAGACATGCATACTTTTTAAAACATCGAAATGATAACATGACAAAACCTCCTACATCGTATGTAACTGATAAGATGATAGGAGTATTTTTTGTAAAGGTTGTTTTTTTATACAAGATGCGCAAAATTTACCGAAATGAAAAAACTCAGCTCGTAAATCTCTCAAAAAAGATTTACAAGCTGAGCCTAGACAATCGATGGCTGTTTGGCCTTTTTTACTTTTCTTAACGCCAGCCACCATAAATAAATCATAAATGGAATAATAATAAATACCCAATGATCCATTGTTTTTAGAATATAATCATATGTTCCATGTAAAATGAGCGGCGCAAATACGGAGTACAGCGTCCACTTCGTTTTTTCCTTTCCTTCAGAAAACTTTGCTTTCCCTAAATAATACCCCATAATGACGCCGAATAAAGCATGACTAGATACGGGTAAAAAGGCTCTTCCTAGCGCTGATTCTAAACCATTTGCAAATAAATATAAAATATTTTCAACGGTAGCAAAACCTAATGAAACAGCTGCCCCGTAAACAATTCCATCATAATGCTCATCAAATTCCACATGCTGATAAATCGTGAAATATAAAATGAACCATTTGAAAAATTCTTCTAAAAAGCTTGTCGTAAAAAATGCTTGAAGAAAAGGTGATTGAAAAACGTGTTCTTCACCAAATACATATTGAATAAACATAATTGGCAAAACAAGCATTGCTCCAAAAATAAATGTTTTTAATACCATTGAAATAGGCTCAGTTTCATATTCATCTTTCAAATAAAAAAAACTTAACAATGCCAATCCTGGCGCAATGCCTGCAGATACAATCGCCAACATAAATAGCGCCTCATCTCCTCTATTTTTTTTAATAGTAACATGTTATCTTTAGGATGAAAATCTCCGTCTATAATGTCCTTATCTTTATATGTAAATGCTCACATAACTTGCTGTCGATTTACAAAGCCTAACAAAGACCTTAAACAAGTATACCAAAAAATGTATCATACTTATATGAAAAATTGAAAGGAGCTCTTTATGAAAACTGTTTATATTCTTCACACCGGCGGCACAATCTCTATGAAAGAAGACATGGCAACTGGATCAGTAACACCAGATATTCAAAATCCGCTTCACCGCTCAACATCATCTGTTTCAGGTATGGCCAATGTAATCGTAGAAGAAGCATTTCATCTGCCTTCTCCTCACATTACTCCTAAGGAAATGCTTATACTTTCAAAAAAAATACGCGATAAAATTAATGAAGGCAAAATTGATGCAGTCGTGCTAACCCACGGTACGGACACGCTGGAAGAAACCGCTTATTTTTTAGATTTAACAGTGCATACAGATATTCCAATTGTCTTAACTGGAGCCATGAGATCAAGCAATGAAATTGGTTCAGACGGTCCTTATAATTTTATATCTGCGGTTCGGGTGGCTATTAGTGACGGTGCAAAAGGAAAAGGTGTCTTAGTTGTGATGAACGATGAAATTCATACCGCTGAAAATGTGACCAAGACCCACACAAGCAACGTGGCGACATTTCAAAGCCCTCAGTACGGGCCAATAGGATTAATCACAAAACGCGGCGTATCTTTTCACCACATGCCTACAGAACACGAATTTTATCCTGTCAATCAGATAGATAAACAAATCACTTTATTAAAATCTTATGCAGGAATGGACGACCATTTATTTCAAGCAGTGGCTTCAATGAATGTTGATGGACTTGTAATTGAAGCCCTCGGCCAAGGAAATCTACCTCCTCTCACAATTCCAGGCATTCAATTGCTTTTAGAGCGAAAGATACCCATCGTGCTCGTTTCCCGCTGTTTTAATGGAATTGCTCAAGATGTATATGGATATGAAGGCGGCGGCAAGCAGTTGAAAGAGATGGGCGTTATTTTTTCAAATGGCTTAAATGGTCCTAAAGCACGCATTAAACTGTTAGTTGCTCTCCAAGTAACAACGAATCATGATGAACTGCAGCAGCTATTTAATCATTAGTAAAACAACGCATAGAAGCCTATGCGTTGTTTTTGTTGATAATATGAGAAGCAATTGATTTTCCATGAAAACGTCCATTTTCGATAAAAATCTCATTAGCATTGTTTCCTGCAGCAATCACACCAGCGATATAAATTCCTTCCACGTTTGTTTCCATGGTCTCTTCGTTAAAAGAAGGGCTGCCTGTTTCATCATCTAATTCCACACCCATTTTTGTTAAGAACGAATGATCAGGATGATACCCAGTCATCGCAAAAACGAAATCGTTACTAATCGTAGATTCTTTCCCTTCCTGTTCATATGTTACCGTTTCATCCGTTATCTTTGTTACATGAGCATTAAAATGCATCCTAATTGTCCCATTTCGAACCAGAGCCTCAAATTCAGGCAATATCCAAGGTTTTACGCTAGGTGAGTAATCTGAGCCACGATAAATAACCGTCACCCTTGCATCACACTTCACCAATTCCAGAGCTGCATCGACGCTAGAGTTTTTTCCGCCTATAACGACTACATCTTTATCAAAGTACGGATGCGCTTCTTTAAAATAATGAAATACCTTTGATAAATCTTCACCAGGCACATTCATATAATTAGGATGATCGTAATAGCCTGTAGCTATAATGACATTCTCCGCTTCATATGTCTCTTTAGATGTTGTGACAATAAATTGGTTTTCTGCTTGTTTGTCTACTTGCAAGACACGTTCAAACGGCTGAATTCGAACTTGTCTGCGCTTCACCACTTCTCGATAGTAAGCAAGAGCTTGGTTGCGCACAGGCTTACGATTTTCGGTAATAAAAGGGACATCCCCAATTTCTAGTTTTTCACTCGAACTAAAAAACGTTTGGTGGGTCGGATAGTTATAAATGGCATTCACAATGTTCCCTTTTTCAATTACAAGGGCATCAATACCTGTATGTTGAAGCTCGATAGCTGCTGAAAGGCCGCATGGTCCTCCGCCAACAATAATTACTTTTTCTTTCTTCATGCCTGTCACTCCTTCAGTTGTAAACGCACCTTTTTTTTATTTTAACGCAGTGTAAAACAAAAAAATCTCCTCATTAATGATAGGAGATTTTTTCTATTTACGCAATTGTTCTGCTGTTCTGTTTTTAAATCCAGCCTCTGAAACGAGAGCCTTCTGCCATTTTTCTTACGCCTATCATATAAGCAGCTAGACGCATGTCGACTTTTCGAGTTGTAGAGGTTTCGTAGATGTTATTAAATGATTTAACCATTACTTTTTCAAGCTTTTCTTCTACTTCTTCTTCCGTCCAATAATAACCTTGGTTATTTTGCACCCATTCAAAATAAGAGACTGTTACACCGCCGGCACTTGCCAAAACGTCTGGAACTAATAAAATTCCTCTCTCTGACAAAATGCGCGTTGCTTCAAGAGTTGTTGGTCCATTTGCTGCTTCTACTACAATACTCGCTTGAATGTTATGGGCGTTTTCTTCTGTAATTTGATTTTCAATCGCAGCTGGAACTAGGATGTCACAGTCAAGTTCAAGCAGCTCTTTGTTGCTGATTGTATTATTGAATAATTTTGTTACTGTACCAAAGCTATCGCGTCGATCTAATAAATAATCAATGTCTAAACCGTTAGGGTCATGCAGCGCTCCGTACGCATCGGATATCCCTACAATTTTAGCGCCAGCGTCGTGCATGAACTTAGCTAAAAAGCTCCCTGCATTTCCAAACCCTTGTACTACTACCCGTGCACCTTGTAATTCAATGCCTCGTTTTTTCGCTGCTTCACGAATACAAATAGTTACTCCTTTTGCAGTCGCTGTTTCACGGCCGTGCGAACCACCTAAGACAAGGGGCTTTCCAGTAATAAAGCCCGGTGAGTTAAATTCATCAATCCGGCTGTATTCATCCATCATCCAAGCCATAATTTGTGAATTTGTAAACACATCCGGCGCTGGAATATCCTTTGTTGGTCCAACAATTTGGCTAATCGCACGAACATATCCGCGGCTTAAACGCTCTAATTCTCCAAAAGACATATTTCGAGGATCACAAACAATTCCACCTTTTCCTCCACCGTAAGGAAGGTCAACGATTCCACATTTTAAACTCATCCATATAGATAGAGCTTTTACTTCTTTTTCAGTTACGTTTGGGTGAAAACGAATTCCGCCTTTCGTAGGACCAACTGCATCGTTATGCTGCGCTCGGTGACCTGTAAAAATCTTAACTGATCCGTCATCCATACGAACAGGAATTTTTACTGTCATCATTCGTAATGGCTCTTTTAATAGTTCATACACTTCATCAGGATAGCCTAGTTTTTCTAACGCTTTATGTATCACTGTTTGTGTAGATTTTAAAACATCATGCTTCTCTTCTTGACTATTTTTACTGTCTTGCATCTTGTCGGCTACCATCTGTAAACCTCCTAAAATGTATCGAAAATTATTCGTTTTTAATTGAATGGTGCTTCTTTCATGACATAGTATACACCCTTAGTTTTACATTGCAAAGGAAAATATCGAACTTTTAGTATTTTTTGTGTTCTTCTAAGAAAACGCTTCCAATAACTTTACAAGGTATGCTACAATGTTTTAAGTCTGCCTCTTTTCTAGTATGCTTTAATTGTCTAAAAAAAATAAAAAACACCCGGTGATAAAGAGCACTTTCAACAACTTTTTGCAAGCTGAAAGTGCAGCCACTCTTATTTTAATAAAAGTGCTTTATCCTTCACGGGTGTAATTATTTCAATTAAACAATTAAGAAAAGACAGAATTAATATACTCCAAAGCTCTCTTTTCTACTAACATTTTTCCATATTCATTTACGCGGTGCTTTGTAATTGTAGAGGGATTTCCATACTCCGCCAAAACCGCAATCATATTCCCAACTTCAGCCGGTGACAGCATGTGATAATCCAACAGCACGTAAAAACGTTTTTCAAATGAATAGAGCACGCTATCCGTATCGTAAAAGTTTGACATGCGCTTGGTCAGCTGAATGACATCTTCAAATGAATCAAACTCAAAAAACATGTCTTCGCTTTCATCTAGCATGACCTGCATTTCAATGAAGTCCTCGAACTCGTCTTCATCGAACTCACCGTAGCTGGTTTCTTCTTCATACTGCTTCGTCACAAATACAACCATTCCCTGTGCTTGAAGTGAAAAAACTTCTACCGAAAGAGAATTTGTAGGTTCAAAGTTCAGTTCTTGAGAAGCTTGCTCTATCATCTCACGAAAAAGCTGTTTTACTTTGAATGTATCTGTCCATAGATCTTCTTTTGTTAACCCTCTTTCTTGTAAATCATCGTAGGTCAAAAAAACTTTTAGCTTATTATAGTTTAATCGTTCAAGCCTCATTAGCGTCCCTCCCCGCTTGCACTCATAACCACATGGTTCGATAATGCAGTATATGTATTTTTTGGAAAACGGTTCGTGATGTTTACTTACGAGTTTACAGGTTTATGATAGGAAAGACAAGCTATTCTCAATCAATTTCTGCTAATTTTTTTGTTAGCCAGCTGTTCCACTCTTCTTTTGTATTTCCTAAAATAAACGGCTGGGCCTCGCCTTTTCTTTTGCTATCTAAACCATCAAACACATAACCGCCTAACCCTACTTTGAGATGCGGGAATTTCTTTATCATTTGGTTCGTCAAGTTTAGTGTTTTCTCGGCATTTTCCATCATTGTGCATGACATAAATAAAAACGTTGGGTCTACTTCTTTAACAATTAACTCAACATCTTTATCTTCAATGCTGCTTCCTAAATAAATAACCTCAAACCCTTTACGGCGTAAAAATAGCGTAAAGACTAAGAGTCCCACTTCATGTGTCTCATTAGGTCCGCATACAGCAATCGCTTTAGGCAATAAGCCATTTGAAGGCAGCGAATAAAAAATCATGCTGATACGCGTTTTTAATACTTGAGTCGTATAATGCTCATGAGCACTTGTAATTTGCCCTTTTTCCCACATATCTCCAACCGTCACGAGTAGAGAACCCAAAATATCAATAACCACTTTTTCTACCGAATACAGGCTAAAAGCATGATTAATTAAATCCTGTGCTTTTCCTTCTTCAAAAGATAAAAGCATCGTTAACAGCTCATCCCTAATTTTTTGAGGGGAATCTACTTCTCCTTCTTCTTCAAACGTTCCTACTGTACTGCTTTCCGTTTCTAATAACGAAACCGCTTGACTGATGGTAAAACCTCCGCTCACTTTTTCCGTGAGCCATTTTAATTTCCGCAAATCTTCCTCTGTATATAACCGATGCCCCGAATCGTTGCGGACAGGATTTAAAATTTGATAACGTCGTTCCCATGCACGCAAAGTTCCCGGCTGGATTCCGACCATATTTGAGATGGCTTTAATATTATACTTCCCTTCGTGAGCCATACGTAACCTCCAACTACTCTTCGTGAACTGTATCTATTAATTGAATTATAGGATAAGTTATCCTGTGTGTAAAATTTGTATATGCTATGTAAAGAGTTTGTTCAAGGCTATTCTTTCCTTTTTAAAGTGATATAATGCGTTTGGGCTCTAGCTTGTAAACGGAGAGGCAAAGAGGTTGTACCATATCCGTTACTGATAAAAAGAGGAATCTTTCTTTTTTCTTTCAGCCCTCCTAATTCATACATACCCAAATTAAATAAGCGTATCTGTCCCCCGTGTGTATGCCCGCTCAAAATTAAATCTACTTTTGATTCTTCATCTACATAATAGATAACATCAGGATTATGGCTTAGAAGAATGGTAAGCTGTTCAGGTTCAATGGAAGAAACGGCTCGCTTTAGATTGATCTGACCTTCTGATAAATCATCTACCCCCGCAAAGTGGCAGGTAGTACCACATTTAGAAACGGCAAAGGCATGCTCATTTTTAAGGGCAATAACTCCTTCATCTTTAAGCATCTGCTTCAATTGCATCTGACTTACTTCGTAATCATTATTTCCCCACACAAAATAGACGGGTCCTAGCGTTTTAAGCTGTTGAATATTTTGACGAGCCCGCACTAAAGGGACTCCTCCTTCTACTAAATCACCGCCTATGATCACAAAATCTACTTCGCCCGGTATTTTTTCCAACAGCTTCGACGAAACTGTTCGCTTATGTATATCCGATATAAAAAACAGGCGCAAAGGCTGCTGATTTTCAGGAAATCTTGATAAATGAATCGTTCTTTTTTCGACATACGTACGATGGGCTTCTGAAAACATAAAGATCAGCAAGCCTATGCCTAACGCTAAAACAATTAAAAGAATAACCATATATTCTCCTTCTTTTCATTTTATACCCGATGTGTTTCCTTTAAAGAAGAAAGGGCATAAATTATCGCAATTGTTAACAAACCTACTACTTGATAAAGTGCAATTGCACTTAACGATAAAATTCCTATCACACATAGACATGAAACAAGGTATTCATGCCATTTTACCTTATAGCCTTTTAGAAGCAACCGACTTTGCAGAAACACTTTACGAACTGCCGCCGACAGACAAAAAAGAGCCGTGAAAAATAAGATTATAACACTAAACACATCTAACGGATGTAAAATCATTTGAATAAGTAAATAGGTTAACGAAGCTTTTGAGCCTACAGCCGTTAAACTGCTGATATAATAACTGCATAACCACGCAGCCAGCAAGTTAAACCAATCCCTCACAAAAAAACCCCCTTCACTAAACTTCTATGTAAAAAGAGGCTTTTTCATGCGATTCTATTTGTTTTCATGATATAAATTAATTCCATAGGTTGACTGCATCCAGCGGAACGTTTCTTTTCGGTGCTCCCATGTTTCAGGCGTCGCCCATAGCTCTTTGCTTCTTTTAATAATCTCACAGCGCAAATCTTGAAAAGTCTTTTCTGCTTTCTCGCTTTTTTTCTGCAGCTGTACAGTATAAAAGTAAAGTGAGACGGTAAGCAATAGAAACATCAAATGTCCCATGTTGCCTAACAAAAATGAAAAAAATTCGCTAAACGTCGTAAAAAAACCGCTTTGAAATATGAAAAAAAAGTAGCTAATAACAGCCGTTGCACTGGATAAAAACAAAATATTCCATTTTTTCTCTTTAGCTTTCAGCTTATTGACTGTCTCTTTTCTTTTAATAACGCTAGCTAATATATATTGAAGTGTTTCATCGTTTTCAAAGTCTATCACTTTGTTTTCCATTATTCCACCCCCCCTCGTATGCTAGTACAACATATGAGGGAACATAAAAGATTATGTGGGTAGTATTGAAAATAATGGCTGTTTCCTTAACCTTTACTGCATTAATTCTTCTGGCTGTGCAGATTCCCCTTTTGATTTTCGTATCTGCAGGCCCAATAAAAAATCAATGAGAAAATGAGTAAAAATCGTGACATACAAATTTTCAGTCCACCAAAAAAGCAACCCTATTAAAAAGCTTAAAAACACAACCGAAATAAAAAGAAACCACTTTTTTAAATATCGAATGTGAACCAGTGCAAATACAATACTCGCCCAAAAGAGGCCAAACTGAACTTGTATAACCCCTCGAAATAATATTTCTTCTGAACATGCAACAATTAGGCAAATAAGGATCAGATGAGAAACAGAACGATTAGCAAATAAACGTTCATTGATCCCTCCGTCATCGTATAAATGCTCAGGTACGCATTTCATTAGAAGTATATCTCCTCCTACTACCAAGAGAGCTGTTCCTCCCCCGTACAATAAAATAGAAGACCAATCCAGCTGAAAAAACTGCAAAAAGGAATTCCACGAATCGAATGTAAAAAAACCGATGCCTAAAGCAATGAAGCAGATGAGCAGCTGTGTTACATATAAATTTTTAACTAGCTCTGCATCTGTCATGGATGAAATAAGCTCTTGCTGTGATTTTGCCATTATATCTCTCCTTGACGAAGCAAACGAGCTAATTCTAATTCCCAGCCTTGAAATGTCCATTGCTCCTGCTCACCATTTGTTTTTTTATAGTTTTCCAAATCCAAGCCGCAGCAATCGCAACAATTCTCAAACTCTGATTTTCCCGTTTCATCGAAATAGCCAAGCAGCACGTGACGACGGCATTCTTTTGTCTCAATAAACCCCTTCATCGCACGATACTTGTCATGTTTGTTTCGAAGACGTTTATTTACAGCTACAACAATCGTTTCATGCAGCGATGCAGGAATTTTCCAGGGTTCAACATGTTCATTTTTCACTACATTTTCTCTGTACAAATAATAACGAATAAATCGCCAATGTGTTTCTTGAACACCCACTGTATAAAGAAAGTGAGACTCTACTTGTTTTAAAGGAATGGCCTGATCATGGTTTCGTAAATACGACAAGCAGTATAAGATAGTATCTGAAGAAGGAAGCTCAATTTCAAGTAAAGAATGAGCAAAATCATCGTCTCCTTCAGCATAAAGCAAGATCGCAATACTGTTTCGCTGATCGCGTCCACTTCTTCCAATTTCCTGTACATATGCTTCTAGCTGCGTAGGTGTATGAAAATGAATAACAAAGCGAACATTCGATTTGTTAACCCCCATTCCAAATGCACTTGTGCAGCAAATGATATCAAGCTGATTTTCTAAAAATTGCTGTTGAACAAGCATTCTTTCATTCGGTTCCATTCCCCCATGGTAATACTGCACTCGCTGTATCCCATTTTCCTTTAGAAGCTGTGTTAACGCTTCTGTCCAAGATCGGCTGGAACAATAGATAATTCCCGGACCTTGCAGTTCACTAACGTACATCAGTAATTTCTCTTTTTTTTCTTCAATACTTGCAACAAAATCAACTTTCATCGCAATATTACTTCGATTCATGGAATAGATGTGCTCGTTGACAGCAGGAAGCGATAAGTAGCGCTTAATATCTTCCACTACTTCCCTAGTCGCAGTTCCCGTTAGTGCTAGACATAGTGGACTGCCAAGTTCCTTCCATATCTCTCCTAGCTGTAGATAATCTAAACGAAAATCATGTCCCCACTGAGAAATACAATGCGCCTCGTCCACAACAAAAAGGCCTACCTTTGCCTGCTTTAATGCTTCTACTACAACAGCATTTTGCAAAATTTCAGGAGATGCATAAATAAAACGATAAAAAGCTAAATTTTTTAGCGCTCGTTGTTTTTCTTCTTGTTGTAGGAAACTATTTAAGGCAATAACTCGCTTTTCTCCGCTTGCCTTTAGTTGTTGAACTTGATCTTCCATCAGTGAAATTAAAGGAGATACAATCAGCACCGGTCGGTTCAACAAATAAGCTGGGAGCTGATAGCACAATGATTTTCCTGTTCCTGTAGGAAGAACCGCTAACACATTATGACCGGTTAAAATATCTTGAATAATCTCTTTTTGTCCTAGTCGAAATTGGCTATAGCCAAATTGTTTCTGTAGAAGTTGTTCTATCTTCACATCAAACACCACTTTTTTTAGTATCAGGTAAAATGTTTTGCTAATACGAGACGAATCTGAAAATAGGTAACGTCGTCTTTTACTTCTTCTTTTATCATCTTTAATTTATTTGTACGCAAACCTTCAAAGGCTGAGATAATTTTTTCCTGCTGCTTAGGCGATACGTATGCATCGATTGAAAAAGATGGAACAAACAGAGCTAATTCTGCAATATGGTCTTCAATTGTACTTTCTTTTAAACGCCTTATATAAGCAATTTCTTCAAGCGTCTTGCCTTTTTGAAGCCAGCTATACGTTTTTAACGTCGAGCTTGTCAAAGGCAATTCTAAATATAGATCACGTAAAAAAGAAGACAGTACATGAAAGCTTTCATTATTTTTACTTACTTTTTCAATGATATAGTGAATAACCCCTAAAAGTTGAATATGAACATAATGCTCATCGAGTTCATATTGATATGCTAACTGATTTTTTGTAAAGCCTACTCTTTGGTATCCAGTCAGCTGCAAAACAAAAAGAGACGCGTCCCGTTCCGTGCAGCCTTTCAAGCACGTTCGGAGCTCTTCGAATAGCTCGGCGGCTAACTCTTGACGCGTTTGCTTTTGAGACATAATATACGTTTTGACCCATTGAATGACCTCAGCATTTTTGGAAATGGGTAAAAACCCTTTTTGAAAATACTGTAGGTTTGATAAGGTCTGAATGAACAAAGTGATTCTTGCTAAAAATAATTGAGTACTGCTTGCGAATTTCCATCCGTCTAAAGCTGGATGAAAGGGTCGAGCCGTCAGTTCATCTTCAAGGCGTGCTTGTCCCTTATCTGTCATCACATACTTTTGATTTTCAGTTTCTTCAATATACTGCTGTTCTTTTAAATATGCAACGCAGGTTTCAAAAGACCGTTTATCTAAGTAAACAAATGACTGAAAAAGAAACGAAATTCCAAAAATTTTTCCGTCTTGAATCGTTTGAGCTGACTTTTTACCTGTTAATAAATGATAAATACCATAGGCGGTTCGCTCACCTTTTAACTGTTTTATACAAAATAAAATGCTAACTTGAATATAATTCAAAGGTGTCAACTTCCTTTCTCATTCATTGTACCAAAAGTGACCAATAGCATGTGAGATAAAGGCTTTTTAGCTCTTTCCTTTATGTATTAAAACGTTTGGGTAAGTGAATAAACCTTGATTTGATAAGCATTCTCAGTGACTTTTCTATTGAAAAGTTTTATAAATCATTTTACAATGAATAAGGAGAAATTTCACTCTTGATTCGCGAAGAGATTATATAATGAGAAATTTTCGAACACTTTACAGGAGGTCTTGTTATGCCAAAATATACAATTGTTGATAAAGATACTTGCATCGCATGCGGCGCTTGCGGAGCAGCAGCACCAGACATTTATGATTATGATGATGAAGGTATTGCATTCGTAACACTAGATGATAACCAAGGTGTAGTAGAAATTCCAGAAGATCTAGAAGATGATATGATGGATGCAATGGAAGGCTGCCCTACGGATTCAATTCGCGTAGCGGATGAAAAATTCGAAGGCGATGCTAATAAATTCGAATAAGTATTGAGCAAACCTGTAGTGTACATGCTGCAGGTTTTTTTATATATAAAAATCGCTCTCCCCGGGAGAGCGATTGAATTAAACAGCAATGCGACGCGTGATCCATTGCTTCATTTTTGAAAACAATAAGACAAAGATAACCCCTGTTGCTGCTCCTTTTATTAAGTTAAACGGCAAAATACCTGCAACGATATATTGACGTGCTTGTTCACTAGACATTTCTGGCGATTGCAAGAAGATTGTATACGCTGGTAAGAAGACATAATAATTTAAGACAGCCATGAGTACCGTCATTACCACCGTACCCGTAACCAAACCTATCGTTACGCCTTTAGCCGTTTTAAATCGGTTGAACATGTATGATACAGGAAGAATGAACAGTAGACCAGCCACAAAGTTAGCCACTTGACCAACTGGAACCCCTGTAGCACTTCCTTGAATTAAATAATTCAATAAATTTTTTATTCCTTCTACTATAACAGCAGCCATCGGTCCAAATACAAGTGCTGCTACGAGTGCAGGAATTTCGCTAAAATCAATTGTTAAAAACGGAGGTAATCCAGGAATTGGGAAATTAATCATCATTAAAATATATGCAATACTACTTAACATTCCTAGTATGACCAGCTTTTGAGTTTTCTTACTTTGTTGCATCTTGCCTCTCTCCTTCTTTGTGATCCACTCTTCAAAGAAGAAAGGTTCAACTTTATATCCCCACGCAAAAACCTCCCAACAAATGATTCGTTGAGAGGAGACATGGCAGGCATATTTAATAAACGTTCATCACATTAAGTTTTGAACGCTGAACCTCCACCTTCTCCCATCCAGACTGTACTGTCGGCTTTGGAATTTCACCAAATCTGCTCGTATGTATTACATATAAGCTCGCGGGCTCAAAACAATTTGTTTTTTACCGCCGGTCGGGAATTTCACCCTGCCCCGAAGATAGACCAATATTTAATTATGAATTTATTATATGTTATCTCGAATTAAAAGTAAATAAAGAAGTTTTTTAATTCCTATTAAATTGATGTATTTTATGAACTTCATTACTGTTTTATATGTAAAATAAGGAAATAAGTGCATAACCAACAGCATTATGACATATTTATAGTTTCAATTTTACGTTTATAATTGTGTATTTGATAACTAATCGTAAAGTTTGAAAAATATAATTGACAGAATTTTTTTAACATGGTAAATTATCAAATATTTGATGATAGTAAAATCCAAGGGAGATGTTCACGTCATGTATAATGTATTAGTAGCTGATTCAATTAGCAATGAAGGTCTTGCTCCACTACTTGAAGCTCCTCATGTGAATCTTACGCGAAAAAAAGTTGAAGAAGTTGAGAATGATTTGCATACGTACGATGCGCTTTTAGTACGGAGTGCTACGACGGTTACAGAGGATTTGCTGGCAAAAATGCCGAATTTAAAAATTGTTGCTCGCGCTGGAGTAGGTGTCGATAATATTGATATTGAAGCCTCAACCAAACGAGGGGTTGTCGTTATTAACGCGCCGAACGGAAATACCATTTCAACGGCGGAACATACATTTGCTATGATGGCTAGCTTGTTTCGGCATATTCCCCAAGGAAATGCTTCAGTCAAAGCGCGCGAATGGAACCGCTCAGCATTTGTTGGAACAGAGCTTAACCGCAAACACCTGGGCATTATCGGATTTGGACGAATTGGCTCAGAGCTTGCCAAACGCGCAAAAGCCTTCAATATGAGCGTGCACGTTTACGATCCTTTTTTAACCTCTTCCCGAGCTGAAAAGCTAGGCGTAGAACTATTATCCCTGGATGAATTACTAGCAGCAGCGGATGTTATTACGGTGCACACTCCGCTTACCAAAGAAACAAAGGGATTGCTCAATCATGACACGTTAGCCAAAACAAAGAAGGGCGTGTTTTTATTAAACTGCGCACGCGGCGGGATCATTGATGAAAAAGCCTTAGTTCATTATTTAGAAATTGGCCATGTTCAAGGTGCAGCTATTGACGTATTTGAAGTTGAGCCGCCGATTGATAACCCTTTGTTACATTTTGATCAAGTTATTACAACCCCCCATTTAGGAGCTTCTACAAAAGAAGCCCAGCTTAACGTTGCTGAAGACGTGGCACATGACGTTTTGCGTTTTCTAGAAGGTAATCCTGTAAGCTCATCCATTAATTTACCGACGCTTTCTAAAGAAGTTTTTGAAAAAATTCAGCCGTTTACGAGCCTTACTAAACAAATAGGAGCTATTTTATCTCAATGCATGCGAGAACCTGTTCAGCATATCTCTATCTCCTACGGAGGTACAGTGACGGATTTGGAAACCACTTATATTACACGGAGCTTATTATCAGGCTTTTTGACTCATCGTATCGACTCACCTGTTAACGAAGTCAATGCTTCTATGATTGCCAAAGAACGGGGAATTACATTTGGTGAAAAAACATCGGAAGATACGCAAGGATATTCCAATATGATTGACGTTACCGTAACAGGCGAACAGCGTACATTTACCATTACGGGCACCTATATAGCAGGGTATGGACCTCGAATTGTTAATATTGATTCGTTTGATATTGATTTTTATCCGGAAGGACATCTTCTTTATATCCGTCACAGTGATCAGCCCGGAGTTATTGGAAATGTAGGGAAAGTACTTGGAGATTTACGTATTAACATTGCTACCATGCAAGTGGGCCGTAAGCAAAAAGGCGGAGAAGCCATTATGATGCTTACGTTTGATAAACTTTTAGATGATTCTGTCATCTCTTCGTTAAAACAAACAAGCGAAATTGTGACCATACAGCGTATTGAATTGTGACATTGAAAAAAAGAGCCTGAGCGGCTCTTTTTTATGGACTTATTTTTAACACTTGTCCTGCATTTAACATCGTATTTTCTAAATGATTCCACTTTCTTAGCTGATCCATATCTACTTCATATTTGACTGCGAGCTCAGATAATGTATCTCCTTGATGGATAAGAATACAGTTATCAGAAGTCTGATGTAACTGCTGAAAAACCGTGGCAGCTAAATCGCTTTTTACGTATGCCGATAGTTTTTGCTTGTCCAATTTGGCAAGTGGGTTTACTGCATTGGTTTTATCCGGATTCCAACTTCCTTGATGAACTTCAAAATGCAAATGCGCACCTGAAGAGCGCCCTGTATTGCCAACTCGTCCAATGTTTTGACCAGCAGCTACACGATTTCCTTCTGCAACAAAACGTTCCTCTAGATGAGCATAAACCGTTTCATATCCATTTGTTTGTTTGATAAAAACAACCTGTCCATATGTATTTGAATAATAAGAGCGGCTCACCACTCCTTTTGCAACAGCATACACCTGTGTACCAACAGGTGCTGCTATATCAATTCCAAAGTGTTTGGCGTGACGTGAACCAAATATATCAGTTAAGACTCCTTCAACCGGCCACTCCCACTGCTTCTCTTCTGCTTTTACCATTTGCCCGCCCAAAAATAAAAGACCTATACACAATCCCATTACTAATACAACCAATATTCTTCTTAACACGTCAATCATGAAGAAAGAACCTCCTATGTAGATCATTGCACACAAAACATACTATATGCCAATTCCTTCTCTTTTAGACTTTTTTATAGAAAAAATAAAGAGATGTGATTCTCCACTGAATCACATCTCTTTGTTATTCTTATTATTTCAGCCGAACAAACTGTTATTTAACATGTGTTTACTTTGGCAGTTTGATAAAGAAAGTTGTTCCTTCATTTAATTCACTTTCAACCGCAATGATCCCTTGATGTGCCTCCACGATATTTTTGGCGATTGCAAGCCCAAGACCAGTTCCTGACTTCCCTCTCGTTCTGGCTTTATCCGCTTTATAAAATCGTTCAAATACAAATGGAAGATCTTCTTTCGGAATGCCTGCTCCTGTATCTTGAACAGAAAGATGGATTTCGGATTGACTTTTATCAAGATGCAGCTTTACTTCTCCGTAGTCATCCGTATGACGAATAGCATTATCAATTAAGTTTGTCAGCACTTGTTCCATACGGTCTGAATCAATCATCGCTTCAAATTCATCTTCTACTTTTCCATTAAGAGACAATTTAATATGTTTTTCTTTAGCTAACCCTTGAAACTTACGCAAAACACGTTCTGTAAATTCAACCATTGCTACAGATTCTAAGTGAAGCTGCACATGTCCCGCTTCCATTCGCGCCAAATCTAAAAGTTCATTTACAAGCCGGCCCATACGGAGTGATTCATCATAAATCACCTGTGCAATTTCTTTCTTTTCTTCATCCGTACTTGCAATATCGTCAATAATAGCTTCACTATAACCTTGAAGCATAGAAATAGGTGTACGCAATTCATGAGACACGTTTGCAATAAAATCTTTTCTCGATTTATCAAGTTTACGCTCTTCGGACATATCCCGTAGTACGGCTACAGCACCTCGAATTTTCGTTTGATTATAGAGCGGTGACATTAAAATGACCCACGTTTTCCCTTGAATTTTCAATTCTGCACTTCGCTCCGTTTCAGTCTCTACTACCGTTTGAAACAAATGGACAACGTTTGCTGGAAGCTCAGGCACCTGCTGATTGTTGACATCCTGCTCGTAATACCAAGTCTGAAGAAAATGCTCAGCTGGGGGATTGGTAATTAAAATCGATCCGTCTCTACTAAACGTAATAACACCGTCTGCCATACTGCTTAAAATACTTGAAAGCTGCTCTTTTTCCTGATTAAGCGCATTGAGGTTAAACTTTAACTGCCTGCCCATTTGATTAAAAGCAATCGCTAACTCTCCAATTTCATCGTGAGTTAAAATAGGTACTTTTGTATCAAAGTTGCCTTTTGTTACTTCAAATGCCGCCTGCCTCATTTTTCTAAGAGGCGCTGTAATTCGAGTGGATAAGAAAAAAGCAAAGATAGTAGTTAAAATAATAGCAATACCTGCAGCCAATAAAATGAACTTAGTCGTATATTGAGCGGGTTCTTCAATTTCAGAAAGAGATTGATACAAATAAACGCCGCCTGTCGGTTTGTTATCTTTCATTAAAGGTACACCGACAACAAACATTAAAGGTTCATCACTCGTGTCTTTCTTTGTGGTCATGTACATTTTTTCCCGTATTACTTTACCTTTTTCAACCACTTGATTTAGCTGATCGTTTTGTTTAACAATGGCCGAAATAGCTTTCTTATTTTCTTTATCAGGATGTGTGGAATGCCAATAAAAATCTTTGTCTTGAACAATAACTACACTTGCTTGGTCTGCAAGTTCACGAGCAATGGATAGTCCTAGTTTTTCATCGTCCGTTTCCTGCACAATGGTAGAGATTTTAGCAGCCGTTTTAGTTAAACGGTTTTCTGCATCTACAACATGATAATTTTCAAAAAACTGAAGCAATAAAATAGTCAAAATAAATAAAACAAGCGTGACGAGCAATAGGATAGTAAACCATAGTTTACCAACTACACTTCTCCAAAACATCAGTTATTTTCAACCTCAAATTTATACCCTACTCCCCATACGGTTACAATCATTTTCGCCGCTTGGGACGATACACGATTTAACTTTTCACGCAAACGCTTGACGTGCGTATCTACCGTACGAAGATCTCCAAAGAAATCATAATGCCATACTTCACGCAGCAGCTGCTCTCTGTCATATACTTTATCTGGCGTTTTTGCGAGATAGCATAATAATTCATATTCTTTTGGAGTTAAGTTAACTTCTTTTCCGTCTGCTGTAACGCGATGTGCATCATTATCAATCGTTAAGTGATCAAAGACAATAAGATTTTTCACGCTCGTTTCTGGTTGAATAAACGTTGCTTGAGAAGAACGTCGAAGCAGTGCTTTTACGCGAAGAACCACTTCTCTTGGGCTAAACGGCTTAACGATATAATCATCTGTACCTACTTCAAACCCTTGGACTCTGTTTACTTCTTCCCCTTTAGCTGTAAGCATGATAATAGGAGTTGCTTTTTTCTCCCGAATTTGTTTACAAACCTCAATACCATCTATGCCGGGCATCATTAAATCTAATACAATCAAATCATAATCTATGTGTAACGCTTTTTCGATTGCTTCATGCCCATCGGCTGCTTCTTCAATGATGTATCCTTCTTTTTCTAAGTACATTTTTAACAATCGTCTAATGCGATCTTCATCGTCTACTAGCAGTAACCTTTGTTCGTTTTGCATGTATTTTCAACCTCCTAGTCTTAGTGTACAAAAAAAAACCGGCGAGTTCTACTTATGATACCCAAACAATGTGACAATTCGTGAACACCTTTACGAAAAACAGCTTTTTTTACCAAAAAGAGGCTGAGACGCAACGAAATCCATGCAGTCTACAGCTGAATAAATAAAATAAAGAAGCTAGTAGGGATCGCTTGTTCCACGGCTATAAGCACCTACATACACGAAACTTGCGTTCACCATCTCAATGAAAAAATCCGAACGAATGAGATTCTCCATCAAGAATCTCATTCGTTCGGATCTTCCTTCAACTAAAATATCTTTGTTTCAGCCTCTATTCTATTTTTAAAGGTTACGCATATGAATGTAAACCTGCAATAATTAGGTTCACAGCCACTAAGTTGAACATAATGATGGCAAATCCGCCAACTGCAAGCCAAGCTGATTTTTCACCGTGCCACCCTTTAGACAGCCGAAGATGAAGAAAAGCAGCGTAAAATAAAAATGTGATCAGCGCCCACACCTCTTTAGGGTCCCACCCCCAAAAGCGCGTCCAGGCCATCTGAGCCCAAATCATAGCAAAAATAAGTGCTCCTAGTGTAAAAATAGGAAACCCAATTGCCACTGCTCTGTAGCTTACTTCATCAAGCAAGTCGCTGTTTACCTGCTTCACAAGCGGCTGCAGCGCGGCTCCAATTCGCTTCCGTAAAATGAAACGAATCAGCCAATATAAGACAAAGCCGCCGCCTAACGACCAAATAACCGTATTTAATTTTTTAGCATTGATAATAGCGGGCATATCAATAAGCGGCTGTATATCGTTCCCGGCTGTCCACTCACTTTGATGCGGCCCCACTAGCGGAACCATATGATATACGACTTGCTCCTGTTCTCCACTTTTATTAATCCAATTAAATGATGACTCGTAGTGAGCCGCATTAAAAGCCAGCGTCACTGCTACAAACCCAAGCGTACTAATAAGCGTATACAGGATGAATTCCAGCCAAAATGCTTTTTTATTTCGCTTGGATTGGTCAATCGTTTTGATTAAATAAATCAATCCTGCAACAAAGCTAATGGAAAGCACGGCTTCACCCGTAGCTGCGGTTGTAACGTGAATATGCAGCCAATTCGTTTGAAGAGCCGGTATCAGCGGCGTAATTTCAGTTGGAAACATGCTTGCATAAGCAATGATCAAAAGAGCCACCGGCAATGCAAACAATCCAAGCATGCTAAGACGATAAATAAAGTAAATAACAATAAATGCGCCAACAAGCATCATGCCAAAAAACGTCGTAAATTCAAATAAATTACTAACAGGAGCGTGGCCTGATGCAATCCACCTTGTAATAAAGTAGCCAATCTGTGCAATAAAGCCGATGATGGTAACCGCAATTCCAAACGTTGCCCACTTTGTTTTCTTTTGAGCTGCTCGCTTATCTCGAATAGCTCCTCCGAAAAAAAAGGTTGCAACTAAATAAGCAATAAACGCCACATACAGTAAATTACTACTTATACTCGCGTAATCCATGCTTTTTCCTCCTATTTTGTTTCTTTATCATTTTGGTCCTTCAGCTGTGTAAGGGATGTTGATTCTAATAAACCATTTAGTTCTTTTTTTAGCCCATACCAGTTTTTATTTGTATGTGCGGCCAACCATATCTCATTATTGACTTTTTGAATCCACATGCGGCGATGATTCCAATACATCCCTTGAACCACACCAATCATAAAGATGGCTCCGCCAATTCCTAAAAACCAAAGCGTATAGTCTCTGCGAACGGTTAATCCCGTTACATTTTTCGTTTCCACACCAGCAAAGGTCATTTTATAATCGTTATTTCCTAGCGGCTCCAAGTTCTCTCTAATTCCAACAAAAGCAACTTCCCCTTTTTTATGCTGAGGGGTAATCATTTTAAATACAAAAGCGGGATTGTTAGGCACTCTGGTCTTTGTATTTGGATTTCCTTCATCATCAAAGAAAAAGTCTGGAAAGTAGCTCATGAGCTTGACTTTATATCCGTTTTTTAGATCATATGTTTCTTTTGGATTATGTAAATCTACTGTAAGTGAACCAACGTTTCTATTTGCATTTTTATCTGTTAAATGGAAAGACATAGAGCTAAACTCATTTAACTTGAAGTCCACTTGGTACATGGCATATCCTTCAAACTTAAGCGGCTGATTCACACGAATCTCTGAATCTTTTATTTTCTTTAATTTTGGATCTGCTCCCGGTATAAGCTTTCCTTCGCGCTTATACAAACTAACATCCGCTTCATATTTTTTGGCCACTTTATTATTCCCTGCACGATCAATTGCTTCTTGAAACACGGCGCTTTCGCTATCTTTATCATACGTTTCAACAGTAAAACGATGGTTTTTCAAAAAATACTCTCCGTTCGTCCCGGGAATAACTTTTGTTTCACCTTCACGGATCCAAAGAACTTCATCTATATACATACCTGGTACAAACCTAAGCATAGCACCTAGTAAAAAGATAATGAGACCGATATGATTAACGTATGGACCCCATCTTGAGAAGCGTCCTTTTTCAGCCAGCAGATTGCCGTTTTCTTCACGAATAGAGTATCTTCTTTTTTTAAGCATACTTTTTACATGTTCATAATCTTGATCCGTCCACGATGATGAAGTGCTATATAAACGCTGTCTTTTTAAGAAGTTTGGATGTTTTGTTACACTCTGCCTTTTTAGAGCTCGGTACAAAGGCACTACTCGATCTAAACTGCAAATGACTAACGACATTCCTAAAGCAGCAATTAAAAGCAAGTACCACCACGATTCGTAGAGATGATGAAAACCTAACTTATAATAAAGCTCTCCTGTCCATCCATATTCCTTTTGGTAATACTCGTCTGCTGTCACATTAGGAGGTATGTAAGCTTCTTGAGGATAAATGGTTCCGACTGCAGACGCAACAAGCGTCACAATAATGATCCAAATACCTACTTTTACAGAAGAGAAAAAGTTCCATATTTTATCGATAACTGTTTTATTGTACGTTTGCGATCGCCTTGCGCTTCCTTCATAACGCATATCTACTAATTTATCAGTTGTTTCTTCTGCAATCGGCTTACCACAGGCTTCACACAAAATCGTACCATGCGGGTTAACGTGTCCACATTCACATTTTACGTGTTTCATTGTCAACACTCCCTATGGTTTAATTTCTTCCATATATTCTTTTATTTTAGATTCTTCCAATCCCCCAATAAAACTGTCTACAATCTTTCCGTTTTTATCAATTAAAAATGTAGTCGGCAGAGGATCTATTCCGTATGCACCCAACACTTGTGAATCTTTATCCATCAAAATCGGAAAAGATAGCTCATACTGTTTAGCAAATTGCTCTACTGCTATATTCGTTTCTGCAACGTTAACAGCTAGAATTTCGACACCTTGCTTTTTATATGATGCATACTGCTTTTCCATAGCCGGCATCTCTTGTTTACAGGGCTTGCACCATGTTCCCCAAAAATTCAAAAAAACTCCTTTGCCTTTGTAATCTGATAGCTGATGAGTTTCTCCATTAACATCTCTTAATATAAAGTCAGGTGCCTTATCTCCTACTGATACCTTTTGTTTATCAGCAAAAAATTGAGCATAAAGGGTATATCCAACCGCGCACAGCAAAACTGCCAATATAACTGTTCGAATAATCAAGCGCTTTTTTTTCATGGCACGAACTCCTTTTAACCGCTTTCAATACGCTTTTTTCTACCATTATATCATTTTTGTGGTAGTGGCTTTCCAATAATATTTCGACGTTTCTGTGAAGTCTTCCTCTCATTCTACAAGTTCGACATTTTTTCGAAAAACCTTGCTTGTTTTTCTAATTCACGACATTTTTCATAAAAAAAACAGGTAAGTGAAAATTACTTACCTGTTTGAGACATTGAATATAATTGTTTGACTTCATGCGCTGTAAGCTCACGAGCTTCTCCTGCATTTAATCCGCGTAAATCTAAAGGTCCGTAGCGTTCACGTTTTAATTTTAAGACAGAATGCCCAATTGCATCGAACATGCGACGTACTTGACGATTTTTCCCTTCATGAATCGTCAATTCCACAATCGCCGTCTGCTTGCTTTTATCAATAGAAAGAACTTTTGCACGAGCTGGTGCTGTTTTTCCGTCCTCTAGCATCACACCGCGCTGCAGCTGTCTGATTTTTTCACGACTTGGAATTCCTTTAATTTTAGCTACATACACTTTGTCCACTTCAAATTTAGGGTGCATTAGCTGATTAGCAAATTCACCGTCGTTTGTTAAAAGAAGTAAACCCGACGTATCATAGTCTAGACGTCCAATTGGATAAATTCTTTCTTCTACATGTGGAAAGAAGTCAACGACTGTTTTTCTTCCCTTGTCGTCGTTAGCAGCTGAAATTACGCCTCTTGGTTTGTATAACATAAAATAAACGGGCGCTTCGCTTTCTACAGGCACTTCGTCTACTTCAATTTTATCGTTAGGACCTACTTTCGTGCCCAATTCTCTTACAACTTTTCCATTTACTTTCACTCGGCCTTGGCCGATTAATTCTTCAGCTTTACGTCTTGATGCTACACCTGCGTGAGCAATCACTTTTTGTAATCGTTCCATTAACACTTCACCTCTTGTAACATCTTACTTGTTTACGAAGTAATACACAAGTGTATTTGCCACTCAGAGGTAGAATTTTCGATTTCTTACCGGCCAAACACAAGGATTACAATGACAACTGATGCAATAATTCCTACCAAATCTGCCAGTAAACCAACCTTCAGCGCATCTCCCATTTTTTTAATGCCAACCGCTCCGAAATAAACCGTTAAAATATAAAATGTGGTATCTGTACTTCCCTGCATGGTCGATGCCAAACGACCGATAAAAGAATCAGGTCCGTATGTAGAAATTAGATCCGTCGTGATACCAAGAGCAGCCGTTCCAGATATCGGTTTGATAAGAGCTAAAGGTACAATTTCAGCCGGAACGCCGACTGCTTGCAGCATAGGTTTTAAAACAGATAAGAAAAAATCAAGCGCTCCTGAAGCTCGAAAAATAGAGATGCTCACTAACATGCCGACTAAGTAAGGAATGATGGAAAAAGCAATTTGTAATCCGTCTTTCCCTCCCTCTACAAACTTTTCATACGTAGGAATTTTTTTATAGGTTCCATAAAGTAAAATGCATCCTACAATAAGAGGAATAAACATCAATGATACTTGATTAAGCATAGTCATTTTCGTTTTCCTCCTTTTCGTGTACGTCGATAATAAAAGAAGCGATCAATGATGATAGCTCCTATCGTAGCTACAACAGTTGCTAAAAGCGTGGTACCGACAATTTCAGTAGGATTAGCCGAGTTATACGTAATCCGAATGGCAATAACTGTGGTTGGTATAAGTGTTAAACTGGTTGTGTTAAGTGCTAAAAGTGTGATCATAGAGCGGCTTGCTTCGTCTCTATCGCCGTTTAGCTTTTTAAGCTGCTCCATCGCTTTAATGCCAAGAGGAGTTGCCGCATTCCCGAGCCCAAACATATTCGCCATCATATTGGACAATATGTACCCTAAGGCCGGATGATCTTTTGGAACATCAGGGAAAAGTCTTGTAATGATGGGTCGAAACAGTTTCGCTAACTTGTCGAGAAGCCCTGCACTTTGAGCAATATTCATCATCCCTAACCAAAAGACCAGCACGCTGATTAACCCAATGCTGATGGTCACTGCTTCGCCTGCTCCTTGAAAAATTGCTTTGTTTACATCACCAATTTTTCCATTTATAATCGCAAAAACAATTCCGATAATGGTCAGCAGCATCCAAATAACATTAACCATCTGTTTTGGCTCCAGACTGAATAAACATTAATCGCTTCACTTTATCAAAAAAACCTTTTTGCTGCTCGGACTGCTTTTCGAAATAAATTGGAACACTGTCAATCGTCTTTCCACTTCTATAAATATCGAGCTTTCCTACCACATTTGGAACTTCCCCTGTTTCTTTCCACTGCTTTTTAGGCTGAATTAACGTTGTTTTTACTTCTACAGAGCTTTGCTCTTTCTTTGTGAGCGGATAGACGACATTTCGTTTAATATACAGCTGATCTTTATAAAAAGAATCCTTTATATCTGCCAACTCGCCTTTTGCAGCTAAACTGGTCATATCATATTTATCAAATGCATTTTCATACATGGAAATGTGATCGTTCCAATCATCTGGGGCATTGATCGTTACGGCGATTAAATCCATTCCATCTTTTGTAGCAGTTGTCACAAGCGTTCGTTTTGCTAATTTTGTATACCCTGTTTTTCCGCCAGTACAGTATGCATATAGTGTTGTCAGCAGTTTATTTTTGTTTTTCCACACTCGATCCCATTTCTCTTCAGGATGCTTCATTCGATAGACTTTTGTTCCTGAAATCTCTTTGAAAATTTTATTATTCATTGCATAGCGCATGAGCAGAGCCATATCGTGCGCGGTTGAGCGATGATTTTCATGGTCGTCTAACCCATGCGGATTTTGAAATGTTGTATTTGTCATGCCAATTTCTTCTGCTTTTTTATTCATCAAATAAACAAATCCATCTTCGCTTCCTCCAACGGCTTCTGCGATAGCTACAGCAGCATCATTACCTGAACGAAGCATCAAGCCATATACTAAATCTTTTAATTTTATTTTTTCACCTTCAACTAAATACACAGAAGAACCTTCAACACCAACTGCGCTGTGGCTCACGGTAACTGTTTTATTTATTTTGCCAGATTCAATCGCCAGTATTGCTGTCATAATTTTTGTAATGCTAGCAATTCGGCTAACTTGATCTGCATTTTTAGCATATAACACTCTCCCTGATTTCTGTTCCATCAAAATAGCACTATGAGCACTTACGCTCCCTGCTGCAGATGATATGGAAGGCCAACCGCTGAGACATAGCAATACAATAAATAGATAGATGATACTTTTTTTGCTTCTTTTCATGTCATCCCCGTCCCTCTACCTGTTTGTACAAGTTTATGCTCGTCTTTTTTGGTTATGAATGAAAAGATTTGTCCATACAAAAAAGAACATAGAAAAAACTCTATGTTCTTTTACATTTTCACTTCATTTCTTGAAACGATTGAAAAAACAAGTCTGCTTCTTGATCGGTTCCTTCTTGTAATAAATCTTCTGGAAGCGGCGGCAGCTCTTCGATACTTTTAAGGCCAAAATAGCCTAAAAATTCTTTTGTCGTTCCGTATAAGATGGCCCGCCCTGCGCCTTCCGCTCGTCCCACTTCCTTTAATAAAACTTTTCCAATTAAAGTTTGAAGAGGTCTTTCCGTTTTCACTCCGCGAATCTCTTCGATTTCAGCTCTTGTAATTGGCTGCTTATACGCTACAATAGCTAACGTTTCAAGCGCTGCTTGTGATAATGATTGATTAGCGGGAGCTTCTACGAGCTTCTCAATATATGGTGCATAGTCTTTTTTTGTGACAAGCTGATAGGCCCCTCCTATTTCAACAAGTGTAACTCCTCTGAACTTACACTCTTGCTCTAAGCTCTCCAAAGCACCTTGAATGTCTTCATGAGGCTTTTCTATAATCTCAGCTAACCGGCTAATGGATAGACCTTCATCACCAGAAACAAAAAGTAAGCTCTCAATAATAGCCTGTAGATTATTCGTTGTCATTCCTCTTCATTCCTTTCTCGATACGATACATAAAGCTCGTCTAGATTGTGCTGCTGTTCCACAACGATTTCATTTTCTTTCATTAATTCCAGCACAGCTAAAAACGTTACAACAATATGATCACGCTCTTGATAAGGAAACAGCTGATAAAAACTTTTTTTCCCTTTAAAGACTTTTAATTCATTCACAATTTCACTCATGCGCTTGTCAATTGGAATGTCTTGCCTTGCTATTTTTGTCTGCATAGGCTTTTTATTTTGCTTTCGTTTCATCAACTTTTGAAAAGCACTTAGCATATCATACAGTGATATATCCAATCCTTCATCCTGAGGCTGCGTACGTTCTTCTGCATTTATTTGCACATTACTTGGAGGTTTTGTATACACATGACTTTGGTCTTCTTCCAGCTTTTGAAGCTCTACAGCCGCTTCTTTAAACTTTCGATATTCAATTAAGCGCTGCATCAATTCTTCACGCGGATCTTCTTCATCGACCATTTCAATTTCATCCATATCTTCTTCATACGTAGGCAGAAGCATTTTACTTTTAATTTGAAGCAAAGTTGCTGCCATGACTAGATATTCACTGGCAACGTCTAGCTGAAGCTCATTCATTGTATGTATAAACATCATATATTGCTCAGTAATTGTCGCTACTGGGATATCGTAAATATCAATTTCAAATCGGTTAATCAAATGCAGAAGAAGATCTAAAGGTCCTTCAAACGCATCTACTTTTACACTATACTCCACTTTTATCTCACCAACACTTTTCAATTGCTTATCATTTCTGCCGCTTTATATAACGTTACTATCATTAGTATAGAGGATTATAGACACATGTCCAATACAAATTAACGTAAAAATAGGTCATTTGCCCATACAAAAAGTTTAAACATACATATGATGTCAAGGTAATAAGATTTTGAAATGGCTGAAGGAGGAACTCGCATGGGTGAAAAATCTTGTGGATACGGTAGCGGTTTCGCTTTAATTGTTGTACTGTTTATTTTATTAATTATTGTTGGTTGTTCTTGCTTACGCTTCTAACCACACATATTGAATAAAAACAAACGTGTTCGCCATACCTTGAGCACGTTTGTCTCTTTAAAGGCACCGCGCTGATGAATAGCTAATTTTTGTGATACACTACATATAGAGCCTTACCAGGAGGGAACAAGATTGTATTCACAAGCCTATATTGATTATTTAGTTCATTTTCATGGCGACCGGGATTACTTTGAATGTCATGAACTGCTAGAAGAACACTGGAAAAAAGACCAAAGAGGACACCGCAATATTATTTGGGTTGGCCTTATTCAAATTGCTGTTTCACTCTATCATCATCGACGCCAAAATTTCGCTGGAGCCAAAAGAACGATGCAAAAGGCGCTGGCAATTTTAACGAAGGAAGAAGAAAATATTGCACAGCTTGGACTTAATTATCCTTCACTGCTTAAACTTCTTCGCAAACAATTAGCTTTAATCGATACCTATCAGCCATATAAAAGTATTAACTTGCCCATTGAAGATCCAGCATTATTACGAGCTTGCAAACAAAGAAGCACTGATAAACAGCTTGTCTGGTTATCAGCTTCTAATCTGCAAAATGATGCGATTGTTCATCGTCACAGCACGCGAGATCGGTCAGATGTGATTGCGGAAAGACAAGCGAACTTATTGGCAAAACAAAACAACAGGTAGCTTCTAGCTACCTGTTGTTTTATGATGACTAAGATGTGAAAGAAGCTTTCACACCTTACCTAATCATGCTTTTTTTATTCATCCGCCTGACACTTTTCATAAAACGGAGCGATGATTTCACTCGGCTTAATTTGTGCAGTCGTATACATTTCTTTAAGAGCTTTAATCATTTTTTTGCCAATGCCCTGTTGGCGGTGTGAAGGGTTTACACTGACGTGTTGAACCTCAATCAAACTTTTATCGAGCATGGAAATGCCAACAATCCCAATAATATCTTCTTCTTGCTTCCAAAGATACAGCTGCCAATGTTCGTTTTGCTCATATTCTTTCATCGTTTGTTGAAGTTTTTTTAAATCTTTTTCCGTAGGTACAAACGATAGAAGACCCATGGCAATTTTTTCATAGTTTCGTTTATAGCGAATAAGCATACGATTCTCCCTCGTCCTCAAACTTTCCTACAAATTAATGCGCTGCGTTTTTTACTGCTTTTATCATACAAAATTTATAAGTAAATAGCAATATTACACAAAAGCTTGTCCTATGTCATGCGTGTATGAGAAACCTAATCTATTACGCTTTTTGAGCTGTTGCGCGAAGAAAAAACGCCGTAACCCCCTGTAAAAGGTTGTTATGACGTTTTATCAGCTAATATCCATTTATAGCAGTATGCTCTTATTCTTCCCAGACTTTTACTTCTTTCATTACGTCGCCATTTTTCATTTTTAACACTGTATCAAGTCCTTCTGTTACTTTTCCAAATACAGTGTGAACACCGTTCAAATGAGGCTGTGGCTCATGAACAAGAAAGAACTGACTGCCGCCTGTGTCTTTACCAGCATGTGCCATTGATAGAGAACCCGCTTCATGTTTGTGAGGGTTTCCTTCTGTTTCACATTTAATTGAGTAGCCAGGGCCGCCAGCACCTGTACCAGTTGGGTCTCCTCCTTGAGAAACAAATCCAGGGATAACGCGGTGGAACGTTACGCCGTTGTAGAATCCTTCATTAGCTAACTTTTCAAAGTTTTCTACTGTTCCTGGTGCTTCGTTAGGAAATAAATCGATTAGAATTTTTTCGCCATTTTCCATTAGAATACTTGCTTTTTTCATATAAATGACCTCCAATATATGTATTAGTACCGCTATAGGCTCTGTTTTTCCTATCAAAGCGGCAAAACGTAAAAGTTGTAAGTGCCACCTAGAGTAGAACACTTACATTTATAAACTCACTCTATTCTACTACAAACAAGCTCATGAATTCAATGAATGCACTTCTTCACTTTCTTCTCGTAGGGATCTAAATAAAAAATAGTAGTTGTGAGATGAAACTTTTTATAGTATCATCCGTCTAATACAGTGACAGAGATACATAGATTTCATTTCATATAGAAATCTACGCCTCTAGACTGATTTATGGGAAAATGATGAATTGACTCTGTTACTTCAGACCTGCCCGTATTATAATAGGGCAAGTATGGGATTAAAGGAGGAAAAAGGTTTGAAATTAACGATAAAAGCAATGATGGTGACATTAGGTCTTCTTCTATTCCTAACCGCACCCTTAAAAAGTTTTGCAGATGCTGCTCCGGGCGATGTTATTATTACATTAGGTCAGGACTTAACCAGCTCTCAGAAGCAGCAGGTATTAAATGACCTTGATGCACCAAGCAATGCTCAAACAGTAACCGTGACAAACCAAGAAGAGCATGAATATTTAGGTGACTTTATTCCAAAGGCTACTATTGGATCTCGTGCTATTTCATCTTCTAGTATTACCCTTGGTTCAAAAGATTCAGGTTTAAGCGTATCAACTCAAAATATTAATGGTATTACAGACGACATGTATATTAATGCTTTGATGACCGCCGGCGTTAAAGATGCAAAAATCCAGATTACCGCTCCATTTGAAGTATCTGGTACAGCTGCTTTAACAGGTATTATGAAAGCATATGAAGTTCAAACAGATCAAAAAATCCCAGAAGAAGTAAAAAAAGCAGCCAATGAAGAGATGGTCCAGACATCTGAGCTTGGTGAAAAAATCGGTAAAGAAAAAGCAGCGCAGTTTATGGCAACGATTAAAGAAGAAATTGCCAAAGAAAATCCTCAAACAAAGGACGATTTACGCACGTTAATTCAGCGAGTGGCTGATGATTTAGGTATTAAATTAACAGATTCAGAGCTTAATACACTTGTTGATTTTTTCAATCGTTTAAAAGATATGAACATCGATTGGAATCAAGTAAAAGACCAACTTTCCGCGACAAAGGAAAAAGTAACAACATTTCTTCAGTCAGAAGAAGGCCAATCATTTCTTGATAAATTAAAGCAATTCTTTGTTGATATTATTAATGCTATTAAATCGTTATTCTCATAAAAAAAAGAGCCTCTTGAACAAGAGGCTCTTTTTTTTACGTTAATCACTCGTTACTTTTTTACCGTCACCTTGTATTTCACGTCATTTTTTACAATGTCTTCATACGTTTCGCGTTTTACGACTAGCTGTGCTTCTCCATCTTCCACGAACACGACAGCTGGCTTTGGCAACCGGTTATAGTGACTTGCCATAGAATAACCGTATGCCCCTGTACAAAACATCGCTAATAAATCATCTGGGTTTGCTTTTGGAAGGTGTACATCCCACATCAGCATATCCCCCGATTCGCAGCACTTACCCGCAATAGATACAAGCTCATCACTCTCATCATTCATTCGATTGGCAATGACCGCTTCATATTTCGCTTGATACAGCGCAGGACGGATATTGTCGTTCATTCCTCCATCAATGGCTACATATTCACGTACATTAGGTACATGCTTACGAGAACCAATTGAATACAGAGTCGTTCCAGCATCTCCTACAAGAGAGCGGCCAGGCTCAATCCAAATTTCAGGGATTTCTACCTCTAACTGTTTAGACTGCTTTTTGACCTCTTCTATAATAACTTCCACATACTGCGAAACAGGAATAGGCTGATCTTCTTCCGTATAACGAATGCCAAAGCCGCCGCCTAAATTTAATACTTGCGGAACAAATTCTATACGTTGTTTCCACTCTTTCATTTTTGCAAAAAGCTTTTGAGTCGCCATAATAAATCCGGTTGTTTCAAAAATTTGAGATCCTATATGACAGTGAATACCTAAAAGTTCTAGCCCCTTGCTATCTTGCACAAGACGCACAGCTTCGTCTGCTTGACCGTTTTGAAGATCAAACCCGAACTTCGAGTCTTCCTGCCCTGTCAAGATATAATCATGTGTATGAGCTTCAATTCCGGGTGTTAATCTGAGAAGAACAGGCATCTTTTTTTGATACTGTTCCGTTATTTCCTGAAGCAATGCAATTTCATAAAAATTATCAACTACAATGCATCCTACATCTTCTTTGATGGCCATTTCTAGTTCTGCTCGGCTTTTATTGTTTCCATGAAAATGAATCCGTTCTTTCGGAAAGTCAGCTGCTAAAGCCGTATACAGTTCTCCTCCCGAAACAACGTCTAACGAAAGACCTTCTTCATGAACGACTTGGACCATGGCAATTGTAGAAAAAGCTTTGCTTGCATAAGCGACCTGTGCTTTTACCCCATACTTTTCAAATGTTTCTTTAAACCCTCTAGCACGCTGCCGAATTAAAGCCACGTCATATACGTAAAGGGGCGTCCCAAAATTTGATGCTAATTCAACCGTATCAACTCCACCAATTTCAAGATGACCCTGTTTATTTATGCGACTTGTTCCGTGTAAAAACATGTTTAGACCCCGTTCCTGTGTATAGTGTAAAAAAGACAGTTAACGGCAATTCGCTGCTAACTGTCTAAATATTTATTATTTTCCATATTTAAAACAAATCTATCACATCTTCATACAGGTTTCAACCACATATTTTGTTTAAGGTTTTGCAGGCTGGCGGTCTTTGTCCTGCGGATGTACAATACTAGGACGCGGATTTGCTCCAGGAACCGGTGTACGAATAATAATCTGCCATAAAGCCTGCGGGTTGAATGGAAGAAACGGCCACAAATAAGGCGTATTCAACGATTTTAATCGCGCCATATAGAGAATGATACACGTTGTTGCAATAAGAAACCCTGGAGTATGAAAGGCCGCCACAAAAATTAACAGAAACAATCGCAGCATTTTATTTGCTACTGCTAACTCATAGCTTGGCGTTGCGAATGAACCAATTGCTGCAATAGCCACATACAAAATAACCTCCGGAACAAAGAGACCTACATCAATAGCAATTTGCCCAATAAGCGCAGCGGCAATCAAGCCCATCGCCGTGGCGAGCGGCGTCGGCGTATGAATGGCCGCCATCCTCAGAAATTCAATCCCAAAATCAGCTAGGAAAATTTGAACAACAGTTGGAATATTTGTTGCTTCGTTTGGTCCAATAAACTGCAATTTTGACGGCAGCAAGTCTGGCTCAAGTACAAATAACAGCCATAGCGGTAATAAGAAAAGAGAAGCAAGAATTCCTAAAAACCGTATCCAGCGGATAAACGTACCGACAGAAGGAGCCTGCCTGTATTCTTCTGCATGCTGCACGTGATGAAACAGCGTAGTTGGCGTAATAATAACGCTTGGAGACGTATCGGTAATAATGATCACATGCCCTTCTAGTACATGAGCTGCTGCTGTGTCCGGACGTTCTGTATAGCGTACCATTGGAAAAGGATTAATTCCTTGTTTGACTAAAAACTCTTCAATTGATTTGTCAGCCATCGGCAAACCATCTATATCAATTGCTTCCAGTTCATCTTTTATCAGTTTAACCAGCCCTGGATCAGCTACGCCATTTATGTACCCAATCGCTACGTCCAGTTTTGATCGTTCGCCTACCTTCATAATTTCAAAACGAAATCTTCCGTCACGAATTCGTCTTCTTGTTAACGCTGTATTGATAATGATGTTTTCAGTGTATCCATCTCGTGCTCCGCGAATCACTTTCTCTGTATCCGCTTCTTCAGGGGATCTGCCAGGATATGTACGCACATCGACTTCAAAGCCAACTTCTTCACCGTCAATTAAAACGAATAGCAGTCCTGATAAAACCGACACCATTCCATCATCCAGCGTCTTTAAAGGCTTGACTTGCTGATGAATAAGACGGTTTTCAACAATATCCTTTAGCTTTGCTCGTTCAACTTCATTATCATTAATTTGAACGAGCACTTTTGTAATTTCAATAATAAATGAACTATCGCACAGTCCTGTTACATAGTAAACATGAACTTCTCGATCCAGAATAAGTAGTTTACGCACGCCCACATCAAAGCTTGTATTCATACTAGCGTTTTCTTTGAACCACTGATCGTTTTTTTGTACTTTCGAAAAAATAGCTGTTTTCTGCTCTGCTAGCTTATCCAAACGAACCGCTCCTTTCTAAAATAAGTCTTGCTGCTTTTTCTGTAATAGGACATCCCAGTTTAACATCATCCATCCTAGCCATTTTGCCGATATCCCCTATTCCTACGACTAAGGGAATATCGAGCTGATCCAAGCAGTAAACTGTATCTCCATTAATTCGTCCGACTTCTAACTCTTGAATTCCGCTTTTATCCACGCCGTAATGCGATATTTCTCCAAAACGATCAATGGTTACATCCACTCTTGTCCATTCGCTTTGATGAGTACGTGACGCGACAGCGATCACTCCAAGAACTTCTACTTGAGGATGCTTTGCTACATGAAGCAAAGCAATTTCCCCAGGTCCTTCCTCTAAGAAACCGCTATCGTCAAACATTACAAAGACAGGGTCATATGGTGCTTGAAGAATTAAATCTACCGTTTGACTACCTGTTAACGTAGTAGGGTTTCCATATGACCTGGAAATGCATCTGCCACCAACCGCTTTAGCTACATGCTCAATTGCTTTGCGTGCATATTCATCCCCATCAGTTACAATAATGACCCTTCTTTTTTCCATAATCTTTTATCCTTTCGGTTTAAAGATTAACGCGATAATAAAAGCAAATAAAATAGCTGCTGAAATTCCAGCTGAGGTAAGTTCAAAAATCCCAATCCCAATCCCGATAAATCCATGGTCATCCGCTTGCTTCATCGCTCCGTGCAGCAAAGAATGACCAAAGCTTGTAATTGGAACCGTCGCTCCAGCGCCAGCAAATTCAATTAACTTATCATAAAGACCAAATCCATCTAAAATCGCTCCTGCAACTACAAACGAACTCATGACGTGTGCTGGAGTAAGCTTAGCAAGATCAAGCAGCAGCTGCCCAATAACGCAAATGATTCCTCCTACAGCAAAAGCTATTACATACTCCATTGATCATCCCCCCCCCCCAATATGTTCTAAGACGACGCCATGAGCAATTGTTGGAATTGACTCTTTTTGCTGAATCATCGTTGGACTTAAAAGAGCTCCTGTTGCCACCATAAACACTTTCTTTAAGTTTCCTGATTTTAATTCATTTAAAATATGCCCATACGTGACAATAGCGGAGCAGCCGCAGCCGCTTCCTCCTGCAAATACATTTTGATCAGGGCGATATACCATTAATCCGCAATCATTATGATTGGTTGATATATCGTAGCCTTCGTCCTTGAGCAGCTGTTTTAAGATTGGACTTCCTACACCTGATAAATCTCCTGTTAAAATAAGATCATACTCGCTTGGAGCAATGTTTAAGTCTTCCAAATGTCTTTGAATGGTATCTGCAGCAGCTGGTGCCATAGCAGAACCCATGTCGTTTGCATTTTTAATCCCGTAATCCATTACCCGACCAATCGTTGCAGACGTGAGACGCACAATACCTTTTTCTTTCGAGACCAGCGCTGCCCCTGCTCCCGTAATGGTTGCCGTTGCTGTATCTGGTTTTTGTCCTCCGTACTCCGTAGGATTTCGAAATTGGCGTTCAGCCGTTGCGTTATGACTGCTCGCTGATGCAATAACACGATTAGCAAACCCTGCATCTACAAGAGCTGCTCCCGTTGCGAGCGTTTCCATTGATGTGGAGCAAGCGCCAAACATGCATAGAAATGGAATTTGGTTATGTCGGGCTACAAAATTAGCCGTTACGTTTTGATTTAATAAATCTCCAGCCAAAAACAAATCAACGTCTTCATAAGATAAATTTATTTTTTGCAAGCAGGAATCAATAGACTCCGTCATAAGCCTTCTTTCAGCTAGCTCCCAGTTGTCTTCTTCACAGTGCAAATCTTTATGTGTAATATCAAATGTTTCTCCTAACGGTCCATCTGCTTCTTTTGGTCCTACAGCTGTTCCTGTGGCATTAATATAAATAGGGTTTTCATAAACCCACGTTTGCTTTCCAGTTTTTCTCATAATCCCCCTCTTTTCATAGCAAATAAGTTTTAAAAAGGTAGCGAATGATTCCTACAACGTAAGCCGAAACCGTCCCAAATACAATGACGTTTCCAGCCAGTTTGAACATGTTCGTCGCAATTCCAAGAACAATCCCTTCACTTCGATGTTCAAGCGCTGCACTCGTCATGGAATTGGCAAAACCCGTAACAGGAACAGCTGAACCTGCACCTGCGAATTGACCAATACGATCGTATATCCCAAACCCGGTTAAAAGCGCAGATATTAAAATAAGGGTTGCAACGGTAGGATTACCTGCATTTTTTTCATTAAAGTCAAAAAATGCAATATAGAAATTTTGAATTGCCTGTCCTAATGTACAAATGATTCCCCCTACCAAAAAGGCTTTTAGGCAATTTGCCACATATGAAGGTTTAGGCTGAAATGGTTTAATGCTTTCTTGATAGTTATCTTTTAATTTTTGATTATTTGCCATGTTACATACATCCTTTTCTTATTGATTAACAAAATAAATCCAATGAAATAATGATCCGCATACTTTGCCTAGTACAATGGCCATTAACAATAAAATAAGCTTGCCTTCCATCCCTATTCGTTTCGTTAACGTCGGCAATACATTAAGCACTTCTGTTAACGCTGCTGCCAGCATCCCAATAAAAATACCGCTCGTTAGACCTATGATCATAATAAGCACCGCAGGAAACTGCCACGTGTATTGATGAAGACTGCACCACCCGCCTGTAACAGCGCCACCCACCACTCCCCATTCATATGCTTGAATATATTTCATGGTTTTGGTCAGCTGCATCAAACGCGGAATAATGCCCAGCACCGTTAAAAATGCTACAAACCCAGCACCTGCAGCCAGTCCTCCCGCAAGTCCAATTACAATGGTCATCACAATGTTAATGATCATCAATTTTTTTCATACTTTCTTTATTCTCGTGCATAATGACGTATTGATCTAAGTCTTGCTGGTAATTAAACATTTCGACTTCGAGAGGACTAGGCTCTTCATTAATTCGTTTTCTAAAGACATGGTTAAAAAACAGAATCATTCCTAGGCCTAAACCGATAGAGTAAGGTACTTGAATCAGCAAAGGCTGCTTATCTCTCAGACCGGTCAGCATATAGAACAATTTTTGATGGACTTGTCTCATACTCACATCTTCGTGAAAGTTCATAATTGCCAAAGCAGCTCCGATGAAGAGAAGAAACCAAACAGCTAGAAAAAACAAAAAGGAATATTGTTTCTTTTTATACACGACCTCTACAATCGTTTGAGCGGGTCCAATCGTCTGAATGTCTAAATGCGGATACCGAGAGGCAACTTTTTCAATTACCTTCATTAAATCAACAATGATAATATTTCGATCACTCATACTTACTTGATATACAACTAGCTTTTCAATTTGCTTTTGAACAGAATCTCCTGCTATAACCATTGCTAATTGTCCAATATTTACAGCTTCATCAGGTTTTACTTGAATACGATGTCTCATTTTAAGATAAAGAACGTTTTCCATTCATATCACACCTTACGATTCATTATCTCCCTGTACGTGTAGTATGGATTTTCTTAAATTTTCTAATTCACGTTTCTGAACAGACCATTAATTACCAAATAAAAAAAGCAATCCGTTTCACTATTCTTCTTTGAATAGCAAAACGGATTGCTTCTTAAGTATTACGTATCATTCATATGCAGCTTCATTTGTTTTAAGATTTTCTTCTCAAGCCTCGATACCTGAACTTGAGAAATTCCCAGCCTTGCGGCCACTTCGGACTGAGTTTGATCTTTGTAATACCTCAAATAGACAATGAGCTTTTCACGCTCATCAAGTTCTTCAATTGCTTCTTTTAAGGCAATTTTATCAAACCACTTCGCTTCCGTATGATCAGCAATTTGGTCAAGAAGGGTAATTGGATCTCCATCATTTTCATAGACGGTCTCGTGAATAGACGAAGGAGCACGATTAGCTTCTTGAGCTAGCACTACTTCTTCAGGAGTGAGATCCAAATGTTCTGCAACCTCAGCGACTGTAGGGACGCGTCCAAGTAATTTGGAAAGCTCGTCTTTTGCCTTACGTATTTTATTGCTCATTTCTTTCAGAGAACGGCTAACTTTTACCGTGCCATCATCACGAATAAATCGCTGAATTTCACCAATAATCATTGGAACAGCATATGTTGAAAATTTAACATCATACGATAAGTCAAATTTATCAACGGACTTTAATAGCCCTATGCACCCAATTTGAAATAAATCATCGGGCTCATAACCACGGTTAATAAAACGTTGAACAACCGACCAAACGAGCCGCATATTTTTTTGGACAATTGTATCTCGTGCAATTTGATCACCTTGCTGACTGCGCTTGATGAGGTCTTTAACTTCATGATCCTTTAAATACGGTTCGTTTTTATTTTTTTTGACCTCCACATCCATTGGCAAGTCTCCTTAATTACATAGCGCTTTACTATTTGTTAAGTGCTTTTTTAAATATAAGGTCGTACCTTCTAATACAGTAGACTCCACTCGAATTTCGTCCATAAAGTTTTCCATTATGGTGAAACCCATTCCAGAACGTTCTAGATCTGGTTTGGTTGTGTATAAAGGCTGCTTGGCTTCATCCACGTTATCGATACCAATTCCTTCATCACGAATCATCAGCTCGACTACACCGTCTTCATGAAGCGTCACAGAAATATATACCACACCATCCGGATTGCTTTCGTAGCCGTGAATAATAGCATTTGTTACTGCTTCAGATACGACTGTTTTAATTTCTGTTAACTCATCCATTGTTGGATCTAACTGCGTAATAAATGATGCTACCGTGACGCGGGCAAACGATTCATTTTGACTAAGCGCGGAAAATTGGAGGTTCATTTGATTTTTCATTATGCCACCCCCAATTTTTGAAGCGCGTTTTCTTCATTAGGTTCAAAACGAATAATTTTAAATAAGCCTGACATATTAAACAAACGTTCTACGGCGGGAGAAATAGCGCATACAACCATTTCCCCGCCGTTATTATGAACCTGTTTGTATCTCCCTAAAATAACCCCCAAGCCAGAGCTGTCCATAAAGGTTAAATGCTGTAAATTTAAAATCAAATGGCTGATAGATTCCTTCTCTATCGCTTCGGTGATTTTGCTTCTTAGCTCTTCTGCCGTATGATGATCTAATTCTCCTGTTAATCGAACCAACAAGACATCTTGTTTGAATTCCAATTCAATCGAAAGACTCACTATACAAACCTCCTCGGAAATCTTATAGTCAGTCTTTCGCTGCCGACAGAATAGAATCCTTCTCACCGACAAAACTAGTTCTATTTCGTCACATTTAGCTGTTTAAGATGTTTGAGAGAAAATAGAGAATGTACGTTTGAATATCTTCCACCAAGAAGCAGCATCAATATCTTCTTTTGCAAGAAGCGGTGAAGAACTAACTACTTTGTTATCCTTCTTAATGGTCAACATTCCAATTTTGTCGCCTTTTTGAATAGGCGCATTTAGCTTCTCGTTCATTTTCACTTCTGTTTTAACGTCTTTGGCTGCATTTCCTTTTTTCAATAAAACCGAAATAGGCTCGGACGTAACAGCTGTTACCTGATCTTCGCTACCCTTGTTTACATCTATCTTGGTAATAACGTCTCCTTTTTTGTATAAAGGCTTCGTTGTATATTGACTGAATGCGTAGTCTAACATTTTGGTTACTTGATTATTGCGATCTTTTGGCGTGCTTGCACCGAATACAACCGCTAACACACGCATATTTCCCTTTTTAGCGGTAGCTGTCAGGCAATACTTAGCTTGACCTGTAAATCCGGTTTTGAGTCCATCAACGCCGGGATAAAACTTTACTAAGCGATTTGTATTTACTAACCAAAACTTCTTATCTGTATCCGTGCGCAAATAAGCTTCGTATTTACTTGTATAGTTAATAATTTTTTCATACTTTAGCAGCTCTCTGCCCATCATGGCCATATCATGAGCTGTACTATAGTGATTTTCTACAGGCAGGCCTGTCGGATTTTGAAATTTTGTATGAGTCAAACCAAGCTCTTTGGCTTTTTGGTTCATCTTTGCTACAAATTTTTCTTCTGATCCAGCTAAATATTCAGCCATTGCCATAGAAGCATCGTTACCGGAACCTATCGCAATCCCTTTTAGCAAATCATTTACCGTCATTTCTTCTCCGGGCTCTAAAAAGATTTGTGAGCCTCCCATTGAAGCGGCATATTCACTTGCCCGCACTTTATCTTTTAAGGTAATTTTCCCTTTATCCAAAGCCTCCATAATTAAAATCATTGTCATAATTTTAGTCATACTGGCAGGGGGAAGTTCTTGATTACTATTTTTTTCGTATAGAATTTTCCCTGTATCCCGTTCAATTAAAATAGCTGACCTAGCACTGTCAGCAAGCTCGGAATTCTTTTTTTCTGCGGCTAAAACAGGTTGCGTCATAAGTGGAAATAAAAATATGACAACGAGTAACTTTACAATAGTTCGCTTCATCTCCACAAACCTCCATTCTTTATACAACCTATTTTTTCCAAGGTATAATCGATTTATACTAAGGGAAATAAAAAAAGCATCGAGAAATTCTCGATGCTTGAATTCATATTTTCTTCTTATTTTTGATAAGCTGGAAGCTGCTTTACTACTTCTTTTACAAGCGATAAAAACTGCTGTTTTACTTTTTCAGTCGTTTCAATTACTTCTTCATGATTTAACGGCTGATCTAAAATACCAGCTGCCATATTAGAAATACAAGAAATACCTAGCACTTTCATACCTGCATGGCGTGCCACAATAACTTCTGGCACTGTAGACATACCGACCGCGTCTCCCCCGATAATGCGAAGCATACGCACTTCAGCAGGCGTTTCATATGTTGGACCTGTATTTCCTACATATACACCTTCTTGTAAGGCGATATTTAAATCAGCTCCTACCTTCTTCGCTAATTGACGAAGATCCTTGCAGTAAGCAGTTGACATATCCGGGAACCTTACTCCGAAATCAGAGTCATTAGGTCCAATCAAAGGATTGGTTCCAAAATTATTAATATGATCAGAAATAATCATTAAGTCTCCTGGATTAAAGGATTCGTTTACTCCGCCCGCTGCATTCGTTACAATCAACGTTTCTACACCGATTTCTTTCATTACGCGCACTGGAAATGTTACTTTATCAAGGGCGTACCCTTCATAAAAGTGAAAACGTCCTTGCATAGCTACAACCGGTACGTCATGAATAGTACCTATTACTAATTGACCTGCATGACCTTCAACTGTTGAAACCGGGAACTCAGGAATGTCGTTATAAGGAATTTTTACCGCGCCTTCAATTTCGTCGGCTAATACCCCTAGTCCAGAGCCTAAAATAAGCCCAATTGTTGGTGTAACAGCTGATTGATTTTTAATATATGCTGCTGCTTTTTCAATATATTCTTTTTTCATACTCCATTCCCCCTGCTTAATTCAACTCTTTTAAAAAACTTTTTCCATGCTTAGGCATTGCTACGCCAAAATTTTCTGCTACCGTTGCGCCAATATCCGCAAACGTTTGACGAATAGAAAGTTCTTTTCCTTCTTGCATGCCTTTATTGTACACAAGAAGCGGCACGTATTCACGCGTATGGTCTGTCCCATGATGAACAGGGTCATTTCCATGATCCGCTGTAATAATCAATAAATCATCTTCTTTTAATAAATCAAATACTTCTTCTAAGCGTGCATCATATTCTTCAAGTGCTTGCCCATATCCTTGTGGATCGCGGCGATGACCATAGAGAGCATCAAAATCAACTAAATTTAAGAAGCTTAAGCCTGTGAAGTCCATGTTTAATGTATCAACTAGCTTATCCATGCCGTCCATATTCGATTTGGTACGAAGAGATTTTGTTACCCCTTCTCCGTCGTAAATATCAGAAATTTTACCGATAGCAATAACATCGATGTCATTGTCTTTTAATTCATTCATTACTGTACGTCCAAAAGGCTTTAATGCATAGTCATGACGATTGGATGTACGTGTAAAGTTACCTGGTTCACCTAAAAACGGGCGAGCGATAACACGTCCAATCATATATGGATCATCAAGCGTTAATTCACGAGCAATCTCACAAATTTTGTACAATTCATCAATTGGAACAATTTCTTCATGAGCAGCAATTTGCAAAACAGAATCTGCTGATGTATAGACGATTAAGTCACCTGTTTCCATATGCTGTTTTCCTAGCTCATCCAAAATTTCTGTACCAGACGCTGGTTTGTTCCCAATGATTTTTCGACCTGTTTTTTCTTCTAATTGTGAAATCAGCTCTTCTGGAAATCCATCTGGAAATACATTAAAAGGCGTATCAATATTGAGGCCCATAATTTCCCAATGACCTGTCATTGTATCTTTTCCTGCAGAAGCTTCCTGCATTTTTGTATAGTAAGCCAACGGTTTTTCGGCTTTATCGATTCCTTTAATTTCACGGATATTACTTAGGCCAAGCTTAGCCATATTAGGCATACGAAGACCGTTGCAGTGCTCTGCAATATGACCAAACGTATCCGCACCTTTATCATTGTATTTTTCAGCATCCGGTGATTCACCGATACCCACTGAATCCATGACAATTAAAAATACGCGTTTATATGTATGCGCCATTTTATTCCCTCCAAATATCAATTTATTTATTCTCTATAAAATTCCCGTTTGGAAATAATTTAACCATCTTCTCTTATTGGTCAGAAGTCTGACCTCTCTATTAGTATAGACGCTTTTTATTTTTTTGTACACATGAATGAAAGTGTTTTCAATCAAAAAAACCAATGTCTATGAACTCATTGGACATTGGAATCTTCCTACGCTCGCGGATGAAACTGATTGTATACATCTTTTAAACGTGCTTTTGTAACATGTGTATAAATTTGAGTGGTCGAAATATCCGCATGCCCGAGCATTTCTTGAACGGCTCTCAAGTCCGCGCCGTTCTCTAACAAATGAGTAGCAAACGAATGCCGTAACGTATGTGGAGTTAATTCTTTTTCAATTTTTGCTTCAGAAGCTAACTTTTTTAATATTTTCCAAAACCCCTGCCTTGTTAAACGCCTTCCGTGATGATTAACAAAGAGTGCTTTGTCCTGTTCCTTTTGCTTTGTTAAAACACTCCGGCTATGCTGTAAATACTCTTCGATAGCCTCCGTTGCCAACCTTCCGATGGGGACAATTCTTTCTTTATTTCCTTTTCCGATACAACGAATAAATCCCATCGTCAAATGTGCATCATCAATATTTAAGTTAACGAGTTCAGACACACGAATTCCAGTAGCATAAAGCAACTCAAGCATCGCTTTGTCTCGTATGCCAAAAGGCGTCGAAGTATCAAACACATTTAACAGCGCCTCTACTTCTTCTGCATTTAGCACTTTTGGCAGCTTGCGCTCAAGCTGCGGGGTATCAATATGAACAGATGGATCTGTATCCGCTGCTTTTTCTCTTAGTAAGAATTGATGAAAAGATCTAGTTGAAGCCACATGTCTCGCAATCGTTTTAGATGACTTTTGCTGATCACTTAAATATTTCAGAAAATTAACGATGTGGAGTCTTGTTACTTCATTAAATGATTTGAGCTGCTCTACATGTTCTAAATATTGAGCATACTTTTTTAAATCTCGTTCATACGAATCAATTGTATTTTTCGCTAGTCCCCGCTCTACTACTAAATAATGAATAAAATCTTGAATTTGATCATTCAATAGCCTCTACTCCCCGTTTTGATAAAACATAAATAAACGCTCTAGCCACGTCTGATCTTTGTTCACACTTGCTTGCATGACCTTAACTGCTGAACCCGACGGCTCATCATAACGTTTATAATTTTGATACTCTTGAGATACCCATATCATTCCAAAATAAAACAAAAGAGTAAACCCGGTAAATAAGATAAATACTTTACATGTATTATATACCATTTCAGCCCATGATTTCATGAAACAATTCCTCCAATTTTTGATTCTATTAGAAGATATGCCAATTGGGACAGGTTTTATACATGTTTCTTGCCTTTATACACTGAGTTCTCTCCTGCTCATTTCCTTTCTTTCTATAAAACCATGTAGCTTATAAACTCGTTATTTTTTTATTTATGTACAACAAAAAACCTTCTCCATTAGGGAAAAGGCTTTTACTGCTTGTCTTCTTTATCCTGACAGCGATGGCAAATGCCATGAAATGTCAAGCGGTGATCTTTAATTTTAAAATTCCATTGCTTTTCCACAATTTCTTCAACGTCTTCAAGCAAATCTTCTTGAATTTCGTCCACAGATCCACATTCCATACACACAAGGTGATGATGAAAGTGTGCGGCTCCTTCTTGTCTTAAATCGTAGCGAGAAACGCCATCGCCAAAGTTTATTTTATCAACAATTTTAAGTTCAGTTAACAATTCTAACGTACGATAAACAGTTGCCAATCCAATTTCCGGAGACTTTTCCTTGACGAGGAGATATACATCTTCGGCACTTAAATGATCCTCTTCATGTTCAAGAAGTACTCTTACAGTCGCCTCACGTTGAGGTGTCAATTTATAGCTAGCTGAGTGCAACTGCTGCTTAATTCGCTCAATTCGACTTTCCATAATTATTCCCTCCCTCGCCATTCACTAATCCATTATATCAGATGTGTCGAGGGTGTCAAAATAAAGTTATTATTAATAAGAAAAAAGAATTCTTTTTACTTAATACTTATTCTTATTTATTTAATAGAGCCATTACACTTTTCATTAAAGTAGGTGATACGTAAGCTTCAATTGTAGCTGCACAGGCAACCAAACATATCATAGCAATCATGGTTCCGCTGTAGCGTAAAAATGAGGCGGAAATAGGCTCCGCTGCTTTTTTAAAAAACTGCTGCCGCACAAGCTTCAAAGAAAAGGCAACTGAAGCTGCAGACAAGATCAGAAATGCCGGTATGAGAAAGATATTTTGCGGCATAACAGATACAAAAGATAGCGCAAACCCAGAGAGTCCCATTTGATTGACTAAAAAGCCTACGGTAAAACCAATCACCATTCCTTTTAAAAACAGCAAAATTAACACTACAGGCAAACCAATAATGGCGATTCCTAATATCCAAATGAGCCCCAAGTATTTAACATTATGAAAAAAACTTTGCTGAAACATTTCAACGCTGCTTGCTACTTCTCCGCTCTTTACCTGTCCGAAAAACCGGTTTAAATAGAAGTACAGGTCTTCTTTTTGATCAAGCGTTAAACTATTTACAACAATAGCCCCAAAAATGATTCCCATTAAAAACAGCACGGTCACAAACAAATAAATAGAACTGTTTTCTTGAAAATGTCTTGCATACGATAATGGCAATTGTTTTTTTCTCATCGTCTTCCTCCTATTAATCGCTTAATAGAGTGTATGATAGAGTACAAAAACTATGCCAAGAATCTTTTGAATCTATCAAATAAAAAAAGAGAATGAAACATAATGAAATCTACATTCACCATCACCTTAAAAAAATCCGAACGAATTTGATTCCCTATCAAGAATCTCTATTCATCGTTCGGATGTTCCTTTAACTAAAATATGGTTGTCACACATTTTTTTTAGTTAGAGATACACGCATGCCTGTTTTTTCTCACACCAAATGACGTTTCAATGTAAACCTCTAATTGCTAGATTGCCGTTCGTATGTAAAAGAAAAAACTCTCTTACTCTCCTAACCCGCTTTTTAACTGTAAGTACTGCACAGCATAGGCTGTTTTTGCATCATAAATTTCCTTGTTTTGAATAAGAGTAAGGGCCTCATCTACCGCAACTTCCATCACTTCAACAAATTCATCTTCGTCTAATTCCGCTTTGGTGGTCATCACTTTTAAATCTTCCGCTAAATAAAGGTGCACCAACTCATCCGCAAAACCTGGTGATGTATAAAAAGAAATAATATGGCTAAGCGAATCTGTCGTATAGCCCGTTTCTTCTTCTAACTCACGTTTTGCCGTCACAATCGGCTCTTCTCCTTTTTCTAGCTTGCCGGCTGGAATTTCGACTAAAATACGATCCATCGGCCTGCGATACTGTTTGACCATAACCATTTTGTGGTCGCTTGTTAACGCAATGACAGCTACGGCTCCAGGGTGCTTAACTACTTCTCTTGTACTCGTTTTTCCGTTTGGAAGCTCTACTTCTTCTAAGTACAAATCAATCACTCTGCCTCCAAATAGCTTTTCAGAAGACAGCATTTTTTCTGTTAAATGATCCATTTTCTACACCTCGTTCTATTTTTTTGACTCTTACATATATTCTATCATACGAACCTTGGGAGGTAGAAAAAATGAAAGTTTATGTTCACGAGAAGCAAATCATTTTGGTCGGTAAAGCATGGGAAATCAAGCAAAAGTTAAAAGAATACGGCGAACAATTTCAGTATGTAGATGAATGGACGAACGCTATCTCTCAAAATTTTAATTCTTACAAACAAGCAGACTGCAGACACTAATTGTGCTGCAGTTTTCTAATCTTCTTATTTGAGTTTCCCTCTATCATAGCGCTACAATAGATAGAAACAAGTAAAAAATAAGGAGTGACATATATGGAAAAAAGACGCTTAGGTACTTCAGACTTGCTTGTCAGTACATTAGGTTTAGGATGCATGTCTCTTGGAACGGAACAAAAACACGCTGTCAATATGATTGATGAAGCTCTCGAATATGGCATTAATTATTTCGATACAGCAGATTTATATGATTTTGGCTTAAACGAGGAGTTTGTGGGACAAGCCCTAAAAAAACGCAGAAATGATATTATTTTAGCCACAAAAGTGGGGAATCGCTGGAATGATGCAAAAGACAGCTGGACATGGGATCCGTCTAAAGCTTACATAAAAGAAGAAGTAAAAGAAAGCCTGCGCCGTCTTCAAACAGATCACATCGATTTATATCAACTGCACGGAGGAACCATTGAAGACAATATTGAGGAAACGATTGAAGCATTTGAAGAATTAAAACAAGAAGGCGTCATTCGCTACTATGGCATTTCATCTATCCGCCCAAATGTGATTCGAGAGTATGTGCAAAATTCTTCTATTGTTAGCGTCATGATGCAATACAGCTTGTTAGACAGACGCCCTGAAGAAAGTTCACTTCCTCTTTTACATGACAACGGCATTAGCGTTGTAGCGAGAGGTCCAGTAGCCAAAGGGCTGCTAACCGAAAAAGGGGAGCAAAAACTTGCTGCATTCGAGGGCAAGGGCTACTTAGATTATAGCGGTACGGAATTAGCAAAAACGATAGAAGAATTTCGTCACGTACGACCAACTCACTCTCTAAACTCAACGGCACTTCAATACTGTTTAGCTAATCCTACGGTAGCCTCGGTTGTAGCAGGAGCAAGCTCTTCTTCACAGCTTCGTGAAAACGTCAAAGCTGTCGAGGCTTCCCCGCTTCAGCCTACTGAAATTAGCAAGCTGCAATCAATCTTTAAAGCAAATCAATACGAAGCTCACCGTTAAAAAATAAAAGCGCCTTTACCGGCGCTTTTATTTTTTAAATTCAGACCAGTTCAAATCACTTTCATTTAACAGTTCTTCAAACGACTTATTTTTTTCTTTTTCTTTTCGAATTCGAGCAGCTTCTTTACGCTCTGTTTCTTTCTGCTCTTCTTCTTTTAAAGAAAGCGCCTGTTTTTTAGCTTGAAGCTGTTTTAATAAGCTATCATTTAGCTGATCTTTGATACTGAGCTGATCATTTTGTTTTTGTGCTGATTGTTTTTGCTTTTTTTTAGCCATCACAATTCCCCCGCTACTTTAATTGAGAGATATTGTATCATATTCTTGCTTTTGTTACCAAAAATCAAAATGCATCTAGTTTTACATGTTCATCAATAATTAAAGTTGGCTCTGTAGATTGTTGTATATCTTCTATCGTATAGCCTTTCGCTACTTCAACAAGCTTTAGACCTTCTGCCGTAATATCAATGACCGCTCGATCTGTAATAATGCGATCCACTACCTCTTTTCCTGTCAGAGGGAGGCTGCACTCATTTAAGATTTTAGGCTCATCTTTTCTCGTCACGTGTTCCATAATAACAATGATGCGCTGTGCTCCGTGAACTAAATCCATTGCACCGCCCATTCCTTTAATCATTTTTCCAGGAATCATCCAGTTTGCCAAGTCACCAGTTTTTGAGACTTCCATTCCTCCTAAAATCGCAATATTAATGTGCCCTCCGCGAATCATTCCAAACGATTCAGCACTATCGAAATAAGAAGCGCCTGTTGTCGCCGTGACGGTTTCTTTACCTGCATTAATTAAATCAGGATCTACTTCTCCTTCTTTCGGATATGGTCCAATGCCTAACAGACCGTTTTCGGACTGAAGCACCACCGTTTTATTATCTGAGATATGATTAGCCACAAGCGTTGGAATACCAATTCCAAGGTTTACATAAAATCCGTCCAAAATTTCTTTTTCAGCACGTTTTGCAATTCGCTCTCTCACGTTCACGCCGTTTTCAATCATGAAAAATCTCTCCCCTTTTGTTATTTTTGAACGGTTAAACGCTCAATACGTTTTTCTTGTTCACCAATAATTAACGATTGAACATATACACTAGGTGTGTGAATAATATTTGGATCAAGTGAGCCTGTTGGATGAAGTTCCTCCACTTCTGCTATCGTCACTTTTCCTGCTGCTGCAATCATTGGGCTGAAATTGCGCGCTGTCTTGTTATACACTAAGTTACCCATATGATCGGCTTTCCAAGCTCTAACCAAACTAAAATCAGCTTTTAACGCCTCTTCTAGTAAATATTCTTTTCCTTCAAACACGCGAACTTCTTTTCCTTCAGCAATGGGTGTTCCCACTCCCGCTGGTGTATAAAATGCAGGTATGCCCGCTCCGCCGGCGCGAATCTTTTCAGCTAGCGTGCCTTGAGGTAGCAATTCTACTTCAATTTCTCCTGACAATACTTGTCTTTCAAACTCTTTATTTTCTCCCACGTAAGAACCAATCATCTTTTTAATTTGTTTGTTTTTCAGAAGCAGTCCAAGTCCCCAGTCGTCTACGCCGCAGTTATTTGAAATTACGGTTAAATCTTTTACCCCTGTTTCAACTAACGCTAAAATCAAATTCTCCGGAATTCCACATAAACCAAAACCACCGACCATAATCGTAGCACCGTCGTGAATATCTTTCACCGCTTCTTTAAACGACGTATGTACTTGTTTCATACATAACCACCCCTTCGTTATTTTTGAAAACGCTTTCTAATCTATTATAAAAGATTTTTATTTCTTTTTAAATATATATATAACTGAAAATTATAATTTAATCATTTTTTTGTCAAAAAAGTTATATTACTAGACAAATTAAAGGAAAAACAAAAACGCCACGAGTTCCAAAGCTGTATGTTTGGAATCTGTGGCGTTGTGATATAGCTTTAATGTTTGTTAAAACTATATCAAATTAAGGACGTTCAACGATTGTTGCAACGCCTTGGCCTCCGCCAATACATAACGTTGCTAACCCAAGTTTTGCGTCGCGTTTTTGCATTTCATGAATAAGTGAAACTAGGACACGTGCACCACTTGCACCAATAGGATGTCCAAGCGCAATTGCTCCACCGTTTACATTTAAAATATCATGATTAAATTGAAGTTCACGATCCACAGCGATTGACTGTGCAGCGAATGCTTCGTTTGCTTCTACTAATTGAACATCTTCTAATGAAACAGCAGCTTTTTCCAGCGCCTTTTTCACTGCGCTTACAGGACCGATTCCCATAATGCTTGGGTCTACTCCCGCAGTTGCATTACCTTTAATTGACACTAATGGTGTTAGGCCTAACTCGTCTGCTTTTTTACGGCTCATTACCACTACTGCCGCTGCACCGTCATTGATACCAGATGCATTACCAGCTGTTACAGAACCGTCTTTTTTGAAGGCTGGACGTAGTTTCCCTAAGCTTTCAGCCGTTGTGCCTGCACGTGGGAACTCATCTTGTTCAAAAATAGTTACTTGACCTTTTCTTCCAGGCACTTCTACTGGCACGATTTCATCTTTGAAACGACCAGATTGAATAGCTGCTTCTGCTTTTTGCTGACTTGAAGCTGCAAACGCATCTTGTTCGTCACGAGTAATTTCATATTTATCACACAGATTTTCAGCTGTAACGCCCATATGGTAGTCGTTAAATGCACACCATAATCCATCTTGAATCATGCTGTCAACTACTTTTTGGTCGCCCATTTTAAACCCGTTGCGTGCATTTTTTAATAAGTATGGTGCTTGGCTCATGTTTTCCATTCCACCAGCAACAATCACATCAGCATCCCCAGCAAGAATCGCTTGTGTAGCGAGATGTACTGCTTTTAGTCCTGATCCGCATACTTTATTGATGGTTAATGCTGAAACAGTTTCAGGTAAACCTGCTGCTAAAGTTGCTTGTCGTGCTGGATTTTGTCCTAAACCTGCTTGTAGGACATTTCCCATAATAACTTCATCTACTTCGTTTGCTGATACCCCTACTTTGTTTAAAGCTTCTTTAATTACAGTACCACCTAAAGTTGTTGCGGATACATTTTGTAAGCTTCCCCCAAAGCTGCCGATTGCTGTACGTACAGCGCTTACAATGACTACTTCTGTTTGACCCATGTCGAAAACCTCTCCTTACTGTTTGATTACTGTGATTAACTGTCACCTGTATTAATTTCGACATCGCTTGCGAAATTCCTCTTTTTTTGTAAAAATTTATAATTTTTATTGAATTTTAATTTTTTAGAATTAAAATAAATATTAGTAAGCGTTTACAATGTAGGAGGAGAGCGGTTTATGGGATTTCCTGAAAAAGTAACAATTATAGAAGTTGGTCCACGAGATGGCCTTCAAAATGAAAAAAATTTTGTTCCAACTGAAAAAAAAATTAATTTTATCAAAAAATTAAAAGAAGCTGGACTATCCGAAATCGAAATTACATCCTTTGTTTCTCCAAAATGGGTTCCTCAAATGAAAGATGCTTCTACTGTTGCAGATACATTTCAGCCTGATACATGCCGAAACATTGTGCTTGTGCCGAACCAAAAAGGCTTGGAAAAAGCACTGCAAGCTAATTGCCGCTCCGTTGCGCTGTTTATTGGCGTAAGCAATACCTTTAATCAAAAAAATATTAACAAAAACACCAAAGAAGCTGTACAAACGCTGCTTCCTCTCATTCAGCAGCTCAAGCAGCAAGAATGTTTTATTCGAACTTGCATTTCCACCGCCTTTTATTGCCCGTATGAAGGAAAAATACACGAACGCGACGTGCTGGCCCTTTGCGAAAGCTTTGTGGAGGCTGGAGTGAATGAGCTAAGCGTTGCTGATACAATTGGTATGGCAAACCCTAAAGATGTATTTTCACTTTTCTCGAAATTAAAACAAAACTTTCCCCACACGCTACTTGCTGCGCACTTTCACGATACGAGAGGATTAGCCATTGCAAATATCTATGCAGCTCTGCAAGCCGGTATTAACAGGTTCGATTCATCCGCTGGGGGGTTAGGTGGATGTCCATTCGCTAAGGGAGCAACGGGAAACGTAGCTACGGAAGATCTCGTCTTTATGCTTCATGAAATGGGTATTTCCACTTCTATTAATGAAGAAAAGCTGCTCGAAGCGGTCGCTTTTATCGCTCCTCACATTTCAAGACCGATTGAAAGCAAGCAATACTCTTTATTTGCACAGCGTTAAAAATTAGGTTTTTATGAGAGCGATGCTATAATAAATAATAGCTATATTAACAAAAGGAGCCGCTAATCATGAAAAAATGGCTATTATTAATAGGAAGTGTTTTTGGAGCATTTGCCGCTCTTGGCATCTTTTTTACAAATCAAATGATGTACATCCGTAAAAAGACCGACAAAGTTATTATTGACCGCGATACGGAAGATGGCTTTTATGATGAGAAAGTCTATAGCACTCTTCCTAAAGAAGCATTTGTGCTTCCTTCTTCTTTAGGCTATAACATAGCTGGGACCGTTATTAAACAACACGAACACAACCGATTTATGATTCTTTCGCACGGAGTTACAGTTCATTCATTGAACTCTATGAAATATGCTCGGCTTTTTCTAAAGCTTGGATGGAACGTCGTTCTTTATGATCATCGCCGACACGGCAAGTCTGAAGGGAAAACAACGAGCTACGGCTATTATGAAAAACTGGACCTTCAATCCGTTGTTCATTGGGTAAAAGAACAATTCGGTTCAACTATTTCCCTTGGGATTCACGGGGAGTCTATGGGAGCTGCGACCACTCTTTTGTATGCTGGAATGGAAGACGGAGCTGATTTTTATATTGTCGACTGCCCTTTTTCTGACTTGGAAGAACTTCTTGCCTATCGCTTAAAACAAGATTTCCACCTGCCCAAACAGCTTGTCATGCCAGCAGCTAATATTATTTTAAAATGGCGAGAAGGTTACTCATTTAAAGACGTATCACCTATTTCAGTCGTAGATCAAATCAAACATCCTGTTCTGTTTATCCATAGTAAAGAAGATGACTATATTCTTCCTAAAATGACGGAGCAGCTGCATGCCAAAAAAATGGGAGCAAAACGGATGTATTTAGCACCTGTAGGCACTCATGCCCGCTCGTATGCTGATAATCCAGAAGAATATGAACAAGTTATTGAATCATTTTTAGAAAAAATACAAAAAGAAGCGCTTTAAAGCGCTTCTTTTGTTTTATCGATAAATGACATGCGCGGATTTAAAATTTGAGAAGGACATTTTAGCATAAACGCATAGGCACTTTCATTGTAGTCAATCGTCATATTATCATCTAAAAATACTTGCTTTGTTTTTTCGACAAGAACAGGAACAAAATTCGTCTCAATGGTTACATCATCGCTCTCTTTTTCATCAACAATCCATAGCGTCGTTACACCGCTCACAACACAGCCGCATCCATCCGTATCGTATTTTAATTTTAAATATAGTGAAGAATCTTTCCCGTACTTTTCTTGTACTTTTGCTATTGCTTTATCAGTAAAGGTAATATTCATTTTCCTTTAACTCCTTTTAAACTAATTGTATAAACAAACGAAAATTGCTTATATAATGAGTATAATACACATCTCGCTTTCATTAAACTCTGGCGCTTCATATAGATGTGTACAAAAAGGAGGTTTTTTTATGTCAAAAGTACAAATTAAAGTAATGGATAACGGCTCTTTCCGTGTCACTGGAGACGTTGAATTAATTGATGCAGACGGCAACAAATTTGAAACAAAGCCGACATTTTCACTATGCCGATGTGGCCAGTCGCAAAAGATGCCCTTTTGCGACGGAAATCATAAAGGAAAATTTGACTCTTGTGTGCGCGCTGCAAAAATTTTAGACGAGCAGTAGATTCATAGATATACAGCCTTACTGAACGAAACCATTAACGAAAAACATTGATAACCTGTGGTTAAAGCACAGGTTATTTTCTATTAAACGCATCCCCTGCCAATTTTTCTACGAGCCCCGGGGCAAGCTGATACATCTTCGAGCCTATATTCATCCACTTAGGCAAGTTGACTTCTCGTTTTGGTTTCCCAATAATATTGACCGTTTTTTCAGCTACGTATTGAGGGGTTAACATAAACTTTTCTACACTTTTTTCATAGTTTCCTGATTGGTCTGCTATTGAAAAGAAGTTGGTTTGAATAGGACCTGGATTCACTGCCGTTACATAGACATCTGTTTTCGCTAATTCCATTCGCAGGCTGTTGGTAAACCCTAGCACGGCATGTTTAGAAGCTGAATAGCCACTGGATTTAGGCGTCGCAAGTTTGCCTGCTTGAGAAGCAATGTTAATAATATGTCCTTTGTTTTCTTTTAGCATATAAGCTAAAATTTCTTGTGTACATGCAATTAATCCAATAACATTGACTTGAAACATTGAGGCAATTGTCTTAATCGATGCTTCTTTCACTTCTTCAAATACACCAAAGCCTGCATTATTAATCAGGACATCAACACGCTTAATTTCACTCATCATTTTCTGAACGACTCTTTTGACTTCCTCTACGTTCGCTACGTCAGCTTTGTATATGTAAGAGGTAATCCCATATTTTTGACTAATTTGCTCGGCTACTCGGTGCAGCTTTTCTTCTGTACGTGCAAGTAAAACGGGGACGCCCCCTCTTTTGGCCACTTCATAAGCTAAATGCTCTCCAAGACCTCCCGAAGCGCCTGTAATCACGACATGTTGGTTCTTTAACGAGGATTTCAAATATAACACACCTTTTTTATAAGTTAAGAGCACACAGAATAAATAAGCGTACTTTCTTTTTCATGTGTACTGATTTTATTTGCATCTTCTAAAAAATCGAGCTGACCAATTGTTTCAGAAAGAGTTAGCCCTAGTTCTTTTTCATAAATAGTAGGAAATAGCTGTTTGCAAATATCAAATGCTGTTTGAGGACGTTCTTTTATCATGCTAAGCACTTTATCCGCTCGGTCGCTCTGCTTTTGTAACCGCTCTTGTACAAGTTCGCGAACATGTAACACTTCATCTCCATGACCTGTATAGATACAGTTTATCTCTAAATCAAGCAGACGTCTTAATGAATGATTATATTGAAGAAGCGTTTTAGGTCGCTCGCCGCTTGGTTTCATAGGAGGTTCAATGAGCGGATTAGATGAAATATGCTTTAACAGTAAATCTCCTCCAATCATAACCGCTGTTCTTTCATTGTATAATGCAATATGGCTTTGAGCATGACCTGGTACTTCAAGTACTTTCCAACTCTCTAGGCCCGGAATGTAATCTCCTTCCTGCACAGAAGTTGTAAGAGAACGATGACATGAATACTTCATTGATGCTTTTAAACGTTTTAAATAAGAGCGAAACCTTTCATCTACGCCGGCTTTCATAAAGTGGTCTTCAAAAAACGCATCGTACCACTCAAAAAAATCTGGATTTTGGGAGATCCAAGGCTGATTTTTCGCATGACCGACTATGGCGATATCTTTATCAAAAAAATCAAGCATTCCTACGTGATCAGGATGGTGATGAGTTAGGACAACTTGCTTAATATCATCTGGTTTTAATCCTATTTCATTAAGCTTTTCTTTAAATACAGACCACGCCGCCTCCGTTTTAATACCAGCATCAATTAGCGTAACGGTCTGACCTTTTATAACAAAAACATTCACATCTCCTACCGCAAAAGGAGTAGGCAGCACAATTTTATATAATTGCTCATTCATCTGTATTTTTGCTCCTTTACCATCGCATTTTCTTTTAAGTTTACACGATTTTTCCTGTTATTTATACAATTGTATTCGTTTTCTGAAAATTACATTGACATCCTTCTCTTTTTCATTGCATAATGACAGAAATATAGTGAAGTTTTATTCATATCTTTAGATAACTATGCATTTTATAAAGAAGAGATACACAAACACAAACCTTTAACAGATACTGAAATCTCAGTATCTGTTTTCATTGGATAGCAAATGACTGGAGGAACTTTTAATGAAAACGGATTTAAACATCGCCTTTATTGGAGCTGGATCAATGGCTGAAGCTATGATCTCAGGGCTGCTGTCAGATAAAAAGCTTCGCCCCAATCAAATCACCGTAACAAATCATAGCAACGATAAAAGACTTCACGAACTTCGAAACGCATATGAAATTAACATTACGCGTAATCATGCCTTGTTAATCGAAAAAAGCGATATCGTCGTGCTTGCTATTAAACCAAAAGACGTAGCGGAAAGCATCGATACGATTAAGTCTTATATTCGTCCGCACCACCTCGTTCTCTCTGTTTTAGCAGGGGTATCGACTGCCACAATTGTAAACTTGTTTGACCAAGAAGTAGCGGTTGTAAGAGCTATGCCAAATACATCGGCCTCTATTGGATTATCGGCTACAGCCATTGCACCCGGCAAGTTTGCTACAGCAGAGCATATGAACGTTACTACTGCTTTATTTGAAACGATTGGTACGGTTACAACTGTAGAGGAAGAGCAGCTTCACGCTGTAACAGGACTATCTGGAAGCGGCCCAGCGTATGTCTACTATCTAGTAGAAGCAATGGAAAAAGCAGCTGAAAAACAAGGCTTGGATACGTCAGTGTCAAATGAACTAATTCTTCAAACTCTTATCGGTGCTGCAGAAATGCTGAAACAGTCACCTAAAACGCCAGCCGTACTTCGAAAAGAAGTGATGAGTCCGGGCGGCACAACGGAAGCAGGAATCGAACAGCTTATTTCTCATAACTTCCAAGAAGCCATGATGCAGTGTATTGAACAAGCTACAATTCGCTCCAAATATTTAGGAGATACGATTGACGAAAAAATCTCGAGTAAACGTTCGTAAAGGTTCACCTCTTTCTAAAAAAAGAAAGAGGTTTTTTTATGATTAAAAATGGATAAGCAGATTATGTGAAAGAAAATTCAATGCGGTGATATAATAACTTTTGTTTAGAGTATCGAAATAATTGGAGGTTAAACCGAATGACAACAAAACTATTTTCACCTTATACAGTGAAAGATGTAACATTAAAAAACCGAATTGTAATGTCACCAATGTGTATGTATTCATGCGAAAAGGAAGACGGCGTAATAACCGACTTTCATATGGTTCACTACACAACTCGTGCGGTTGGACAAGTAGGTCTCATTATGGTTGAAGCCTCAGCTGTCGTGCCACAGGGTCGTATTTCAGCTCAAGACTTGGGAATTTGGAATGATGAACAAAAAGATGGATTAACGAAACTTGTGACACAGCTAAAAGAAAACGGTGCAAAAACAGCTATTCAACTTGCACACGCAGGACGTAAAGCAACTGTTGAAGGCGATATTTATGCTCCTTCCGCTATTGCTTTTGATGATAAAAGTAAAAAACCTGTGGAAATGACCACAGAACAAATTCATGAAACGATTTCTGCCTTTAAAGAAAGCGCTCGACGCTCAAAAGAAGCTGGATTTGATATTATCGAACTTCACGCTGCACACGGTTATTTAGTACATCAATTTCTATCGCCGCTAAGCAATAAACGCAGCGACGAATATGGCGGCAGCGCAGAAAATCGCTATCGTTTCTTAAAGGAAATTATTGAAGCTGTGAAAACAGAGTGGGACGGCCCTTTATTTGTCCGTGTTTCTGCTTCTGACTATACAGAAGGCGGATTAACAGTCGATGATCACGTTGCATTTGCAAAATGGATGAAAGAACAAGGCGTCAACTTAATCGATGTTAGTTCCGGTGCTCTTGTACACGCTCCAATCAACGTATACCCTGGCTATCAAGTGCCGTTTGCAGATAAGATTAAGCAGCAGGCAAATATTGATACAGGCGCAGTTGGATTAATTACAACAGGACGACAAGCAGAAGAGATTCTGCAAAGCGAACGCGCTGATTTAATTTTTGTTGCGCGCGAACTTCTGCGCGATCCGTACTTCCCGCGCACGGCGGCAAAAGAACTAAATGAAACAATTTCAGCACCCGTTCAGTACGAACGCGGATGGTAAAAAAAAGACGAGGATATCCTCGTCTTTTTTTATGAAATCGTAAACCGTTTCAAATCTTCTGCTATGTCGGTATTTGGAAAAATTTCTTTTGCTCCTTCTGCTAGCCGGCTGACTGCGTCTCCTTGGTAACGCGAACTAATATGAGATAAAATAAGACGCTCGGCCGATGCTGTTTTAGCGATTTCAGCGGCTTCTTTTGCAGTAGAATGAAAATAGTTGTAAGCAAGCTCCTCGTCTCCCGCTGAAAAAGTAGCTTCATGGACTAAAACATTTACATGCATAGCAAGCTGAACACTTTGCATGCACTTTCTTGTATCTCCTAAAACCGTGATGACCTTCCCTTTTTTAGGCTCTCCTACAAATTCTTGACCATTGATTATACGCCCATCTTTTAATACTACTTCTTTCCCTTCCTTTAACTGCTGATAATGAGGCCCCGGGGGAATATTCATCTCTTTTAAACGCTGAACGTCCAGTGATCCTGGTAAATCTTTTTCGACAACTCGATATCCATAAGATAAAATGCCATGTTCAAGTTTGCCAAACTCCACTGAAAAAGTTTCATCTTCAAAAATCGTTCCACTTTCACTTTCCTCTTCTATTTCAACAATCTCTAGAGGATATTGCAGATGAGTTTGACTTACAGCCAGCGTGACTTGAATAAATTCTTTAATTCCTTTTGGCCCGTATACAGTAAGCAGCGATTCTCCGCCTTGAAACGAACGGCTTCCAAGGAGTCCAGGCAATCCGTAAATATGATCACCGTGAAGGTGCGTAATAAAAATTTTCTCAATTCGCCTCGGTTTAACGGTTGTATGTAAAATTTGATGCTGAGTTGCTTCTCCACAATCAAAAAGCCACACCGCCCCTCTTTCTTGCAAAAGTTCGAGCGCAAGAGATGAAACATTCCGCTGTTTCGCCGGTACTCCTGCACCCGTTCCTAAAAATAACAATTCCATTTTCTACTTCCTCCTTCACACGCACAAAAAGCCTGTAAGTATATTATACAGGCTTTTTGCAAACTTACCTATTTGATGCTGTCAAGCGCATACGTAATAGTAGCTAATAACAGCTCAATATCACTTTCCTCAATGTTGAGAGGCGGCGAGAGGGTGAGAACATTATTATAGCCGGCCACCGTTGCTCCATTTTTCCCAATAATGACTCCTTTGCTTTTGCATTTAGCAATCACTTCATTTACAAGATTAACGTCTAACGGTGCCTTCGTTTGTTTATCAGCTACAAGTTCAATTCCAATTAAAAGCCCTTTACCTCTTACGTCTCCAACGTATGGGTGGCTATCGATAAGCGGCTTTAGCTCACTTAATACGTAAGCTCCAAGCTGTTTAGAACGGTCAAAAAGATTTTCTCTCTCCATAATTTCTAAATTCTTTAATGCCAGTGCACACGCAGCTGGACTTCCTCCAAATGTATTAACATGGCGAAAATACTCGTACTGATCGCTATCTTTGAACGCTTCATAAATTTCTTTTTTAACAGCAGTTGCAGAGAGCGGAAGATATGCGCTTGTAATTCCTTTTGCCATGGTAATGATATCTGGTTTTACATCGTAATTCATAAAACCAAAGGCTTCTCCTGTACGTCCAAAGCCGCAAATAACTTCATCTGCAATTAAAAGTGCACCGTGTTTTTCACACGTTTCTTTTACGCCTTTCATATAATTTTGAGGCGGTAAAAGAATTCCTCCTCCTGTAATAATTGGCTCCATAATAACAGCGGCAATCGTTTCACTTAGCTCCCACGTCATAACATTGTCAATATCTTTTACAGATTGAAGCTGTTCTTTCGGTGCATCGTAGTCATCTTGCCCTCGGTACGAATCAGGCGGAGCAACGTGAATAAAGCCAGGGGCAAGCGGTTCATATTTATATTTACGCTGAGCTTGGCCCGTTGCTGCTAGTGCGCCCATTGAATTCCCATGATACCCTCGGTAACGCGAAATAAATTTGTAGCGAGAATGCTCTCCTTTTTGCTGATGGTACTGACGCACAATTTTAAAAGCCGTTTCATTTGCTTCAGATCCGCTGTTTGAAAAGAAGATAACATAGTCATCACCTAGCATTTCATTTAGCTTCTCTGCCAGTTTGATAGCAGGTACGTGAGATTGAGTAAGGGGAAAATAAGCCAGTTCTTTTAGCTGCTCATAGGCTGCGAGCGCTAACTCATCCCGTCCATACCCGGTATTTACACACCAAAGCCCTGCCATTGCATCTAAATAGCGATTTCCTTGCTCATCTGTAATCCAAGCACCTTTTGCTTTTGTAGCTACCATCGTTGCATCCGGACTGTATGGTTTCATTCCATGCCATACATACTGCTCATCTTTTGCACGCAGATCTTTTTCATTTTGACTGACCTGTACCATCTTATCCACTCCCAAATCGCTAGCGCGGTATTTTTTTTCTGTATGAAAAGACTTCGACAAAATGCCGAAGCCACTTGCTATATTCATCTATATGTTAAAAGTCAAAGCGTGATGTAACCATCTTTTTACGTGTAAAGAAGTTCAAACCGTCTTTGCCGTTGACATGCAAATCTCCGTAAAAAGAGTCTTTCCAACCGGAGAATGGGAAGAAGGCCATTGTAGCAGGTACTCCTACGTTAATACCGAGCATACCAGCATCTGCTTCTTCTCTAAATTGACGCACCGCTTTTGCATCTTTGGTATAAATCGTTGCTCCATTTCCAAAACGGGATTTTTCCATATAGCGAAGTGCTTCATCTAATGTGTCAGCACGAAGCAAGCTTAGTACAGGTGCAAAAATCTCTTCTTTAGCAATGGTCATATCAGGAGTTACGCGGTCAAAAATTGTTGCTCCTAAGAAATTGCCTTCCGTATGTTCATCCATTTCTTTACGTCCGTCACGAATGAGTTCCGCTCCTTCTTTCATGCCAAGTTCAATATAATCCAGCACCTTATCACGGTGCTCTTTTCGAATCACAGGCGTTAGAAGCACTTCATCATCAAAGCCGCTTCCCATAATTAATTCATCTGCTTTTTGCTTTAATTTTGCGACGAATTCATCGCCTTTTTCACCAACCACGACCACGGCGCTGCACGCCATGCATCGCTGGCCGGCACTTCCATAAGCGGAGCTGATAATATGTGATACCGCTTTATCCATATCGCAGTCTGGCATCACAACATGATGATTTTTAGCTCCAGATAAAGCCTGAACTCGTTTCCCTTGAGATGCAGCTTGTTCATAAACATATTTTGCTACCGGCTGCGATCCGACGAATGAAATCGCTTTAACTTTTTCATGCTCTATTAATCCGTTCACAACGTCGTGTGCCCCGTGCACAATATTTAATAATCCATCCGGTGCTCCTGCTTCTGTAAAAAGTTCAGCAAGTCGCGTTGCTAAAAGCGGCGTTCGCTCAGACGGTTTTAATACAAACGCATTTCCACATACAATGGCAAGAGGGAACATCCAAAGCGGTACCATCATCGGAAAGTTAAAAGGTGTGATGCCGCCAACGACACCCAGTGGAAAACGGAACATCTCAGAATCAATTTCTTCCGCTATGTTATTTAATGATTCCCCCATTAATAAAGTAGGAGCACCCGCGGCAAACTCCACGCATTCAATACCGCGCTGTACTTCACCGTAAGCTTCTTTAAAAGCCTTGCCGTTTTCTTGCACCACTAATTTAGCTAACTCTTCATGATGCTTAACTAGTAAATGCTGAAACGCAAACATTAATCTTGCTCGTTTTGGAGCAGGAACGTTACGCCATGTTTCAAATGTTTTTTGAGCTGTTTCCACCGCATTGGCTACGTCTTCTTTTGTAGAAAGCGGTACTTTTGCAATGACTTCGCCCGTCGATGGGTTAATTACCTCTCCAAATTTTCCCCCTGCCGTATCAACCCATTTTCCGCCCACGTAATTTTTTAAAACTTGCGTATCATTATTCACAACTGACATATCGCTTGGCCTCCTCAAAAAATAAGAAATGACAAATCTACCTTTATTATTGAATAAATAAATGGTGGTTGCATTAGACAAAATGTGAAACAACTCTAGATTCTCGTTTCACATTTTGCGCAGTGAACTAGGAGAAAGCATGAACTAAAATGAACATATAGTAAAATCAGCCTCAACATAAAAAAACAGCTGTTTCCAGCTGCTTACTTATCCGTTTATAAATTCCGCGCGCGACTTTTTCATCATAAACAAATATTCATATGCCATAATCATAAACTCAATTGCCAGTCGTTTTTCCGGCTCCATAAAGTCTTCACCCAGCAGCTTTTCTAGTTTTTCGATACGGTGATACAGCGTTTGCCGGACAATGTATAAACGCTTAGCCGTCTCTTGTTTAGATCCGTTGCATGCTAAATAAATTTTTAATGTTTCCATGAGTTTTGCATTATACGTTTCATCATATGTAATAACGGGCTGCAGATATTCAAACACCACTTCCTGTAGGTCTTCATGCTGATGTAAAAGCGAAATAATCCGGTACATATGCAAATCATCATAAAAATGAATAATGGTTTGTTTTTGCAGCATTTCTTGAATCGAAATCGTTTCTTTAGCCGTTTCATAGCTTTTATGCATGCAGTCAAGCTGTTCACAGTATTGGCCAATTCCGATAAAGCTAATGGCGTTCCTCTTTGAATTTTCATCCGATTCATATTGATTCATCCAGCGATGAAGGCTGTTTTCTAGTCTCTCTCTCCACGTGCTAACCATTCGTTTGTTCAAAAGAATAAATAATACTTCGCGATTTCGCTCGGAGACTAATAAGTGAAAGCCTTCTTGTTCAAAAATGCTTCGCAAGATCAGCTTAAAATATGTTCGATCAAACTTCTCCCGCTTTTGCCACTTACAGCAAACAACGACACCTCCGCGGATAGGCGAATCTGAACACACTTCGTGCATAGAGTCTTTTATTTGTTCAAGAGTTAACTCTCCGTTCATCCATTTCGTCATCCATTCGGTTTCATCTACTCTTTTTTTCTCTTCGACATACAGGTCCTTCAAAAAATGCTGAGCAAGTGCAGTCGCCGTTCGGTCAACGGTGAGCACTTCAAGTTCTGTTAACGCTTCATTTATAGAAGCAACATATAGCTGAGCATAATCTTGTCCTAATAAATGAATAGGCTGCTCAGTAAAATGCGGACTTTCATTTTCCCTGCTTATATAATGAAGTAGAAGCTGCTGTTTGAGCAAGTCCATCTCAGGAGCAAAGGTAAGCAATTCATTTGAAACTTTAAGGCCGACAAGAAGCCCCGTAGATTCATATAAACACTGTAAGATGAGGGCCGGATCATTAACTGTTAACAGCAGCTGATTTAGCCTATGAGAATACTGTTCTAAATCGGAAATCATTTGATAGTGCTGATTAATTAAAAGCGAGTGAACATCTTGCGTAATTTCAACGAACGGAACTTCCTCGTGAAATAAAATAATCGGAAAATCACATTCGTTCGCTTTATCAATTACAATTTGCGGAATCTTAGAAGTATAAGTGCCAAGTTCAATACACAGTCCTGATGCCTTGCAAGAAATTAATTGCTGAAGAAATGATAAACAAGATTGAGAATCTTCTCCCCAGCCTACCCCTGTTGATAAAATGAGCTCGTTTCCTTTTAGCAGCTCATTAATGCGCGTCACTTCCATCACGTGCACCCACTTAACAGAATTAGTAAGACCTTTCTCTCCAGCTATTACTTCACAGTTTACAAAATGTTTCCTTGTTAAAATCTCTGTTACTGTTAAATATGATTTCAAGTCAACACCGCCCCTAGCGAATTTCACATCATGTCTCCTGGATCATTAACGCGTATTTCGCATATGTGTAGAACAAAAGCTATATCTTCTTACATTATATTAAATATTTAGAAGAAATAAAATATTTAATGAAAGAAACGAAAAAAGCTGTAACGATAATGGATCGTTACAGCTTCTGAGCTGTTTGCTGTAATTTATTAAAAAAACCTTGGCGTTTAACCGCTTGTTCTTTAATTCGATGAATTTCTTTTTTATAAAAACGCAAATCTTGTAGTGACACTGCATTTAACATTTCCATTTTTAATTTATCAATAATTTTTGTTTCTTCCTGTGTCATACACTGCATAGCTTGATCCATCCGTGTCACACCCTTTTCGTATTTAATAGATTTAGTTTGAAAACGTTCTACTATAATATTTACTACAATTTACTAGATAACTAAACCTTTTCTCTTTCGATGTAAACGAAATGTAACAACTGTAATACAGTCAATGGATAATATCTAGTTATTTTGTTTCACATCCAAAACGAAAAAAACACAAAAACGGATCACTTTTATCAGACAATATAGTAAAAAACTTATAGGGATTAGTAAACAAATAAAGAGATTGAAACATAATTAAAATTCCAATCAACAGCTAGAAGCACCTACGTACATGAAACCTGCGTTCACCCTAGCAATAAAAAAATCCGAACGATTCATCGTTCGGATCTTCCTTCAGCTAAAATAATTTTGTCCCGGCCTCCGTTTTTATACTTGTTGAATCAGTACGGATGAAAAATATTTTCTAGCATCCGCCGTCAATATATGAAGGGTTTCTTGTTCGGTTTGGTTATTTTCGATGCGTTCAAACGTCACAAATGCCCCGCTTAGATTCTCCGTTACGGCTGTTATTTTAAATCCTTTTTGCAGCAAAAAATCAATCTTTTCTCGCTCTGCCATATATTCATGGTAACTTGACATTTCCCTGCCCCCGATCTATTTCTTCATCTGTTTTTATAACATTAATTTTTCAGCTTCGTTAGCCGTGTTTAACTCATTAAACTTTGCTCGTTTTGTAAATTGTCCGTAGCCTTTTTGACCGACAAATTGCTTATCTTTTACGATAAATTCCCCGCGGCAAAGTACTGAAACCGGCTCACCCGTGACTTTCATTCCCTCAAATGCGCTATAATCGACTGCCATATGATGCGTGTTTGCTGAAATCGTACGTTCAACAGAAGGGTCAAATATAAGCAGATCCGCGTCTGCGCCAACCGCTATTGTTCCTTTTTTCGGGTACAGTCCGAACAGCTTAGCAATTTTTGTTGATGTTATATCTACAAACTGATTGATATTAATTCGTTTCTTCACTACTCCTTCTGAAAATAAAATACTCATGCGATCCTCGATAATAGGGCCTCCGTTTGGAATTTTCGTAAAATCTCCTTTTCCCAGATCTTTTTGACCGTTAAAATCAAACGAACACTGATCTGATCCAATCGTTTGCAAGTCGCCATTACGCAGAGCATTCCACAAAACATCTTGGTTCCATTTTTCACGTAAAGGCGGCGACCATACGTATTTTGCTCCTTCAAAATTCGGTTTTTCTAAATAGGTTTGGTCAAGCGTCAAATATTGCGGACACGTTTCGCCCCAGATATTTACGCCTTTTCCCCTTGCTTCAGCAATCTTTTTAACCGCTTCAGCGCACGACACGTGAACAACATAGAGCTGTGAGTCAGCCAGCTCCGTTAGCACCGCGGCTCTTCCCGTAGCTTCTCCTTCTATTTCTGGAGGACGAGTCAGTGCATGATAGATAGGATCGGTTTGTCCTTGTTCTAGTGCTTGTGCCGTTAAATACTCAATAACATCTCCATTTTCAGCATGTACCATCACAAGCGCCCCTAGTTTTTTAGCTTGCACTAGCGTTTGATAAAGGGTAGCATCGTCTGCTTGAAAAACATTTTTATAGGCCATGAACACTTTAAAAGAAGTAATTCCCTCTTTTTCAATAATCGTAGGAAGCTCATTTAATACATCTTCCGTGATTTCTCCAATCATTAGATGAAAACTATAATCGATAGCCGCTTTTCCTGTCGATTTTTCATGCCATGTGCCGATCGCTTTTTGCAGCGGTTCGCCTTTATTGGTTAAGCAAAAATCAATAACAGTTGTCGTGCCTCCAAAAGCTGCTGCTCTTGTACCTGTTTCAAAGTCATCTTTTGTAACGGTGCCTCCAAACGGCATATCTAAATGAGTATGAGGATCGATGCCTCCTGGAAATATATAGTTACCTTTTGCATCAATCACTTCACAGCCCTGCTCTTCAAATGCCGAGCCAATTGCCGAAATAACTCCATTTTCAATTAAAATATCCGCTTTATACGTATCTGTTGCTGTGACTACCACACCATTTTTAACGATTTTCTTCATTTCTTCATCCCCTTTGTATTTATACGTCTAATCGCTGTGCAGCCGTCGCTTGTAAAGCAGCTTGGCGTTCATTCCACGTCATTGGAGGCTGTTCATTCGGTAATTCAACCATGGATATAGCCCCGTCCACCGGACATACAATCGAACATAAATTACAGCCTACACAATCTTCTTCTCTTACTTTTAAATAAGATTTCCCTGAAGGGTCTTTCAGCATATCAATACATTGGTGAGAAGTATCTTCACAAGAAATATGACATTTATTGCAGTTAATACACGTCTCCGGATCGATGCGAGCCACTACTTTATAATTGAGATCTAAGTTGCCCCAGTCGGAATATTTTGAAACGGCTTTCCCTACAATATCACTTACTTTTTCGATTCCTCTTTCATCCAAATAATAATTGAGACCTTGAATCATATCCTCTACAATGCGGAACCCGTGATGCATAGCAGCTGTACATACTTGCACACCTGTAGCACCCATGAGCATAAATTCGACGGCTTCTTGCCAGTTCGAAACGCCTCCCATACCTGATATTGGAACGTTAATAAACGGACTTCTCGCACATTCAGCAACCATGTTTAATGCAATCGGCTTAACAGCCGGGCCGCAATAACCTCCGTGAGCGCCTTTTCCTGCTACGTGTGGAATCGTATTCCATGAATGAATGTCTACTCCTGCTAAACTATTAATAGTGTTAATCATGCTCACAGCGTCAGCACCGCCTCGAACCGCTGCTTCTGCTGTAACGGTGATATCTGTGATATTTGGGGTTAATTTAACAATGACCGGCGTTTGGGCAACTTCTTTAGCCCAATACGTTTGTTTTTCAACCAAATCTGGGACTTGCCCAGAGGCAGCACCCATCCCTCGTTCTGCCATCCCATGCGGACACCCAAAGTTCAGCTCTAATCCATCCACTCCTACGTCTTCTACTTTTTTGACAATTTCATGCCATTTTTCTTGCTGAGGCTCTACCATAAGAGAGGCAATAATTGCGTGGTTAGGAAACTTCTTTTTCGTTTCATAGATTTCCTTCAAATTAACTTCAAGAGGACGATCGGTGATTAACTCAATATTATTGAAGCCGGCTACGCGCTGACCGTTGAAGCCAACGGCAGCAAATCGTGAGGAAACATTTAAAATCGGATCACCAAGCGTTTTCCAAACTGCGCCTCCCCATCCTGCTTCAAATGCACGCTGCACTTGATAACCTGAATTGGTTGGCGGTGCGGATGCCAGCCAAAACGGATTTGGTGATTGAATACCTGCTAAATTTGTTGTTAAATCTGCCATAGATTTCTCCTCCTCCTGATTTTAAGCTGTTTCCATTGTTTCTTTTGTTAACTGCATATGAATATTTAACGCCGTTTGTTTTCCTTGCTGAGCAGCGGTCACAACCATTGCTTCTCCTTGCCCTTTACCAAAAATAACGTCTCCGCAAGCAAATACTTTTGGATTGGATGTTTGAAACGTCTCTTGATTAATTAAGACAACTCCGTCTTCATGATGCAGCTGAAATTGTTGAATCAAAGACAGGTACCGTTCTTGACCAATTGCTTTAACAACAGCATCGACTGGAATGGTAAACGTTGAACCTTCAACAGGAACAGGCTTTCTTCGGCCGTCTGCATCTGGATCTGTTAACGTCATTTTTACACATTCAATCCCGCTCACCTTATCATTTTCATCTCCAATAATTCGTATAGGAGCCGTTAACCAGCGGAATTCAACACCATCTTGTTTCGCAAATTCAAATTCAAAATCATAAGCCGTCATTTCTTCTCGTGTACGACGGTATAAAATTTGAACATTTTCAGCCCCCAAGCGCACGGAACACGTAGCACCATCAATCGCAGTATTTCCCGCACCAATGACGGCAACACGCTTACCCACAAATTCTGTCGATAACGCTTCTGACTTCGTTTTTTTCACAAAATCAATCGCATCATACACACCGTCTAGCTCTTCACCTTCAACATGTAGAGAAGGCACCTTGCTCATACCAATAGCTAATACAACCGCGTCATACGACTGCAGCAATTCGCTTGGAAGAATATCTTCTCCAATTCTTACGTTTGTTTTAATTTTCACATCTAAATTTTTCACTTGTTCAACTTCCCAGAATGAAATCGCTTGAGGAAGACGAAACGACACGATTCCATATGTATTTAACCCTCCTGCTTGTTTTTCCGCTTCAAAAATGGTTACGTCATACCCAAATCGGGCCAGTTCTCTTGCTGCAGAGAGACCAGCCGGACCCCCCCCAACAATTGCTACCTTTTTGCCGTTTGCTCTTCCTTTCTCAAACAGCACCTGTTCATTTTGAATAGCCCAATCCGTTGCGTAGCGCTGCAAATCTCCAATCATAATTGGTTTGGTTGAATGGTTAAGCACACACGCTCCTTCACATAGTTCATCGGTTGGACAAACTCTCGAACAGCTTGCTCCTACGGGATTAGAAGACATAATCGTTTCGGCAGACCCCTTTAAATTGCCCGATGCAATTTTTTTAATAAACGTCGGGATGTCAATTCCTGTAGGGCATGCCTGAATACAGGGTGCATCATAACAGTACAAACATCGATTAGATTCTTCGACCGCTTCTCTATTTGACAACCCTTTTTCTACTTCATTAAAGTTTTGAATGATGGACTGCAAACTTTCCTGTGATCGCATTGCATCAACCTCCCAAGGATATCTGTTGATAAAACTAAAATTGAAAGCGCTTACATATTTTTTATATACGTTATTCTCAACTTCTACTTTGGTAAAATGTATTACTAACTTTATTGTACAAAACGACCGTCTTTTCTTCATTATACATTATGTTAAAAAATTCAGACTATTTACTATTCACTATGTAAAAAGCCTTGCTTTTATATAAAAGCAAGGCTGCAACTATTATTTTGCTACTTCTTTAATAATCGACACTACTAGTTCAGATGTCTTCACCAGTTCTTCTACCGGAATTTTTTCATTTGTTGTATGAATGTCTTCATAACCAACTGCTAGATTTACTGTTGGGATATCAAAGCCTGCGATTACATTTGCATCGCTTCCGCCTCCGCTTTGAAGCAGGCGTGAAGGACGATCGATATTAGCCACGGCTTTTTTAGCAACTTCGACAACATGATCTCCATCGCCAAATTTAAAGCCTGGATACATCACTTTAATATCCACTTCCGCACGTCCGCCCATTTCTTGTGCAGCTGTTTCAAACGCTTCTTTCATTTTCGCTACTTGTGCTTCCATTTTTTCTGGAATTAATGAACGAGCTTCTGCTAAAATATCGACGCGGTCACATACGATATTCGTTTGCGTTCCACCTTCAAAACGTCCAATGTTCGCTGTAGTCTCTTTATCAATACGTCCAAGTGGCATTTTAGAAATGGCTCTTGAAGCAATCGTAATAGCAGAAACGCCTCGTTCAGGAGCTACACCTGCATGAGCTGTTTTTCCATAAATTGTTGCATTTACTTTCGCTTGCGTCGGCGCAGCAACGATAATGTCTCCCACTTTGCCATCGCTATCTAAAGCATAGCCGAATTTTGCCGTTACGAGGCTAGAATCAAGAGCTTTAGCGCCCACTAAGCCAGATTCTTCTCCTACTGTAATAATAAATTCAATTTTTCCGTGCGCGATGTTTTCTTCTTTTAATACGGTGATGGCTTCTAGCATTGCTGCTAAGCCTGCTTTATCATCCGCTCCAAGAATTGTCGTGCCGTCACTTTTAATATAGCCATCTTCAATAGATGGTTTAATACCGTTTCCAGGTACGACTGTATCCATATGAGAAGTAAAGTAGATTGTGTCTACGCCTTCTTTTGTAGCTGGCAGTGTGCAGATTAAGTTGTTGGCTCCGTGGCCCGTTTTTTCTTTGGCATCATCTTCTACTACTTCGACGCCTAATGCGGTAAATTTTTCTTTTAGTACAACAGCAATTTTTTCTTCATGCTTTGTTTCTGAGTCTACTTGTACTAATTCAATAAATAAATCAACGATTCGTTGTTCATTAATCATAATATGTAATCCCTCCAAAAATAACCTACAATGGTATGTTACCATGTTTCTTTGCTGGACGCTCTTCCTTTTTATTGTGCAACATTTCAAGCGCTTGTATTAATTTTATTCGCGTTTCCCGAGGATCAATAACATCATCCACCATTCCAGCGCTTGCCGCTACGTAAGGATTAGCAAATTTCTCGCGATACTGTTCAATTTTTTCATGTCTTGTTTCATCTGGGTTTTCGCTGCCTCGAATGTCGTTTGCAAAGATAATATTTGCAGCACCTTGAGGACCCATAACAGCGATTTCGGCATTGGGCCACGAATACACAAGGTCCGCTCCAATCGATTTACTATTTAAAGCTACGTATGCACCGCCGTACGCCTTTCGCAAAATCACCGTGATTTTCGGAACGGTAGCTTCGGAGTATGCATATAAAATTTTAGCACCATGACGTATAATTCCGCCATGTTCCTGCTTGATACCTGGGAAAAAACCTGTAACATCTTCAAATGTAATAAGTGGGATATTAAATGAATCGCAAAATCGAATAAACCTTGCTGCTTTGTCTGAGGAGTTAATATCTAAACTGCCTGCCATTACTTTAGGCTGGTTACACACAAGTCCGACAACTTTTCCATCTATGCGGGCAAAACCAATGACAATATTTCTTGCAAAGTCTTTTTGCACTTCAAAAAATGAGTGCTCGTCCACTACTTGGTGAATGACTTGACGCACATCGTAAGGGCGCACGGCATCAAACGGGACAACATCTAATAAATCCGGACGATAATGATCAGACTCTGCCTTTGAGGCTAAAGGAGGCTGCTCTTGGCTAGACTGAGGAAGATAGCTTAAGAGCGTTCGTACTTGTTCTAGCACCTCTTGTTCTGTTGCGCCTCTAAAATGGGCATTACCGCTAATTTCGTTATGAACAGCTGCTCCTCCAAGATTTTCAGAGGAAATGCTTTCTCCCGTTACCGTTTCAATTACTTTTGGTCCTGTAATGAACATTTGACTTGTTTCTTCTACCATAAAAACAAAGTCCGTAATCGCCGGTGAGTAAACGGCCCCGCCTGCACAAGGACCCATAATAACAGATATTTGAGGCATGACACCCGAATAAATGGCATTTCGATAAAAAATATGACCGTATCCATCGAGAGACATGACGCCCTCTTGAATACGAGCCCCGCCTGAATCATTTAACCCAATAAACGGTACGCCTGTTTTAGCCGCTAAGTCCATTACGTGCGCAATTTTTTTAGCATGCATTTCACCTAACGCGCCTCCAAATACTGTAAAATCTTGCGAAAACAAATAGACTGAGCGACCGTTTACCTTGCCGTAACCTGTTACTACCCCGTCTCCTGGTCCTACTTGATTATTCATACTGAAATCTGCACACCGATGTTCAATAAACGGATTTAATTCGACAAATGTATGTTCATCCAAAAGAATTTCAATTCGTTCGCGTGCCGTTAGTTTTCCTTTATGGTGCTGTTTTTCAATTTTTTCGTCTCCGCCGCCTAACTCGATCTTTCGGCGCTTATCGTACAATTCATTTAATTTATCATAAATGTCAACCATGTTTCTTCTCCTCCTCTAGTGTTTTTTCACAGAGCTCATAAAGAACACCGTTTGCTGACTTTGGATGCAAAAAAGCAATGGATGCTTCCCCTGCGCCTTTGCGCGGAACATCGTCAATCATTTGCACACCCTTTTCCTTTAACTCGTTAATCCGTTCTTCAATCGTGCGCACACCTAAAGCAACATGATGAAGACCTTCACCTCTCTTTTTGATAAACGCGCCGACCGCACTGTCTTCAAAGAGCGGCTCTAATAATTCAATTTTTACGTTGCCGCACTGAATAAAAGCAACTTTTACGCCTTGTTCTTCTACTTCTTCTACTTTTAATAGAGACAGTCCTAATACCTTTTCATAAAACGGGAGGCTGCCTTCAATTGATTTTACAGCTATTCCTATGTGATCAATTCCTTTTATCACTTTCTCACCTCTTTTAAAAAAGCGTTTTCATTTACACATATTCTTGAAAACAAAAGAAATCTCCTGCTCGCGTACCTACAGAAAGTTGTTTGTCTAAGCAGCGGAAGACATGTAAAATAGGAAAAAAACGTGTAGGAGGACTTTGGTTGTATGTCTAATAAGAAAATCCAAAAAACCATTGTGTTTTTAATGCTTCTTGTCATGTTAATATCTACGCTTTTAGCGGGACTTGCCATGTGGTTTTAATCGAGACTGATGACTAAAAACATAGATGCACTGCTGCTTCTTTGTGCAATGCAAACATATAAAAAAGACTGGTGACTAGTCACCAGTCTTTTGCTGTATATTCACAATGCCTTTTTGAGCGGCTAACTCTTCAAAAGATTGATCTGTAGATACAATCCATACTTTTGTACCTAACGGGACTTGATCATATAAATGGCTTACTTCACGATTTTCTACGCGAATACAGCCATTCGATACATATTTACCGATGGAATCCGGCTGATTTGTACCATGAATGCCATAAATACGTCCGTCAGTCTCTCTTGCATCAAACCCAATCCACCTTACACCTAGAGGATTTTGAGGAGCGCCTCCTTCAATATTACTTCTCCGATAATAAGGATTAACAGCTTTTACTGTTACCGTGAACTCCCCTTCCGGCGTCAGATTAACTGTTTTCCCCGTTGCTACTTTAATAATTTGTTTAATTTCTTTATTTTGAATATAAGCAAGCTCATTGCTTTGTTTATTAATAATAATATAAGGATCATTTGGCAACGGAGTTTCTCCTAATGGCCAAACCGGAGATAGTAGTAAAAGGATAAAAGCAAACACATGCACGTAATCCACCACCTTACGTTAGTCCTAAGTAGAAGACAAGAGAGATATCTCTTGTCTTGTTTAGTGTTCGTAAGCAAGATAAACAACATGCATACTGTTTAACTTATTTTTAAGGTTTGTTTAATAACCAAATATTGTTCAATTTCTTTGACTACGTGCAGTAAATCGGCACGCGCTTCAAACTCTTCCCGCGTTTTGGGAAGCGGCATCTCTGCAAACGCTTCTCGTAAATGCTGAAGTTTGGCTAAAAATAATTTTGCTGTATTACCGGGGTGGATGGATAGACTTAATTCTTCAATGAAATCGGCAATCATGTAGCGCTGTTCTACCACCAAGTCAATAGCGGTAATGAGAGGAAGCGTTCGCTCAATAATTTCAAGCTGTTTTTCACGAATTTTAAAATAGCGGTAATAATAGTTTTCCCCACGCACAAAATGATTTTCTACATCACGAAACGCAAGGCTTTTTGCTTTTTCTAAAATTTTTACCGTATCTGCAATTTCCTTACCGTCCCAACTGCTGTCATTGGTTCTGAGATACAAGGCAATTTCTTTTAACATCGACCGGAAATTCTCTTCAATTTCTTGCTGATACGTGCGAAGCTCTTGATCTAAACTTGGCATGTATAAATTCACAAGCAGGGCAACACCTATCCCAATTACAATTAAGCCAAGTTCATTAAAGACGATTCCCCATGTCATATTGCCTTTGGAGTAAATATGAAGCAAAATAACGGAGCTTGTAACAATGCCTGCATTAACTTTGAATATAACCGTAACCGGGATAAACAAAAGCAGCATCAGTCCTATAACAAGTGGATGATAAGCAATCCCTTCAAAGAATATAAACGAAAACAGAATGGATAAAGAACAAGCAATAAAACGATCGCTTGCACTTCGCAACGATTTTTTCTTTGAATTTTGAATGCACAAAATGGTGATAATTCCAGCTGATACAAAAAACTCGAGGTGAAAGAACTGAGCTATAATAATAGCCAGTGATGTACCGACGGCTGTTTTAATTGTCCGGTACCCAATTTTAAATTTCATTTTCTAGACTCCTACATGTTGGTTTCTTTTTAGTGTGATAAAATACTCTATTCTTTATTAACACGAATAGAAAAATAACACAACCTTAAATCTTGCTGTACCGTATAAATTCCAATAAAAAAAGTGCAGAAAAGATCGTACTCTTCCTGCACTTTTTTATTATAAAATCTTTTCTAAGAAATCTTTAGCACGCTTGCTTTTAGGCGCTGAGAAAAATTCAGCCGGAGGCGCATCTTCAACAAGAACACCGCCGTCTAAAAACAGCACACGATCCGCTACTTCTCGTGCAAATCCCATTTCATGCGTTACAATGACCATCGTCATTCCTGTTTCTGTTAGCGACTTCATTACATCTAGTACTTCTTTTACCATCTCTGGATCCAATGCTGATGTTGGTTCGTCAAACAGCATCACTTTCGGCTCCATTGCCAGTGCTCTCGCAATAGCTACACGCTGCTTTTGACCACCCGATAAGCGACTTGGAAACTCGTTGGCTTTTTGAGAAAGTCCCACTTTTTGGAGTAATTCTTTGCCTTTAGCAACAGCCGTTTCTCTTGACACGCCTTTTACCGTCATCGGAGCATACGTCAAATTTTCAAGCACTGTCATATGTGGAAACAAGTGAAAATGCTGAAATACCATTCCTACGTTTTCACGCACACGCATAATGTTTGTTTTTTTATCTGTAATCACTTGACCGTTAATTGAAACGACTCCGCTCGTCGGTTCTTCAAGCAGGTTCATACAGCGTAAAAAAGTAGATTTACCAGAACCAGAAGGGCCAATAACAGCCACGACTTCTTTTTCTTTAATCGTAGTTGAAATACCTTTTAAAACTTCATTTTTACCAAATGATTTGTGTAGATTTTCAACATTAATCACCTTTTCTCATTCTCCTCTCGACTGCTTTACCAAGGAGCGTTAAGCCCATTACCATTACATAATAAATCAACCCTGCAAAAATTAACGGTTCAAGGTAGGCGAATTTTTCTCCACCTACAATGTAAGCACGTCGCATAATGTCGAGTGCTCCGATAACTGTAACGATAGCTGATTCCTTTGTTAATGTAATGAACTCATTCATTAAAGCAGGTAAAATATTTTTGAGTGCCTGTGGCAAAATAATTTGTCCCATCATGCGGCGATAAGGAATTCCTAACGCTAATGCCGCTTCACGCTGTCCTTTATCAACAGCTAAAATACCAGCGCGAATAATTTCAGATATATATGCTGCAGAGTTTAGCCCGAACGCAGCAACGGCCGCTGGAAACGGGGCAATATCAAACCCGAGCAGCTGAGGTAATCCAAAGTATATTAATAATAATTGCAGTACTAGCGGTGTTCCGCGAAACACAGACGTATATGCATCCGCAAACCATTGAAGAGGTTTATTGCGGCTGATTTTACATAAAGATAAAATAACTCCCAGCACAAACCCTAAAATTGCTGAAGCTAGGACTATCTGTATCGTTACCCCTATCCCTTTTAAAATATAAGGCATAGAAGGCACGATTTGCGAAAAATCCAAATTCATGCCTAGTTCCATTCCTCTCTAACTATCATTCTTATTTTTGGTTATCAAACCACTTAACGATTAATTTATCTAATTCACCGTTTTCTTTCATTTTCTTTAATTCACGGTTAAAGTCATTCGTTAGCTTGCTGTCTTTAGGAAATGCGATTGCTGATCCTTTACTTGAATCTGGACGCCCTGTATCAGACATTTGCAAGCTTTTGTCTTTATTCACATATCCTTTAGCTACTGTATCTTCAATAATCGCTGCATCGATACGATTTGATTTCATTTCTTGAATTAGTTCTGGAATACGGTCACGCGTTGTTACATTTACTCCGTCAACTTCTTTTGCAATTTCTTTTGCTTCGTCTGCTTGAATAGAAGAAGTTTGTACACCGACTGTTTTTCCTTTTAGTTCTTCTGCATTTTTAATTGGGGCATCTTTCTTAGATACAATCATGTTTTTTGCTTCATAATATACGTCTGAGAAGTCCACGTTCTTTTTACGCTTTTCAGTTGGCGTCATACCAGCTAAAACTAAATCGACTTTATTAGATTGTAAAGCTGGAATTAATCCGCCAAATTCCATATCCTTCACCTGTACGTCATAGCCTAACTTTTTACCGATTGTTTTTGCTAAATCTACGTCAAATCCGATTGCTTCACTATCACCTTTTGCCGTATCAATATATTCAAATGGTGGGTAATCTGCTGATGTTCCCATTACTAGTACTTTTTTATCTTTGTCGTCGCTGCTTGCTCCGCCATTAGACGTTCCTTCTCCTGCTCCGCATGCAGCTAAAACGCCTGCTGTTAAAAGACCAATTGCCGTTACCGATAACCACTTCTTCAATTTCATCTTCGTTCCCCCTAGTTTATTCCTTACATTATTTTTTAAAAATTAATAATATTATGAAATAAGTTTTTTGCTATTGCAAGTAAATGTCGAAATTTAAATATATATTCATATAAATGTATTTTAACACAACATTATAAATATGCAATATCTTTTTTAAATATAAGTTTCACTATTTGAAAATACCTTTTCTCAACATTTTCCACTCGTTAGAAAACCTGCATACAGATAGGTAAAAAAACGCATAAAAAAAGAAGCCGTTCAAAACGGCTTCTCTCTTACACTTCTTCACAGTGCTGTTCGAATGCTTCTTGCAGCTTCATCACAACTGACATTGGCTCATGGCCTTCAATTTCGTGACGCTCTACCATTGTGATAATTTTTCCGTCTTTTAATAAGGCGAAAGATGGAGATGAAGGCGGATAACCTTCAAAGTATTCGCGTGCACGTGCAGTTGCTTCTTTATCTTGCCCAGCAAATACTGTAACCAAGTTTGTTGGACGTTTATCATAATGTACAGCGTGCGCTGCAGCAGGTCTTGCAATACCTCCTGCACAACCACAGACTGAATTCACCATTACAAGCGTTGTACCAGGCTTTTTAAACGTTTCATCTACCGCTTCAGCCGTCGTTAATTCTGTATAACCAGCAGCTGTAATTTCTTTACGGGCTTGACGAACAACGTCGTTCATAAACAAGTTAAAATCGATATTCATTTTCATACCTCCCTTTTGCTATCTATTCTTTATCATAGCAAACGAAAACTAAAAAGGCGATTGCTTTGACTCATTTTTTCTTGGTAATCAAGATTAAACAAGAAAAGAAATGGTGATACTATTTTTACAGCTAGAAAACCATACTCTTAACTCCCTAGTGTAGAAGGATCCGCATAAAATACAGGATCCTTTTTTATATTTCCTTCATCGCCTGCTGGTAGGTTTTAATTAAGTGTTCGAGAGCTTCAGCCATTGTGACATCTCCCGTCATCATTTGTTTTTCAACATCCCCTAACGTTTGCTTAACTAAAGGATGTTCATAAAATGATTCTTGTAAATATTCATTAACACTTGCTTGTAACCATGCCTTCATTTGCTTTTGTCTTACTGTATAAAACAGATCATTTTTATTCATCCATTCCTTATAGTTACAAATTATCTTCCACAAGTCTTGAAATGATGCTTCTTCATAAGCAGAAGTTGTGATGACCTGTGGGTTCCACCCTTCAGAATGATCGTGAAGGAAACCGATGACGCTTTCGTATTCTTTTGCAGTCACTTCTGCTTTTAGCCGGTTATCCCCGTCTGCTTTATTTACACAAATCAAATTAACCCATTCAAGCAGCCCTTTTTTAATTCCTTGCAAATCATCTCCTGCTCCGGTTAAAGCAAGCAGAACAAAGAAGTCTACCATCTCTTTTACAATCATTTCACCTTGGCCAACGCCCATCGTTTCGACAAATATGATGTTATACCCAGCCGCTTCACAAAGAAAAATGGCTTCTCTCGTTTTAAGATGAACACCTCCAAGCGTTCCTTGAGAAGGTGAAGGACGGACAAAAGCGTTCTCTTGTTTGGTAAGAAGCTCCATTCTCGTTTTATCTCCTAAAATACTTCCTCCAGACAAGATACTGCTTGGATCGACTGCCAAAACTGCAACGGAATGGCCATTTTTGCATAGGTACGACCCAAATTTGTCAATCAGCGTACTTTTTCCTGCTCCGGGTACGCCTGTAAAACCGATGCGCACTGAATGCCCCGTATGAGGATAGATTTCTTTAATCAGCTGTTGTGCTATTACTTTATGCTTGGGCGCTTTACTTTCAATTAAAGTAATAGCTTGAGCTAACGCTGTTCTTTTTCCTTCAAGCAGCCCTTGTTTATAATCTTGTACCGTTTTTAATTTCACCAATTGTCTTCACCAACTATTCTTCTAACCGTTTCTTTATTTCATATAAAACGGAAACGGCCGCTTTTGGGATTACTGTTCCAGGTCCAAAGATTGCAGAAGCGCCGTGTTCTAAAAGAAATGAGTAGTCTTGTTTAGGAATAACGCCTCCGACAATAACAACGATATCGTCGCGCTCTAATTTCTTTAACTCATCAACAAGCTGCGGCAGTAACGTTTTATGCCCGGCTGCCAAAGAACTTATGCCAATCACATGTACGTCGTTTTCTACAGCTTGCCTTGCTGTTTCTTGAGGCGTTTGAAATAAAGGACCGATATCAACATCAAATCCAAGATCAGCAAAGGCTGTTGAAATGACTTTCGATCCTCTGTCATGCCCGTCTTGCCCCATTTTTGCGACTAAAATTCTTGGGCGTCTTCCTTCTTCCTCTAAAAATTCAGCCGTGAGCTTTCGAACTTCTTCGATTTGATCTCGATGCACAAACTCCGCACTGTATACCCCGCTGACTGACTTAGAAGTAGCCTGATGTCTTCCAGCCACTTTCTCAATAGCTTCTGAAATTTCACCTAGTGTAGCTCTAGCTCTCGCAGCTTCAACCGCAAAAGCAAGGAGATTCCCTTCACCTGTTTTGGCACAATTGGTCAGTCGATTAAGCGCTTCGATTACCGCTTGTTCGTTACGTTCACTGCGTATTTTCTTTAACTTTTCCAGCTGCTTCATTCGAACTGCTGTGTTATCAATATCAAGAATATCAAGCGGTTCTTCTTGCTCCGGCTGAAACTGATTCACACCTACAATAATTTCTGCCTGCGAGTCTATTCTTGCTTGTCTGCGCGCAGCGGCTTCTTCTATCTTCATTTTAGGTACGCCTGCTTCTATTGCTTTTGTCATTCCGCCGAGCTGCTCTATTTCTTCAAGGTGCTTCCACGCTTTTATCATTAATTCATTCGTTAATGATTCCACATAATAAGAGCCTCCCCAAGGATCAATAACGGAACAAATCTCCGTTTCATTTTGTAAATAAAGCTGCGTATTTCGGGCAATTCTAGCTGAAAAATCAGTTGGAAGAGCAATCGCTTCATCTAGTGCGTTTGTATGAAGCGACTGCGTATGTCCTGATACTGCAGCCAGAGCTTCGACGCATGTTCTAATAACATTATTAAATGGATCCTGCTCCGTTAAGCTCCATCCGGACGTTTGAGAATGCGTTCTAAGAGCTAGAGATTTAGGGTTATCCGGCTCAAACTGCTTCATTAATTTTGCCCACAGCAGCCTCCCTGCTCTCATTTTCGCTACTTCCATAAAATAGTTCATTCCAATTGCCCAGAAAAAGGATAGCCTCGGAGCAAATGCGTCAATTGTAATTCCCGCTTTCAAGCCGGTTCGTACATATTCAAGTCCATCTGCAAGCGTATAAGCAAGCTCTAAGTCTGCTGGAGCACCTGCTTCTTGCATATGATAGCCTGATATACTGATACTGTTAAATTTCGGCATGTACTCCGCTGTATATTTAAAAATATCCGCAATGATTCGCATTGACATCTCAGGAGGATAAATATACGTATTGCGCACCATATATTCTTTTAAAATATCATTTTGAATCGTTCCAGCCAGCTTTTCTTTTTTTACGCCTTGTTCTTCAGCTGTTACGATGTAGAAAGCTAAAATAGGAAGCACCGCCCCGTTCATTGTCATCGACACGGACATTTGATCAAGCGGAATCCCTTCAAACAGCTGCTTCATATCTATCATTGAATCAATTGCCACACCTGCTTTCCCTACATCTCCAACAACTCTTGGATGATCAGAGTCGTAGCCGCGGTGGGTAGCAAGATCAAAAGCAACAGACAGCCCTTTCTGTCCAGCAGCTAGGTTTCGGCGGTAAAAGGCATTGCTTTCCTCCGCCGTTGAGTATCCTGCATACTGCCTAATAGTCCAAGGCCGATTCACATACATCGTTGCATACGGTCCTCTCACAAACGGTGGGACACCAGGTGCAAAGTGAATAAAATCGAGGCTATCTCTATCTTTTTTTGTATATACTGATTTTAATTCAATTTGTTCATTTGTTTGAAAGGCAGTGAATGAACTTTGAGTCACGTCATCTTCCCTTTGCTGCTTTGAAAATGATAATGGAATATTAGAAAAAGAAGGCTTTTTATACATGAACTTCTACCTCCAAAGCACATAATAACTTCTTAACGCATTGAATAACATTCGTCTTAGGATGTATGACGCTCATTACACCTTTTTGCTGCCACTGCGTTTTGCGTGATACATGTTCTTCCCCTACTACGTACACATAAACGGAATCTTCCTCAAAATACGTCATCGCTTTTGTTAAGAGCTTTTCCACGAGTTCATCACTTCCACAGATCACATATGCTTCGTGCTTTTGTTCATTCATCCAATCTGCTATCTCGACATAGGAATCTATGTTTTTAATTGTTTCACACGCAAAGCCTGCACTTTCAAATAAAGACCGGGCAATCTCAGCTTTTTTACGGCTGTTAGGATCGGTGAGCTCCATAATGCCAATGCTCATTCCCTTTGTATAAACCCGTATTTTTTCAAACTTCTCTGCTGCTCTCCACTTAGTGAGCGGCACAACACTGTCAGGCTGTGTCTGCTTCGCCATTTGTTTTAGCATCCACCCTGCTGTTACCCCTTTAGATGCTAGCTTTGTATAATCCTCTAGGGAAAGATTTGATGAAAATTCCGAAGCGTTCTGATCACTGTATTTATCCATTTTTATTTCTTCTTTTCTAAACGGGGTGCTTTTTATCTCTTGAGATACATCCTGTTGCTTAGGAGCATAGTGTGTGACTCCGATCAAGCGCTCAATTCGGCACTCTATATTCTCTTGTCTTTTTACTTTCATTTGTTCAACTTCATCTTGAATTCGCCCTTGTTTTAAAGCTTCTTCCATTCCGCCGTGGTCTTCAATGTTGCCAAATAACTCCCAAGCTTTTGTCATTAATTCATGTGTGTAGGCTTCAACGTACCAAGAGCCTCCGGCAGGATCCGTTACTTTTGATATATGTGTTTCGTGCTGCAAAATTAAGTGAGTGTTACGGGCAAGGCGATGAGCGAACTGAGAAGATGAAGACGTGACAGAATCATATGGCTCAATATGCAGACTATCCGCTCCTCCTACAATAGAAGCAAATGCTTGAACCGTGCTCCTTAATGCATTTGTATACATGTCTTCTTTAGACTGTGTAAGATGTGACGTTTCTGTATGGATAAACGGCACTGAAACGGCCGTGTCATCAAAAGCACGAACCACATTTGCCCAAAGCATGCGAAAAGCACGAAGTTTGGATATTTCCATAAATAAATGTGAGCTAACTGAAAAAGAAAAGGTCATGTGAGGTAAAACTTGATGTAAGGACAAACCGCGTTTTATGCATTCATCAATATACTGCACCCCTGTAGCAAGCATATAAGCTAGTTCTTGAACAGCGTTTGCACCGCTGTTATGGTAAGGGATGCTTGATACAATGATCGTTTTGAGCTCTGGAACATTACTGTGAGCCAAACGCGTTGCGTAAGCTAAATGATCGTATAAATCTCGAGTAGAAAGTGGAACTCTTCCATATTCAGCAAGGGTGCCGAGCGGATCCATTCCAACCGTTCCTTTTAGCTGTCTCATATTAAAGTTATGATCAGCACAGTATGCTTTTAGAAACGAAAGAAGCGGAACGGATGTACATCCCGTATTTAAAAATAAAGGGACCGCTTCAAGAGCTACATGCTGAAACAAATGAGCAACATCCTCTAAAGTAGAAATTGTACCGCCTGATGCTACTTCAGCTTCAGTTGCTTCATCAACGTCTTTCCCTTGCCTCATTGCTTCACTGCACGTAAAAGCGGCCGTATTTTGTCCATTTCTCAAACTGTGTAAAAGAAGTTTATTGCTTTCTTTAATAGAAGGTAAGTCGATTTTTTGGGTGATTTCCCATTCCCCTAGTATGTATGATTCTTTACCGGCTCCGCTTAAACAATCTATTCCCGCCGGACTCTGCTGTAAGTAGTCTAAATGTGCCGTATCACTTTCGAAATAAAGCGGTTTCAAAAAGATGTTTTCCAACGTTTCTTTTGAAGAGATCGCGGTATTTTTGCTAACTTCCTGTGCCCAATCTTCTTTAGGTGTACGTGTAAATTCATGAAATGATAATGTATTTGTTTTCATTTCCATGCCCCTTTACAGTTAATAGCTGCCTGCTAAACCGAGATGATTACACTTTGAAGTTTGATGATTCTTCTTTTATTTTAATACATCTTTTACAAATTGTTCAATCATTGCTTCAAAATAAAAAGGGACCGGGACATAATTAACCTACGTTTACCATCACCATAAAAAAATCCGAACGAGTTGGATTCTCTTTCAAGAATCTAAATTCATCGTTCGGATCTTCCTTCAGCTAAAATATTTTTGTGTCAGCCTCTGTTTTAATAGACGGACGTATTCTCTTTAGAAGTAGATTCTAAAATCTCTTTAACTCTTGCCAAGAATCTGCCGCACACCAAGCCGTCTAACACGCGGTGATCAAGTGATAAACATAAGTTAACCATATCTCGAACAGCAATCATGTTATCAATAATAACCGGACGTTTTACAATAGATTCTACTTGTAAAATAGCCGCTTGCGGGTAATTAATAATCCCCATTGATTGAACGGAACCAAACGATCCTGTGTTGTTAACAGTAAACGTTCCGCCCTGCATGTCTTCAGACTTCAATGAACCCGTACGAACTTTTTGCGCGAGCTCTGTAATTTCACGCGCAATGCCTTTGATTGTCTTTTCATCGGCTTGTTTAATAACCGGCACAAATAAAGCATCGTCTGTTGCAACAGCAATCGATACATTAATGTCCTTTTTCTGAACAATACGGTCTCCTGCCCACATTGAATTCATTTGAGGGAATTCTTTTAAAGCTTGAGCCACTGCTTTTACGAAGAACGCAAAATACGTTAAGTTAAAACCTTCTTTTTGTTTGAAGTCCGTCTTTAATGCATCACGATAAGAAACTAAGTTCGTTACATCAACTTCAACCATTGTCCATGCATGCGGAATTTCGTGCTTGCTGCGAAGCATATTTGCTGCAATAGCTTTACGCACGCCTGTAACAGGGATTTCTTGATCTCCTGCTGCAGACACAACCGGCGCGGGCTGCTGCGTTTTTGGAGCAGCTGCCGCTACAGGTGCTTCTGGCTGAACTGTTGATGCAGGTGTTTCTTTCACTTCAGCAGCTCCGCCTTTTTCAATAACAGCTAAAATATCTTTTCTCGTAATGCGGCCGCCCGCCCCTGTCCCTGTCACGGTATCTAAATTAATATTATGCTCTTGTGACAGACGCATAACGGCTGGAGAGTATCGACTTTTATTGGATTGACTGTCCGCTGTTTTTGACGCTGATTCTTCTACAGTCTTATCAGACGTTTTCTGTTCTTTTTGAGGTACAGTTCCTTCTACTTCAATTAAACAAATCACTTCTCCTACAGGCAAAGTATCATCTTCACCTGCAATTAACTCTTTAATTGTTCCACTAAAAGAAGAAGGTACTTCAGCATTTACTTTATCCGTCATGACTTCAGCTAACGGGTCGTACTTATTTACGTGATCTCCAACAGAAACGAGCCATTTGCTAATTGTACCTTCTGTTACACTTTCACCGAGCTGCGGCATCGTAATTTTTTCAATAGCCAATTGATACAACTCCTTTTAAAATTGAGCTAATTCTCTCATTGCTTTTTCTACTTTATCTGGATTCACCATAAAATATTTTTCCATTGTTGGTGCATACGGCATAGCTGGAACATCAGGGCCAGCAAGGCGCTGAATTGGCGCATCTAAATCGAATAAGCAGTGTTCAGCAATAATAGCTGCTACTTCGCTCATGATGCTGCCTTCTTTGTTGTCTTCCGTTAAAAGCAGTACTTTACCTGTTTTAGATGCTGCTTCAATAATAGCTTCTTTATCAAGCGGATAGACCGTTCTTAAATCTAAGATGTGTGCTGAAATACCGTCTGCTTCCAGTTTTTCAGCAGCTTGAAGAGCAAAGTGTACACAAAGACCATATGTAATAACCGTGATGTCGTCTCCTTCTCTCTTTACATCTGCTTTGCCAATCGGAAGTACATAATCATCTTCAGGGACTTCTCCTTTAATCAAACGGTACGCACGCTTATGCTCAAAGAAAAGAACTGGATCATCATCACGAATAGCTGCTTTTAATAATCCCTTTACATCATAAGGCGTAGAAGGCATCACAATCTTTAACCCTGGCGTATTGGCAAATAGTGCTTCAACAGATTGAGAATGATAAAGAGCACCGTGAACTCCGCCGCCGTAAGGAGCTCGAATTGTAATTGGACAACTCCAATCATTATTAGAACGATAGCGAATTTTCGCTGCTTCTGACACAATTTGATTGACTGCGGGCATAATAAAATCAGCAAATTGCATTTCAGCAATCGGACGCATGCCGTACATTGCCGCTCCGATTCCTACCCCTGCAATAGCAGACTCTGCAAGAGGCGTGTCAATGACTCTTTCTTCCCCGAACTGTTCGTATAGTCCGTTGGTTGCTTTAAATACGCCGCCTTTTTTCCCTACGTCTTCTCCTAATACAAACACGCGGGAATCTCTTTCCATTTCTTCACGAATGGCCATTGTTACTGCATCAATATATGAAATAACCGGCATATGTTCTCCTCCTTACTCACCGTACACGTATTTTAAAGCCGATTCCGCTTCTGCATAAGGAGCGTTTTCAGCATAATCTGTTGCATCATTAACGATGTTCATAATATCATCAAGCATTTGTTTTTCTCGTTCATCGGTTAACACGTTAACCTCTTTTAAATAAGTCGCAAAGTACGCAAGCGGATCGCTCTTTTTAGCTTCAGACAATTCTTCTGCTCCGCGATATGCACGATCATCGTCATCACTTGAATGGGCAGTCAAACGCTCTGAAACAGTTTCAATAAGAGTAGGTCCTTCTCCTCTGGATGCACGATCTCTTGCTTCTTTTACCACTCGGTATACTTCAAGGACATCGTTTCCATCAATTGTGTAGCCTGGCATACCATATCCAATTGCACGATCAGATACTTTTGCGCATCCTAGCTGCTTTTCAACCGGAACAGAAATCGCATACTTGTTATTTTCACACATAAAGATAACAGGAAGCTTATGAACACCTGCAAAGTTCGCGCCTTCATGGAAATCTCCTTGGTTAGAAGATCCTTCTCCAAACGTCACAAACGTTACTAAGTCTTTTTTCTCCAATCGTCCTGCTAAAGCGATTCCTACTGCATGAGGCACCTGTGTTGTAACTGGAGAAGATCCTGTTACAATTCGCTTTTCCTTATGGCCAAAGTGACCTGGCATTTGACGACCTCCTGAGTTTGGATCTTCTGCTTTAGCAAACCCAGAAAGCATTAAATCGCGCGCAGTCATTCCAAATGCTAGCACAACACCCAGATCGCGGTAATAAGGTAATATGTAATCATTCTCTCTATTTAAGGCAAAAGCTGCGCCAACTTGAGCGGCTTCCTGACCTTGACATGAAATAACAAAAGGCACCTTCCCTGCACGATTTAATAGCCACATACGCTCATCAATTTTTCGTGCAAGCAGCATAGTGCGGTACATTTCAAGTACTTGTTCATCAGTTAATCCTAATGATTCATGACGGTTTTTTGTCATGTTTAAACCTCCTTTAATCATCAAAAATGAATCGCTTTTCCATCTACAGCTAATGAAGCTTCTCCCATCGCTTCTGAAAGGCTAGGGTGAGGATGAATGGTATGAGCAATTTCCCATGGTGTAGCATCCAATACCTTTGCAAGACCTGCTTCAGAGATCATATCCGTCACGTGAGGTCCAATCATATGCACACCAAGGACATCATTTGTGTCGGCATCAGCAATAATTTTAACAAACCCCTCTGCCTCTCCATATACAAGAGCTTTTCCAACGGCCTTAAACGGAAACTTTCCAACCTTCAGCTGAAACCCTTGCTGTTTTGCTTCTTGTTCTGTTAATCCTACACTTGCTGCCTCCGGGCTGCTGTATACGCATTTAGAGATTGTTGTATAATCAATCTTCAAAGGCTTTTCACCATGTAAATGCTCCACAGCTACAATTCCTTCGTGAGAAGCTACATGTGCAAGCTGCAGTCCGCCAATCACATCTCCAATTGCGTAGATATGAGATTCTTTCGTTTGATAAAAATCATTTGTGGCAATCACACCGTTTTCTACTACAATATCGGTATTCTCGAGACCAATTCCTTCGACATTCGCTTGACGCCCTACAGATACAAGCAGCTTTTCTGCTTCATATTCTTGCATATCGTCTCCTACTTGAGCGGAAATTTTCACCTGACCATCAATAGACAGTGTATCAGCCATTACTTTAGCAGAAGTAATAATGTTAACTCCTTTTGCTTTTAAAAGCTTCGTCATTTCACGGGAGATATCTTGATCTTCTGTTGGTAAAATTCGATCGCTGTATTCCACAACCGTTACATCAACATCAAAATCTGTGAGCATTGACGCCCATTCAATTCCAATGACGCCGCCTCCCACAATAATAATAGAAGCGGGAAGTGTTTCCATCTTTAATGCTTCATCTGAAGTGATTACTTTCTCTCCGTCAATCGTTAGACCAGGTAATGTTCTAGGACGAGACCCGGTTGCGACAATTACATTCTTTGGAATAAGCATTTCGTTTTCTTCACCGCTTTTTAATTCGACGGAGATAGTTCCTGGCATAGGAGAAAAAATAGAAGGGCCTAAAATACGTCCAATTCCTTCATATACGTCAATTTTACCTTTTTTCATTAGCTGTTTAACACCATTATGTAACTGTGAAACAATTTCTGACTTTCGTTCTTGTACACGTGCATAGTTCAATAGCACATTGGACGTTTCTACGCCAAATTCACTGCTTTTCTTAGCTGTTTGGTAGACTTCTGCACTTCTTAGTAAAGCTTTGCTTGGGATACACCCTGCGTGCAGGCATGTGCCGCCTAACTTATTTTTTTCTACAACCGCTACCGATAGACCTAACTGAGAGGCACGAATAGCTGCTACGTACCCTCCGGTTCCACCGCCGAGAATGACCAAATCATATTCTTTTGCCACACTGCTTCACACCTTTCTGCAAACGCTATTAAGCGCCTTTATATTCCTTCACTTCTTCTTCACCTGTAAGCACTCGGAGAGCCCCTTCAGCTAGCGCTTGAAGCTCATTTTCTCCAGGATAAACAATGACATCTGCAATCCACTTTACATGATTAATAATCAGCTCAACAAACGCTTTTGAATAAGCAATGCCTCCCGTTAAAATAATGGCATCTACTTTTCCATGCAATACCGTACTGGCAGCTCCAATTTCCTTCGAAATTTGATAAGCCATTGCTTCGTAGATAAGCTTAGCTTTTTCGTTTCCATTTTTCACTAGCGCTTCGACTTTCTGCACGTCAGATGTGCCCAAATAACCGACAAGCCCGCCTTTCCCTACAAGCATTTTCATAATCTCCTCGCGGTAATACTGACCTGAAAAGCAAAGACGAACTAATTCACCAACCGGTACACCGCCAGCGCGCTCTGGACTAAAAGGACCGTCACCGTGCAGGCCATTGTTCACATCAATTACTTTTCCGCGTTGGTGAACTCCGACTGTAATGCCTCCACCCATATGGGTAACAATAACGTTCATTTGTTCATATGTGCTATTCATTTCTTTAGCCACTTTTCGAGCAACCGATTTTTGATTCAGCGCGTGAAAGATGCTTTTCCTTTCCATAAAAGGAGTTCCTGAGATACGAGCGATGTCACTTAGCTCATCTACCACCACTGGATCAACAATGTACGCTGGTATATTTAATCCAGATGCAATCTCAAAAGCTAAAATCCCGCCTAAATTTGAAGCATGATGGCCGGCATAACCGTCTTTTAAATCTTTGAGCATGGCTTGATTTACTTCGTATGTGCCGCCTTCAATCGGGCGTAAAAGCCCTCCTCTTCCACATACTGCACTTAATTTAGATAAATTAATCCCTTCTTCATCAAGTGCCTCTAAAATCGAGTTTTTACGGAACTCATACTGTGCATATATCGTCTCAAACTGATTCATTTGCTGTGAATCGTAGCGGATTGTTCGATCAAAAATTGGTTTATCGTTGTGAAATACGCCAATTTTTGTGGACGTTGAACCCGGATTTATTATCAGCATTCGATATTCGTGCATATCCAACACATGTCCTCCTACCTTATCATTCTCATAAACGAAGGCTAGGTCGAAAGGATTTCATTTATTCCTTTTGCCTAGCCTTCAGCTCAAACATTAGCGCGTATGACGTCTACTTAAAATATGCTGTCCATTTTGTAAAAATTGACTGCGTGAACGACGCAGCTTTTCAATTCTTTCTTCAGCTAAGCGATCTGCTGCTAGATAGGTTGGAATGCCATCTCGCTTTGAGATTTCAACTACCTTTTCAATATTATCATAAATACCTTCAACTTTTTTCAGGGCACGCTCACGGTTATATCCAACTAGCTCATCAGCTACGTTAATAACGCCTCCTGCGTTAATAACATAGTCGGGTGCATATACAATGCCTAATTCATGAATTAAATCACCATGACGCGTTTCTTTCAATTGATTATTAGCTGCCCCTGCAATAACTTTTGCTTTTATTTGAGGGATCGTTTCATCGTTAATCGTTGCTCCAAGTGCACAAGGAGCATAGATATCACATTCTACACCATAAATATCATTCGGGTCTACTGCTTGCGCACCAAATTCTTCTACCGCACGCTGAACAGCTTCTTTATTAATATCCGTTACAATAAGTTTTGCTCCTTCTTCCTGAAGGTGGCGGCATAAATTATACGCTACGTTTCCTACACCTTGGACAGCTACTACTTTTCCTTCAAGCATATCTGTTCCAAATGCTTCTTTTGCTGCTGCTTTAATTCCTCGGTATACGCCGTAGGCTGTGACTGGTGATGGATTGCCTGATGAACCAAAAGCAGGAGATACACCCGTTACATAATCCGTTTCCTCATATACAATATCCATATCCTCTACCGTTGTGCCCACATCTTCTGCTGTAATATATCGACCATTTAACCCTTGAATAAAGCGACCAAATGCACGGAACATTGCTTCATTTTTATCTTTGCGAGGATCTCCGATAATAACCGTTTTCCCTCCTCCTAAATTCAAGCCTGCTGCTGCATTTTTATAAGTCATTCCGCGTGATAGACGAAGCGCATCTTCAATTGCAGCCTCTTCTGATTCATATGTCCACATTCTTGTACCGCCTAGAGCTGGTCCAATTGTTGTATCGTGAATGGCAATAATGGCTTTTAAGCCTGAATCTTTATCTTGGCAAAATAATAACTGCTCGTAATCGTATGTTTCCATATAGTCAAAAATTTTCATTGTTAGTGCCTCCTAAGAATTCTGTTGAGCGACGCTGATAGCAAGCGCCAGTGAGTATAATTTACTTTCTGATGAATCTGCTCTGGATGTTAAGACGACCGGAGCTTTTGCTCCTGCTAGAATAGCTCCAACTTTTGCTTTAGCAAAATAAATAAGGGATTTATATAAGACGTTCCCTGTTTCAATTGCTGGAACGAGTAATATATCTGCTTGACCGGCAACTTCACTTTGAATGCCTTTTTGCTTGGCTGCTTCTATGTTAATGGCATTGTCGAGTGCTAAAGGTCCATCAATCACGCAGCCTTTAATTTGTCCTCTGCGGTTCATCTGTGTAAGAAGGGCAGCCTCTACTGTTGCAGGCATCAAAGAGTTCACAACTTCAACCGCTGCAATAGGAGCTACCTTTGGCATCTCGATCCCAATCGAGTGGGCAACGTTCACCGCATTTTGAATGATTTGAACTTTCTCTTCCAGAGACGGCGTAATATTCATAGCTGCATCTGTTACAAGAATCGGACGGTCATAGTGGGGAACGTCAAATACAGCTACATGTGATAAAACATTTCCCGTACGCAAACCATGCTCTTTATTTAACACAGCTTTTAAGATAAGCGATGTGGATAAATTCCCTTTCATTACGATATGAGCTTGACCTTGCTGAACTGAACGCACAGCCAATTGAGCCGCTTCTAAAACGGACTCCGTATGTACGACCGTCACAGCCTTATGAGTGAGTAAGGATGGGCGGTACAGCCTGAATAATTCATTAATTGTCGTTTCGTTGCCAAACAAAATAAATTCAGAAACTTCCCTTGACACAGCTTCATACACTGCCTCAATTGTTTCTAAGTCTTCAGCTGCTGCAACAGCAACAGTCAAAGAAGACTGCTTAGCAACCCGAGATAAGATGGTAGCAAGAGTCATGGAATGTTCGACCTCTCCTTTTTCATTCTTTCTTTTGCTCCGTTTTAAAGAGCATACTGCGCGTTTATGCAGTCACCTAAAATACATGCAAGATTTGTGCCATCCTCTGCATATATTACATAATATAGCTGCTTATATCCGTTCTTACGCACAAAAAAAATTTTTTATTGATTCTAACACCAAATAGAAAAAAAGAATACCTCTCTATTTATATGCAATAAATTGCACACCATGCATTTTATTGCATGCTGTTATTTGCAAGATTGTATTTTTCCAACTTATAATACAAAGAACGCAGGGAAATATTGAGCTGTTTTGCTGTTTTCGTTCGGTTATACTCGTTTGCAAGCAGCACTTTTTGAATAAGTTCCGCTTCGTAATTTTCCATCATGTGCGCTAAAGTCTTCCCTTCGAACATTACCTCTTCATTCACCTGATTTTTTTCTTTTTTGCCCTTGCCTTCAAGTGAAGGGAGATGAACAGAATCAATCATTGTTTCTGTATAGTGCATATAAATAATCGCTCTGCCTAATATGTTTTCAAGCTCTCTGACGTTTCCTGGCCAGTCGTATGATCTTAATGACTGTAAAGCCCGCTCTGTTACTCCTTCAACATGCCGGCCGTAATCTTGATTAATTTTTGTAATTAAGTGTGTAACAAGCGCACCAATATCCTCTTTTCTCTTCCGAAGAGGAGGTATGTGAATCGGAATTTTGTTTAGCCGATAATACAAGTCCTGTCTGATGCTTCCATCAGCCATTCCTTTTTCTAAATTCACATTCGTAGCTGCAATAACGCGAACATTCACCGGAATAGGAGTCGTTCCTCCAACGCGAATAAGCTCTTTTTCTTGAAGCACCCGAAGCAGCTTAGCCTGCATATGAGCTGAGAGCTCCCCGATTTCATCTAAAAAGATGCTACCGTTATTGGCTTCTTCAAAAACGCCGCGTTTCCCCCCTCTTTTTGCCCCGGAAAAAGCTCCTTCTTCGTACCCAAAAAGTTCACTTTCAAGCAAGGACTCAGAAAGCGCAGCACAGTTAATCCGGACAAATTTGTTAAACTTTCGGCTGCTCGCATTATGAATCGCATGTGCAAACAGCTCTTTACCCGTCCCAGATTCACCTCTAAGCAAAACAGTAGCTGGTGTTTTAGCAGCAAGTCTAGCCTGCTCAATTGCTAACTGAAACTCTTCAGATTGACCAATGATATCAGCAAATGAATATTTCGCTTCAAGCGTTCTGATAATTTGACGCGCTCTTTTGAGTTCATTTGTAAGCTCTTGAATTTCAGACATATCATGAATAACACCAACGCTGCCTTTTAATTTTCCATCAACAATAACGGGGGCAACATTGACAACCACGTCTCTTTTACTCGGACCGAGCCTCATTCTTACACCTCGGACAGGACGCCTTGTTTGCAGTACCTTCATGTGCATACTGTCTCCTTCAGAGATATCGGCAGTCGCGGGCTGACCAATAATATCCGTCTTTTTTAAACCCGTAATTCTTGTATAAGCAGGATTAATTAAAATTCCTCTTCCTTCTTCATCGACAACCGAAATAGCTTCTTCAGAAGATTGTATAATAGCTTGAAGCATAGTTTGTACTTCTTTTAAGTTCGTAACTTCTTCTGCCAATCCGACAACGTCCGTAATATCTTTAAAAATCGAAAAGGCCCCAAACAGCTCTCCATTCTCGTCGAGTATTGGTATTCTAGTCGTAATTACCTTCCGTCCGCTATCTAACACAAATTCACTATTTTGATCAATCGTTTTTGTATGAAGAACATCAACAAGTTTACTATTTGGAATGACTTCATGAAGATGCTTACCAATTACATCTCTGTGTGAAAAGTTCGTCAAACGCTCGGCACTTTGATTAAATAGCGTAATATATCCATTCCTATCAATCACGACCATCGCATCATGAGCTGCGTTAAAAATAAGATCATATTTATACGATTCTTGCTTTAACCTCTGAATTAACTCTTCTTTTTCCTCCATCAGATTTGCCATAATTTCAGCAACCAATCCCGGCACTACCAGTGCATCAGCGGGTTTGCTTCTTTGCAATTGTTGAAAGACGCCTTGTTTACCTGTTGTTTCAACAATGACATCGAGCTGCTTTGTCATATAAGGCTCCCAATTCATTCCGGTTGAAATATCTTGTTCTTGCGCATGCAAAACAGCCGGCGCGTTAGCTCGTACGTCTACTACACCAATCACTTTCATAAATTCTGTTTCCAACAAGATTTTCAGAATAGCTAATCCGCCTTTTCCTCCTCCAACGATCAACACATTTTGCATATTTTTTCACCTTTTCTACTTAATATGTACATATCCCGTGCAAAATATTGCATATACCTATCATATAAAAAAAGAAACGCTCTTGACAATTTATTTAGTTCTTTTATGATTCAAGTATAACGGTTTCATAATGTAAACGCATTCATTTTAAAAAAGAGAAGCGAAAGGAGCAGTTATGGTTCGAATTATCGCACTGCTAATCTTACTTATTCCCGGTATACTCGCTGGCTATGGCATTAAACTTATGAGAGATATGATTTTTGGCATCCTGCAATCCCCATTCCCTTCTTTATTTTTGCAATTTTCAGTCGGCCTTCTATTATTTTTAATCGGCCTTGGATTTGTTGCTGGCTTTATTCTGCACAGAGACCGCAAGCGAAACAAAGTTCAAAACAGATTTCAAAAAGATAAAAAAACATCGCATTAATGCGATGTTTTTTTACGAAAAGCGTCCTCCAAATTGCTTCACCATTTTTTCTGGATAATCGGTAATAACGGATTCACATCCATATTTTCGAAGCTGCTCAGCTACTTTTACATCATTTACTGTGTAAGGTCGCACTGGAATTTGACAATCTTTTGAAGCCGCTACATTTACTTCATTAACAGTACGCTGATTAGGGTGAAGAGCTTTTGCGCCAAGATGCTGCGCATATACCCAAGGCTCATACATCGGATAAGAATATAAAATAGCTGTTTCAATCGTAGAATCCAGAGAACCAATTCGGGCTAAGCTGTTATGATTAAAAGATGAAATCATCGTTCGATCCTTCATCTTGTATAAATAAATTAAATCCAAGACTTTCATTTCCAAGTATGGATAGTCAAATATATTGTTTTTCAACTCAATATTTACGCTAATTCCTTCACTTGAAGCCCACTCCATTACTTCATTTAACGTGGGGATTTTACATACTCCATACTTTTTTTTGAACTTATAGCTCGCATCTAATTTTTTTAAATCTTGATACGTAAAATCTTTTACATACCCTTTTCCATTCGTCGTTCGATCTACTTTTTCATCATGAATTACAGCAAGTTCTCCATCCTTTGTCATATGCACATCAAGTTCAATTCCGTGTGCTCCAACTCTCGCTGCTTCTTTGAAGGAAATCATCGTATTTTCAGGAAACGTTCCAGCTGCGCCGCGATGACCTATTACAAACATACTTGCTCAACTCCTCTATTATCACTTATTATTAACTTTAGCATTACTTAATAGTGAAAGCACGAATTTACTGTTTATACTTTTTTACTTTCATTACTTTATATGCAAAAGGAGGTTGTTGTGTATGAGACCACTGCAAATTTCACCGGATACAGCCGTAAAATTAGCGGAACAATTAAATATCCCCCTCGAGCAATTAATGCATATGCCTCAGCATATTTTGCTGCAGAAACTTGCTGAATTAAATGCGAGCGAAGATAAAAAAGGATCTGAATAACAGATCCTTTTTTCTTTTGAATTTCCATTTCCAAAAATAGTATTACCTTCTCATTTCATTACCTATAACATATATTAGAATATTTAATAATATAAATGTATTTTTAAAAATGCTTTTAAATAAGTAATTTAATACTTTTTTGTGTATATTTAATTATTTTTTGATTTTTCCATATAATTTCATTGACGAAATTATTGTTTTTCTACTAAAATAAAAAGACATTATATTTATTCCAGTACTTATATTCTGATTTTTTGATTAATTCAAACAAAAGAATTAAATAGTATGAGAAAAATTTAGGGGGACTTCATTATGCAAGCAGCTGTACAACACGAAAATCAGCAGCCAAATGGGTCTAGGAAAAAACACCCTCCTGGACTGTACTTATTATTCGCTACTGAGGCATGGGAAAGATTTAGTTATTATGGAATGAGAGCCATTCTGGTTCTTTATTTAACTGCTACCGCTGCTCAAGGTGGACTAGGGGTAGATAAAGCAACTGCACTGAGCTTATATGGAACATTCACTAGTGCTGTTTACATTACGCCGATGATTGGCGGATATTTAACAGACCGCTTCCTCGGAAGAAGGCTAGCCATCACTATCGGCGGTGTGATTATGGCACTCGGGAATTTTTCCATCTTCATTCATCAAAGTGTAGCCGCTTTGTATATCGGACTTGCTTTATTAATTATCGGAAACGGATTTTTCAAACCAAATATCTCCACATTGGTCGGAGATCTCTATGAAGAAAATGATCCTCGCCGTGACGGTGCTTTTACCATTTTTTATATGGGTATTAACTTTGGTGCATTTTTCGCACCGTTAGTTGTTGGATTAATGAGTTACAAATACGGATTTTTAACAGCAGCTATCGGAATGGTTGTTGGACAAATTTTATTTAACCTACTGGCTAATCGCTACTTAGGTGATATCGGGAAAGAGCCTACAGGAAAAGTTCACGCAGCGGCATCTCAAACATCAACTGCTCCGCTGTCAGCACGAGAAAAGAAAAGAACGGTTGCTATCGTTATTCTAGCCTTCGTTGTTATTGCTTTCTGGACAGCTTTTGAACAGGCCGGAAGTTCTTTAACGCTATATGCTCAAGATCAAATTAATCGTCAAATAGGTAGTTTCACGGTTCCAACAGAGTGGTTCCAATCATTGAATCCGCTGTTTATCATGATTTTAGCACCAATTATGTCACTAGTTTGGTACAAGCTCGGAAATTCAAAACGCGGTGATTTCAAAACGCCAACAAAAATGGGTATGGGACTTGTGACAGTGGGATTAGGATTCTTAATTTTAATTCCAGCCGTTATGTATACTGGTAATGACCCAGCTTTAAAAGTAAATATCCTGTTCATGATTTTCACTTACTTCCTGCACACGCTAGCTGAGCTTATGATTTCGCCAGTAGGGCTGTCTATGGTAAGTAGACTGGCTCCATTAAAGCTTGCTTCTCTTTTAATGGGCGTATGGATGGCAAGCTCTGCTGTCGCTAATAAGCTAGCGGGTGTTCTTGCATCTTATACACAGTCTTTAGGTTATTTCGATATCTTCAGCTTAATCGGAGCTGTAACAATTGTACTTGGAATTATTGTTCTGTTCCTTTCAAAACCGATTGCTAAATTAATGGATTAAAAAAAGCAGCCTTTTCTGAAGGCTGCTTTTTTATAATTTACTTATCTATATCCCATTTAAAATATGGACATGAATTTTTCAATACATCTTCTAAATCTTCTTTCAAACACAAAACCCTCATAACAATTAAATAAATTATTTCAATAAAATACTCCACTATGGATATGAAGAAAAACAAGATGCACGTTCCATTAACCTCAATATTTTCACCTCTTAAAACAAAATAAAAAGACCAATGAATGAGTAAAATTCATCGGCCCTGCAGTAAAAAGTTTATTGGTTTTTAGTTTACTATCTAGTGTAAATTCCAAAGATTTATCGGCATGTACTCTGTATTACAAAAGGTATCAGCTCACTCAAAACCCCGTAATTCCAGCAGTCCTATCCCTTTCAACTCGCTTTATGTTCAAGGCGTAATTTATCCGCAACCATGGCGATAAATTCACTGTTTGTCGGCTTCGCTTTTGACATGCTGACAGTATACCCGAATAATGAAGAAATGGAATCAATGTTTCCTCGGCTCCATGCTACTTCAATGGCATGACGAATGGCGCGCTCAACGCGGCTTGCCGTTGTATTATATTTTTTTGCAATATCAGGATACAGTACTTTTGTAATCGACCCAAGCAGCTCAATATCCTTATATACCATTGAAATGGCTTCTCTCAAATACAAATAGCCTTTGATATGAGCAGGTACACCAATTTCGTGAATAATGCTCGTAATGCTTGCATCTAAATTTGCTGGTTTGCTGTCGCGATGTGAACGCATGGAAGAAGATGAACGTTGCATGAATGAAGATGTTTGTCCGCTAACTTGACGAATATGATTCACTAAGTTTTCCATATCAAACGGCTTTAGAATAAAATAAGCAGCTCCTAAATCAACCGCTTTTTTCGTTACGTCTTCTTGCCCAAATGCTGTTAGCATAATGACATTTGGATAATTTTCTTTTTTCATTTCTTTTAACTGACCTAAAACTGCTAATCCATCTAGATGCGGCATAATAATGTCTAATACAAGAACATCCGGATCTTTATCTTTTAAAATGGATAAACACTCTTGTCCATTGTAAGCTACTCCGATTACTTCCATGTCTTCTTGCTCTGAAATATAATCTTCAAGCAAACCAATTAGTTCCCGATTATCATCAACCAAGCATACTTTAATTTTTTTCAATGCAGCTTCCTCCTCAGTCCTTTATGTTATACGTCGTTTCCTACGTGTCTCTATTCTTTATTCTAAAGGACAAATTCGACAATGCAACATTATTTCCTTTATTTTTTTAGAAAAAAGTCTTTTAAATGGAATTTATTCGATTTTCTCTTATTTTCTTTGTTTTTCGACGTTTTTCTCTTACATTTACGACAATAATTTTTATCAAAAAAAGCGAACTAATGACAACATTAGCTCGCTTTTTTTCGATTATTTTTATAAATATCGATTCCTGCTTCGTTAAGCATCCATTCAATATGGACACCGTAACCCGAGGTAGGATCATTTACAAAAACATGGGTAACCGCTCCAACGACTTTACCGTTTTGAATAATCGGGCTCCCGCTCATTCCTTGAACAATTCCACCTGTTTTCTTTAGCAATTTAGGATCTGTAATTTTAATAACCATTCCTTTAGTAGCCGGAAACTTTTGAGGTATAGTACTCATAATTTCAATATCAAATTCTTCTACTTGATCATCATCTACTACCGTTAGAATTTTAGCCGGTCCTTCTTTTACTTGATGAGATAGGGCAATTGGCATTGCTTTATCCATTATTCCATTTTCCATCGTTGAAGACAATTTTCCAAAAATACCAAAAGGACTATTTCGTGTAATATTTCCAATGATTTGTCTATCTTCAGAAAACCTTGCTAGCTTTTCGCCGGGAACGCCGTTAGAACCTTTTTCAATTGATGTAACGGTCGAACGGACAATTTGTCCATCTTCTACTACGATTGGCTTTTTTGTATCCATATCCGAAATAACATGACCTAAAGCGCCGTATTTTTTAGATTTTGGATCATAAAAAGTCATTGTGCCAATTCCTGCAGCTGAATCACGGATATATAAACCGATTCTGTAAGCATAATCTTGCTTATCTTTTAACGGATATAGCTTAGTGTCAAACTGCTTTTTTTCTCTTAAAATATGCAGATTTAATGGTTCACCCGTTTTTCCTGCCTGCTGAATAAACGGTGTAATATCACTCATTTTTTCAATGGTTTTACCATTAATCTTCGTAATCATATCTCCAACTTGAATACCCGCAATTTCGCCAGGAGATCTTTTACCTTTTGCTGTATCTACTTGATGATAGCCTACAACAAGAACACCTTTTGAATTTAATTTCACACCGATTGATTGTCCACCTGGAATGACTTTAAAATCAGATAATACCTGCACGTCTACACGCTTTACAGGAATACCGGCCAAATGAAGCATCAACTCTTCTTTGCCTACTTGTTTGCCTGCTACGGTCAGCTTCGCCTTGTTACTTGTTACATCGTAAACAGGTGATGAAGCTTCTACGCTAAGCGGTAATGTCGTATTAATTTTTTCTTTTTGCTGTTCAAATAAGACGATTTGTTTTGGAATGTGTATATATTGTTGCACAACTGGAATAAATCCTACAAAAATGAACGAAACAAGGAGAATCGCACCAATTATATGTCTGTATCGATTTTGCATGTTTTCACTCTCCTCGCTTCCTCGCCTAAATGGCTACACATTTAATTTAGCCTTCTTAGAGCGCATTTATAACAGAAGTTCAGAGAAAAATGAAAAGAAGTGCAAGGAAACATTTTCAGTTCCTCCATTTTGTATAAAAAAACACCTTTAACACATACTGTTACGTGTTAAAAGGTGTTTTTTTAAATGGTGTGCTTCATCTTATCCGCTAAATCTAAAAGCTCTTTGGCATGTTCCTTCGTTAAGCTTGTAATTTCAGCTCCTGCAATCATTCGACCAATTTCTTTTACTTTTTCATCAACAGTTAACGGAAGAACAGACGTCGTTGTACGATCACCTTTTATCTCTTTAGCAATAAAGAGATGAGTATCTGCCATCGCTGCTACCTGAGGCAGATGAGATATACAGAGAACTTGTGAATCAACAGAAATAGCATGTATTTTTTCACCGATCGATTGAGCTACTCTTCCACTTACGCCTGTATCAACTTCGTCAAAGATAATGGACGTCACGCCTTGATGCTTAGAGAAGATGCTTTTTAACGCCAGCATAATTCTTGACAGTTCTCCTCCTGATGCTACTTTTGCAAGAGGCTTTAAAGGTTCACCAGGATTGGTAGAAATATAAAATTCTACGTTGTCAATACCGTCTTTGGTGAATTTTATTCTTTCTCCATTTACTTCAACGTCATTTTTACCTGCATTTACAACAGAGAATTTAATTTGAAATACGGTCTTAGCCATATACAGTTCTTGAAGCTCATGATGGATACTGTCCGTTAACTCCTGAGCAAGTTTTTTTCGAATAGCTGAAACGTTATTAGCTTCTACTAATAAATCCTGTGCTACACTGTTTAACTCTTCTTTGATCTTGCTCACATGCGTATCTCGATTTTCAATACGATCAATTTCATCTTCAATTTGCGCTGCATATTCTAGAATTTCATCTACACTTTGACCGTATTTACGCTTTAAGTGATTAATTTCATTTAAACGCGCTTCAATAAAGTCTAAGCGTTTGGGATCAAATTCTAATAAATCAAGCTGCTGACGAATTTTATAAGATGCGTCTTCTAGCTGATAGAAGCTCGATGAAATGATCTCAGAAATTTCGGCATAGTTTTTTTCCAGTGACGAAATATCCTCCGTATGATTCATTGCTACGCCGACCCAATCTAAACCTTGGTGTTCACCGTGCAGGGCATTGTACGCATCGTTTAGCGACGTATAGATCTTTTCAAAGTTAGAAATCTTCAAACGCTCTTCATTTAGTTCCTCGTCTTCGTTCAGCTGCAAATTTGCCGCTTTGATTTCATCTAATTGAAATTGAATAAGATCGAGGCGATGTGCCATCTGCTGTTCATTTTCAGTTAATTGATCAAGCTGCTTTTTTAGCGATGTATACCTAGAAAATACCTCTCGATACTCCGTCAAAGCCTCTTCTACTTTTTCTCCTCCATATTGATCAAGAAGAGTTAAGTGACGATCTTGATTCATTAAATCTTGGTGCTCGTGCTGTCCATGTATATCAATTAACGTCTGTCCAACTTCACGTAGGATAGCTAACGTTACGAGCTTACCGTTGATGCGGCAAATACTTTTCCCATTTGTAGTGATATCTCGGCGAAGCACAATCATTCCATCTTCCACTTCCAAACCGACTTGTTTGGCTTTTTCGTGACTCGGATGCTGTTCTTCATCAAATAAGAAAAGTCCTTCAATTTCGGCTCTGTCTGTTCCGTGGCGTACAAACTCCGAAGAGCCTCTTCCACCTACTAACAATGAAATGGCATCAATAATAATCGATTTCCCCGCTCCTGTTTCGCCTGTTAATACCGTTAAGCCTTTTTCAAATGAAACAGAAAGTTCATCAATAATCGCAAAGTTTTTAATGGATAATTCAGCTAACAACCTGCTTCACTCACCTTTATAACATTTCTAAAAATCGGTCTGATATAATTTGCGTATCTTCAGGAGTACGGCAAATAATCAAACATGTATCGTCTCCACAAATTGTTCCTAATATTTCATCCCAATCCAAATGATCAATTAATGCGCCAATCGCATTTGCATTTCCCGGTAATGTTTTCATCACCAACATATGCCCCGCTGAATCAATTTTTACAAATGCGTCCATAAGAGAGCGCTTTAACTTTTGTAAGGGATTAAAACGCTGATCTGCAGGCAAGCTGTATTTGTATCGACCGTCCATCAAAGGCACTTTGACTAAGTGCAGTTCTTTAATATCACGAGAGATTGTTGCCTGTGTTACATTAAAACCTTGGTTTTTTAAAATATCTACCAATTCATCCTGTGTTTCAATATCATTATTCGTGATAATATCACGAATTTTAATATGTCTTTGCCCTTTATTCATGTTGGCACCTCACATTAATATGTAATCTTTTTTTTGTTTTGTTGTTTATAAGTCTTTCACTAATTAAGTATCATAATGTGTTCAACTTGATTATGCACCTTTTGTATAAAGAGTCATAATCAAATCGCCAATGCTAAGTCTTTGCTTAACATTGGCCATTATTACTTTTTCTCTTTTAACGTCTTATGTGCTTCTTCAACTACTTCGCTCACAGTAAGCGGAGCTTGATTTTCACCAAGTTCACGCTCGCCTTTCCAGCGCAGGTGGAGAAGAAATTCGATATTTCCATCTCCTCCCGTTATCGGTGAATACGACATGTTATATACATCGTATCCTTGACGAAGGGAGAAATCCACCATGCCTTGAAGAACTTCTTCATGCACTTTTGAATCACGCACGATTCCTTTTTTCCCAACTTGCTCTCTTCCAGCCTCAAACTGTGGCTTAACGAGCGCAACAACATCGCTGTGTGGAACAAGAAGTGTTTTTAACACAGGAAGAATGAGTCTTAAGGAAATAAATGATACATCAATAGAAGCGAATTCAGGCAAGCCTCTTGATAAATCAGCTGGCGTCACATAACGGAAATTGGTTCGTTCCATTACTTCTACTCGTTCATCTTGACGAAGCTTCCAAGCTAGCTGATTATAGCCTACGTCTAGCGCATAGGACATCTTCGCTCCATTTTGAAGCGCACAATCGGTAAAGCCTCCAGTAGAAGAACCAATATCAATCATGATTTTATCCGCTACATGGACATTAAATTCTTTAATCGCTTTTTCAAGCTTAAAGCCGCCTCTGCTGACGTAAGGCATCACTGCACCTTTAATTGTCAGCGGCGTATCGCGTTCAATTTTCTCTCCCGGCTTATCCAAACGGACTTCATTCGCATAAACGAGTCCTGCCATCACTGTACGCTTTGCTTTTTCTCTTGTTTCAATCAAACCTCGTTCTACTAATAATACATCTACTCGTTCTTTTTTTGTCACTTAACTTCAAGCCTCTTTTGTGTTGGTGTTACGAGTTTTTTAACTCGATTTATAATCTCTTCTTTGGTTAAGCCAATTTCTTCTAAAAGTTTTGTTACGCTGCCGTGCTCGATAAAGCGATCTGGAATCCCCATACGTTCAACGCGCGTATCATAATAGCCGTGCTCTGATGCAAACTCTAACACCGCGCTTCCAAAACCGCCTTGAAGTACCGCTTCTTCTACCGTAATCACAGGCTTACTAGTTTGGAAAATCTCATGAAGCATTTTTTCATCCAACGGTTTAATAAAACGAGCATTTACCACTTTGACGCTGATTCCTTGCTTCTCAAGTTCTGCTGCTGCATCCATCGCCATTGAAATCGTTGTACCAAACGTTAAAATGGTTGTATCTGAACCTTCTTTTAATACGTCCCATGTTCCGATCGGAATGTTTTTCAATTCTGAATCTAGTTCAACACCTAATCCGTTTCCTCTAGCATAGCGCATAGCAATCGGACCTTCTTCATAAGTCAAAGCAGTGTGAACCATGTGCTGGCCTTCATTCTCATCTTTTGGCATCATAATAACAAGGTTAGGCAAATGACGTAAGAATGCAATATCAAACACGCCTTGATGCGTTTCACCATCAGCACCTACTAGCCCAGCGCGATCAATCCCAATAAATACATTTAGCTTTTGACGGCAAATATCATGAACCACTTGATCGTATGCACGCTGTAAAAACGTAGAATAAATAGCTAAAAAGGGCTTCATATTTTGAGTTGCAAGACCTGCTGCCATTGTTGTTGCATGCTGCTCTGCAATCCCAACATCAAACATGCGATGCGGAAACTCTTTTTGAAATGCTTCGAGTTTTGAACCCACAGGCATTGCTGGTGTTACGGCTACAATGCGATCATCTTCCCTAGCCATCTTCAATACCGTATCACTTACTAGTTTACTCCAAGCAATCGGAACATTTTTGTCTTTAATAAAGTCACCGGATTCAATTTTGTAAGGGCCTGTACCATGCCATGCTCCGCTTTTATCGCTTTCCGCCGGCAAGTAGCCTTTCCCTTTTTTCGTAATAACGTGAATCAGCACGGGACCTTTTGTTTTCTTTGCATATTGTAACGTTTCCAATAAATCATCATAGCTATGGCCATCAACTGGGCCTAAATACGTAAAGCCAAGGTCTTCAAAGAACATGCCTGACACGACCATATACTTTAGACCATCTTTTACACGTTCTGCCGTTGCCGCAAGCTTACCGCCTACTGCAGGCACTTTTTTCAGCAAGACTTCAAGCTCATCTTTTACCCAGTTGTATTTGCCTGCCGTGCGCAAACGTCCTAGAATACTGTGTACAGCTCCCACGTTAGGAGCGATAGACATTTCATTGTCATTTAAAATAACGGTCATATCCGTTTGCTCGTGCCCGATGTGGTTAAGCGCTTCAAGAGCCATACCACCTGTTAAAGCTCCGTCACCAATGATGGGAACAATATGAGCTTTTGTTTTTTGCAAATCTCTTGCAGCAGCCATTCCCATTGCGGCTGAAAGAGATGTAGAACTATGTCCCGTTTCCCATACATCATGTTCACTTTCGTCACGCTTTGGAAAACCGCATAATCCTTTATATTGACGGATTGTATCAAACTCTCCCGCTCGTCCTGTTAAAATTTTATGGACATACGACTGATGCCCCACGTCCCATAAAAATTTATCTTTTGGGCTGTCAAATACTTTATGGAGTGCAAGCGTTAACTCAACAACTCCCAAATTCGGCCCTATATGACCGCCAGTTGCAGAAAGCTTTGTAATTAAAAAACGACGAATCTCTTCACTTAGTTCTTCTAATTGTGTTACTGACATTTTCTTTAAAAACTCAGGATTTTTTATCGTTGTAAGATCCAAGGTGGATCACTCACTTTCGTACTTGTTATAAAGTTACCTTAATACATTGTCTATTGTTTTATACGTATAGTCAATTTTTAGTATTTCCTTATTACTTACAATACCTTTGATATTCTATCAGTAAACCAGCGATATTCAAAGGAAAACAGTGAAAAAATAGCCGCTAACACAAATGTGATAACGGCCACCAAGATATTGTATATGTCTTTCAAACCTATGCACTACGCTTTTATACAGTAGTAAAATCATTATAGCATAGCCCCTATTGGGACTCAATCTTATTTTACTGTATCACTCAAAAAACCTGACAGAGATCGTCATTAACTATCACGTTTTGCTATATATAAACAAATTTCTTCTAGTAATCCGTGCTTAATTTGAGCTTGACGTAACGAGAGAAGTGCTTGTTCAACATGATACTGTAACTTTTCTTTGGCCGCTTCCATACCTAATAAAGAAGGATATGTCGTTTTTTCATTTTCTGTATCACTGCCAATTGGCTTTCCTAATTTTTCTTCAGACCCTTCCACATCCAAGATATCATCTTGAATTTGAAACGCTAACCCTACATGCTTACTGAATTCTTCTAATAATTCTTGCTGTAAAGGCGTAGCTTTTGCAAGAATAGCTCCTGCTTTTACACAAAACCCTAGCAGCTTCCCCGTTTTGTGAAGGTGAATATATTCAAGCTCATCTAGCGTGAGCTGCTTTTTTTCGCCTTCCATATCCGCAACCTGTCCGCTGATCATACCTTCTGTTCCGCTTGCTTTTACCAGTTCTGTAATGAGCTGAAGCTTCATATGTGATGTAATCTCAGGATGTGCCGCTTCAGAAATGAGCTGAAAGCTATTTGTTAAAAGAGCATCTCCAGCTAATATAGCGGTTGCTTCGCCGTACACCTTGTGATTCGTTGGTTTACCTCTTCTTAAGTCGTCATCATCCATGCTAGGTAAATCATCGTGAATGAGAGAATATGTATGAATCATTTCCACTGCACATGCTGTTTCTAATCCCATGCTCTCGTCTTTTCCAAACGCATGTAGCGTGGCAAACAACAGCACTGGGCGAAGTCGCTTTCCTCCTGCCGTAAGCGAGTAAAGCATGGATTCCTTTAAGTTAACCGGAGCATGTAATGCTTTTACCACTTCAGGCAGGCGTGTTTCTACTCGATCTTTTGTAAAAGAAATATACTCTTTTAAATTCATTTCATTCACCATCACTCTTCCTCCTGCACCGAGAATGGCTCAAGCGTTCCGTCTTCACGTAAAATAGTTTCCATTTGCTTTTCAATATGCTGAAGACGATCGTGACAGAATTTTGAAAGAGTCATTCCTTCTTGGAATTGTTGAATTGCTTCTTCTAAAGGCACGTCGCCTTCTTCTAGCTTGTTTACGATGGTTTCTAACTGCTCCATCGCCTCTTCAAACGTATACTCTTTATTTGTCGCCATTTTTCATCGCTCCTCTATTTTCGAAACTTCACACTGCAACTGTCCATCGGTCAAACGAACGTTTACCATATCGCCTTTGGATACTTGTTTGGTTGATTTAATTAACTCTTTTTCTTTATCGTATACTAAGCTGTAGCCTCTTTCCATTGTTTTTAATGGACTAAGCGTATGTAATTTTGACGTTGCCGTTGCAAATAAAAGCTGTTTTTGCTTTAGCAGCTGCTGCATCTCTTTTGTCAGCATTTTCGTCAGCTGCTGTTGACGCTCCGCTGCTTTCATTAACTGATGCTCGGGGTGATTGCGCAACAAAGCGGCTGTTAGCTGCTCGTAGTTCGTCCGTTTATCTTCAATGTACCTTCTGCCTTCACGATAAAAACGCTCCATCAACTGATCTAACTGTTGCTCTTTTTGCTCGACCAACTTTTGAGGATAACGAAAAGCATATGATTTCTGGGATCGTTCAAGCCTGCGGCTACTAGACTGAAGCATTTCTTTCATCGAACGAAGAAGACGGATATTTCGCTGAGTCAATCTTTCTGTAATTTCACTGATATGAGGCACAGCCAATTCCGCAGCACCCGTTGGAGTAGGAGCGCGAAGATCTGCTACAAAATCTGCAATTGTAAAATCGGTTTCATGTCCAACCGCTGAAATAACAGGAATAGTAGAAGTGAAAATTGCACGAGCAACGCTTTCTTCGTTAAAAGCCCAAAGCTCTTCAATTGACCCACCACCGCGGCCAACAATCAATACGTCTGCTTCTTTACGACGGTTTGCTTCTTCAATTGCCTTAATGATAGACGGTGCCGCATTCACTCCTTGAACAAGAGCGGGCATAACAATAATGTTCGCGTTATATCTGCGCTTTAATGTCGTAATAATATCACGTACGGCTGCTCCAGTTGGAGATGTAATAACACCTATTGTTGTTGGATACTTCGGCAGTTTTCGTTTCCTAGCAGGATCAAATAAGCCTTCTTTTTCTAGCTTTTTTTTCAGCTGTTCGTAGGCCAAGTATAAGTTTCCAACGCCATCAGGCTGCATTTCTTTTACGTACATTTGATAATTTCCGCTTGGTTCATAAACCGAAATTTCAGCTCGAATGAGTACATTCATTCCTTCTTCAGGCTGAAAATTAAGCTGCCGGTTATGCCCAGCAAACATAACGGCTGCGATACGAGCATTTTGATCTTTCAAGGTGAAATACATATGTCCCCGACTATGACGTTTAAAGTTAGAAATTTCTCCTTTAATCCATACATCTTGCATGTGAGGGTCTACATCAAACTTGCGCTTAATGTATCGTGTAAGAGCCGTAACGGTTAGATAACGCACTTCACTCATCGTTTTGCCTCCTTTGCAGTCACCCTCTCCCCTTTGTATAAAGGAGAGAAGCATTTTGGTCACTTGATTTGGCAAGATGAACCTTTATTTAGATAAAGTTGTTAACACTTTAGACAATACGCCATTGATAAACTTGCTTGATTGATCATCGCCAAACGTTTTCGCTAATTCAATCGCTTCATTTAACGTAACGCTCGTAGGAATTTCTTCTTCATACTTCATTTCGTATACGGCAATACGTAGGATAACGCGGTCTACAGTAGCTACACGATCTAACGTCCATTTTTCTAAATGATTGCGTAAAAGTTCATCAATTTCTTGCTGATGTTCAACCACACCTAGCACGAGACTTTCTAAAAATTGATCAGACTTTTCATTTTGTACAACATTTCCGATTGCCTCCATTGGCTCGGTCTGCCCTAAATCATGCTGAAATAGTGCTTGTAATGCTTTTTGGCGTGCTGTATGTCTTTTCATTATTTTTGCTCCTTTATTTATCTTCTTCAACTAGTATACCTAGATAATAGCATAGTTTATGATACGATACTTCATTGTTCTTAGACGAAGTTTGTAGAACACGAAAAAGACCGTCTTTATGACGAGACAGTCTTTTTCACTTTACCATAGCTTGTGTTGAAAAGGAACAAGTAATCATACGTTATTCCATTTTAGCAACAGCCGTTAGGTCAACGTTTGTTTTATTCAACTTCTTCAATATCAGTTTTTTGCGTATCAAACTGAATCCCTACGATATGAATGTTTACTTCATCGAGATCAATAGCTGTCATATTTTTAAGGGCTTGACGAATGTTGTCTTGTACTTGTTGCGCTACGTTTGGAATAGACACTCCAAACTTCATCATACAAAATACGTCTACTTTTATCCCGTTTTCTGTTAAGTCCACTTTTACACCTTTACCGTGGTTTTTCTTTCCTAGTTTCTCCACAACGCCAGCTGCAAAATTTCCTCTCATTGCAGAAACGCCTTCTACTTCAGAAGCAGCAATACCCGCAATGACTTCAATAACCTCAGGAGCAATTTCTACTTTGCCAAGAGAATTTGGGTGTTCTTCCATTTCTAATACATGATTTTCATTCATGTACAGCACCTCCTATAGTTTATATTATACTAAGAATTCATTACGTCATATAGCTCAAGAAACTTCGTGTTGAATTCACCGCTAACAAATTTTTCATGATTTAATAGTTTTTGGTGAAAAGGAATAGTGGTTGCAACGCCGTCGATAACAAATTCATCTAACGCGCGCTTCATTCGTTCAATAGCTTCCTCACGAGTTGGCGCATGAACAATCAATTTAGCCACCATTGAATCATAGTAAGGCGGGATTGCATAGCCCGGATATGCAGCAGAGTCTACGCGCACTCCGTAGCCACCTGGCGGCAAGTACATTTGAATTGTACCTGGTGATGGCATAAAGTTTTTCTCTGGGTTTTCCGCGTTGATTCGGCACTCAATTGCCCATCCGTTAAATGTCACTTCTTCTTGCGTAAACGGTAAAGTTTCACCATTTGCCACTTTGATTTGTTCTTTAATTAAGTCAACTCCTGTCACCATCTCTGTAACAGGGTGTTCTACTTGGATACGCGTATTCATTTCCATGAAGTAAAATTTGTTTTCACGGTAATCATAAATGAATTCCACTGTTCCGGCTCCTGTGTAATTAACGGCTTGAGCAGCTTTAACAGCAGCGTCGCCCATTAATTCACGCGTTTTTTCGTCTAACGCTGGAGAAGGCGTTTCTTCAATTAATTTTTGAAGACGGCGTTGAATCGAGCAATCACGCTCTCCTAAATGTACAGTATTCCCATGAGAATCAGCCAACACTTGGATCTCAACGTGACGGAAATCCTCAATGAACTTTTCAATGTACACACCAGGGTTACCGAAAGCTGTAGCAGCTTCTTGCTGTGTAATTGTAATACCTTTAATAAGCTCTTGTTCATTTTTCGCAACGCGGATTCCTTTTCCTCCGCCTCCTGCCGTTGCTTTAATAATAACAGGATAGCCAATATCATTAGCGATTGACATACCGTCTTCCACTGACTCTACAATTCCAGTTGAACCAGGAACAATTGGAACACCCGCTTCACGCATCGTTTCTCTCGCTACGTCTTTTGTTCCCATTTTGTTAATGGCTTCAGGACTTGGTCCTACAAATGTAACGTTACACTCTCTGCATAGCTCTGCAAAATCAGCGTTTTCAGCTAAAAAGCCGTATCCAGGGTGAATAGCGTCACAGCCCGTTAGCATCGCAACACTCATAATGTTTGTAAAGTTTAAATAGCTGTCTTTAGATGACGTTGGTCCAATACAATACGCTTCGTCTGCTAATTGTACATGCAAAGAATCGCGATCAGCTTGAGAATGAACAGCTACTGATTCTACACCTAACTCTTTACACGCTCGAATAATTCGAACCGCAATTTCTCCTCGATTCGCAATTAATAGCTTTTTAATCATATTTACCGCTCCTTATTCAGGCTTTACTAAGAAAAGAGGTTGACCGTATTCTACAAGTTGTCCACTTTCAACTAATACGTCAACGATTTCACCTTTAACTTCTGCTTCGATTTCATTAAATAATTTCATTGCTTCTACGATACATACAACCGAATCTTTTTGTACTTTATCTCCAGGAGTCACGTATACATCTGATTCTGGCGATGATGACGCATAGAAAGTCCCTACCATCGGAGATGTAATTTTATGTAAGCTTTCATCAACCGCTGGGGCCGCTTGTTCTTCTTTTGGTTGAGCAGACTGTGCTGCTGGGGCTGGCGCTGGAGCCGCTGCTGCCTGCGGTGCAGGTACTGCCGCTTGTTCAGGTGCCGAAACCACTACTTGCTGTGCTTGTTTGGAAACAATTGCGTCTTTTTTCTTCATCTTGATTTTGGAGCCTTCGTGCTCATAGGTGAACTCCTCGATTGATGATTGATCAACTAGTTTAATGATCTCACGGATCTCTTGAATTTTTAACATATTGAACACTCCTACCTCATGAAAATAGAATTCTCTACAATGTTAATAATACGACAGATGGCTACAGCCATTCAATTCGTTTGGCAAACATTAAAAAGAAGTTCCACTTACTCTATAATAACTTTTTAGCGTTATCGTTTTATAAATGGAAACATAGCTTTACAGATGACAACACTTATGAAAACGTTTGTCACCTAGTACTAATATAAGATTATGAAACCTATTATAACCGAAGTAAAAAAAGAAAGCCATGTTAAAATTTTTACCGTCTCGCTTAGATTTTAGTCATTTCATAAAAAAAGAAGTGTAAACAACCCCAATTTACGGCTGTTTCACACTTCTTTTATTCCCTTTATTTAGTTGGTTGAAACTCTACCGCTACTTCTTTTGGACCCATTTCTTTTTTGACTAGCTGAATGATTTGATTTGCTTTTGTTTTTGAGTGTTTTTCTGTCTTAACCGTAATTTGTACTTGCTTTCCGTCTGCTCTTACTAGCGCGTCACTGTATCCTTTTGCTTTAATTAATGTTTCCAGCGTGGCTTCTTTTTCCCCAAGCTTTGATAATTCATCAATTTTATCCATCGCCTTGCTTACTTCCGCAGGCGTCACATTTTTTGATGCAGCTACTTCTTGATACTCTTCTTTTAATTGACTTCTTTCATCATTTAATTCCAAACGAAGAGCCGTAAATAGCTCGTCGCTATCTGTGCTTGATACAACCGCTGATTCTTTTGCATTTTTAGCCGTTTCCTTCTTTACATCTCCTGCTGAACCTTCAGTTTTTGAATCTTCTTTTGTTCCTGATTTCTCATCTGTCTGTTGTTTTGTATCTTCTGCAGGAGCCTTGTCATCAGCCTGCTTTTCGCTCTGTTTTTCATTGTCTACTAGCGCAACATTACTCTGAGGATTTTCTGGCGTTGTCATATAATACACCGATAACACAACAACTAAACTTAACATTGTTAATAACCAAACCGTTTGCTTTTTTAATAACATATTCATTTCCCCCTCATCCTTTTTTCGCTAATACTGCTACTCTATGACTTGGTATATCGAGCGCTCTTGTCACGGCTTCAATAATAGATTTCTTTACCTCGATATTATCAGCTCCTTTAGCTACAACTAACACGCCTCTTACTTTTGGCTTTTCGGTTTTAACTACAACAGGCTTTTCTTGTTCTCCACTTCTTACAATGACCAGCTGTTCGTCTGTTGAGGAATCTTCAACTTTACGAGTCCCTCCTTCACGGTCTGTTTCGTTGGTCGTTTGCGATTTTGTGACGCTGTTTTTTTCATATATTTTGGATTCTGTTGCATCTAGGTTCACAATTACTTTTACCTTACTTACGCCTCTAACTTGATCCAAAATATCTTTCAATTCTTCCTCATACCGCTCTTCATAGCCTGTCATTGTTGTTGTCTTTTTAGAGCTAAAAGCGGGAACATCCTGTGATACCGGTGGTGCGCTGGTTTCTTTGCTTGCACTCTTTAGTAATCCGCCTGAATTCATAGATGTTGTGAGTGAGTTGCTAAATACCATAAAGATAACGCCTGCAGCTAGTAAAATGCCTATATACATTAACTTTGAAGGTTTCTTCGTAGTTGATGACTGTTTAAGTGAAAAGAACCGCTGAAAAAATGATGGGTCACCTTTTTCTGGCTTTTGACTCATTTCGTGTCTCCCTCCTCCATATTCACAACAACTTGGCCTTGTTTTACATCCCATTTTGCTGCTAAATAGTTGGATAATTTCTTGGATTCTGTTGGTTTGTTTGTTTCGATCGGTGTGGAGGTATCAATAGAAATAACTTTCACAGCTGAAACAACCTCGGAATCATCCGATGCTTTTTTACTTACGGCAACTGAAATGGATTTAATATTATCAGCGGTAGGTTCGTCGTTCGGCTTTTTTGTTTCAATGTGAATTCGATCAATTGCTACACCATACTGATCCATCAACTCCTCTTTTACATCTGCCTCCATTTGGACAGCCATTTGTTCTAAAATATATGCACGTTGTGAAGCTTGTATTTCTTTTTTCTGATTTTCTATTGAATTTTCTACCTGCTGATCGGATCGAATAGATGATAAGCTAAGTGATTTCAGCATTTGATTAACATCCACTTTGAAAATTTGAAAAACGGGTGTAATAATAATCAGCATTAAAAGAAGTCCAACCACCAGCTTTGTATATTTTTGAAAACTAGAATTGGGCAATAGTAAATTAATAATGGTAGCTAATAAGATAAAAAGAACGATATTAGTAATCCACGTCGTTAAGGCCTGCAATTTCTTCACCTCACCATCATTGTGACGTTGCTCGCTGTAATGATGACCGTTAAACATAAGAAAAACATAAGCGAGACAACCGCAAGCGCCGCAAAAATATAGATGACGCTTTTACTGATAATGCTCAAGCAGGAAATAACCGGTCCTCCTCCAATGGGTTGAAGAAGAGCTGCTGCTAGCTTATAGATAAAAGCAAGCGTTAACACTTTAATAGCCGGAAACGCGACGATTAACAGTAAGACTGCTACTCCAGCAATCCCTACTGAATTCTTTAATAGAAGCGAGGCACTGATGACTGTATCAGCCGCATCTGTGAACACACGCCCTACAACAGGTATAAAGTTCCCTGTGACAAACTTTGCCGTTCGAATTGTAATACCGTCGGCAACAGCTGAGGTAGCCCCTTGAACGGACAGCACTCCTAAAAAAACAGTTAGGAATATTCCGAGCACGCCAATGCTTATATTTCTCAACAGCTGAGCAAGCTGTGTAACCTTATGTTCATCTGAAATCGTACTCACAATGCTAAGCAGTGCTGAAAGAAAAAGCAGCGGCATCACTACGTATTGAATAAGCAAACCGCTTGTGTTCATTAAAAACAAAATCATCGGATGAAAAAAGGCTGCCGATACAACTCCTCCTGATGATGCCATTAAGGCAAGCAGCAGCGGCACCAGAGCTAAAATGAATTTGGTCATGGTCTCAATCGCTCCCGTTGCATAAGAGATAGCAATTTGAAAACTATTAAGAGCAATGATGATCAAAACCATATATACAAGCGCATACGCTACTTTACTTACGGTTTGCTGATTAAACGCACTTTGGAGTGTTTGTAAAAACACGCTAAAAACCGTTAGCATAATGAGTGTACCGAGGAGTTTTCCATTCGCTAATACTTCATGAAATAAAAACTTTACAAGACCTCCTAGCCATTCTTTAAGAGAGAACTCTTTTTCTCCTTTTAAAAAATCGACTAAACTTCCCTTCTGACTCTCGGGTAAAAAGCCGCCGTATTGGGTAATAATATCGTCCCAAAACTGTTTGACTTCATCGATACCGAGCTTATCAATTTGTTCATTGACAAGTTCTTGCTGCTTCGGGGGTTCGGAAGCTTGTACATTTTCTGGAAAGAAAAAAAAGAGGAACAAAAGAAGAGCGAGTATATTCACTTTAAACGTCCACCGCTTCATTTCGTCACCTCATATTAAGTAAAATTAATTGGGCAGCATTGAAATAATCGTTTCAATAATGACCGTTAAAATAGGAATTGCCATGGAGAGAATCAGCACTTTTCCACCTAATTCAATTTTAGAAGCAATGGCACCTTGCCCTGCATCTTTCGTAATTTGAGCACCAAATTCGGCGATATAGGCGATACCAATAATTTTCAAAATGGTTTCCACATAAATCATGTTAACGTGGGCATTAATCGACAGCCGCTCGACCATCTTAATAATTTCGTAGATTTGATCAATTAAAAAAAGAAAGATCACGGATCCCACGAATACAACAAGTAAAAAAGCAATAGGTGATTTATGTTCTTTTAAAATAAGAGCCAAAAACGTAGCTACTAACCCTAAGCCCACAATTTGAAGCATTTCAATGGCAACTCACCCCTCTACCCTTGAAATAAAAAAACCGATTTGATTTTTTGAAATAAGTCCTCTACAATCGAAGCAACCATAAATAAAATATAAATAAAACCGATGAGGGTAACCCAGTTCGCGTAATCTTTTTTTCCCATCTGTTCGAGTACGGTGACTAAAAAAGCTACGACGATACCAATCCCAGCAATCTGAAAAATGGTGTTCATATCAATTCCCACATTCAATCCTCCTCTATCGCTACATCAATAGAATGACCAGTAGCAATCCAGATAGAAAGCCTAAACTTTTAACCATTTTTTCATAGCGATTCTGCTTATCAACTGCATCTTGTTCTTCGCGTTCAAGATGATTCAGCGTCAGTAAGATATGCTTTTGCTGCGAATAACGATCATGCTGACCAAGCGTTTCACCAAATTGTTTTAAGATTTCTAGTTCTCCCGTTTTAAGTGCGGTTTGTTTCCAAAATTGGTCCAACGTCTTTTCCCAAGCTTCCTTGACACTTTCAGTACCTTCTTTTAATTTCATTGAAAACTCATTAAATAAAGAAGCCAAAGGATTAGGAAGCTGTAGAGATAACAAATGAGCAACTTCTTGAAGAGGCCGATTGCTGTACATAATTTCTGCTTCTAACGACCTCAGAGCCGTTTTTAATTGCCTGAGCTGCCTAGGTCTTGCACTAAGCTGCTTTGCAAACTCAAATCCTGTGTAAGTGGAAGCAAATAAGATAAAGATGGCACCAAACAGTTTCATACACCATCACCCTTTACTATTTTCAATAAGCGACTTTTCAGTGGACGTTTTCATGGAATTATAGTGCTCATCGTAGATAGCCTGAAGTGTTCCAGGACCTCGGCTGTTCGATAGCACAACATACCTTTTGAATACGTGAAGTTTCATTAAAGCTTGCAAAGTGGGACGCTTCATTAAATCGTCAATGTCATAGCCATGAACAGTCATAATGACACGAACGCCAGCATTAACCGCTTCAAGCACGGCCTTACAATCTTCTTCACTTCCCACTTCATCCACGATCAGCACATCGGGGCTCATAGAGCGAATCATCATCATCATGCCTTCAGCTTTCGGACAGCTATCTAATAAATCCATTCTAGATCCGAATGTATGCTGAGGAACCCCTTTAACAGCCCCAGCAATTTCTGATCGTTCATCTACAATTCCCACTTTAAACGGAGGAATCTTAGAGCGCTCTATGCCAGTACTTATTACTCTGGCTAAATCGCGAATCATGGTTGTTTTTCCTGTTTGAGGAGGTCCTATAATGACCGTACTTTGCCAATAGCGATTGTATAAAAAAGGAATAAGCTGATTCGAAATACCAATCTTTTGTTTAGCAATCCGGATATTAAAGGATGATACATCTCGAATCACACGAACCTGTCCATTTTCCGTTACAACTTTTCCCGCTAGCCCAACCCGGTGCCCGCCTTCAATGGTGACATATCCTTTTTTCAATTCTTCTTCAATCATATAAATCGAAAACTGGCTTAATTTATTTAAGATAAATAAAGCATCTTCTGCACTTGGAAGATACGATTCGAAATATGGCTGATTGTTGATTGTAAATTCGACAGGTCTTCCTATGCGCACTCGAATTTCTTCTAGTACATGAGAATGGTTTGTGACATAAAATTCAACAGTCTTTTTTAAATTAGGCGGAAAGATTGCAAGTATTTCGTTTAACATATTCATCCCCTCATATTTGAACTCACTTCAATGTATTATAAGCTTGACCATTTTATGCCTACCTTTTATTTAAAAACACCGATTAAAATGAAGAGCACTCCTACTACAATCATGATTAATTTCCCAAAAGATAATTGATCGGCTACGGACACTAAACCTATGGTAAAAGAACTCACCATTACAATCGGACCAACAAGCGCTAACATTCCATTAATCATTAACGCCTTTTTCACATCATTGTTTGTGACAATTAAAATAGCGGCAATAAACTCAATAAATGAAGAAATAAATCGAAGGCACGCCATCGTTAATACCGTACCGTTTAAATGATCCAACCACTGCTTCATAAGCCCCTCCTATACCTCTGCGTTGTTTAGTACAACCTATGCAAAATAAGGAAGAGTTAGCACAAAAAACATACAAAAAAGGCAGAGAATGATTCTCTGCCTTTTTTGTATGTTTGCAGCTTGCTTACACGATCCAATTACGCGCGTGATACGTAGCTGCTGTCTGTTGTGTTGATAATTAATACGTCGCCTTCGTTTACGAAGAACGGAACGTTTACTGTTAAGCCAGTTTCTACAGTTGCCGGTTTTGTACCGCCAGAAGCTGTGTCACCTTTAATACCAGGTTCAGTTTCTGTTACTTTAAGCTCAACTGTGTTTGGAAGTTCAACACCTAATGTCTCACCTTGGTACATCATAATTGCTACTTCCATATTCTCTTTTAAGAATTTTAGCTCATATTCAATTGCACTTGCCGGAAGCTCTAATTGCTCATAAGACTGGTTGTCCATGAATACGTGCTGATCGCCGCTTGCATATAGATATTGCATTTTACGGTTATCAATTTGGGCTTTCCCTACTTTTTCACCTGCACGGAACGTTTTTTCTTGCACAGCTCCTGTACGAAGGTTACGTAGTTTTGAGCGAACGAATGCAGCGCCTTTACCAGGCTTTACGTGTTGGAAATCCATTACACGCCAAATACCTCCGTCTACTTCTACTGTCAAACCTGTACGAAAATCATTTACTGAAATCATGAAGAAATCCTCCTACATTTTATAAAATAATGAACTCTTTTGATGAGTGCGATAATGCCTCATTACCTTCTGCTGTGACGATCGTATCATCTTCAATACGAACGCCCCCTAAGTCTGGTATGTAAATACCTGGTTCAACGGTTACAATCATACCTGGCTGCAGTACATCTGTAGATTTCACAGAAAGTGATGGGCCTTCATGTACTTCTAACCCTACGCCGTGACCGGTCGAATGTCCAAAATACTGGCCGTATCCGTGTTCTGTAATATAATCACGCGTTAGCGCATCTGCTTCTTTACCCGTCATACCTGCTTTGATGCCGCTCATTCCGTTAAGCTGCGCTTGCAGTACGACATTATAAATTTCTTTTAGCTTATCACTTACTTCACCGACGGCAAATGTTCGTGTGATATCTGAACAGTAACCATTATAGTATGCGCCAAAATCAAGCGTTACAAGTTCGCCTTTTTCAATGACTTTGTCAGAAGCAACACCATGGGGTAAAGCCCCGCGATGCCCTGAAGCAACAATTGTATCAAAAGATGAAGATGTTGCGCCTTGTTTTCTCATAAAGAACTCCAGTTCATTAGATACTTGAAGCTCTGTTAAACCAGGACGAACAAAGGTTAAAATATGTTCATATGCTGCATCTGCTATTTTTGCAGCTTCCTTTAATATCTTAATCTCTGAGTCACTCTTTATCAAGCGTAAGTTTTCGATTGCGTGCGAGATTGGAACAAGTTTCGCGCCGATATGCTTATCAAATAATTGATGCTGTCCATATGTAACATAATTCTGTTCAAAACCAAGCTTTTTAATTCCAAATTGTTTCACTACATTCGCTACTTCTTCTACAATAGGACCCTTGTGCTGAACGATATCAAAACCTTCTGTTTGACTAGTTGCTTGTTCAACATAACGAAAATCTGTTACAAATGCCGCTTTGTCTTCAGAAATAATAACGACACCAGCAGATCCTGTGAAATTGGTCATATAGCGCCTGTTATATTCACTTGTAATTACAACACCGTCCACATTCAACTTTGAAAACTGTTCGCGTAGTTTTTCGATTTTCATTTTATTTCCCCCTTAATTGTAAAAGTGCCTGCAGGGCAAGCTCATATCCATATAAACCTAACCCGACAATTTGACCATGTGTAACAGGTGCCGTCACCGAATGGTGGCGAAACTCTTCACGCTTATGTACGTTCGAAATATGCACTTCAATAACAGGAACAGATATACTAGCAATCGCATCTCGAATGGCATAACTGTAGTGAGTAAAAGCACCAGGATTGATCATAATCCCATCAAATTTTTCATCCGCTTCATGAATCCAGTCGATAATTACACCTTCGTGATTAGACTGTACGCACTCAACTTCTATCCCATGGTCTCTGCCTGCTCGCTGAAGTTTCTCTTCAAGATTTTGAAGATTATCTGTCCCATATACCGCTGGTTCGCGTACGCCTAAACGATTTAAATTAGGACCGTTTATTACTAAAATCTTATTCATCTTAATTCAACACTCTCCCCTACTACGAACCCTTTATGCAGCTCACTCATGTGAATTTGCACTTTATTTTTCTTTTTAAATCATTATATAGAATATATTAGCATACGTTGGAACATTCACACTACTTATTCGCCGTTTGAAAATCTGTAGATTCATCTTTTGTTTGAAGCTCTGCAGCTTCAAAAGAAATGGAATATCCGATGAATACACCATATAAAATATAAATACAGAGGGATGAAATAATCGTGTTAGCTGGAAGCTCTCCAATTGTTTTTAAGTTGGGAAAGAGCGGATTCAAAACAACGAATACAATTGCCCACCATAATAAGCCGTAAGCAAAACCTATCCAAATTGTTTTAAACTTCTTTAATAGGACGTAGTATAACAACCCGACAACAATAGATAATACCCCTATAAGAAAAATACTGACGATAACACCTATTCCTTTATCCTTCCAATCACCTAATGCCCATGGATCTAAAAGCATATTTGGATTGATAACACTAAAGCTGAACAGATAATTTAAATAGCCAATAAAGCTCCAGAAAATCCCTCCAAAAAAGGAAATAAAGATGGCTTTAAATAAAAAAGACATTTCCTGTTTATGCGTAGGGTGGTTATCCTGTTTTTTTTCATGCTGTTCTTTAGGTTCTGACATATTAATCACCTCTTGATGTAGTATGAACTTTTTTCTCATTTCCTACTGACTCATTTCTAAGTTTTTACGTTTATTACTCTTCCTATACGCAAGAAGGGAGCCTGATATCAAAGAGACATTTTTAAACTACTTCGCACAGAGTTTCATAAACAAATTTTATAAGTGAAAGGAAAAAAATTCATAACAAGGGTGTGGAGATGAAAAATATTGGCTAAACTAGATAACATGCATCCGCCTAGAGGTTTATTTGATTTTGCTGTAGAATATAAAATACTAAGAAGTCTAGTCTAGTTAAGTTAGGTTGGTGCCTGAAATGTCTAAATTGCAAAAACCTGCGTATGGTGGTCAAGCCGTTATAGAAGGCGTCATGTTCGGTGGCAAACGTATGATGGTGACGGCTATTCGTCGCAAAGATCAATCTATTGATTATTTTCATTCAAAAAGAAAATCAAATTCCGTACTCACTGCTTTAAAAAAAATTCCTTTTTTACGAGGAATTGCTGCTATTGTTGAAGCCAGTGCAAACGGTACGCAGCACTTGAACTTTTCCTCTGAACGCTATGACGTGAATCCAGAAGATGATGCTCAAGTAGCAGAAGAACAACAAAAAGAGAAAAAAGAATCAAAACTATCTTTAATATTTGGCGTTGCAACTATTGGTGTAATATCCTTTCTTTTCGGGAAAGTACTATTTACATTGATTCCTGTGTTTTTAGCACAATTGACACGTCCTGTTTTCACTTCAAGTGTAGCTCAGGTTTTTATTGAAGGAGTATTTAAACTATTATTGCTCCTTGGCTATATTTATGTGATTTCACAAACGCCACTTATTAAACGGGTGTTTCAATATCATGGAGCAGAACACAAGGTCATTAATGCATATGAAAACAATGCTGAACTTACGGTAGAAGCCGTGCAAGCACAATCTCGACTTCATTATCGCTGCGGAAGTAGCTTTATCCTCTTTACCGTAGTTGTAGGAATGTTTGTCTACCTACTCGTTCCAACGGATCCTCTTTGGTTACGAATTGTGGATCGCCTTGCATTAATCCCAGTTGTCCTTGGTTTATCATTTGAAGTGTTACAGTTAACCAATAAAGTTCGTCATGTCCCTCTTCTTCGCTTTTTAGGTTATCCCGGTTTATGGCTTCAGCTTTTAACAACCAAAGAACCAAAAGATGATCAAGTTGAAGTTGCGATTGCTTCATTTAAAGAACTTTTACGCGTTGAAAATGAACTTTCTTCTACCACTGACGAACAAGTTGTCTAATCCACACCGTTTTGCTTTCTTTTTTTACTATTTTAGGAGGTGAACAAAATGAGACGTCCATTCGTGAAACCACTTGTATATGGTCTAATCGGGTTAGGAGTCATTGGCTTTGCATTTACGTTGATTACAGATCCAGCTGTTTTATTACGTCAAGCAGGTTATATTTTTCTGTTTATCATTTTGTTTTACTTAGTTTATCGGTTTATTCTCCGCCCTTCTCAGACAAAAGGTCAAGATAGAGGCTATGTGCGCGCAGTAAAACAATCAAAACTGCGTCAAAAAGAAAAAGAGCGAGGAAGCAACAAAGTTGATATGCATACGTACCGAAGCTCAAATAAGCGCCCGGTATCCAAATCAACGAAACCGCTAAAGAAAAAGAAAAACAACTCACACTTGACCGTCATCGAAGGTAAAAAAGGAAAAAAGAAAAATAGAGCATTCTTTTAAAAAAACAAGGAGAAAAACCTCCTTGTTTTTTTAATAGCACCATTTTTTCAAAAATGCCCTTGTACGCTTTTTACCAAACGCAATCAGCTCTTCCTTCCGTTCTTCTGTGAGGGTAAATTCTGTCGCAAAAACTTGATTAACAGGTAAAAAGATAATATTTTTTTCGTGACGTTTTGAAATATGTCTTGCATCGTGCGCATCTTTCATCGTCTCAAAAAGCGCACTGAATAAACCAACGGCATTCTTAATTTTATTCCGTTCCCTTTCTTCGTCCTTCGGGCTCAGCTTCACCCCAATTACCGGTCGTTTCTTAAGACTTTTATCATCATCAAACAGAAAAATTGGAAAGTTGCTTAACACGCCCCCGTCAACTATTAAACTGCTTGGGTTAGATTTTAATTTAACCGGCTCAAAAAAATATGGAATGCTGCAGCTCATTCGAACGGCTCTTGCTACAGAAAAGCGATTCGGGTCGATTTGATATTTAGGCAAATCATCTGGAAGAACAAGCATCGTACTGTTGGTCAAATCTGAAGCAATAATACGCAGCGACTGATCAGGCAAATCAGCAAATGTACGAATTCCTCTGCTCCGCAATTTTTCAGCAATCCACTTTTCAAGCCTTTCTCCTTTATATAATCCCATTTTCCAATATAAAAACAGCCACTTTGTCAAGCTTGATGGTAAAAAAGACATTCTTTGATCTAAAAAAGACGATAACTCAATTTCATTCATCATTTCAACAATTTCTTCACTTGTATAACCGGCTGCTACAAATGCACAAATAATGGAACCCGCACTCGTTCCGGCTAACCGCCGAAAGATCAAGCCTTTTTCTTCTAGAGCTTGTAACGCGCCAATCAGTGCAAGCCCTTTAATACCGCCACCTGAAAACACTCCGTCGACGTACACAGCCTCTCCTCCAAACTACCCACTCTACATTTGTAGTCGACTCAGCAACAAGTTATGATAAAAAGAAAAAAAGCAGTGACGCTATTGGCCGCTGCTTTTTTCTTATAATTTTTGTTCTTCTTCATTTCGTTTTTGTACATTGCGAAGATCTTGAATACGGTTATGATTTTCTTCAAAGTATTGAACCAAATCTCCAATTCGATCAATGGAATTCCAGCTTAAATGATGTTCAATTCCTTCTACGTCATCATAAATATTTTTCTCATCTACGCCAATGATGCGCAGCAGCTGCTCTAAAAGCTCGTGGCGATAAACAAGACGTTTTCCAATCTTCTGCCCCTTAGCTGTTAAAACAAGGCCTCGATATTTTTCATAAATTAAGTACTCATCTTTGTCTAGCTTTTGAACCATCTTCGTTACAGATGAGGGGTGAACCGCCAATGCATCAGCAATATCAGACACTCGAGCGTATCCTTTATCTTCAATTAGCATATATATTTGTTCAATATAATCTTCCATACTCGGTGTAGGCATGAAATCTCCCCCAATTAATATTATGTATTGCTAATAATAAGTCATAAATGTCTGTTTCTTATAGTGATATCGTGTTCATGTTTGATAATCTATGTGAAAAAAACGTGTAAATAAAGCGATGTCATAAGATAAAACTGGATAAAAGACATTCAATTAAAATCATACTACAATGCTTATTCAAATACAAGAACCGTTCGATCTCGCTTCTTATTTATGCCCCATTTTTATACATAATAAAAGCTGACTCGTTTGAGTCAGCTTTTACTAGTCAATCATATTCAAAATTAAAGGCCGCATTTCAGCTGTGCACCACAGTTTGTACATGTGTTGCATCCGCCCATTTCTTCTACCGTTCCTTGACGGCAAACCGGACACGTATTACCTACTTCAGAACCGATTGTTACATCAGTTGAACGAATTTCATTAATTGTATCAACTAACACAACGTGCGGTTTCGTTTCTTCTTTTGGCGCTTCAATTTCTTCATCAAACGTATTTTCTTCTGCTTTTAGCGTTAAGACTTGTGCATCACGGCTGCCGTCTACGTACACCGTACCGCCTTTTGCTCCGCCTTTATACAGACGCTCGTACACTTTTTGAACTTGCTCTACCGTGTAACCGCGAGGAGCGTTTACTGTTTTACTAATTGAACTGTCAATCCAGCGCTGAATCACACATTGCACATCCGCGTGAGCTTGTGGTGCAAGTTCCATAGCTGAAATGAACCATTCAGGAAGGTTGTTTGGATCTGCTTCTGGATGCTGATCTAAATACTCTTGAACGATATCAGCTTTTACTTCAATAAATTTACCTAAACGGCCGCTTCGGAAGTATGAGAATGAGAAATAAGGTTCAAGACCCGTTGATACTCCAACCATTGTTCCAGTACTGCCTGTTGGCGCTACTGTTAATAAATGAGAGTTTCGGATACCGTTCTCTTTAATGTTTTCACGAATATCTTCAGGCATTTTTTTCATGAAGCCTGTATTTGTGAATGCTTCACGTAAAGAAGCCGTTTCAGCATCTGTTTCGCCTACTAAGAACGGGAAGCTTCCTTTTTCTTTTCCAAGCTCTACAGACGCGCGGTAAGCCGTCGTTGCAATTGTTTCAAACACTTTATCTACTAACTCATTGCCTTTGTCAGAGCCGTACTCTGTTTCACAATAAATAAGAAGATCGTGAAGACCCATTACACCAAGGCCAACGCGGCGTTCGCCAAGCGCTTGCTTTTGGTTTTCTTCTAAGAAATAAGGAGTTGCATCAATAACGTTATCTTGCATTCTAACGCCTGTTTCAACCGTTTGACGTAACTTTTCAAAGTTAACAGTTTTCGTTTCTTTATCTGCCATTTGCGCTAGGTTAACAGCAGCTAAGTTGCAGACAGAGAATGGTGCAAGTGGTTGTTCACCACATGGATTTGTTGCAACAACGTGCTGACCATATGCTTGAGCATTTGTCATATCATTAGCATTGTCAAAGAAGAAAATGCCTGGTTCAGCTGAGTACGTTGCACAAATATTAATTAAGTTCCATAGCTCTTTTGCACGGATAGTACGATACGTACGAACTTTGTTTCCTTGTTTTGCCCATTCGCGCACGTCGCCTACTTCGTGCCAGTTTTCATTGTAGTTAGCCATTTCTTCTTTTGAATAGCTTTCTACGTCTGGGAAGCGAAGTTCGTATTCTCCGTCGTTTTCAACAGCATCCATAAAATCTTTTGTTAAGCATACAGAAATGTTTGCTCCTGTTAAAAACTCTGAGTTATGAACGCTGTACGTTCCGCCTGTTTGCAGCTTTTCTTCTGCATGTTTGATGATTTTTTCACTGAACCCACCAAGACCAGGAATTTGTTTATAGTTAATGATTCCTTGGTACATCGCTTCTTCAGACTCTGTTAGCGGCGTGAACTTCAATTTATCTTGCGCATGTTTTTTAATCATTTCGTCATTTGTGTTTTCAATTAAGAAACGTAAAATGCGAGGGTTTTGCATTTTAGAAATAATAAATTCTACAATGTCAGGATGCCAGTCGGCAAGCATGATCATTTGGGCCCCACGACGTGACCCACCTTGCTCAACAAGATGCGTCAGTTTAGCAATATCATCTAACCATGAAACCGAACCAGATGATTTACCGTTTACACCGCGAGCCAGCGTGTTGCGTGGACGAAGAGTTGAACCATTCGTTCCAACACCGCCTCCACGGCTCATGATTTCCATTACTTGTTTGCGGTGTTCTGAAATACCTTCACGTGAATCTTTTACATAAGGCATTACATAACAGTTGAAGTACGTTACGTCCGTATCAGCACCTGCACCGTAAAGAACGCGGCCAGCTGGTACAAAGTTTAGCTGAACAAGCTCTTGATAGAACTTTTCAAACCACTCTTTGCGCTTTTCTTCTGTTTTTTCCACAGAAGCTAAGCCTGTTGCATTACGTTTTGCAATTTGCTCGTAGAAGACTTCTAGAGGTTTTTCAATGACATCTAAAGAACGAGTGATTAATCCGTTTTCTGCTTCTTCAGGCGATAAAGCTCCTCTAAACTCATCTTCTACCTTGACAACAGCGGTTTTTTGCTCAAAATTAATGCTTTCCACATAGCCAAGTCCTCGTGCTGGAAATTTTGGATCTTCCTTTACGGTTAGAACAACAAAATCTCCTTCTGATAACGTTAATTTTTCCGTATCTTTAAACGCATAGCGGTCTAACATTACCAATCTTGAAACACCTTTATGAGTCAACTTCATATCCGGTGTAATCGGATGTACTTGCGGAAAGCGTTCAATATCTGAATTGAGCTTTTCAACATTCATATTCACTTTTTGATTTAACAAAACAGTCATTCTCACAACTCCTTACCTATCGAACATCTATAAATTTATTAACTCTATTTCCTTTTAAAGGAAATAGAGTTTTTCAATCAACTATCAATAACTTACCACACGGCTTGGACGAATTCAATATATAGTATTTGACACTTCTCCAAACATCTACATATAGAAGGGTGTCAAGTGAAATATTTTTTTTTTCGTAAAAAAAGTGTTTGACTTTTCTTCCCTATGTATTCTATTAGCCAAGCATTGTTTCTAAAAATTCCACTAAAAAGTGCAACTTATAAGAAGTTGCACTTTTATCTATTTCCCATGGGCATCCGTTTAGCGCTTAAAGTTCCATTCATCCGATCCGTACTTTGTGCGCGCTAGTTCTTCTACATATGCTTCCTCTTCTTCAGACAGTGTATACGGTTCTAAATCGATATCAAGAGCAGAAGCAAATCCTTTATAAAACGCTTCTTTTGCTTCTTCAATAGAGATTTTGCGGCCCGCAATTGCATTAATGGCTACCGCTTTAGAACGAAATGCGCGCTGCATTCTTTCTTTCACGCGATCATTTGGATAATTAAACACGCTGAATAATTTATCTTCATCAATCTCTAACAGAATAGAGCCGTGCTGTAGAATAACTCCTTTTTGTCTAGTTTGGGCACTTCCAGCAATCTTGCGGCCCTCTACAACTAGTTCATACCAAGAAGGAGCATCAAAGCACACGGACGAACGAGGGTTTTTTAAGCTATTTTTTTCTTCTTCTGAACGAGGAATAGCAAAATAAGCCTCGAGCCCTAACGAACGAAATCCTTCCAGTAAACCTTCAGAGATTACGCGATATGCCTCTGTAACTGTCTTGGGCATGTTAGGATACTCTTCAGATACAATTACGCTGTAAGTAAGCTCTTCATCGTGAAGCACGCCCCTGCCGCCCGTTGGACGTCTTACAAAGCCTAGCCCTAATTCTTTTACTTTATCAAAGTTAATTTCTTTTTCAGCTTTTTGAAAATAACCGATTGACAGCGTTGGAGGGTTCCATCCGTAAAAACGAATCGTAGGTGGAATTTCTCCTTTACTATGCCATTCTAATAACGCTTCATCTAACGCCATATTGTAATAAGGCGAACGGTTGTTGGAATCAATAAATCTCCACTTTGCTTTCATCTACCTCATCCTCAGCTATATGTAATATAAAAAATAAATCCGTTTTTTAGTCTACCAAAAGATTGAGCTAAGGAAAAGCAAAGAGCAACATAAAACTGTGAATTCAAATGTGGTAGTTTTTTCATTTCCGGGAAGAAATCCGCTAGATTCAAGGCAAAATCGCTTTACTTCTAATTTCATTCACTTATATAATAAGAGTATGGATTTTGTCGAAGAAAGGAAGAATCAGCATGTCAGCAATTACAGCAGTACTCATTTTACTTGGAGTAATCATCATATACTCTGTCGTTATGTTCTTTGTCCAACGTCGCATTATGAAAACGTTAACTGAAGAAGAATTCCGCAGCGGCTACCGCAAGGCACAGCTAGTTGATATTCGTGAACCGAATGAATTCGAAAACGGACATATTTTAGGCGCACGAAATATTCCTCTTTCACAGTTCCGTATGCGCATTAAAGAATTTCGTCCAGATCAGCCTGTCTACATCTATTGTCAAAGCGGAATGCGCACAGGACGCGCAGCACAAATGCTTCGTCGCCACGGTGTTCAAGAAATCTATGATTTAAAAGGCGGCTTCAAAATGTGGAACGGTAAAGTGAAAAAGAAAAAATAATGGTATGTATATAGAAAAACCTCGCCTTTGGGCGAGGTTTTTTGTTAGACGTTTTGAACAGCCTGTTCTTTCTGATAGCGAAGAACTGGCTTTCTCGCTGCCAGCGTTTCATCAAGGCGCTTCACAACCGTTGTATGCGGAGCTTCCTGTACGACTTCAGGCGTTTCTTCTGCTTCTTTTGCAATTTGAATCATCGCATCGATAAACGCATCTAGCGTTTCTTTCGACTCCGTTTCCGTTGGTTCGATCATCATGCACTCTTCTACGATAAGCGGGAAGTAGATAGTCGGCGGATGATAGCCAAAATCAAGCAGTCGTTTCGCAATATCCAATGTGCGCACGCCAAGCTTTTTCTGACGTTTTCCAGATAAAACAAATTCGTGCTTACAGTGACGGTCAAACGGAAGCTCATAGTGTTCTGCTAAACGACGCATCATATAGTTGGCATTTAGCACAGCGTTTTCCGTCACCGCTTTTAAGCCGTCTGGACCCATTGAACGAATATACGTATAAGCGCGAACGTTGATACCGAAGTTGCCGTAAAACGGCTTTACACGTCCAATTGACTGAGGACGGTTATAGTCAAAGTGATAGCCTTCTTCTGTTTTCACAAGCACTGGTTTAGGCAAATACGGAATTAACTCTGCTTTTACCCCTACCGGACCAGAGCCAGGACCGCCTCCTCCATGAGGGCCTGTAAACGTTTTATGAAGGTTTAAATGAACAACGTCAAACCCCATATCTCCAGGACGGGCTTTACTTAATACTGCGTTTAAATTTGCACCATCATAATAAAGCTTTCCACCTGCTGCGTGAACAATTTCAGCCATTTCTAAAATATCTTCTTCAAATAATCCCAGCGTATTTGGGTTTGTTAACATTAAAGCGGCTGTATCTTCTCCTACTACGCGGCGTAAATCCTCTAAGTCCACTAAACCATGTTCGTTTGATTTTACCGTCACCGTTTCAAATCCCGCAACTGTTGCCGAAGCCGGGTTCGTTCCGTGAGCTGAGTCTGGAACAATGACTTTTGTTCGCTGCGTCTCACCATTTGCTTCATGATAGGCACGAATCATCATAAGCCCGGTCCACTCGCCGTGAGCACCTGCTGCTGGCTGAAGTGTTACTTCATCCATTCCTGTAATTTCTGTTAAATGCTCTTGTAAATCATATAAAAGTTCGAGAGCACCTTGAACCGTTTGCTCATCTTGAAGCGGATGAATATGCGCAAACCCAGCAATGCGTGCTGCTTGTTCATTCACTTTGGGATTATATTTCATCGTACATGAACCAAGCGGATAAAACCCTGAGTCTACCCCGTGATTTCGTTTTGAAAGCGCGGTGTAATGACGCATAATATCGAGTTCTGATACTTCAGGAAGCTCAGGAGCTTTGGTACGCACATACGCTTTCCCAAGCAGTTCTTCAGCATTTACTTGCGGCACATCTAACTCTGGCAATGAATAGCCGATTCGTCCTTCTTTACTGCTTTCAAAAATAAGTGATTGATTTTGATTAAGCATGAAGATCCCCCAATTCATTTACAAGTTGGTCAATTTCCTCTTTTGTACGGAGCTCTGTAAAAGCAAGCAGCATGTGATTTTCAAGCGCTTGGTTATCACGGCTAAGATCATAACCGCCAATTATTTTTGATGCTAATAAATGATTGTTTGCTTCTGTTACCGAAACCGGAAGCTTCACGACTAATTCGTTAAAAAACGGTCCTTCAAATGCTACATTTACCCCTTTTGCCTTTAACGCTTCATATGCATAATGCGTTTTTGATAAGTTTTGCAGCGCCATTTCTTTTACACCTTGCTTGCCTAAAGCTGTCATGGCAACTGATGCTGCTAAAGCATTTAACGCTTGATTTGAACAAATGTTAGACGTCGCTTTATCGCGGCGTATATGCTGTTCACGCGCTTGAAGGGTTAAAACAAACCCTCGCTTACCGTTTTCATCGACCGTTTGCCCTACTAATCGTCCTGGGATTTTTCGCATAAGCTTAGACGTAGTTGCAAAGTATCCGCAGTGCGGGCCTCCAAATTGACTTGGAATACCAAATGGCTGTGCATCTCCAATGACAATATCAGCTCCGAATTCTCCAGGAGGCGTAAGTAAACCTAATGATAAAGGATTGCTTGAAACCACAAACATGCATTTTTCTTGATGGGTAATTTCTTCAATTTCTTTTAACGGCTCGATTTGTCCGTAGAAATTTGGATACTGGACAATAACAGCTGCCACGTCACTCCCCATCTCTTTTTCTAATGCAATCATATCTGTTACGCCGTCTGCTGAAGGGATTTCTACCACTTCAATGTATTGACCCTTCGCATACGTTTTTAACACATCTTTTGACTCAGGGTGAACAGCCGCAGAGACAAGTACTTTTTTCTTTTTTGTTTGACCCGCACTGAGCATAGCGGCTTCTGCTAAAGCAGTTCCTCCGTCATACATAGAAGAATTAGCCACGTCCATCCCCGTTAACTCACAAATCATTGTTTGAAATTCAAAGATGGCCTGAAGTTCTCCTTGAGAAATTTCCGGTTGATACGGAGTATAGGCCGTATAAAATTCCGAACGAGAAATAACATGATCAACAATAACCGGCATGTAATGATCGTAAACTCCTGCTCCTAAAAAAGAAGCATAGTCTTTTAAATGAGCATTTTTAGCAGCCATACTATTTAATTCTTTTAACAGCTGAGGCTCTGAAGCCGCTTTTTTAATATTGTATTCTCCTTGAAAACGAACGCGCTGCGGAATATCTGAAAATAAATCATCAACAGATGAAACACCAATTGCTGCTAACATTTGCTGCTGATCTTGTTCTGTCATTGGTAAATAGCGATGTAACATGTTAAATTCCTCCCCAAAGCTTACTTTGAACGTTTATAAAAAGGTGTTGAAACCACTTTTGCTTTTAAGCGCTTTTTCCGAACCTGCACTTCCACTTCTTGACCAAGCTCTGTATACTCTGCTGACAATAGTGCTAGACCGATGTTTTTCTTTAATGTCGGTGACTGTGTACCTGTTGTCACAAATCCAATTTGTTCTTCATCTGCAAGTACTTCGTAACCGTGTCTTGGTATACCTTTATCAATCATTTCAATTCCTACCAGCTTACGAGGTGCCCCGCTTTCACGCTGTTCTTTTAACACTTCTTTTCCAATAAAGCTGTCTTTGTTCGTCTTTACTGCAAATCCAATTCGAGCTTCAATGGGCGTAATATCTTTTGAAAGCTCTTGGCCATATAAAGCCAAAGTAGCTTCAAAACGAAGCGTATCGCGAGCACCTAATCCGCAAGGCAGCACACCTTCATCACTGCCTGCTTCTAAAATAGCTGTCCACAAGTGAGCTGCGTCAGCTGAAGAACAATAAATTTCAAAGCCATCTTCCCCGGTGTACCCAGTACGTGAAACGAGAGCTTTTACATTCGCTACTTCTACATCATCAGCAAATGTAAATGGCTTTAACAAAGCTAAATTTTCGTTCGTTAACGTTTGTAAAACTTTTTCTGCTACAGGACCTTGCAAAGCTAGCTGCGCAGTTTCATCAGACTGATTAACGAGCGTTACATCTCCTTGTTTGTGAGACACCAGCCACTCATAGTCTTTTTGAATATTAGCAGCGTTTACGACTAGCAAATACTCTTGATCTGCTTTTTTATAAATCAGCAAATCATCTACCGTGCCTCCGTCTTCATAACACATAGCCGTATACTGCGCTTTTCCATCTACGAGGGTAGAAACGTCATTTGTCATCGTGTGCTGAAGAAAAGCTAAGCTATCAGCTCCTGTTACAAGAATTTCTCCCATATGAGAGACATCAAAAAGGCCTGCCTTTGTACGTACAGCTTCATGCTCTTCTTTAATAGAAGAAAATTGAACGGGAAGAGCCCATCCTCCAAAATCAATTGTTTTGGCACCATATTTTTGATAGGTATCATAAAGCGGCGTTTTGTGTAATTCTGTTGTCATATTTATGTCCTCCTCTTTTTCACGTGAAACTTTTCATAACGGGGAGTTTTCAAATAGTGTGGGGATCACTATTTATCCAAACAAAAAAGGACAGAAAACCCCCTACTGTATTTAGTAGGAAGTCTCTGTCCTTTTCACCTGAAAGTTTACCTATAAATGAATAGGTTTGCCTCGTGGGTGGTCTATAAACGCATAGACGCTCTCCAGAGCTGCGTCAAACAAGAGTCTTTTTGCCTGAGAGATTCACAATTTTATTGCTTGCTCCTTCGGCGCTACATTCAAGTAGTCTCTCCCCGTGTCGTCATTCGCTTCTATAAAGTTGGTAAAGTTGGGCATACTACTGAAAGATGTATCTATCTTTATTCACACAATCATTTGTAAAGTGCTAATCTATTTTCTTTTTCAAATTTTCTAAATATATTTTTATCCTACCTGATTCTTATCATTTGTTCAATAAAAATTTTTCACAAAGGAGCATTTTTATCATGAAAGTGAAATTAAACATCGATGAAACATGGGAAGCAGCCTTCTCAACTAAATTGGAGCAAGACGGCCCTTGGTCTGCATGGGATTTGTATAAACTTGCCTATGAAATAGAAGACCAAACGCTTATCTCAGAATTTGAAGGACTACAAAGCCCAAAACATCTAGCCGATTTAACGCCGCTTCCTCATCAGCTCGAAGTAGCCAAACAAGTAGTTGAAACAATGAATGGGAAAGCCATTTTAGCAGATGAAGTAGGACTGGGCAAAACGATTGAAGCAGGGTTAATTTTGAAGGAATATATGATTCGCGGACTTGTTAAAAAAGTTCTCATTTTAGTTCCAGCTTCGCTTGTTTCACAGTGGGCTATGGAATTGAACCAAAAATTTTATATTCCCGCAGTCCCTCAAAGAAAATCATACGTGTGGGATCAGTGTGACATCGTTGTGTCTTCAATTGATACAGCAAAACGTTCTCCTCATCGAGAAATTGTGCTAGAACAAGACTACGACCTCATCATCATTGATGAAGCTCATAAACTTAAAAACAACAAAACAAAAAACTATGAATTTGTGCAAAGTCTAAAAAAGAAATTTTGTCTGTTGCTAACCGCAACACCGATTCAAAATCGAATTGAAGAAATTTTTAACTTAGTCTCTCTTTTAAAGCCTGGTCATCTCGGCAATAAAGACTATTTCGAAGAATTATTTTCCGCTAAAAAACGCTCTTTGCAAAACGATGAACACTTAAAAGAGCTTGTTAACAAAGTTATGATTCGAAATCGCCGCCACGATACGGGTATCGAATGGACAAAGCGAATTGTTCAAACCATTCCTGTTGAATTCTCGCCGAAAGAACGGGAGCTATACGATGCGATTACATCTTTTAAAGGAAACGGACTCCACCCTTCAAGCGCTTTTTCAATTTTAACCCTGCAGCGAGAGGCCTGCAGCAGCCGTGAAGCGGTGTATATGACATTAAAAAACATGCTGGAACGTCAGGAAGATCCAAACAGCGCATTAACGGAACATATGATTACTCCGTTAATGGAACTACTTCAGCAAGTTCCGCAAAATGCAAAAGCAGAAAAAGTGCTAGAACTCGTTCAGAAAATTGATGATAAAGTCATTATTTTTACTGAGTACAGAGCAACTCAACTGTATTTACAGTGGTATTTAAAACAGCATGGAATTACCTCTGTACCTTTTAGAGGCGGATTTAAGCGAGGTAAAAAAGACTGGATGAAGCAGCTTTTTGAAAGCCACGCGCAAGTATTTATTGCCACTGAAGCAGGCGGAGAAGGAATCAATCTTCAGTTTTGTCATCATATCATTAACTATGATCTGCCGTGGAATCCAATGCGTCTAGAACAGCGAATTGGAAGGGTCCATCGTTTAGGTCAAAAACATGATGTTCACATTTACAATTTAGCCATTCAACATACGGTCGAAGAACATATTTTAAAATTGTTATACGAAAAAATAAACCTTTTTGAACGAGTTGTTGGAGAGCTAGATGATATTTTAACAAAGCTTGATTTAAAAAATATCGAAGAGCATATTCAGGATATTTTATTTCATTCACGGAGTGAAGGAGAAATAAAAATCAAAATGGAGAACTTGACGTCTATTATTCAATACGAAGACAGCGAGGAGGATCAGCATGCAGCAAACTGATATTCATCAATTTTTAAAGCGTTATTTTCTAGCTAATAATTGTTCTATTGTCACAGAAACATCTTCTTACCTGACGGTTCAATTAACGATTGAACTCGATAAAGAATTGATGAATCGTCCATTTTATTGGCACTATATTGAAAAGACGGGAGGAGAAGCAACTCCTGCTTCGCTCACTTTCATTACAGACCCAGCATTTGAAGACGATTCCGTTCAAGGAGAACGAATTCATTTCGGTTCACCTAGGCTGCACCAAATTTTCGCTTCTACTCAAAAACTAGGCGGGTTTATTCACTTGTATGAACAAGTTGCATCAGCTCAGCCAACAAATCAGCCTTTACACCCTTGGCTTGCATTAAATATTAAAGTCTCATACAAATGCGATCGTAAAAAAGATGAGCTCTTGTCGCTTGGCATTAATTTAATCAATGGACAGATTATTGAATCATTTCATGAATTAATCATTAATCAAAATTTGTCATCTAAAATCTCAGACTATTGCTTTACTCTCTCACCTTTTATTAAACCTAAAAGTGCCATCGCACGACTCACATCATATGTGACTGACTATGTTAAAGCTCAGCCAACTGAATGGGCTGAAAAAGCGCAGGAGAGATGGTATGAAGACTTAGCGCTTCTTGATCATTTTTACGAAACAGCAGAAGAGCTACCAGAAATATATATGACCGAAAAAACAGCGCTTCAAGAACTGTACGAGCCGACTATCTTGTTTAAGTTTATAAACGGTGGCTTATTTTACATATCGCCTGAAACGATGTCTCGTCAATTTAACAAAACACAAGCCGGTTAAAAAAAAGATGAGCATATGATATGCTCATCTTTCTTTTTTCTTTCGATACCACAGCATAAACGACAGCGGAATCATTCCAAACCATCTGTTTGCAAAAGGTGCTCGCTCTTCTTTTTTTTGAATTTTTTTCGTTTTCCTCTCTTCTTTTGGCTGATCCATATATTGTACAAATTGCTGAGTCATATATTTTACATAATCATTCGTTTTCATATAATCAACTCCTCAGCACTATTATATCCGGAGAGAAAGAGACTTAATCCGTCCACTTCACAATGTGCTGATCCTTTTTTTGAATATATGCCGTTTCCGTCAATGCTCTTCCTTGCAATGTTTGACATTTTATTTTTAGGATAATCATCTGTTCATCTTCACTTACTACTTCGTATGAAACCGTACCAGTTTCTAATACTAAAGATGCAAATGGAGATTTATTATGTTCTTTTATTTCTTTTTTTACATGTACAACCGCGTTTTCTAAAAGATGCTGCAGGCGATTTTTCTGCTCTACTTCTTGATAAAATGAACTTTTCGTCACAAAATAAGTGGTTTGCTGAGCTACCAACAGAAGAAAAAGCGCACAAAATGCCAAAACAACGGGGAGAATAAATCCTTGCTCATTATGTTTCATGAGCAAGCATCAAAAACGTCGTAATGGTTTCTTCTCTAACTTTGTTCACACGGTCTGTTGAACGAATTAACAGCCTTTCTTTTTGCTGTTCATACATAATATTCTTAATGTGCTGCAGCACAACTTCATGACCGCTTTCATCCACTCGTCTTCTTATCTTGTCTTCATAGCGTTCATAAGTGATGATCTGATTATTTTCCATTTTCAACGTAAGCGTAGTCGCATGAATTCCTACTTCTTTTGCTTCTCGATATTCCATAGCAAGTTGATTCACAAAGATTTCCCATTCCATTTCATTCATACTAAAGTCCGGATTATATGTTTGCTTCGCTAGCGGAATGATAATGGGGAAAAATGAAACAATGATCAAAAAAAGAGTAAAACTGACTAACATCTCTACAAGCGTAAAACCTTTTTCCCTTTTCACTTCAACATCACATCACACTTCTTTTTCATTTTCTCAGCGGAATCTGTCCATTCTACACAAAGCTTTTGAGCACTTTCTCCGTCCCACTTCAGATAAAACGCAACGTTTTCTTTTACGATTTTTTCTCGCCGTTTATATCCTGCTTCATATTTATATTTCAATAGCTCTTCGTGCAAGATAGCATCGGCTTGATACGAAACATATTGCTTCTTTTCTGCTTCCTTCATCTGAACATACAAAGGAATAATTGTACCGGTTAGGAGTAAAAGCATACTAAATGAAACAAGCATTTCTAACAAAGTGTAGCCCTGCTGACCCTTACATCTTGTCCACATAAAAACGCCCTCTGCCTATTTGAAAAATAACTTTATATTTAAATTTTTGATTGCTGATAAAAATGGTCTTCGCTTGAGAAATATTGCCGTTTTTGTTGTATTGTATCGTGGAATTTCCGCTTCCAAACGTGATATGAATGGTGGAGTCATAGGCGCGCTTATAAAGAACGGTACGAGAATCAGAAACAATATATTCTGTTCCCTTCGATGCGAAGTTAATTTTAATTGGAGATTCTCTGTTCATGGCTGTCTGCTGCACATAAAACGTGTCGCTTTGCAGCTGTCGCAAAAATAATGTGATTTTGTAATATTCCACAAGCGGACGAATGGCTACAATAATGGAAAACATCATCACTTGCACAATAAATAAAACCATCAGCATCTCAATGAGGGTAAATCCTTTTTGCTTAAGAAGAACCACTAGCTGTAACCTTTCCGGTACCGTCAATTTGAATGGTTTGACCATTTGGACACACGGTGCCTTCTTTTAAGTAGCCTCCTGCTTCAAGCTCTTCTAGACTTGGTTTTTCGCCATTTTCAAGTTCGTATACTTGTACCTCAGCCTCTACGGTTTTGACAAGAGCTGAGCAGCCTTTGTTGTTAATAACCGTATTATGCTTTAATACATTTGGAATCATAATGAGCAAAAGCACGGTAATAACGAGCATAACAATGAGCATTTCAATAAGGGTAAATCCTTTATCACCTTTTAGAATCATATTCTTTCCCCTTTCTACAAGCTCGACATCACTTCTAACATCGGAAGCATAACGGACATATACATAAGCAGAATGACAATTCCGATGAATAAGAATGTAAGCGGCTGTACATATTTTAAAATACGAAAAATAAACTGTTCCATTCTTTCCATCATAAATAGACTGTAATCATACAGTTCTTGAGAAAGCTCACCGTTCTGCTGGCCATGCACAATAACGTGTGCCAAGTCTTTTTCATAATGAGATTTACCTGAAACGATATGATCTAATCGCATTCCTGAGGAAAGTTGATCTGTAAAAGCAAAAGCTTCCACTTGAAAAAACGGATGATGCTCTTGCTTTTGAAAAAGAGCAAAGCATTCATAAATAGATAAACCACCATTTAGTAAATTGCTCATATGAACAGAAAAAAAGTACGAGTTAAATAGCCGTGTGAACGTTCGGATAACGGGAACTCTCATAAAGAGCTGCATTTGAACTACTGGAGGCAATTTTTTAATGTACATCACATAAAACAAATACAGGATGATTGGCATACTGATGACTGCAGGCAATACAAAAGGAAAGAACGACATCGCCTGCATAAATAAGAGGATAAACGAAGACTGCTTGTTTCCAAAGGATAAGTACAGAGCTTCAAACTGTGGAAGTAAAACCGTACTTAAAACAAATAAAATGGAAAGAATAAACAGCAGTAGCAATACGGGATATTGAACAAGCTTTTGAAATTTTTTACGATGCCTTACTTTTTCTTCAATCATTGAGCTGCTTTCTTTTAAAGCAAATTGAAGGTTTCCATGCTGTTCCGCAAAATATAAATAGCTTAAAATATCACGGTGAAACTGAAGTTTAACAAAAGCATCGTGCAAAGATTCTCCTCGTTTTAACTGCTCAAGACATTTTTCAATATCCGTTTTTTCTTTGTTAGATACTTGAAACGTCAAAAACGAAAGAGCTTGAGAAAGAGTATAGCCTTTTTCCAAGAGCTTAGAGACCTGCTTAAGAATTTTCGCTTGCTGAGCAAGAGACCACCTTTTTTGTCTATTTGTCTTTATCCCCATCCGTCTAGCGAATGCGGATATAAATAGCCTAGCGCGATTCCTTTTAGAATAACATCTCGGAGCGTCTTATAATCATAATCCGCATTTTCTCCTTTCACTTCTCTCATCACTGCGCTAAGCTCCTTGCCATAAAGCAATTCGTATATGCTGGACTGACGATGCTTCCTCATTTTTTTACAAGCGGGGTGGCATTTTCCGGAACACAGCGGACAGCGAATTTCTACAAGGCGCTGTGCAGCTACTGCTACAAGAGTCTGTTCCATTTCTTGAAAGCTAACGCCAAACTCAAGCAGCCTGTACAAAGACCCTTTTGTATCTTTAGTATGCATTGTTGTCAAAACCAAGTGTCCGGTAAGCGCTGCTCTCACAGCAATTTTGGCAGTCTCACTATCTCTTATTTCTCCCACCATGATAATGTCTGGGTCATGGCGCAATATAGCTTTTAAACCAGTCGTGTACGTAATTCCCGCCCGTTCATTTACCTGTACTTGAAGCACAGTTTCACTCGGTTTTTCAATAGGATCTTCTAGTGTAATAACATTTCGATTAAAAAGGTGCTTTACTTCGTGTAAAAGAGTATATAGAGTAGTGGTTTTACCTGATCCTGTAGGACCGGTAAAAATAATTAATCCATGAGAGAATTTCAAGAGAGAAATAAGCTTTTTAGTATGTTCAGGAAAAAGAGATAAATGTTTGAGAGATGTAGATTGTTGATGAGGCAAAAGCCGAATAACAAGACTTTCATCATGAGAAGTAGGAAGAGTTGATAAACGCAAATTTACTTGATAGTGATCAATGGAAGTCGTCAATGCACCATTTTGAGGTTTTCTGCGCTCGCCAATATCCATTCCCCCTAAAAATTTAAAATGCGAAATGAGCCGTTCAGACATTTCCTTTGAAATAACCCTCTTTAAAATAAGCTCCTGGTCAATTCGCAGCTGAATCACAGCATCTTTCTTTCGGGGTACAATATGCACATCAGAACTTCGGCACTCATATGCATCTCGTATAACGTAAGTAGCAAACTGTTCAATTTCGGTCAAACGATCATCACTCCTTTATTTGTAATCAAGATGATTGGTAAAACATCTAGAAACAGTAATTTCGACCTTTTTCGAGATTTTCCTCCTTCTTTTTTCATTTTTTATAATTTTTTTAGTATACGCTTCTTTTCTTCCCTTCAGTCCTTGTACACGATGTACAACTTCTGTACACCTCTAAACAACTACATAAAAAAAGACAACGTGATGTAAAACTCTACGCTGTCGTTTTATTCATTATTTACTGAATTGAGCTTCTTCATCATGTACGCTTACACAACTAGAGAAGCAAGACTTGTTTTTTTCTTGACTAAATTTTTAAGAGCAGATTCGTTATAGCCTACTACAAGCTTTTTACCATCTGTTAAAATTGGTCGGCGAAGCAAACGAGGATGTTCAATTAATAGATTGACCACTTCTGATAGCGTCATGCTATCCACATCAACATTTAACTTTTTATATTCTTGACTTCTTTTAGCAAGAAGTTCATCCATCCCTTCTGTTGTCATAGAAAGAAGTTCAAGCATTTCTTTATGAGTAGGTGTTTCTCTAAATAAATGACGCTCTTTAAAATTTACATCTTCCTTCACTAGCCACTTTTTCGTTTTACGACAAGATGTACAGCTCGGGTACGTATAAAATTTAATTTCTTCCATATGAAACCCTCCCGTTTTTTTAGTTATAGATTGTTTATATACATTGTACACGTTTTGTATAACCTTTGTATAGTATTTTGCACATGTTTTGTATAACTTTTTTTCTTCTGTCGTATTTCAAGGAAAAGATAGCGTTTTCAGGAAAGAAAGGATGTATTATAATGGAAAAGTATCGATATAGTTTCATAAGTGCTTTCTAGTGCTTACACAGCGATGACATTCATCATGACACTAACTAAGTTTGATAAAGGAGGAAATGGACGTGGAACGAATGTACCGTGTAATGGGGTTCTGGACAGCAATTTTCACTGTAATGTTTTACCTCGGTCACATGCATAAGACTTCTTTACTCTTTTTAGCTCAAACAGGCTTTTTTGTAATTCTTAGTTATTTAAAGCTGTCTGAAAGAATGTACATTTACGTTTTCGGAGCATATTTGACCGTCTTTTTTGTGGGGTTCACGTACTGGTCAACTTTTATGATGACACCAGGACAGTAAAGAGAAAAGCGATGGGCTTCCATCGCTTTTTGTATTCTTAAAAACCATTTAGGAAAGGGTTTTGATCCATTTCGTGCCCCACAGTTGTTTCAGGTCCGTGACCGCTTAGTACAAGCGTATCTTCTGGAAGGGACAGCAATTTCGATTCGATGCTTTCTAACAGCTGAGCTTGATTGCCTCCAGGTAAATCTGTGCGTCCAATGCCGCCTGCAAAAAGCGCGTCACCAGATACTACAAAGTTACCCGGTTTAAAATAATATGAAACGCTGCCAGGAGAATGGCCAGGCGTTTCGTACACCTCAAATTGGAATGAGCCAATTGTTAAATTGCCTTCGATTGAAATAATATCAGTTGCATCTGGAGCCGTAATTTCTCCTAAATCAAAAAATTTCGAACCGTTTAAATCACTATTATGAAGCCATTCTTTTTCATTTTTATGTACATAAAGCGGGATAGAGTAGTGATTCATCACTTCATCTACTCCTCCAATGTGATCAAAATGAGCGTGTGTCAGCAAAATAGCCAACGGTTTATACGTTTGTTTTTCTAGAAATTCAACGAGCTGTTTCCCCTGAGCTCCCGGGTCAAAAACTAAACACTCTTTTTTTTCGTTAGCAACGACATAACAATTCGTTTGAATAGGTCCTAGCGGTATACGATGATAGTTCATAATGTATCCTCCTTGTAAAATTTATTTCCGTTATATGCATTATCATACACACATCATCTTATAAATGAAAGTAAGGACCTTTCTAAGCTAATAAGGCGAAAGAAAGATTGGTTTTCATCTCGACAAACGGTTAGAAAAGTTTTACAATTAAAGGGATAAGCTAATGATAGCGCTTTAATTTTAAGTTGCCTAAAGGAGGTTTCTTCGAGTGGGTCTTATGATTATTTTTGCACTAACAACATTGCTAGGCGTATTTGCAGCTATTTCATCTTTTAGAAATAAAAACATATTAGGCATTGGTTTTTCGGTACTAACATTCGGTGTGTTCGGATGGTTTACCGTGATGACCATTATACATCACGGTTATCCGGCGGTACATCATTAAAAAAGCCACGCAAAGCATATGCTTTGCGTGGCTTTTCAAATAGATAGATATTCCATTGCCGCAACTAAAATAGCTTTAGTCGGATTATATACGCGCGACATTTGAGATAGAGGCAGCGGATTAATTCCTTTCCCCAGTTCTAAAGTGAACCCTAGCTTTTTCTTTTCTAAAATAAACCAATCCTTAAATCCAGCGTGACTATCAATCGTTTTGACTGCTTTATAACCGCTTACCCTTTCAAAATAACTGGCTATTTCCTCCGCTTCCTTCGGCTCTTCATTCATATACCCCCAGTAAAATTCTTCTCCTTGGGTATGTAAAGCGATCACACAATCAAAATCATGACGCTCAACGAGTTTTACCATTGCCTGCGCTTCAGGTTCAGACAGAGATTCATAGCCTGGAAAGTCCCGATAATGCGGAGCTTTAGGTTCTTTGCGCTTTTTTTCAATTTCCCAATAAGCCGGAAACTGATTGTTTAAGTCTACCCCTCGGATATTTGCTTTCCAGCTTTGAAAATCAGGAAAATCTCTTCCTATTTTAGAAAGAAAAGACGCATAAGGTTCACTTACAGCAGGACCTTTTAAGACCAAATCTACTCCGTCTGGATTAACAATCGGAACCGCAGAAAGCGTAATTTGATTAAAAAGAGCTCTTGCTTCCTGCCCGTTCAACGCCTTGTCGTAATGAAGAGCAGCTAAATAATCTTCAACAAACTGTAGAAGAACATTTGTCGTAATCCATTCATTGGCATGAAAAGACGCATTAATATGAACCTTTCTTTCTCCGTTTCCAATTAAAATATGAGGAATCGGCTTTCCAAGCACGCTGCACCCTATCCATTCAAGAGAACCATAGGGGTAGTACGTCAAAAGTGTTTGGATATCTTGTATTGTTCGCATGTAATCGTAGGGCTTTTGGATATCTACAATTTGCATAATCTTCACTCCTTTACACTATGTATATGTAAAGATTGAAAAGATGCATGATAAAAAAGCGCTTTGACTAAATGTCAAAGCGCTTTTTTATCTCAGTTAGATTCTTGCTTATTATTCAAAATAAGATTTAACTAACCAAGCTCCTCCAATAATTCCCGCATCGTTTCCTAAAGTAGCGATTGCTAGTTCAGCACCTTGCGCTACGCGAGGAAATGCAAAACGTTTGAAATAATCTCTTACCGGTGCAAGTAATACCTCGCCTGCACGAGACACACCGCCGCCTAGAACGATCTTCTCAGGGTTTAATGCATTAGCAGAGTTTGCTAGTGCCAGACCTAAATGAAAAGCAACTTTATCTACAACATGCATAGCTAACTCGTCTTTTGAACGAGCTGCATCAAATACATCTTTAGATGTAACTTGTCCATTTTGTTCTAACACCGTGCGAAGCTCACTTGGTTTGTCCGTTTCCGTTAATTCTTCCATTGTTAAACGTACAATTCCAGTTGCTGAAGCAATGGTTTCTAAACAGCCGGTTTTGCCGCAGTTACACGGTGCCCCGCCTTCAGGAATAGAAGTAATGTGCCCGATCTCACCAGCGGCTCCATTTACGCCTTGTACAATTTCACCGTTTGCAATGACGCCACCGCCAACGCCTGTGCCAAGCGTAACGCAAAGTAAATCTTTTGCTCCATCTCCAGCACCCTTCCACATTTCTCCAATCGCTGCAATGTTTGCATCATTGTCTACTACAACAGGAAGAGAAGTTTCTACTTCCAAGATATCTTTGATAGGGAATTTTTCCCAGCCTAAATTGACAGCTACTTCAATCGAACCGTTTGCAAAGTTAACAGGCCCCGGTGCACCAATACCAATTCCTACTAACCTTGATTTTACTTCTCCAAGATCGTTTAACTTTTTATCAATTGCTTTTGCAATATCCGTTGGAATTTTACGGCCTTGCTCGCTCACATCCGTATTAATTTCCCACTTGTGAATGATTTCTCCATAATGATTAATAAAGGCCATTTTTATTGTTGTACCGCCTAAATCAACTCCAACTAACCACTTGTCATCCATGTTCATTCATCCTTTTTCTCTTTTTGTTGTTTTAACTCTCGACGAAGCAAAAGAATTGCCATTTGGTAATCACGTACATCAATCAAGTTAGACTGATATAGCTCTTTTACTTCCGCTTCCATCAGCTCTAAATCAGCAATACGATCGCCCACGTATATAAAAATGCCGAAGGACTTTAATAATTGTTGTACATCATATAACGTATTCATTCTGTCACCTTTATCCTATTTTCTAGGTGATATGATTCATTTATTTTGAGATAACTCAACAGTCATTCAGTCATAAACAGCGGCCGTATTTAACGCCCACTGCTAGGTCTACATATTAATATTCTAGTAAACGTTCTCACAATAGTAAAGTATAAAATATTAAATTCGTCATTCAACAATTTTAATTTCCTATCTCTTGCTTCAGCTTTTCGTATTTTTCATTTTGCGGTTCAAGCGCAATTGCTTTATCGATATTTTGTGTGGCCGCTGGAATATCATTCAGTTTCATATTCACCAGAGCTAAATTGTAATACGCCTCATGAAAAGTTGAATCATACTTTACAGCCTGATTCAATTGCTGTTTAGCTTCTTTATAATTTTCAAGATAAAATTCTGCGTTAGCACTGACGAAATACACGTTACTATTTCCTGTTCCTTTTTCAACAAAAAGCTTAATGGCATCTTTTGCTTCTTCATACTGCTTCTGCTGAAGATACGTAGCCGCTACGCTAAGTGCATAGGGCTCATCTTGATAAACAGAACGCTCATGATATCCATAAAAAAGCAGACTTCCTACTAATAAAAGCGTGCAAATGAAAGCTGGAATCTGAATATACAGCTTTTTTTGTTTCGGTAAACTGACGATGCTCGCAGCTAAAAATCCGCCAACCAAACCGCCAATATGCCCTGCATTATCGACGTTCGGCGCAACAAATCCAAAAATCAAGTTAATCACAATGATGACAATGAAACTCGATCCCATTGTTCGAAAAAAGAAGCGTGGATTTGTTCTTGCTAAAAACAGTAAAGCTCCAAAGCAACCGAAAATGGCCCCTGAGGCTCCTGCGGAAATGGACGTATTCCATATAAAACTTCCTAGAGATCCTGCAAACCCGGCAAATATATAAATAAAGACAAAACGCCCGCTGCCATATATCCTCTCTACAAGCGTTCCTAAATAATACAGGGCTACACTATTCATAAGCAAATGCAGAAGTCCTATATGCAAAATTATAGGTGTAAAAAAACGCCACCATTCGCCTTCCATAATTAAGGGGTTGTATTTAGCTCCGTATTGAATCAGAGTGAGTGTATTTTGTGTACTGCTCTTCCACTCCAGAAATAGAAACATTAAGATTTGCAGCGCTAAAAATATATATGTAAAAATAGGCTTCCCGTATCCAGCTATTTGCTGTTCTTCGCTTTGCTTTTTCTGTACAAAAAGCACAATTTTATGTTTCCACTGCTCTATTTGCTGTGCTTCTTCTTCGGAGGAGAAATTGTCTGCGCTTTCTAATGTAAGACCCAGCCGTTCGAATAGAGGTTCATAAGCGCTTGCTTTCTCTGCCGTTAATTGTTCAACATAACTATTCACTTTAGAGGGACTTGGCGCACTTTCTAAGGACTGCTCTGTATAAAAAGGATCAAAATCAGCAAAGTAAATCGTGTTAAGAGTAAGCGTTGATTTACCTCTTTGCTTTCGCACATTCTCAGCTCTTTGTAATGCATACAATACATCTTTTTGCTGCTCAACGGCTGATTTAAAATTCCGGCGGACTATGCGGACAATTGACTTATCTTTGCGATGCGAAGATTGAAACCATAGCTCTGAAGCATCAGCTTTCATCGAAATCAACTCATATGAAGAATGGCCAAGCAATTGCTGTGCCAGCTGCCAATAATAAAAATCTTGCCTAGACAAATAGTCACCTCCTCATACTCTCTATATGTAAAGATGGCAGAAAGCCAGGAAAAAAGCAACGATTTTCCCTTTTTCTTTTTCTACAAAAAAACACCTTACAGGTCTGTAAGGTGTTTTTTTATGTATCTTTCGCTCTTAGCGGAAGACCTGCTTCATTAAACGATCCCGAACAAACGGCAAATTAAAAAATGAACGAACAGCTAGACTACGGATAAATGAATTTCCAAACAGCGAATTTAAAACACGGTATCTCATTTGATAGCCCAGCGTTCCAACAACTAAAAGCGTAAGTACTAATACAATATGTCTCATTTTCAAGCCTCCTTACGTTTACTTTGCTCCTATGACGAACATTTTATGCTCTTATATAGGTAAAAGCAGGATAAGGATTCCGCCTGTAAAAGCAGCAAGCAAAATAGCGGCAAGATTTACAACATCATTGTTAAAGAAAGTTATTCCTTTCTCTTTTATCGTTGGCTTACGGCAATGATCTTTCCGTTCCGTTTCAATACCGCAGCTTTGACAGCGAAAGCGAACTTGCACACTTGCTCCAAGAAGAGTGTCTATAGCGTTTCCAATAAAACCAAAGCACCCGACTAGCAATATACTACTCAGCGATACGGATGGAAAAGCAAAATAACAAGCGGCAGCAATAAGAAAAGCTCCGGCTGCTCCGGCTGCTGTACCTAAAAGTGAAACGGCTCCTGAGGTACCCGCTTCTACTCTCTTTAATGTCCAAAGGTAAAACGGCGGCTTCTTACTAAGAGACCCTATTTCAGATGCCCACGTATCCGCATTAGCAGCTGAGATACTGATCATAAACATCCACATGTAAACAGGAAAAGCTGTTGCAGCATATAACAAACCGCAAGCAGCAGCTACACCTCCATTAGCAAGGACTTGAATATAATCTCGCCTGTCGTGCTTCTCTAGCTTTTCTTCTAATGCACGTTTTTTTTCTTTTTTGTACTTACTACACAACGTAGAAGTGCTAAAAAATAAGAGTAAGAGTAAAAAACCTTGAAGCGAAAAACCGATATAAACGCTCGCTCCTACGATAAAAGACATGCAGGCTCCCGATACTGTCAGTGCTTTTGCTATGTAGCCTGCTCCTGCCATGAGTAATATTACAATTATCATGACAGCATCAAACGGATTCACAGCAAATAAGCTCCTTCTCTGTCAAAATATATTCCACGGGAATATCATGAGATTCATATGGGACCTCTGAAACGACTTGACAATCAAACGCAAGGCTTAGCTTCTGTCCGCTATAATTTGTTAGATAACGATCATAATAGCCGCCTCCATAGCCGATACGATATCCATTTTTGCTATATACCACGCCAGGCACAAGGAGTAAATCAATTGAAGATTTTGAAACGGGAACAGTTTCTTCAACAATTGGCTCCGCTAACCCGTAGTACACTGTTTCAAGCTGTGAAAAATTCGTAATCTCGTAGAAAACCATTTGAGATGTTGTGGGGTTGCATTTTGGAACAGCTACTTTCTTTCCATCTTTCCAAGCACGTTCAATGATGGCTTTCGTATTAACTTCTTTATTTCTTGAAACCGTAGCTGCAATGACTCTAGCTTCTTTCCATAAACAAGTTTCATACAGTGCATTTGCTATGCTTGTTGAATGTGCCTCGTGCTGCTCTTCAGAAATTAAATTAAGAACCCGCTTCATCTCTTTGCGCAGATGAGATTTCATTTTAATTCCCCCTATAAAAAAAACAGCAGGATTGTACTCCTACTGCTTACTTTGTTTCACGATGAAGTGTAACTTTTTTAAGTCTTGGGCTGTATTTTTTTAACTCAAGACGATCTGGGTTATTACGCTTGTTTTTAGTTGTAATGTAATTACGGTCACCAGTTTCAGTGCAAGCTAATGTAACGTTTACGCGCATCTATTTTCCCTCCAAACATTATAAACATAAATCAGACTTTAATATAATATCATTTTTCGAAAGGAAATGCCAGTCTGTTTTTTTGAAGAAAGTCATTTAATTTCATTTCTTCACTTTTTCTTTCCTCTTAGATCCCTGAGCTCCTTCTCTGCTACGCCTTACATATAGATGAAGTTTCTTGAAATAAGCGGAACTCTTTTTATGAGAGGCGTACTTCCTTTCTTTTAAATAAAAGCCATTATTTACACTCTTTGATACTCTTGTATTTTTTCTACAAAATATGCCGACAGCTTCTTGGCAGTCTGAGTGTTTAACGCCTCTGAATAAATATTTAATACAGGCAAGTGACCATCGGGCAAAATAAGCGTCCATTCATGGGGATCATGGTAAATCTTTAAGCCATCAATGACATACACTTGTTTACCGATTGCTTCTTCTAATAGTTTCTTCATCACTTGTTCTTGAATTTCTAGCGGACATGAAATATACCGCCAGTTCATATAAGCGTGGGGAACATATTGAATCATTTCAGAAATTTTCCGCTGTTGCACCATAATTAATTCGATCAGCTGACATAAAGCGTACATGGCATCTAACTGAAATTGAACGGGCCCCAAAAGACTAAGTAAATCACGTTTTTTTGCTTTTGTCCTCATAAATGATTGATTGAGAGATTGAGCAAATGTTTCTAGTGTGGATGAATAGTGTATAGGAATAGGAACGAATGCTACTTTTTTTGTCATGTATACGCTATAAATATAAAGCGACATAATTTCTGAGTCATTTACGCTGCAGCCTTTTTCATCATATAGAGCAAATGTTTCTCCATCTTCTTTAATCTGAATACAAAAAGACAGCTTATTTCGTTTAATTATTCGTTTGATTTCTTCTGTTTTCTCCCATTTGTTTAAAAATAAAACACGGACACGAAGACGCTTACATAATAGTTCGATAACTTCCTGTATAAACGGCGAACAAATCACGCCAATCCGCGTACTGTCTTCCAATAAAACATGCTGATTAATTGATTTTACTAAAGCATCACAATATTCTTCCCTGATATTTCCTATGCTTGTTTCTCTAAGTGAAACAGAAGTTGTTATGTTTGCTTGTTTAGCTTGAAGGTACATCCGCTCAATCTTTTTTTCAATAAGCTGATTAACTAATTGCCCTTTCTTGTCATATATTTCTAAAAAGAGGCCGCTGTTTTTGCTATCCACACCAATATAAATACCAATGCTCGCTTGTGAAGTCATCATGTAATATCGAAATACCGGAAGAGCTTCTTTTTTAATATCATACACAGCTGAATGATTACTCCGTAAAAAAGAAAAGCATTCTTTGCGAAGTTGAATGGCTTCTCCTTCATCATCGCTTGCTAGACAGAACGACCCTTGGTGTTTGCATACAAGCAATAACGCATTGTACAGTCTTGCTCGATCAACAGATGAATGTACATACAGGCGACCGTTTTTGAAGATAGAAACATCTGGTTTTACAGAAAGTTGAGGTAGTACTTGATTTTCAGCTACTGTATCTTGGACATACGTAGTCATTGCTTGAACATTTACATAGGGACCTATCGTAGCGTTGTATAAAAACGATTCTGCCCCCACCGTTACGTTTTGGAGCAAAATTGTTTTATCGATTGCAGCATGTGCTTCTATGATACTATTGGTTCCGATAATCGTGTAAGGACCAATTGAAGCACCTTTTCTAATCACCACATTTTCTCCTACGTAAACCGGATCGTAAATAGTCACCCCTTCTTCTATAAGCGCGTCATCTGAGACAATACTTTCCTGTCTATTGCCAAACCACTTCCTCCACAAATCATAGTGTGCTTGACGATAATGGTGGATTTGCCCAATATCAATCCAATAATCTTCCGTTACAAAACTGCACACAGTATGATTATATTCCAAAAGAAGCGGGATAATGTCAAAGCTAAAATCTGTAGGACCATAAGAATTCACGTAATCAAGAACGGATTTTTTGATCACATACACTCCCGTATTAATCAATCGGCTATTGGCCTGTTCGTAGGTCGGTTTCTCTACAAATCCCGTGACTCGATGCCCTTCATCTATTGTCACCACTCCATAACCCCGCACGTCGTTTACTTCTTTTGTAACAATGGTCATTTCGCTTTTTTGTTCATAATGAAAATGAATAACGTCTTGAAGATTAATTTCTGTTAAGGCATCTCCACTAATAATAATACAGTCTTCCTCAATAAAGGCCTCTGCTCGCTTAATTCCGCCCGCTGTTCCAAGAGGCTCTTTTTCGATAAAATAAGTAAGCGTCACTCCCCACTGAGAGCCATCCCCGAAGTATTCAATAATTTGTTCATGCCTATACTGCAGCGTAATCCCAATCTCTGTAATTCCATGTTTCTTAAGCAGTTCAATGCTATATTCCATCACAGGTTTATCGTAAAGCGGCAGCATAGGCTTTGGAATCGTATAGGTCAAGGGCTGCAGTCTTGTTCCTTTACCGCCAGCAAGTATAATGGCTTTCAATTTTTTGCCTCCCTTCTTTTTTTATCCTGGCAAATTTGATGTTGAAACAGCTTACTTGTATCAATAGCGATTTTTTCCCAGCTAAACATAGTTGTTGCTTTTCTATACCCATTTTCGCTGATTTTTGCAGCCGTTTTTTTATTTTTTAACAAAAATTCAATACAGTTGATTAATTCGAACGTATCTCCTCGGGCAAACGTCAGGCCCGTGTCGAAATGTGAAACAATATCGCTTAGACCTCCTGTATCGGCAACGATAGTTGGCTTCTTGGCTACCATCCCCTCTAAAGCCACAATTCCAAAAGGTTCATATAAACTTGGAAAAACAACCATTTTGCAAGCTTGAAGAAGCTGATTTCGTTCGTTATCGGTAATGTATCCAATAAAATACACGTATTTTTCTAGTTGCTTTTCACTTACCTGTGTTCGAAACTCATGAAGTAAAGGCCCTTTTCCTGCTACAACGAATTGAACATCTATTTGTTTTTTCTTAAATAGTTCCGCTGCTTCAATAAATAGCTGAAAGCCTTTTTCATATACAATTCGTCCAATTGAAAAAATAATAGGGGCCTTTCTAAAATTATATTTCTTTTGTAAACTTTCTTTTAACCGCTCATTTACTGCGTCGACTACCAGCTGCTTGTCAATTCCATTTGGAAATATAGCAATTTTATCTTGCTCTACTTGAAATAAAGTGATTAATTCCTTCTTCATATAGTCGCTGCAGACAATGATTGAGCTTGATTGTCGAATCAGCTCCTCTTCTTGCAAGTGAATTTTTTGCTGCATGTCATTATGAATACCATTATTGCGCCCATGTTCTGTCGCATGAATGGTCGTAATTAGCGGTCTATCCGTTTTATCTGCTAAACATTTTGCAGCGGAGGCAACAAGCCAGTCATGAGCATGAATAACGTCAAAAGACAGCTTGTAGCCTAACTGCAGTCCTCTAAGAGCCATAGCCACGTTCAAACTGTTTACCCATGTCAAAAAATCCGGGTGATGAGGCTGCAGGCTTTTAACTCGGTAAACGTGAACACCGTATAAACGCTCATATTCCGGCAGCCCCTCTACATAAGTTGTTAATACACTAACGTGATGGCCCGCCTTTGCTAACGCTCTGGATAAATCAAATACATGTCGTGCAAGTCCTCCGATAACTAGAGGAGGGAATTCCCATGCAAGCATTAAAATGGAGAGACCGCCTTTATATTGATTTACTGATAAAGCCGCCGGCTCTATCTCTTTTGCAGGGGATAAAAAAGAACTTCCTGAAAGAAAACTGTTTTCGCTATCCATCCTTGGGTTCTCTTCGTGACAAAGAAAATCAAATAGTTTTACTTGCCTTTCGTATTCACCTTTGACTTTTTCAAAATTATAAAGCCAATCGCTGCTACTTAAAAGGAGCCACTGTCGGTAGATAGCATTCACCACGCTAGGATGTTTAGAATCGATAACATCTAGCATCGCCTCTGACTTCTGTACGGTTGAAATAAACAATTGATTGTTCTCACTGACAAATTCAGCGCTTTTTGTTGCACCGTAGAGTGCAAGAGTTTCGTTTTGATGAAACTCTATATCCCTCGCGTAATCTAAAGGATATTGAAATATACCGCTTGCTGCTTGCATTCGCTGAAAGCCAAGCGTGTCCTTAGCCTTCAAATCCAAAAAAACGCTCGCTTTATTGATTGTTCCTTCCTCAACTTGTTTTCCTTGCTTAGGATATGGAAACAAGATAATGCCAGCAGGCGACTTTTTTAGTTCATCTGTTGATGACTTCACAAAGGTATAGCGCATTTCATGAGATTTTAGGAGCATATCTACTTGATGAGTATACTCTCCTTGCTGTATAAAAAAACCGACGGGCTTTTTTTCAAAAAACTGTTGAAAAACACGTATTGCTTCTGTAATTTGGAGATTTAATGTTTGTTCGGTTTTAAGGGTGGAAACGAACGCGTTCGTTACGGTAGTAGGAATACACTCCATCATGTCATGCTGAAAAAAATATTTGCAGGCTGAGAACAAGCTCCCGTTCCACTTTTTTAAAAAGGTGAGTGCTCTCTGATGCTGCCGGCTTGAAAACTGGTGTAAATATTGAGCGTAACGAGTATTAAACTCCTCGTTGTTTAATGCGTTCAAACACACACAAGACATCACAGCTGTTGCACCTATCAATTTCTTAGACTCAATTTGATCTAAAAAAGGGATGAACTCGTTCGTTACTTGTTCAAACAGCAGATACTCACTCTCTGTTTGAAGTACATGTAGCAACGGACAATGCATATAAGTTAAAAGAATACAGTCATCACTATTCATATTGCTTCTTCACCTGCTCCAAGTCATTTGAATATAAGGAATATGTGCTAAATTCATTTTGAACACCCTGGTGAACTTTTACAGGTTCGTACATCCAGCCTAACGAAGTTACATTCACTTGTTCATATTTTTCTTTCATCAAATAAACTGGATTCGAACGAAGAAGGGAAAAAAAACTTCCTTCTTTATCTTGAATACCAATATCTATTACATACGTGCGCTCACTTTCCAAGCTGTTCATAAACATGAAGTCTTGCTTAGGAGTAAGACCCTTCATATAATAGCGGTTTGATTCATGGCCGTTAAAATGAAGACCTGTTATATCATACGTACACATAGCTAGATTCAATTCTTCCCACCGTGTCGAAAACATACTTTCTACCATCTCTCGAATATGATCAGAAAACGACCAGTGAACATAAATACGAGATGAGTCAAGCTGAGTAGCTATACACACATTTAAGTTTTGAATAAGATTAGCAGCCACTGTTTTATCACTTCGTTTCTTAGAATGTTTTTTCTACATATAAATGCCGTATAAACTTATTAACATCTTACCATTCAGAAAAAGTTGCCACAATAAACGCAATTTGTCGATTTGTGTTAAAAATTCAGGTTAACATAGTAATTATAATTTACTAACAAAAAAACCTCTTCGCTTATTAGAAGAGGTTTTTCTACTATTCGTTTAAGTCGTAGCGTTTGCCTTTTACAAGGTAAAATACGCTTTCTGCTACGTTAGTGGTATGATCAGCCATACGCTCTAAATAGCGGGCTACAAATAAAAGCTGCGTAATTTGGTTCATAGCCTCCTGCTTTTCTTTAGCAAGACTTAAAAGTTCTTTGATTGTTATTCCGTAGAGCTCATCCACTTGATCGTCCATTTCCGCTACTTTTTTAGCCAGCACAAGATCTTCCTCGTGATAAGCTTTTAACGAAAGGCTCAACATTTCAATCGAAATATCGTGCATTTTCTTTACGTGTTCTAACGGCTTAATTAATTCTTCGTTTCCAATTCGTATAGCTGATTTTGCTACGTTAACCGCAAAATCTGCCATACGCTCAACATCCGAAGCAATTTTAATTGCCACAATGATACGTCTTAAATCGATAGCCACCGGCTGCTGCTTTGCGATCAGTAAGATAGCTAGGTCATTAATTTCTTCTTCTAAGTCATCCACGTATGAATCGCCGTCGATAATTTCTAGCGCCAGCTCAACGTTGCTTGTTTGCAGCGCTTCAATTGATTTTGATAGCGCCTCATGCGTTAAGCGCCCTATTTCTAATAATTTTTCACGTAATATCTTTAAATCACCATGAAACTTTTCGCGTACAACCACTCATCCCATCTCCTTGTATGTCTTAACCAAAACGACCTGTAATATAATCTTCTGTGCGTTTATCAGATGGCATTGAGAAGATTTTATCTGTTTCTGCGTACTCTACCACTTCTCCATTTAAGAAAAATGCTGTTTTATCTGAAATACGTGCCGCTTGCTGCATATTATGGGTAACAATAATAATGCTGAAGTCTTTCTTTAATTCTTGTACTAACTCTTCTACTTTTAATGTTGAAATTGGATCAAGCGCAGAAGTAGGCTCATCCATTAAAATAACGTCAGGTTCAATTGCCAAGCATCGCGCAATACAGATACGCTGCTGTTGTCCACCTGACAACCCATTTGCATTTTGATTCAAACGATCTTTAACTTCGTCCCAAATAGCCGCTCCTCGTAAACTTTTTTCAACAATTTCATCTAGTTTTTTCTTGTTGCGAACACCATGAATTCTTGGACCGTACGCAATATTATCATAAATAGATTTCGGGAACGGATTTGGCTTTTGGAAAACCATTCCTACTTGCGTGCGCAGCTCTTCCACGTGGTACGATTTATCAAAAATATTTTTCCCTCTATACTCAATCTCACCTGATGTACGGACAATTGGAGTCATTTCTACCATACGATTTAACGTTTTAATATATGTTGATTTTCCACAGCCTGATGGACCGATAATCGCGGTAACTTCGTTAGCATGAATGTCTAAATCAATATTTTTTAAGGCATGTGTGTTGCCATACCATAAATTCAAACCTTTTGTTTTATATACAATTTCTTTTGTTTGCGGAGTATCTACTTTTTCTTTGTTAGTCAATTCCATTGTTATTGCCATTGGATAATCCTCCTTCATCGTCTTTAACCGTTTTGAGCACAATAAAAGTCTCTCTATGTCTATTTAATATCTATTGTTTACTATCAGTGTAAATAAATACGAGAAGCCGAAACGCTTCCCCTTATTTTGATCATTTCTATTAACCCTTACACTTACAGAATAATAGCCGACTATTAATTGTGTTTTAACTCAATGTAAAGCTTTTGTAAACGAAGGTCTATCTGCGTGTTTTTTAGGTAAAAAACTAGTTCTTACGACCCTTAAATTCAATAAAAAACCATATATGTAAATATTTCTAACAAAAAAGAAGAGGTAGAGACATAACTAAATTAATTCAATCTAAAGATGGGTGGATTGGATTAATAAGCCAGTATGAATTACTTCCGATACCGCTGTTGATTTTCGTTTCACGGGCGGCCAGTGAGTCTCCTCATCGCTTCGCTTTTCCTGCAGAAGTCTTCACCTTGCCCTCCAATCAACCGCCAAAAGCACCTACATACACGAAATCTACTTTCATCCTATAAATAAAAAATCCGAACAAAGTTGATTCTTAATCAACTTTGTTCGGATCTTACTTCAACTAATATGCTTTTGTCCCAGCCTCTTTAATTGGCGTCGTTTGCAATGACAGCCTGTTGGTTCTCTTCTTGATCTTTTACTTCTTGTTCACCTTTTTTCTTTAAATCAAAATACGTATCGAGCGCAGAACGAGCAAGCTCTTTTGTAATGGTATTTGGTGCACTTGGCACAAATGCCGATGGTACCACCACAGCTACTGCAATTTCAGGATTATCTGCCGGAGCAAAGGCCACAAAGTTTGAATTATTAACTTTAATAGGGTCCCCTCCGCTAGGGTTTTTCTCATAGGCTTGTGCCGTTCCTGATTTACCAGCAGGATTATAGTTCGCTGTATGGAAAGCTGCATACCCTGTACCGCCTTGTTCTTGCGTAACGCGCTTAAAGCCACTTTGAACATCTTTAATGTATTCTTCTTTCATCGTGATACGATTTAACACATCAGGCTCAAATGAATGCTGCGTACCGCCAATTTCATCGGTTTTAATCGTTGGTTTTCGGATTTCTTTTACTAGCTGCGGCTTAATGCGATACCCTCCATTAGCTATTGCAGAAGTATATTGAACAAGCTGCAGCGGCGTGTACGTATCATACTGACCAATGCCTAAATCAAGCGCCGTTCCTGGAACATCGCTTCCACCTTGGACACCTGTTGATTCGTTATCAAGGTCTATACCTGTTGATACGCCTAAGCCGAACTGACTGTAGTAAGAACGCAGTTCGCTGAATGTATCAGGTTTAATCGGTAAAGTCATGTTTTTATGATACTGTAACCCAGCCATAGCCATTACCGTTTTAAACATAAATACGTTGGATGAATATTTTAACGCAGATGAATACGTTAAGGGTCCTAACCCTTCAGCCTCAGCTGATTTTTTAACCGGTGTTCCTTTAATTTTTAACGGTTCATCAACGAACACTGTGTTTGGCTTAATAGCTCCTGAATCTAAGCCGGCTAAAACCGTTGCTCCTTTTACAACAGAGCCCATCGTATAAGATGTTGAAATATTTCCCAATGCAAAATCTTCTATTTTAGGCGCTCCAGTCTTCTTATCAATGGTGTATTTTTTACCTGCCATTGTTAAAATTTCTCCTGTGTGAGGATCCATCATAATAACAAAAGCACGGTCTAAAAATTGCGTTCCTTTCATTTGCTTTTTGGCTAAAAGCTGGTCCGTAATTTGTTTTTCTACCGCTTTTTGAAGCTCCATATCAATAGTTAAAACCAAATCACTGCCGCGTTCACCTTTAGACACTTGAATTGTATCAAGGAGATTTCCTTTTTTATCTGTTACATATTGGACTTTTTCTTTTTGACCGCTGAGCTGAGCTTCGTATTGCTTCTCTAAATAGCTCGTCCCAACTTGGTCATTTCGGCTATAGCCTCTTGACAAGTAATACTGTACTTTATCTTTAGGCAGCCCTTCGTTGGCAGATGATACATTTCCAAGCAAAGTACGAAGAGTACTGTTTTCTGGGTATGAGCGATCCCAATACGTTGTTGTATCAACACCTGGAAGTTCATCTAAGTGCTCACTTACAACGGCATACTCTTCATTTGTCACACCGCTCTTAACAATTTGCGGGGTGTTAGAGTAACCTGCCTCCATTTGGCGCTTAATAGCGAGAACTTCTAAATCACTCTTTAGACTTTCTAAATCTTTTTTAGAGATGCGGTCTAACTGACGTTGATACAGTTCGTCATCAGTCATTTCACCATCTTGAACTTTTTTGCGATCAGGTTGCGTAATTTTCTGTTCCGCTTCTTTAGGGTGAAGCATAATCCAATAATCCTTCATATCGCGTTCTGTAATTTTTACCACATTTTTAGCGTCTTTATTCTTTTTATTTTCCGGAATATCAATCACATTTGTGGTGTAAGGAACATCGATCATAGTGGATAACTTTTTAGCGATGCGCAGCCTTTCTTCAGCTGTATTTCCTTGAAAACGAGTATATGTAATCGTATTTAAAGAGGTATTATCTACAATTACGCGGTTATAACGATCGTACATTTTCCCTCGAGGAACAGGCGTACTGACCGTAACGTCCTGTGTTTTTTCGACTTCTCGTTCGTAATTCTCACCGTATACAATTTGAACAAGTCCCAACCGCAAAATTAATACGGAAAATAGGACAAATACGGTCAAGAAAAGTAAGTTCACACGAAAAGGCACGTGACTTTTTCTTCTTTTTTTCTTTTTCATACCAACACCTACACTTTATAAAACATATATACCATAACACCATAAAATCAGCCATTTAGCAAATAAATAGACACCTGGCAGGTGCCTATTTACACAACGTATTTATTCTAAAAGAAAAGCGAAGCATTTTCCATAGTGCAAATGAAGGAGCTGACAACACTCTAAGCTGGAGACTCTCCGTCTCCTTCATTTAATACCGGAGGAGTAACAGTGGTTTCTTTTTTGTGCAGAGGCTGTGAGATATGTCTTACACAAAAATAAATGATCGTATGCCCTGCTCCAACAATAGCTAATAAAATGGGAATACTTTTTGCTTCATCAAAAAACAGTACAGCTATTAAAAATAAAGATATGGAAACGACGCGCCCGATATTCAGAAATACTTCTCTGACAACAATGTATTCAATTCTTTTTGAAACAACGTCTTTTGCTCGTCCAATCACATCGTACGTTAGAGAAATGAATGGAACCAATAAAATAGGATAGGCAACGGCAATACAAACAGCATATATAATTAACTTTGGATACGATAAGTTAAAGATAAGCAAAAAGACCGCTCCATAGAGAAGGAGGCCCCCTGTGAAGATAAACCGAAGGCGATTTTTTTGCTTAATAAACCTTGAGGCAACATAGTATCCTACAAATGCAACCGCTGAATTCACCAGTCCATATGTTCCTAAAGCTAATTCACTTCCCGTCGTAATAAATACCATGACGGATACAACAAAAATGAACGTACCTTCACGCAACCCTTGAAAGAAATGAGCCTGCAATATTCGATTCCAGTCTTTATTGACTTTTCGTTCAGCCCATACTTCTTTAAATTTGTATACTCCTTCCGCTGCGCGTCTTGTAATAAAAAAACTAAGTACAACGGCACCGATAAACAATAGCAGCGATACACCAAACACAATTTTATACCCAAGTGATTCATACAAAGCGGAAATAACAAAGCCCGCTCCTAAAGGACCAATCATCCCTGCAAAAGAGTTTAAGATCCCTAAAAATCCGTTAAAAAAGTCTCTTGTATCAGGTTCTGTAATTTCAAAAGTTAGCACATTAAAAGCTAGCCAATAAAAGCCGTATCCTATACCCAGCAGTCCACCAAGCAATACTAAATACTGGGCTGCGTTAGCTCCACTGACTAATACAGCGATATAAAAAACAGCTAAAAAAGATACACCTAACCTTAAAACCACAACCCGGTCAATTCGTTTGGCCCATTTACCTGCTAAAATAAACGTAAGCGGCTGAAGCACCACTACCGCTAAATTATAAATAGCAAGATCCGAAAATTCGCCTGATTGTTTCCACAGATAAATGTTAACAAACGAATTGGAAATTGAAATAGCCAAGGCATAAAGACCGCCTATAATTAAAAGCAAAAGTAAATCTTTACTAACTTCTACATCTCCAACTACTTTTTTTAATAAAGGCATATCAAAAAACTCCTTTTCTCTTCTACACCTAGTGTGTGAAAAAGAAAAGGAGATATGTAAAAGAATTGGAAAACAAAAAAGCCAGTAAAGGTAATAATTACTTTACTGGCTCTTAAATACGTCTTTAGCTTATTTTGCAGCGTCGTAACGCTTAGCAACTTCGTCCCATTTTACAACATTAAAGAATGCTGAAATGTAATCTGGACGGCGGTTTTGGTAATTTAAGTAGTAAGCGTGCTCCCAAACGTCTAGACCAAGAATTGGCGTTTTGCCTTCCATTAATGGGCTATCTTGGTTTGGTGTGCTTGTTACTTCTAATTCGCCGTTGTTTACAACTAACCAAGCCCAGCCAGAACCGAAGCGAGTTTTAGCTGCATTTGCAAATTCTTCTTTGAATTGATCAAAGCTGCCGAATTTGCTAGCGATAGCGTCTGCTAATTCACCAGTTGGAGCACCGCCGCCGTTAGGGCAAAGGATTGTCCAAAATAATGAGTGGTTCGCATGACCGCCACCGTTATTGCGTACTGCTGTACGGATATCTTCAGGAACAGCATCTAAGTTTGAAATTAACTCTTCAATACTTTTGCTTTCTAAATCCGCTTTGCCTTCAACAGCAGCGTTTAGATTTGTAACATATGTGTTGTGATGTTTTGTGTGGTGAATATTCATTGTTTCTTTGTCGATATGTGGTTCCAGTGCATCGTATGCATAAGGTAGTTCTGGTAATTTGTAAGCCATGAATAATTCCTCCTTCAAAATATGTAAGCATTTTGGCGCAAAAGCACCATATACGTTTAGATTAGCAAATTTACCCTACTGTTTCAAATAAAAAGTTCCTAATCCATGATTTATATTTACCTAATTCCCATTCGCTATTCTTTTAAACATAAAAAAAGCTTCTTTTTCTCAAAAGAAGCTTTGAATAGACAATAGTATGGCGGAGGAAGAGGGATTCGAACCCCCGCGGGCTTTAACACCCCTGTCGGTTTTCAAGACCGATCCCTTCAGCCGGACTTGGGTATTCCTCCAACCCTATAAATGGTGGACCCTGCAGGACTCGAACCTGCGACCGGACGGTTATGAGCCGTCTGCTCTAACCAGCTGAGCTAAGGGTCCACATGGCTCCACAGGTAGGACTCGAACCTACGACCGATCGGTTAACAGCCGATAGCTCTACCACTGAGCTACTGTGGAACAATATGAATTATGTATGCCACAAACGTAAATTGGAAAATAGCGGCGGAGGGGATCGAACCCCCGACCTCACGGGTATGAACCGTACGCTCTAGCCAGCTGAGCTACACCGCCATGGCTCCACAGGTAGGACTCGAACCTACGACCGATCGGTTAACAGCCGATAGCTCTACCACTGAGCTACTGTGGAACAATATAACATTTACTAGCGACATTAAAAATTTAACATGTTTCTAGCCTAAAGTCAATATATTATTTTAAAACAGCGTATAAAAAATAGGCAATCATCAGCAGTTGAATAAATCCTTTTGAAATAGCGCCACTAAAAAAGCCAATAACCGAACCTACTCCAATTTTTACTGCGTTGCTAATTGTGGTCCGATGAACAATCAGTTCTCCTACAATCGCTCCGATAAACGGCCCTAAAATAATTCCAAATCCCGGAATGACAAACGGACCTACAAGCAGCCCAACTGTACTTCCCCAAACACCTGCTCTAGTGCCTCCGAATTTTTTCACACCAATAATATTAGCTATATAGTCTGCTAAAAAAAGTGCGACAACTAACAATCCTTGTATCACCCAAAATAACCAGCTATAGGAGCTGAAATCATAAAATAAACCGTATATAACAAATCCTAGAGCTACAAATAGCACGCTTGGGATGATGGGATAAACCAACCCAACAAACGATACAACAAAGCTAACGATAATTAATGCCCAACATAAAATAGCCACGTTCGCACCTATCCTTTTTAGTATTACTATTTATCATACAATAACTACACCTATAAAGAAAGACCTTGCTTAAGCAAGGTCTTTCTTTATGTTACCTGTGAATAGGTCTTTGCATAACGATCGCCCAGTACCGCTTCCGCAATATTAACCGCATGATCCCCGACCCGTTCTAAGTTGCTAATAATATCGACAAAAACAATAGCAGCAGATCCTGTACAAATGTTTTCATTCAGACGTAAAATGTGCTTCTTACGAAGTAGACGCTCCATCGCATCAATCTGTTCTTCTTTTTGAATGACTTGTACTGCTTTTTCTCTATCCACTTTTTCTAAAGAAGAGACAGCTTCTTTAACTGTTAGAATAGTCAATTCGAACATATCAGCTAAATCGTTATTAGCTTCTTTGGTCATCTTTACTTTGTTCGTAATTTGATAATCAACAAGCTCAATAATGTTCTCAAAATGATCGCCAATACGCTCAATATCTCGTGCTGTATCTAGAAGAACCGAATGTTCCTCACTTTCTGCTTCTGACATTGAAGAGCGGGATAACAGCACTAAATAATCAGTAATTTTTTTATCCAGATTATTAATCGCATTTTCAATTTGCATAGTAGCATCAGCATGTTGAGGCTGACGTGTTTTTAAATAGCCGTTTGCCTCTTCCAACCCAAGCGTCGCAAACTCTCCCATACGAATCAGCTCTGCCTTTGCCTGACCAAGAGCAATTGAAGAGGACTGCTCAATAAAAATCGGATCAAGATGCTTAGGCTTAAAGTCTATAACAGCATCTTCTCCAGGAATTAGTTTTGTCACAATTAAAGCAAGCAGACCGATCAACGGGAACTGGATAATTGTATTGGTTGTGTTAAAAATACCATGAGCAAACGCAATCGTCATTTCAGGATTCAAATCCATTGCTACTTTCAAATATTCCACAAAACGAGTAAATAGAGGCAAGATAATCAAAAAGATTGTTGTACCAATTAAGTTAAACATGACATGCGTTAAAGCAGCCCTTCTTGCAGCTACACTTGCCCCGATTGAAGCTAAAATGGCAGTAATAGTTGTGCCAATATTATCTCCAAACAGTACAGGCAGCGCTGCCTGTATATCAATAGCGCCCTGTCCAAAAAGTTCTTGTAGAATGCCAATAGTAGCGCTAGAACTTTGAACAATTACCGTAAATAAAGTGCCAATTACGACTCCTAAAATAGGATTATCGCTCATGCTTACAGTTAAATCTTGAAATTGTTGAAGGGACCTAAGCGGCTTCATTCCACTTCCCATAAGCTCTAAACCAAAGAAGAGCATGCCAAAACCAAAAGCGATCTGGCCAAAGTTTTGAACTGCCTTACTTTTAAAGAAAAAGAGTAAAATAGCTCCCACTGCGAGAATAGGAAGAGCGTAGCTCGAAATGTCAATTCCGATTATAAAAGCTGTAACTGTCGTACCGATATTTGCTCCCATAATAACGCCTATAGCTTGGCGCAAAGTCATAAAACCAGCACTTACTAAGCCTACCGTAATAACAGTAGTTCCTGAGCTGCTCTGAATAAGAACAGTAACTAGGATACCTGCTAGAACTCCCATAAACGGATTAGTAGTAAATCTGTCTAAAATATCACGTAATTTATCTCCTGCTGACTTTTGCAATCCATCTCCCATGAACTTAATTCCAAATAAAAAGATTCCCAGTCCGCCGATAAACTCAAAAATCATTTTTTGAACATCTAGTTCCAAATATCTCAGCTCCTTGATTTTTTTCTAACGACATAAATAAGTCCCTACCATTATTAATGAAGTTTGAAAGTACTGTAAACGGCTTTCCCTTAATGTTTACAATAACTTAACAGTATATTTACATTGTAATTGGAAACGATTTCTAGAACCTATTGTAAACCTTGAATTCTCGCTATAAAATAAGAGATAGTTAGAATTTTTAATATAAGGAGGCTTTACAATGAGCATGCTGAAAAAGATGGCATGGAGTTTTACTTCCTTCAAAAAAATAAGGTCGCTTCGCTTTGAGCATACGAATAAAACAATTGGCTTTGTGCTGTTTTTAACATTTATTTCTTTGCTGCCTACATTTTTCTTTATGACTTTGACGATTGTAAACGGCTATCATATTGCTACTACAGATCTTCCGAAATCTGTTTCTTCTTTTTCTATTTCAAACTCACAGCTTACGTCAAATCAACCTTTCACAAAAAAAGTAAACGGTACCGCTTTTATCTTAAACCCCTCACAGTCTATTGAACGATTTCATTCCCCTGCTCATGCCATTGGTTTTTTAAAGGATGGAATTTACATCACGACTAATTCACAAACACAAACGTATTCATATGAGTTGCTAAACTGGCACCATAAAGATAAAAATGAACTGTTAAACTTGCTGCACGAACAAAAATTTTCTTTATACATACTTGTCCCTATCGCTATGCTTTTACTGTACGTATTAACATCTGGACTAAACTTCCTTTCTATTACCTGCCTTGCTTATCTTGGAAAGCTGATTGGACTCATTGCTAAAAAGCAGCTTCCTTTCAAGCAGCTATGGGCACTGAGCGCTTATAGTACGGTAGCCTTCACGCTGCTTTATACGCTTTTTGAAGCTTTTTCTTTGTCTCTAGCACTACATAGCTCTCTTTACTGGATAGGAACATTCTTCATTTACTTGTTGCTCGTCACAAGGGTTCCTATAAGAAAAAAGGTAAAACCTAATAAAGGTGCTGGGACAAACGTATTTTAGTTGAAGGAGAATCCAAACGAGGAATCTAGATTCTTGATAGAGAATCCACCTCTTTTGGATTTTTTTATTGATATGGTGAACGCAGGTTTCATGTATGCGGCTGCTTCTAGCTGGTGATTGGAGTGATTTAGTTAAGTCTCAGCCTCTTTATTTCGGTACAACTTTTCTTCTTCCCATTGCAGAAGAAAGAATTTTCAACTGATACAAAACCCACAAACCTCCTGCTGTGAGCAGAATAAAGCTGTAAACAAACATCAGCCTTTCAGTATGCATCCACACTTCAAAAACAACAGGTCCCAACGCTACTCCTAAAAATCTCACCGTTCCATAAATGGATACAATAAACCCTCTTTCTTCGTCTGAAGCCGCTGAAGTAATCATCATATTAATACACGGAAGAACAAATCCTAAGCCGCCAAAGGCGACTGTCAAACAAAACATCAGCACAGGAAGCTTATAAATAATCGTTAATACTCCAAACATCAGGAATAAAAAAATTATCCCTACTATCATTAATTTTTTCATGAGCTCTACATCTGTTTTGATGCGTTGACCGGTCCAATAAGAAACGAGCGTCATCGCACCAAGAGGAAATAAAAAAGCGGTTCCTTTAAAAAAACCGTCTATATGATACGTTTCCTCTATTAGAAAAGATAAATAATATAAAATGCCAAATAATAAAAACAACCCCAATCCCCCGACAAAGAATAAAGGAAAAAGCGATTTTCTTTTATCATAGACAATTCCAATGGCTCTCTTTAAATATTCTTGAACAGATACTGAATCCGAACCTGTTTTCCCTTCTCTCACATACATCACTATACCTACTAAAGCAGCACCTGCAGCTAAAGGATAGACAAAAAACGCGGCATACCATACGACGAGTGCTGCCGATGCTCCAATTATCGGTGCAACCACTTTTCCAACTCCGTTATACACTTCTAAAATCCCGAGGACTTTTGCTCTTTTTTCCCCTGCAAATACATCTCCAGTTAATGCCATTGCCAACGTTGTAGTACCTGCAGCTCCAATCCCTTGAATGACTCTGCCTGCTATCAACACAGCAAAGCTTCCAGAAGAGAATGAAGCACTACTAGCAGCGATGACACTACCTATTATCATCATGATGAGTGAATATATGATTAACTTTTTACGCCCATACCGGTCTGATAAAATCCCTACAGCAGGAATACACAATGCGGCTGGAATTGAAAATGCACTCAGTATCAAACTGGTTTGAACTCCGCTTAAGTGAAGTGACTTTTGAATGCTTGGCAGCAGAGGAATGAGCATGGAATTTCCCAGCACCATGATTAAAGGCAATAAGCCTAATGAAACAATCATTAATTTTTCTTTCAATTTTCGTTCTCCAATCATATTTAAGTAAGACAAGCATAGGCTTTACACATAAGCAAAAGAATGAAGGAGGAGCATAATGAAAAAGCTATGTGCATTAGCCGCTTTCGCTTTTATCGGATATATTTGTCACTACGACATTAAATACGGGACCATTCCCACTGCTACTGAAGCAGTTCAAGTCAGCAAAGCGCAGCCTGCAGAAACAAAAGCCGCCAGCTCTTCTTCCACCTATACAAAAATAAAAATTAAGCCAGGCGATACAGTTTTGTCCGTCATTGAGGAGCTTACAAAAAAATCGATACCGGTTTCTATGAACCAAATGATTACAGACTTCAAAAAGTTAAATAACGGTACAGCGCCTGAGGATATTCAAATTGGAAAAACGTATAAGTTCCCTATTTACAAGTAATGACAGCATTCTTCTTGTCAAGATGGGATAGTCATTGTTAAAATAGCTAAGGTAGTACTTTCTACTAGTTATTTTGTTCATAAAGAGTTATTCTATTAATGAATTCAAATTCTTGATTTCATCTTGAAGGAGAGATTATCACGTGAGTGAAATTATACATCGTACAAAAACACGCCCGGTTAAAGTTGGAGATTTAACAATCGGAGGCAGCAACGAGTTAGTTATTCAAAGTATGACAACCACTAAGACACATGATGTTGAAGCAACGGTTGCAGAAATTAAACGTTTAGAAGAAGCAGGATGCCAAGTTGTTCGTGTTGCTTGTCCAGACGAGCGCGCAGCAGATGCAATCCCTGAAATTAAAAAACGCATTAACATTCCATTAGTTGTGGATATTCATTTTGACTACCGCTTAGCATTAAAAGCAATTGAAGGTGGAGCGGATAAAATCCGTATCAACCCTGGTAATATCGGTCGCCGTGAAAAAGTGGAAGCTGTTGTAAATGCTGCAAAAGCTAAAAATATTCCAATTCGTATTGGAGTTAACGCTGGTTCACTTGAAAAACGTATTTTAGACAAATACGGCTATCCGACAGCAGATGGCATGGTAGAAAGTGCACTTCATCACATTAAAATTTTAGAAGACCTTGATTTCCATGACATCATCGTTTCAATGAAAGCATCGGATGTTAACTTGGCAATTGAAGCTTATGAAAAAGCTGCTCAAGCATTTGACTACCCTCTTCACTTAGGAATTACAGAATCGGGTACATTATTTGCAGGAACTGTAAAAAGTGCAGCAGGTCTTGGCGCTATTTTATCTAAAGGAATCGGAAATACATTACGTATTTCTTTAAGTGCGGATCCTGTAGAAGAAGTAAAAGTTGCGCGCGAATTGCTAAAATCATTCGGTTTAGCTTCCAATGCCGCAACGCTTATTTCTTGCCCAACTTGTGGACGTATTGAAATTGATTTAATTAGCATTGCTAATGAAGTTGAAGAGTATATTTCAACTGTAAAAGCACCGATTAAAGTAGCGGTACTTGGCTGCGCTGTAAACGGTCCTGGTGAAGCTCGTGAAGCTGATATCGGGATTGCGGGAGCACGCGGTGAAGGTCTACTATTCCGCAAAGGCGAAATCGTACGCAAAGTTCCTGAAGAAACAATGGTTGAGGAACTAAAAAAAGAAATTGATAAAATTGCTGCTGAATATCACGCAAAGCAAGAAGCTGAAAAAGCTGCAGCTAAATCATAACTAAAAAAAGCGAGGCGCATATGCGCCTCGCTTTTTTTTATGAAAAGAACGGTAATATAAACGTACCGACAATAATCGATACAACTCCGATCCCTATTGCCCATGCTCCTAGCGTAAGTGCTCCTTTTCTGCGTGCGATAAACCCTAGAATAATCCCAGCGGCACCAAGAATAATTGGTAAAAAGAATAGTGAAAGAATCGAAAGCACGAGTGCGAAACGACCGTATCCCGTTCCTTCTCCTCGTCCAGCGACTTCATGATTGCGATTGCGATCAATATCTATAACTTCACGCTCTGCATGAGGCTCTCCTACTCGGTAAGGAACGCCCACTTCAGCTGCAGTTTCTTCCATGAAATCAGCTTCATATACATCTTTTCTACGCCTTTGTTCTTCATTCTCCATGCTTAATCCCTCGCTTTCGTAAATAAGGAGCATTTATAGTATCTGAATGCGAGGAAAAATTATAAGTGTTAATCTTATACAGCCGCTCACTCTCTTACAAGAAATAGGTACAGACGCAATCACCAGGCCGTGCAGTGATCATTACGTTTTGCCAAAGGCGTATAAAAAGTATTACTGTTTCTCTTTGGGCTTTATGTTACACTAGACAAGAATAATCAAGCACCTAAGTAGAATAAACGTATTAAAGGAGTGCACGTAGTTGACGAAAAAGTTTGGAATTGACATTGATGGAACTGTTACTTCTCCTGAAACTTTTGTTCCTCATTTAAATAAAGCCTTTAACTTAAATTTAACACTTGAAGACATTACAGAATATGATTTCAGCCCTTTTGTAAATGTATCACCTGCTGAACTCGGGAAATGGTTTAAAGCAAATGAACGCTCTATTTACGAAACCTCTCCACTTGCAGACGATGCAAAAGCTGTTTTGCAAAAATGGCATCAAAAGCACGAATTATTCTTTATCAGTGCAAGGCACGATAAGCTATTGGACGTCACGGAAGAATGGTTTCAAAAAAATGAACTATCGTTTCATCACATTGAGTTAGTCGGTTCTCATTTTAAAGTTGAGACAGCAAAACGATATGATGTTGATATCTTTTTTGAAGACAAACATGATAATGCTTGTGAAATCAGTGAAGAATGCAATATCCCCGTTATCTTATTTGATACTCCTTATAATCGCTTACCTGTTCCAAAAGGAGTGGTTCGCGTATACAATTGGCTAGAAGCAGATCAGTGGGTAGCCAGCTGGTTAAAAGAACAGCAAAAATAAAAAAGAGAGGTGCATAACGCCCTCTCTTTTTTATTGATTACATTCTATACATTGACCGTAAATTTCAAATTTATGGCCTGTAATATTGTACCCTCGCAAATCCTCGTCTACATACTCCATCGGACAAGCTTCAATTTCTTTTGTTTTTCCACAATCTAAACAAATGAAGTGGTGATGATGATGGGCGGTCGCACATTTAAATCGAAAGTGCTTTTCGCTCGAAAGCTCCGTCATTTCAAGTACACCTAACTCCACAAACAATGATAAATTACGGTAAATTGTATCAAAACTCAGGCCAGGATAATCGGGCTTCATGTACTCTAATACATCTTTTGCCGTTAAGTACTTATTTGATTTTGAAAACAAGGCAAGCATTTCTTCACGCTTTCCTGTATGTTTATATCCTTGATCTTTTAATAAATGAATGGCTTCAGTTAAATTCATTTTTGTTTCCCCTTCCGTCCTTTATTAATCATAATAGATATGATTAAAATAACAACAGCAATGACAACAATTGTACCGCCTGGTGCTAAATCCAAGTAGTACGCTGAAAATAATCCGCCTAAAACAGATATTTCACCAAAAATCACCGAAAGCAGAATCGTTTGTTTAAAGCCTCTAGCTAAGCGAATGCTTGCTGCTACAGGAAGAGTCATAAGAGATGAAACTAATAAGATACCGACGATACGCATTGATACAGCAATGACAAGAGCAACCATCACAATAAATAAAAAGTGCATCCACTTTGATTTAATCCCAGAAGCAGAAGCGTGCTCCTCGTCAAAAGATAAAATAAACAATTCTTTATATAAGAAAAAGACAATAGCTATAACAAATACGGCTATGACAACAACTGTCCAAAGATCCGAACGACTCACCGCACTTACGCTTCCAAACAAATAATTCATTAAATCATTATTAAAACCGTCCGCTAGCGAGATACAAATTGCACTAATACCAATTCCGCCCGATAAAATAATCGGAATGGCCAGCTCTTGGTAATGCTTGTAGACGCTTCGAAGTTTTTCAATAAAAAGAGCGCCTGTAACGGAAGATACCATCCCTAAATAGACGGGGTTCACTCCTTGCATAAACCCTATTTTCTGACTAAGAAGCAAGCTCGCAGAAATCCCCGCTAGCGTCACGTGACTTAACGCGTCTGCAATTAAAGAAAGACGTCTTACTACGATGAACGTGCCCAATAAAGGAGCTAAGACGCCAATAATCATACCGGTTAAAAATGCATTTCGTAAAAACTCAAATTGAAATAAACTGCTTATCATACGTGCTGCCCTCCATGATGATGATCATGGGTTAACACATGAACATTATGACCATAAAACATAGATACATCATGTTCACAAAGCTGTTCGAATTCTTTGGCATTCCCATGAAAGTGTAGAAATTTATTTAAACAAGCAACGTGGGTTACTTTTTCTGAGACAGTGCCAATATCGTGAGTAACAAGCACAAGCGTAATGCCTTTTTCTTTATTTAACTTTTCAAGAAGCTCATAAAAAGTGTACACATTTTGTGCATCCACTCCGACTGTTGGCTCATCTAAAATTAACAGCTCGGGTTCGCTTACAAGCGCGCGCGCAATAAAAATTCGCTGCTGCTGGCCACCGGATAGTTCTCCTATGTTTCGATTTAAAAATTCGCTCATCCCCACTGCTTCTACCGCTTCTTTCACTTTTTGTTTATGAGAAGCATTCATAAAGCGAAACAAACCTAATTTTGAAGTAAGACCCGTGGAAACCACTTCAAAAACGGTAGCAGGAAAGCCGCTGTTGAAACTATTCGCTTTTTGCGATACATATCCAATTTTACTTCGTTCTTTAAACCTTCTCTGATCTTTTCCAAATAAACGAATTGCACCTTGAGATGGTTTTTGCAAACCAAGCAAACATTTGATTAGCGTTGATTTCCCAGAGCCATTTGGACCAACGAGACCCAAAAAAGCTCCTTTTGGAATTGAAAAACTTATATCTTCTAATACATTCACTCCATCATATTGAAATGATAAATGATCAATTTCAATGATATCAGGTGTATTCATATGCGCCTCACCATTCTTTTTTTATATTTCTCCATACAAAAGAGGGCACGGTTTCTATCGTATACTCCGTTACCCATTTACTTTCTCAGAATCATTACGATTTAGTCATTAATGTAGTATACAGGATTGTCTTTTATTTGTAAACTAAGCCGTTTCACTCCTTCGCTTTCTTGCCTCCGTAAGTTCATCCGGCTCGAAATGTTGTTTTATTACACAATATAGTCACATCTTTCTTTTTTATTCATAAACTGTATATGACGAGGAGGTAATCATATGAAAATTGTACAGCAGATTGTCAATAAGAAAGTAAACAACATTACCCCGAAAGAGCTTTTAAAGTATAGCAAACAATACAACATCCCCATTACAGATCAGCAGGCACACACACTTGTATCCGTCATTAGACAGCAGCCCGTAAATATTTATAACCTTGAAGAGCGCCGAAATTTAATCAAACAAATTGCTCAAGTTACAGATCGTGAAACTGCCAGACGAGTGAACGAATTATTTCAGCAGTTGATGTAAAAGAAGAGGTCATGTCTATAGACATGACCTCTTTCAATCACATATGAAATTACATAAGCTTTTGTTTTAGCTCTGAATCAAAGCTTTGTGCACGAATCATATCAATTTCCAACTGATATGGTGCTTTTTTATTCTTCTTATCTTCTCCTACATAAGGAGTTTCTAGAATTTTAGGAACTTCTTTAAACGCTGGGTGATGAACAATATAATTCAGTGCACCAAATCCAATTTCACCAAACCCAATGTTTTCATGGCGGTCTTTTCGAGCACCGCGTACATTTTTACTATCATTGATGTGAAGCACTTTAATTCGCTGTATTCCTACGGTTTTGTCAAATTCATTTAATACACCGTCAAAGTCTTGAACGATATCATAACCAGCGTCATGAACGTGACATGTGTCAAAACAAACAGAGAGCTTTTCATTGTGCGTCACGCCATCAATAATTTGGGCAATTTCTTCAAAGCTTCTTCCACACTCTGTTCCTTTTCCAGCCATTGTCTCAAGCGCAATTTGAACTTCTTGATCAGCTGTCAACACTTCGTTTAGACCTTTGATAATTTGCTGAATACCGGCATCTGCTCCAGCGCCCACGTGAGCTCCTGGGTGAAGAACAATTTGCTTTGCGCCAAGAGCATGGGTGCGCTGAATTTCAGACGTTAAGAAATCTACTCCAAGCTCAAATGTTTCGGGCTTTGTTGTATTTCCTAGATTAATGATATAGGGAGCATGTACAACAATATCTGTCATTCCATGCTCTTTCATATGCAAAAGACCAGCTTCAATATTAAGCTCTTCAATCTTTTTGCGACGAGTATTTTGTGGAGCGCCTGTATAGATCATAAACGTATTTGCTCCGTAAGAAGCTGCCTCTTCACTTGCTCCTAAAAGCATCTTTTTGCCGCTCATTGATACGTGAGAACCAATTTTCAACATTACTTTTTACACCTCTAACCTATTGCGATTAACGATTGTTGCGTCTTTCACTACGCTTTTTCTTTTGCACATACTTTGTAATTTCACGAGCACGTTTTTTCTTGTAGCCAGGCTTTACTTTCTTCGGCTTTTGAATAAAGCGATGTGCCTCTTCTCCCACTTCATCCGCTTTCTTCACACGCTTTTTACGGCGGTTACGGTCATCGATGGAAACCCATTCTTGCTTTTGAAGATCTTTGTTTACAAACTCGATTCCCATTTTCTCTAGCTTATTTACTGCATCTTCATCTTCCACATCGAAGATTGTAGCAGCAATTCCAGAATGACCGGCACGAGCTGTACGTCCTACGCGGTGAATGTAGAAATCTAGGTCTGAAGGAAGCTCAAAGTTAATGACGTGTGAAATTCCTTCAATATCAATACCGCGAGCTGCTAAATCTGTCGCTACTACGTATTGAAATTCTAAATTATTAATTTGCTTCATCATTTTCTTACGGTCACGAGGAGATAAGTCTCCGTGAATTCTTCCTACTTTTAATCCTTTAGACAGTAGGTCATCTGCTACTTCGTCCGCCATTTTCTTTGTATTTGTAAAGACGATAGCTAAATAAGGATTATACGAAATAAGCATATCATGCAGCAGCTTAAACTTGTTACGATGACGCAGTGGAACTAATACATGCTCTAATTTAGCTGCTGCTGCTTGCTTCGGCGAAACATGCGTAAATTTTGGATTTTCCATGTATTTTTTTAAGAATGGCTTTAATTTTTCAGGAATAGTTGCTGAAAAAACAAGCATCTGTAATTTTTCAGGCATATTGCTTGCTAAACGGTCCACATCTTCTAAAAATCCCATATCAAGCATTAAATCAGCTTCGTCTACTACTAACGCCTTTGTTGTATACACAACTAACGCTTTTTCATTTACTAAATCAAACAAACGAGCCGGTGTTCCTACAACAACTTGAGGCTGCTTCTTTAATTTGTCGATTGTACGCTGCTTATCTGTACCGCCGATAAAACATTTTGCTGAAATTTCTTCTCCTTCAGCACTGTGTTTTGTTAGCTTTAATACTTCTTGATAAATTTGAGAAGCAAGCTCACGAGTTGGAGCGGTGATTACAACTTGTACTTCTTCTTTTTTAGGGTCTACCTTTTCAAGTAAAGGCAATAAATAAGCGTGTGTTTTGCCGGTCCCTGTTTGCGACTGACCAATTACGCTTTCCCCTTTTAAAACAGAAGGAATTAAGCGCTCCTGAATCTCTGTAGGCTGATAAAAACCTAATTGTTTAATTGCTTCTATTAAAAATGGTTGAAACTCAAAACGTTCAAAGTTTGTTTTTTCCATAATAGTCTCCTTTTTTACATTCACGTTCATCTTTTAAGGCACAATATATGATTATAATCGATTTTTCCTTCTGTGACTACTTCTCATTCATATTACTAAAACTTATTACCTGTTTCAAAAACATTTTATCGCGAGTTGCATACGATAGTAAAAGAAAATCTACTTTACTAAAGGAGGTGCGTCCTTTGCTACAGCGAAGACCACCATTTCCACCCGGTATGCAAAGAAGAATGATGCCAGGAATGCCACCACAAAACGGCTTTGGGCAACAACCTGGTAACTTTGGCCAATTTAATCCATTACAGCAGTTTCGTAACTTTGCCCAGCAAACAAATGCTCAACAATCATTTTACCCGAATCAGCAAGGCCTGAACCGTGGAGGAGGTAACTTCTTAACTCGCCTATTCCGAAGAGGCGGAAATAGAAACATACCATTTCAACAAGCGGCTGCAGCTGCTCCTCGAGGTTCTTTGTTTTCTGGCCTTTCAGGAGCCCAAGGTGCTGCAGGAGCGACTAACTCTTCTTCCCTGCTTGGAGGTTTGCAAGGATTAACGAACCCTGCTAACTTGAGCTCCATGATGGGGAATGTTCAGCGAGTACTAAAAGCAGCGGAAACGATGGGACCTATGATTCAACAATACGGACCTCTTGTCAAAAATGCTCCTTCTCTGTGGAAAATCTATCAGGCCTTGCGCTCAAGTGATGACACAGATGAAGTACTCGAAGCAGAAGGAACAGAGGTTTCTGAAACTGATGAAAGCAAAGACAGTAAAGTTTTATCAGCAGGCGCAGAAAGCACGGATTCATCCGATGATGAGCTGGATTTCTTTGAAGAAGAAATTGAACATTCATCCAGAGATCGGGTGTCTAAACCAAAACTTTATATTTGATAAATCTGCTGATTCCTTAAGGAAATACCGTGAGCAAAAAAAGAATATCTTTGTATTCTTCCTTCCTCTTTTATATAATAGAAGCGAGTTGAATTGCTCGTCAGGATTATGATGAGGAGGAAATTGAAATGAAAGTTATTAAAATTGCACCGCGCGGCTATTGTTATGGTGTAGTAGACGCAATGGTCATTGCACGAAACGCCGCTTTAGATAAATCATTGCCTCGACCAATCTATATCTTAGGAATGATTGTTCATAATAAACACGTTACAGATGCGTTTGAAGAGGACGGCATTATCACACTGGACGGTGCTAATCGCCTAGAAATCTTAGACCAAATAAATGAAGGAACCGTTATTTTTACTGCGCACGGAGTATCTCCAGAAGTAAAAGAACGAGCAAAAGAAAAAGGCTTAACAACAATCGATGCTACATGTCCGGATGTTACAAAAACCCATGACCTTATTCGCCAAAAAGAAAAAGAAGGTTATGACGTTATTTATATCGGAAAACGAAATCATCCTGAGCCAGAAGGTGCACTTGGTATCGCGCCAGATATCGTTCATTTAATTGAAAAAGCAGAAGACGTAGCCCATTTAAATATTCAACGTGAGAAAATCATTGTAACAAATCAAACAACAATGAGTCAGTGGGACGTTGCAGAAGTAATGGAAAAGGTAAAAGAAAAATATCCGCACGCTGAAGTTCACAAAGAAATTTGTTTAGCTACACAAGTTCGCCAAGAAGCTGTAGCCGAGCAAGCAGGTGAAGCAGATGTTACAATTGTTGTAGGAGATCCTAAAAGTAACAATTCAAACCGTTTAGCTCAAGTATCAATGGAGATTGCCGGCACTGAGGCATATCGTATCGGTGACATCTCAGAGCTGCAGATTGAATGGTTGATGAATGCGAAAACCGTAGCTGTTACGGCAGGCGCATCTACCCCTACTCCAATCACAAAAGAGGTCATCAATTTTCTAGATCAGTTCGATCCAGAAGATGAAACAACGTGGACACGTGAAAAAAGCGTGCCTCTTTCAAAGATTTTACCAAAAGTTCGAACAAAAAAATCGTCTTAATAGACACAAAAGAAGGTGTTGACATTTTTCAACACCTTCTTTCTTTGTTACATAAACGTAAATGGGTTTGTGTCTACTTTTGAATCAAATACTTCACACTCAAAGTTTTTTGCATCAAAAAGACTGTTTAATACACGCGTTACACCTTGTCTCATGACTTTTTCAACATGATGACCAGGATCTACAACGTTTAATCCCATTGCCATTGCATCATGCGCCACGTGGAAATACAAGTCCCCTGTTACATAGGCATCTGCTCCGCTAAATTTTGCGTTTGTAATATATTTGTTTCCATCTCCGCCAAGAACAGCTACTTTTTTCACCGTGGCATCCATAGACCCTACTACTCTAACACCATCCACATCCAATGCTTGTTTAACATGAGCGGCAAACTGTTTTAACGTCATCTCTTCTTTTAACTTACCAATTCGTCCAAGTCCAAGCGTCTCGCCCGTTTGTTCCACTGGATAAATGTCATAGGCCACTTCTTCGTAAGGATGAGCACTGAGCATGGCGCGAATAATTTTATTTTGCTGAACCGCTTCAAAAATAGTTTCAACTTTTGTTTCATTGACACATTCTAACTCTTCTTTTGAGCCAATGTATGGATTGGCTTCTGAAGAAGGTTTAAATGTGCCTTCCCCTTCAGTTGAAAACGTACAGTCGCTGTAAAGACCCACATGTCCAGCTCCCGCATCACAAATAGCTGTGCGCACTGCTTCAGCATGATTTGAAGGAACAAATACAGCAAGCTTTTTCAGCTGAATAGACGTTGTTGGAACCAGCACTTTTGTCTCTTGTAGCCCCAATGCTTCGGCCAACAAGTCATTTACTCCGCCTTTAGCTATATCTAAGTTTGTATGAGCAGCATATACAGCAATATCATGTTTGATGCATTTCTCTAAAATACGCCCTTCAGGACGATCTGTAACCACTTGTTTTAGAGGTCTAAAAATAGGAGGATGATGAGCAATAATCAAATCCACTTGTTTTTCAATCGCTTCGTCTACGACCGTTTCAAGAACATCTAACGTTACCATTACTTTTTTTACAGGCTTGTTTAACGTTCCAATCTGTAAACCAATTTTATCTCCTTCAACCGCTAAATGCTTGGGAGAAAATGATTCAAATGCTTCAATTACTTGAAATCCGTTAGGGATTTTACTCATTTTAACGCCTCCTCAATTAATGAGATGTCTTGGGTAAGCTTTTGAAGTTTTGCTTTGCTTTCCTCGGACTGAGCCTGCTCCATTTGGCTGACAATTTGTTTAAGATGATTTAGTTCATGCGTCCACTTTGTTATAAAAGCAGAAGAGCACTTTTCTTTTAAAATAGGGCCCATTAACACACCGGCTTCCACTTCACCGTTATAAGGAGCTAAGGCGTTTCCAGGTTCAGCGACGATGACTTCATACATACGACCGTCTTCTTCGATGATTTTTTCATCAATGATTTCCCAGTTGTGTTCAATCAGCCAGCTGCGAATATGATGTGAACCAATATTCGGCTGAAGTACAAGCCTTTTTACTCCTTCTAACTTTGCTTTTCCTTCTTCTAAAATCATCGTAATAAGCGTTCCGCCCATTCCGCAGATTGTAATACAGTCTACTTCATTCGGTGATATTACTTCTAGGCCGTTTCCTTTTCGAACGTCAATAACGTCCGTTAAGCTTGTTTTTTTCACCTGCTGAATAGCAGATTGAAGAGGCCCTTCTGTAATTTCTCCTGCTACGGCACCGCTAATATATCCATTTAAATAAGCAAAACACGGCAAGTATGCATGATCTGAGCCAATGTCTGCTATCTTTGCTCCCAAAGGAATCGACTTTACTACTTCTTCAAGTCTTGTTGATAAGTTTAATTCATTCATTTTGTCACCTATTCTCTATGTGATTACTGTTCATTATTTTAACATAGATAGCTGCATGATTCCTATTTCTCTTCATGTTTTCCTTTTAGCTGAATGCTTATAAAAAATCACAAAAAAAAAGCCTGCTTTATAAATGAGCGGCTTTCCAGAAAATCATGTTTCTGAACTCTATTTAATTTCTGATACCCATTTAGCCATTTCCTTCGCTTTTTCCGGAGGAACCAGCCCAGGCGGCATGTTTCCTTTACCGTTTACAACAATATCTGCAATTTCGTCTTGAGAAACTTTTTTCCCAATTCCTTTTAACGAAGGACCTACTCCACCTTGATACTGATCACCGTGACAACCAATACAAGTTTTTTGATAAATTTCTTCTGGTTTAGCTGAAGCCTGCTGTTCCGCGCCACCGCCTTCTTTTTCAGCCGCGATTTCTTTTGCATTATTCAATCCGTTGAACGAAAGCGTTAACATTAAAGCAATCCCAATTACCGCAATTAATAAAAATGGTATTAGCGGATTTCGCTTCACTCACTATACCCCCTTTATGTATTCCCATCCCTAGAAATAACAAAATAGTATAAGCACTTTTATTTTACTTGAAAATGCTCATAAGTGAAAGGGTTTTATTTACATAATTAACTAATTTCTTATTGCGTATCTTAACAGCCAATTTGCCTTGCAATAACCGAGCGCTGAATTTCTGAAGTTCCTTCTCCAATTTCTAAAAGCTTGGCATCTCGTAAATACCGCTCCACGTGATACTCTTTCATGTAGCCATATCCTCCATGAATTTGAACAGCTTGACTGGCTACTTCCATACAAATTTCAGAAGCATACAGTTTACACATAGCAGCTTCTTTCGTAAATGGCTTTCCTTGGTCTTTTAACCACGCTGCTTTATACACCATATTTCTTGCTAACTCAATTTTCATCGCCATATCAGCTAATTTAAACTGAATCGCTTGAAACGATGAAATAGCTTTTCCAAATTGCTTTCTTTCCTGCGCATATGACAGTGCTTTTTCATAAGCCGCTTGAGCGATTCCAACGGCCATTGCGCCAATTCCAATTCTTCCCCCGTCAAGCGTCATTAGAAATTGTTTAAAGCCTTCTCCTCTTACACCGAGTAAATTCTCTTCAGGCACTTCAACATCCTCTAAAACGAGTTCAGTTGTATTTGAAGCATGTAGACCCATTTTCTCGTAATTGTCTATTACAGTAAAACCTCGAGCTTCTGTAGGCACGATAATAGCTGAAATTTCTTTTTTACCTTCTGTACGATTTGTAACAGCTGTTAAAGCTAAAAACTTTGCATAGCTGGCATTCGTAATATAGCATTTACTTCCATTAATCCTAAATGTTCCATCCTTCAACACTGCTTCTGTCTCTGTTCCCCCCGCGTCACTTCCTGCGTTCGGTTCGGTTAAACCAAACGCTCCAAAAGATTCCCCGGAGCATAAAGCAGGTAGGTACTGTTCTTTTTGCTCCTTTGTTCCGAATAAATAAATAGGTGCGCCCCCGAGCGAAACATGAGCTGAGTATGTAATTCCTGTAGAGCCACAAGCTTTACTTAATTCCTCTACGACGATAGCAAAACTAACCGTATCTGCTCCTCCGCCTCCATACTCTTCAGGAAAAGGAAGACCCATTATCCCAAGCTCACTTAACTTTTTAAAAACATCAAGCGGAAATTGCTTACTTCGATCGCGCTCTAATGCATTCGGTGCTACTTCCGCCTCTGAAAACTCTCTCAGCGTCCGTTGAATCATCTTTTGTTCATTGGTTAATTCAAAATTCATTTTTATTCCCCCTAAAAAAATGTATACGCTTACATTATTTAATTATAATTCATTTTTGTAAATTTTCTCAACTTTTAAAACGTTTTAATTTTTTCATGTTATAATAGAGAAGTACCAATCAAAGCAAGAATAAAATGATAGCGATTCCATTTTTCGGATGTTTAAAAGGAATTTGAACAGCTTATGCTCTGTAACAAAAGAATATAAAGGAGCATTTGCAAAACGAAGGACAATTCAGTAAAATATATAAAAGAAGAAAAGTTGGTAAAAAAATCAATATACTTCTTCAAAATGCGTTTTTATGAAATTTATTCCATAAAAAATAGATAGCCCCTTTCCTCTAGGAAAGAAGCTATCTCATAAGCGTTATTTACGCTTTTATCTATTCTAAGAAATCTTTTAAACGTTTGCTTCGGCTAGGGTGACGAAGCTTACGAAGCGCTTTAGCTTCAATTTGACGAATACGCTCACGCGTTACGCCAAATACTTTTCCTACTTCTTCAAGCGTACGCGTACGTCCATCGTCCAGACCAAAGCGGAGTCTAAGAACATTTTCTTCGCGATCTGTTAACGTATCAAGGACGTCTTCTAACTGCTCTTTTAATAATTCATATGCAGCATGTTCAGAAGGTGATGTTGCATCCTGGTCTTCAATAAAGTCACCTAAATGCGAATCATCTTCCTCACCAATTGGTGTTTCAAGGGAAACCGGTTCTTGAGCAATTTTTAAGATTTCACGAACTTTTTCTGGTGTTAAGTCCATATCTTCTGCAATTTCTTCAGGAGATGGTTCGCGACCTAAATCTTGTAAAAGCTGACGTTGAACACGAATTAGCTTGTTAATCGTTTCAACCATATGGACGGGAATACGAATCGTTCTTGCTTGGTCAGCAATTGCACGAGTAATAGCTTGACGAATCCACCATGTCGCATACGTACTGAATTTATAACCTTTGCGATAATCAAATTTTTCTACCGCTTTAATAAGACCCATGTTTCCTTCTTGAATTAAATCAAGAAACAGCATACCGCGCCCGACATAGCGTTTAGCGATACTTACAACAAGACGTAAGTTTGCTTCAGCAAGACGACGTTTCGCTTCTTCATCGCCTTCTTCAATACGTTTTGCTAAATTGATTTCTTCCTCTGCTGACAATAAGTCAACGCGTCCGATTTCTTTTAAGTACATACGAACTGGATCATTAATTTTTACACCAGGAGGTACACTTAAATCATTTAAATCAAACTCTTCTTCTTTTGACAGTTCTTGAATATCGGGATCGGCATCGTCATCATTTGCTTCAGATTCACTCATTACTTCAACACCTTGTTCTCCAAGGTATTCATAATATTCATCCATTTGATCGGATTCAATTTCGAAGTTTGCCATACGCTCTGCAATTTCTTCGTATGTGAGCACACCACGTTTTTTTCCGATTTCGGTCAATTGATCTTTTACTTGTTCAATTGTTAAATCTGAATCAAGTTGTTTTGATTGAGCTGATTTTTCAGCCATCAGATCCCCTCCTTCCAAAATTTTAAGGAAAACCTTCTAAAAGTGGGACTAATACGCAATATCGTTTATTTTAACGTTTTTTTCAACTGTAAAATTTCCATTGCTATTGTCGCAGCTTTTAAATAATCTTTTTGACGCTCTGCTTCTTGCTTTTCTGCTTCTTTTTTTTCTATCGCTAACCTTTGTGGGTAAATCAATATCGTTTGGACATAATCATTCAAAGCTTGCTCCGACAATTCATCATTGATTGACATCATCGCCAATTCTGAAGCTAGACTAGACAACGAAGACTCGGGCAACCGTTCGATAAATCCGCTCGGATTAGGCTCGTGTCCTTCCTCGTAATAAGCATACAAATATAGAACAAGCGCACGATGTTCCTCAACATTGAACTGACCTTGAAGTCGGTCTTGAATTCTAAATGCTACATCCTTATCTTTCAACATATGAGCGATCAAAAAACGTTCTGCATTTTGATAAGCCGGTAATAAGCTTCTCTTTACGACTGGTTGTCTATTTATATTATTTCGATTTGGAGAATCATTATCCTTTTTCTTTTTTTCAGTTCGATACACTTGATACTGCTGTTCTTTAAGCGCATCTAATGAAATGGAAAACTCTTGTGCCAATTGGCGTAAATAATGATCTCGCTCTACAGCTTTCGTAAGGAGGCTTATTTCTTTCAAAACGTCTTCAATGTATTGCATACGTTCAGATTCATTTTGTAGATTTCGTTTTCGGCGGAGATACCTCATTTGAAATGCCATAAAGGTCAAGCTGCTATTAATAACATCATTTTGAAACTTCTCTGCCCCGTATTCTTTAATATAATCATCCGGGTCATAACCATCCGGCATCACAGCAATCTTAACGGTACAACCTACATTTGTTAAGATAGCAGTTGCTTTGTGCGCTGCTTCAATTCCGGCAGAATCTGCATCATAGCAAATGATAACGGACTCTACATTTCGGCGAATAATCTTGGCTTGTTCTTCTGTTAAGGCAGTTCCCATTGTTGCGATTGCGTTCGGGCACCCCGCTTTAACAGCCGAAATAACATCTGCAAATCCTTCAAATAAAATAACCTGCTGATTTTTGCGTATATGTTTTTTAGCGCGGTGAAAGTTGTAGAGTGTGCGACTTTTGTTAAAAATAGAAGTTTCGGGACTATTTAAATATTTAGGCTGCCCTTTTATCTCTTTTAGCAGGCGCCCTGAAAATGCAATTGTTTTGCCTTGCAAGTCAGCAATAGGAAACATAATTCGATCACGAAAACGATCAAAGTACGTTTCATCTTGGTTGCGTTTAATGATTAAACCTGCATGTTCCATCTCTTGCGGATTAAACCCACGTTTTGTTAAGAACTTACTTACAAATTCCCACGAATCTAAAGCAAAACCTATCTCAAATTCATCGATAATTTCTCGTGAAAACCCTCGATTTATTAAATAATCATAAGCATCTTGGCCTTCTTTTGTATTTACCAATAAATGATGGTAAAATTTCTTTAAAAGCTCGTGTGCTTCAATCATTTTATTGCTAGGCTTTTGATTATCTTCTTCATGAGGATGTATCTCATGTTCGAAAGGAATATCTCCTTTTTCAGCAAGCTGCTGAGCTGCTTCCGTGAAGGACAGTCCTTCTAATTCCATTATGAATGAAAATGAATTCCCTCCTGCACCACATCCAAAGCAATGATAAATTTGTTTATCAGGCGATACTGAAAAAGACGGTGTGCTTTCCCCATGAAACGGACAGAGTCCAAAATAATTGCGCCCTTGTTTTTTTAGTTGTACATAATCGCTTATGACGTCGACAATATCTACTGAATGCCGAATACGGTCGATTACTTCATCAGGAATTCGATTTGCCATAGTAACAGCTCCGTATTTCATATAATATTCTTCACTAAGTGCTAAATTCCTGCAAGTTTCGACAACATTTTTTCAAAAGCTTGAATGAAATGCTGGCGATCTTCTTCACTAAATGCCTTTGGGCCTTTAGTATGACGGCCTGACCGTCGCTCTTTTGCAGAAACATAACGAAAGAAAAGCACCGTATTCATTTCGTCGTCATTATAGTACTTTCCACGAGGAGACAGTGCGTAAACCCCTCGACTTACTAACATGCTTGCTAAGCCAGTATCTTGAGTTACTACAATATCCTGCTTGACTGCGTGATTTAAAATATATAAATCTGCGGCTTCCTTTTCTGCATCCACATAGACCCATTTTCCTGGTGTAGGATTTGTTTGCATGTGAGCATAGGAAGCAACAAACACAAGATCGATGTCATATGTATGTGTAAGTTCAACGATTTCTGCTTTAACAGGGCATGCATCAGCATCGACAAAAACTTTACTTTTTCTTTTGCTATAACTCTGTATTCTACATCCCTCCAGAGATTCCTTCTAACAATTTGTTATTTCCTGTAGATGGCATTTGTCGAATACTTTTTTCGATTTTGACTTGACTTTTATATAAATAGTTTATTCGTTCTTAACAAAGTCTAAACCTAAAACTATTCTTTTTTATCACAATTTTTTATTATAATATAAACAACCTATATTTTCTATACCAAAGTCACTTGTTTTTAAAAGTTCTGTCATATTCATCTTTGGGATATTTTCTTAGGCTTACAGCACACAAACATAAGAAAGCAATCTCCTTTATGTCACGCACAGAGGAGATCTATCGTTTATTTATTTCTTTTTGATGGTATTAAGAATGATACCAGCTGTTTCTTCTACGGCTCTGTTGGATACGTCCACCACTTCACAGCCAATCTTATCTACAATCCCTTGGAAAAATTCAAGTTCTTCTTTAATACGGCCAATATTAGCATAAATTGCTTTATCGTTTAGCCCAAGAGACTTTAAACGCTCTTTACGAATATCGTTTAACTTTTCAGGACTAATAGTAAGTCCTATACATTTCTCAGGTGATACGTGAAACAGCTCTTCTGGTGGATCTACCTCAGGTACAATTGGAACATTGGCTACTTTCAAACGCTTGTGTGCTAAAAATTGAGAAAGAGGTGTTTTAGATGTTCTTGATACACCGATTAATACAATATCCGCTCTAAGAATGCCTCTCGGGTCACGCCCATCATCATATTTCACTGCAAATTCAATTGCTTCTACTTTCTTAAAATAATCTTCGTCTAATTTTCTAGCCATTCCAGGCTCATAGCGAGGAGAAAGTTGATAAGAAGATTGAATTTTATCAATTAAAGGTCCAATAATATCAAATACCTCTACCCCGTTCTTGGACGCTTCTTGAATTAAAAATTCTCTCATTTCAGGCTTTACTAGCGTAAAGCCAATAATAGCGTTGTTCATCTTCGCTACTGAAACCACTTCTGAAAGTGTTGCGATGTCCTCTACGTAAGGTACTCTTTTAATTACAAAGTCCGTCATATTGAACTGACTTGATGCAGCCTTTACAACTAGTTCAGCCGTCTCACCTACAGAATCCGAAATGACATAAAGACATGGGTTGTTCATATTTTGTGCATCCCCTTTTTAATCCTTTTTCACTTATAATACTTCATCATTTGCTAATGCTACTAGTAATTTTGTAATATTTGTTTTGGTAATGCGTCCCACCACTTCAAAATTGCCGTCCCCCTCTTTAATAACGGGCATAGCATCAATCTGTTTTTCAATTAAGATCTTAGCAATATCAATTAACAAATCTTCGCGATAGCAATATGTAATGTTGGGCATTCTCGTCATGATAATATGAACAGGAATAGATGTGAGCTCTTGCTTTCCGATACTCGCGCGCAATAAATCTTTACGCGACAGTACTCCCACCAGCTGGGATTTCTCATCCACTACAAAAAGGGTCCCCACGTCTTCTAGAAACATTGTACAAATAGCATCATATACCGACACATTTTCGTTCACAACCACCGGGATAGACTGATATTCTTGCACCTGTATTTTTTTTATTTTATCTGTAAGAAGCTGTGCTCCTGTTTTACCTGTGTAAAAGTAACCTACGCGCGGTCGCGCTTCTAAATAACCAGCCATTGTTAAAATAGCCAAGTCCGGTCTTAGCGTTGCCCGCGTAAGGCTAAGCTGATCTGCAATATGCTCGCCTGTAATAGGGCCTTCGTCTTTGACAATTTGCAAAATTTGTTCTTGTCGTTTGTTCAGTTCGATTGTACTCACCACCTAATCATTAAATGTGACATACTATTTATAAAACATTATATACTTTTTAAGCAAAAGTAAAAGCTATAACTTATTAATTTTAGCATTTTATCTTTTTAGAATGCCGTTTATTTTACCACGGCTTCTCAAAAAAAGCAGGCATTACGCTTATAATAAGTGAAGCTACCTCTTCGCTCCACAGTAAAAAGGGTGTCCTCTACACACTACGAGGCACCCTAGCGACAGCAATTCCTTGCATATCACTGATTATCTTTTCTATTTCTCATCAGAGAGCGATTGTTTTAAAGACTCCATCTGATTCAAAAAACGCTTTGTTTTTAAAAACAATCCTGAATATTCTTCGTAATATTGATCAATTACAAACTTTAATTGTTTTTTTGTTTCAGGCTTAACAGAAATAGAACCTAACCGCTTTAAATCAATATAATAAAATAGCCTTAATAGTTTAACCGTCATCGGACTAATTTTCAAATGATAAGGATCTTTTTCTAAGCATCGATGACAAATAAACCCGCCTTCTCGAATGGAAAAATGAAATGTTCCTTCACCTTGGTGGCAGACTGCACATTCATTTAATGTAGGATGAAGACCTAGAACGTTTAACATTTTCATTTCATAAATAAAAGTTAAGATCTCTGCATCATACTCTTCGTTCATATAATGAATGGTTTGGTGCAGCAGCTCAAAAAGAAATGGATTTGGTTTATTGTTCTCAGTAGCTTTATCCGTTAATTCAAGAATATAAGAAGCATACGCTGTTGTGAAGATATCTTCGCGTATGCTTCTCATAGATGAGATAACTTCTCCTTGATGGAGAGTGCCCATTCCTGAACCTGCTTGTATAAAAAAGTATCCATACGTAAATAATTGTGTGACAGAAGCCAAGCGACTACTAGGCTTTTTTGCCCCTCTTGCCATGAGACCCACTTTTCCGAGTTCACGTGAATAAATGGTGACAATTTTATTTGATTCACCGTAATCATTCGTTCGAATGACAATTCCTTCACACTTTTTAAACAATCATCATCACCGCCATCTTACAGAAGGCTAAGACAAGGGAGAATTGAGACTTTCGCTGTTGTCCTCATATGTTTCGGGTCTTTCTTTCACTTCATTTTCAAGTTCCTTAAAAATGAGATAAGTATCAATGCTACCTGTTTGTGAAAAAATGTTCCAAGTAAAATTCAACATAGAACTCCCACCTTTCTAACCATAAAGATCAGATACATATTTCAATTCCTTATGTTTAGAATAGCCTTCCGACGTAAAATCATGTAACACAATTTTTTACAAATTACCTTCTTTTATGAAGGGATATAAATCAATGCAAACAAGAACTCAAATGATTAATATTCGTCTTCTCTAAATCCAAAGTCACGGAGATGCGACGCTCGGTTTCGCCAATCTTTTTGCACTTTTACCCATAGTTCTAAAAATACTTTTGAACCTAAAAGGGCTTCAATGTCTGCTCTTGCTTTTCTTCCTACCTCTTTTAACATCTTTCCTTGCTTTCCAATTACGATGCCTTTTTGTGAATCTCTTTCGACGATAATTGTAGCGCCCACGTAAACAGCACCATTATCTCGTCTTTGCATAGAATCCATCACAACGGCAATAGAATGAGGTATTTCTTCCCTCGTTGCATGCAGTACTTTTTCACGAATTAATTCCGTAATAATAAAGCGCTCTGGGTGATCAGTTACTTGATCTGCCGGATAATATTGCGGACCTTCCGGCAATCGCTGCTTAATTTGATCAAGCAAACGCTCCACGTTATTTCCTTGTAAAGCTGAAATTGGCACAATTTCAGCAAAAGGATATAAGTCTTTATAATTCGTGATAATTGAAAACAATTCGTCTGGATGAATTTCATCAATTTTATTAATCACAAGGAAAACAGGCGTTTTTGTGTCCTTTAAACGCTCGATAATAAATTCATCGCCTCGACCTAAGCCTTCTGTTGCGTTAATCATAAATAAAATTAAATCTACTTCTTTAAGCGTATTTTGCGCTACCTTCATCATAAAGTCGCCTAATTTATGCTTTGGTTTATGAATTCCTGGTGTATCAATAAACACAATCTGCGCCTGATCTTCCGTGTACACACCCTGAATTTTATTTCTAGTTGTTTGCGGTTTGTCACTCATAATCGCAATCTTTTGACCAATTACTCGGTTCAAAAAAGTTGATTTCCCTACGTTTGGTCTTCCAATAATTGAAACAAAACCTGACTTAAATTCATTATTACTCATGTAAATCCTCCGATGAAAATGCTCCTGGAAGTAATTCTTCCACAGTTAATTCTTGTATGTCATTTTTTAAATTGGTTAATATAACTTTCATTTCTTTTGGACAAAGCTCAGAGATTACTTGTCTGCATGCTCCACACGGAGAAACAGGACGATCAGTATCAGCTACTACAGCAAGTGCTGCATACTCTTTATCACCTTCTGAATAGGCTTTAAATAAAGCCGTACGCTCAGCGCAATTGCACATGCTATAAGCTGCATTTTCAATATTGCAGCCGCGATAAACCTTTCCATCTTTCGTCAATAAAGCTGCACCAACTTTAAATTTTGAATACGGTACATAAGCCATTTCACGAGCTTTTTTCGCCTCATCAATCAGTCCGGTCTTATCCATTTATCCGCTCTCCTTTTGCCCTTCTACATGTCTTTTAACTTGTCCTTTTTTATTATACCACGGGGGTGTAAAGAACCAAAAAGAATCCTTTTTAAAACAAATACTTTAAGAAAATAATTCCTCCTATAAGGACAGCAAAACACGCATAGACCAACACCGCGGCTGCGGCTGCATCTTTTGCGTGTTTTGCTAGTATGTGATATTCAGGAGAAACTAAATCGACAACTTTTTCAACCGCTGTATTCATTAACTCCAAGCTGAACATGCCTGCAATCAGAAGCAGCACAACCACCCATTCACCAGCTGTAATTGACAGCACGGCTCCTAAGAAAAGGACGATGAAAGAAGCTGCTACGTGAATTTGCATATTTCTCTGTGTTTTACAAACATAGATAAACCCTTCTATTGCATAACCAAAGCTACTGACAACTTTAGCTATCCCCTTTTTATCGCGAGAGTCCATATTGTTCTAAAATATCTTTTTGACGTGTAAACATCTCTTTTTCATCTTCTGATGTTTCATGGTCATATCCAAGCAAGTGCAAGAAACCGTGAACCGTTAAGAATCCTAGCTCCCTCATAAACGAGTGATTGTATTCTTCTGCTTGCTCATGAGCTTTTGGAATCGAAATGACAATGTCCCCTAGGACTCTTGGCATCTCATCTCCGATAATTTGCATTTCATCTTCGCCCATTTCTTCTAGCGCAAACGATATTACATCCGTTGGCTGATTTTTATGGCGGTATTGATGATTGATTTCTTGAATTCGATCATTATCCACAAATGTAACGGATACTTCTGCATCCTCTTGCAGATTTTCATATATAGCAGCGGCTTCAAGCAGCTTTTCAAGCTCTTTTTGCTGTTCTTCACTTACTTCGTTTGTTTCATCAATAAAATCAATAACTAAACTCATACCTTCACCTTCTCTTTTTTTATCTCTGGATATTCGATTCGGGAATGAAAAATCCCATTTAAAGTTTCACATAGTGCTTGGCGAATTAACTCTAGCTCTTTGAGCGTTACGTTACACTCGCTAAGCTGCTCGTCCTGCAAGCGATCTTTAATAATATTTCGCACCAAGTTCTCAATTTTTTCCGGAGTCGGATTGGACATTGACCTTACGGCTGCTTCTACACTATCAGCTATGCAAATAACCGCTGCTTCTTTCGACTGAGGCTTTGGTCCAGGATAGCGATATTCTTTTTCATCAATTTTTTCTTCTGTTTGTTCGAGTGCCTTATGATAGAAAAACTTAAGCAGAGTGGTTCCGTGATGCTGCTCTGCAATATCTACAATCTCTTTTGGAAACTTGTGATTCCGCAAAATGGTCGCTCCATCTGTAGCATGTGCGATTATAATATTTTTACTAGTCTTAGGACTTAGTTTATCATGCGGATTAGTAATATTCATTTGATTTTCAATAAAATACTGCGGTCGCTTCGTTTTACCAATATCGTGGTAATAAGCCCCGACTCTCGCTAATAAACCGTTAGCTCCTATCGTTTCGCACGCCGCTTCAGATAAGTTTGCCACCATTACGCTGTGATGGTATGTTCCAGGTGTTTCGGTTAAGATTTTGCGTAATAGCGGATGAGTAGGACTCGATAATTCAATCAGCTTCATCGTAGATAAAATGCCAAATCCACTTTCAAAAAACGGTAGCAAACCTATAGCTAAAACGGAAGCGATAACACCAGATGCAATTGACATCATGCTGTAATAGCCAAGCTCTACAGTGCCGATATGACCATTTTTAATAAAAATAATCGCAAAGCTGATAATTACGTTTACCATAGCCACAAATAGACCTGCCTGCAAAATCCGTGAACGTCTGTGCTGCCTGCTTAAAAATAAAATAGCAGCAATATTGCTAATTAAAAAGTAGATCCCAATGTTCATATTAAACGAGGTTGTTAATTCACCATTAAAAATAATGCTTCCACAAATAGCAAATACAATGCTTGATAAAATAGCAATGCGTTCATCCATTAAAATTCGAATCAGCAAACCTCCCACCGCAACAGGAGCTAAGAAACCAATTTCTGATAAATCAATTTGCTGAAACAAGCTTAAGATTTTCATGAGGCCAATCGTAATGGTTGCTACTAATACATACAACAGCAAGGGCTGATATGTCTTGGTGTGAAATTCACGCAAATAGTAAATGAGGCCCGCTATCATCATTACAATCAGCAAAGCTAACCCCGCAAAAGGCTGAATAGATCCTTTATTATTCAACAATCCCGCGAGCTGGAGCTGACGATATATATCAGGATTAATAAGCTGATTTTCTTCTACGATAATCTGGCCTTGTTTGATTCGGACAGGCTCCACTTTTTCCACAGCTGCTTGACGGTTTTCAGCTGTTTTTTGTGGATCATAAATCACGTTTGGAATGATAGCGAATTTAGCAATTGCATTCATTGAATCCTTTAGAGAATTGCTGACATTGGTGTAAACAAGCTGACTTTCTACTTGATCTTTTTTCTCTTCTACATCGCTAATCTTCACTTGATCTTTCATCACATGATGAACGGCCGTGACTACAGCATCTTTCGCAATCGATAAATCACTGTTAGAAGACTGAAGCAGCTGCTTAATGGTATCCTTTGGCAAGTTTTTTTGAATGTCTTCAGGAAGCTTGTCCTCTAGCATTTTTTGTTTGGTTTTTAATACGGCATCGATACTGTCATCTTCATGATCTTCTTTTTCATATTCTGTATTAACTTCCATCATCGCATCAAAAATAGATGCAACAAGATCGACTTGGTTCTGTGCGTATTCTGTTTTTTGTGTATACACATCTTCAACGGCTTGTTCTGCCTCTGCCCGTTTTTTCTCTGTGCTCTCTTTATCTTCAATGGTAACGGGTGAGTAAATGGTTTGCGGAGAAATAGATAGTAATCTGAGATCTAATTCCTGCGGCTTTACATTGCTATACATAGACGCAAACATCATTACACCTAACAAGGCATATAACCCAATTTGAATTAACCGTAATCGCTCGATCTGTGCCATTGTTTGCTTGATTATCCGAAACGTTGACACAAACGTACCCCCTTTTACAAAAAATAGACCCTATTAAGAAAGGGTCTTTTGGTCAGCTTGTTCGTACGCTTGAACGATGCGTCCCACAAGTGGATGGCGCACAACATCTGACTGTTCTAGATGAACAAACGAAATACCTTTAACATTGGTCAGGATTTTCGAGACAGCCGCTAGACCAGACTGAGCTCCTTTTGGTAAATCAATTTGTGAAATATCTCCTGTAATCACCATTTTAGACCCAAATCCTAGTCGTGTTAAAAACATCTTCATTTGCGCCATCGTGGTGTTTTGCGCTTCGTCTAAGATAACAAACGCATCATCTAGTGTACGACCTCGCATATAAGCAAGAGGTGCTATTTCAATAACTCCGCGTTCGATTAGGCGTTGCGTATGTTCTGTTCCTAATACATCATGTAATGCATCATACAGAGGCCGCAAGTACGGATCTACTTTTTCTTTCAAATCTCCTGGCAAGAAGCCAAGACTTTCACCTGCTTCAACAGCAGGACGTGTTAAAATAATACGCTGCACGTGACCATTTTTAAGAGCATTAACGGCCATGACAACGGCTAAATACGTTTTACCAGTACCAGCAGGCCCAATTCCAAATACCAAATCATTTTTCTTAATAGCCGAAATGTATTGACTTTGTCCTAATGTCTTAACACGAATAGTCTTACCTTTTACATTTTTACCAATCTCTTCTTCATATACATCTTCAAAAAACTCGAGAGAATTTTTCTTAGCTAATTGAATCGCATACACAACATCTCGTTCAGATATGGAAATATTTTTCCGGATAATGTTCAGTAACTTTTTAAGCATTTCTTCCACTAGCTGAACATTTTCTGTACTTCCGGAGACTACAACAGTCTCACCTCTTGATATGATAGAGACCTGCATTTCTTCTTCAATTCGCTTTAAATTCGCATCTTGTACGCCAAATAATGAAATGGCTTCATTTGAATCATCAAGTTGTACGTTAATTGTTACTAGCTGTTCTGACATTCATCAATCTCCTTGAATAATTGGTTGAGTGTTCGCAATATTTTCTATAACTTGGTAATGTATTGATAATCTAACTTTACCATTGTCCTGTTCTTGGTGCAAAACTTTTTCACCTTTTATTTTAGCATCCTCACCTAAAGTTGATAGTAATTTTTTTCGACCGATTTCCAAAGCTTTTTCCACCGCCTCTTGTTTAGAATAGACGCGCTGCGAGTTCTGTTCTTCTCGTACAGCAACTTTCTCATACGACAGAGGTAATTTCCATTTAAAAAAATAGAGTGGATGCTCCACTTTTTCTGTCACCTTTGAGGCGTATTTTTCTTTGTTAAAAGCCCAAAGAGGCATTTTAAAAGCTTGAAAATCTAAATAGTGCTTCGTATATCCATTACCCGTTAATACCTGAAAATCAGTTTTTAAAGGCACTTCCACCTCAGACTTATACCATGTTTCACCGTAGACTTTCCCTTTAGCAGCTACTACTTTTTTATTTTTTTCGTTTCCAATAATACCCGAAACTAGGACCTCGCCTTCGTTGACAAAATCATTAACCTTGACTAAAGGTTGTCCTTTTTCGACAAACAAATTCGTAATAATGGCTTTCTTTTTAGCAATTAAATGTTGGTAAGGTGTTTTTTGCTGAGGCTTGGGCTCATTTTTTTCAACCACTTGGAAGTGATAAGAAGTGCCGCGCACTTCTACTCCCACCCAGGTAATATTGTTCATATTATCTGTTAAATAGCGCTGAATTTTTTCAGGACTTTCTAACAGAAATTGAAACTCTCCTCTTTTTACACCTATTTTGGCAAGCTGCTTAGTCATTTGATGTTCCGTTTGTGGTTCTGCACCGCTAATTTCCACTTTCCACACCATGTTGGAAAGCAAACCAAGAATAATAAAAAAAGAAAGAAAACCTAAAGCAAATCCACTATTTTTGATCACTCGTTTTGTTAAAAAAGGAAAACCTCTGCCTCTTATAAAATAAATTTTACAATCTGCGTTGCGAATTAGTATACGAATTTTTTTTACATCTTTCAATAATATCGTTGCTGTCGCTAGCTGACCGTCAACTTTATGGACATTCGAAATCATAATCTGTTGTCTCACACAATTATTTAAAAAACGTTCAATTCCTTTTCCAACAATTCGAATACGTACGGTACCAATAACAAAGTTTGTCCATCCATTCTTCATTTTTTTCCTCCTTGTGTTATTGTTCTAAATAAAGAACTTGATTGATTTTACCTTCTAAAACCAGTTCTTCTGGCAGTATTACTTTAATGACCAGTCCTTCACCTCGAATTAACATTTGTCCCTGTTTTAGTAACACGCGTATTTCAGTATCAGAAAAGGCTAATAAACCTTTATGATTTTCAATATAAATGTGTATTTGTCCAACTAACGTAATACGGGGAAGATCCATTAATACATCAGCGGGTAGTTCCATTGTTTTTGTCATCCATCTTTTCATTTGGTGTCTCCACTTTTTGCTCATAAAAAGAACCCCCTTTCATCTCATGTTTATGAGAAAGGGGGTTAATGTATCACATCTATTTATCGTTTATATTTACGTTGTTTCGATTTTGGCGGCCCTAGAATTTCGGACCATATCACTCCTTGAACAGCTTCTTTACGAGAAATGGGCTTAAAAACGTTTTTCTCACCCGTGATTTTTGGTTTGTCAACTGTGATTTTCTTTTGAATAGATGGTTCATGATACGGACGATTTTTTAGCTCTTCCAATTTTTCTTGCAAAGGATTTGTTTCTGCTGAAGAAACAGTTTCCGGCTCCATACGAGCTGTTTTTGGCTCTTCTTTGACAGGTCGATATCTAGGTCTTTCCCGCCTTGAAGGATTGTTTACAGGAGGCATAGGAGCTCTTTTAGAACGCTGCTGTTCTTCCTCTTTTGACTGAGCCATAAAACGCTGCACAACGTTAAAAATAATTCCTCCAATGATGACAAAAATGAAAGCATTATTAATAATTAGTTTAATAAGCGTTTCAACGATATTCATTAGGAGAAAACCTCCTTGTTAAGCTGATTCATTATTTCTCATCGTCTTCTTTAGACATTTTCCCGATTGAATCACGCATATCCGTATCAGCAGTCAAGTTTTGAATATTCATATAATCCATGACGCCAATATTGCCAGAGCGCAGTGCTTCTGCCATCGCTAACGGTACTTCTGCTTCTGCTTCTACTACTTTTGCACGCATTTCTTCTACTTTTGCACGCATTTCTTGTTCTTGAGCAACGGCCATAGCACGACGTTCTTCGGCTTTTGCTTGTGCAATATTTTTATCTGCTTCCGCTTGGTCTGTTTGAAGAACTGCCCCAATATTTTTACCAATATCGATGTCAGCAATATCAATGGATAAGATTTCAAACGCTGTTCCTGAATCCAGTCCTTTTCCTAACACCGTTTGAGAAATCATATCGGGATTTTCCAATACTTTTTTGTGATCTTTTTGCGAACCGATTGTAGAAACAATCCCCTCGCCAACACGGGCAATAATCGTTTCTTCTCCAGCTCCCCCTACTAGTCGATCAATGTTTGCACGAACAGTAATTCGAGCTTTTGCTTTGACTTCGATTCCATCCATAGCCACCCCTGCAATAAAAGGTGTTTCAATAACTTTTGGATTAACGCTCATTTGTACAGCTTCTAGCACATCACGGCCCGCTAAGTCGATAGCTGCTCCGCGCTCAAATGTTAACTCAATATTTGCTCGGTGCGCTGCAATCAGCGCATTTACCACACGGTCAACGTTACCGCCTGCTAAATAGTGGCTTTCTAATTGATTAATGGTAATACCTAAACCTGCTTTACTTGCTTTAATTAACGGGTTCACAACGCGAGATGGTATCACTCGACGAAGTCTCATTCCGACCAGTGTGAAAATACTAATACGAACACCTGCTGCTAATGCTGAAATCCATAGCATAATCGGTACAAAAGTGAAAAAAACAGCTAAAGCAACAATTGCTAGACCAATAACTACAAAAAACAATACGCTACCTACTTCCATTAATTAAGGTCCTCCTTTTTCAAAGGCTCTGTAAGCTTCCGCACCACAACCCTTGATCCCTCTACTTTTATAATATTTACTAACACATCTTTGTCTAAATATCCGCCTTCAGTGACTACATCCACATACTCTTCATCGATGAGCACGGTACCTGAAGGACGAAGAGGTGTTGTTGTTTTACCTTGTTTTCCTATTAATTCATAACGATTTTGATTCGACACGTAGCCAGATTCAGTATTAAGTGAATCATTAAGCACCATTTTTTTGAAAGGTGTAAGCTTCCTTTTAAAAAATTTCATCATCACCAACGCACCTCCCAGTGCCACCACTATTGCAATTACAAGAGAAATTCCCATTTCGACATTATTATCTGTTGACATAAAAAAACTTAAAATGATAGCTCCAAGTCCTAGTAGTCCTAAAACTCCGCCTGGTACTACAATCTCTAACAGAAGCAATATAATTCCTGCTATAAATAAAACGAGCGCTTCCATGCCAGCTAATCCTGCTACCATATGACCATAGAAAAATAAAAGAAGTGAAGCTATTCCAATAGAGCCCGCAATACCAAATGAAGGCGTAAACAATTCAATTACAATTCCTAAAGCACCAATGGATAATAAAATGGGAACAACAAGCGGATGGGTAAGAAAACGAGCAATTTGTTCACTTACACTCATTTTCGCATACGTCAGTTTAGCATCTTCATAGCCAAATACGCTTAGGAGACCGTCTAAATTTTTTACAGTCCCTTCTGAATAACCAACTTGCTCGGCTTGCTTCGGAGTGAGCGTCAGCAATTCATTTCCTTTTAAGTTGAGCTCAGGTATTACCATCTTGGTATTTGCCATCGCTTCTGCATATTTAGGGTTTCGGTTATTTTGTTCTGCTGCGCTCTTCATAGCCGATAACCAGTAGGACTGAGCTTTTTTTCCTGCGGCATTTCCCTGTTGGTCAATCACTGCTGCCGATCCCATTGTAGAACCGGGTGTCATATAAATTTGATCGGCGTTAAGTGCAATATACGCTCCGGCTGATAATGCTTTTTTATCGACAAAAGCAGCGGTAGGAATAGGTGTTGAGGTTAAGCTTTTAGCTATTTCAGAAGCTGCATCTACAGCTCCTCCAGGAGTATCTATGTCCAATATAATCAAATCTGCACCGTCATTTTCCGCATCTTTAATGGATCTGTTTAGAAAAGAAAGCAGTCCATTTTCTACCGTTTTATTTACAGGAATAACGTGTACACGCTTCACGTCAGCGGTGCTAATAGTGGGGAATAACCCAGTGGCTAAGATAAGAAAGCACACGAAAGAAAATAAGGTTTTCACCGAATACACTTCCCTCCTTCCATAGATAGTATGAGCATGTATCTGTATATACGAATAACTTTAACAATAGTTTCAAATTTTTTAAAATTTATCTATTTTATTCTTTGCACAAGAAAAATAAAACATACGTTCGATTATTATCCATATAAAAAACACCTTACACAAGGTAAGGTGTTTTTTATGATAAGTGTTGAAGGACAAGCTTATTAACAAGAGAGCCATCCGCTTTGCCTTTTACTTTCGGCATAAGCGCTCCCATAACTTTCCCCATATCAGCTTTAGAGGAAGACTGCGTTTCTTCAATCGTCGTTTTAATAATTTCAGATAACTCTTCTTCAGTTAGCTGTTTAGGAGCGTAAACTTCTAAAACCGCTAATTCAGAATGAATTTTATCAACAAGATCTTGACGACCTGCTTTCTCAAATTCATGGAGGGAGTCTTTACGTTGTTTGAATTCGCGAGAAATAACCGTCAACTCGTCTGCTTCAGTTAGGTCGGTTCCTAACTTAATGGCTTCGTTTTGAAGAGATGCTTTGACCATACGAATGACCCCAAGCTTCTCTTTCTCTTTGTTTTTCATCGCTTGTTTCATATCACTATTTAAACGCTCGAGAAGACTCATAAATCCACCCTCTTATTAGAACTTGCGTTTTCTAGCAGCTTCAGATTTCTTCTTACGCTTTACGCTAGGCTTTTCATAGAATTCGCGCTTTCTTGCTTCTTGTAACGTACCAGTTTTTGAAACTGAACGTTTGAAGCGACGAAGAGCATCTTCAAGCGATTCGTTTTTACGAACAACTGTTCTTGACATTCTAATTCCCTCCCTCCGAACAAAACCACTAACATCATAATGAAATGACATGTTAGACATGTCTTTTGCAATTATAATATAATGATTCCTTAAGGTCAACCGCTTTACATAAAGTAATGCAGTTATTCCCCCTTTATTTTATGAACTTTCTTGATAAAACATTACTCGTTCAGCTTTTTTACACGTATGAAAAAAGCTGCGTATACACGCAGCTTTCCAATAAGTGTTATGAGCTCATTTTCACCTGATCTTGAAGATGAACCTCATCTAGCACGCGAACAAACTCACCTTCATTATAAGGATATCCAGCTTTTGAAATTTTCACTTTTACAAGCTTTCCAACCATTTCTTCAGACGCTTTAAACACAACCTTTAAGTAGTTATCAGTATATCCTACATATAAACCACTTTCAGGATCTTCTTTATATTTTTCTTCCGGAATTACTTCTAGTACTTCTCCTTCAAACGTTGAAGCATATTCTTTTGCCAATTGATTCGAAAGTTCGATTAAACGATGCACACGTTGATTTTTTACTTCTTCATCAATTTGGTCGGTCATACGAGCCGCTGGCGTACCTGTACGTTTAGAATACGGGAATACATGAAGCTCTGAAAAACCGTGCTCTTTAATAAAGTTATACGTCTCCATAAACTCTTCTTCTGTTTCACCTGGGAAGCCAACAATAACATCTGATGTAATCGCTAATCCAGGAAGAGCTTCTTTCAGACGGTTTAAGCGCTCACCAAAGAACTCCATTGTATACTTACGACGCATGCGCTTCAATACCGTATTTGAACCTGATTGAAGAGGAATATGCAAATGACGTACAACCATTTCTGATTGATCTAGTACCTCAATCACTTCGTCCGTAATTTGACTTGCTTCAATTGACGAAATACGAATGCGTTTTAATCCTTTTACTTGAGACTCTAAATCACGAAGAAGCTGGGCAAGATTGTAATCTTTCATGTCTTCTCCGTATCCGCCAGTGTGAATACCTGTTAACACGATTTCTTTATAGCCCGCATCCACTAGCTGCTGTGCTTGTGCTACTACTTCTTTAGGATCACGAGATCGCATTAAACCGCGCGCCCATGGAATAATACAGAATGTACAGAAGTTGTTACAGCCTTCTTGAATCTTTAACGAAGCACGCGTACGGTCTGTAAAAGCCGGTACATCTAGCTCTTCATATACGCGTGTTTTCATAATGTTTCCTACGCCGTTAATCGGCTGACGCTCTTTTTTAAATTGTTCAATATAATCAAGCATCTTAACGCGGTCTTGTGTACCTACTACGATATCAACACCAGGAATGGCCATAATTTCAGCTGGCGAAGTTTGAGCATAACACCCAGTTACACAAATAACCGCATCTGGATTTTTCCGCACAGCTCTACGAATAACTTGACGGCTTTTTTTATCTCCTGTATTTGTTACCGTACATGTATTAATTACATATACATCGGCAGTTTGTTCATATTCAACACGCTCATAGCCTTGGCCTTTGAACAATTGCCAAATTGCTTCTGTTTCATAGTGATTTACTTTACACCCTAGCGTGTGAAAAGCAACTGTTGACATAATCGTCACCTCATTAACTCAGTTTGATAAGATATAGCAGACAGCGCATATAAAGGAGCTGTTTCTGCTCGTAAAATCCGCGGACCAAATCCGCTTATTGTAAATTCATTTTCTTCTAATACTTCTACTTCCTGCTCGGTCAAACCACCCTCGGGGCCTACAACCACAAGCACGGAATGGCCCGGTTTTAAAGCCGAAAGAACAGCGTGCAGATGAGATGTTTCTCCTTGCTTTGCTCTTTCTTCATAGGCTACAACTTTATGAGTATAGTCACCGCTAATTTCTACTAGCTTTTTAAAAGAAATTGGGGCTTCTACTGCTGGTACAATCGTACGATGAGATTGTTCTGCAGCCTCTTTAGCAATCTTGTTCCAGCGATCTACTTTTTTTTGACTCTTTTTATCATCCCATTTAACAACTGAACGAGCCGCAATAAAAGGGATAAACTTATACGCCCCAAGTTCTGTCCCTTTTTGGATAATAAGCTCGAGCTTATCCCCTTTAGGCAGACCGTTCACAATTGTAACATGGACTGGAAGCTCTTTTTCTTCGCTTATCCATTCTATAATAGATGCTTTCACTTCGTTAGCGGAAATATTTTCAATTTCACACAAAGCAGCTTGCCCCTGTTCATTACAGGCAATAAACTGTGGTCCTTCATTCATTCTCATGACGCGTGAGATATGATGGGCATCATCCTGTGTCACTATGACACTTTGCTCTTGAAATTGATCATTTGGCAGAAAATAACGTTGCATCTTGACACCTTCTCACTTGTTAAGCTTGTTTTTGCGCAATAATTGCTACCCAGTCTTCCATAAGCGTTACTTCTTGAATAACAAAGCCCGCTCCCGTTAGCGCTTTTTTGACATCTTCTTTTTTCGCACTAATAATACCTGATGTAATGAACATGCCTCCTGGCTTTAATACCTTTGCAGCATCGTCTACAAAACGAACGATTACTTCAGCTAGAATATTCGCCACAACAATGTCAACAGGTCCTTCTATACCTTGCAATAAGTTGTTTTGACCTACTGTTACGACGTTCCCAACTTGATTCAGTTCAATATTTTCGCGAGCAGAACGGACGGCTACTTCATCAAGGTCTAGAGCTTGTACATTACTTGCTCCTAACAGAGCTGCGCCAATGCTTAGCACTCCTGAACCTGTACCCACGTCAATAACAGTATCTCCTGCTTTCACTGTTCTTTCCAATGCTTGAAGAGACATAACCGTTGTTGGATGCGTACCTGTCCCAAAAGCCATTCCGGGATCAAGCTCGATAATCAATTCATCTGTGCTGACTTTTTCATAGTTTTCCCAAGTTGGTACAATCGTAAAACGCTCTGAAATTTTCACGGGATGGTAATATTTTTTCCAAGCAGTGGCCCACTCTTCCTCGTTCACTTCACTGATCGTAACTTTGTTAGCTCCTAAATCAAAGTCGTAAACAAGCAGTCCATTAATTTCTTTTTTGATACCATCCACAGTTTCTGCTAAAAAGCTGTTAACTGGAAGATATGCTTTAATCACTACACCTTCTTCTGGGTAGTCTTCTACGTTTAAATCGTAGATTTCACCAAAAGTTGTATCTCTTTCTTTCACTAAATCAGCAGGATCTTCAATGACTACCCCGCTAGCTCCTGATTCATGTAAAATATGAGAGATGGGTTCAATTGCTTCTTGCGCTGTATGAATACAAATTTCAGACCATTTCATTGCTACCAACTTCATCCTTTCTGCCTTCAGTAATATAGGATTTTAAATATGAACATGACAGATGACAGGTTGGCAAAGTACCTTTACCAACCTGTCTCTGTTTACTATGAAAGACAATTATTCTCCTTTAATTGCTCGTTTTACTTTTGCAAAAAAGGAATCATGCTGCTCATCAACGGCTTCTTGACCGCTCAGTTCAGCGAACTCACGCAATAATTGTTTTTGTTTTTCTGATATTTTTGTGGGAGTTACAACTCGAACGTGAATATGCTGATCTCCTTGACCATATCCTCGTACGTTTGCCACACCTTTTCCTTTTAAACGGAATTTCGTTCCCGTTTGTGTACCAGCAGGAATCTTCAACTTCACCTTGCCGTGTAGAGTTGGTACTTCTACTTCATCACCTAGCGCTGCCTGAGCAAACGTTAAAGGCATTTCGCAGTAGATATCGTCTCCATCACGTTCAAAGAATTCATGAGTGCGCACGTGGAACACTACGTATAAATCTCCCGGAGGACCACCATTTACCCCTGGTTCTCCTTGAGCACTTACGCGCAGCTGTTGACCATCATCTACACCAGCTGGAATTTTAACATTAATTTTACGTCGTTTTGTTACTTTACCGTCACCGTGGCACGTTGCACATTTGTCTTTAATGATTTTTCCTGTACCATTACAATGATGACACGCACGTCGATTTACCACGCGGCCAAACGGCGTGTTTTGTTCAACGTTTAACTGACCTGAACCATTACAGTGCGAACATGTATCGACTTTTGTTCCAGGTTTTGCACCTGAACCGTGACATGTTTCACACGTTTCTTCACGTGGAATTTCAATTGTTGTTTCTTTTCCGAAAACAGCTTCTTCAAAAGAAAGTGTCATCGTGTATTGTAAATCGGCACCTTGTCTCGGAGCATTAGGGTCACGTCTGCGACCACCACCACCAAAGATCGAGCTGAAAATATCTTCAAAGCCGAAGCCGCCAAAGTCTGAGCCGCCTCCACCAAAGCCGCCAAAGCCTTGATTTGGATCAGTATGACCAAATTGATCGTATTGTGCTTTTTTTTGGTCATCACTCAATACTTCATATGCTTCTTTTACTTCTTTAAATTTGTCAGCAGCATCTTCCGCTTTGTTAATATCTGGATGATATTGTTTAGAAAGCTTGCGGTATGCTTTTTTTATTTCATCTTTTGTAGCGCTCTTACTGATACCGAGTACTTCATAGTAATCTCGCTTACTCATCAATACTCACTCCCGAATCGTTTCACATAAACGTAATTGTATCATTATTAATAATTCCATAGCAACATAAAAGTTACTTTCTATTGCTCCCGTGCGCGCAGAGAGCCAAGTGAAAAACTTTCCCTTTCGCTTTTCCACGTTAAAAAAGTCAAAGCCAAGAAATAAGCTTGACTTTGACTTTTTAAAAAGATGTGAATCGCACCATGGCGTCATTCACGTTAGTCGTCAAGATGCATTATTTTTTGTCGTCGTTTACTTCTTCAAACTCTGCATCTACAACATCATCATTTTGAGCGCCTTGTTCACCTGCTTGCTGAGCTTGTTGAGCTTGCTCATACAATTTTACAGTTAACGCTTGAACGATTTCTTGAAGTTCATCTTTTTTCGCTTTGATTTCTTCAAGGTCATTCTTTTCAATCGCTGCTTTTAAAGCATCTTTTGCTTCGTTAGCTTTTGTTACTTCAGCTTCTTCTACTTTTCCTTCAAGATCTTTTAGTGTTTTTTCAGTTGTAAACACTAATTGATCTGCTTCATTGCGTAGTTCCACTTCTTCTTTACGTTGCTTATCAGCATCTGCGTTTTCTTCCGCTTCTTTTACCATGCGGTCGATTTCGTCATCTGATAAACCTGTTGAAGATTTAATTGTAATAGCTTGCTCTTTGTTTGTACCTAAATCTTTTGCACGAACGTTTACGATACCGTTTTTGTCAATATCGAATGATACTTCGATTTGAGGTACTCCGCGTGGTGCAGGTGGAATATCAGTTAACTGGAAACGACCTAGCGTTTTGTTGTCTGCAGACATTGGACGCTCACCTTGAAGAACATGAATATCTACAGCCGTTTGGCTATCTGCAGCCGTTGAGAATACTTGTGATTTACTTGTTGGAATCGTCGTATTACGCTCAATTAGCTTTGTAAATACGCCACCCATTGTTTCGATACCTAGTGATAAAGGCGTTACGTCTAGTAATACAACGTCTTTTACATCACCAGTTAATACGCCACCTTGAATTGCTGCACCAAGTGCAACTACTTCATCAGGGTTTACACCTTTGTGAGGATCTTGACCAGTTTCTTTTTTGATTGCATCTTGTACCGCTGGGATACGAGTTGAACCACCAACTAAGATTACTTTATCAAGTTCGCTTGCAGAAAGGCCTGCATCTTTTAAAGCTTGACGCACAGGAGCCATTGTACGCTCTACAAGGCCTGCTGATAACTCGTCAAATTTAGCACGTGATAAAGATACCTCTAAGTGAAGAGGGCCAGCTTCTCCAGCAGTGATAAATGGTAAAGAAATTTGTGTAGATGTTACGCCTGATAAATCTTTTTTCGCTTTTTCAGCCGCATCTTTTAAACGTTGAAGCGCCATTTTATCTTTGCTTAAATCAACGCCGTTTTCTTTTTTGAATTCAGCGACTAAATAGTCGATGATTACTTGGTCAAAGTCGTCACCACCAAGGCGGTTGTCACCTGCAGTTGCGCGAACTTCAAATACGCCGTCGCCAAGTTCTAGAATAGATACGTCAAACGTACCGCCACCAAGGTCATAAACTAAAACTGTTTGATCTTCATCTGTTTTTTCTAATCCGTATGCAAGTGCTGCTGCAGTAGGCTCGTTAATAATACGCTCTACTTCTAAACCAGCAATTTTACCAGCATCTTTTGTTGCTTGACGCTCAGCATCATTAAAGTAAGCAGGAACTGTGATAACAGCTTTTGTTACAGGCTCACCTAAATACTCTTCAGCATACCCTTTTAAATGTTGAAGAATGATAGCTGACATTTCTTGAGGCGTGTATTGCTTGCCTTCTGCTTCAACCTTATGGTCTGTACCCATATGACGTTTAACTGAAATAATTGTGTTAGGGTTTGTAATAGCTTGACGTTTCGCTACTTCCCCAACTTGACGCTCACCGTTTTTGAATGCCACAACTGATGGCGTTGTACGGTTTCCTTCTGGATTTGGAATTACTTTTGGTTCGCCGCCTTCTAATACAGCGACACAAGAGTTAGTTGTACCTAAATCGATACCAATGATCTTACTCATTGACAATGACCTCCTTCATAATATGTAGTGTTATTGATTCACTTTAACCATCGCAGGGCGGATGATTTTATCTTTTAATTTGTAACCTTTTTGAAGCTCTTCTACTACTGTGTTCGGTTCGTATTCATCGTCTTCTACTTGCATCACTGCTTGATGCTCGTATGGATCGAATGTTTTCCCGACTGATTCAATTGCTTCAACACCTTCTTTTTGAAGTGCCTCTACTAATTGACGGTATACCATTTCTACACCTTGCAGCACGGATTTAGTTTGTTCATCCGCTGTGTTAACTTGTAATGCACGTTCAAAGTTATCAAGTGCTGGTAAAATATCCGAAACTAATGATTGAGCACGGTATTTTTGAGCAGCTTCTGCATCGAGACGTGAACGACGACGGAAATTATCGAAATCAGCTTGTAGACGTAAGTAGCGATTCTCTTCTTCTTCAAGCTGTTGCTTTAATTGATCATTTTCTTGTTGAAGAGGGTTTACTTCCTCAGACACTTCAGCTTCAGTTGCTTCAGCAGAGTCTGTTTGAACTTCTTCAACCACTTCTTCGTTTTGTTCTTCTACTTGCTTTTCGTTTGACAATTCATTCACCTCCCTTAAATGTTTACACACATTTTCACATTTTAAACAACGTTTTTTATTTTATCACAGGGAAAGGATGGAAGTAATATATTCCACCCGATTCCTTTATTCTTTATACAAGTTTGTTAACACTTGAGACATATCTGATGACAGCAGCGTAAGCAAACTAATCACACGCGCATATTCCATGCGGGTCGGTCCCAGTATAGCAATTGTACCAAGCTGTTCGTGACCAAAGGAATAACTAGCTGTAATTAAGCTGCACCCTACCATTTCATTCAATTTATTTTCATGACCGATTTTCACATGTATGCCAGCCTCATTTGGGCTTAACAGCTTATAAAACTGCTGTTCATGTTCAATAATGTTAAACAGCCCGCGAATTTTATTAAGATCATGAAATTCCGGCTGAGCAAACATATTCGTTTTGCCGCCAACTACTAATTTGCCATTCATGTTGAGCTTTAATGCATCATTGAGTATATCCATCGTCTGCTCATATCCTTGAATGTGGCTTTTTAAGAGCGTCGCTACTTCTTTGTACATTTTATCATGTAAATCAGTAATGCGAACGCCGATGAGCTTTTCGTTTAAAATGTTAACCATTTTTTCAATATCGGAAGGTTGAATACTGCTCGGCAGCGTAATCGTCCGACTTTCAACGTGTCCTGTATCGGTCACAATAATGGCAACAGCTGACTGAGCCGTTAAAGGTAAAATCTGCAGCTGTTTTAACTTATGGCTGACCGCTTTTGGTCCTAGCACAATAGACGTTAAACTCGTTAAATCAGATAAAATTTGCGCTGACTTTTGAACGAGCTGCTCCAGTTCTACAATGCGTTCAGCGAATACCGAACGTACCGTGGAAACGTCGCTTGCTTTCAAGTGCTCCGGGGACACTAGATGATCAACATAATAACGATAACCTTTCTCAGACGGAACGCGCCCTGAAGAAGTATGAGTTTTTTCAATAAATCCAAGTTCTTCTAGGTCTGACATCTCATTACGAATCGTAGCCGAACTAAAATTAAACTCTTCTTTCTTAGATAATGTTCGAGAGCCTACCGGCTGCGCAGATCGAATGAAATCATCAATAATGACTTGTAAAATTAATAACTGTCGATCAGTAAGCACGCTTCATCACCTCTGTTAGCACTCTAAAACTCTGAGTGCTAAATCTAATAATAAATTACCAAATCACTATAGCGATGTCAACGATTTGATATTAGATTATCCCAATAAAGGCTTGAAAAACTTCATTCCCCAAAAATCGACCATTGTGTGTTAAAAAGACTGAGCTGTTGTCTTCACCCAAAAGTCCTTTCTCTTTGTATTCTTGAATAGGTTCTCCAAATACATCTTTTAATTCTCGATTGAATTTTTTCTTAAACTCCTCTTTTGAGACTCCCTTCGTTTTACGAAGGCCCAAAAACATTTCTTCTTCCATTTTTTCAGCCTCGGTCACGCTCACTTCATTGAGATATGCATTTCCGTTTTGCTCAACCGAATCAATGTACTTTTTTAATGGTCCAATATTTGCTCGTCTTATTCCGTCTATATAGCTATGTGCGCCTGCGCCAATTCCGTAATAATCGTCGTTGTTCCAATATGTTAAATTATGAATACTCTCGTAGCCTGGCTTTGCGAAATTACTGATTTCATATTGATGAAAACCTTGTTTGTCCATTTCTTTCATGAGCAGCTCATACATAGCTGCTTCTTCTTCTTGAGCAGGCAGAGGCAGCTTCCCTTTGTTCATTAAATTATAAAACACCGTTTTAGGTTCAATAATCAACGAATAGGCAGACATATGCTCCACCTCTAATGAAAAAGCCGTTTGAAGCGTCGAAGAGAAATCAGCTACCGTTTGCTCCGGCAGGCTATAAATTAAGTCTAAGCTTATATTCGACATTCCAATCTTTCTCGCTTGCTCAACACAATCAAATACCTGTCTGTTTGAATGCACACGTCCAATTTTCTCCAATAATCTTTCATTAAACGTTTGTACACCAATGCTTAAACGATTCACACCATAATCATGGAGAAGCTGAAGCTTTTCTTTTGTCAATTCATTCGGATTCGCTTCAAATGTAAACTCACCTTTTTCGTCATAAGGGAGGTACATACGAATCGATTCTAAAAAATACTCCAGCTGCTGTTCATCTAAGGCTGTGGGCGTTCCGCCCCCAACGAATATCGTGTTTAAATTGGTCGTTGGATAACGTTCGACTGTTTGTTTCATTTCTTCTCGCATGCTTTCCAAATACGGCATAACGGGCTGATTTTTGAAAAACACTTTATTAAAGTCACAATAGTGACAAATATGATGACAAAACGGGATATGCAGATATGCTGCCTTCACCATGGACTTCCACCTCAATCACATTTATAAATGATAAAAATACCGCAGAGTCTCTCTGCGGTATTTTTATCTATGTTTGTTCACACTTATTTACAGCGCTCAAAACTCTTTACTATCGTATCAGATTAGCTTGATTTTCAAAACTAATTTGACATGTTAAATAATAGAATTTCAGCTATTAATCTTCGTCCATGCGAAGCACAGCCATGAATGCTTCCTGCGGTACTTCAACAGAACCGACCTGCTTCATACGTTTTTTACCTTCTTTTTGTTTTTCAAGAAGTTTACGTTTACGAGAGATATCTCCTCCGTAACATTTTGCTAAAACGTTTTTACGAATGGCTTTAATTGTTGAGCGCGCGACGATTTTTTGACCGATTGCCGCTTGAATAGGCACTTCGAACTGTTGACGTGGAATAAGCTCTTTAAGCTTTTCTACAATGACTTTACCACGATCGTACGCCGAATCTCTGTGTACGATAAAGGACAGTGCATCGACCGTTTCGCCGTTTAAGAGAATATCCATCTTCACAAGCTTCGAAGGCTGATATCCAATAAGCTCGTAATCAAACGAAGCATAGCCTTTTGTATTTGATTTTAATTGATCAAAGAAATCATATACAATTTCAGCCAGTGGAATTTCATATACAATACTCACGCGATTAGCATCCAAGTACTGCATATCAATAAAGTTGCCTCGCTTCTTCTGACAAAGCTCCATCACAGCACCTACATAATCGTTTGGTACCATCATCGTTGCCTTTACATACGGTTCTTCCACACGTTCAATCTTTTGTGGGTCCGGCATATTAGACGGATTATCTACAGACAGATGAGTCTCGTCTGTTAAATACACGTCATAAATAACGCTTGGAGCTGTTGTAATTAAATCAATTTTAAATTCGCGTTCAATACGCTCTTGGATAATTTCCATGTGAAGCAACCCTAAGAATCCACAGCGGAAACCAAACCCTAAGGCCTGAGACGTCTCTGGTTCAAACTGAAGTGCAGAGTCATTTAGCTCTAACTTTTCTAGTGCTTCACGAAGATCGTTATACTTTGCTGTATCAATTGGATACAGTCCGCAGTATACCATTGGATTCAGACGACGATAACCAGGAAGAGGTTCACTTGCTCCATTTTTAGCAAGTGTAATCGTGTCCCCTACTCGCGTATCTCCAACGTTTTTAATAGCTGCTGTTAAAAACCCTACGTCGCCAACAGAAAGTTCATCTTTAGCAACGGCTTTTGGCGTTAACACACCTAGCTCCGTTACCTCAAACTCTTTTCCTGTTGCCATCATTTTAATTTTGTCGCCTACTTTTACTCGTCCCTGTACGATACGAATAGATGCAACTACACCTCTGTATGCATCATAAAATGAATCAAAGATCAGCGCTTGAAGCGGTGCATCTGGATCCCCTTCAGGAGCAGGAACTTTTTCAACAATTTGTTCTAAAATTTCTTCGATACCAATTCCTGCTTTAGCTGAAGCTAATACAGCTTCCGACGCATCTAATCCAATTACGTCTTCAACTTCTTGACGCACTCGCTCTGGCTCTGCACTCGGCAGGTCAATCTTATTAATAACAGGTAAAATTTCAAGGTTGTTATCAAGTGCTAAATACACGTTTGCTAGTGTTTGAGCTTCAATACCTTGAGCTGCATCTACTACTAGAATTGCACCTTCACACGCGGCTAAACTTCGCGACACTTCATATGTAAAATCGACGTGTCCCGGTGTATCAATTAGATGAAAAGTATACTCTTCTCCATCTTTTGCTTTGTATTGAAGCTGCACAGCATTTAATTTAATGGTAATTCCACGTTCACGTTCCAAATCCATCGAATCTAAAAGCTGAGCTTTCATTTCTCGCTGTGTTAACGCATTTGTTTTTTCTAAAATACGGTCTGCTAATGTTGACTTACCGTGGTCTATATGAGCAATAATCGAAAAGTTTCTGATTTTCGATTGTCGTTTCAATCTTGCTTCTCTATCCATATTTTTTTCACTCCTACTGAAAATCGGCAAAATACACTAAACTAAATTATAACAACACATTCGTCAACATTCAATAAGCATTCCATTGGGGATTTTTCCATACAAAAAAGCAGAAAGAGATTCTGCTTTTAATTAAGAAGATGATGGATAGCCTTAAAAGCTTTTCCTATTGTACTTTTCACGCCTTCCGCTAAACTTTGACCTAGCGAGGAGAAAAAGTTAAAAGCCTTTCGTTTTTCTAGAAACTGCTGTTTTTCGTCAATATTCACGACTTTTTTTGAACCTAAAACAGCCGCTTCCACCTGACCATCTGACGTTTTAGAAACATTAATAACATGTTCAATCGAAGGATCATTATATCCCTTCATTTTAATCAACCCTTGCTGAGCCGTCTGCATCCCTAAAAATACAATGCACAGTAAAAAAATGGTTAGCACTACTGATTTTAAAGTAAATTTAATCATATTATTAGGCCCCTTACTTCTTTATCTTCTGTAGTACTAACCATTATGACTATATTGTGAAGAACTCATTCATCTAAAAGCGTATTAATGAGTATAGGCTCCAAAGTTCTCTTGATCCACTTCATGATGCAAAGCAGCGTTAAGTCCTCCTGCAACTACATTAGCCATATCTTCAATAAACATATCCACTTCTTTTGGCGTAACCATCAAATTATGGCCTAAAGGTGCAAGCACTTCATGAATAAGACGTCTTTTTTCTTCATCGGGAAGGGTGCCAATCATACCGAGATACGTTTGACGCTGCTCTTCATTAGGTAAATCATCCTCCGTGAGCTTCTTTTTTTCTCCAAACGTCATACCAGACGGAAGCAGCGACTTAGACGGCTTTCCCTGCTCTTTCATTTCTCGGCCAAAATGTTTTAAGATAAAGTCAATTGTATCGCTTGTAATGGAAACAGCATCCACCACCGTTGGAATACCTATTGCAATAACTGGAATGCCAAGTGTTTCATAACTGATTTCTTTGCGTTTGTTTCCAACCCCAGACCCCGGATGAATACCTGAATCTGAAATTTGAATGGTCGCATTTACCCGTTCAATCGAACGAGCGGCCAGCGCGTCGATTGCAATGATAAAATTTGGATTCACTTTCTTTACAACGCCAAAGATAATATCACTTGTCTCAATACCCGTCATTCCCATTACTCCCGGGACAATGGCGCTAACGGGTCTAAAGCCATCTTGCACGCTTTCAGGCTGTAGCTCAAACAGATGTCTTGTAATCAACAAATTATCTACTGCCTTTGGTCCAAGCGCATCTGGTGTAACACTTAAGTTTCCAAGACCCACTACAAGACAGCTAGCATCATCTGGAATGTTGAGGCTTTTAATAAAAAAATTCAGCTCTTTAGCAAATACTTCTTCCATGGCCTCTTGCTTTTCAGTATCCTGCTCGCGAATGCCTACCGATTCAAGGGTTACATATCGGCCTTTTTTCTTACCGATTGCTTCTGCGCCTTCTTCCGTAATTTCTACCATTGAAATTTTGACACCTTGTTCTTCTTTTTCTTTTACAATTACGCCTTTGATTTCTGACTGATTATTCGGTTTAGGCTGATTTTCTAACGCTATGTCTTTTGCTTCGACAGCTAAATCCGTGCGCACGCTATAATGACTTAAATCAAGTTCTTTTTCCATTTCTTAACCTCCTAGACAATCTTTGTTGAAATTATTGTCACCGAGGACTGGCAGATTCATGCATTTAAGAAATGAAAAGTGGAAGGAAGGGCGCAATATCAGCTACAAGCTTTTAAAGAGAGCTCTGTCATATAAAATTCCTTGTCAAGGCTATTGCATTCTGTCCTTGTGTTTGATAAAATATCTTTTGTTCTTATTGTGAAGAATGTCGAGTTCTATATAATCTCGATTGTTATCATTTCGGGAGGTGAAACGGATGCCAAACATTAAATCAGCTATCAAACGTGTAAAAACTACTGAAGCTCGCCGTGCTCATAACATTCAAGCTAAATCAGCTATGCGTACTGCAATCAAAAACTTTGAAGCTTTAGTTGAAAACAACGATGTAGATAACGCAAAAGCAGCATTTGCTGTTGCTTCTAAAAAATTAGACAAAGCTGCACAATCTGGTATTATCCACAAAAATGCTGCAGCTCGTCAAAAATCTCGCTTAGCAGTAAAACTTAACGGTTTATCTGCATAATTGAGACAAAAACGATCCCATTAGGATCGTTTTTTTATTGCGCTCTTTTTAATAAAAACAGCTGTAAAATAAGCGCTTTATCCATTTTCCCCGTCTTCATTTCATAATCTGCCTCTGCTAAATCCTTTAAAATTTCTTTAAGCTGCTGTTCCTCAAAACTTCTGCTCTGCTGCAAAGCAATTTTCACACGAAACGGATGAACCTTAATCGTTTGAGCAATTTGCTGCTGACCGTACCCTTGACTAGACAGCTGCTTCGTATGATAAATCAAACGAAACTGCGTCGCTAACAAAGATAAAATTTTAATAGGCTCTTCGTTATTACGCAGTAAATCCTGATACATATTTAAAGCAGTAGAAACCTTTCGCTGAATAACAGCGTCAATAAGTGTAAATACATTTTGTTCAAGCGTTTTTGCCACAAGCTTAAGCACAACTTCTTTTGTAATGACTCCGTCTTGTCCAACGTATAACACCATTTTTTCAATTTCATTTGTCACAAGCGTTACATTAAGACCCACAAGCTGAATAAGCAGCGTCACAGCATCTTCATCCATATTCACTCCATCTTTTGAAAGTAAATTATGAATCCACTGCTTCATTTCTTTTTCACCAAATTCGTTCGCTTCGATGTAAGCTGCTTGTTTTTTTAATAATTTTGTTATTTTTTTTCTTTCATCCAGCTTTTCATAAGGGGCTAGTAGAATTAACGTTGAAAAAGACGGGGGCTGCTCCACATATTGCTGCAGTTTTGCTAGATCATGCTCTACTTTATCTTTCGATTTTTCAGCCGTTAAAAATGCTGCATTTTTCGCAACCACTACACGCTTGTCTCCTAAAAAAGGAAGCGTTTCAGCATCTTCTAGAACTTGATCAATCGATGTTTCTTCTAAATCGTATAGTGACAAGTTAAATTCTTTATCTTCTTCATTTAACGTATAGCCGACGATTTTATCTCTAATCTTTTTGCTCATAAATGCATTGACCCCGTGTATTAAGTAAACGGGGGCTATATTATTTTTGGTAATACTTTTTAAGCTATCAACTGCCAACGTATATACGCTCCTCTTTTTTATTCATCTATATTGATTATGTATAGTTACTGATAAACAAAATACAATTTCTATCGTAAAGGTGTTATGAGTTTTTGGCAACAATACAAAAGGAATTGCCTTAAAACGACAATTCCTCAGTTTATGATAAACATTAACAATATAAGCCCTAGGTTACTTATTTGTTAATGATTAAACCCTTATCTCTATTTTCTCCTCATGTCCATAAAGTATAGTTGTTAACTGTTGTCAGTTTGTGAAAACGCTTTTAAATTGTCTAGATTTTTAAAAAAAGTTAGATTATACTGTAAACAGGAGGGGTGTTAATGAACCAATTTGAAGAAAGTGTCCAAAGTAAACGCAACGACGCTGTCGATTCTGCCGTAGGATTTGGTGTTTCATTTGGCTTTTTCACTGCCTTATTTGTTATTGCAACTGTGATTCACTACTTGGGTTCGTAAAATTGCTTCAAGGCTGCTTCTTAGCAGTCTTTTTTAGTTCGTTTTTCTTACTATAGACTATGGAAGTTGCTGCGAAAACGTTCCTGACTTTTTTGTAAATTCATACATTACCCCACCATCTTCATCCGTTCGATAAATATACACTCCGTAGCTTTTCAGAAGCTCTAATATTTCTTGATGAGGATGACCATAACGATTTTTTTGTCCCGCTGAAACAAGCGCTACTTTAGGATTTAAATGTTGAACAAACTCTTCTGAAGTTGAAGTTTTACTGCCATGATGCCCAACTTTTAATACATCTGCTTTAAGGTTTGGAAAGTCTTTCAATATTCTTTGTTCTCCTTCCCTTTCTAAATCTCCGGTGAATAGCCATCTTAAATTTCCTAACTTAGCGTCTATTACAATTGAGCCGTTGTTGCTCGTTTCTTCGAAACCTGTCGGAGAAATAATCTGAAATAACACACCTCCTTCTTGCCAGCTATCTCCTTGTTGAACAATTTGAACAGGCACGCTTTGTTTTTGAGCAGCGATCACCAAGCCAGTCTCTACATCATTTAATTCAGCTTTTTTCCCAAGCACCAGCTCTCCGACAGCCACTTGTGAAAATAAATGCTGTGCCGCCCCTGCGTGATCATAATCGCCGTGTGTAATAATCATTTTATCTACCCTTGTTATTCCTTTTGAATGCAAAAAGGGAACAAGTACATCTTCTCCCACGTCAAAAGAAGAACGCCGTTTTTGCCATGGTTCTTTTGGAAATGAAACGGTTCCTCCGGTATCGATCATATACACACCTTTTCGATAAGGAAGCTCAATGATAAAGCAGTCTCCTTGTCCTACATCGACCATTGTGACCGTTCCTTTTGGATTCAAATAAGGATACATACATTGTGCGGCTAACAATGCCACGAGAAGAAACATATAGCGAACGAAAAATTCTCCTTCTTCGACCGCCACAAATAAAGCATAAATGCATAAGTACATGCCCAAAAACAGCACAATGTGGGGTTTTCCCGTTACAAAATCAGCGGGAATCCACTCAAAAAAGCCAAGCAATTTTTCACAAAAAAGTAAAAGAATATGAAGAATCTGCTCCAGCAGTTCACTCACTCCCGGCAAGAGGATACGAACAAAAAGAATGAGCAAACAAAGAGGTAATATAACAAGAGAAAACAGCGGTACAAAAACCATATTTAATGGAAAACTGAGGAGAGATACTCCATAAAAATAGTACAACAATAAAGGAAGTGAACTGACTTGTGCAATCGCTGAAACAACCATGAGCTGGCTGAAAGAAGAATGAAAACGAGGTAAAATCGTCTGACTCGATAAAATCAATGCAAAACTAACGGCAAAAGAAAGCTGAAATCCTACATCAAATAAATAGTACGGCTTAAAAAGCAGCATGGCTATAAAAGCAAGGCTGATGCTATCAACCAAAAGAATTTTTCTTTGTATCTTTATCGATATAAGCATCAGCATACTCATAAAAACAGCTCGGACAACTGAAGCGCTGCCACCAGCCAAAACCATGTATACAGGAAGAAGCACAAGTAAAAGCGTAATGGCTCGCTCGCGCGTTATTCCAATCCGAATGAGCAAATAAAAACACATTGCTGTCAGCAGTCCAACATGAAGACCTGATATGGCAAGCAAGTGTATTAAACCAAATTGCTGATAGCGCTTGATACTCTCTTCTTCGATGCCGGTGCGCTCGCCGTAAATTAGTGCCTGCATAAACCCAGCGCCTGGATCCGACATATTTTGTTGAATATAATTAATTCCTTTTTGACGAATAAAGGTAAGGTACGTAAGTGGAGTTAGAGTGGGGAGCTGGCATTTTACCAAATCAAGTCTCTTGACGTTAAGCTGCCAATGAATAGACTGATGGTACAAATATTGCTGATAATCAAATGCATGAAGGTTGCGAGCAGGTGAAGGAGAAGTTAATTGCCCCGCTAGTTGACAAACTTGATGAATCGTTAGCTTTTCGAGCTGCTGTTTCTCTTCCAACGTTTTTAGTTTATAAAAAGCCATGACCTCTTCATTTTGAACCGTAAACTTAAAAGTAAGCTTGTCGCCGTCACTATGCGGCACAGATGAAATTTCGCCTGTAAAAGAAGAAGATTCAGTTAAAAGAACCGTTTTGTTATGCTTATTTGTCTCAGCTAATAGGCAGACGCACAAAACACTCAACAGTGCAGAAGTAATAACCACTTTCCTCGGACATTGTAGCCATTGAAAAATGAAAAGCACGATTAGCAAAAACAGGCTTACAGCGGAATGATTATCATATACATATAAAGCTATCATCATGCTAAAAGCACAGTAAATATAATATCCTTTCACTTTTAGCTCCTTTCTTCTTAAAAGAAAGAGGCTTCTTACTGTTACTAAGTAAAAAACCTCTTTTACCTTTAATTTGCAGTAAACAAAGCGAGAGCTTCACGCTGTAAATTCATCACTTCTGCTTCGTCCGCTCCGCTTTTTTCTAAACGAGCGAGAACATCCGTCACAAATTGAAGCTTCTCTTTACTTTTTAAGTCAATGATTGCTTCATCAAGTTCAACTTTTGCTGTTTTCACTCCCGCCTGTTGAAATAACTCAACAGCATACGGATGATTTTTGTAATCATTAGCGTAATATACTGTTTTAATTCCCGCTTGAATAAGGGCTTTACAGCAGTTTAAACACGGAAAATGCGTGACGTATACTTCCGCATCTTCTGTTTTCACACCAAACTTAGCACACTGCAAGAGTGCATTCACTTCTGCATGAACAGTTCTTACACAGTGTCCATCAATCACATAACAGCCTTCGTCAGCACAATGCACGCCTCCGCTGATCGAGCCGTTGTATCCTCCAGCTATAATACGTTTATCACGCACCACTGTAGCCCCAACAGCCAGACGTTCACAAGTGCTTCTTAAGGCTAGCAAATGGCTTTGTGCCATAAAATATTGATCCCATGAAATCCGGTTCATCTCATTCCCTACCTTTTTATTTAAAACTGAATAATTATAATTATACTTGTCTCTTTCATAGTGTAGCGTTTCTTTTCCTTCTTCGTCAATAAGTCTCTACTGTACCGTAATTTGAGCTTTAATTTTTTCTAGCGACTTCTCGCCAATACCTGATACTTGCCCCAAATCCTCTACTGTTTGAAACAAGCCATTTTCCTCTCGATATGAAACGATGGCACTCGCTTTTGAAGGTCCAATGCCATTTAGTGTTTGCAGTTCATCAGTGTTCGCTGTATTGATATTAACAAGGGGCTGATCATTTGAGGTTCCTGAGGAAGAGATTGAAGAAACTGGAGATGAAGGCGGGATTTCTTCTCCAGCAGCTGGGATGTAAACAGCCATTTCATCTTGTAGCTTGCTAGCTAAGTTGAGCTGTCTTAAGTCCGCTTCTTTTGTAGCGCCTCCGGCTTGTGCTAGAGCATCTTTTACCCTTGCATCTTTCGGAAGCTGGTATACACCGGGCTTCTGAACAGCTCCTTTAATATCCACCATAACAAACGGAGAATCTTGGCTCGAAATTACTTGATCAGACGACTCTCCTTCTTTTTTTACAGCAGAAGATTCTGCCTTTATCATATCTGAGGTTTGAAGAGAACTTTCCGGTTTCTCTCCGCCTGTGCGATAGATATAAAAAGCCAAGCCAACTGCTAAGCAAATACACCCAATTAGCCATTGTTTTTTTGAAAAAGTCAAATTGTACACTCCTTTGAATTTTGAAGTAACGTCATAAATTCCATTACGTCTTCATAGTGTTTAGAAGAAAAGGCTTTTGAAGGAGGGAATGAATCAGTGAACATAGGGTTTATCGGAACAGGAAACATGGGGAAAATATTAATTGATGCGTTTATTGAATCAAAAGCCGTACGTCCTTCTAAAATTACTATTATGAATCGCACAAAAAAAAGAGCCAAAGAGATTCAACAGCAGCATAAAAAAATTCATGTTGCTGATACAGCTGAAGAAGTTGTTCACGCATCCAAAGTCATTTTTATTTGTGTTAAGCCATTGGATATTCACCCCCTTTTAATAAAATTAGAACCACTGCTGACGAAAGATCATTGCATTGTATCCATTACCAGTCCAATTAGCGTAGAACAAATCGAACGCCTCATTCCGAGTCAAGCAGCTAGAATTATCCCCAGCATTACGAATCGGGCATTAGCAGGTGTTTCTCTTTTCACGTTTGGAGAAAGGTGTACGCCTTTTTACCAAAATTATTTACATGAATTATTTTCATCTATGTCAAAGCCTGTGGCTATTGATCAAACGATTACGCGCGTATCATCCGATATCGTAAGCTGCGGTCCTGCATTCTTCAGCTTTTTGCTTCAACGCTTTATTGATGCAGCAGTTCAAGAAACAAATATTTCTGAAGAAGAAGCTACCGTCATGGCCAGTGATATGATTATTGGAATGGGAAAACTGTTGGAAAAAGAAATATTTACGCTTCCTACCTTGCAGGATAAAGTATGCGTAAAAGGCGGTGTAACCGGAGAAGGTATTAAAGTTTTAGAAGCTGAACTCGGAGAGATGTTTGTGCACGTATTTCAAAAAACACATGAAAAATTTGACGAAGACATTGAGCTTGTTCACAATCAGTTTGATAGTCTTATTCCATAATTTCTGTAGAAATCCTGCTTTGAAACAAAAAAAGAAGCCTCTACTCGGCTTCTTTTTTTTGCGCAGAGAAAAAGATGCGCTCACTGTTTGAAGTAGGCTCACTCATTTTGAAATCTGCACTTACTGCTATATTTATAAAACCAGCTTCGCTCAGCCATGATTGATAATGGTCAATCGACCAAGTGCGCTGAGCATGCACCTCATCAAAGCGATGATATGCATCCATTTCTTCATTATAAGCAAAAAACGTAATATCATGCTCTACGCGCGTGTCTGTATCGTCATAGGTGCAGTTCCAAATGTATGACACGTCTTCATCTACGTAAGAAAAAGATTGATTTCCAAATACGTCTTTCATCTTGTGCACTGAATGAACATCAAATATAAAGAGCCCACCTGGTTTTAAGTGCTTATATACACGTTGAATGGTTTCTTGAACTTCTTTATCACTTTGCAAATAGTTCAAAGAATCACAAAAGATTACTACACAGTCGAACTCTTTCAATAACTCAAGTTCCGCCATGTTTTGCTGAAAAAGAGATAGCGTTAACCCTGCTTCTGCCGCCTTTTCCTGGGCTACCATAAGCATATCATCAGACAAATCAACGCCTACTACGGAGAAACCTTCTTGTGCAAATCGAACGGAGAGTTCTCCCGTGCCGCAGGCAAGGTCTAATATACTGTCAGGCTTTGTTTTCGCTTTTGCCACCTGCTGATTAAAAAATTCAGCCCAATCGTCATACGGAACGTCTGCCATTAGCTGATCATATACGTAGGCAAATTCTCCATACCTGCTCATAGCTGTAGCTCTTCTGAACTTACAAATGGTGCATCTCCCCATAAGCGTTCTAAGTTATAATATCCGCGCTCATCTTTATGGAAAATGTGAACCACAACATCTCCAAGATCAACAAGAACCCACTTAGCCTGCTCAAATCCTTCTAAACGCTTCACAGAAATGCCTTGTTCGTGTGCTTTTTCTTTAATTTCACGAGCGATTGCCTGCACTTGTTTATCTGAGTTACCGTGACAAATAACAAAATAATCTGCCACAAGTGAGATTCCTTCCATATTTAACGCTACGATATCGATTGCTTTTTTATCGTCTGCTGCTTCTACAACAAGAGATAGCAATTCACGTTCAGTCATGTGTTTGACCTCCTAAGATTAAATCATTATATGTCATCATCGTATCGGGATAAACGGCCTGATGTTTAGTCATTAAAAAAGAAATGGTGTTTTTCAGTGATTGAATAAGTGCTGCATTTAAGTCCGTTTTAGCTAACTCCCGCACTTCATCAACACCTGGAAATCTCCTTCCGGGTTCAATGTAATCAGCAACGTACACAATTTTTTCAAGTAACGTCATGCCAGGTCTTCCAGATGTATGGTAAGCAATCGCATCCAATACTTCCTTATCCGTAATCCCTACTTCATTTCTCACTAAAAACGCGCCTACTGGAGCATGCCATAATTCTGTATTGTATTCCAATAAAGAAGGGCTCATGTTTTGATCAATAATAATTTGCTTCATCTCTTCCTTTGGACGAAACTTGGCGTAGTCATGAAAAATAGCAGCCAATTCTGCTTTTTTTTCGTCTGCTTCAAAACGCTTAGCTAATTCAATTGCTGTTTCCATTACCCCGACAGTATGAATATAACGGCGTTCTGTTAACTGTTTCTTTACGATTTCTAATGCCTCAGTTCGATTCATATAATTGATTCTCCTCGATATATTGTTTAACACCAGCAGGTATAAAATAACGAATGGTTTCTTTCTTTACTACTCGTTCGCGAATAAAGGAAGAGGAGACATCAAACTGCGGAACTTCTACTTCTTTTATCGGGTAAGGGGACGTAATGGTATACCCCGGGCGTTTTACACCTACAAATGTAACCAAATTGACTAATTCATCAATTTCATACCACTTCGGCAAATATTCTACCATATCAGCACCAACGATGAAATAAAACTGATATGTTGGATATTTCTCCGTTAGTATTCTCATCGTATCATATGTATATGAAGGCTCTTTGCGCTCAAATTCGATGGGCTGCAGGGTAAATTGATCATGTTCTTCAATAGCTAGCTTTAGCATGTGTAAACGATGATATGGCTCAATAGGCTCTTTGATTGTTTTATGAGGTGGAATATACGACGGCATGAACCATATCTCATCTAATTTCAAGGCATGCAAAACCTCATTTGCCATCATTAAATGCCCCAAATGAGGCGGATTGAATGTTCCACCTAAAATTCCAATACTCTTCAACAATCCCCGACTCCTTTAATTTACTTCATTTTTAAATAGAGCGGGTTTCCCCGCTCTATTTCATTTCACTTTTGGAAGCATTAACTGCTTATTTTCGCGTGATTCTTTATATAATACAATTGTATTTCCAATCACTTGTACAAGCTCTGCTTTTGCTCCTTTTGTTAATCGAGCAGCAACCGTGTCACGGTCTTCGTCACAGTTTTGCAGAATGCTTACTTTTAATAATTCTCTTGCTTCTAATGCATCAGCAATTTGACCAATCATATTTTCATTGACTCCACCTTTTCCTACTTGGAAAATTGGATTTAAATGATGTGCTTTTGAACGTAAAAAACGTTTTTGTTTACCTGTTAACATAAAAACCTCCGTTGTATCTTATCTCTTAGTTAGTGTTGAAAGAACAATGTGTTCCATTGCCTCTTCGTCAGGACGGACGTTCGTCCACTTTTCAAATGCAAGTGCACCTTGCAGTACAAACATACCGACACCGTTATGAGTGCCTGCCCCTTTTGCTTCAGCCTCTTTTAAAAGCTTTGTTTTTAAAGGGTTGTAAATAATATCGCTGACTACGGCTTCTTTTTGCAATAAAGTAAGTGCTAATGGCAGCTCATCCACGTTAGGGTACATTCCCACTGAAGTGGTATTAATAATAATATCGAATGTATCTAATTGTTTTTCTGCATCAGAAATAGACATCGCCGCTGTTTTCGTCGAAAAAGGCAGCTCGTTAGCTAATACAGCTGCTTTTTCGGCGGTACGATTGCATATCGCAATTACCTCAGGAGCATGCTGAGCTGCAATTGTATAAAAAATAGCTTTTGCAGCTCCTCCAGCTCCAATAATTAAAATTCTTTTTTGGGATAAGCTTCCTTCTACTGCTTTGAGCAAAGACGTCACATACCCCTCACCGTCGGTATTGTATCCAATATAACGGCCATCTTGATTAACAACTGTATTTACAGCGCCAATTGCCTTTGCTAATGGATCGACTTCATCCAAATGCTTCATAATATCAACTTTATAAGGAATCGTGACATTAAATCCTTGAATGTTTTTATCTTTTAGCTCTCCAATGGCTGACTCAAAATGAACAGGTTCAATTGGAAAAGCTTCATAATGAGCATCCATATTCAGACGTTTAAAGGCATCATTTTGCATCAATGGCGATAGTGAATGCCCAAGCGGATAACCAACTAGCCCATATAATGTACTCAAGATTTTTTCCCCTTTTTGTTTAAATTAAAGAATCGCGCACAAATACGCCGACTCCTTTTGGTGCATGCGCCACAACTTTTGAACCTGACTCATTAACCGTCACCCAGCCCAGCCCTGAAAAAACAATATCCGTTTTTTCATTTTTTATTGTAAATTCATGTGCAACCAGTTCAGGAAACTCATCCATTTGCTCTGGGCGCGGCGGCTGAAGCAGTTCACCTGCTTGCTTTTCATACAACTCATCTGCTTTTTCAAGCTTCGTACGATGGATATGCAAATCGTTCGATACATAACATGTTAATGACTTGCGGCCCCCCTGTACATAATCTAAGCGCGCCAGTCCTCCGAAGTATAACGTTTGCCCTTCATTTAGCTGATAAACCTTCGGCTTTATTTCTTTTTTAGGAGAAATCAGCTTTAAGTCTCGTTTATCTACATAGTGAGCCATTTGATGGTGATTAATAATACCAGGCGTATCATATAGAGATGCGCCGTTATCAAGCGGGATATCAATCATATCCAGCGTTGTGCCCGGATATTGAGATGTAGTAATAATATCTTTTTCTCCCGTTACTTCTTTAATAATGGCATTAATAAATGTTGATTTACCAACGTTTGTACATCCCACAACATATACATCTTTACCTTCGCGATAATGTTCAATGGCTTCGGCAATTTCTCGAATTCCTTGTCCTTTTTGCGCACTCATGAGGAACACATCCACTGATTTTAGCCCAAGCTCTTTCGCTTCTCGCTTCATCCAATGAATTAGTTTATTTTTCTTTATAGACTTTGGCAGTAAATCTGCCTTATTTCCCACTAAAAGGACCTTGTTATTTCCAACAAATCGATGCAAACCAGGTAACCAGCTGCCGTTAAAGTCAAAGATATCTACAACTTTTACAACTAAACCGTCCGTTTGACCAATTCCATTTAAGATTTTTAAAAAATCATCATCTGTTAAGGAAACATCTTGTACTTCATTATAATGCTTCAAGCGAAAGCATCGCTGGCAAATAATAGCTTCTTTTTCTAGTGCTGATTTTGGAGCATAACCAAGTTCATTTGGTCGTTCTGTTTGAATCTCCACTCCGCATCCTACGCACTGTAATTTTTCTTCACTCACGTTTTAATCCTCCCAGTTAATCATACCTTTTCGTTTCATCCAACCTAGAATTCTTCGTTCCATTTTACGGTTAAATTTCGTTACAAATCCATCTGTTTGCGCAACTGGTACAACCAAAACCGTATATACGCCGAGACGATTTCCTCCTAATACATCCGTTAAAAGCTGGTCACCAATCACTACAACCTCATCTTTTTGCAGCTCCATATCACGAAGAGCTCTTCTAAATGCTTTACGCATCGGTTTGCGTGCTTTATATACAAATGGAAGTCCAACTGGATCTGAAAACAGCTTGACTCGTTTCTCCACATTATTCGATACAATCGTAATTTTAATTCCACTATCTTTCATTAACTGAAACCACTCAATTAATTCCGGAGTGGCATCAGGGCGATCCCATTCCACCAACGTGTTATCTAAGTCGGTAATAATTCCTTTTATTCTGCGCTCTTTCAAATCGTCTGGCTTAATTTGAAACACGTTTTTCACATGTTCATTTGGTAAAAAAAGTTTCAACACGTATCATGCACCTCGAATATATAGTTACATACTAAAATTAACGCCGTCTATCATTATAACGACTTCTTGTTATTTTCCAACCTAAAATTTTATTCTCTTCAAAAACAGGCCTTTTCTTAGTATAAAGGATATGCCTTGTGAATGCTTTAACTTTATACAGAAAGTTATTGACAAAAGGTAGCAAACCTCTATTTGTTCGTAGGCTTACGATATATTCACCCTCTGCAAACTTAAAATAAAAAATAGTGCAGAAAACGTTTATTACTGATCAAATAGGGTAAGTGGTAAACAAATTCTGTTAAAAGTTTTCGACAAAAAATGATAAGCCTAATTATGTGGATAAGTTTATACACATTATCCTCTGTTATAGTTCAGCAATTAATGGTAATTATAAACAACATACCCACATTTTATCCACCGAAAGCTGTGGATAACAGAACGATTGTTCCTTTATTTGATTCATGTTAGATTATAAATAAGGAATTTATTAGCATTTAAATATAACTTTTTAGGATATTTATTTTAGTAGGAGGTGGCGGCAATCTTATGAGAAAATTATCAGATGAGCTGCTTATTGAATCATACAGCAAAGCAACCGAACTGCAATTAAGCCCTGATTTTATAAAATTAATTGAAGAGGAAATTGAAAGAAGATCATTAAAGATTAGCATACAAATTCCTTCTTAACGAATAAAAGAGCCTTCTTAATAAAAGAAAGCTGCATCTTCATTTATCTATCTACTCTTTTATTATATAGGCTCTATTTTTTCAAATGAGCAATTGGTTCTCCATACTTTACATAAGAACCTGAGTGGACGTTAGAATCAAAAGTGATTGAGTTCTTCTCAAATAATAAAATGACAGTCGAACCAAACGTGAAGTAAGCCATTTCTTCCCCTTTTTCGACTACTTCTTTTTTAGAAACCGCTTCAATGCTGTTGATAAACATGGCTCCTACTTTTACCATCAGCATGTGACCATTTTCAAATGTTAACTCCGTGAGCTTCCGGAAATTTTTCACCAGCGGTTCTTTTCCGTACTTGATTCCTAATGAATTTACTGGATAAGACTTTTGTCCAACGGTCCACGTATTCCCCACTTGGGCTTTAAGAGGACTGTGAATACGATGATAGTCTTTCGGACTAAGATAGAGAATAATAAACTGTCCCTCTATATATTTTTCAAGAATGAGATCATTTGAAACCATTTCCTGTATAGAATAAGGTTTGTTTTTTACAATCATTTCTTTTTGAGGCGTAATGACTCCATATGCTTCTATCTTTGCATCTACAGGACTGACAACGCTGTCTTTCTGCTGGTCGACCGGACGGGCAGAAGGATTCAAACGGCGAATAAATAGCTCGTGTAAGTTTTGATAGTGATGCAGAGGCTTGTCCATTTCTTCTTTATTTACTTTAAAAACTTTTGTATAGGAGGGTATAACAAACCGACTCCATTTAGAAAAAGTGAATTTCCGAATGAGCTTCGATGATCCTTGATGATTCGTAAGCTCAATAAACGTTCGATACAGGTGCTGCAACAATAATTTTACCTCCACATACTGAATAGTTCTTTACTAGAATAAGGTTTGCGTCTACAATGAAATTACCATTATTTTTACCTTTAGTTCATTCCATCCTTTAAAGGAGTGAGGAAATTGTTTTTATTAGACTATCTAGATCATACAATTAAAAAGCTGAGATCCCAAGCGGCAAACTCCTTAACGATTGTTAATTTAAGTTTAGGAAGCTTTGCTATTTTATTTGTCATGAAAAATGAATTGAACTTAAGTTTATTACTGATTTTTTTAGCAGCGTTAGCAGACCGATTCGACGGCATGGTAGCCAGAAAGCTGCAAATTGAATCTGAACTTGGAAAACAACTGGACTCCATGTGCGATATTATATCATTTGGCATCGCTCCAGCTCTACTACTTTATCAAAGTATTTTGTCTCACTTTGGTGCTGCAGGTTCAATTGTTACCATCTGTTACATTGCTTGCGGAGCACTTCGTCTTGCTCGCTTTAACATCACAGAAAATACTGGGTATTTTACAGGGCTCCCTATTACCGCAGCAGGTTGTTTATTAACTCTTAGCTACTTGGGCGTCCCTTATTTGCCTTCACACTTTTATATGTTTTTAATTATCGTACTCGCTTGCTTGATGATTAGTACTTTCAAGCTAAAAAAAGTGTAGAGCTCCATTTACTTTTGCAGAGGAATATTATCGTCTTGCTTCTTTTCTTAATTATAGAATAAATCATCTTCTTTAAGAAACAAAGCGAAAATTCCTTAAGAATTCTTAAGAATGAATGGTTCTATTCGGTAGGATATGTCATCTAAAAAAACTCATGCACATGCATGAGTTTTTTTTAACACCAGCAGCTAAAAAACCAATAGAAGCTTCCGAAAATTAATAACAGGACAAACAGAACAATCAACAATCCAAGTCCCCAGCCGAAGCCTCCTCCACATGGGTAAGCTGGATAATTAGGATAACAGCAGCCTCCGTAACCGTACATATTTTCCCTCCTTACACTATGAACTACTACTAGCGTATGTACATACTTTTTCTCTGTATAGGCTGGTAACTATCTATAAAGAAAAATCTGTGGACTTTTTCAAACTCTCTTGTCCCCGGGGGGAATTTTAAACGTACAGGCAAAGACATCCTTCTTTTTACATATAGTGTAATGTTAGTCTCTCACAAGTTGATATCCCCTTATGGAGGTGAAGAGATGTCTGCATTATTTACCGCACTAGGCTATTTCTTTAAAGAATTGGTTTTCCTTGTTTCCTACGTAAAAAACAATGCCTTTCCTCAACCCTTGTCTGCTGCTGAAGAAAAGAGATATTTATCTTTAATGGAACAAGGAGATCAAGAAGCGCGAAACCTTCTTATCGAACACAATCTCCGGCTCGTTGCGCATATTGTTAAAAAGTTTGAAAACACGGGAGAGGATGCGGAAGATTTAATTTCAATTGGGACAATCGGTTTAATTAAAGCAATCGAAAGTTATTCGCAAGGAAAAGGAACAAAATTAGCTACTTATGCCGCACGATGTATTGAAAATGAAATATTGATGCACTTGCGAGCGCTCAAAAAAACAAAAAAAGATGTGTCTCTGCATGATCCAATTGGCCAGGATAAAGAAGGAAATGAAATCAGTTTGATTGATGTATTAAAATCAGAATCAGACGATGTAATTGATATGATTCAACTAAATATGGAATTAGAAAAAATAAAAGAATACATCGATATTCTCGATGATCGGGAAAAGGAAGTAATTGTTGGTCGCTTCGGTTTGGATCTGCAGGATGAAAAAACCCAGCGAGAAATTGCAAAAGAATTAAATATTTCAAGAAGTTATGTTTCGCGAATTGAAAAGCGAGCGCTGATGAAAATGTTTCACGAATTTTACAGAGCCGAAAAAGAGAAAAAAAAGAGCGGAAAGAAGGAGAATTAATCCTTCTTTCCGCTCTTTTTTTAAAATAATTTCCAAATAATAATCCGTAGCAAACACATCATTACTCCCCCTACTAATCATTTAGGTGGAATCTTTCTCCACAAGCAGCCATACAACGATATATCCTTTTTGATTAATCATCATTCATCCACTCCTTTCCACTGTTCAAATTAGAAATGACGGTAAAACTCATACTTGCGGTCTTTTATTTCTTCTTCTAATTGTCTTACATACTGTTCATGCTTAATTTCTGCCTCAGAGTATTGACGAGACTTTATGGTAATAGTTAAAAAGAAAATGTTCAGTGTCATTACAATCACCTCCTTATACACAAAAAAGCCACAGTAATGCATAAGCATCCTGTGGCTGAAAAATAATAAAAACCACAGGGCTACTATTCGCACCTGTGGTGAATTAACGTGTTTTAATGATCAAAGTAAGAAAGTTACTTGATACAGGAACACGGCCGAATAGTATACGTATATAGACGATTTTTGAACATAGTTGAAACTGGATGACCCATAACTGATAAACGTCTTAACATATGACTCGACCTCCTTTTAATAAAGTATTTTCCTTACAATGGTAATTATATCCACGGACTCATAAAAAGTAAACTGTTTTTTTGAAAAATAGGGAATTTTTTTATTTTTTCAACCCTCATAAAAAAAAGACGATGTATGATCGTCTTTTTATATCTATTATTCTTTTTCTTTCATTAGTTCTTTTTTCAGTTTTTTAGTTTGATAACTAAAATAAAAGGCAAGGGCGGCAAAAAGAATAACGATGGCTTCCATTATTCCAAGCTGCATATCACTTTTTTCACCTTGGCCAATCATAACACCAATGTACAAGAATGTACTTACGGCTAGAAGGACGTAAATAAAGCGGCTGTAATCTTCAATTTTTGCTTTGATGCTTTGAGCTTTCATACAATCACCTTCTCAGTAGAATGTTATAACTCTACTCTATCATAGATCTATAGGTCTATAAAAATCCTATTTTTACCACCCTCATTTCAATGCCTCTTCTAAGTCTTCAATTAAATCTTCTACATCTTCAAGGCCTACAGAAATACGAATTAATCCATCTGTAATTCCTAGCTCTTTACGTCGGTCGCTCGGTATAGAAGCATGAGTCATTTTAGAAGGAATGGAAATAAGGCTTTCAATGGCTCCTAAACTTTCTGCTAATGTAAAATACTTCACTTTGCTCAGTACTTGTTCCGCTTTCTCTTCGCTTCCCACATCAAAAGAAACCATTCCTCCAAAACCTCTTGCCTGCTTTTTAGCAATGAGGTGGTTTGGATGGGTTTTTAATCCTGGATAATATACTTTTGTAACAGCAGGATGAGCAAGTAAAAACTCTACTATTTTCCCAGTGTTGAATTCATGTTCTTCCATTCGTATTCCTAATGTTTTAATCCCCCTCATCAAAAGCCAAGAATCTTGGGGCCCTAAAACGCCTCCAGTCGCATTTTGAATAAAATGAAGGTCTTCTGCCAATTTAGACGAATTCACAACGGCTAGCCCTGCTACAACGTCACTGTGGCCGCCTAGATACTTAGTTGCACTGTGCAGAACGATATCCGCACCTTTTTCGATAGGGTTTTGCCAATACGGGGTACTGAATGTGTTATCAACGATGGTAAGTAAATGATGCTGTTTAGCTACTGAAGAAGCCTGCTGCAAGTCAGTAATTTTTAGGAGAGGATTCGTGGGAGTCTCGATATAAATAGCTTTTGTGTTGGGGCGAATTTCTTTCTTAATATTTTCGATGTCGCTTGTATCAATAAAAGTAGCTTCAATGCCAATACGGCTCAGCACTTTTGTAATCACTCGGTACGTTCCTCCGTAAACGTCATCTGTAATTAGCACATGATCTCCGCTGTTAAACAGCATGAATACAGCAGTAGTAGCTGCCATACCAGATCCAAACGCAAACCCAGCATATCCTCCTTCAATTTCTTTGATAAGTTCTTCTAAGGCGTGTCGTGTAGGGTTACCGGTTCTAGAATATTCGTATCCCGTATGTTTCCCAGCTCCCTCTTGTTTATAAGTGCTCACTTGATAAATAGGAACAGAGACAGCACCCGTCTGTTCATCGCCAACAATTCCACCATGAATTAACTGTGTTTTACGTTTCATCTTATCTTCCTCCACTGTAAATATTTTTACTTAAGTACCGTTCGCTGCTATCGGGAAAAATAGTGACAATATGAGCGCCTTTTTCTGCATTTTTTGCTTCGAGCAGGGCTGCTTCGAAGGCTGCTCCTGAAGAGCTCCCTACTAGTAACCCTTCTTTTAAAGCCAGCTCTTTCACTCTTTGAAAAGCATAAACATCTTCAACAGTATGAATAGCATTAAAATAAGACCGCTCCATATAATCAGGGATGAACTCCATTCCAATTCCTTCAGTTAAGTGAGGGCCGGATTTCCCTCCGTTTAAAATCGAACCTTCTGGCTCAACAATGACTGTTTTTAGAGAAGGATTTTTTTCTTTCAAAAATTTTGCTGTACCCATAAATGTTCCACCTGTACCTGCTCCAGCTACAAACACGTCGATTTTTCCATCAAGCTGTTCATATATTTCTGGCCCTAAGGTTTTGTAATAAGTCATAGGATTGGCCGGATTAGCAAACTGCTGAGGACAATAAGAACCAGGTATTTCACGCAGCAGCTCTTGAGCCTTGTTTATAGCACCTTTCATACCAGCTTCAGTAGGTGTTTGAACCACCGTTGCCCCCAAAGCCTTCATAAGCTGCTGTTTTTCAATACTGAATTTTTCTGGAACACATAGTATAACGTTTATTTCGTGCTGAAGAGCAGCTAAAGCCAGCCCAATCCCCGTATTTCCAGCAGTAGGCTCAACCACCGTTCCGCCTCGATTCAGTCTTCCAGAGCTAAGAGCTTCTTTCAGCAGTTCTTTTCCTAAACGATCTTTTACACTTCCTCCTGGATTAACATATTCCAGTTTAGCAAATATCCTGATTTCTCTGGGTAAATCAAATTGTGTAATCTCAATCATAGGTGTGTTTCCAATCAATTCATGAACGTTTTTGGCTACCTTCATAAGCTTGAACACCTCGCTATCGAATAATATAACTTAACCTATAAATAAAGTCGGAATTAAGGTAAAAATATAGTCTACACCCCATGTTATGATAAACGATGCAGAGTGTAGACGAAAACAAACTCTATATTTTACGAACAGCTTATTTTAATTTTGTAATAAAATTCAATACTAATTTCGTTGAATTAACAGCTGCTTTTTCTAAAAATTGCTCAAAAGAAACATTTGATTCTTTGCCGGCGATGTCAGAAAGAGCACGAAGAATAACAAACGGTACGCCAAATTGATAGCATACTTGAGCAACAGCCGCCGCTTCCATTTCAGCTGCATACAGGTCTGGAAACTTAGAGCGAACAAACTCTACGCGCACAGGATCGTTCATGAACGAATCACCTGTAGCAATTAGCCCTTTTACAATTTTCATATCCGTTACTTCAAGAGCGCTTTCTTCAGCAAGACGAACTAGTTTTTCATCTGCTTTAAAAGCTGCAGGCAAGTTTGGTACTTGACCGTATTCATAGTTGAATACCGTTACATCTACATCATGATGACGAACTTCTGTTGAAATAACCGCATCTCCTACGTTTAACTCCGGATGGAAGCCGCCTGCTGATCCTGTATTAATAACGTAATCAGGTTTGAACTTCTCTAGTAAGATGGCTGTAGATAACGCAGCATTTACTTTTCCAATACCTGATTTTAATAATACAACCTCCACACCGCTGATTGTTCCTGTCGAGTATTCACATCCTGCGATTACTGTTTCTTGACGATTTTCAATTTTATCGCGTAAAATCGTCACTTCTTCTTCCATTGCTCCAATGATTGCTACTTTCATTTTAAAACCTCTTTCTACTATTGTTTCGTTGCCTCCAATACCCACACAAAGTGATTAAATTGTGTAAAGGTTATGTGAAAACCATTGCTTTCAAAGATTTGCTTTAAGACGGGAATCGTTGTATAGTATTCCCTCTCTAGATCTTCTGCTAGTTGCGTATACCCTTTTTGTTTTGCCTGAACAATGGTATCAGCAAATGAATCCGCTGTTTCAAACATTGTATCAGCAAACACTATTTTACCACCGGTTTGAAGTAACTTTCCATAGTTTATCACAGCTTCTTCTTTTTCTTTATCTGTTAAATGATGAAAAGCATACGTACTAACTAAGCTCTCTGCTGGAAACAATGATGTATCAAATTGTAAAAAGTCTCCTGGTGTGACTAAAACATCTGCCCCTAATTTCTGGTGTGCCAATTGTCTCATTGGTACTGAAGGTTCAATTCCTACTACAGTCAGTTCTTTTTCTAACAGTTTTTTTGTTAAGTTTCCAGTCCCTGTTCCAAATTCTATCACATGCCCTATTGAACGGTCTGCTACATACTCTAAGATTTCATTATAATTGCGAAACACTTCTCTATACTGTTCATCTTTCCCGCTTACCGATGCATCATACTCATTCGCCCACTTTTCAAAGATATCTAAAAACTCTAACCCCATAAAAAACGCCTCCTTATAACTAATAATTCTTATGGATATAGTATGTTTTTAGCTATCGTTTGTTCTTCATTTACAAATTATTTTAAGCTTTTAACTTTCTATTTGCTATACTATAGTAATGAGGTAAGGAGGTCGTAAGATGAATTTTGAATTTGAAATGATTGAAGATAAAATAGAATTTTTTGAAGCGCCTGATGTTAAAATGCTTGAGAAACAAATTGCGGAAAAAATTGATCAAAATAAAGCGATTTTGCTTGAGGTTCATAGCGTATCTCATCAAATGTCTGTGGACTATGAACAAGGTAAAAAACTGTACTCTGCGGTTGTTCATTTCAAATTAAAAAAGCAGCGCTAGCGCGCTGCTTTTCTTATTGAAGCTTATCCACTACTGCGGGCTTCCAGCCTTCTCCATCTACCCATTCAATTTGAACGCGGTATTTTGTTGATGAGTTGCCTTTAGGACTAACCGTAGCTACCGCTTTACCTACGCCACCGTTATTCCCTAAACGCCATACGGTCATATTGCTTGGGCTAATGCCTGACCCTTCGCCTACAGCTTTTAGCATTTCGTTCCAATCCGTTGATCCTTTTTTATAAGTTGCTGCAGGTGCATCTTGTGACGTACCTACTGAATCCCATGAAGGATCTACCTTGCGTTCTGCCACGCCAGGCTCTGGATTTTTCTCTACTTCAGCCTGTGAATCTGAGTCATTTGATTCTTCATCTGTTGCTTGATCATCTTCAGAGCTTTGGTCATCTTCAGAACTTTGATCGTCCGTTGCTTGATCATCTGTTGCTTGATCATCTTTCGAAGAATCATCGTCTTTTTTAGCCGTCTTGTCCGTTTTTTGGTCATTTGTTTGCGGATTGTTTTGAGTTGTTTCCGCTTGGTTATCCGATTTATCCTTGTTTCCAAGAATCATCGTACCACCGACAAATACAATTAAAACTGCTACGACAGCAATTAACAGATTATATAATCGGTTTACTTTTTTTTCTTTGTTTTCGTGTCTTGAAGAACGATTGTTATTCATTGCTACAATTTCCTCCAACTTTTATAATGCTTTATTCTAACATGTGTTTTCTTATACATGAAGCATCAAAATTTATTTGAAGTATATTTGTAATATTTTTTACAAATTCTTCTTGTTTTAACGTGTATTTAAGTCATACATCCCTTTAACAATATCATAAAATACGCTGTTTGTGGGAGATATCGCACTTTTTGTATTTAAATCCACTACTACCATTGCATATTTTGGATCATCTGCAGGAAAGTAACCCGCAAACCATTTATTGACGATATCTTCTTTCACATTGATTTCAGCAGTTCCTGACTTTCCTGCCACTTCATAAGGAAGCGTTTGAAATCTTCTTCCTGTTCCTTTTTCGCTCTGTACGACACCTTTTAAAAGCTGTTGCATAGAAGCAGCTGTGGCTTTATTAATGGTATCTCCTTTTAGCTCGTGCTCTTTAAACGTATACAATGACGTGTTGTTTTTATACTCTAGTGCATCTACAGCTTTTACCTGTTTCTTTTCTCCTCCGCGTGCAATTGTCGCCATCATATTTGCTACTGCAAGCGGGGTCACTTTTACATCAAGCTGTCCAATTGCCGTTTGAGCTACAGCATTTGGTACTTTCTTTTCTCTTTCATTTGTCCAAACTCTTCCCGATTTTTCTCCTAAAAACTGCTTAAAATGTTCAAAGTGAAACACATCACCCGTCCATCCTACAGGCTGAATAAGCCCTAACTTATCGGCATATTGTTCAAGGATATTCGGATTAGATATTATCATTTCTTTTGCTAGCTGTGCAAACGTTGCATTACAACTTTGCGCGAAGCTTTCTTCAAACGTCAGCTGCCCTTTTTGATGATCTTCTTCTACATTATTGCCATAAATACTTTTATCACAGTTATAGGTAAAAGAAGGCTGAATTTTATTTTGTTCAAGCGCTGCAGCTGCTGTTATGGTTTTAAATATAGATCCAGGAGTTTGTGGCGTCAGCAAACGATTTTCTACGCTGTCTGAACCATTTTGCTTTTTAAATGGATCTTTCTTATTAATCGAAGGCCTGCTGGCCATCGCAATTACTTTATTGTTTTTTATATCAATTAAGACGGCTCCTCCGTCTTTTAACTTATAATGATTTAATGTATTCTCTACTAGCTCCTGAGCAGACAAATCAAGCGTCGTACGCACACTGACTGGATAATACGGGTTAGCTGTGCCCGTGTATTTTACATCGATGCCAAACATAGGCCCACCTAGGCGATCAACATGATAAAGGAGCTTAGACTCCTGTTCCGGCAGCAAAAACTCGTCAAAAGCCCTCTGCATCCCTGAGATACCTACAGGCGTAGTTGATTTAATTGCTCCATTTTTTAATTTGTCACTATACTTCTCTTCAATTATTTGTTTGCTTTGTGCCTCTAGTCCGATTAAATGTTCAGCAAGAGGAACTGGACGCTCATCTTTTAGAGGAATTCCAAATACGCCAGGTACCTTTAATGCATTTATTTTTTCGACTTGTGCATGGGATAATTCTTTTGTAATAACAACCGGTGTTTTAGCATTCGCTAGTCTGTTCGTTAGTTCCTTTGGTTGCATTCCCACGATTTCACTTACTTGCTGAACAGGCCACTTCATTTTTTCTAAAAATGGAAACAGGACTAAGCGATTATGGGTGATAGATGTTAAAGACTGTCCATTTTTATCTTCAAATTTCCCTCGCCCGTCATCTACCACCATTTCCTGCGTACGCTGTTTTACGCTTCCTTCAATTAAGTTAATCTTTTTGTCAGTAAAAGATTCTGTGCTGACAAGCTGAAGTTGAACAAGCCGTGCTCCCAGTCCACTAATTAATAATAAAATAAAAATAAGAGTAATATAAATTCGCTTGTGAATTATTTTCATGACTACACCTCACTCTTTACAAGTGTCGACGTTGCCATTACTTTTAAAACCATTATCTTAAGAAATATTCATTCTTTTTTTCGTTTCACAAAAAAACTTGCTGATTCAGCAAGTTTTTATTATTAATTTTCTGTTAAAAATTGTTGAGTTGTTCTTAGCTTTCCTATTTTCGGAAAGATGTAAGAAAGAGTTGCTTCATGCTCTTCTTTTGTAAATGTCGCCATGGCATCCGTGATAAAAATTTGGTTATACCCATACTGAAATGCTTCACGAGCTGTGCTTTCCACACCAATATTTGTTGCAATCCCGCAAAGGACAATTGTATCAATTCCTCTTCGGCGAAGCTGAAGGTCTAAATCTGTCCCAAAAAAGGCTCCCCACTGACGTTTTGTCACAATATAATCATTCTCTTGAACATTAAGTCTTGGATCGAATTCCGCCCAGTCTGCAGGTCTTTCTTGAGGAGCAGATGGCTTTTGATCCGTTTCTGGCGTTAACGCATCTTTTCCATCTTGAAAATCTACTCGTACAAAACTAATAAATCCATTTTGTTCGCGGAAACGATTCACAAGCTGAACAGATTTCTCCACAATTTCGTCTCCTCCAATTGGAACAATCCCTTTTTGTAAATCAATTAAAACAAGCGCTGTTTTAGCAAAATCGATATCTTTCATTTTCATCTTTCCTTTCTTACATATCTTTTCTATTCACTCCGCTTTTTAAAATCATATAAAAAAAGCTGACGCGTGTCAGCTTTTTTACTTACGAGCATTCAGTAGAACGCTTCCAACCAAATGTTTTACTTAACAGATACAATTTTCACTGACATATCTCCACCAGGAGTTTGAACAGTTACTTGATCTCCAATTTGTTTGCCCATTAGACTTTTAGCAATTGGCGAATCATTTGAAATTTTCCCTTCAAACGGATCTGCTTCTGCACTACCTACAATTGTATACGTTTCTTCGTCACCATCTGGCAGCTCTACAAATGTTACAGATTTACCTAATGATACAATAGAAGAGTTTTCTACATCTTCTTCAATAATTTTCGCATTGCGAATCATATTTTCAAGCGTTGTAATACGGCCTTCTACGAAAGCCTGCTCGTCTTTTGCAGAATCGTACTCAGAGTTCTCCGATAAATCTCCAAAACTGCGGGCGATTTTGATACGCTCTACAACTTCTTTACGTTTTACTGTTTTTAAATATTCTAGCTCTTGCTCTAGCTTTAGCTTTCCTTCTTCTGTCATTGGAAATACTTTTTCTTGTGCCATAATCCCTTCACTCCTTCTTGAACTCAAAATCTCTAGTGTATACAGTCCATTTCTGTATGTACAAAAAATTTTCCACTCTGTGGAAAAATCAGTTAATAGAGAAATGACAGCTTCAAAACAGAAGCTGCTCGTTTCTCTATTCTTTATAATGTTTGTGTTTAGTTAGCAGAATATGTCTGCATTGTCTTCAAAAAAATTCCTGCATCTATGCTATGTTATTATAAAATGGCATTTTGTTCAAGAATTGTTTGAATTTTAGTGACCATCAAGTCAATCGCTACGTGGTTTTGACCGCCTTCAGGAATGATAATATCTGCATAACGTTTTGTTGGTTCAACAAACTGATTATGCATCGGGCGAACGACAGATACGTATTGATCAACAACTGACTCAAGCGTACGCTCTCGTTCTTTAATATCACGAAGCATACGACGAATGATACGAAGATCCGCATCTGTATCTACGTATAGCTTGATATCCATTAAATTACGCAAGCGCTGATCTTCTAGTACAAGAATACCTTCTAAGATAATAACATCTTTTGGTTCTTCTCTAATTACCTTTTCAGAGCGCGTATGAATTGCGTAATCATATACCGGTTTGTCAATGCTCTCATAATTTAATAAGTTTTGCAAGTGTTCAATCAGCAAATCATTATCAAATGCTAAAGGATGATCGTAGTTTGTTTGCAAACGCTGTTCAAACGGTACATCGCTTTGATCTTTATAATAATAGTCTTGCTCAAGAAGCATAATAGAATGCCCTTTAAAATATTCATAAATAGCTTTGGTTACAGTTGTTTTACCAGAACCGGATCCACCAGCGATACCGATTACAACGGGCTTTTTCCCCATTTTATATTTAAATCCCCTTTCGCATCATGTTATATGAAAATAGAGGTTGGTCCACTTTAAATTTCACAATTTGCAGCGGATGACGCGCAGCATCTAGTTCATTGCCATCTTCGTCCCAAATTTTATCTATTTTTTGCGTAAAGTTTTTAATTTCCGGACCGAAAAATTCCACTTCTTCTCCCGGTTTAAAATAGTTACGCTGTTGCAATGTCACGATGCTTGTTTCTTCATCATAATTCAATACTAAACCAGCAAAATCAAATTTTGTTTTCTTGCCGTGTACGCCAAACATTTGCTCATCTACTCCAGGAACTCCTTCAAAAAAGGCAGGAGCCGTATCGCGGTTTGCACATTTGTCTAGCTCATCAAGCCATTCTTTTTGAATCACAAAATTCTCAGGATCTGCACAGTATGCGTCAATCACCTTGCGATACACGCTCACCACTGTTGCGATATAGTGAATCGACTTCATACGTCCTTCAATTTTTAAGCTATCAATACCCAGCTCAATCATTTGAGGGATAGATTGAATTAAATTTAAGTCTTTTGGACTCATTGCAAACGGATCGTCTTGCTCATCAAATAAAGCCGTTTCCGTTTTACCGTCTTCTACTTTAAATAAATCATAGTCCCAACGGCATGATTGACAGCAGCCTCCGCGGTTTGAATCACGCGCTGTCATATGGTTACTTAGCACGCAGCGGCCTGAATAGGCAATACACATCGCTCCGTGAATAAAAGCTTCAATTTCAATATCCACTTTTTCTTTCATTTCGCGCATTTCTTCAGCACCCGTTTCACGAGCAAGTACAACACGTTCTAATCCTTCTTCTTTCCAGAACTGAACGGCTTTCCAGTTTGAAAGTGATTGCTGCGTACTTAAATGTACTTCAAGCTTAGGTGCAACGCGTCGACAGGTTTCGATAATTAACGGATCAGCGACGATGATTCCAGAAACACCAGCGCGCTCTAATCCCATTAAATAATCTTCAAGTCCGTCCATATTTTCATTATGAGCAAAAATGTTTGTTGTAACATAAATACGTGCGCCGTATTTGTTTGCAAACTGAACACCTTCTGCCATTTCTTCAAATGTAAAGTTATCTGCATTTGAACGAAGGCCAAACTCTTTTCCTCCGATAAACACAGCATCTGCTCCATAGTGTACGGCAACTTTTAATTTTTCAAGGTTACCGGCTGGAGCTAACAACTCAGGCTTCTTAGTAATCACTCGTTTACCTTCTACTACAGTATCGATTTGAACAGCCATCGTTTGTACCTCCTTTGTTTATCTTTCTTTGCATGCTTTTTAATATACCGTTTCTTTAAAGAAAAACCCTGTGTCTAACGGACGGTTAATCGGCTGCAAGCTTTCAATTTCTTCTAACAAATCGTCTTTAACGTTTTCGTATTCTTCACGGTCATCTACACATAAATCAATCGCTTGACGATATTTTTTTGTTACTTCTAAAATATATTGCGGTGACTTTAATACGCCGTCAATTTTGAATACATCTACTTCAGCATCAATCATTTCGGAAAGCTCATCGATAATGCACATATCATTTGGACTCATAATGTGCGTTCCATTTTCATCTTCGAAAATTGGATACTTATTGTTTCGCTCATTATCAAGTAAAAACATATCTTTTTCCACTTTACGATTTTCAATTTCCATGACTTTTCCTTGATACTCAAAGTAGTTGCCAAGAAGTGAACGTTTTGATTGGAACATGCACGTCATGCCATGCACCTGAACTTCAATTTCTACTTCGGCTTTTTCTTTGATATCAATGATGCTATCCATGCTTAGCTCACGAGCAAGAACTGCGCGCTTAGCTCCTTTACGCCCCCAGTAGTTACATGAATACCAGTTTGTGCCCGTTGTTTCAGTACTCCAGTGCATCTTCATTTCTGGAGCTGTTTCACGCACTGCCATCAATACAGCAGGATCTCCAAATACAATCGCATCCACGCTTGCTTCTTTTAAGAATAAAATATATTCATTTAGTTCGGCGATTTTATCATTGTGAAATAATCCGTTCATCGCTACGTAGACTTTTGCATTATGCTGATGAGAAATATTTACAGCTTCTACGATATCTTCACGTTTGAATTCACCTGCTAAACGCAAACCGTAGCGCTGTTCACCAACCATAATAGCTGTTGCTCCAGCTTGTAGTAATGATTCGATTTCTGAAACTGCAGTTGGTGTCACTAATAGTTCTGGTTTTTTCATTCTTGGTCACCTCTTTTAATACTAATCGCGATTCCGTCTCCAATAGGGAGAATAGTTGTATAATAATCGGGATGATTCATCAGCCACGTATTGTATGCCTGAATTTTTTTAATTAAGCTGCGACGTCGACGTGTTTCTACTTCGGCCAAATCGGTCGCTACGTGACCTTTAAATAGTACGTTATCCGAAATAATCATTCCTTTAGAAGACAGCATCGGCTCATAATGTTCAAAAAAACGCTGATACTGACCTTTAGCTGCATCAATAAACACTGCATCATAAGGACCATGACGTTCAATCTCATCTCTAAGCTCTAGTGCATCTCCAAACAACGACACAATTTTATCTTGTTTTCCCGCCCGTTCAATAAATTCTTGCGCTTTTTGGTAACGCTCTTCATTTCGTTCTACCGTAACCACTCGTGCCTCTGGAAGCGCATGGGTCATTCGAATAGACGAATATGCAATCGCTGTTCCAATTTCTAATATATGTTTTGGCTGATGAAGACGAAGAATTTGCAATAGCGTTTCAACACCAATCAATTCCATAATCGGAACGTGATGTTCTTTTGCATAAGCTTCCATTTCTTCAATAAGCTCCTGGCGCTTAGGAATAAGCTTTTCCACATACTGCTCTACGTTTTGTAAAAGCAAAACACTTCCTCCGTTCTCAGAAGTACATTTTACATTATGTTTTCATAACGTTTTATTACTGCAAAATAGTAAGACAACTAGTCTATTATAAGTTTTTTTCGTTTTTACGTAAACCCGATATATTTTAACATAAAAGATGGGGAATGCGAAGTATCGCGATTCCCCAATTTTAAATTTCCACTTATTTTTCGGTATTTTGCTTTTCTTTACCTGTAATATGCTTGGCTTTTTCTTTGTTATGTTCTTCTAACGTTTTGGTAAAAATAACTTTTCCTTCAGGTGTGGCCAAGAAGTATAAATAATCTGTATTGGCTGGATGTAACGCAGCTTTGATTGACATCAAACCAGAGCTGGCAATTGGTCCTGGAGGCAACCCTTTCACTTTATAAGTATTGTAAGGGGAGTCCACTTCTAAATGCTTATAGAACACGCGGTCTTTATGCTCTCCTAAGGCATATAAGACGGTTGGATCCGTTTGAAGAGGCATATTTTTTTCAAGGCGATTATAAAAGACGCTGGCAATTTTTTCTCGGTCGACTTTTGCAGTTGCTTCCTCTTCAATCAGAGAAGACATGGTTAACAATTTATGTGCACTGAATTTTTTCTTCTCCATTTGCCCACTGTACTGACCTAATACATTATTTGTTTTCCCTACCATTTTATCCAATATTTCATCTAACGACACATTTTTATCATAAAAATCATACGTAACGGGATATAAATAACCTTCTAGCGGATGTTTAATATCTTTTTGCATCACTTCATCCGTTACTAAATCTGGATATTTTTCTTTCATTTTATTGACGAATGCCTTATCGTCTAGCTTTTTCATGACTTCGTCTTTTGTAAACTTTGTATTTTTAGCAATGATATCAGCAATTTCGACAAGCTGACGTCCTTCTGGAATGGTGACACGAATATCCGGTTGTTTTGAAACCTCGCCTTTTTCCATTTTTTCAACCATTTCCCCTAAGCTCATGGAAGGAGAAAATAAATACGTTCCAGCTTGAAATCCAGACACATGGGTTAATTTTACGTAATAGCGAAATGCACTTTTACTTTTAATTAAATCTTCTTTTTGCAATACCGTACCAATCGATTGGACGGAAGAACCTTGTGGAATGGTCACATTTACTTTTTTATTGCTGTTTCGATCCACGGGCGTTAAGCGGGATTGAGCATAGAAAAATGCACCGCCAACTAGTAAAAGAAGTACGATAATTGTAATAAAAATAACTCGTTTTTTTCTTGAACGATTAGGTGGTAAAAATGTTTGTTGCGACAAGCAGCTTCCTGGTTAAATCTACTTCTGTAAAAGAAGATACAACCAGTTTCACCTCTTTTCTTCTTGATTTTTTATAAGTATGAACAGAGAGGAGACATGAGATTGCGATTCATTCGTATCGCCTATAGGTGTGAGATGGTATCGCTTCCTTAAACTCTCGCCTCTTCTAAAATTTTTCCATGATTTATGTTATTGTCTGCCCAAAGTCTAGTTTCATCCGTTCAAACAATGAATTCTTTTATTAAAATGCACTCTCACACGCAGGAATTATTATACTACAATTTATCTTATTTTTCGTCATTATCATACAATCTGCCCTAAGAATGCAAGGAAAAACCTTTTTATATCTAAAAAGAACAGCCGCTATGTAAAAAAAAGCTGATAACGATTGTCATCAGCTTTTTCACTATAATTATTCGCCTTCTTCGTCAAGGAATGTATTAACCATTTCCTCAACCATGTCCCACTCTTCTTCTGTTTCAATCGGTTGAAGCTCACCGTCTTGACCGTCTTCACTTGGTGTGAAAGCAGATGCATGAATTTCAATTTCCTCTTCATCATCTTGGTCTGCTCCGATTGGATAGTAAATTACATATGATTTGTTATATTGATCAGAATCAAATGTGAATAAAATTTCGCATAGCTGCTCATTTCCATTCTCATCGACGATTGTAATTTTATTTTCTTCTACGCTCATGTTTGCACCTCATTTTATATTGTAAGCTCTTAGCTTAACTTTTTCTTCAGCGAAAAGCAAGCCGTTCAGTTATTTCACTTCCCTTTTACGTACAAAAGAATATGCAAAAGGGAAATTCATAACTTTTCAGCTGAGGCAAAGCCTGCTGCTTTTCTTACTGCTTGCTGTCTAAGTATCCTTGAAGAATCATAACAGCTGCCATTTTATCGATTACTTTTTTGCGTTTCTTGCGGCTTACATCGGCAGACAGCAGTACTCGCTCTGCTGCCATCGTCGACAAGCGCTCGTCCCACATCATCGTTTCAATGTTAAGTTTTTCTTTGACGTTGTCAGCAAACTCAATGCACGCTTCGCCTCGAGGGCCAATCGTACCATTCATATTTTTAGGAAGACCCACTACGATTTTCTCTACGGAATATTCGTCAATTAGTTGCTGTAAACGAGGATATGATTGCTCCATCTGCTCATCTGCAATTTTAATTGTTTCAATTCCTTGCGCTGTCCATCCCATTTCATCACTAACTGCCACACCAATTGTTTTGGTTCCTACATCTAATCCTAATACGCGCATTTATGAATCCTTTCGATGCTGTTGTAAATAAGATTTAACAAGTTCTTCAATGAGCTCGTCTCGCTCTAACTGGCGAATTGTGTTTCTCGCATCGTTATGACGAGGAATGTAAGCAGGGTCTCCTGATAACAAATACCCAACGATTTGGTTGATCGGGTTGTAGCCTTTTTCTTGCAGTGCGTCATAAACCGTAAACAATACTTCATGTACGTTTGTTTCAGCTGGCTCATCTTGAAAATTAAATTGCATGGTTTTATCAAATGAACTCACGGTCCCACCTCACTCTCTTAATTTGTGAACACATTGTGCACTATGCTAAGTCTTATTTATATTGTACACCAAGAAAGAGGAGAATTAAACGGATTTAACCCATTCTTCTACAGTGCCAAGTGCTTTTTCAATTTGGCTAGCGTCTTTTCCTCCAGCTTGCGCCATGTCAGGACGTCCGCCTCCGCCTCCGCCGCAAATCGTCGCTACTTCTTTAACAAGTTTGCCTGCATGATGGCCCTTAGCAATTAAATCTTTTGTTACACCTGCAATAATATTTACCTTTTCACCTTGTGGAGAAGCTAATACGATCACAGCGGATTCTAATTTTTGTTTTAAATCGTCAACCATTGCGCGAAGGTTATTCATATCCGTTGCATTCACTTTCGCTGCTAGTACATTCACACCATTAATGTTTTGCACGCGGTCAACGAGATTGCCAGCTTCAATATTGCCAAGCTTTGTAGATAGTGAATCATTTTCACGCTGAAGGTTACGAATTTCTTCTAGTAATCCTTCAACTCGCCCTACTAAATCACGCGGGTTGGATTTTACTTTTGCCGCAGCTTCTTTTAGTAAGCCTACTTGATCGTTCATTAACTGATAGGCAGCTTTTCCAGTTACAGCTTCAATGCGTCGAGTACCTGCACCGATTCCCGATTCTGATACAATTTTAAATAAACCGATAACAGACGTATTTGGCACGTGACATCCACCACATAATTCTAAGCTGTAGTCGCCTACTTGTACTACGCGCACGATATCTCCGTATTTCTCACCAAATAGCGCCATTGCACCCATCGCTTTTGCTTCGTCAATTGCTTTGTTTTCAATTTGTACAGAGATGCTGTCCCAAATCTTTTCATTAACGATTTGTTCAATTTTCTCGAGCTCTTCTTGTGTCACTTGACCAAAGTGAGAGAAGTCAAAGCGCAAGCGATCCGCTGTTACTAAAGAACCCGCTTGATTAACATGCGTTCCTAACGTATCTTTTAATGCTTGATGCAATAAATGCGTTGCCGTATGGTTTTTCACAATCGCACTGCGGTTTTCTTCATCAAGCGTCGCCGTATATGTTTCACCTTTTACAAGCTCACCGTTTGTTACAGCTACCGTTTGGACATTTTGGCCGTTTGGCGCTTTTTGAACGTCTTTTACTTGCGCTGTTCCTGCAGCACTTTGGATCGTACCTTGGTCCGCAATTTGACCGCCGCTTTCTGCATAGAATGGCGTGTGGCTTAAGATGACTTGCGCTTCTGTTCCAGCTTCAGCGCGGTCAACAAGCTCACCGTCTACAATAATTGCTTCAACAACTGTTTCTACTTCATTTTTATCATAGCCAACAAACTCACTTGCAACGGTTACTTCACCAAGTACGCCGCCTTGAACTTGCATAGAACTAGAATCTTGACGAGCAGCACGCGCACGCTCACGCTGTGCTTCCATTTCACGTTCAAAACCTGCATGATCAATTTTCATGTTCTCATCTTCTGCATATTCTTCCGTTAATTCAACAGGGAATCCATACGTGTCATATAAACGGAAAACATCTTCGCCTTGTACCGTATCACTGTTTTGCGCTTTTTCTTTTTTAATAACGGTTGCCAAAATAGCTAGTCCGTCATTTAACGTTTCGTGAAAACGCTCTTCTTCATTTTTTACTACGCGCTGGATAAAATCCGTTTTTTCCTTTACTTCCGGATAGAAATCAACCATGATTTCACCTACTACCGGCACTAGCTCGTACATGAACGGACGATTAATGTTTAACTTTTTAGCATAGCGAACTGCTCGGCGTAACAAACGGCGCAGCACATACCCACGGCCTTCATTTGAAGGAAGCGCACCATCACCTACAGCAAATGTTACCGTACGAATATGGTCAGCAATGACTTTAAATGCCGTATCTTGCTCATCATTTGTACGATATTTAGCGCCTGAAATGTTTTCTGTTGCTTCAATAATTGGCATAAACAAATCTGTATCAAAGTTTGTTTGCACGTCTTGAATAACAGAAACCATACGCTCTAAGCCCATTCCCGTATCGATGTTTTTCTTTGGAAGCGGCGTGTACGTGCCATCAGGATTGTGATTAAATTGAGAAAATACAAGGTTCCAAATTTCTAAATAGCGCTCATTTTCTCCACCTGGATATAATTCGGGATCAGTTAGGTCATTTCCATATGCTTCTCCGCGATCATAAAAGATCTCTGTATTTGGACCACTCGGACCTTCTCCGATATCCCAGAAATTACCTTCTAAACGAATGATGCGCTCTTTAGGCACGCCCATTTTTTCATTCCAAATCTTAAATGCTTCTTCATCTTCAGGGTGAACTGTTACAGATAGCTTATCTGCGTCGAATCCAATCCATTTATCGCTCGTTAAGAATTCCCATGCCCATTGGATGGCTTCTTCTTTGAAATAATCACCGATAGAGAAATTGCCAAGCATTTCAAAAAACGTATGATGGCGAGCCGTTTTACCTACGTTTTCGATATCGTTTGTACGAATGGATTTTTGTGCGTTACAAATACGCGGATTTTGAGGAATAACACGACCATCAAAATATTTTTTTAATGTAGCTACTCCACTGTTAATCCATAATAAAGATGGATCTTCATGCGGAACTAAAGATGCGCTTGGTTCTACATCATGGCCTTTTTCTTTAAAGAAATCTAAATACATTTGACGAACTTGTGCTGACGTCAGTTTTTTCATGATTGGTCCTCCTTTAATACTCTTCTTATTTATAGACAAAAAAATGATGACATAAAAGCATCTATTTTCTCCGTGTACAAAAGCAATTGCTAGTTATTTGCACACAAAAAAACTCTCATCCCTGTAGCAGGGACGAGAGTTGAACTCGCGGTACCACCCTGATTATAAATGCCAAAAGCATTTATCACCTTCATAGCGTTAACGTTGCTGACACGGCAGGTTTTAGCCTGCACTCTGGACTAGCGTTCAGCTGCTCTTTGTTTAGCGCTTCTTTCAGCCAAGGAAGCCCTTCTCTAAAAACCAGTGTGCAACGTACTCGATCCATCATTGTGTTTAAAATATGTAGCGTTTTCTTATGGCGATATTATGACAAATTAACCGCTCTTTGTCAATGTTTGAGCGTATAAGAGCGGATATGCAAAATAGATATTTTAATGACTGCTAAAATTGGCACAGCCAAAATGAGACCCAATACTCCTCCAAATTCTCCTCCTAAAAGGAGCGCAAGCATGATAAACAAAGGATGAATATGAAGACTCTTTCCTACGATAAGCGGAGACAGCACATTTCCCTCTAGAAACTGCAGCACAAAGATTATAATGACAATGGTAATAACCAACTTTATCGAGATTGTGGCTGCAATAATAGCCGCTGGAACTGCACCAATAATCGGGCCAAAATAAGGAATGATATTCGTTACACCAATAATGAAGCCTAAAAGAAGTGCATAAGGTACATGAAAGAACCACAGTGCTGCCGTGGCAATCACACCAATAATGAGACAAACAAAAAACTGCCCTCTAATATAATTGCCGAGCGATTCATTCACATCCGATAAAAAACGTTCGCCTGGTTTGTGCCACTTTTTAGGCGTGACATAAGCCGTTGCTTTCTTAATAGAGGAAAAATCCTTCAGCATATAAAAAACAATAAATGGAATAATGATTAAAATTAAAAAAGAGGTAATCAATGACTTTAATCCTTCGGCCACTTTTGTAAGCCACACGTTGAGCGTAGCCTCTACATCATCAATGCTGCCTTCAATTTTCTCATGTACACCGTTTGGAAGTGAAGTTGTACGATCATGAATCGATTCTACCCAATGTCTATATGTATTCGTAAAATGAGGCAGCTGTTCGTTTAAATCTTTTACTTGTTCCACAAAAATAGGATACGACTTATAGGCTCCAAACCCAATTCCTCCAAAAAAGATGATGTAGATCAGTAAAATAGCTAGAGGACGAGGCACGCCTTTATCATGCGTTTTTTCAATAAGCGGATGAAGTAAATATGTAATGAATGCTGCAATAAAAAAAGGCAGCAGTGCTTTTAAAAACATGTAAATAACAGGAAGCCATAAAAACTGGACTTTAAAAAAGACTAATATGCACAGCAGCGCTAATAACAGCAGTCCGAATCTATAGAACCATTTGAATGAACTATCTTTCAACGTAAACTCCTCCTCTCTTCTATTTTTTGATAAAGGAAGGAGTTTATACATGCTGTTGTCTCTTCTGCCTGCAAAAAAGCACTATTGCAGCTCAGTGCAATAGTGCTTTTTTTATTAGTGAATAGCTTTCATCATACGTTTACGCATTTTTTTCATATTTCTTTTTGTAAACATCTCTCGATCATCTGCCATTTTAAATGCATAAGCTCCAAGACCGAAAGCGACTACTGACGGAATAATTCTGCCCATTGCTCTTCCTCCCGGTAAAAAAGAATTAGAAATTAATTGTGCGCTCGTCGTCTGAGAACAAATCATCAAGCGAGCTCAATGTTCCATCTTCTTCTACTTGGTGAGTATTAATTTGTCCTTTTGAAATAGTCATTTCAATAAAACAATTCCAACAGTAATACTGATTTACACCAATTTTGCCAACGTCAATACTTTTACAGTTTGGACATTTAAACAAAGTCGACACCTCTTTATACGTTCTACTTATATAAACGCATTATGTCCACTTCTTTCCATGTCCATACTTTATTTTCTGACAATTAGCAAAGAAGGATGGCAACAAAGGAGTTTATTTAACTCTTTGTTAGCATACGAAAGGTTACATGAAATCATACGGCGTAACGTTTTCCATCCCAATATTTGCATCTTTCATAAATGGAATTTCGGGATCTTCTATGTCGTTATCCAAGCTTTCTCGAAGCAACGGCTGTAAATTCGTTTGGCGAACGCTGTCTTCATTTCGGCTAACTCCCAGCTGAAACGCTTCGTCTTCTCCGCATAAAATTAAAAACTGTTTGCTTCGCGTAACGGCGGTATAAAGTAAATTACGTCGCAGCATCCGGTAATAGCTTTTAACAATTGGAAGCACAACAATTGGAAATTCACTTCCCTGTGATTTATGAATGGAACAGCAGTATGCATGAGTTATTTGATTAAAGTCTTGCTTTGTGTAAGTTACTTCATTTCCTTCATATGAAATAACCAGCATATCCTGTTTTTCCGTATTTTCTTTGGCAAAGAAAACCGAGACGATTTCTCCCATATCTCCGTTAAATACGTTGCTATCCGGCTGATTTACAAGCTGCAGCACTTTATCTCCGACTCGGTACGTAATATCTCCGTGCTTAAGCTCTCTTCTTTGTTCAGAAGCCGGGTTGAATAATTCCTGAAGAACTTCATTCAGCTTATCAATACCTGCAGGACCTTTATACATAGGAGCTAAAACTTGAATATCTTTAGCCGTATAGCCTTTTTTTAACGCATTCCCGCAAACTTGTTGCACGACGTTCGTGATGTGCTGTCCTTGACAACGGATAAAAGAACGATCTCCTTGCTGCCTTGATAAGTCTTCCGGAAGCTTTCCTTTTTTTATTTCATGAGCCAAATCAATAATTGACGATCCTTCCGCTTGCCGGTATACATCTGTCAGCCGGACGGTAGGAACTACTTCTGAACTCAGTAAATCTTTTAACACCTGTCCCGGCCCTACTGAAGGAAGCTGGTCTTCGTCTCCAACTAAAATAACCTGTAAATTAGCAGGAAGAGATTTAAACAGCTGATGAGCAAGCCACAAATCTACCATTGATACTTCATCCACAATCAGTAATTTTCCGTCAATTGGATTTTCCTCATTATGATCAAATCCTTCTTGTCCGTTCCATTTTAATAATCTGTGAATGGTAACTGCCGGAAGTCCCGTCGCTTCGCTCATTCGTTTAGCAGCGCGTCCAGTAGGTGCCACAAGTAAAACAGGAAAAGCTTCATCTTTTTTATAATCCCCTGGATTTAACGAACATCCGTGAAGTTCTGCATAGAGTTCGACTATTCCTTTAATAACCGTTGTTTTCCCTGTACCTGGTCCACCTGTTAAGAGAAGCATCGGAGACATTAAAGCGGTTTGTATGCCCTTGCGCTGAGAAGGTGCATATTGCACGTCTAATCGCTCTTCTAGTTCACCCAGTGCCAATAAGAATTCTGATTCTGGAAACTGCTCTTCGTACTGTGTTTGAGCCATAATTTTTTGAATAGCTTTAACCAGCCCTTTTTCAGCATAGAAAAGGGGAGGAAAATAAATTTTTTCGTCTTGAATGATAAGCTTTTTGTCTGCTTTTAATGCGTCCACTTCTCTTGTAAGATCCATTTCAGACAGGTTCTCATGCCTGCTTTTTCGAAGAAGCTCTGCTGTTTTTCCATACAGTTGATCTGCCGTGACGTATACATGTCCCATTTGATTGCATTCTTGCTCAATGACATATAAAATACCTGCACGCAAACGATCAGGATGATTGGTTGCCATACCAAGCCTCTTTCCAAGTTCATCGGCCCTGCTAAAGCCAATACCTTGAATATCTTCTACGAGCTGATAAGGATTATTTTGAACAATTTCAAGCGCTTCTTGTTTGTACGCTTGGAAAATCTTCATCGAAAGCTGCGGTCCAAACCCAAGGTCTGTCAGCTTTACCATTACTTCTTCTAACCCTTGATGTTCACGAAGCTGCGTGACTAAAGCTTCTGCCTTGTCGGCTGAAAGCCTCGGAACCTCTTTTAGCACAGACTCATTTTGCAAAATACGAAAAATAGCGCGTTCTCCTAGAGCGTCCACAATGTTTTCAGCAGTTTTTTTACCGATTCCGTGAAATAAATCGCTAGACAGGTACTGAACAACCCCTTGCCTTGATTGCGGAAGTTCTTTTTTAAACTGTTCAACATGAAACTGCAGACCAAACTTTGGATGCTCTTTGAAGTCTCCGTAAAACGTGTATACTTCATCTTCATTCAGCTTAGGAAAATAGCCTGTAACGACCGTTTCTTTATCTTCAATCTCTAAATTTGTTTTTTTGATCCGTATCCGCGTAACGTTATATAAGTTTTCTTCGTTATGAAAGACCGTTACAATCGACGTGCCGCTTATATAATGACGTTCTGGCTGTGAAGGGTTCACTTGTTCTTCGTTCATGTTATCCTTCCTTTACCCGCTTTCTTAATGTTCTAATGTAGACAGAACTTGTTTGGCATTTGCTGCCATTACGTGATCTGGCTGCACGTTTAAAGCTTCATCTAACATCTCAATCGCCTTGTCTTTGTCATCTTTCATAGCATACGCTACGCCTAAATTATAAAAAGCATCGGCGTGTTCTGGCTCTTGATTGACTACCTTAAGAAATTCAGCAATCGCTTCATCTACCATTTCGAGCTGTGCTAAACAAAGACCGTACTGAAATTTTGCTTCTACATCATGTTCGTTTAGTTCTACCGCCCGCTGAAGATAAGGCATCGCAAAACGAATTTCTTCCATATGAAACAGCGTTAAACCAAGCATAAAGTACGCATCGGATGAATCTAAGCCTTTTTTGATTGCTAAATCAAAGTAGTGCTTTGCCTGCTCAAGCTGCTCTGCATTAAAATAAATATTTCCTGCTCCGTAATACGCTGTTGCCGTTTCTTCATCTAATTCAATCGCACGTTCATAAAATTTCAAAGCACGATCCATCTCACTAACAGCCGCTAACAAATTGCCAAAATTCACATACACAATTGGATCTTTTGGATTATCTTCAATTGCTTCTGAAAATGTTTTAGCAGCCTCTTCAAATTTCCCTTCCTGCATATACTGAATTCCTAGCTGATTTTTATCTGTCATTTTTTCGTTCACTCCACTGTTTTAGTTATGATTTAAGAGATTTTCACATCATGAAAATCTACAATATGTAAGTTATTAGTTTACCCAGTAAGTAAAGTATATCATAGAAAAACCTCAGCTATATACGGCCGAGGTTTTTCGTTCTTGCTTATATGAATTATACGTACCAGATTTGCTCTTCTTCTTGAAATACTTTGTCAATTGTTGCTCCGCCAAGACATTCATCGTCTTTGTAAAACACAACTGCTTGACCTGGCGTAATTGCGCGAACAGGTTCAGCAAAAATAACCTTAATTGTATCATCATCGACTTTTTCAACGGTTACTGCTGAATCAGTTTGACGATAGCGGAATTTTGCTGTGCACGTCATTGGTGACGACCAGTCACGTTCGCTTACCCAGCTGACATTGGTTGCTGTAAGAGATGTAGAATAAAGAAGCTCATTGTGAAAGCCTTGATCGACGTATAAAACATTTTTTTCTAAATCTTTTCCGACTACAAACCAAGGTTCACCGCTGCCTCCAATACCTAAACCGTGGCGTTGACCAATCGTGTAGTACATAAGACCGTCGTGCTTGCCTTTTACTTCGCCGTCAAGCGTTTGCATTACACCTGGCTGAGCAGGAAGATACTGACTTAAAAATTCTTTGAAGTTGCGTTCACCGATAAAGCAAATACCTGTGCTGTCTTTTTTCGTTGCTGTAGCAAGGCCTGCTTCTTTCGCAATTTCACGCACTTTTGATTTCTCAATTTCACCAATCGGGAACATTACTTTTGAAAGCTGATCTTGTCCTAATTGATTTAAGAAATACGTTTGATCTTTATTTCCATCTACGCCTCTAAGCATTTTATACTCCCCGTCGCGGTACGCAACGCGTGCATAATGTCCTGTCGCTAGATAATCTGCTCCTAGCGTCATTGCATGCTCTAAAAAGGCTTTGAATTTAATTTCTTTATTACACATTACATCAGGATTCGGTGTACGACCTGCTTTATATTCCTCTAAAAAGTAGGTAAATACTTTATCCCAATATTGTTTTTCAAAGTTGACTGCATAGTAGGGAATACCAATTTGATTACATACGCGAATAACATCGTTATAATCTTCAGTCGCAGTACAAACGCCGTTTTCATCCGTATCGTCCCAGTTCTTCATAAAGATTCCGATCACATCGTATCCTTGTTGTTTTAATAAAAGAGCTGCTACGGATGAATCAACGCCTCCGCTCATTCCGACTACTACACGTGTATCTTTAGGTGATTTTGTCAACTTCGCCACCTCCGTTTTCTTCATTTTAATTAAATTGTTCGCTAAAAAGCGAAAGAAACGACACAAACCATCAGTGAGGGATGAAGACCCTACTGATGGCTGCTATTTACATCGTTAGTCGCTTAACGATGTTTGCTGTTTGACGTGCGGTTTTTTCAATTTGCTCAGCTGAGTTTCCTAAGCCAAAGCTAAATCGAATAGAAGTTGTTAAACGTTCAGAACCTTTTCCAAACATAGCAACAAGCACATGAGAAGGATCGATTGCTCCCGCTGTGCAAGCTGAACCGCTCGATGCCGCAATTCCTGCTAAGTCTAAATTCACGAGCATCGATTCAACATTTGTTTTTGGAAATGATAAATTTAACACATGTGGCAGAGAATTTTCAAGATGTCCGTTAATTTCAAATGAAATACCTTCTTCTTTCAACACAGCTACCATTATTTCTTTGTATCTTCTATATTCATCTGCACGTGTTTGCAGCGTTTGTTGCGAAATTTTCACAGCTTCTTCAAACCCGACAATACTTGTCATGTTCTCAGTTCCAGCTCGTCGTTTGCGCTCTTGTTCTCCTCCAAATAGCAAAGGAGACAGTGAAACATGAGCAGCTGCATATAAAAAGCCCATCCCTTTTGGTCCGTTAATTTTATGAGCAGAAACGGATAAAAGATCGACACCTAATTGTTGCACATTTAACGGAATTAATCCATAAGCTTGCACTGCATCCGTGTGGAAATATGCTCCATGCTCTTTTAATAGAACTCCAATTTCTCCAATTGGCTGAATAGCACCTACTTCATTATTTCCAAACATCACCGACACAAGAATTGTTTGATCGGTTAGGGCTGATTTTATTTCATCCACAGATACTTGTCCGTACTCATTAACTGGTAAGTAAGTCACTTCAAAGCCCTGTGTTTCTAAATATTCACACGTATGAAGCACAGCGTGGTGTTCAATTTGCGTGGTAATAATATGATTTCCTTTATGGTGGTTTGCAAGAGCTACTCCGATCAGTGCCATATTATCTGCTTCTGTCCCACCACTTGTAAAAATCAGTTCATTTTCGTGTGCTCCAATACTTGCTGCAATCGTTTGGCGAGCTTCGTCTAAATAGCGTCGACTTTCCCGCCCGTAGTGATGAATACTAGACGGATTTCCAAAGTACTCATGCATAAAAGTCGTCATTTTCTCAACGACTGCTGGATGTATTGGAGACGTTGCTGCATGATCAACATAAATACGTTCCAAAATAAACGCCTCCTAGCTCATTATTAAATATAAAACATATAAGACGCTTGATCATCATCAGAATGATTTGCTAAATCTTCAAGCGTTGTACTATCTAGCACTTCTTTAACCGCATCTCGAATACGAATCCACAGCTCGCGTTTTGCAGGCTCTTCATCTTCAATTCCTTCTACAGGACTAATAGGACCTTCTAAAACAGAAATAATATCACCAGAAGTAATGTTAGCAGGTTCATGTGCTAAGATGTAACCTCCATAAGCTCCGCGCACGCTTTTTACAAGCCCAGCGTTACGCAGCGGTGAAATAAGCTGCTCTAAATAATGTTCAGATAAGTCATGCGTTTGAGCAATAGTTTTAAGCGAGATAGGACCTTCGCCAAAGCGCTTCGCAAGCTCAATCATAATCGTTAAACCGTAGCGTCCTTTTGTTGAAATTTTCATACGATACACTCCTTCAATACACTTTTTTTATTTATGAAAAAAATAAGACCCTCACGTTGTCACTGAATGCTGTGATGAGTCGTTTTTTACTAAGCTATATGAACTTCTCTATATGCATTTCTTGCAAATGTAACTGTTGATATTATAACATACTATGCCTATAAGATAAATTTCCACCACCTATTCACCGCTTGTGATACAGTGAAAGAAAAGAAAGGAGAAAAACATGGCTACAAAACCTCTCGCATTTCGAATGCGTCCGACTCATTTAGATGACGTTATCGGACAGCAGCATTTAGTTGGCAAAGATAAAATGATTTATCGAATGGTAAAAGCAAATCACTTAAGCTCGATGATTTTATATGGACCTCCAGGCGTTGGAAAAACAACAATTGCCACGGCTATTGCAAAAACAACCAACACGGCGTTTCGTCAGTTGAATGCCGTTGTAAACAATAAAAAGGATATGGAAATTGTCGCCGAAGAAGCCAAAATGTCAGGCAAAGTAATTCTCCTGTTAGATGAAGTTCATCGCCTTGACAAAGCTAAGCAAGACTTTTTGCTTCCTTACTTAGAAAACGGCATGATCATTCTAATCGGAGCGACAACAAGCAATCCTTATCACGCAATTAATCCTGCTATTCGAAGCAGATGCCAAATCTTCGAATTAAAATCTCTTACGCCAGATGATATCAAAATGGCGCTAACAAGGGCGCTCAACGACTCATCAAACGGATTTGGGGATAGAAAAATTATCGTAGAAGATGACGCCATGAACCACTTTGCCAACAGCTGTAACGGTGACGTGCGCTCGGCTTTGAATGCTCTGGAACTGGCTGTTTTATCAACAGGTGAAAGCGATGGTAAAATCGTTATTACCTTACAAACGGCAGAAGAATGTCTGCAGCAAAAATATTTTTCACATGATAAAAATGGTGACGCTCACTATGATGTATTATCAGCTTTTCAAAAATCGATTCGCGGCAGCGACGTAAATGCCGCTCTTCATTATTTGGGACGGCTAATTGAAGCAGGAGACTTGATCAGCATCAATCGTCGCCTTTTAGTCATTGCCTATGAAGACATTGGACTAGCTGATCCGGATGCCGGCATGAGAACTCTCGCAGCTATTCAAGCAACTGAGCGATTAGGACTCCCAGAAGCACGTATCCCGCTTGCAAACGCCGTTATTGAGCTTTGTCTATCACCGAAGTCCAACGCTGCTTACAAAGCATTAGATGAAGCGATAAGCGATATTAAAAAAGGGCTTTCCGGCGACGTTCCCCCTCATTTGAAGGATGCTCATTACAAAGGAGCAGAGAACCTTGGCCGAGGCGTTGAATATCAATACCCGCATGATTTTGATAACGGATGGGTCCTTCAACAGTATTTACCGGATCGCATCAAAAACAAACAATATTTTCATCCTAAACAAAATGGACAAGAAAAATACTTTTCAAAAGTTTTCAATCGTTTAGAGACATTAAAAAAAGAAAATGGCTGAAACTGTTGCTCAGTTTCAAAGCCATTTTCTTTTTTATCTTTATCTATTAAGCTGCACTTTTAACGTCTTTGCGTTTTTTCGTTTTTGTTGAACCTTTAAAGTAGCTGTCTAAAAGTTTAGCGACTAAACGAGCGATTATGTTAAACAACAGAACCATAATGATTAAAATAGCAGCTGACTTTGTTGCAATCAATCTTGCATCAGGTACGATTCCTTCAGAGTTTAATTTCCAAATGTGAACGGCAAGCGTCTCTGCTGGTCGAAAAATATTAAACGGGTTTACAGGACTCGTTAAGTCAGCATTTGAATTTAACATCGGCGTCGTTAAGCCAGCCGTATAAATCAACGCAGCTGCCTCTCCAAAGATTCGTCCCGCTGTTAAAATAACGCCTGTGATAATTTGTTGAATCGCTGATGGAATGACGACTTTGACAATCGTTTGCCATTTAGTCGCACCCAACCCTAAACTCGCTTCTTTTACACTCGCAGGAACAGATGCAATCGCACTTTCACATACGCGTGTTAAACCCGGTAAATTTAAAATTGTAATCACAAGTGCTCCGCCGATAAGCGTATAGCCCCAGCCTGAAAATGTGACAAAAATTAATAATCCAAATAAACCAACTACAATGGACGGTAATGACGCCATTGTTTCGATACATAAGCGGACGAAATTTAAGAAACGACCTTGCTTCGCGTACTCCGCTAAGTAAATTCCGGCTCCTAAACCAAGAGGAATAGAAATGATCAGCGTTAAAACAAGCATGTAGAACGAGTTAAACAGTTGGGGTCCGATACCGCCTCCTGCCATCGTATTGCTTGGCTTTCCAAATAAAAAGTTCGGATCCCAAAATCCCCAACCTTTAGCGATAATTTCAACAACTAAATACACTAATAGCAACACAACTAGAGCGGCAATGCCATAAAAAATACCTGTCCATATATTATTTACTGTGCGTGCATTTTTGTTTCTCATTGATGAGCACCTCGTTTCCCAATTGCTCGGATAATTAAAATGAACACGAAAGAAATAAGCAGTAAAATCATGGCTAACGTCCACAGTGCGTTATTCCATGCCGTTCCGTTTAACGTATTAGACATATCCATTGTTAAAATACCTGTTAATGTTGCCGTTGGGCTATATAAGCTTTCAGGAATCTTAACCGTGTTTCCGATAACCATTTGAACAGCTAGCGCTTCTCCGAATGCGCGGGCAAGCCCTAACACGATACCTGTTAAAATACCTGTTTTAGCAGATGGAATAATGACTCGGCTAATTGCCTGCCATCTTGTTGAACCTAGTCCATAAGAAGCTTCTAAATATTCAGGTGCTACGCTTCGAATTGCATCGTCAGCAATACTTGCAATTGTCGGAAGAATCATGACGCTTAAGACAATAATTCCGGCAATCAAACTAAAGCCCACTCCGCCGAAGTTATCGCGAAGAAGCGGCACTAAAATTGTAACCCCTAAAAGACCGTATACCACTGAAGGAACTCCTACTAAGAGTTCTAAAACGGGTCGTAAAACCGTTGAACCAAATTTAGGCGAAATATAGTTGTTAAAAATGGCGATAGCAATTCCAATTGGAGCACTTATAATAACGGCTCCGATTGATACAAGCATGGAACCTAGAATAAACACAAGTGCACCGTATTCTTTATTGTTTGGACTCCATTTTGTTGAAGTCAACATTTCACCGATTGATATATTACTCTGTAAAAATGACTGTATGCCTTTTTCACAAATAAATACGATAATAGCTAACGTAACAAGTACAATTAAAATACCGCAAAATGTAGAAAGCGTACGGCCAATGTATTCGCTTTTTACATAATTAATGGATTTTTTCCCCTTCATCGCTCTGTCTCCTTACATATTCAGTATATATTCGCTTTTCTTTTTATTCGCTATATACTTTATTAACATTCAAATAGAATAAGACTGACTGTGTTAGTCAGCCCTATTCTTTTTAAAAACACTCTTATTTTTTGAACTCAGTCATTGGGATATATCCCATATCTTTTACTTGCTTAGCAAAGTCTTTACCAGCTACGTAGTCAATGTACTCTTTTGCACCATCTTTTGGCTCACCGTTTGTAATCATGTACTCATAAGACCAAAACGGATATTTTTTAGAAACAATGTTTTCTGTTGTTGGCTCTACACCATCAATATTAAGCATTTTTAAACTTTCTTTTTTATCGCCAATTAAATACGACATAGCAAGGTAACTTACTGCTCCTGGCGTTGAGTTTACTGATTGCTCAACCGCTCCGTTTGAATCTTGAGCTGTACCAACGCTGTCATTTACTTTTGCGTCACCCATTAATGTTTTCTCGAATGTAGCACGTGTACCAGATGATGCTGGACGGTTGATTACGTTAATTTTCTCGTCGTTTCCGCCAACTTCTTTCCAGTTTTTAATTTCACCAGAGAAAATCTTTTGAATTTGCTCTTTTGTTAACGATTCTACTTTTACATCTTTATTTACAACAAGTGCGAACCCAATGCCCGCTACTTTCGTATCGACAAGTTTATCTGCTTTTGATTTATCTTCGATTTTATCGGCTGCTGGAACGTCAGAGTTTCCAATGTCAACTGCTCCTGATGCTACTTGGTTAACACCCGTTCCACTACCTCCACCTTGTACCGTTACTGAAAGGTTTGGATATTTTTCAGTAATTCCATTGGCTGCTTCTTCTGCAAGTGGTTGTAAAGCTGTAGATCCCGCCGCTGTTAACGTACCTGAAACTTCTTCTTTGCTGCCCGAACCACTGTCGTTGCTTGCTCCGTCTTTACCACATGCTGCTAGTGCTCCTACCATTAAAAAAGCTGCTAATGTTACTTTAAAACCCTTTGTTTTCATTACATTACCCTCCAATAAATATATGTGTAATTAGTACTAGTCCTTTGTACTCGAACAACAGGTACAAGACACATTATACGAGTAGATTGTTGTCTTTATATGAAGTGAATTTTAAGTTACTGTAAACTTACTTATTTGGGGTTTATTTTTTCTTATTTCTATCAAAACCCTTGATACATAAGACTTTCTGAATATTGCTGTAGAAGATATAAAAGAAAGAAAGCCAAAACGTAAATTTTATGTAAATAAAGCGTTAAATAAATTTACATAAATCTCTTTTTTTTAATACAGTGTAAATTCACCATCAAGCCATATTTTTCAATTTATTAGTACTTTTTATACATATCAAACAGAAGATTCCATCCAAAGCATAAATAGAACAGATATTTCCATAAAAAAAAGAAGGCTGCGATAGCCTTCTTTTTATTCATCACCTACGCGGCGAATCTTAATATCACTTAATAATTCATTGATAACATGGCCGCCCATAATTAATCCTGCTACAGATGGAACAAAAGCATTAGAAGATGGGGGCATTTTCGCTTTGCGAATTTGCGCTTGATCGTTTCCTACTTCTTTGCGAACTTCTTCGCGAATAACGATTGGACGTTCATCAGAAAAAACGACGTTAATTCCTTTGCGAATTCCTTCTTTACGCAGACGAGTACGAACCACTTTTGCAATCGGATCTGTATGTGTCTTTGAAATGTCTGCAATTTTGAAACGTGTTGGATCCATTTTATTCGCAGCACCCATACTTGAAATAATCGGAATATCACGTTTTAAACATTCTTTCATTAAATGAATTTTATACGAAATCGTATCGGATGCATCCACTACGAAGTCCGGTTTGTAACTAAAGAACTCTTCATACGTTTCTTCCGTATAAAACATTTGAAGAGAAACGACGTCACATTCTGGGTTAATATCCAAAATACGCTGTTTCATTAATTCTGTCTTGGGCTGACCTACCGTAGAAAGCAGCGCGTGAATTTGACGATTTACGTTTGTAATATCAACATCGTCTTTATCTACAAGAATTAAACGCCCTACTCCTGACCGAGCCAAAGCCTCAGCAGAAAACGACCCTACTCCTCCTATCCCTAAAATAGCAACTGTGCTACCTTTTAAAGTAGCTAGCCCTTCTTTTCCTATCGCCAGTTCATTACGCGAAAACTGATGCAACATGTTAAAACACTCCTCTATTAAATACACCAACGTGTATGATTAATTCAAATAAACAACGAAATTGACTATATCATATTTTTAGCAAAACGAACATGAGCATTCGTTATTTATCCATAAAAAAACTCTATGCAAATAATTACATAGAGGATTTTTTATATGTATGCTAGTCCCGATCGTGCCGTCTCGAGTGCCTTCGTTTTGAACCCGCTCTCGGCAGGTGGGTGCTCTGCTTTAACCATTGTAAGTCCTCGAGATGAGGCATGTACGCTCGTTAAAAACTCCGAGCTCCCAAGCAAAAAATTGTTCGGTCAAAACTGGATTAAGGACGAACACATCAGGACTATTTAGTTCTTGAAAGTATCTTATCACAGAAAAAATCACTTTGCAATTAATAAGTAAAACAAAAAAATCGAGCCTGTCACGTTCCAGTGACAGGCTCGATTTAACAGACGGTTCAATCGATTACGCTTCTGTTTTTTGCTTTTTCACCTGCAAATGCAGCTCGTCTAATTGCGCTTCACTTACTTCACCAGGTGCGTTTGTTAATAGACAGCTTGCACTTGCTGTTTTAGGGAAGGCAATTGTATCACGCAAGTTTGTGCGTCCTGCTAGAAGCATAACCAAACGATCAAGACCTAATGCAATTCCGCCGTGAGGAGGAGTACCGTATTCAAATGCTTCAAGTAAGAAACCGAACTGCTCATATGCTTCTTCTAATGTAAATCCAAGCGTTTTAAACATTTTTTCTTGAATATCACGCTCGTAAATACGTAAAGATCCTCCGCCAAGTTCGTAACCATTCAATACTAAGTCATATGCTTGTGCACGGACTTGTCCAGGATCGCTTTCTAACATTGGTAAATCTTCACGAACTGGCATTGTGAATGGATGATGAGCCGCGTAGTAACGGTTGTCTTCTTCATCATGCTCAAGAAGAGGCCAATCTGTTACCCATAGGAAGTTAAATTTCGTTTCATCAATAATTCCTTGTTCTTTTGCAAGCTTTAGACGAAGAGCGCCAAGTGCATCTGCTACAACTGACTTTTTATCAGCTACAAATAAAAGTAAATCTCCTTCTTCCGTTTGAAGAGCTTCAGCAAATTGCTTTTGCTCATCTTCATTGAAGAATTTTGCGATCGGTCCTTTTAAGCCGTCAGCTTCAACTTTCAGCCATGCTAACCCTTTAGCACCGTAAATTTTCACGAACTCTGTTAGAGCATCGATATCTTTACGTGAATAGCTAGAAGCGCCACCTTTCACGTTAATTGCTTTTACTTCTCCGCCGTTTTCAACTGCTGCGCTAAATACTTTGAACCCGCAGTCTTTCACAAGCTCTGATAAGTTGACTAGCTCCATTTCAAAACGTGTATCCGGCTTATCTGAACCGTAGCGACTCATCGCTTCATCATATGACATGCGCGGGAAAGGCGTCGTTATATCTAAATCTTTTACTCGCTTCATTACTTTAGACATCATTTCTTCCGTCATTGTCATGATGTCCTCTTGAGATAAAAATGATGTTTCAATATCGATTTGAGTAAATTCAGGCTGACGATCTGCACGCAAGTCTTCATCGCGGAAGCAGCGAGCGATTTGATAATAACGCTCAACTCCGCTTACCATTAGCAGCTGCTTAAAGATTTGCGGTGATTGAGGAAGAGCATAAAACTCCCCTTCGTGCACGCGGCTTGGCACAAGATAATCACGTGCGCCTTCTGGCGTACTTTTCGTTAAAATAGGTGTTTCAACATCTAAAAAGTCATTTTGATCCAAGAAGTCACGAATTGTTTTTGTAATGTCATTGCGCATTTTAAGCGTGTTAAACATCTCAGAACGTCGAAGGTCTAAATAACGATATTTTAATCGAACATCTTCTGATACTTCCGTTTGATCTGCAATGGCAAAAGGAGGTGTTTTGGCTTTGTTTAATACCGTAATCTGCTCAGCGTGAACTTCAATTTTACCTGTTTTTAAGTTCGAGTTAACGGTTCCCTCTTCACGAGCTACAACAGTTCCTTGCACTTCCAGTACGAATTCATTACGTACATCTTCAGCAATTTTTAGCGCTTCAGCAGATTTTTCAGGATTAAATACAACCTGTACAACTCCGCCGCGGTCGCGTAAATCAATAAAGATTAATCCCCCTAAATCACGGCGTTTTTGAACCCATCCTTTTAATAGAACTGTTTCGCCAGTTGCTTGTTCTGTTACATCTCCACAGTAGTATGAACGTTTTGTCATCATGGTTCCCCCTTATACTTGTTTTTGCAAATAGCTGACCAATTGATCAATTGATACTTCTTGCTGTTCGCCAGATTCCATATTCTTTACATTTACAACTTGTTTTGCTAGCTCATCTTCACCTAGAACAACAACAAATTTTGCTTGTACACGATCAGCTGCTTTGAACTGAGCTTTCATTTTTTTATCTTGATAATCTTTATCGGCTACAAAGCCTGCGCGTCGAAGCGTATTTACAATTGAAACGGATTTTTCTTTTGCTTCATCGCCCATGGTTACTACATAGCAATCTACGCCTGTTTCTACCGGAAGCTCAATTCCTTCTGCTTCCAATGCAGATAATAAGCGTTCGATACTTAAAGCGAATCCGATACCCGGTGTTTCAGGTCCGCCGATTTCTTGAATCAGCCCATTATAACGGCCTCCGCCACAAAGAGTTGTAATGGCGCCAAATCCTTCTGCTTCACTCATTAGTTCAAATGCTGTGTGATTATAATAATCTAACCCGCGTACCAGCGTCGGATCTACAGCATAGTCAATGTCTAAATCGGTTAAGTACTGCTGTACTTTTTCAAAATATTCTTTTGAATAGTCGTTTAAATAATCAAGAATAGACGGCGCTGTAGCCATCAGTTCATGGTCACGATCTTTTTTACAGTCTAAAATACGAAGAGGATTTTTCTCCAATCTGCTTTGGCAGTCGCTGCAAAACTCTCCAATGCGAGGTGCAAAGTGGTCGATAAGCGCTTGACGGTGAGCTTGACGACTTTCTGTATCTCCTAAACTGTTAACAACCAACTTTAATTTTTTTAATCCAAGCGATTGGTAAAAGCTCATTAACAGGGCAAGAACTTCAGCATCAATAGCTGGATCATTTACTCCTAATGCTTCTACGCCAAACTGAACGAATTGACGGAAACGTCCCGCTTGAGGTCGTTCATAGCGAAACATAGGGCCAATATAAAACAGTTTGGTTGGCTGCGTTGGATTTCCAAACATTTTATTTGAAACAAATGATCGTCCAACTGCAGCTGTTCCTTCTGGGCGAAGCGTTAAGCTGCGGTCACCTCGATCTTTAAATGTGTACATTTCTTTTTGCACGATATCTGTTGTTTCTCCCACTCCGCGCAAAAATAATTCAGTGTGTTCAAACATTGGTGTACGAATTTCTTGGTAGTTGAACGCACGGCAGATCTCTCTTGCTCGCTGTTCAACAAACTGCCAATATTCTACTTTGCCCGGTAAAATATCTTGTGTGCCTCTAGGTATTTGAACTGACATAACGTGATATGCCTCCTATTTTTAAAATTTACAATACAAAAAAACTCTCGCCTCTACTATTTTTCCATAGTAGGGACGAGAGTTAATCTCACGTGGTACCACCCTAATTGAAACATATGACATGTTTCCACTCATTTCGTTAACGCACGAACACGTTCATCTCCTACTAAGTTTCCCTTTTCAGAGTGAAGCCTCCTGAGTGTTCTTTCATAAAGTCATCATGTAGAAATGCTTTCAGCCTAAGACATTTCCTCTCTAGCCATGTGTCATCTTTACTACTTTTCTCGATCTTTGGCTTATCAATATAAAAATGTTATACATTCATTTTAATTTAGCAATTGCTTTCTATATTACGAATGAAATGAGCAGTTGTCAAGCACCTTTCATGTTAAGAGCGGTCTAATTGTTTTCTTAGTTTCTGAATATCTCGAAGCGTTAAACCAAATTCAGAAGCCAATTCAAGGGATGAAGCTTCACTTTCTCTGTCAATAAAATCATGAAAATGAATGCCAAATACCGGATTTACCTGCTGAAATGATTGTTCACCTTTTTCACTAAACTTCATCGTTTCTTCCTCCCTGCCTACACTTACTTATCCTTTTATTAGCATTGCCCAAAAAAGATGTTTTTACATAAGAGAAAGGATTTTTTTTATTTTCATCGAATACTCTATTTTGTTATAAAAAGGAGGTCTATCTATTCGCCATCTAAACATGAAGTCTGTATCTGTTTTGGCTGCAAGTATCCTTTTATTACTGTGCTCTTCCTCATTTGAGCGCCCAAATGTACCGGTGCATCAACCCATTATTGTAACAGCTGACTCTCTTCATGTACGGAGCGGTCCAGGACGTTCATTTTCAATTACAAATAAATTGACGAAGAATACAAGACTATCCGTTTCAGACCGTCAAGGAGATTGGTATTATGTAGAAAGTTCGGGTATTCAAGGCTGGGTGTTTAAAAAATTCACGAAAACCGTAGCGCTTCGCAGCGTTCAGCCTAGCATGCAGGTAGCACAGCGTCAGCCTGTCTATACGCTGAGTAAAAGCTTGCGGCACCTAAAGGGCAAAACAATTATTATTGATGCAGGCCATGGTGGAAGAGACAAAGGAGCCATCGGCACACAGGGCACATATGAAAAAGACCTCACTCTCCGAACAGCACTTATTTTACAAAACAAACTTCAAAAAGAAGGCGCACACGTCATTTTAACCCGCACCCATGATGAGTACCTTCTACTTTCACAGCGCACGCTGCAATCGACTAAAGCAGATGCTTTTATAAGCATTCACTACAACAGTACGAACAGCTCACAGCTAACTGGCCTTATGACGTATTATTACCATCAGCATCAGGACAGTCCACTCACACATTCTATTCATCAGTCCCTTATTAATCATGCAAAATTGAAAGACAAAGGAGAACGTTTTGGAAACTATTATGTTCTTCGCGAAAATACACGTCCGAGTACATTAATTGAACTGGGCTTTTTAAGCAACGAAAGGGAAGAAACGTATATTAATTCCATCAGTTATCAGCAAATGATTACGTCCGCTATCGCTGAAGGATTAAATCAATACTTTCAAAGCAAAGAAAAAACGCAGGCTCATCTGTGAGTCTGCGTTTTTTCTTTGCTTTCTACAATAAGTGTGACCGGTCCGTCATTTGTAAATGATACGTCCATCATTTCACCAAATGCGCCGGTCTCTACTCGAACATTTTTTTCTGATAATACTTTATTAAAATAGTTGTAAAGCGTTACAGCATGATCTGGCCTAGCAGCTCCCATAAAGTTTGGTCTTCTGCCTTTTCGGCAATCTCCGTACAGCGTAAATTGAGATACCGATAAAATTTCTCCTTCTACATCTAGAAGCGACAAATTCATTTTGCCAGACTCATCATCAAACACTCGCAAATTCACAATTTTATCTGCTACATACTCTGCATCAGCTTCAGTATCGTCATGGGTAATGCCCACTAAAAGCATATATCCGTGCTTAATCTCACCGACCGTCTCTCCTGCAACAGTTACTTTTGCATTCTTTGCTCTTTGTACGACTACTCTCATGTATAACTACCTTTCTTAATGCATAATTCGGCGAACTGAATAAATGTCTCGAAGCTGCTTAATGCGCTCAACCACTTTATGAAGGTGACTGATGTTATGAATAGAAATTGACATATGAATCGTAGCCATTTTGTTTCGGTCCGATTTTCCTGAAACGGCTGAAATATTCGTTTTAGTCTCGTTTACAACCTGCAGAACTTCATTTAGTAAGCCTCTGCGGTCGTATCCGGAAATTTCAATTTCCACGTTAAACTCTTTGCCTTCTTTAATATGTGTTTCCCACTCTACAGGAATAAGGCGGCTTTCAGCATCATCTGTGTGAACGTTTAAACAATCTGCTCTATGAACAGATACTCCTCGCCCCTTTGTAATAAAACCAACAATCTCATCTCCAGGAACTGGATTACAGCATTTAGACAAGCGAATCAGCATGTTCTCTACACCCGGTACGATAACCCCGGAATCTTTTCGTTTATGCTGGCGAACACGCTTGGCTGCAGTGTCGCGTGCAATATCATCAATTTGGATCTCTTGTTCTTGATCACGCTGCTTTCTCCACTTCTCGGTTAAACGATTAGCTACTTGAGCCGCAGTTAATCCGTTATACCCAATAGCTGCATACATATCATCTTCGTTTGAGAAATTAAACTTCTCCGCTACTCGTTTGATATTATCAGCTGTTAATACTTCTTTTAAGTCAAACTCCATTTGACGAATTTCTTTTTCAACCAGCTCTTTGCCTTTTTCAATATTTTCATCGCGGCTTTGCTTTTTAAAGAATTGGCGAATTTTATTTTTGGCTTGAGACGTTTGAGCAAGCTTTAACCAGTCCTTGCTTGGACCATACGAATGCTTAGACGTCAAAATTTCGATAATGTCCCCCGTTTTCAAACGGTAATCAAGTGTAACCATCTTGCCGTTGACTTTTGCTCCAATGGTTTTATTTCCGATTTCAGAATGAATACGATAGGAAAAATCAATTGGAACAGAACCCGAAGGAAGCTCAATGACGTCGCCTTTTGGCGTAAAAATGTAAACCATGTCAGAAAACAAATCAACTTTTAGAGATTCCATAAATTCTTCTGCATCGTTTGCGTCATTTTGAAATTCTAAAATTTCTCTGAACCACGTCAACTTTTCTTCAAATGAAGCATGCTCAGCTGTTTTTCCTTCTTTGTAAGCCCAGTGAGCAGCAATTCCATACTCAGCAATTTGGTGCATGTCAAACGTTCGAATTTGAACTTCTAACGGATCACCTTTTGGTCCGATAACCGTCGTATGAAGAGACTGGTACATATTTTGCTTTGGCATTGCAATATAATCTTTGAAACGTCCCGGCATTGGCTTCCAGCACGTGTGAATAATTCCTAACACCGCATAGCAGTCTTTAATGCTATTTACAATAATGCGCACAGCTAGTAAATCGTAAATTTCATTAAACTGCTTGTTTTGCAGTGCCATTTTACGATAGATGGAATAAATATGTTTTGGACGTCCTGAAATTTCAACTTTAATCGACACTTCATCTACTTGCTCTCGAACTTCATCAATAACTTCAGCCAAATACTGCTCGCGTTCCGCACGCTTTTTCTTCATCAAATTTACAATGCGATAATATTGCTGAGGATTTAAGTAACGTAAAGCTGTATCTTCAAGCTCCCACTTAATTTTTGAAATACCAAGACGATGAGCAAGAGGAGCAAAAATTTCAAGCGTTTCATTTGAAATGCGTCGCTGTTTTTCCTGCGGTAAATGCTTTAGCGTACGCATGTTATGAAGACGATCCGCAAGTTTGATCAGTATGACTCGAATATCTTGAGCCATTGCTACAAACATCTTGCGGTGATTTTCAGCCTGCTGCTCTTCTTTAGACTTATATTTAATTTTTCCCAGTTTTGTTACGCCGTCTACTAACATTGCTACTTCTTCATTAAAAGCTTTTTCTAAATCTTTTAGTGTTATCTCTGTATCTTCAACCACATCATGTAGAAATCCAGCTGCAATTGTTGCTGGATCCATATCTAGATCAACTAAAATTCCTGCGACTTGAATCGGGTGGATAATATATGGTTCACCCGACTTGCGATATTGTTCTTTGTGAGCTTCTTTTGCAAAATCATATGCTTTTTGTACAAAAGCCACATCTTCTTCATTTAAATATCGCTTCGTATTGTCAATGACCTGTTCCGCTGTTAGGACTTGCTCATTTGCCATGAAATCACCTTTTATCAACTAGCATTTTTAATTCATATTGTAACTATTATCTTGAAAAAATCCAAGGATGTAAAGCCTTTGCGTTTAATTTATCAAATTTACATCATTTCCATTTTACGTATTAACGTTTTTTAACGAAAAAAGAGCACCTGTATCAGGTACTCTTCTTTATGTGATCGTTCTTCTTAATACGTCATTAATGTGAATACATCATAACCGTCTAGTTTGTCACGGCCATCAAGGTAAGAAAGTTCAATTAAGAACGCAGCTCCAACAACAATTCCGCCTAATTCTTCGACAAGCTTAATTGTCGCTTCAATTGTACCGCCTGTTGCTAATAAATCATCTGTAATCAACACGCGCTGACCTGGCTTAATTGCATCTTTGTGAATCGTTAATACGTCTTTACCGTATTCTAAACCGTAATCTACTTTGATTACTTCACGCGGTAATTTTCCTTCTTTACGAACAGGTGCAAAACCGATACCTAACGCATATGCTACTGGACAACCAACGATAAATCCGCGAGCTTCCGGTCCTACGATAATATCAACTTGTTTATCATTCGCATATTTTACAATCTCATCCGTTGCGGCACGGTATGCATCACCATTGTCCATTAATGTTGAGATATCTTTAAATGTAATACCTGGTTTTGGCCAGTCAGGTACAATTGTAATATAATCTTTAAAATTCATTCTAATGTTGCCTCCTCATTCCATCGAACGCTTAAAAATATCTTGAAATTGATTTTTAAGCTGTACATATGACGTATAAATAAAGTTTTTTTCTATTTCAATCTGCTGCTGCTTTTGGCGATAAGTCGCAGATTCTATTAAATCACGTTTCGCAGAATTTTTCACTAACGAAATTAAGCCATTGTTTATTGTAACAAATTCTAACTCAAAAAACACCTTTGCCATAAAATCAATCGTTTCTTTTGACCAGCCCTTATGAATCGCTAAATCTTCTTTGTAGCGTTTTAAATCAAATGGACCCTTTTTCGCTAAAAAGCCGTAAAACCATTTAAAATGATCGCGAGTTGGGATTGTATCAAAATAATGGTCTTCTTCCGTTAAGAAAATAGCGTATAGTCTAGAAGGGATACCTTGGACAAACAAACATTCAAGCCATTTCTGTGAAGGAGGCAAATCTAATAAAACGATTTGTTCCCTTGCAAACATACATGCTTTTGCCTGTTCTTCATCTTGAATAAGAACAACATGCTCCATCGGCAGCAACGACTTGTATTTATCAATTGTTGAAGCGTGGAAAGCAACAACTTTCATTTGATCCGTAAATACCTGCTGAAAGAAACGTTTGACATCAACTGCACTGCGATAATCAAACATCTGCCATTCATCTACAGAAATATCTTCCACCATCAGCTGCGGCTTGCGCATATTATTCCACTCATTAATAGATAGTTCACCTACTAATGATACTTTAGCTATAGGAGATACTTCATCTAATATATAGCCTAACCCAAATCCTACTGCATCAACCGATACACCGCTGTCTTCAAACACGAGTTTTAAATGATTTTTATTAGCACCAATTTTCCGCATAGATGTTGTATGAACATCTTTAATGAGAACTTTTGGCTTCGGGTTATGCATACCAAATGGAGCAAGCGCACTCATTTGTTCAATGTTTTCCAGCGTAATTTCCTCTGTTGTGCATACTGTATCAACTGATGTAATTGGAATAAAATCCTGTTCGGTTAACACGTTGCTTGCTTGTTCATTAAGACGTCTGCGCAGCTCTTCTACATCATCGCTGTTTAATGTCATGCCGGCTGCCATTGGGTGCCCTCCAAAATGTGGCAAAATGTCACGGCACTTAGATAAGTTCGCGAATAAGTCAAAACCTTCGATACTTCTTGCTGAACCCTTGGCAATACGGTTTTCAGAGTCAATACTTAGTACAATTGTTGGTCTGTAGAATTTTTCTACGAGCCTAGAAGCGACAATTCCAACAACGCCTGCATTCCATCCTTCTCCCTCTACAATAAGAACGCTGTTTTCACCCGGAGGATACATACTCTCAACAAATTCAACGGCTTCTTCTGTAATATCGTTTACGATTTGCTGCCTTTCCTTGTTTAACGCATCAATTTCTTTAGCTAAACCTTTTGCCTCTTCAGCATTTGTCGTCATAAGCAAATGAACAGCTGGATCCGCATCTTGAAGACGTCCTACTGCATTAATGCGAGGAGCCATCGCAAATCCAATTGTATCCTCATTAATTTCTTCACGTTTTACTCCACATACGCTCAGCAGCGCTTCAATTCCGGTGCGCTTCGTGAGCTTGAGATAATCAAGACCTTTGCGAGCAATTAAGCGGTTTTCGTCGACTAAAGGAACTAAGTCAGCAATTGTCCCAATTACTGCTAGTTCTAACAAATGTTCTGGAAGCTCCCCTAACAGCGCATGAGCGAGTTTAAAAGCCACCCCTACACCTGCCAGTTCTTTAAATGGATATGTACTTCCCGGCAGCTTTGGATGAATAATTGCATAAGCATCCGGTAAAACTGGCCCTGGCTCGTGGTGATCGGTAATAATTAAATCAAAATTTAATTCACGTGCATACGCAGTTTCTTCGACTGCCGAAATACCTGTGTCGACCGTAATCACCAGCTGATAGCCGCCCGCGTTTATTTTATCAAATGCCGCCTTATTCGGCCCATAACCTTCTGTAAAGCGATTAGGAATATAAAAATCAACATCAGCTCCAAGCTGCTGTAAAGCAGATAACATAACAGAAGTGCTGCTGACGCCGTCAGCATCGTAATCTCCATAGATCATAATTTTTTCATTATGATCAATTGCTTGCTGAATACGAGCTACTGCTTTGTCCATATCGTGCAACAAAAACGGATCGTGGAACGTTTGTGCATCAACGTGTAAAAACTCACGCGCCGCTTCTACTGTTGTCATGCCTCTATTAAGTAATAACGAAGCTACTAGAGGTGTAATATTGAGGTTTTCTACAAATTCATTAACAAGTTGTTCATCACATTCTTGAACATTCCAACGTTTTTTTGACTGTAACATGTCTCTTCACCCCTTAACCCACATTATTATACTAGAGTGGATGAAATGGAGCAACGAAAGAAAATAAGCACATTTTTCTGACAGTACGTCTTGAATTTTCACGCACAAAAAAACGTGCGAATACTTCGCACGTTTTTGAATTACTTGCTTTCTACTTCTTTTTGTTCCTCACGCTTCAACTGTTTTCCTTTCCACACAAGCCATAGCTGAGCAGCAATAAACACAGATGAATATGCACCAAGGATTAAACCTACTAACAGAGCAATTGAGAAGTTTTGAATCGATTCACTTCCGAATAGAAGAAGTGCTACAACTGCAATCACAACTGTTAACACGGTATTCATCGAACGAGTAAACGTTTCACGCAAACTTAGATTTACGATAAACGCTAAGTCGTCAAACGTTTTGGATTTAAATTTCTGCATATTTTCACGAATGCGGTCAAACGTAACAATCGTATCGTTAATTGAGTAACCAACAATCGTCAAGACAGCGGCAATAAACGTTAAATCAACCTCTAACTTCGTTAAGCTGAAGACCGTAACGATAAAGAACGCATCATGCAACAGGGCAAGCACGGCTGCAAGTGCCATGTAAAACTCAAACCGTATCGTTACATAGATGATAATTCCAATTGAAGCAATGGCAATTGCCATCATTGCATTTTTCGCCAGTTCTTTTCCAACCGTCGGCGAAACGGTGCTTACATTTGGTTCAGAACCATATTTATCTTTAAAATGATCTTTTAAATTGGCAATTTCTTTTTTATTCAAGACCCCAACTACACGTACGACACCCGTGTCATTACCTTTTCCTGTAATGACTACGTCATCCGTTTTGATATTAAGGGACTTCATTTCACCCTGTATCTCAGACTGTGTAACGGTATGATTTGCTGGAATCTCTATACGAGTTCCGCTCGTAAAGTCAATACCAAGGTTCAATCTGAACACAACAACCGAGATAATACCGATAATAACAAGCACGCTTGAGAACGTGAAGAATGCTTTACGGTATTTAACAAAATCAAGTTTATCCCATGCTGTAGGCAAAACGGTTGTGCCGTCGTCTTTACTTAGGTCGTGAATTTGTTCTTTCTTTACGCCAAAGTAGCCTGGTTTTTTATCAAACCAGCGGCTGTTTACTAAAAGACTCATTAATAACCGCGTACCGTATACGGCCGTAATAAAGCTTAGTACAATCCCGATCATTAACGTTGTAGCAAATCCTTTTACTGAACTTTGACCATAAAAGAACAATACAAGAGCCGCTAGCATCGTTGTAATATTGGCATCAAAAATGGTCGCAAGAGAGCGACGATTTCCTGCCCGGTATGCAGATATAACAGACCTTCCTGTTTTGAGTTCATCTTTAATCCGCTCGTAGGTAATGATATTCGCATCTACTGCCATACCTACGCCGAGAATAAGAGCCGCGATACCTGGAAGCGTCATAACCACGTGCATCAAGTCAAATACAACTAAGTTCAAGTAGATATAGAAACTGAGTGTAATAATAGCAATAAGCCCCGGTAAACGGTAGAAAAACAGCATGTAAAGGAAGATAATTCCGATGCCGATAATACCCGCTAATATAGTCGTGTGAAGAGCTTCTTCTCCAAACTGTGCTCCAACGGATGTAGAGTATAGCTCATCCAATTTAACCGGCAGCGACCCGGCGTTTAGTAATTCCGCCAGCTGTGTTGCACTTTTCACTGTGAAGTTTCCACCTGAAATCTCAACATCTGGCTGTGTTAACACGCTGCTAACAGAGGCTGCAGATAGATACTTCGGATTTTGTTTTGTCGCTTCTTTTTGGTACGAGTCTTTTCCTTCTTCATAGTCCAGCCAAATGACAATTAAATTGTTAGGTGCTGGTTTTTGAGAAAGCTCTCGCGTGATCTTTTCAAATTTTTTCGCATTTTTTAACTTTAGTGAGACGCTAGGCTGATTGCTTTGGTCAAACGATTGCTTTGCTCCGCCTTGCGCTAAGTCTGTACCATCCATCAACACCTTATCGTTCACGTCACGGAACGTTAAGTTTGCTTGAGTTGATAACAGATCCCTGGCTTGCTTTTGATTCGTGACACCAGCTAGCTGAACGCGGATACGGTCATTCCCTTCAATTTGAATGCTAGGCTCACTAACTCCCAGTACATCGACACGTTGACGCAGCGCTTCAACCGTGCTGTTAAGTGCCTTTTTGTCAATGACATCGCCTTTTTTAGCTGGACTGACTTTATATAAAATTTCAAATCCACCTTGAAGGTCGAGGCCAAGTTTAATATCTTTTGTAATTCCAGTCATCGTTGTTCCGATTGTACTAAACACAAGCAGTACTAAGAGGAAAAAGGCAACGATACGTCCTCTTTTAACCATCGACAGAAAATCCTCCTTCTTATGTAAAAAACATGAAATGATAACAATAGATAAATGACCAATCTAATTATCATTCATAACCTAATGTCTGTCAAATAAAGACCTTATCAAATTTTAATACATGTATTTTACAAACTCTACTTTAATAATTCTTTCCAGTCTTCTCCATTATTAACACTTGAGAACATATCAGATTTATAAGATTCAATTGTTACATAGCTCATCACCTGCGTGATCTTAACAGATAAAATATCATTTACCACTTGATGGAGAGATAGCTCCTTTTCTTTTTTCCATTTTTTCATTTCTAAATAACTCAATAAATCGTTCTCCGTTACTTCTTCATATCCAAGCATATGAAATTCTTCCATTTTGCTGGATAAGACAGGCTGTATAAGTTCTTTCGAAGCTGAAATAAATGGATGTGTCATATCGATCCTCCTTTCTGTTTGACATTTCGCGTAAAATTTCTTTCTCGTATGAGGAATACTTGTCATGCTTGGACACCGGGGGCGCATATATTCACTGTATAAACCTCAAGAAAGCAGTGAGTATATGTCTAAATTTTTACAGGGAACTATTATTTTAATAATTGCTGGCTTAATTACACGTGTACTCGGGTTTGTCAATCGAATTGTGGTGGCTCGGATGATTGGAGACGAAGGTGTGGGACTTTATATGATGGCGGTCCCCACGCTGGTATTAGTAATCACCTTAACACAGCTTGGGCTACCGGTTGCCATATCCAAGTTAGTGGCAGAAGCAGAAGCTTTAGGTGACAGGCATAAAATAAAAAAAATACTTGTCGTCTCTTTAAGTATTACGTGTACGCTGAGCGTTTTATTTACGCTCGGACTAATATTATTCGCTCCCGTTGTAGCAAAAACCTTCTTTACAGATTCACGTACGATCTATCCGCTGCTTGCGATTATTCCAGTTATTCCAATCATCGCCGTCTCGTCTGTCATCCGTGGATATTTTCAAGGAAAGCAGCAAATGAAGCCTGCTGCTTATTCTCAAATTATCGAACAAGTGGTGCGCATTACGTTAATTGCCGTATGTACAAAAGCATTTTTGCCCTATGGAATTGAGTACGCTGCGGCTGGTGCTATGCTATCTTCCGTATTTGGAGAACTAGCTTCACTGTTTTATATGATGTTTATGTTCAAGCGAAAGAAGAAAATAACGGTAAGACGAAAATTTTTTGCTTCTTTACATGCGGGCAAAGATACGTTCTTTGACTTAATGCGAATTGCTCTTCCCACGACAGGAAGCCGCATGATTGGGTCAATTTCTTGGTTTTTAGAACCGATTGTAGTAGCTCAAAGTTTAGCAATTGCAGGAGTAGCGACAGCTGTAGCAACTAAGCAGTACGGAGAATTAACAGGCTTTGCACTCCCTCTCCTGATGCTGCCTTCTTTTGTAACGGTGTCTCTATCCACGTCTTTGGTTCCCGCAATCAGTGAATCTCTTGCACAGAATCAAATGAAGCAAATCGAATATCGGCTTCATCAAGCTCTCCGCTTGTCGTTTGTAACAGGCGGGCTAGCCGTTGTTGTTCTTTATGTATTTGCTAATCCGGTAATGGAATTGATGTATGGTTCTGACAAAGCTGCTATTTTTGTCAAAGTCATGGCGCCTTTTTTTATCTTTTATTACTTTCAAGGGCCGCTTCAAGCTGTTCTGCAGGCGCTAGACCTTGCAAAAGCCGCCATGATTAACAGTTTTATAGGAGCAGCGGTCAAAACATCTCTTATCTTCTTACTCGCAACTCAGCCAAACCTAGGCATTATGGGAGCTGGTCTTGCAATTGTTGTGGGAATGATGCTTGTCACTCTTTTACACCTGTCTACCGTCATGAAAAAAATCACGTATAAGATTCATGTGTTTGAGTATCTTCGCAGTTTTTCTGTAATGGGAATATCAGGTTTTACCGGACACTTCGCTTATATGAACCTTTTTATTTCCATCCCTTTGAGCTTACGAACCGTTTTATCGATTGCACTTACAAGCGTTGTATACGTACTGTTTTTGCTGCTTTTTAGACTGATAACAAAAGAAGAATTAAACCGTTTTTCTTTTTTACGCTATTTTAAACGAAAATAAAACGCGGAGCAATCCGCGTTTTATTGTTTCACATCTACCAAATCTATAAAAAATTTTCCGTTGTCGTAGCTGCAATATGAAATCTTATCTAAGTTTGAATACCCTCGCTTTTCCAGCTCTGTCCTTAACCATTCCGTCGTTTTATGTTCATGCAGCAGATGCTCTTCTTGAATAATGCCGTCAATGATAAAAGGCAAATTCAAATTGCCTTTTTCGCCTGATTGCTGATCTTTCTCAAATACGGATAGCCTTCCTGAAGATTCTAAAATAGCAAATTCAACATCAGCTACATTTTTTATATTTTTATCACGCAGCTGCACGAGCAAGTCATTGAAGTTATATCGCTGCCTTTTCATTTCATGTTCGTTTATTTTTCCGTTTTCAATGATAATACTAGGTTTGCCATCAATAAAATTTCGCATTCGATTGCTTTTAAGAGACCATATAGCTAAGCCGATTTGAATAATAAGAAGCGTTAACATCGGAAGAATTGAATACAGCAAAGGATCTTTTGGGTTTTCAATAGCCATTACTGCCATTTCAGCAATCATAATAAAGACAACTAAATCCAAAATGCTCAGCTCTCCTATTTCCCTTTTACCCATGACGCGAAAAATAATTAAAACTACTACGTATAAAAGCACGGTTCGCGCAACCATGATCAATAGTTCCACTGCAAAGACCTCCTTTATGTATTCCCTTGTAGTTTGTACCATTTATTTTAAAATAGCCTTACTTTTATGCGTCTATTTTGAAGTCATCCCGAATATGCTCGTACTAAGGGTTCACCTATCTTTTTATTTCATGAGGGGGAAACAAGTTGGGTGCAAAACGAATGAGCAACGCTGTATTTGCAGGAGTAGCAACAATCTTAGTGATGGCTTTAGCGATTAGCATTATCTTTTCGCTTATTTTAAAGTTTACATCGCTTGAAGAACAGTCGGTCCGTTTATTTTTACTTATTCTCTCATTTATTACACTGTTTATCGGAGGATTTATCGCGGGAGGACGAAACGGTTCAAAAGGACTTCTCGTTGGAGGAGCCACTGGTATTTCTTATTCTTTTTTAATGTTTTTACTACAATTTCTCGGCTATAGTCACCTGTTTTCTGCACAGCAGCTTTTATTTCACGCTGGATTTATTGGAGTCGCTATTCTAGGGGGAATTGTTGGCGTAAACATTGCCGGTTCACGAGAAGCATAAAAAAACGTCACGTACATGTACGTGACGTTTTTTTATTAATCTACGCTTCTTACTTCACGAATAGCATTGCGGTCAAACGTTAATTTTGAACCGTCAGTGCTGCGAACCACAACTTGTGACTCATCGATTGCGTCTACCAAACCGTGCATACCGCCAATCGTTACAACTTTATCGCCTTTTTTAAGTGCTGATTGCATTTGCTGTACGTTTTTTTGACGTTTTTGCTGTGGACGGATTAACAAGAAATAGAAAATGACAAACATTAAAAGTAATGGCCAAATATTTTGTAAAACACCCATGAAAACTCCTCCTTTTATTTATATTATCAACAGGTACTCATTCATAAATTTGATGAAAATTCCTGTAGTGACCTAGAAATTCTTTGCGTCTGGACCGTTAAACCCATATTTTTCAAAGAACTCATCACGGAAATCGCCAAGTCGGTCTTCGCGAATGGCTTCACGGACTTGCTCCATTAAGTTTAGCAGAAAATATAAGTTATGGTAAGATGTTAAACGAATTCCAAACGTTTCATTACAACGAATTAAGTGGCGAATATACGCTCTTGAATAATTTTGACACGTGTAGCAGTCACAGTTTGGATCAATCGGACCGAAGTCTTCTGCATATTTTGCATTTTTAACAACAAGACGGCCTTCGCTTGTCATAAGCGTTCCGTTACGTGCAATACGCGTTGGTAATACGCAATCAAACATATCGATCCCGCGAATCGCTCCATCAATTAACGAGTCAGGTGATCCTACTCCCATTAAATAACGTGGTTTATCGGTTGGTAAGTATGGCGTCGTAAACTCAAGCACACGATTCATCACATCTTTTGGTTCTCCAACCGACAGCCCTCCCACAGCATAACCTGGGAAGTCCATTGAAACTAAATCAGCTGCACTTTGACGGCGTAAATCTTCAAACTCTCCGCCTTGAACAATTCCAAAAAGACCTTGGTCTTGAGGGCGGCTGTGAGCCTCAAGGCATCGCTCTGCCCAGCGGCTTGTGCGTTCAACTGAACGTTTTAAGTAGTCATATTCTGCTGGATAAGGTGGGCATTCATCAAATGCCATCATAATATCAGACCCAAGCGCATTTTGAATGTCCATCGCTTTTTCTGGAGATAAGAAAAGCTTGTCTCCATTCAAATGGTTGCGGAAATGGACGCCTTCTTCTTCAATACGGCGCAAATCACTTAAGCTAAAAACTTGGAAGCCGCCTGAATCCGTTAAGATGGGACGATCCCAGTTCATAAATTTATGAAGGCCTCCCGCTTTTTTAACAATTTCATGACCAGGACGAAGCCATAAATGATACGTATTACTTAAAATAATGCCTGCTCCCATTGCTTTTAAATCTTCCGGAGACATTGTTTTTACTGTAGCTAATGTGCCTACCGGCATAAAAATAGGTGTTTCAAATGAGCCGTGAGGCGTATGGACAATCCCTAAACGCGCTCCTGTTTGTTTACAAGTTTTTATATGTTCGTAACGAATTGCTGTCATTGATGTATTCCTTTCATGTTAAATTACAAAATTAGCATCGCGTCGCCGAAGCTGAAAAAGCGATACCTCTCTGCTACAGCTTGTTCATAGGCAGAAATGACGTTTTCTCTTCCTGCTAAGGCACTTACAAGCATAATGAGCGTAGATTTTGGAAGGTGGAAATTTGTAATCATTCCATCAATTGCTTTAAATTCATACCCTGGGAAGATAAAAATGTTGGTCCAGCCTGAAGAAGCAACAAATTTGCCGTTATGCTCAGTTGCAATCGTTTCAAGGGTACGGGTAGAAGTTGTGCCTACTGAAATAATGCGACCGCCTTTTTCACGTACGCTGTTTAGTAAAGCAGCGGTTCCTTCACTCACTTGATAAAACTCTGAGTGCATATCGTGCTCTTCTAAGTCGTCAACGCTGACTGGACGGAATGTACCCAATCCGACATGAAGCGTTAAAAATGCAATATGCACACCTTTTTCTTTTAACTGTTCAAGCATCTCTTCTGTAAAGTGAAGACCTGCTGTTGGCGCTGCTGCAGAACCTTGTTCGCGAGCAAAAACCGTTTGGTAGCGCTCTTGATCATCCAAGCGTTCTTTAATATAAGGCGGCAGCGGCATTTCTCCCAGTTGTTCCAGAACCTCATAAAAGATGCCTTCATAGTTGAATTCCAACAAACGTCCGCCTTGGTCGCTCGTTTCTTTACATACAGCTGTCAGACGTCCGTCCCCAAACGAAATAACCGTGCCTTCTTTTACTCGCTTAGCCGGTTTTACAAGCGTCTCCCACGTATCGCCTTGTGTTTGTTTTAAAAGCAATACTTCAATATTAGCACCTGTATCTTCTTTTGTCCCAAATAATCGTGCAGGAAGAACACGCGTGTCGTTTAACACTAAACAATCTCCTTCTTGCACATAATCAAGAAGGTCATGAAACATATGATGCTTCACACTTCCTGTTTCCTTGTTTAATACCATGAGTCTTGACGCATCTCGCTGCTCAAGCGGCGTTTGGGCAATCAATTCTTCTGGTAAATGAAAATCAAATAAATCTACTTTCAAAATGTTCACCTGTTTCTACTTAATTATTTAAATTTGCCAATTACATAAAAAATAAGTGATAACACAACGCTTACTAGAATACATGTCACAATCGGGAAATAAAAGGTTGTATTTCCTTTTTTGATAAAAATATCGCCAGGAAGCTTGCCAACGAACTGCCATAACAGCCCAATGACGACTAAAATGCCCCCTAATGTGATAAGCATCTTAGGCATATCATTCACTGATCAGGCACCTCCAGCTGAAAATGATCATAAACCAAAGGCGTCACAATTCGTCCTCGCGGCGTTCGCTGCAAAAAGCCGATTTGTAATAGATACGGCTCGTATACGTCTTCAATTGTGTGAGACTCTTCACCAATAGTAGCCGATATGGTGTCTAACCCTACAGGTCCGCCCCTAAATTTTTCGATAATCCCTCTTAATAATTTATGGTCAATATGATCAAGACCTAAACGGTCCACCTGCAACATTTCTAATGCTTCGTTGGCAAGCCTTTCGGTTATGGCTCCGTCTCCTTTGACCTGAGCAAAATCTCTGACTCTTCGAAGCAAGCGATTCGCAATACGCGGGGTTCCCCTAGCACGCCTAGCCATCTCAAACGTAGCTTTCTCATCAATCTCTACATCTAAAATAGCGGCTGTCCTTTCCACTATCGAAGCAAGATCTTCTTCTTGGTAATATTCTAAACGGCTTAAAACGCCGAATCGATCACGCAAAGGAGAAGATAAAAGCCCTGCTCTTGTCGTTGCACCTACTAGCGTAAACGGAGGCAAATCCAGACGGACGGAACGTGCACTCGGTCCTTTTCCAATAACAATATCTAAACAGAAATCTTCCATTGCTGGGTACAGTACTTCTTCAACCGAACGATTTAATCGATGAATTTCATCAATAAAAAGCACATCTCCAGGCTCTAAGCTGGTTAAAACTGCGGCTAAATCGCCTGGACGCTCAATAGCTGGTCCTGAGGTCGTTCGGATTTGCACGCCCATTTCATTAGCGATAATAGTAGCAAGAGTTGTTTTCCCCAATCCTGGAGGACCATATAAAAGCACGTGATCTAACGTTTCGCTTCGCATTTTGGCAGCTTTAATAAAAATGTCCAGATGGGATTTTACTTTATGCTGACCAATATACTGCTGTAAGGTTTGCGGCCGCAAACTTTGCTCGATGATTTCTTCTTCACCAAGAACATCTCCCGTTACAATACGATCGTCCATTTTACTCCTCCCTTACTTATTGTTTCAATAATCGCTTTAACGCTTCTTTAATATACTGATCCGTTGTCATCGTTTCCTTCATTAAAGCCGGAACAATTTTTTTGATTTCTCTTTCTGCATAACCTAATACTTTAAGTGCTTCAATCGCTTCATCCAGTGCTTCTGAACTTTGAGATTTGACTTCTTGTGCGTCCAAATCTGCGAATAAAGAAGGAACGGCATCTGGTACAATATCATGCAGCTTTCCTTTTAAATCTAGAATCATCTGTCGAGCTGTTTTTTTACCTACTCCTGGAAACTTAACTAAAAACTTCTCATCTTCCTCTTCCACAGCTTGGACAACCTGCGCTGGATTACCTGACGCTAAAATAGCTAAACCGCCTTTTGGGCCAATTCCTGACACGCTAATTAACTTCATAAATAAATCCTTTTGTTCTCGGGAAGCAAACCCGTAAAGTGCAATTACGTCTTCTCTTACATATTGATAGGTGTAAACCGTCTTTGGTTGTTCATCAATTGAAAATACATATGGATTCGGCGTAAAGACTTGATAGCCTATCCCATTGTTTTCGATTACTACATACTCAGGATTTATATATGTAACAGTACCTTTGATATAATCAAACAATAAGCTCTCTCCTTAATCACGTACGCGCGGGCAGTGACCTTCCACTTTGCCTACGAAGAATCCTGCCCGCATCGTTCTCTATTTTCCTTTAAAGCTGCTTTTTAAAAAGACGTTCAAGAGAACGTTTGCCTCTTTTCATCTTTGCCAACCTATTTTTACAATAGCTATAAAAAATAGAACCGCACACTTTTATTGATGAATGACCTTTTAAAATATATACAATACTAGACTGCTGAATACCATTTTAACATATCGCCAAAAGCAAATAGAAGCAATTTAGAATGTTGCATTCAATAATTATTTTACCATACTAAAAAACGGCTGCTTGATTGAAAGCGGCCGCTGCTGGAGCTGATAGATTTTATAGAAATTAATGAGGGAAAGATATTCATCTTTTGATTGAACGCGAATACCTTTCTTTAATTGTTCATGCTGATAGCTCTCAAGCCTTTTGATGTCAATTTGAAAAAACGATTGTATAATGTGCTGCGACGAAGCTGGTTTGCCTTCAAATGCTGAGAGAATACCGTTAACAGAAAGCCCTACATAACCGTTCTCTTTTAAAATAGGTGAAATATCGTCTATGCTTGTTCTAAAAACTAGCTCTTGATCCGTTTCTTTAAGCAGTCGCCAATTTTTATATTTTTTCATTAATTGTTTTTTCGTCATAGAAGGGCTTTTGATCATCTCTTGACTTACAACTCCATCCACATACACGCGCTCAAGAAATAATGTCATCGGCTCCTTTTCATTCGCATCTGCACGGTATGGCATTATACAAAGCACAATACTTACTAGCATTAAAAAAGCTGCTTGATGAATGACTTTCTTCACTCACCTTCACCTCACACGTTAATCATACTCTTTTTAGTATTATCTAAAAAGGTTTTGTGAAAATCTACACTAATAGTTTGACCTACTTATTTTCTTTTATCCTCTTATTTTATGAAGCAAATCCCTTTTACGATATTATGTTAAGAAAACATGGCGTATTTGTTACATTTGCACACTTTTTGTAAAATTTTCTCTTGAACGTTTTAATTAAATTTTCGCAGGGTATGTACATAGTGGAAGTAATTGTAAGGACTTCTATTATCTATTTTCATAAAAAAGGGAGCTGAAGTAATGAGAATGAATAAACGTGTAGTCGGAACTTTTTTTTCAGAGAAAGAAGCTTTAGATGTTATCCATAATTTAAAGCGTCAAGGTTATCGAGAAACAGACATTATGGTTATTTCTAACAGTAAAAGCAATACATTTCAAATAGGTCACGATACAAATGTAATTATTGAAGCTGGTTCACCTGCCGTAAGTTCATTAGCTGGCGTCATGATGGATAACTTTTTTACCATGATGACAGGCGGCATGGGGCTCAAACAAGGAAACGGCTTGAAATCAAAATTAATCCGCATGGGCATACCAGACTTCTCAGCCGTGCAGTGCGAAACAGATGTAGCTGCTGGTAAAATTCTAATCTTGATAGATGCCGTAAGCTCTGAACAAACTCCAGCGTACGGAACCTATACGGAACACAACGAGCATAGAGCCGTCCAACTACGTGAAGAAAAATTAGATGTCTTAAAAGAACGCGTCCAAGTGGGTGAAGTAAAACTCCACAAAAAAGTAATAGAGGAAGAAAGAACTGTACACGTTCCTGTTACGAGAGAAGAGTTTTATATTGAACGTCGCCCTGTAGTTGATGGAGACTATAACGCTGGGCCACTTACAGAAGATGAAATTATTCGTGTTCCAATCATGGAAGAACGAGTGGAAATAACCAAAAGACCAGTTATTGTTGAAGAAGTAATTATAGGAAAAAAACTTATTCAAGAAACAAAAGAATGGACTGAAACAATTAAAAAAGAAGAAGCAAGCGTAGAACCTGATGGACTCGCGAGCCCTGAAGTATACGAAAATATGATGAACTATACAGACCATACTTACGCTCAAGTTTCTGCAGCTCTAGCAAGCGACGTGGAAGCTGAATACGAAAATAGTCAGACAACTAACAACGAGAAGCCAAACACACAAGCTAATGAGACAAGCTCTTCTGCAAAAAATGTAAAAAATACAAAGAGTGTCGCTACGGCACCAGCAGATACGAAAAAAAGAGAAGGTCGCCTCAAACAAAATGAAACTAACGCTCAAAAGGAAGAAGCGGAATCCAAAACAACAAACAAATCTGCTTCTAACAAGAAAAATTAATAGTTACATGTTCGAGGAATAGCTGCCTGGCTTCAATGGCAGCTTTTTTATATGTCTTCTCATCAAAAAAAACAGCCGTCCTTCACAGACAGCTGCTTCTTCATTTAACGATGTTTATGATTGACATTCTCATCGACTGATTCAAATAGACCATTGAAATTAGTTTGAATCGTATTTCGGTCTTTTCCATTTCGAATATCGTCATCAAGAGAGCGAGCGTTCATAAATACATCATGATCTACTTTTACTTGAACATTGTAGTCCTTTGCAATAGGCTTTACTTTATCGAGCACGTTTTGTTTTAAACGGCCGTTATTTATGTCTTTGGCCGGATCCACAGCAACTAATAGCTGATCTCCACGGACAACGGCGCGACTATTTTCTACACCTTTAACGCTTGCAGCCCGATCAGCCACTTTTTCCGTAAAGTCTCTTGGATAATCTTCACCATAATACATATTAGCAACGCCATTTGTACGATCATTTGTATTATTGATGTTTCCATAAGGGTTTGTCGGATTGTCAAAACGTCCATCACTTACGTTTAACGGATAATTAGGTGTTCCATTCCCATCTAAAACTTCAGTCATTGGACCTTTCGGATTATCTACGCGATGTTCATTCGCTTTTTCATTTGTATGATACCCAACAGGCTGTGTCGTATCTGTATAGCGCTGTTCCATACCTTGGTCTTTGTTATTGCAAGCGCCAAGTCCCATCATACATGCAAAAGCTAAAGAAGTTGCTACATACCTATTCAACATAATCGCCCCCTATTTTAAGCTCTATTTACTCTGAGCTTACTATTAGGATTAAAAGACGAGCCGTTTCTTATTCGATGAAGTGTTTATAAACTCTTTACATGTCATGTAGGTTTTGTAAGTGCTGGTAAATCACTCGATAAAAATGTGTACGCTGTGACCATTCTTCGACTGATTGTTGCATTAACCTTTGGCGATTTGCCCATGATAAAGCAGAGGCATTTATATTCCAGTTTCTCATCAGCATCGATGGAAATAGTAAAGAAGCAAGAAAAAAACGCTGCTTGCTTAATTCTTTTATTTTCGAGTGTTGAAGTAGTTCTTTCATCGACCACTGGACGTAAGGCAAAAAGCGCTGCACAAGCTGAACATAGTCATAAAGAGCAGGAGCTTTAGCCGATAAGTCAAAATCAATCATAACAATACCCAAGTGGTTTGTTTTCAAGAAATTATGTGAAGCAACGTCACCGTGAATAATGGAACAGTTCAACTCACTATCTTTGAAACGTTCCATTAAGACTAAAGCTTTTTCTCCCCAATTCACAATGTCTTTATATACATGAAATTGATTAAATTCCCTAAATATATGTGAGGTTTCTCGAAAAGAGGAAAGCCGCTTTTTCCATTTTAAAATAAGATCATACTCAGAAAGCTTGGTATACGCGGCTAGTTTCTTTTTATGAACTTCTCCATGATAGCGGATCAATGCTTGTAATACTTCTTCGCGATCCTGAAAACTTTCATACGTTACCTCTTTTACTTGCTTAACAAAAGGCATCATCGCCCAATACAAATGACGGTCCTTTATATAAAGTTCACCTTCTGGGTAAGCTTCGAAATTAACAGCGTACCCTTGTTGAATCTGAGATAAAAAATGATAAACATGTTCAATTTTACTTTTGTCTCTGTATGCTTTTATTACTTTTTTTCCTTTATTCGTATCCGCTATGATGACATGAGGCTTTTTCATACGATAGGTCTCAACGTGAATATCTCTTTTTTTCAAATAGAGAAAGAGACGATTTAAATTAAAATCGTCTCGTGTATAATAATCAATCTTCATCTTCGTCGTACTCATCATATTCTGGAATACTAAATGCATTTGGGTCAAACGCAGGATACGGAGGTACACCAATCATGCCATATGGGGCTGGATAGGGTGCCCTTGGGTCCTGAAAGCCATAAGGTACCTGCTGTTGGTACTGTGGATAAGGCTGCTGTGGTGCATAGTCTTCAGGTCTTGGTTCACCGCAGCCGCAGTCTCCTTGCTGCTGTGGCGCATAGTGCTGCCCATAATGGTAAGGCGCGTTTCCATAACCATCGGAAGAACTTTCATAATGGCCACCTGTCATAGCTCCTTGTACTTGTGGATACATCGGTGCTTGATGATAGGCCGGATAAACGGGCTGCTGATATCCCCATGGAGGCGGACAAGGAGAACATTGTACCGGTCCATAGCAGCTGTGTGGCATCATTGGATACATTGGCATCGGTGCCATGTGAGCGCCCATCGCATGTTCTTCGAACGACTCGTTTTCATAACCGTGATGATACATTGGAGCCTGTTGATACATTGGCATTGGATATGGCTGCGGTGCATACATTGGCGGATGACACGGCATATAATTAAATCCGCAGCCTGGCATTACAGGCGATATCGGCATGATTGGGTAACATGGCATTTGAGGAGGCATTTCTATACTCTCCATCTCTGGACTTTCTGGCGATTCATGCTTAGGTAGTTCTTTTGGTGCTTCTTTTTTTGGAGCCTGCATCGCCATATTAACGGTGTAATAATTGTTAATATCAATCTCAGGTGCAATTGGCTTTAATTTAGGAAGCTTTGGCGCAACTGGCATTTCTTTTTTAGGCTGCGCAATGGGTGCTTCTTTTTTAGGCTGCGCGACCGGCGCTTCTTTCTTTGGCTGCGCAATCGGCGCTTCCTTTTTCGGTTGAGCAATCGGTGCTTCTTTCTTTGGCTGTGCGATTGGTGCTTCTTTTATCGGTTGCATAAACGGTGTTTGAGCAGGCTGATTAGCTGACTTTTTCTCATCCGGACTTTCATCAATTTCCGTTACTGGATAAGCTTTTGTGGATTGGTCACTATAAGGGTGTTGAACTTTAGGCATTTCTTTTATACCAGGTGAAGGAGCTCCTTCTTTTTGAACAGGCACTCCGCTTGTCGGCACTTTAATTTTCATTCCAGGCATGATCATGTCTGGATTGCTTAATTGAGAATTCGCTTTTTTTAACTCTTCAAAATTAACCCCATACTTTTCAGCGATTTTCCAAAGGGTATCCCCTTTTTGAACGATATGGATTTTCAACGTCATTCCCCTCCCGAGTAGAGTCTCTGCCATCTATATGTGCAAAATCAAAGTAAGTTCTGTTTGTTCATCACAAGATATGCCTTGAACCATTTTTTTATTCATTTTGCCCACAGTTTGGTTCAAGTTTTTATGATAAAGAAAAAAAGACTTATCAACACAAACAATATGTCAATAAGTCTTCTTTTAGACCTTCTCTTTTTAATTGTCTTAAAAATCTTTATGCTCGTTCTAACATATTCGTTAGGGCTTTGATCGCCCCTTGTGCTGTATGTTTATCCACCTTGATTTGATTCACTTCTGTTCCTTCTTCGATGCTTTCTAAAGCCCAAAGCAAGTGAGGCAAATCAATTCGGTTCATCGTCAAACAAGGACACATATAGGGATTAAGCGAAACAATTTCTTTATCCGGATGACTGTTGATAATCCGTTTTACTAAGTTCATTTCCGTGCCAATGGCCCATTTAGAGCCTGAAGGGGCTTTTTCAATTGTATCAATAATATATTTTGTAGAACCTGCATAATCTGATTTTTGCACCACTTCATAAGAACATTCCGGATGAACAATAATATTCATCTCAGGCTGCTTCTCGCGTAAATAATCAATATTTTTAACCGTGAAATTTTCGTGCACAGAACAGTGACCTTTCCACAGAATCACCTTGATATTGTTTATATCCCCTTCATATTCAAGCATTTCTTCAATAGGATCCCAAATGGCCATTTCATCTAGTCCAACACCTAAATCATAAGCTGTGTTTCTGCCCAAATGCTGATCTGGTAAAAAGAGAATGCGCTCTTTTTTAGAAAATGCCCACTCCACCATATTTTTTGCATTTGAAGATGTTACAGTTGCCCCATCATGTTCGCCCACAAAAGATTTAATTGCAGCTGTAGAATTCACATACGTAAGCGGAATAATCGTATCTCCGAAAAGATCCTGTAAGACAGGCCATGCCTTTTCTGTTTGCTGAATAGTAGCCATATCAGCCATTGAACAGCCAGCTCGCATATCGGGTAAAATGACTTTTTGATTTTCAGCTGTTAAAATATCAGCTGTTTCTGCCATGAAGTGAACGCCGCAAAACACAATATGCTCAGCTTCTCTATTTTCAGCTGCTATTTGAGCCAGCTGTAAGGAGTCTCCTACCGCATCTGCAAATTCGTACACTTCATCTTTTTGATAATGATGGCCGAGCAGAAACAATTTGCTTCCGAGCTTTTTCTTGATTTCTAGTACTCTTCTTTTCATTTCATTTTCTGTGAGCTCTATATATTTAGCGGGCAGCGTTTGCTGCTGAAGCGTTTGTAATAAACTCATGATTTCCTGTTCCCCTTTCTGTTAATAAGTCCAAGCTGATATCGATAGCCCCTGCTGAATGCGTTAAAGCTCCAAGTGAAATATAGTCCACTCCGCTGTCCCTAAAAGAATGGAGCGTGCCAAGCGTAATTCCACCGGATGCTTCTGTGACAATATGAGCGGGAACCAGTGGTATCCAATCTTTAATGACTTCTGGAGAACAGTTATCGAACATAATGACATCTGCTCCTGCCTCTATTGCTTCTAGCAACTGACTTTTGTTTTCAATTTCTACTTCCACCTTAACCATATGTCCAACCTGCTCTCTTACTTTCACAACAGCGTCTAGAATAGATCCTGCATGTGCAATATGGTTATCTTTTAACATGACGCCATCGTACAATCCAAAACGATGATTATAACCTCCTCCAGCACGAACGGCATACTTCTCTAACATTCGCATACCAGGCGTTGTTTTTCGCGTGTCACATATACGCGTATGTGAGCTGCCAAGCAGCGCTACGGCTTTGTGCGTCATCGTGGCAATGCCACTCATTCTTTGAAGTAAGTTTAAGATTACCCGTTCACCGGTCAAAATAGATCGCACGGGTCCTGAAACGGTAGCTATTTTATCTCCAGGATTAAGAACATCTCCATCTTTTTTCTCCAAATTCACTTTCACGTCAGGGTCTATTAAATGAAATCCTTCTTTAATCAATTCCACACCTGCGATAATACCTGATTGCTTTGCCGTGAACCCAGCTTCCCCTTGGTCAGACGGAGAAAAAATAGCTTCACAGGTTATATCTCCATCTCCAATGTCTTCTATAAAAAAAGACTGCAATAGTTTTTGTAATTTCAACGTGTTCATTGTGCTACCTTCACCTTTCTTTTTAGATTTTCTTGCTTATAAAATCAATGATTGTTTTGTTGAAGCAGCAGACTGCTTAATAATTCGCTTATGCTCCCATTCTTGGTTTTCATGCGGAAAGTCACTTCGGTAATGACCTCCTCTACTTTCTTTTCTTGCAAGAGAGGACTCGGCAATAAGCAGACCTGTAGCTAGCATATTGCAGATGGTCGCAGCTTTCCTCGAATATATAACTTCTTGGTCAAGAGGTATTCCATCTAGATAATTTGTGAATTCATGCACAATAGTAGACAATTCGTTTTCATGACGAATGATTCCTACACAATCCATCATTTTATGCTGAATTTGTCTTGTGGCAGGCAGTGTTTTAGGCATGTCTTTATAGACGTAACGGACGGGGGGATAACGAGATATCGTTCTCGCTTTATGTAAAATATGACGCCCTGTCCGTTTTCCAAATACAAGACACTCTAACAATGAATTGCTTGCTAGACGATTTGCTCCATGAACGCCTGTAGAAGAAGCTTCCCCCACGGCATACAATCCTTCAACACTTGTTTGTCCGTAACCATCTACTTCAATTCCACCCATTAAAAAATGTGCGCCGGGAGTAACAGGTATTCGTTTTTTGTCCAGTTGAATTTTATACTTCCGACACAGTGACGTAATCGTAGGAAATTTTTGTTGGAAATGAGCCACTTTTTCAATGTCTAAAAATACGGATCTTCCTTTTTTCATTTCATTAAAAATTGTCCTTGCTACAACATCTCGCGGTGCTAAATCCTTAAAGGGATGAACGCCTTCCATTATGCGTTCATTCCATTCATTTACCAGCACGCCACCTTCGCCTCGAACTGCTTCGGATACTAGACCTTTCGCTTCCTTTTGATACAAAAGCGTCGGATGAAACTGAACAAATTCTAAGTCCGCTAATTTTGCTCCAGCCCTGTACGCAAGCGCTAGCCCATCTCCTGTCGCCAGCGGCTGGTTGGATGTATGCTTGTACAAAGCGCCGATTCCTCCGGTAGCAATAACCGTTTGACGAGCATGATATATAGTAATTTTGTTGTTTTCACCTTGTCCGATAGCACCTCTGCACGTTCCATCTACAGTTATTAAATGCTGAATCATTTCGTTTTCAATGACTGTAATATATGGCAGTACTTCTTTTTTCAAAAAAGCGAACAGCGCTTGTCCTGTTGCATCCCCACCTGCATGGAGAATACGATTCGTACGATGGGCTCCTTCTTTTCCAAAATGCAGCGTACCATCTGGATTTTTATCAAACTTCATTCCTTTATGAATCAATTCATTTACTACAGCCGCACCTTCTTCCACTAAAGTGCGTACCGCTTGTTCATTGCAATGCTTATTGCCCGCAACCAACGTATCATAGAGATGTTCACTCCAGTGATCGCTGCTTCCAATAGCAGCTGCTACTCCGCCTTGAGCAAGAACTGAGTTATTGCGGTCAAGTTTCCCTTTCGTTACCATTACAACTCTGTTATGACGACACAGTTCATAAGCTGCAGAAAACGCTGCTAATCCGCTTCCAATAATTAAAACATCCGCCTCTAACATTTTACACCTCTTTATTTACATGTGTCTTGACACCTATATTTACATATTATTAAATGAAAGACAAGAAGTTTTTTTATCGGAGGGAGAAAATGATTTATCTGGACTATGCAGCAACAACGCCAATGAGACAAGAAGCAATTGAGGTATATACTGAAGCGGCAACAAGCTATTATGGAAACTCCAGCAGTCTTCACACACTTGGAACACAAGCAGAAAATTTACTGACGCTATGCAGAAAAAAATTAAGCCTGTTAGTAAATTGCCGAGAGGATGATCTTTTTTTTACAAGCGGGGGAACAGAAGCTAATTACTTAGCTATTCATTCTCTTTTAAAAGGAAAAAATGATGAAAGAAAACATATAGTGACAACGAAGCTTGAACATTCTTCAGTCCTTCATACGTTGCAGCAGCTTGAAAAAGAAGGATTTTCCCTATCTTATGTACCTGTAGATCAAAGCGGAGTTGTGTCTGTAGACGACTTAAAGAAGACGATTCGACCTGACACTGTGCTAGTAGCCATTCAGCATATCAATCATGAGCTCGGTACAATTCAGCCAGTTGAGGATATTGGCCATTTTTTATCTAAAAAAGAAATTCTCTTTCACTGTGATTGTGTTCAATCTTTTGGTAAGCTTCCTATTGATGTTAAAAAGCTGAAAGCTGATAGCATCTCAGTCTCTAGTCATAAAATTTACGGACCAAAAGGTGTAGGAATGGTATACATGAATTCAAGTTCTTCTTGGAAGCCTATTTACCATAAAGCAACTCATGAAAAAGGCTTTCGCCCTGGGACTGTAAATACAACGGGCATTGCTGCCTTTACTGCAGCAGCTGAATGCGCATATGCAGAAATGAAGACCGCCCGAAGCCATTATGAACGCTTAAAATCGTACTTACTGGAAAACCTAGAGCCTCTTGCTCCTTTTATAGAAGTAGAAGGCCTTGGGAACTCTCATTTTCCTGGAATTATTGGACTGACGTTTTCAAACATACAGGGTCAATATGTTATGTTACAATGTAATCGTCACGGAATTGCTATATCTACGGGAAGTGCCTGTCATGTAAATCAGCAGGAACCATTAGCTTCTCTGCTTGCGATTGGCAAATCGACTGAGAATGCTAAGAACTTTGTACGTATTTCATTCAGTCAACATTCAACGTTTAAGCATATTGATCGACTCATATCCGTTTTTCATTTATTACAGCAAGAATTTATGACAGTGTAAAAGGAGGGATTAAAGGTGCCAGGAACTCAAAAGAAAATTCTTGGAGAAGAAAGAAGAGAACTTATTCTACAATGGTTACAAACAGAGAATAAACCAATGACAGGCAGTGAGCTTTCGAAACGAACGAACGTTAGCCGCCAAGTCATTGTACAAGATATTTCGCTGCTTAAAGCTAAAAATGAGCCCATTATCGCAACAAGCCAAGGATATATTTACATTCAAAATCCATCTCAAACTACCGTGCATCAGCGAATTATTGCCTGTCAGCATACGCCAGAAGATGCTAAAAAGGAGCTTCTCCTGCTTGTTGACCACGGCGTTCTCGTAAAAGATGTAACCGTTGAACATCCTGTGTATGGTGAATTAACTGCTTCCGTTATGATTCAAACCCGAAAAGAAGTAGAAACGTTTATAGAAAAAATTCAAGAAACAAACGCAACTTATTTATCTCAGCTAACAGATGGGATTCACCTTCATACGATTGAAGCAGATACAATTGAAAAACTGAATGCTGCCTGCTTAGCTCTTGAAGCGGAAGGCTATTTAGTTTCGAATGAATAAAAAGGTGTTATAACAAAAAAATCCCGCTTTAAAGCGGGATTTCTGTTTCAAGTAGTGTATGGGGATAGCTTCCTAAAAGCACTACGCTACAGCCTAGTGCCTCAAGTTCAGCCATAGCCCCAGGGATTAATACTTCATCCATTTTTTGTTCAATATCAACGATAAAGAAATAGTTTCCAAGCCCTGTTTTCATAGGACGGGATTCTATTTTAGACAGATTTAGCTTACGCCAGGAGAAGGCTGAAAGCACTTGATGAAGTGCTCCTGCCTGATCAGATGGAAGTGTAATCATTAACGTGGTCTTGCACCCATTTCCAGCTAAAAATGGCACCTCTTGCGCTCCATCTTTATGCAAAATAACAAACCTCGTTGTATTATGATCATAATCATGAATGTTCGGGCAGGCAATATGTAATCCATATTCATGGGCTGCTAACCCATTCGCAATAGCTCCAATATTAAGCTCAGGGTGTTCGCTTACATACTTAGCAGCAAACGCCGTTGATGTCATCTCTTCTACTGCAGTTGACGTACATTCTCCGTGTAAAAATTTATGACACTGCGCAATTGCATGAGGATGAGAATAAATCGTTTCAATGTTTTTCCACTGTTCTGCACGAGATGGATGAACCATTAAATGCTGACGAATTGGAAGCACAATTTCTCCAACAATCGGCAGACGACGTTCATGAATAAGATAATCAAGTGTTAAATTTACAGATCCTTCAAGTGCATTTTCTAACGGTACAATTCCATACTCAATTTCTCCGTTATCCACTGCATCAATGCATGCTGGAATTGTTTTGTATGGAATATGGTCTTGCTGTTTAAATACGCCTTGGACGGCTACATGTGTAAATGTTGCCTTTGGTCCTAAATATCCTACTTTCCCCACAATCATGCCTCTCCTTATCTATATCTGTTTGCCATTATGCCCCTGAACCAAGCACGTCCACTTTATCTACAAACTCTAAGCTTTTCAGTCTTCGCAGCATTTCATTTAATTCAACATTCATGCTTGCTGTATCTAATGAAAGAGTTACGTTGGCACGCCCTTGTAAAGGGATGGTTTGGTGAATCGTTAACACATTGCATCCTGATGATGCAACGGTGCTTAATAAATGTGATAAAGTTCCTGATCGATCTTCAATATGAAAAAATAATGAAATAATTCGCTGTTTGACAACCGTCTGAAACGGAAAGACCGTGTCGCGGTACTTATAAAAAGCACTGCGACTCAAGTCTACGGCTTGTACAGCATCTGCTACCGATTCAGCTTTTCCCCGTTCAATTAACAGCTTCGCATCCAATGTTTTTTTCATCGCTTCTGGTAATACATCTTCGCGAACTAAATAAAACTGCTTATCGCTCTTATGCAAGTAAAGCCCCTCCCCTTATCCTATGAACAACAATTAGTCAATAAATTCAAATTCATATTCAAACAGCTTTACAATATCGCCATCTTTTGCTCCTCGTTCACGAAGGGCTTCATCGACGCCCATGCCTCGAAGCTGACGCGCAAATCGACGAACGGATTCTTCACGTGAGAAGTCAGTCATCTTGAATAATTTTTCGATTTTTTCACCGCTTAATACGTATGAGCCATCGCTATCACGCGTAATAACAAATTCCACTTCTTTCTTTTCATGCTTGTACAGTACGCGGTGCATAGATAGATCTTCCTCTTCTTGCATTGGGAATTCCGGCGTAGTTTCTACAAGATCAGCTACTGTAAATAACAGTTCGCGGATTCCATTACGCGTTGCTGCAGAAATTGGAAAGACTTTCACTTCGTCTCCTACTTTTTCTTTGAATGCAGCTAGATTCTCTTCAGCTTGCGGGATATCCATTTTATTTGCTACCACTACTTGCGGACGTTCTGTTAAACGCATATTATATTGACGCAGCTCTTCATTGATGGTTAAGTAATCTTCATATGGATCACGGCCTTCTAAACCTGACATATCGATTACATGGACAATAACGCGGGTACGTTCAATGTGACGTAAAAACTGATGACCTAATCCTACACCTTCATGTGCACCTTCGATTAGCCCTGGTAAATCTGCCATCACAAAACTGCGATTATCTTCTGTTTCAACTACTCCTAAATTCGGATTAATTGTTGTAAAATGATATTCAGCAATTTTTGGCTTTGCAGCAGACGTTACGGATAATAACGTTGACTTTCCAACACTTGGAAAACCAACTAATCCTACATCGGCTAATACTTTTAATTCAAGAATTACATTTCTCTCTTTACCTGGCTCTCCATTTTCTGAAAGCTCCGGTGCTGGATTTGCAGGTGTAGCAAAACGCGTATTCCCACGCCCTCCGCGTCCACCTTTAGCAATCACTGCGCGCTGGCCGTGCTCAACTAAATCAGCAATCGTTTCGTTCGTATCTTCATCTAACACAACCGTACCTGGTGGAACTTTTACAACCATCGGCTCAGCGTTACGTCCGTGCTGTCCTTTTGACATTCCATGTTCACCGCGGCTTGCTTTAAAGTGACGCTTATAGCGGAAATCCATCAGCGTACGCAATCCTTCTTCTACTTCAAAGATGACATCTGCACCGTGACCACCGTCACCACCTGCAGGACCTCCTTTTGGTACGTACTTTTCGCGACGAAAGGCAACCATTCCATTTCCTCCGTCGCCACCTTTTACATATACCTTGACCTGATCTACAAACATTTCTTTTTCACTCCGTTCTATATCTTAGCTCCTGCAATAGCAAAAGCGCTGTTAACTTATTGTGAGCATAAGGCTAAATTCATCTTCAGACATATGCTGTTCAACCAATGCAACTCCTTGAGCGCACTCATAACATTGTAGCTTGTTTTGTAGCTTCTGTATATCTGTTAGTATTCCACTAAAGTCAAAAAAGAAACGAATTCCCTGTTCTTCAATGCATACTGAAATACTCAAATAGTTTTCTGCATGATAATCAACATATTTTTCGAGTGCTTCTGTCAAATAGCAACACCAGTTGTATACGAACTCATCGTATTGTGATAAATCCTTCAATTCTCCGAGCACTTCCACATCTAAGCGAACAGCATGGTTATTCCAATGATAGGTCATAACAAAGCCCGCAAACAGTCGCATATTGATGTTTGTTAACTTGGATTCATGTTTGGATTCATTTACAATTTCTTCAATGATTTCATTCGCTCGATCAAGCCGATTCAACGCTAGATTGCCTTTGATTAATTGCAGCTTATTTAACCAATCATGCCGCGCGTATCTTAATACTTCTACGACATCCCATTCTTTTTCCATCTTAGCACTCCTAACTTTGACTCGAGCATAAGTATTTCACAACGCTGACAAACATCTCGTATCAATCTTCTTAGATATGTTCGATTATAACAAATTCCAATGGGTAATAGGTGAAATATTCTACAAAAAGAAAACTCTAACCTACTTGGGTTAGAGTTTTCTTTTTGTATCTTATGCTTCTTGAGCAACAGGGTATACAGATACTTTTTTACGGTCACGACCGAAACGTTCAAATTTAACGATACCGTCGATTTGAGCGAATAAAGTATCATCTCCACCACGACCTACGTTTGCACCTGGGTAAATTTTAGTACCGCGTTGACGGTATAAAATTGAACCACCAGATACGAATTGGCCATCAGCACGTTTAGCACCAAGACGTTTCGAGATTGAATCACGACCGTTTTTAGTACTACCTACTCCTTTTTTAGAAGCGAAGAATTGAAGGTCTAATCTTACTAACATGACATCCACCTCCTGTTTAGTTGTCGTTAATTTTTATATAATTACTGTAATCTAATTCGATCGTTTTCAGTGAAACAACCATACCTTCTAATAGCAATTGAATCTGTTCCAATGTGAACGAATCCACATCTTTTGGAATCTCACAACGGAGATACCCACCATCTCCACCTTGCTCTAAGTGCGGTTCAACCCCACTTATTGAAAAGATAGCATTAATTGTCCCAAATGAAACTGCAGATGCTCCCGCACAAACAAGATCTTTTCCGTGTTCGGAAAAGTCAGCATGTCCACTCATCGTGAACCCGTCAACTTTCTTATTTGCATCACGAGAAATCGTCACCTTAATCATTTGTTATAATTACGCGTTGATAGCGTCGATTACAACTTTTGTGTAAGGTTGACGGTGACCTTGCTTACGACGATAGTTTTTCTTTGCTTTGTATTTAAATACAGTGATCTTTTTAGCGCGACCTTGTTTTTCAACTTTAGCCGTAACTGTTGCACCTTCTACGAAAGGAACACCAACTTTCACGCTGTCGCCACCTACAAATAATACTTTGTCAAAAGTAACTGTTTCGCCTTGTTCACCAGCAAGTTTTTCAACGTAGATTGCTTGACCAGCCTCTACTTTAATTTGCTTACCACCAGTTTCAATAATTGCGTACATTCTCTGCACCTCCTCTAAAAACTAAGACTCGCCATCACAGGTGTTCAAGTGAACTTAAAACCTGTTCTGAGCGGTTGTAGCACGGGTGCTACAAACCAACATATTAAATCTTACTACAAATCAAAGGTTAGTGTCAATTGGAATTCATGTTTTCTTCTAAAATTTTATATAGAAGCAGAGACCCTTTTTTGGATCTGCTCATTCGACCCCAATTGACGCAAAACAAATGCGTTTGTATAATCATTGCTTGGCGTAAGATATACGGTTTTTTTTACCATTTTCTCTAAAGCGTTGAGAAATCCTTGAGCCTTCATTTCATTTATAACATCACTTCGCGCCTCAATCCAAATAGCCTCTTCTTCCGCGCCGCGATGTTCCCAAATTACACGTTCAATTTGAAAAGCAGCCGTTTTGGAATCAATCATTTTACCGGTTCCTTCACATACTTCACAAGGCATAGTTAATGTTGATCCAATACTATTGCGCACTTTCTTCCGCGTTAATTGCAATATGCCAAGCTCTGTAAAGCCAACTACATTCGTCCGCACTTCATCTTGTTCACATAGCTTTTTCATGTATCTTTCTACTTCTGTCCGATCTTCTTTATGAGGCATATTTATAAAATCAATTAAGATCATGCCGCCTAAGTGACGTAATTGCATCTGTTTGGACAGTTCATACGCAGCTTCCATATTTGTTTGAAGCATTGTCTTTCGAATATTATCTTTTCCTGAAAACTTCCCCGTGTTCACATCCACGACCGTCATCGCTTCCGTTTCGTCAATAACGATATAGCCTCCGCTTTTGAGCCACACGATTCGCTTTAAAAGCTTCTCTATTTGCCGTTCCACATCGTAAAAAGAGAAAATATTTTCATTTCCTTTATAGTACTCTATTGACGAGTTAGGGTAGGTAGTTTGAAGATGCTGATATAGCTCGAAGTCATCTACTACTATCCCATCAATTCCTTGTTGAAGTGCAGCTTCCACTCTTGTTTCGAGAAAATCTTGTCCTTTGCTGACTAGGGCAGGAGCTTTCATTCCCTGTGTCTGTCGTTCAAGGCGCTCATATTTTTTCTGTAGCTCTTTTATTTTATGTTGGACCGCGGCTTCTGATTTTTCTGCAATCGCTGTTCGAAATAAAAAGCCTTCCATCCCTTGTTTTAACCGCTCACCAAGCTGTTTCCACTGTTGTCGTTTTGGCTCAGCTATTTTTTTGGATACAGCGACATAGTTTCCGTGCGGTAAATATACAAGCTCATCAGAAGAAAATTCAATGATACCCGTCAGCTTGGGCCCTTTTGTCCCAATGCCTTCTTTTACAACTTGAACCAATACTTTTTCTCCTTCACGGATAAAAGCAGACATCGGCTGCTGATCTTTGTGAGGATTCTCTGACTGCTGATAGGATACAAGTTCATTTCGATGAATAAATCCGTTCATTGATAAACCGATATCGATAAAGGCTGCTTGCATATGCGGTAGTACTTTTACTACTTTACCCCAATATATATCACCAATAATCTGATTCTCGCTTTGTTCTTGTAAATAGATTTTTTCTAGTGCTTTATCGTTTATCACGGCTATACGTTTTGAAGAAGTAGCCGCGTTAATAATACATGCCTTCACATACATTGCCTCACTTTAATCTAAATTCATAGGAAAAAGTTCGGTCAGTGCACCGAACTTTTTCATTCTATTCTATGTTACTAGAAATCAATAAACTGTTACAAGTTCGTCTAGTTGGCTATTTGTTCTTTTTTCTACAAAGTAAGCGTGTAAAAGTTCATTTTCATCAATTTGTACATGCTCGCCTGTTTGAGATGTAGCAATAATCATATGCTTACAACCTCTTTGGAATTTTTGCAGAACTTGATGGAGCGTCTCACTGGTTGATACACTTAGTGTTTTTAAAGCTCCAATTTGATGCTCTTTGCCATGATATCTCTCCAACAAAAAGCGCATGTAGACAAATTGCCTGCTCTTCCATTCTAAATATCCGGATATAATTAAAAATGAAATAACAATCCATAAGTGCAGCTGAAAAGGATGCATAATGACGGCATAAATAATACCAACAGCTAAAAAAAACGTTGATAACCGGAGCGCAAGCTTATGCGCTTCTAAAAATGGTAAAGACCGACTGCAAATTAAAAAAAGCAGCTTCCCTCCGTCCAATGGCCAAATGGGCAAAAGATTAAACAGTAAAATCACCGTGCATTGAAACATAAATTGCTCATACGTTTCCAAAGACAACACATTTATTTTCATTAATAAGAAAGCAGCTCCAAACATCCAGAGATGCTGAAGAGGTCCACTTATTATCACAATAAACTCTTCTCGAAATGGACGATTCCCATGTTCATCTACTTCTGCTACTCCCCCAAAAGGTAAGAGCATAATTCTGCGAATCCGCCAAGAAAAACACTGAGCCGCTACGGCGTGGCCCAGTTCATGAATAATTACAATAATAAATAACAAAAAAAGCTGCTTTACCGTAGCCGTTAAGATACCAATTACGAAAATCCCCCAAAACAATGGATGAATGTGAATTTTCATCAATAACGAAAAAGCACTATTCAAATTGAATCACCTGACTAGGATCAACAAACTTATCGCCTTTTTTAATAGCAAAATAGAATGTTCCAGCATCGCCTTTTTTACTGTTTTCCACAATTCCTACTTCTTTGCCTTTATTCACAAAATCATACATACTAACATTGATTTTTTTGAGCTGTCCATACCAAGTTTCGGTTCCATCGGCATGTTGAATAATAACGGTATTCCCAGTATCATCACGTTTCCCTACATACCTTACGATACCTTCACTCATTGCTTCTACAACCGAATCCACTCCTGTTTGAACCGTCACGCCTTGCTTACTTTGAGCAAATGTTTCCGTTACTTTCCCTGAAGCTGGAGTAGCATATTCTCCGCTTACACTTTGCTCCGTTTTGCTAGACTGTTTATTCGGCAATAGCGTTAACGGCTTCCCAAACTTATCTTCGTACCAGGAGGAAACAGCTGCAAACTGAAATTCTTTATCCATTGTTTGTTGAACCACCACTCTGGCATGTTCAAAAGTAGGAGAAGCGTTCTTGAACATAATCCCTACAATTAACACTAAGCAGGCTGAAGCTAAAATTTTAAATAAAAAGCGTTCTTTTCGAAATAACGGGTGATATTCCTTTGCTGATGGTGTGTATTCAACCGCAGAATAATCCATCGATCCATATTTTTCTTCTTCACTCATTAAGGACGTATGAAGAGGTTCTTGAGGAAGACGCTTTGTTGTATTTAATTGTTTTCGCTTACGCTCAGCAATTCGTTTACGGATTTCATCAGCACGTCGATTCATGATTCATCATTCTCCTTGTTCTTATCGTATAATCAACTATATGACTTGTCCGTGGAGCTTATGACAGCTTGACTCTACAAAATCAAACAAATAAAAAAAGCTTCCTCTATCGGAAGCTTTTTAAGAACGAACACCAAAGAATCGTTTAATACGTGCAAACATTCCCTTATCTTCTTCATCTAACGATTGAAGAGGAACCGTTTCACCTAGAATACGTCTTGCAATATTACGATATGCAATTGATGCTTTGCTTGATGGGTCCATGACAATTGGTTCACCGTTGTTAGAAGCACGAATAACATTTTCATCGTCAGCAACGATTCCAATTAAATCAACAGCTAGAAGCTGAGAAATTTCTTCCACGTCCAGCATGTCTCCATTTTTCATCATATGACTACGGATTCGGTTAATAACAAGTTTTGGAGACTCGATATCCTCTTGCTCCAATAATCCAATAATACGGTCAGCATCACGAACAGCTGAAACTTCCGGTGTTGTCACAACGAGTGCCTTATCAGCGCCAGCTACGGCGTTCTTATAGCCTTGTTCAATACCAGCTGGGCAATCAATAACCACATAGTCATAGTCTTGCTTTAACTGAAGAACTAACTCTCGCATTTGTTCTGGTTGAACAGCTGTTTTGTCACTCGTTTGAGCAGCAGGAAGTAAGTACAAACATTCAAAACGCTTGTCCTTAATCAAGGCTTTTTGCGGTTGGCATCGACCTTCTACCACGTCTACAAGATCATAAATAATACGATTTTCAAGCCCCATTACAACATCCAAGTTGCGTAAGCCGATATCAGTGTCTACTAGACACACCCGCTTTCCAGCTAATGCTAGAGCAGTACCTAAATTGGCTGATGTCGTTGTTTTTCCAACTCCACCTTTACCAGACGTAACAACAATAGCCTCTCCCACTGTCAAATTCTCCTTTCTACCCTGGTCAAATTCGGTCTTAGATGCGGTAAAGTTTGCACGCGATCTATTACCATTTGATCATTATCATCTAAGTATGCACATTCCATTATATTCTCTTCCTTCTCACTGCGCTCTTCTTCTGATCGGGTAATAATATCAGCAATGCGCAGCTGTGAAGGTTTCATTAACGATGCAGCAATAACGGCGTTTTTATTGCCGCGATATCCTGCATGAGCAATCCCTTTTAAAGCACCTAATACAAATAAATTTCCTCCAGCTACAACGGTTCCTCCGGGATTTACGTCTCCGACTAGAAGCAAATCGCCTTCTACATGGAGAACCTGTCCTGAACGAACTACCTTTGTAACAGATACTAATTCACTTTCTTCTCTTACGCGGACTGCATCTTGCTTTAAAATAACGTTACTATCAATTTGTTTAACTACTAAATACTGATTTTCTTCTATGAGCGCCTTCAATTCGGTTTCCTGCTCTGTAGTTAAATAACGATTTCCGATTTTGACATACACTGTGACGATCTGATCGGCATCGCCATGCTTATTTGTCAAAAGCTTCGTCTTAAGTTCCGTCAAAAGCTCTGCAAATGAACATGTATCATTGAGATGCAACGTTAATCCATCTTTTGTTCCTTTAATTGTCACATTTTGTTGCTTTTGTTTATTCAAGACGCTCACCTCAACGAATATATAATTTCGACAGAGACTTACTCAATTCCTTTTTTTCGTTTCTTCAATCAGCATTTTTATCCTATCATGAACGAGAAGCGTAATGTATGTTCCGATCAGCGTTCATCGATAAATTTAGCAAAATATTGAAAACATCTTTGAAGCGGAAATGCAAAAATGAGTGCAAATATGGCATTTAAAATGATGGTTGCGTAAAATCGCTCTTGCAAGAAGCGACCAATGGTCATATCGGATATATTAATAATGCTATTAATTCCATATACATAAAACTCAATAATGGCTACAGCTAATAGCGACATGCAGATTACGATAAGCGTATTTTGCTGAAAAATCTTCATTAGTTTTGATACGATATAGCATACGGCCGGCAATCCAAGCGCGTATACTCCTAAGACATCCGTAAAGGCAATATCATACATGAATCCAAGGATTACCCCATATAGCATCGCTTGCTTTGGGTGATAATACACTGACATAAAAGCCAGTACCACTACAACAAAGTGAGGCGATAGAATCCAGTCTCGCCATGGTGATGCCATGGCGACAAAATTAACAAAGATACTTTCAAACATAAAAACGACAAGCACGAGAATAGGAAGGACAAACCGCTTCATCAGTTAGCCTCCTCCGCCCCTAAATCGTCTTCAGCAGCGGGGGCACTTCTTTTAGCTACAACTACGTTATCTAAGTCATACAAGTCAGCAGCAGGTTTGATATAAGCTTTTTTCGTTAATCCATATTCATCAGGCTCAATTTTTGTGATAACGCCAATTGGAAGATTGCTAGGGAAAATGCCGTCTTCTTGTCCTAAACCAGACGTTACTACTTTTTGCTTTTCTTTAATATCAGCATCAAATGGAATACGACGCATAACAAGCGCCTGTTCTTTATCATCATAGCCTTCAATTAAACCAAACACTTCTTTTTTAGCCTGAATTTTAGCAGATACACGGTTTGTACGATCTGATGAACTAATTAACTGCACAGTAGATGTGAACTTAGATGCATGCTTCACTTTACCAATCAGCCCTTCAGGAGTCATAACAGCCATATTTTCCTGCACATTATGAACCGTCCCTTTATCAATGGCAATTACCTCATGCCAACGGTCTGGATTACGAGCAATAACTGTTGCTTCGATTGGGTTGTATTGACTTAAATCCGTTTTTTTGTCGAGCTGTGCTCTTAATTTTTTATTTTCTTGCTGCAAAGCGTTGGCTTTCGTTTCTAATTGCATGCGTTCGTCTAAACGGGCTTTTAATACCTCGTTTTCTTCGTATGTACGCTTTAAGTCACCTACATTCTGAAAGAAACCCGCTACAAATTGTGCGGGTTCATTAAAGGTAGCCTGAACAAGACCAACCGTATCTTTGACAAACTGTTCAGGCCACGTTACATTTTTACGACCATTTAACGAAAAACCAATCAATGCCACTAATACAATAATACTGACTAATAAAATAACTAAACGTTTATTTAAGAAAAATTGTGGCACGATCTACACCTCTTAATATTTAGCGATATGAATCGCTTGTACGATTTTTAAATAAATCAATGTGTTCTAACGCTTTACCAGTTCCAATTGCAACACAGTCAAGCGGATCTTCTGCGATGACAACCGGCATATTTGTTTCTTCACTAATAACTTTATCTAAATTACGTAGCAATGCGCCACCGCCTGTTAATACAATACCGCGATCCATAATATCTGCCGCAAGTTCAGGTGGTGTTTTTTCTAATGTACTTTTTACTGAATCTACAATAGAAGCCACTGTATCTTTTAGCGCTTCTGCAATTTCTTCTGCTGAAATTTCGATTGTTTTCGGTAGACCTGTTAGTAAGTCACGTCCGCGAATTTCCATGTTTTCAATACCTTCTGGAATTCCGGCAGAACCGACTTCTACTTTTAATGCTTCTGACGTACGCTCACCGATCATTAAATTGTAATTCTTGCGAATATATTGAATAATCGCTTCATCCATCTCGTCCCCAGCGATACGGATTGACTGACATGTTACGATTCCTCCTAAGGAAATAATCGCAACTTCTGTTGTTCCTCCGCCAATATCTACTACCATACTTCCCGTTGGCTCCCAAACCGGTAGATTGGCGCCGATTGCTGCAGCAAACGGTTCTTCAATTGTATACGCATCACGCGCGCCAGCCTGACGAGTCGCATCAATAACGGCACGTTTCTCAACAGCTGTAATGCCAGAAGGTACACAAACCATTACATACGGCTTACCCGCAAACAAACTTTTTGTTTTTTGAGCTTGATTGATGTAATATTTCATCATCGTCGCAGTTGTTTCGTAATCTGCAATAACTCCATCTTTCATTGGACGAAGGGCTACTACGTTCCCAGGTGTACGACCAATCATATTTTTTGCATCGTTACCTACCGCAACGATTTGTTTTGTATCAGTTTGCAAAGCCACAACAGACGGCTCACGCACAACAATTCCTTTTCCTTTTACATAAACGAGCGTATTTGCAGTACCCAAATCTATTCCAAGGTCTCTAGTACCGATTCCAAACATGTGTCTCTTCCTTTCTCTTACCAAAATGCAAAGGTAAAAATTCCATAATTCAATTTCTTCATTTCATAAGTAACATTTTTTATTTTCTATACTTTTTTCATAGATGTCAACGCCAAATATTGTATGATAAAAAGTCATACTTTGTCTATTAATAACGAATGATTGTAAAGAACTTGTCATTTAAAATCATGACTACTATTATAACCCAAGGATTTTAAAAAGCATAGCCTTACATGTATCCTTTTTCTTTTAAACTAATATATTTTCGATCTCCGATAATTAAATGATCTAACAATTCAATTCCTATGATAAATCCGCACTCTTTTAAGCGCTTCGTTACCTCTATATCTTCTCTGCTGGGAGTAGGGTCGCCGGAGGGATGATTATGAATACAAATAAGGGATGCAGCTGAACGACGAAAGGCTTCTTTAAATACTTCTCTTGGATGGACAATAGATGAATTGAGGCTTCCGATAAAAATGGTTTGCTTGTGGAGAACTTGATTTTTCGTGTTGAGGTATAAACAGACGAAATGCTCTTGAGACAGCACGCGCATTTCTTCCATCACATAATTAGCTCCGTCTTCAGGGCCATGAATGGTATATCGCTGACTAGATTTCCGCTGTACAATCCTCTTACCTATTTCAATAGCCGCTATAATTTGAATTGCTTTTGCAGGTCCGATACCTTTAATATTCATCATTTCATCAAGCGATGCATGCTGCAAAAGTTGAAGACCTTCAAAATGCGTTAATATGCGATTGGACAGCTGAAGAACAGATTCATCTTTGGTTCCAGTACGCAGCAAAATAGCAATAAGCTCGTGGTTAGAAAGACTAGAAGCACCCATTGACACAAGGCGCTCTCGAGGTCTTTCATCTTGAGGAAAATCTTTAATTAACAATGATTGATCCAATTTCGCCACTCCTTTTTAGTAAACGAAACCGTATTTTTTTAGCTCACGTATTGTTCGGGAGAGCGGCAAGCCCACCACGGAGAAATAGTCTCCTTCAATTTTTTTAACTAGCGCAGCACCGAGACCTTGAATTCCATAAGAACCAGCCTTATCCATAGGCTCTCCTGACTCTACGTACTGTACGATTTCATCTTCTTCAATCGGCCAAAACTCTACATCTGTTTGTTCATAAAACGTATGAACTTTTGCATTTGATACGAACGCTACTCCAGTTAACACCTGATGTTTTTGACCTGACAGCATCGTAAGTGTTTCAATCGCTTCTTGGTTCGTTTTTGGCTTTCCTAAAATACGATTGCCATATACGACAACTGTATCGGCACCTAGGACAATATCCTCTTTATGATGCGAAGCGACGTCCACTGCTTTTTGCCTAGCTAAATCCATTACTACCTCGGACGGAGTGTATAATGGATTGATGATTTCTTCAATTGTACTAACGTGAACGGTAAAGGGAATGTGAAGCTGCTGAAGTAATTCTTTTCGACGAGGAGAGCCTGAGGCTAAAATTAATGTTTGTTTCATACATCTCACCTTTGCATTTTGATTTAAAAAAGAAGGACACACCGTTATTTTAGCAATTTCATCCCCAAATGACAATAAACAAGTGAGGCAGCATTACACTACCTCACTTGTTAAGACGTTACAAGGCTTTCATACTGCTGAAGAGCTTTTAACACGTATCGCTGAGCAAGCCAAGCATCTTTACTGCTTTTATTATCTTCATATGAAGAAAGAGAAGCAGCAGCTTTTTGAAGGGTGCTCACCATGGTTTTAATGTCTTCATTTGACGCTTCTTTCTGAACTTTTGTCAGCTCTTTTTTCAGAGATTTGATATCGGCTACCCGCTGTCCTTCAATCGCTTTAACAGATTGATCTAAGAGATTAGCCATAAACGGCTGCGCTGTTGTTATAACCGTTTGATCTTTTTTCACTAATTCGCTAGTGGGCTTAATTTCATAAGACTTTACATATACATCTTTACCTTGTTGTTTATAAGTTTTACTAAGTGCGTTCGCTTTTTCTTCTCCAGTGGCAGCACCAACGACAAGAGAATAGGTTTTAGGTGAAAAGATCTCGCCTGCTTCGTTCTCTTCTTTCCATTTATCCATTGCTTTATTTGCAGCAGTTTTTGATGAAAAAGCACCTGCTTGAACAATGTAAAAGGAAAAAGGTTCTAAAGTAGAAGCAGCAGCTGATGTCCCCTTCGATTCCTGTTCGCTTTTCTTTTCAGCTTTACCAACACTTTCAGTGGTAGACGCTGTTTGAGAAGTTTTTTCTTCTTTCGTTTGCTCACTTGTTTGTGCTTTGCTTACAGGCTGTTCGCTTCCTGTCATCATTTTCACACCAACCATACCGATGCCGCTGCCTATTCCAACTGCTAGCAGTACAATCACAGCTGTTCGTTTGATCACACCGCCGCTTACCGTTTTAATCGAAACATTTTTAGGATGTAATCGCGGCTTTTTCTTTTTTTCATTTCTTACATCTTCAATAAACACCACTTTATTTTCTTCCACATGAGAATCTGTGGATCCCGGTTCCGGAAGAACCCACGTAAACTCGTCTTTTTCTGGCACTTGTTCTTCCTTGGATTGACCGTTGATTTTAATTGAAATTTTTCGTTCCTGCTTGTCCACTGCCCCACCGCCTTTAGTTAACGTAGTCTTAGTACCGGTTGCAAGCTGAGGTAAACCGACATAAAACATACACTTTTTTCCATGCTATCATAGAAGAAAAAAAAAATAACAAGACATTTGTCGTCTTGTTACAAAAGGTTTTCGCTATTTAGTTACAGAAATTTTAAATTTGTCGAAGACTTGAAGCTCAATAAAAATAGTTGCTAACATACCAATCTATCAATTCGTTTCCATGAAAATAAGCAGCGATTGTGCCTATAAAAATAAATGGAACGAAAGGAATTGGTACACCTACCTTTGCCTTTTTCATTAATAACGCTCCTATACTAACGATTCCGCCTATTAATATAGCTAAAAAAAGCGATAGCAAAACAAGCTTTACTCCAAGCACAATACCAATCAAAGCATACAGTTTAATATCTCCTTCTCCAAGCCCTCCTCTGCTGAGAAATGCGATTAGAAAGAGGAGAAAAAATACGATTCCTCCTCCCATTAAGGAATCACTCCACGAATTTAATGGAATGAAAAGACGCTCAAGTAGAAAGATAGGCAAAAAGAAAAGCAGCACCTTATTTGGGACAATCATATAGACTATGTCTGAGACAACTATAATTGTTAAAAAAGAAACAAAGGTTAATATGACAATCAGTTCTAACGTCATATTCAATCTAAAAAAAGCATATACAAATAAACTTCCTGTCGAAAATTCTATGAATGGGTAGATGAAGGAGATTTTTTTGTGACACATACTACATTTTCCTGCATTTTTAATGTAGGAGACTATGGGAATTAATTGTTGTGGAGAAAGAACGTATAAACAGTGTGGACAATGAGATCTTGGAGATAAAATAGATTTTTTCTGAGGTATTCTAAGTCCTGCTACGTTATAAAATGAACCTAACGTGATACCTGAAACAAATGCATAGAGGTAAATTAAACTCATACTATTTCTTCCATCTCAGGCCTGCTGCTTAATTGTAGGTTTTCTTTTGAGTGAAGGAATGTATCTCGTTCCCTTAAATAGCTGCCAAGAAACGGAATGAGAAAAGCTGCAAGAAGACCTATTACGATAACCAGTACGATCACTTTCATTAGAGAAATTCCTTTATTCCTCGTTGACAGTTTATCCATTTCAATATCTCTCCTTTATTGATTAGTATCAAACAGCTCCTTGGTTAATAAACTGAATCATAATACCCACAAAAGTAATATTCTGTATGCCTCCTTCCTTAAAACACACTTTTTATAGGTAATAAGGATTATACCACTAAAAAACAAAAACAGCATAAAAAAACGTCTGCAAAAGCAGACGTCTTTTAATAGTAAGGAGCCATAAATAAGTAGACAATTACACCTGTAAGACTTACATAAAGCCAGATTGGCATTGTCCATCGCACAATTTTTTTGTGTTTTTCAACTTGCATTGTCCAGCCCCACACAAGTGCAAACAGTGCCAGCGGAACAATAATCGCTGCTAGGAAACTGTGTGTGATCAAAATGAAGAAGTAAATGGGACGAACGATTCCTTCTCCACCGAACGTAGCTGTTTCTGTGGAAATGTAATGGAATGTTAAATATGAAACTAAAAAGAGCAGTGTGGAAGTGAATGCTGCTAAAATAAAACCTTTATGAGCATTAATATTTTTCCTAAAAATTGAAATCAACGCTGCAACTAAAAAAATAAACGTAAAACTATTCAAAATAGCATTTAACCGTGGAAAGATAGTCAAATCAAAACTTACTTTTCCTTGATAGCCAATATTCGAAAAGAATAGCAGTAAAATAATAACATTCGCTATCACTGAAAAGGTAAGAATAATACCGGTAAAGTTTTTATTACTTTTTGGTACAATTTTTTCATTATTCTTACTCATGTTAACAATCTCCTTATTTAGTGATGTACATGTTTATTATATATCACTTACCTAGGGGGTGAAAGTGACAATACTTTGAACTTAGTGCTTCCTTATTATCCGTATCCCTTCCTCACATTATGTTAAAAGCAGCAAGATTTCACTTGCTGCTCTTACTCATTTTAGAAGAAAAGCCCTTACTTCTGATATAAAATACAGAGACCCTGTAATCACGACCATGTCTTGTTCACCTGTCGCCTTTTCCTTTACGTAAGCAATTGCTTTTTTCCACTCTTCATCCATATGCTTATTATGATGAGTACTCATCTCATAAAGCTCCCCAGCTGCGCGAGCACGAGGAAAGTCAAACGACGTAAATGTAATACTTGCAGCGATTGTTTCAAGTTCTTGAACCATTCGATCAGCACTTTTATCATTTAAGCAGCTGAAAATTAAATGAATGTTTCGATTTTCATAATGAAGGCGTAAAGTAGATAACAAGCTATCAATGCCTTCTGCATTATGAGCCCCATCAATAATCGTTAAAGGATGCTCATTTACTATCTCAAAGCGGCCGTTCCACTTTGTATGCTGAATCCCTTTTATCATTTGCTCATTGGAGATAGAAAGCTTTTTCTTTTCTTTTAAATAACAAACGGCCATGAGAGCCAAAGCTGCATTTTTCACTTGATGATAGCCAAGCATATTTAATTCTAAATGTTCAAATGTGCCATACGGCGTTTTTAACGCAAAGCCTTCTCCATTTGCTAAGGGCTCATAGTTTTTAATGTCAAAATCTTTTCCTAACACAAATAACGAAGCATGCTTTGACTTTGCTTCTTCAGTAATGACATCAAGCGCCTTCACTTGCTCTGCACCGGTAATAATAGGGACTTCTTTTTTAATAATTCCCGCTTTTTCTGCTGCAATTTCTTCTACCGTATCACCTAATATTGCCATGTGATCAAATCCAATGTTTGTAATAATACTCACCATAGGATTCACAACGTTTGTTGAGTCATATCGTCCTCCAAGACCTGTTTCAAACACAGCATAGTCAACTGACTCATGATAGCCGAAATAAAGAAAAGCCATGACTGTAATCACTTCAAATTCCGTTGCTGATCCTAAGCTTGTATGTTCTAGTCGCTCCACAACAGGCTTTATTTCCTGAACAAGAGCGGTCATTGCTTCATTTGAAATAGGCTGTCCATTCACGCTGATCCGCTCATTAAATGTTTCGATATAAGGAGAAGTAAACGTTCCAACTTTATACCCTGCTTCTTCTAACATGTTTCGCAAATAAGAAACGGTAGAACCTTTACCATTCGTCCCAGCAACATGAATAGCATTTAGATTTTGCTGCGGAAAATCAAGCTGCTCTAGCATCCATTCCATTCGTTCTAACCCCGGCTTGATTCCAAAGCGAAGTCTGTTATGAATCCAATCAAGCGCTTCTTCATATGTCGTTATCATCTTTTATTCACCTTTCTTTTCCATCGCTATTATTATGTAGAGAAAAAGCGTCGCTATACAAGCCACGCTTTTTCTGTTGGTTCATTAACCCGTCGATTATCCGCGTAATTCAGCAATACGAGACTGAACAGCTTCGCGTTTTTCAACATAATCCTGCTCTTTTGCACGCTCTTCTTCTACTACTTTAGCAGGCGCTTTTGCAATAAAGCCTTGGTTGTTTAATTTCTTTTGTACACGTTCTACTTCTTTGTTTAACTTGTCGTATTCTTTTTCTAAACGCGCGATTTCTTCTTCGATATTAATTAAACCTTCAAGAGGTAAAATTAATTCTGCGCCTGTTACAACAGCAGTCATCGCTTTTTCATCTAATGAAACATCTGTTGAAATCACAAGCTCACTTGGATTACAGAAACGTTCTACATACGCACGGTTCTTTTCGAGCTGGCTTTGAATATTTTCATCTTTAGCTTTGATAAATAATTTTACTTGTTTGCTCATCGGCGTGTTCACTTCAGCACGAATGTTACGAACAGCGCGGATAATATCTACAAGTAAACGCATATCGTTAGCAGCTTCTTTATCAGAAAGCTCAGGGCGTACTTCCGGCCATTTAGCTACTGTAATCGATTCGCCTTCATGCGGCAAGCTTTGCCAAATTTCTTCGGTAATAAACGGCATGAATGGATGTAAAAGTCGCATTGTGTTATCAAGTACATAAGCTAAAATTGAGCGAGTTGTCTTTTTAGCTGCTTCATCTTCTCCGTAAAGAGGAAGTTTAGCCATTTCAATGTACCAATCGCAGAAATCATCCCAAATAAAGTTATAGAGAATACGTCCAACTTCACCGAATTCATATTTGTCAGCTAATTTTGTTACGTGCTCAATCGTTTCATTTAAGCGCGTTAAAATCCATTTATCAGCAACTGACTTTTCGCCTGATAAATCAAGCTCTTCAAATGTGATGCCGTCCATGTTCATTAATGCAAAACGAGAAGCATTCCAAATTTTATTTGCAAAGTTCCACGTCGCTTCGACTTTTTCAAAGCTGAAGCGTAAATCTTGTCCTGGTGAGCTTCCTGTAGATAAGAAGTAGCGAAGAGAATCTGCACCGTATTTCTCGATTACTTCCATTGGGTCTACACCGTTACCAAGTGATTTACTCATTTTACGACCTTCAGCATCTCGTACAAGACCGTGAATGAGTACATCGTCAAACGGACGTTTACCCGTAAATTCAAGACCTTGGAAAATCATGCGAGATACCCAGAAGAAAATAATATCGTAGCCTGTTACAAGCACGTTTGTTGGGTAGTAGCGTTTGAAATCAGCTGCATCCACATCGGGCCAGCCCATTGTTGAGAATGGCCATAGCGCTGAACTGAACCATGTATCTAATACATCTGAATCTTGTTCCCAGTTTTCGATATCTGCTGGAGCCTCATGATCTACGTATACTTCTCCAGTTTCTTTATGATACCAAGCTGGAATGCGATGTCCCCACCAAAGCTGACGCGAAATACACCAGTCGCGAATATTTTCCATCCAGTGTAAGTATGTCTTTTCAAAACGATCAGGCACGAAGTTTACTTTTTCTTCTTGCTTTTGAAGATCTACTGCTTTATCTGCTAACGGCTGCATTTTTACAAACCATTGAGTTGATAAATAAGGTTCAACAACGGCACCGCTTCGTTCACTGTGACCTACTGAATGCATGTGGTCTTCAATGTTGAACAATACACCGTCTTCTTGAAGGTCTTTAACAATTTGCTTACGGCAAGCAAAACGATCCATTCCTTCATATTTACCTGCTTTGTCATTCATCGTACCGTCCTGATTCATCACTAAAATACGCTCTAAATTATGGCGGTTTCCAATTTCAAAATCGTTCGGGTCATGAGCAGGCGTAATTTTCACCGCACCAGAACCGAATTCCATATCTACATAATCATCGCCTACGATTGGAATTTCACGACCTACAATCGGAAGGACAACCTTTTTGCCGATTAAGTGCTTATAACGATCATCTTCAGGGTGAACAGCTACAGCCGTATCTCCTAGCATTGTTTCAGGACGAGTTGTTGCGATTTCAATATGTCCAGAACCATCTGCCAACGGATAGCGCATATGATAAAACGCACCTTGTACATCTTTGTAAATAACCTCGATGTCTGAAAGAGCTGTTTTTGTAGCTGGATCCCAGTTAATAATATATTCTCCGCGATAGATTAACCCTTTTTTGTAAAGCGTTACGAATACTTCGCGCACTGCTTTAGAAAGGCCTTCATCAAGCGTGAAGCGCTCGCGTGAATAGTCTAAGCCAAGTCCTAGCTTCGACCACTGCTGGCGAATAAAGCTTGCATATTCTTCTTTCCATTTCCATGTTTCGGCTACAAAATTTTCGCGGCCTAGATCGTAGCGGCTTTTCCCTTCGCTGCGAAGCTTTTCTTCTACTTTTGCCTGCGTTGCAATCCCCGCATGGTCCATGCCAGGAAGCCATAAAACGTCATAGCCTTGCATGCGCTTCATACGCGTTAAGATGTCTTGTAACGTTGTATCCCAAGCGTGGCCTAAATGCAGCTTGCCCGTTACGTTTGGGGGTGGAATTACAATTGTATATGGCTCTTTTTCAGGGTCATTTGTTGCTTCAAAAAACTTCCCGTCTAACCAATACTGATAACGATTTTCTTCAACGGCTTTTGGATCATACTTCGTTGGAAGAGTCACTTCTTTTTCAGACATAATGTATACCTCCATAATATAAAGTTTCAGTCTTTAGAAACTGTGTAAAGCTTTTATAAACATAAAAAAACTCCTTTCCTAATAAAAGGACGAAAGGAGTTGATTTCGCGGTACCACCTTTTTTTATAGACGTATCCCGTTTGATAAGCCTATACACTTCATTTCATAACGGTTGATTAACCGGCTTTTTCTACTGAGCTATGCAGCTGTTCAAAAAAGCTACTCATAGGCGACATTCCGAGTGCACATTCTTAAGAAATCTCACAGCAGCTGATTTCTCTCTCTGAAAGACGAACATCCCGTACTCTTCCTATTCACTGTATTTATGTATGAATTTCTCTTAATTATACTATATGAAAAAATGTTGAATCGTCAATAATCTTCTCCACTTTTTTACGATTATATTCATAATTTTTTTGTTCTGCTCTTTATTTTTTCATTCACTCGCTAATTTTGGAAATAAAATGAAGAGTCCGCTCAAAAAAATGACACCATTTCTTTCTTTTTTCATATACTTACTTTAACCTGGGCACGTGGATTGAAAGGGGCATGTACAAATGAAGAAACGAATAAATGTAAATTCGTATCAGCTGCAGCGGTGGCTCAAAACAGCAGGAGCGGCTTGTGGACAGTTTATTGTTCCTTTAACAATTTTTCAAGGTATACGTACACTATTTTTCCCTACAACCTTTGATGTACTGTTGTTGGCACTGCTTGCCATACTAGCGGTTGCTTTATATTCGGACTGGATTTAAAAACCCAAGCGCTATTCGTTCGCTTGGGCTTGTGCAGCTGCTTCCGCTGCCATTTTTTTTTGCTGATCTACTTCAAATATTTTAATATTGAGCTGTTCAATGTTTTTCGTCAGCCAGTATGCTCGAATAAATGACTGCATATGTTCAAGCTCTGTTTTACTTTCTTTATGCTGCCTATATTGAACGATACACTGATACAAGGGTTCTGGAAACGCCAAATAACTGTGTAAAAGCAGCCGTTCCTCTTCTCTGAGAGCAAAATGTTTTTCATACGTACTAAACCACTCATAGCTGTCATAGGTAGTTACTGGGTATGTGCGAAGAGTACGGAAATAAAATGAGACCAAATCATAAATCGGTGAAGCATCTTTTGCATGTTCAAAATTAATAAAAAAACCATTTCCCCGTTCATCATAGATAAAATGTTTAGCCGATAGCTTTCCATGAGACGTAACCAGCCGGATCTTTTCCTTTTCTTCCATTTCATCGTTCCACTGATCGAGCTTTCCAAAACCAAATTCAAGCGCTCTTGTCATTTCATAATAAAACGTACAGTAATGCAATTCAAACGGGGACATATAGATTTTTTTCTCGCATTCTGCTACATACTGCTTCAGCTCTTCCTGACGTTTCTCCCACGTTTCTTTCATCGATGTATAATGATTTTCTATATCTTCTTTTTTCACTTCTACTTCCTGCGCCGAAGCGCCGTGAAGCTTAGCAAGCTCTTGAAATAATTTATGATATCGAATATCACGCTCTTCGGTCGGATTATTTGGGAGCCACGGCATTAAGTAATACGAGCCGCTTTCATCTGAAACAATGGGCTGAGAACGCTTTGTTTGATAAATAGGGACAAATCCCATCCATCCTTTTTGATACACGTTCTGCAGCTTTTGAATGAAGTTTTGATTTCGTTCTTGATGATTCGCCATTTCTTTAAGCGCAAATACGCCGGTTTTCGTATAGACTTTTTTTACTTTTCCGTAGTCTTCGATAAAGTCAACATCTAAGTCATATTCTTTTAACAATACTTTGTAGTCTGCTACTGTCCGCTGCATCTATATTCTCCTTCCTCGTAAAAAATAAAGAAAACAGTTAAGACATTATATGCGTCAAAACTGTTTTCTTTCCGACTTTAACGAACGGGAATATTTAAGATGCTTCCTTCTTCCAGCTCATATTCATCTTCTAAATTATTCACTCGTAAAATGTTTTGTACATTCGTATTATAGCGGTTTGCTATCGTATCAAGCGAATCTCCGTCTTGAACAATACAAAGCTTCCACGTTGAAAAAGCTTCTTCTTCCCGCGAAAAGAGCTTTGTTAAATAAAGGGCGTTTTCATTTCGGCCGCTTTCATTTTCTTCTTTCCGAAATTCAACAATAATCTTTTCCTCTTCTTGTTCAGCTTCTTCTTGCTCAGCCTCTTGTTGAACGTCAGCATACGTATTCAATTCACTAGCTTGCGATTCTTCGAAGCTTTCTTGCTCTTGACGAAGCTGAAACAGTTCAATCACATTGTCTTCTCTTTCTTCCTCGATTTGGGCCTCTTTTTTCACTTCGACTTCAAATGGTTCATATGCTTCCTCTTCATATTCCACAACCGGCTCAGCACGAGATTCTTTTTTAAATACAGATGAAAAATAACTAGGGGTCTCTTCTGAATGCTCTTCTGAATGCTCTTCTGAATGCTCTTCTTCAATAGCCTCTGCCTCTAAAAGTGCGGGAGCTTCACGATAGCTTACGTCAAACTCTTGTTCTTCTTCTTCTTGAGCAACGTTTTCAGTATATACCTCTTCAGCATCGTCCACTTCTTCATAAGAGACGATGTGCTGTTCCTCCGAAAACTCTTCCTCTTCTTCTCGTTCCTCATGCTGTTCTCCGTACAATCCTGTGATGGACAAGTCAGCCATTAGCTGCAGCTGATTTGTGTCTGGCAATTCATAATCAAATAAATCAATAGATACATATACGTCTTCAATACTTTGAATACGATTTTTAGGAATGGTAATATCAACAGGAAATTGATGTGATAATTCAGCCGTTCCGTCTTCACGGACAGAGATAGATTGCACTTGATTCTCATTTGTATATTCGCGTAACGAGTGCTCTCCCTCGTACGTTTCGTATTCACCTGTTAATTGTAATGCTCCTCGAATAGACACGTATTGGTCATATTCTTGAATAGATACTTGAGGCTCTAAGGAGATAGACAAAAGTTGTGAGACTTCCTGTCCTTTTTGAAACCATACTGATTCTTCTACGGAAAAACGCAGACATGATAAATTATCCTGCGACAAATTGTTCTCCCCCTTCCAACACCCGCCAGGTAATAGCGCGGTCATTAAAGATGTATGAACAAATAAATTAAAATATGTCTTTAAAACTAAAAAAGCTTACGGAATACTCCGTAAGCTTTGATATAAAAGTCAATCTTATTTATCTGTTTATCCACGTAACTTCGAAAAGGCTTTTTCAGCTGCTGCAATTGTATGTTCAATGTCTGCATCTGTATGAGAAGTTGATAAAAACATTCCTTCGAATTGAGAAGGAGGTAAAAACACGCCTTCATTAGCCATTTCACGATAGTAAGCTGCAAAATAATCTAAATTCGATGTTTTCGCTGTTTCGTAATTTATTACCTGTTCGTTTGTAAAGAAGAAACCGATCATTGAACCAGCTCGGTTTACCGTAAACGGCACATCATATTTTTCAGCTGCTGCCATCAATCCTTCTTCTAAGCGATCTGCTTTACGAATGAACTCATCGTAGGATTGAGATGTCAGCTGCGTTAACGTCTCGTATCCAGCTGTCATCGCAAGCGGATTACCTGATAATGTACCTGCTTGATAAATCGGGCCGCTTGGTGCAACTCGCTCCATAATTTCAGCTTTACCACCGTAAGCACCTACTGGTAAACCGCCACCGATTACTTTTCCTAAGCAAGTTAAGTCAGGCATAATGTTGTAGTATCCCTGTGCACAGTTGTACGCTACGCGGAACCCTGTCATTACTTCATCAAAAATTAGCAGTGAGCCATATTCTGATGTGATATCACGAAGCCCTTGTAAGAAACCTGGCTGAGGCGGTACCACACCCATATTTCCTGCTACCGGTTCAACGATTACTCCGGCAATGTCATCTCCGAATTCTTTAAAAGCATATTGTACGCTTTCTAGATCATTGTACGGCACTGTAATCGTGTTTTTAGCGATTCCTTCAGGCACTCCCGGGCTATCTGGTAGGCCTAACGTTGCAACGCCTGAGCCAGCTTTAATTAGAAGAGAGTCACCATGTCCATGGTAACAGCCTTCAAATTTTAAAATTTTGTTGCGGCCCGTATAGCCACGTGCTAAACGCAGTGCGCTCATCGTTGCTTCCGTACCTGAACTCACCATACGGACGATTTCAATTGAAGGAACGCGCTCAATAACAACCTTAGCAAGCTCATTTTCAATTAATGTTGGTGCACCAAAGCTTGTACCAGATTCCGTTACTTTTTTTACTGCTTCAACTACTTGATCGTTGGAATGTCCGTGAATTAAAGGTCCCCATGATAAGACGTAGTCAATATATTTGTTGCCGTCAATATCGTAAATCGTAGCGCCTTTTCCTCGTTCCATAAAAATAGGATCCATATCTACTGATTTAAATGCACGAACAGGACTGTTTACTCCACCCGGCATTAATTGCTGCGCTTCTAAAAAAGCTGCTTTTGACTTTTCATAACTTCTCATGTGTAAGCCTCCTTAATTACTTGTCAGATAACCAGCGTGCTGCGTCTTTAGCATGATACGTTACAATTAAATCCGCTCCTGCACGCTTCATGCTAATTAATTTTTCAAGAACAATCTCTTTTTCATTTACCCAGCCGTTTTGAGCTGCCGCTTTAATCATTGAATATTCACCGCTCACATTATAAGCTACTACCGGTAAATTAAACGTATTTTTTACATCGCGCATAATATCTAAATATGATAGAGCCGGTTTTACAATTAAGAAATCTGCTCCTTCTTCGACATCAGATTCCGCTTCTCGAAGTGCTTCTAAGCGATTGGCTGGGTCCATTTGATATGTTTTACGGTCTCCAAATTGAGGAGAAGAATGCGCTGCATCGCGGAATGGTCCGTAAAAAGCAGATGCATATTTAACAGCATAAGACATCACGGGCACATCTTCAAATCCAGCTTCGTCTAGACCGTGGCGAATAGCTGCCACGAAACCGTCCATCATGTTTGAAGGCGCAATAATATCCGCTCCTGCTTTAGCTTGACTGACCGCTGTACGCGCTAATAAGTCAAGGCTAGGATCGTTTAAGATTTTTCCGTCTTCAATTACACCACAGTGGCCATGATCTGTGTATTGACATAAGCATGTATCTGCGATAACAACAAAGTCTGGAAAACTTTCTTTAATTTGACGAATACCTTTTTGGACAATTCCGTGGTCATGGTATGCCTGTGAGCCGACCGCATCTTTTTCAGCGGGAACACCAAATACCATAGCTGACTTGATTCCTAAATCGACTAACTCTTGGATTTCATCATTCAAGTAGTCTAAAGAAATTTGATCCACACCTGGCATTGATTTTACAGCATTTCTTTTTTGTTCACCTTCTACAATAAAAATAGGATATATAAAGTCTTCAGCATGTAAATGTGTTTCACGTACAAGCGCACGCATATTTACAGAATTACGAAGACGACGATGACGTGTAAATTGTAAATCTTTCATGTTAAAATCCTCCTTTATTATTCAAAACAACTAACCAACATATCTATCATACCATTTATTGTGTATGTGTTAGGAACAAGATGCTTAATTCCATATTCGCTCGCTGTCTGACTCGTAATAGGACCGATGCAAACAACTTTGGTTCTATTTATAAGCTCAAGCCAATTAGGAATATCTTTAACTGACTCGACAAAAAATCTCACTGTAGAAGAACTTGTAAAAGTAATGGCATCAATTCCTGTTTCTAAATGTTGCTTAACCAAGCGTTCAGAGTCTTGATTTCGAATGGTCTGATATACAACTAAATCCGTTACCTCACAGTCTTTTAAGCCATCTTTTAAAACAGAGCGGGCTAATTGTCCTCGTACAAGGAGAACTCGCTCGTGATGTGACACATTTGCTTTTAACGACTCAAGAAGTGATTCCGCAACGTATTCTTTTGGAACAAGTTGCACGTTAACATCATGTTTTTCTAGCAATTTTGCGGTTTTTTCTCCAACCGCAGCCACTTTTAATCTTTTTAAAGCACTCCAACTGATATTTAACTCTTGTAGCCATTCAAAGAAAAAAGAAATGCCGTTTTGACTTGTAAAAACAATCCAATCAAAACAGTCAATCGACAGCAGGACATCTTCCACTTCTTTTTCATTGTTAGAACGTGCGAACGTGAGGACTGGTAAGCTTAAAGGTATGCCTCCAAGCTTTTTAATCTGTGCTGCAAATGAATGAGCCTGCTTCGCTTCTCTTGTAATCAAAACTTTTTTTAAAAAAAGAGGAGCCTCATGACTCATTATTTGTCCAGCTCCTCTTTTACACGGTCAATTAAAAGCTTAGCTCCTTGAGATGTTAAGCGCTCAGCAGCTTCTGAACCGATAGCAACGGGGTCTTTTCCCGTAATTTGCTCTTTGTAAATCGTTTTGCCATCAGGAGACGCGACTAGCGACGTTAGCTCAATGTTTCCGCCGTTCAATATACGCCCATAACCCGCAATCGGCACTTGGCATCCGCCTTCCATCTCTTTTAAAAATACGCGTTCAGCTCTAACAGCACGAGCGGTTTCATCATGATTTAGAGCTTGAAGAAGCGATAATAATTCATGGTCATTTTCTCGGCATTCGATAGCTAAAGCTCCTTGTCCTACAGCGGGAACGCTTATTTCCGGCTCTAGGTACTGAGTGACCGTATCTCTCGACCAGCCCATACGAGATAACCCTGCAGCTGCCAAGATAATTGCATCGTAATCTTCATTTTTTAATTTCTCTAGGCGTGTGTCGATATTTCCTCGAATCCATTTAATTTCGATATCTGAACGCATAGATAGAAGCTGTGCCCCTCGACGCAAGCTGCTTGTCCCAATCACAGCACCGCTTGGTAGCTCCTCAAATCGTTCACCATTTTTTGAAATAAGCGCATCACGATGATCTTCTCGTAAAGGAATACATCCAATCGTTAATCCTTCTGGCAAAACAGCTGGCATATCTTTCATACTATGAACGGCCATATCAATTTCTTCATCTAACATGGCTTGTTCAATTTCTTTTACAAAAAGACCTTTACCGCCTACTTTGGACAGCGTTACATTTAAAATTTGGTCCCCTTTTGTAACCATTTCTTTAATTTCAAACTCAAAAGGAAGACCTTGTTTTTTTAACTGTTCAATGACCCACTTGGTCTGTGTTAACGCAAGTTTGCTTCGACGAGAGCCGACAATAATTTTTCGCATGTTGTCCTCCTAATTACGAACCCCAAAAGTGAAAATTCGATAAACTGCCAAATAAAAAGAAATTAATAAGTAAGACTAAGAACAATCCAATATTCCACATTGCGATTGCCTTTCCTTGAATACCTCTACGCAGTCTAGCATACAAGTAAGCGCTGTATGCAACAAACATTAAAAATGAACCTAACACTTTTGTATCGTACCAATGAAAATCTACGTATTTAATATAAGCCCATATGATTCCTAAGATTAACGAAAGCAATAACAGCGGTACACCAATTAAAATTAATACATAGGACATGTAATCTAGCTTTGTTAAATCTTCAATTCTTAGCAAGCGCTTGCCCCACTTCTTCTTTTTCAATAAATTATACTGAACAAGATACAGAGCGGAAAAAACAAAAGAGACTGAAAAAGCGCCGTAAGATAAAATAGCCATGGTAATATGAATGATTAATAATTCTGACACAAGGCGCTCCGACTGGACAGCAGTGTATGTTTCAAGTGGAGCAAACGTATGAATAGCCATAATTAAGAAACCAATCACATTTGTAAAAAACACCATAAAATCAACGCGAAACAGGCGATTAATCACAAGTGAAAGAGTAATTAAGACCCACGCGTAAAAATACAGCCCTTCAGAAACGGTAAGAATAGGAAACCTTCCCGTCTCAAACATTCGTAAAATTAAAAAGGCTGTTTGCAAAACCCACACAATAGAAAGTAACCAGAAGGCTATCGAGTTTGCCTTCCGGTTATTTTGTACAAAATCAATAAAATATAATAAAACGCTCGCCGCGTATAAAATCACAATCAATTCATAGATTCTGGTTAATTCCATATCAACCATTATTCAATCCTCACTTAAGACTGATAAGCTACTGAATGAGACGTAATCGATGTATGAAGCTGCTCTTCTTTTTCTTTTTGCAAAGCAACTTCCTGTTCAATATTAAAAATCTTCATGAACAGCTCTAAAGACTCTTCAGCATGTTTCTCTCCAGCCAATTCTTTCGCGTGTAAAATTGGATCGCGAAGAAGTTGATTAATTATACTTTTTGTATGTTTATTTAAAACTTTGCGCTCACGCTCAGATAAATCTGGGAGCTTACGATCAATGCTTTTCATCGTTTCAGCTTGAATGGTAAGTGCTTTTTGACGAAGTGCAGAAATAACAGGCACAACGCCTAATGTACCAAGCCAAGACTTGAAAGCAACAATTTCAGCTTCAAGCATAATTTCAATTTCATCCGCAGCTTTTTGACGCTCTTGCAAATTGGATTCTACAATCCCGTTTAAATCGTCGATATCATATAAAAAGACCGTCTCTAGCTCATCTAGTTCTGGATCTAAGTCACGCGGAACGGCGATGTCTACCATAAACAATGGACGACCTTTACGCGTACGCTCGGCTTCACTCATCATTTGTTTCGTTACTACATAGTCATTAGCCCCTGTTGAACTAATTAAGATATCTGCTTCGCTTAAAGCATGTTGAAGATCAGCAAATGGTTTGGCTTCTCCAGAAAAACGGTTTGCTAGCTCTTGTGCCTTTTCAAATGTTCGATTCACTACCGTTACTTTTTTAGCTCCGCTGCCATATAAATTCTGTACGGCAAGCTGACCCATTTTTCCCGCACCAAGAATCAACACATGTTTGGACGATAAGTCTCCAAAAATCTTTTTAGCAAGCTCTACGGCTGCATAGCTGACAGAAACTGCATTTGCACCAATTTCTGTTTCATGATGAGCTTTTTTGGCTAATGTCACAGCTTGTTTAAACAGCTGATTAAAAACCGTTCCAATTGTTTCTTCTTCTTGAGCAAGCAAAAAGCTTGAACGCACTTGTCCAAGAATTTGTGTTTCACCAATCACCATTGAATCTAATCCACATGCTACTCGGTATAAATGTTCGATGGCTCCATCATTTTCATAGATGGTTAAATAAGGCGAGAACTCTTCTTTATCTATTCCGAACCATTCAGCTAAAAATGCTTTTACATAATAACGGCCCGTGTGTAATTGATCAACAACAGCATAAATTTCCGTACGATTGCATGTTGAAACAATGATGTTTTCCAAAATACTTTTTTGGCCGCTTAACGTTTTCATGGCAGATGCTAGTTCTTGCTCATTAAAACTAAGCTTTTCTCTTATTTCAACAGGGGCTGTTCGAAAGTTTAAGCCGACTGCTATAATATGCATTTGTACATACCCCCTATAATTGAAATGTGCTTATTTATCCGAATTTGACGGGCAGTAACCCCTAAATTCCCAAAGAGCTACAGTGAGATAACTGCCCGTAAAATCCGGCGTTCTTCATTCTACTATTCGTAAAAAGCGGCGTACATTACACAGGTGTAAGCTTCGCCTTATCTCTAACTATTATAACATGTTCTATAAGTCATTCGAAAAAAAAATGTGAACAGTCTTTGAAAACATGTGTTAAGATATTAACTGTTATTCCGTAATAAATTGTATCAAAAAAGCAGCGTTTTATCACGTTTTCTGTTTTGAAACACCTGGAGGTTACTATGAAAAAGCAATCAATGTTTTTTGGTGTCTTACTAGTTGGATTTGGAATCTTTTTCTTACTGAATGAACTACATATGAGCATTGCAGCAAAGGTATACACGTGGCCTGTACTGTTAATTTTAATAGGAGCAGCCCTGTTAACTGAGTCTGCTTTATCTCAAGATCATTCAAACTTGCTTGCAAGCTACATATTAATCACTTTAGGTATTCATTTCTATGTAAGTGAACAAATTCCCTTTTGGCCTACGAATATTAGCATGGTCGTTTTTATGGTGGCCATTAGCTTTTTACTCAGTGCTAGAAAAGCCAAATCAGGCTTTTTCCAAGGCGGCACTCTTTTAATTATTGCCATTTTAATGATGTTTTCAGACCGTCTTAAACTATTTTTGCCAAAAGTTGAAGACGGCGTAAATTATTTAACAACCTTCTGGCCTATTTTATTGTTACTAGTTGGGCTATATTTATTATTTTTCAAACGAAAGTAATCTATGTAAACAAGTTAAAAAAATGGAACGTTTGACTCACTTCCTGTTAGAGTGATGATAAACGTTCCATTTTTTTAGATTCTATTCCTTTGTTTAGTGAGTCATGCGATACTGCAAAGATTTCCACGCTTTATCTTTTCCTTCACCTGTTTCAGATGAGAAATGAATTAATTCATCATTTGGATCTAAGTCCAGCGTTTCTCTCACTACTTTTAAGTGCTTTTGCCATTTTCCTTTAGGAATTTTATCAGCTTTCGTTGCAATAACCATAACGGGAAGGTCATGGTGCTTCAAAAACTCATACATCATAACGTCATCCTTTGAAGGAGCATGGCGTAGATCAACAATCATTAACACAGCTTTAAGCTGCTCACGATTTGTTAAATACGTTTCAATCATTTTCCCCCATGCTTCACGCTCTTTTTTAGACACTTTTGCAAACCCGTACCCAGGTACGTCTACAAAGTGAAGGATTTCATTAATTAAAAAGAAATTAAGCGTTTGAGTTTTTCCGGGCTTAGACGACGTACGCGCTAAGCTTTTGCGATTGAGCATCTTGTTAATAAAAGATGATTTTCCTACATTTGAACGGCCTGCTAACGCAAACTCTGGCAGGTTTTCTTTAGGATATTGTTCAGGGCGTACGGCACTGATAACAATATCGGCTTGAGTTACTTTCATTTTACCTCTCCTACTAGCGCATGTTCCAATACTTGGTCCACATGTGACACAAGAACGATGTCTAATTCCTCTTGTACACTGTCAGGGATATCTTCAATATCACGTTCATTATCATGAGGGATTAATATTTTAGTTAATCCGGCACGATGTGCACTAAGTGACTTTTCTTTTAAACCACCGATTGGTAATACGCGACCTCTTAGTGTAATTTCTCCTGTCATTCCTACTTCTCTACGCACTGGTTTACCCGTTAGTGCTGATACTAGAGCAGTGGCAATGGTAATTCCTGCAGAAGGTCCATCCTTTGGTACAGCTCCTTCTGGAACATGGATATGAATATCATGTTTTTCATAAAACTTTTCATCAATTCCTAGTTTCTCTGCATTTGAACGCACGTAGCTAAATGCTGCCTGAGCTGATTCTTTCATCACGTCTCCAAGTTTTCCAGTTAGCACTAGTCTTCCTTTACCAGGGGACAAGCTTACTTCAATGGCTAGCGTGTCTCCTCCTACAGTTGTGTAAGCAAGACCTGTAGCAACGCCGACTTGATCTTCCGTCTCAGCCTGTCCGTAACGGAACCTAGGCTTGCCAAGGAATTCTTCAAGCGTTTTGGCCGTCACCACCACGCGTTTTTTCTCGCCAGAGACTACGATACGAGCTGCTTTTCGACAAATGGAAGCAATTTCGCGTTCAAGGTTACGAACACCCGCTTCTCTCGTATATAAACGGATGATTGCTGTTAACGCGTCATCGCGAATCTGCAAATTGCCCTTTTGCAATCCGTGATTTTCTAGTTGGCGCAGCAATAGGTGACGCTTCGCGATTTCAAGTTTTTCCAGCTCCGTGTAACCAGCAATTTGAATAATTTCCATTCGATCGCGCAGCGGCCCCGGAATCGTAGCTAAGTTATTGGCTGTAGCCACGAACATCACTTTTGATAAATCATACGTTTCTTCTATATAGTGATCGCTGAAATTATGGTTTTGTTCAGGATCCAATACTTCTAACAAAGCAGAAGACGGGTCTCCACGGAAATCATTTGACATTTTATCGATTTCATCAAGCAGAAATACCGGATTAATCGTTCCTGCTTTTTTCATTCCTTGAATAATGCGTCCAGGCATAGCTCCCACGTACGTGCGACGATGACCGCGGATTTCTGACTCATCTCTCACGCCGCCTAGAGACACTCGTACAAAATGACGATCTAGAGACGTGGCAATTGAACGGGCTAGGGATGTTTTCCCTACGCCAGGAGGTCCTGCTAAACATAAAATAGGGCCTTTAAGAGATTTTGTCAACTGCTGCACAGCTAGATATTCTAATACGCGTTCCTTCACCTTTTCAAGGCCATAGTGCTCATCGTTCAGCACTTGTTCAGCATTATGAATATTGAGCGTATCTTCCGTTTCATTTGTCCAAGGTAGCGCAATCAACCACTCGATATAATTTCGAATGACTGAGCTTTCAGCGGAGGTAGCAGGAATTTTTTCATAGCGATCCAATTCTTTAAACGCCACTTGTTTGACATGGTCCGTCATCCCACTTGCTTCAATTTTTTCGCGAAGTGTTGCTACTTCTCCTGTCTTTCCTTCTTTGTCTCCAAGCTCTTTTTGAATCGCCTTCATTTGCTCACGAAGATAATACTCTTTCTGAGTGCGTTCCATTGATTTCTTTACACGCTGTCCAATTTTTTTCTCCAGCTGCAAAACTTCTTGCTCGTCTTGAATATGAGAAATGATCGTATTTAATCTTTCCTTCACATCAGTTATTTCTAAAATTTCTTGTTTAAGCTGAATTTTTATTGGTAAATGAGAGGCTACAATATCCGCTAATCTTCCTGGTTCTTCAATGTCGCTTACGGTTGAAAGAGTTTCAACGGACACCTTTTTGGAAAGTTTTATGTATTGTTCGAAATAGTCTAAAAGCGTGCGCATCAGCGCTTTATCTTCTACATCAACCTGATGTTCTTCATTTTGCTTTTCCACGTGCACAACAAAATATTCTTCGCTGTCTTCAAATTCTGTAACGGTTACGCGATTTAGTCCTTCTACTAAGACGCGCATCGTTCCATTCGGCAGCTTTAGCATTTGTTTAATTTTTGCTAACGTACCGGTTCTATATAAATCCTCTTTTGTTGGCTCATCGATACCCATATCTTTTTGTGATACTAAACAAACTAAGTGATCATCCATCATTGCTTTTTCTAATGCTTGCACAGATTTATCTCGCCCAACATCTAAATGAAGCACCATTGTCGGATAGACGATCAAACCTCGTAAAGGCAATAGCGGCATTGTCAATTTTTCTTTTTCTGCCATGCAATGAACACCTCCAATGCTCGTCAATTAAAGTATGTAAAGTGTGAATTCTTTTAACAATTTTATCTCATTTGTATACACATGTCTAACAATAGTAATTACTAATTGTACCATGAGAAAGAATTAAAAGGCAAAACATATCTTTTTAAGCTCTTTTCATAAAAAAACGCCTTTTTCGTTGGCTGTGTATAAAGGTTTTATACGCGAAAAAGGCGATGAATATTCATCTGACCATTAATTTTTAATTATCATGATAGAATTAGCTAGATTCTCTATTTGAAATAGCTGGATCTACCGACAAATGTGCAACATGCTCATGTACAGACAATAGCGCTTGTTCAAACACCTCTGTTAAATGATGGACAGGAATAATATCGATACCTTTTACCTTTTCTACCATTGCATTCATATTTTCCTTTGGCACAATCACCGTCTGAACGCCTGCTTGTTTTGCTGCCTTGATTTTTGGAATCACACCGCCAATTGGCTTTACGTTGCCGTGCAGACCAATTTCTCCTGTCATTGCTACCGTATGTTTAATTGGCACTTCATAAATCGCTGAGTAGATCCCTGTTGCCATCGCAATACCAGCAGAAGGTCCATCAATTGGCACGCCTCCCGGAAAGTTTACATGAATATCATACTCATCGGCTGGAACATCCATTGAACGAAGAACCGTTATGACATTTTCAATTGAGCTTTTAGCCATACTTTTACGGCGAATAGACTTCCCTTGAGTCCCTATACTTTCCTCTTCAACGATACCTGTAATAATAATGTTCCCTTTCTCTTTTGCAGGAATCGCTTTGACTTCAATTTCTAAAAGTGCTCCAGAGTTGGGCCCGTACACTGCTAATCCATTAATAAGTCCCACTTTTTCCTCATCTGCAATTTTCGGATCGTGCCTTGGAGATAGTTGACTAGAATGAACAATCCATTCAATATCTTCATTTTTAATGTCCGTTCGTTCCTCTGATATCGCTAATCCAGCCGCAATTTGCATCATATTAACCGTTTCACGTCCATTGCGTGCATATGTAGAAAACAGAGATAAACCTTCTTCTGATATATCCATTCTTACTTTATTTGCTGCTTTTTTTGCAACTGTAATAATTTCGTCGCGATCAAGCTCACGGAAAAATACCTCTACGCATCTGGAACGAATGGCAGGCGGAATTTCATTAGGCGTTCTAGTCGTCGCACCAATCAAACGAAAGTCTGCTGGCAACCCATTTTGAAAAATATCGTGAATATGTGTTGGGATTTGTGTGTTTTCTTCGCTGTAATAGGCGCTTTCCATAAACACTTTTCGATCTTCTAGAACCTTTAACAGCTTATTCATCTGAATAGGATGGAGCTCTCCAATTTCATCAATAAATAAAATCCCCCCGTGTGCATCTGTAACCGCTCCTTGTTTTGGCTGCGGAATTCCAGCTTGGCCCATGGCACCTGCTCCTTGGTAAATAGGATCATGAACAGACCCAATCAAAGGATCAGCAATGCCTCGCTCATCAAAACGCGCCGTAGTTGCATCTAACTCTACAAATACAGCCGATTGTTTGAAAGGTGATTTTTTATTTTTTTTTGCTTCTTCTAACACTAGACGTGCTGCTGCGGTTTTTCCTACTCCAGGCGGCCCATATACAATCACGTGCTGTGGATTAGGGCCGCAAAGGGCCGCCTTTAGTGACCGAATTCCATCCTCTTGTCCGACAATATCGGAGAAGCTAGACGGCCTCACACGTTCGGCAAGCGGCTCAGTTAAAGAGATGGCTCTCATTTTCTGCAATTGCTCCATTTCTTTCTTTGAATCCCGGTCAATTGAGACTTTGTGCGTACGCTGATTGCGTAATAAATTCCAAAAATATAAGCCAATGATGATACCAAAAAAGAGTTGGACCATTAAGGCAATATTCGTCCAGTTCATAGATAAACCTCCTGCGCAGTTTAGTAAGATAATTATCAGTTATTATCTCCCTGCAGCAGTAGGAATAAACAAGATTCTAGTAAAAAGTAAAATTTAGTTGTGCTTCATCAACAGAAAAAAGCCGGGTACTCAAATTGAGTACCCGGCTTTTTTTATGCTGATGTTTTGCTGCCTTCTTGAATAGTAGATCCGTCTTCTAATACGAACTTAGGAGCCGCTTGATCACGAACAGTTTCACCTGTGATAATACATTTTGTAATATCATCACGTGAAGGAAGATCAAACATTACATCTAACATAATACCTTCAATGATTGAACGTAGACCACGAGCACCTGTTTTACGCTCGATTGCTTTTTTAGAAATTTCTACTAAAGCCTCGTCTTCGAACTCAAGTTCAACGTCATCAAGTTCAAGCATTTTTTGATATTGTTTCACTAGTGCATTTTTCGGTTTTGTTAAAATCTCAACTAGCGCTTCTTCATCAAGAGGCACTAAGCTAGCAGTAACCGGTAAACGACCAATAAACTCTGGAATTAAACCAAATTTCAATAAATCTTCCGGTAATACTTTTGCTAGTAACTCTTTTTCTGTAAAGTCTTGTTGTTTTGTTTCTGAACCGAAACCAATTACTTTTTTACCTAGACGACGCTTAATAATAGGTTCGATTCCGTCAAATGCACCACCGCAAATAAATAAGATATTTGTTGTATCAATTTGAATAAATTCTTGATGAGGGTGTTTGCGTCCACCTTGAGGAGGAACGCTTGCTACAGTACCTTCTAAGATTTTAAGAAGAGCCTGCTGCACACCTTCACCTGATACATCACGTGTAATAGATGGATTTTCAGACTTACGCGCTACTTTATCAATTTCATCGATGTAGATGATGCCTTTTTCAGCTTTCTCCACATCGTAATCAGCTGATTGAATTAATTTTAATAAGATGTTTTCAACATCTTCTCCTACATAACCCGCTTCTGTTAGAGATGTTGCATCTGCAATCGCAAACGGTACGTTTAAAATACGAGCCAATGTTTGAGCTAGTAAAGTTTTACCGCTTCCTGTAGGTCCAATTAATGCAATATTACTTTTTGATAACTCAACGTCATCAATTTTACTGTTTGAATTGATTCGTTTGTAATGGTTGTATACCGCAACGGATAACGATTTTTTCGCATCCTCTTGACCAATTACATACTCATCTAAAATGTCACGAATTTCTTTTGGTTTTGGTACATCTTTAAATTCTACTTCTTCTTCTGTACCTAACTCTTCTTCTACGATTTCCGTGCAAAGTTCAATACATTCATCGCATATGTAAACACCTGGACCCGCAACTAACTTGCGTACTTGTTCTTGTGTTTTACCACAAAATGAGCATTTTAACTGCCCTTTTTCATCGTTAAATTTAAACATAATTTTCACCCCTTGTAGTATTTACTAAAGTGCTCGAAGCTGATTTCTATCCGCGCTATAGCCCAACAACATGAACAACTCATCTATTTGTAGGTAAATGCCCCTCTTTATTACATAGTAAAAGGGCTATGAAAAGATTTGTATTGCATTTTACCATACATTTTCTTGAATAGATACTAAAACGTTTTATGTATATGTTGTTGATGAGCATAACAGAATGGAGATCTGCTATTATATAGTGTCCTCTTATTGGGCCTATTTCATAACCACGGATTTCAAACAATGGGTTAAAGCTGCTTCTACGGTGTTGGTTATGATATAAAAAAACTATTGAAGTTTATAAAACAAGGCACGATCAAGTCGCGCCTTGTTTCTTACTTACTATTATGCAACAGCTTTGCTGTTTTCTACAAGAAATTCAACTGCTTTACGTACTTTCATGTCTTCTTTAATGCTATCAAGACTGCCAAGCACTTTCTTAATTTCTTCGACAGGCATGTTGTACATTCCTGCCATGTTTTCTAATTCTTTTTCTACTTCTTCTTCGCTTACTTCAAGATTTTCAGCTTTTGAAATAGCTTCTAGCGTTAAGTTGATTTTCACACGCTTTTCAGCATCCGGACGCATTTGGTCGCGAAGAGCTTTTTCATCTTGACCTGAGAATTGGAAGTAAAGTTCAAGGTTAAGACCTTGCATTTGTAAACGTTGTTCAAACTCTTGCATCATACGATCCATTTCAGTGTTGAACATTGCTTCTGGAATTTCTACTTCAGCATTTTCAGCAGCTTTTTCTACTAAAGTGTCGCGAAGAGCTGATTCCGCTTGATTCTCTTTATCGCTTTGTAATTTTTCTTTTGTTTTTGCTTTTAACGCTTCTAAAGTTTCTACTTCTTCATCTACGTCTTTTGCAAACTCATCGTCTAAAGCTGGAAGCTCTTTAGATTTGATTTCGTGTAATTTCACTTTGAATTTAGCAGCCTTACCAGCTAGCTCTTCAGCGTGATACTCTTCAGGGAATGTTACTTCCACTTCTTTTTCAGCGCCTACTTCAAGACCAACTAGTTGCTCTTCAAAGCCAGGGATGAATGTGTTAGAACCGATTTCTAAAGAATAGTTTTCGCCTTTTCCGCCTTCGAATGCTTCGCCATCAACGAAACCTTCAAAGTCGATTACAGCTGTATCACCTTCAGCTACAGTTCCTTCTTCTTTAACAACTAGTTCAGCGTGACGCTCTTGAAGTGTTTTTAATTCAGCTTCAACGTCTTCGTCTGTTACAGTTGTATCTACTTTTTCTACTTCTAAGTTTTTGTATTCGCCTAATTTAACTTCAGGCTTAACAGTTACTTTAGCAGTGAAAACTAGAGGTTGTCCTTTTTCGATTGTTTCAACATCGATTTCTGGACGATCAACCGGCTCGATACCAGCTTCAACAATTGCATTGCTGTAAGCTTCAGGTAATAAGATATCTAGTGCATCTTGGTATAAAGATTCTACGCCAAAACGTTTTTCGAAAAGTGGACGAGGCATTTTACCTTTACGGAACCCTGGTACGTTTACTTGTTTTACAACTTTTGTGAATGCTTTATCTAAGGCTTTATCAAACTCAGCAGCTTCAACTTCTACTGTTAAAACGCCTTGATTTCCTTCTTGTTTTTCCCATTTTGCAGACATGAATGTTTCCCTCCAAAATCATTTTAAGTAGTGATTTCTAAACTAGATAATGCAGATAGCCTATCAGTTCAACCCTCAATCATTATCTATTTAACTCCCTATTACTTTAAAGTAAGTAGGAATGTAATGTAAAGATGAAATTCTACTATACGTATTTAAGTGCATTTTACAACCATTATATTATAACATACAACAATGACGTTTCAACTAAACACCACATTTTATATAAAAGAAATTTCTTCAATTTCTTTTAGCTCTTTAATTGCCTTTCTTAATTCAGCTGCGGAGAAACTTCCATCTTCCTCTGCTACAGCTACATCTGACTCTTCTCCTTGCATCATCAGACTAACAGCATACACCGCTTCTGTCCAAAGTTTTACATTATCACCCGGTAAAAACGGAAATGTAATAAATAAATGACGCTGCCATATTTCAACGGCAACCTGCAGCAATGTAGGATTTTCATGCTCCAGCTTTTCCGTCAGCTGCGCTTCTACTTGCTCGGCAAACAAATACGGTGTTGTTCGTTGAAGCTGAAGCGCATTTACTTTTTTCGTCTCTCCAAACTTACTAATCATAAAATCAATGTCTACTTCTTCTTCCATGACTGTTTTTAAAGCGACTGTTTTTACGATAGGGTGAACAGCTTCAGATGAAAATAGCTGTTCCAGAAAGAAGCGCTGCTTTTCAATTCTCTTTGTTTTTAATGAATGAACCCATTCAAGCTGATCTTGAATATTGTCTAGAGCTGTGAATGATTTAAACTGCTCTAGCTGTTCTTCTTCTGTTTGTTCTTCTATGACTTGTTCTTGATTCATTCTATTCTTGCAGAACTCCAATAGCTGATAAAGCTGTTCAGCATGTTCAGAAGGGAGTTTGTGTTCTTGAATAACTGCTTGTAGAGTGACATATCCTTCATGATAGTGACCAAGCTGAATTAACACCATGAGGTACATTTGCAAATTATGATAATAATCGCCAATATCTTCTTTCAGCATTTGCTCACACAATTCTTTAGCTATTCCTGCATCACCGAGCTCCACGTGACAAATAACAAGACCAAGTAAAATTTCATGATGCTTATTATCAAGTTCATAGGCCTGCTCAAATAAAGGAAGTGCTTCTTGAAACTGCTTGTGCTGCATATGATCTGTAGCTTTTTCAACCAACCGTTCTTTTAATAGAGGAAAAGCTACAATTTTGTTTTGTTGTTCATTCGACATGTTTTCTCCCCACTTCGCGGTCCATTTGCTTTACAGTTTAGCAATTCGGTTAACGGAACGCAAAAAAATCGAGCAAAATCATCATTTTGCTCGATTTTTGGTTAATATCTTACCGTTTTTGCTTCATAAGCAGAAATGTCGTCTTCAAAAGAAAGCGTATAGCCAATTTCATCATATCCGTTAACAAGCATATATTTCCAATGGCCATTGATATCAAACGTACGTTCAAAGCCTGCTTCATCGGTAATTTTTTGCTGATGAAGATCGATTGTACAGGCGTAAGAAGCACTTTGAGACTCTTTCATTAAATAGGAAACATCTTCTTTTGGTAAAACAATAGGTAAAATACCATTTTTTAGACAGTTTTGTTTAAAAATATCCGCAAATGAAGGTGCGATAATGGCACGAAACCCATAGTCTAAAAGCGCCCATGGCGCGTGTTCACGTGACGAACCACATCCGAAGTTCTCGTCAGCTACAAGAATTGTTGCTCCTTGATTTTGAGGCTGATTTAATTCAAACGTTTCATTTAACGTTTCATCTTCATTATATCGCCAATCAAAAAATAGAAATTGGCCAAACCCAGTACGCTCAATTCTTTTCAAAAATTGCTTTGGGATAATTTGATCAGTATCTACGTTTGCTCGGTCGAGACCTGCTACTTTCCCTGTGTGGATTGTAAAAGCATTCATCTGTGTTCTCCTCCTTATCGCACCGCTTGTTCTTGTAGTTTGCGCACATCAACAAAATGTCCATATACCGCTGCCGCTGCTGCCATTACCGGGCTTACTAAATGCGTTCTGGCGCCTTTTCCTTGACGTCCTTCAAAATTGCGGTTAGAAGTGGACGCACAGTGTTCGCCTTGTGGAACTAAGTCAGAGTTCATACCTAGACACATGCTGCAGCCTGAGTCTCTCCAATCAAAACCTGCTTCAATAAAAATAGCAGATAACCCTTCTTCTTCAGCCACTCGCTTTACTTTTTGAGAACCTGGTACAATGATCGCTCGCACATCTGGTGACACTTTCTTTCCTTTAATAAAGGCTGCCACGTCACGAAGATCAGACAAACGAGCATTCGTACATGAACCGATAAATACATGCTGAACTGGAATCTCTTCTATTGCCATGCCAGGCTGTAAGCCCATATACTCAAGTGCTCGTGACAAAGACTTTCTCTCAGTTTCTGTTTTACACTCTTCTAATGTAGGAACTTGCTTGCTAACATAAGAACTCATCGCCGGGTTTGTTCCCCATGTTACAACAGGTTCAATTGTATCTGCATCAATTTCCAGCGTTTCATCGTACGTTGCACCTTCATCTGTTGCTAAAGCTGCCCAAGCTTCCACTGCTTTTTCAAACTGTTCTCCTTTAGGAGCATACTGACGTCCTTTAATATAAGAGAACGTGACATCGTCTGGACTGATTAAACCAGCTTTTGCACCGGCTTCAATAGACATATTACAAATGGTCATGCGCTCTTCCATTGAAAGATCGCGAATACATTCGCCCGTAAATTCCACGATTGAACCCGTTCCAAAATTCACGCCGAATTTTTGAATTATTGCTAACACAATGTCCTTAGCATAAACGCCAGGCTGCTTTTTGCCATTCACTTTCACTTGTAGCGTTTTTGGTTTCGCTTGCCATAGCGTTTGTGTTGCTAAAACATGCTCTACCTCACTCGTTCCTATCCCAAAAGCAAGCGCTCCAAATGCACCGTGAGTAGATGTATGACTATCTCCGCACACAATGGTTTTTCCAGGCTGAGTTAATCCTAATTCCGGTCCAATGATATGCACAATTCCTTGCTCTTCACTTGTTAAATCTAAAAGCTTCACACCAAACTCATGACAGTTTTCAGATAGTTTGTCTACTTGTTTCTTTGCAATTGGATCTTTAATATTAAAACGGTCAACCGTTGGAATGTTGTGATCCATTGTAGCAAACGTTAAGTCTGGACGCTTCACTTGGCGATTTGCCACGCGAAGACCTTCAAATGCTTGAGGAGACGTTACTTCATGAATAAGATGAAGATCGATATATAATAAGTCCGGCTTCCCCTCTTCTCGACGTACAACATGTTGTTCCCAAAGCTTATCAATAATTGTTTTTGGTTTCATACTGCTCCTCCTTTCTGATTATGAAAAACGTTTCTCACAAAACGTGAGAAACGCATGATTAACTGTAAGCTGTCATAATGCTTGAAATGGCAGAATCATTGGCAATTACCGCAGTTATCGCCTCCACCATTTTATCGGTACCTAAATAATGATTACCGTCTGCTAAGTCAGCTGTTCGATGACCTGCATGTAATACACTTTCAACTGCTTGTTCAATCACTGCTGCTTCTTTTTCTAATCCAAACGAATGTCTAAGCAACATTGCTGCAGATAAAATAGCAGCAATCGGATTAGCTTTGTTTTGACCAGCAATATCTGGTGCAGAACCGTGAACCGGTTCGTATAGAGACGGACCATCAGCCGTTAAGCTCGCAGATGGCAACATTCCTAACGATCCTGTCAGCATAGAAGCCTCATCACTCAAAATATCACCAAACATATTTTCAGTTACCACTACATCAAAATACTTCGGATTACGAATTAACTGCATAGCAGCTGAATCTACAAGCATATGCTCAAGCTCTACATCCGGGTAGTCTTTTGCTACTTCTTCAGCTACTTCACGCCACACTCTACTAGACTCAAGCACATTCGCTTTATCAACAGACGTTACTTTTTTACGTCGATTTACAGCCGTATCAAATGCTTGGCGAATAATTCTTTCTATTTCTGTACGCTTATAAAATAATGTGTCGACAACTGTTTCTTCATTTCCTTCTGTTCGGCGCTCGCTAGGCTTACCAAAATATAAGCCTCCTGTTAGCTCACGGACGATAATGAAGTCAACACCTTCAATGTATTCTTTTTTCAGAGGAGAGGCATCCGCTAAGCTATCATAAAACGTCACCGGACGAAGATTAGCATATAAATCCAGTTCTTTTCGAATAGCTAGCAAACCTTTTTCCGGTCGCAAATGTGAAGGGTTACGATCCCATTTTGGCCCTCCAACCGATCCAAGTAATACAGCATCCGCCTGCTTACAAGTCTCAATTGTACTTTCTGGAAGAGGTGTGCCCGCCTCATCAATTGCAGCTCCGCCAATTAGTCCATACGTAAACTCAAATTGATGATCAAAGCGCTCTCCAATTGCTTTTAAAACAGCAACAGCGCCTTTTGTTACTTCTGTTCCTACGCCGTCACCCGGTAATACAGCGACTTTTTTTGTCATGGTGGTCTCTCCCTTCAGTTCACATTACTTCTTGCTTTGTACGATGCTGCTGAATAGCAATTAAACGATTAATGGCGTTCAGATATGCTTTCGCTGACGATTCTAATACGTCAAATGCTACTCCGCGTCCGCTTGCTTCAGTTCCTTCGCTTTCAACCTTCACAAATACTTCAGCCAGTGCGTCCGGCCCACCGTTAATAGACTGAATACGATAGTCTAATAGTTTTACATCTTGTTCAACACAGCGCTGCAGCGTATTATAGATAGCTTCCACGCTTCCAGATCCCGTAGCTGCTTCTTGAATCTCTTCGCCGTTTTCTTTGCGAAGCGTAATCGTAGCCGTTGGAATATTGTTCGTACCATACTGAACTTGCAGACTTTCAAGCTTATATTCACTGTCTTTGCTAACTTGCTTTTGAATGACTAATGCCAATAAATCATCATCGGTAATGTCTTTTTTCTTATCTGCTAAGTCTTTAAACTTCTCAAAAAGCACGTTTGCTTCTGTATCTTCCAATGTGAATCCAAGCTCTACTAAGCGTGTACGGAACGCATGACGGCCTGAGTGTTTACCAAGCACAATTGGATTTTGTTTAACACCCACAAGTTCTGGGGAAATAATCTCATATGTTAACGGATTTTTTAAGACGCCATCTTGGTGAATACCTGATTCATGAGCAAAAGCATTTTTTCCGACAATTGCTTTATTTGGTGCAATATTCATTCCGGTAAGCTTACTGATAATGTCACTCGTACGCTTAATTTCAGGCAAGATAAGACCTGTGCTCGCTTGATAGAAATCTTGACGGACATGAAGCGCAAGTGCTACTTCTTCAAGTGCTGCGTTACCCGCACGTTCTCCGATTCCGTTAATCGTTCCCTCAATTTGAGTAGCTCCTGCTTCAATCGCAGCCATTGAATTGGCCACAGCTAGCCCTAAGTCATCGTGACAGTGAGCTGACAAATCAACTTTATGAATATTTGACACGTGTTCTTTTAAGTAATTAAATACTGATTGATAGTCACCAGGAGTGATAAATCCTACTGTATCTGGAATATTAACGACTTTTGCACCAGCATCAATAACGGCTTCTACAATTCTAGCTAAAAACGGTAAATCTGTTCGACATGCATCTTCAGCAGACCATTGAACAACCGGGAATTTTTTACTTGCGTACTTCACCATTTCCACTGCTGTTTCAAGTACTTCATCAGGTGTTTTTTTCAATTTATGCTGCATATGAATTTCGGAAGTAGCGATAAAAACATGCAGTCTTGGTTCTGCACTTTCTTTTAACGCTTCCCATGCAATGTCAATATCTTTTGTAACAGACCTTGCAAGGCCTGTTACAGAAGAATTTTTGACAATAGACGCAATTTCTTTTACGGATTGAAAATCACCTTTTGAAGAAGCGGGAAATCCGGCTTCAATGATGTCGATACCTAATCGCTCTAACTGCTTAGCAATTTCAAGCTTTTCTTGTAGGTTCAAATTGACTCCAGGTGACTGTTCACCATCGCGTAGCGTCGTGTCAAATAGTTTAATTTTTTGCACTAGCGATCACCGCTTCTTTCTTTTGTTTTTTAACAAATGGCATCATTTCACGTAATTGAGCGCCAACTTTTTCAATTAAATGTTCGTTTTCACGGTTATTGATAGCTGTAAATTCCGGACGATTTGCTTGGTTTTCTAGGATCCAGCCTTTTGCAAATTTACCTGTTTGGATATCTTCAAGCACTTTTTTCATTTGTTCTTTTGAACGCTCATCTACAACGCGTGGTCCTGAAACGAAGTCACCCCATTGAGCTGTATCAGAGATTGAATAACGCATGCCTTCCATTCCGCCTTCATACATAAGGTCAACAATTAATTTTAATTCGTGTAAACACTCAAAATATGCAACTTCCGGTTGGTAGCCAGCTTCTACAAGCGTTTCAAAACCAGCTTTAACTAATGAAGTTAAACCACCGCAAAGTACTGCTTGCTCACCGAAAAGATCTGTTTCTGTTTCTTCTTTAAATGTTGTTTCTAACACACCCGCACGAGCTGAACCGATTGCTTTAGCATAAGCTAACGCTACGTCCTTTGCTTCTCCAGTTACATCTTGGAATACTGCGAATAACGCCGGTACGCCAGCTCCTTCTTCATACGTTCTTCTTACAAGGTGACCAGGACCTTTTGGAGCTACTAAGAATACGTCAACGAATTCAGGTGCTACGATTTGGTTAAAGTGAATGTTGAAACCGTGAGCAAATACTAAAGATTTTCCTGGTTTTAGTCCTGGAAGAATTTCTTCGTTATAAACTTTTGGCTGATACTCATCTGGAAGTAATACCATTACTACTTCTGCTTGTTGAACTGCATCTTTTACAGATAATACAGTGAAACCGTCTTGCTCTGCTTGGTCCCATGATTTACCTTTACGTAATCCTACTACCACGTTTACTCCGCTGTCGCGTAAGTTTTGTGCATGGGCATGACCTTGTGAACCATAGCCTACGATTGCTACTGTTTTACCTTGTAATAATTGATCCTTTGCATCTCCGTTATAATATACCTTTGTCATAATAAATCTCTCCTCTTAGTTTATATAGTTTTATATAGTTTACTTGGTTAGTAACTAGCTAGAATTAAATGATTGATGAAAGTTTGGCTGCCGCTTTTTGCGTACCGCGCGGAACAGCTACTGTTCCCGTGCGCGTTACTTCTTTTAATCCATAAGGCTGAAGCAGATCAATCATCGCTTCAATCTTGCTGGATTCACCTGTTACTTGAATAATCAAGCTGTCGCGGCTTACATCAATGATGGTTGCACGGAAAGGTTCAATTACTGCATAAAGTTCGTTACGGCTCGCTGGCGTAGAGGCTACTTTCATTAAAGCAAGCTCTCTTGATACCACCGCTTGATCCGTAATATCTTGAACCTTCAACACGTCAATCTGCTTATTTAACTGCTTAATCACTTGTTCAGCAGCGTTATCATGCTCTACGTTCACAACAAATGTCATGCGTGATACATCTTCAGATTCAGTGTGACCTACCGAAATACTCTCAATATTGAAATTTCTTTTTGTAAATAACCCCGTCACGCGATTTAATACGCCCGCACGGTTTAATACAGTTGCTGTAATAATTCGCTTCATGGTTTCACCCCTACCATTTCATGTAATCCTTTTCCAGGTGCAACCATTGGATATACGTTTTCTTTAGGTGCGACAAAGAAATTTAGTAGAACAGGTCCATCTGTTTCCATTGCTTCTTTCAAAGCCGCATGCGCTTCTTCTTCAGTAGAAGCTTGTAAACCTTTGATATCATAAGCTTCTGCAAGCTTCATTAAATTAGGCTGATTCGGAATTAAAGAGTGTGAGTAGCGTTCTTCATAGAAGATTTCTTGCCACTGACGAACCATACCAAGCGACTGATTGTTAAGTACAACCACTTTTACAGGTAAATTTAATTCTCTAATAACTCCTAATTCTTGAAGCGTCATTTGAAATCCACCGTCACCAACGACTGCTACAACTGTTTTATCTTTGTTTGCCAGCTGAGCGCCGATTGCAGAAGGTAATCCAAAGCCCATAGTGCCAAGACCACCTGAAGTTACCCATCGATCTGGATTATTAAATGTGTAGTATTGAGCTACCCACATTTGATGTTGCCCAACGTCCGTTGTAACCACGGCATCTCCATTTGTATACTTGTGAAGCAACTCAACTACTTTTTGTGGTTTTAACACGTCCGCTGAGTTCTGATACCATAATGGATATTCTTGCTTCCACGCCGCTAATTTCTCATGCCATTTCGTATAATCTCCAACTTCTCCTTCTTGCAGAAGCAATTGCTTCAATACTTCTTTTGCATCTCCAACAATTGGAATCTTGGTTGGAACATTCTTTCCAATTTCCGCTGGGTCGATGTCAATGTGCGCAATTTTTGCATTTGGTGCAAAATGCTTTAAGTTACCTGTTACTCGGTCATCAAAGCGTGCACCGATACTAATGAGAAGATCACTCTCATAAATTGCCATGTTTGCTGTGTACGTTCCGTGCATGCCAGCCATTCCTAAATGAAGCGGATGATCTGCAGGAAAACAGCCCAATCCTAAAAGCGTATTAATAACGGGAATATTTTGACGCTCAGCATAATTTTTTAATTCTTCTGAACCTTTACTCAATAGCACTCCCGCACCTGCTAGGATAACAGGTTGTTTTGCAGCTGCTACTGCGTCTGTTAATTTTTTAACCTGCAGCTGATTTGGAAAATAAGTTGGCTGATAGCCAGGTAAATCAATTTCTCCTTCGTAATTAAATGTTCCATCACCCTGTGCCATATCTTTTGGAATGTCGATTAAGACTGGACCAGGTCTTCCTGTTGTCGCAATATGAAATGCCTCTTTGATGATTCTCGGCATATCGCTGATATTGCGTACTTGATAGCTATGTTTTGTAATTGGCATTGTGATCCCTAATACATCTGCTTCTTGGAACGCGTCAGAACCAATTACACTTGAAGCTACTTGACCAGTAAAAACAACTAAAGGAAGTGAGTCAATCATCGCATCTGCCAAACCTGTTACGATATTTGTTGCACCAGGACCACTTGTGGCGATAACTACACCGGGTTTGCCTGAAATTCTTGCGTACCCTTCTGCTGCGTGAATTCCACCTTGTTCGTGACGAGCAAGTACGTGAAACATTCCTGAACCATATAGCTTATCGTAAATCGGTAAAACGGCTCCCCCTGGGTAACCGAAGATGACGTCAACATTTTCTCTTCTTAGAGATTCAATCAACATGTCAGCTCCATTCATTTGTGCCCCAGTGCTTACAGGTTCTTTCGTTTGCATATTGGCTCCCACTTTTCTCATCCTTTCGTTTTCTAGATAAAAGAAAAAAGACTTCTCACCCCTAAATAGACCCTATCAAATGATATAGGTCAAGGGGCGAAAAGTCTTTTGTACTTTACGCGGTACCACCCTCGTTTGTAATCGTAATGATTACCTTATGAATGTATACTGTACATTCTTTTTGATAACGAGTGCTTTGGAAGTACACTCGGTCGCCCTTACTTAATTTCAGGGTGACACTCTGAGGTGAGTTCATTTTGAGTTGGTAACATCGGCTTCCAGCAACCCGACTCTCTGTTGATACCTAAACATCAAAACTACTTATCCTCTTCAACGTTTTAAAACGCTATATGCTTTTTGAACAATGCTTTACACATCATATTTTAAATTAATTACAATTAATTAAAATTTTTAGAAAACTTATATTTGAGGACTATCTTACGCCCATTTCTATGCATAGTCAACCACTTTTCAAGATTTTTTTAGACAATTTAGACTAAACAGAATATTTGAATGCGTTTTCATTATTGATGTAATAAGGGTTTACAGCAGTTCAAAAAGTTTTTCTGAAACGTTCATTTGTACACACTGAATGAACAAACATTCATTTTTAAGATAAATAAAAAACCTAGCTTTTACTTTTTAGTAAAAGCCAGGTTTTTCTGGACGTCCCAGGAGAGATTCGAACTCCCGACCGACGGCTTAGAAGGCCGTTGCTCTATCCTGCTGAGCTACTGGGACATAATGTTAAAGTGTATCAAAGACAATACTTATTATATTCAAATATAATTTAAAAGTCAACGTTTTTTTGAAATTTTATGAGAAGAGAGGTAAAAAACCTTCTCTTCTCCCTATATTTGGCTATATTATGCTGAAAGTGTACAGGTTAACTGCATGCTAGGAATATGTTTACCGCTTATATCGTAAAACTGCACGGTAGCTTCTGTACCATCCATTACTAGTATAGCATACGTACGTTCTTTTCTCATACGAGGAAGTAACATACTTCCTGGATTGATAAATAAAACTCCGTCCATGAGCTCAGCTCCAGCTATGTGAGAATGCCCAAAACAAACAACGTTTGCCCCGACTTCTCTCGCTTTGTAATGCAGATTCATCATAGACATTTTAACATTATATAAGTGACCGTGTGTAACCAGACACGTAGCTTCTCCAAGCGACTCTACTCGATCATTAACGTAAGATGCATCGTAGTCACAATTTCCTCGAACGCCTAAAAATGCAGACATTTCTTTGCTGTCTTGCGGCAACTCAGAGTCCCCACAATGGATCATCTTATCTACATCAGCATGTCTCTCTCTGATAGTGAGCAGCTCTTCTTGTAACCCGTGGCTATCGCTCACAATTAATAGTTTCACACGTCATCACTCCTTCTAAAATTGCGCATCAATTAGCGGTGCTAGTCTTTTTAACGCATTTGCTCGGTGACTAATCTGATTTTTTTGCTCTTTGGTCAATTCTGCCATGGAGCATCTCCATTTTTCTACAAAGAAAATGGGATCGTACCCAAAACCGTTTTCCCCTCTTTTTTCCTCCAAGATGTGCCCTTCACACGTGCCTTCTACAATTTCGGTTCTCTTTCCGGGCACTGCAATAGCAAGAGCGCAATGAAAGCGTGCGGTGCGCTTTTCAAACGGCACGTCATTTAATTTTTGAAGTACCTTCTCTATATTAGCATTATCATCTTTATTTTCACCAGCATAACGCGCGGAATAAACGCCTGGCTCCCCGTTTAAGGCATCAATAGCAAGCCCCGAATCATCGGCAATGACTGGCTTATTTAATGCGGATGAAATGGCCTCTGCTTTTAGCGTGGCATTCTCTGCAAATGTAACGCCCGTTTCTTCCACGTCTTCAATCTCAGGAAAATCAAGAAGTGATTTTACTTTAAATCCCTTCGGTGAGAAAAGTGTTTCAAAATCTTTTACTTTGCCTGCGTTTTTAGTTGCAATAATGATTTCACGCACGTTAATCCCTTACCTTTCTTTAACCGGAATGTAGGCAGCCAGGTGATCAAGAACTCCCTTTTGCTGTTCAATCAATTGATAAACACCCTTTTCCCCTAAATCTAGAAGATGGTTTAACTGTTCTCTCGAAAACGTCGATTCCTCTCCCGTTCCCTGTAATTCTACAAACTGTCCGCTTCCTGTCATCACAATATTCATGTCAACTTCCGCTGTCGAATCTTCTTCATAATTTAAATCTAAAATCGAATTTTCTCCATGAATACCTACTGAAGTCGCAGCTAAGTAGTCACGAATAGGAATTTCTGTGAGCTTGTTCTCTTCAACCAGCTTTCCAAACGCTAAAACCATAGCCACAAAAGCACCTGTAATCGATGCTGTTCTTGTGCCGCCATCTGCTTGAATAACATCACAATCAATCCAAATTGTCTTTTCTCCGACCTTTTCCAGATCGACTACAGAACGAAGAGCTCGTCCGATTAGACGCTGAATTTCCATTGTTCGTCCTGTGACTTTACCTTTTGATGATTCACGTATATTTCTTTGTGCCGTAGCTCGAGGCAGCATAGAATATTCGGCTGTAATCCATCCTTTTCCTTGCCCACGCATAAAAGGAGGCACTCTGTCGTCTATGCTTGCGGTACAAATAACCTTTGTGTCTCCCACCGAGATTAATACAGATCCTTCTGGATGCTTTAAGTATGAAGTATGAAGAGATACAGATCTCAATTCATTAAATTCCCTACCGTCTAAACGCATTAAGCATGTCCTCCTATTCATTCATTTATATGTAATAGTCTCTTCCATTTTAACTATAAAACAGCGGAAAGAGGTCGCTATTTCAGCAGACCTCTTTCTACTTAGTCCTTTACTAGTATAACAAAAATTTGTTTTTAAAAACTACCTGTGTTCACATTTTTCGGTCTTGAAACTGGTTCCGTTAATTTTTTCCCTTTTTCATCTTTTAGCGTTTTTTTGCCATTCACTTTAATGGCAACGCTGTCTACGGCTTTTTGTTCCGTCAGAGATAACACTAAGGAGTCGAGAACATGCTGAGAAATTTCCGTTCCTTTCAAATTCCCAAAGATGTTTTTATTAAAGTTCAGCGTTAACTCACCGTCCGCATACTTTGGAGCTGCTACGAGCTTTGCATCGGGATTAAAGTCTGTCACTAAACCTGATGCAGGCGCTGGTCCTTCTACAAGCTCGTTCACAATTGCAGTGTACATATCTTTGTCATCAGAAGCAATTCGTTTTGTGACAGGAACATAGTAAGTTTGTTTGCCCTCTTGAGCTAAGTAATAAATCGTAACTGGCTTCGTTTGAGTTACGTCAACTACTCCAGTATTATCAAAGTTAATGCCATCTGCTCTGCTCAACCCTTTACTGATTGGCGTATGATTTACAGGCATCTCATCTTTATCATAGCCGTTAATGCGAATTTTAACTTTATTTACGCCTTCAAACTGCGTCAGCGTCCAAGTGACGGCCTGCAGAATACGGAGTTCATCTTCTTTTTTATACTCAGCAAATTCAGGTGAAAAATCTGCTACCATCGTGCCGTCACTTTCCAGCTTTGTCCCTAAAACTCTTGTATCAGCAGGAAGAACCGCTCGGAAATTATTTGGCAATAAGTTTGTGACCGGTCCACCCTCTACTAAATATTCAAGAGACTGTTTAGCGACACCTTTTGATTTAGGAATTTCAAGCGTCTGGGGAACAACGTACCCGTTTTTATCAATTAAGTAGATTTCTCTTTTGGTAGGCGCAGATGTTTCTGCGGCTTTACTTTGTTTTTTATTAGCTTCCGTTACTTTCGCTTCAGTCGCTAATGATTTTTCATCTTTCACATAGGTGACATCCTTTGGCGGATCAATTTCCTTTGCTGCGTTATCCCCTCCGAAAAGTCCACAGCCGGATAACAATACAGATGTGGTCACCACGGCGGATATGAGAACAAGTTGGGTCTTTTTGGACATTCCTTTCCCTCCTCAGACTGTTTGTACTACTATGTATACGAGCTTTTTTGCATTTTAGACCAGCTCAAAAAAGTTTTTGTCCACAAGAAAAAACCGAGCATGATATGCACGGTTTTAAAGCTTGATATGTTCAACATTATATACAGGGTGCTCAAACCATTTAGATGCAATAGATTGAAACAGTTCTGTTGATCCTGTTGTAAAGAAGTAGTGTTCAGGCTCCATGTTTCTAGGAGCTAGTAAATTGCTATAAGAAAGAATGGCACTTACCTCTATTGCCGTTTCTTCGCCAGAACTGATTAACTGAACTCTAGGCCCAATTGCTTCTTGAATAACTGGCTTTAATAACGGATAATGCGTACATCCTAAAATAAGGGTATCCATATCTGTATGATAAAAAGGTTTTAATGTTTCTTTTACAATTCGCTGTGCTTCCGGTCCTTCATAATTACCGCTCTCTACAAGAGGTACAAACAAAGGGCATGCTAAATTTTCCACTTCCACTCTCGTATGAAGAGCGCGGAGTGCATGTGTATAGGCTTGACTTTTCACGGTTCCGTTTGTGCCGATTACGCCTATTTTATGATTTTTAGTTACTTTAAGCGCAGCGCGTGATCCTGGTTCAATGACGCCTATAACCGGAATATCGAGCTGTTCTTGAATTTCATCCAGCACAACTGCCGTAGCCGTATTACACGCAATAACAAGCATTTTAATATCTTTATCTACTAAATAATTAGTCATCTCCCACGTGAAAGCTCGTACTTCTTCACTAGGGCGAGGACCGTATGGGCAGCGGGCTGTATCTCCAATGTACATAATTTGTTCTTTCGGAAGCTGTCTCATAATTTCCTTTGCTACCGTTAATCCGCCCACACCTGAATCTATAACACCAATTGGTCTACTCAAAACAATCGCCTCATTTTTCTTTCATTTCATCATGCAATTTTCGTAACGTTATTCGTAAAACTTCCGTTTCACTCGGAGAGAAGTTTGCCAGTACGCCATTTAAATACGTTTGTCGCTTTTCAATTACTTCTTCGATAACACGTGCTCCTTCAGGAAGCAAATGAATACGCACTACGCGGCGGTCTTTTGGATCTTTCACCCGAACCACCAACTTATTTTTTTCCATACGATCTACTAAATCTGTCGTTGTACTACAAGCAAGAAAAATACGATTTGATAAATCACCAATCGTCATATCTCCACGTTCAAACAGCCACTGCAAAGCAATAAACTGAGGTGGCGTAATCGTATAGTCTTCTAAAATTTCTCTTCCTTTTTGTTTCACAATCGCTGCAATATGTCGAAGTGACTTCTCTAATTCTGCCACTGTATCCTCATTATTTTTTGCTGTCATACCGTAATCCTTTCCACCTATAAGTCTTATTTTCTATTATTTCTTTCAGTTAAACCCGTCTCTATTGTTTCTCTTTTCTATTTTATATTGTGCTCTTTTTTCAGTGATTTTTCAAGGTTAACATGAGGATTCTACAACGTTCATCATAAGTCTACATACTCTCATTCAGCATTAAAAAACAGCTGTTCCATAAAAGGAGCAGCTGTTTCTATTAATTATTGATATACAGCTCGAAAACTGAGCTGAAATCTTTTGTTGTGTAGGCTGTTTTTTTATCTAATAACCAAGAAAACGCAGCTTCGTTAATTTCTTTAAATTCACCAGCAACACTTCCACTTGTATTTCTTGTACTGCTTAGCGTAGAAGAAGCTAGCTGAATGCTTTGTTTAGCAAAATCGAGCGCAATTTCATTTTCACGCGTTATTTCAGATATTTTAAACAGCGCTTTATATAAATCTTTTACCTCTTCTATATGCTTTTTGTGTACATCGATAGAAAACGTCTCCGAGCCAATTTTAAATTTAATTTCCACATCTAAATCGACAGTTCCAGCCGTTTCTAGCATCACGTTTGAAATGTGATTTGTGCTGTAGTTATAGCGGCGAAGCATTCGCTTTTTGCTTGTAGCACTTGTTCCATCAAGATGAATGAGTGCTTTATTGGTAAAGCAATATTCATCTGACTTTGATTTGATTAGAAAATAAATTTTTTCTTGTTCTTCATGCATAACGTAATCGTCTGCATCTACCTTGTCATAATCAACTGGCTTAATAACAGAACCAATATCACTTAGCCCTAATACATCAGCAGCCACTTTTCCAAACATTTCCCCATCTCCCTTTTAAAAACAATTGTGTTATTTTCATGTTTTAAGTGTACTGTGCAAATGAGGGGATGTAAATAAAAAAAAGGAGCTTCTTAAAAAGAAGCTCCACATTTATTAAAATAACAAATTTAAAATCATATAGATAAGTGCAGCTAATGAAGCTGAAATTGGCAATGTGATAACCCATGTAATCACCATGCGCTGTGCAGTTCCCCATTTTACACCTTTCACTCGGTGAGCAGAACCTACACCTAAGATAGAAGATGAAATAACATGAGTAGTACTGACAGGTAGATGAACAAACGTTGCTCCAAAGATAATGGCAGCACCTGTTAAGTCCGCAGCTACTCCATTAACAGGACGAATTTTCATAATTTTACCGCCAACGGTTTTAATGATTTTCCATCCACCAATTGACGTTCCAAGTCCCATTGCCACCGCACAAGCCAGCTGTACCCACCACTGAATCTCAGTACCGCTTTGCATATTGTTAGCAATAAGCGCTAGCGTAATGATACCCATTGCTTTTTGCGCATCATTCGTACCGTGTGTGTAAGATTGTAGGGCTGCAGTCAGGATTTGAACGCGTCGAAAACGCTTATTCGTTTTCGTCAAGTTATGGTTTTTAAACGTTAGTTTGATAATCGTATAGACGATATAACCTACTACAAAGGCTAGAACTGGTGAAATTAGAAGGGCTTCAATGATTTTGATGAAACCTTTGTAATTTAAAGCACCAAATCCAGCAGCTGCAATAGCTGCTCCTGCAATCGATCCAATAATTGCATGAGAAGAACTACTAGGGATACCGAAATACCATGTGATTAGGTTCCACGCGATAGCAGAAATTAATGCTGCTAAAATAACGACAGAACCATTTTGAAGCGTATAAGGATCAACGATATCCTTTGTAATCGTTTTGGCTACGCCCGTAAACGTCATAGCACCGACAAAGTTCATGGTTGCGGCTAAAAGAATTGCATGTCGCGGTTTTAAAGCTTTGGTTGAAACAGAAGTCGCAATGGCATTAGCTGTATCGTGAAATCCGTTGATAAAGTCAAAACCAAGTGCACCAACTACAATTAGAATGGTTAATATTAGCATCGAATCCATTATAATATAGCCCCGTTACGCATTCTTCATAATAACTGATTCTAAGTTGTTCGCAACCGTTTGACAATAATCCGCGATTTCTTCTAGCGTTTCATAAATTTCTTTATATTGAATAACTTTAATTGGATCTTTACATGTTGCAAATAATTGTTTTAGTGCACGACGATATAATGTATCACAATGTGACTCATACTCTTTAATTTTAATTGCATGTTCACTAATTTGAAGAAGCTTTTTCTCAGACAACAAATTAATAGTAATTAAAATCTCTTCAGCACAGCCTTGAATATTTTTAACAAATTCAGCTACATATTCATCAAATGTCGTAATTGAATGAATTTCCATTAAAGCAGCAAAGCTGTCGATGCCATCAAGTACATCATCCATGCTCATTGCTAGCTGTAAAATATCTTCACGCTCAATTGGAGTAATAAATGCTTTGTTCAACTCAGTAATCACTGTATGCACGTATTTATCACCTTTTGATTCATACGCTTTTAAAACATTGGCAAATTCCTTTAGGTCAGATACATTTTGAAGTTCAAAGCTGCCTAAAAAATCTGCTGAGTCCTTAATATTTTGGGCAATGTCCATTAACATTTCAGAAAACTTGTCTTTTTTTCTTTTGATCACGTTGCAATCCTCCATCCAATTTATCGAAACTTTACCACTCGTTTTTTCTCTCTATCTTTTTATATGTGTTCTAGTTTCTTTTTTCATTTAAAGTAATGGATAAAACTTAGCTGTTCATTACTATAACGAGAGAAACCACCTCTCTTGTGTATCAAAAAATTCTAAAAAAACAAACGTTTACCAGAGCAAAAGTCCCAAAAGGTGGTTCTTTTACTTATAGGTTATGCGATTCATTTTTTTACGCCAAGTCAAAAATTACTCCTATTATTGTTAATTGTCAATAACTTTTCAAACACATTTTTTTAGGTCTCTTTACAATACATTAACAATAATACGTTCATTCCTTTTAAAATAAGGGTTTTCAGAGTTTGTATAAAACTGGGATTTACAAAAACTTAACATTACTCCCCTTGTGTAAATAATAAAAGCCAGCTCCTTTAGAACTGGCTTTTATTATTTACTTATTATATTGCTGAAATACATTTTTTACTTTCGGCACGACGTAATGACTTCCGCCTTTATCTTCTACTCCTTCAACCATCATTGAAACGAGTAGGTTTTTCTGTTTTGTATCCACAGCTAAAAACCAGCCGTTTTCCTGCCCTTTTTCACCTTGAGTTTTCTTTAATTCTGCCGTTCCAGTTTTTCCAGCTAGGGTTAACCCATCTATCTTTGCAGCATGACCCGTACCGTTTTTATCTTCAATGACATCAACTAAATCATTTTGAATTAATTGCGCCGTTTCTTTAGATATTACTTGTTTTTTCCATATTCCACTCTCATTACCGTTCATAAGAATAGGCTTTACTATGTTTCCATCGTTTACAATCGATGTATACATCAATGCCAAGTGGAGAGGATTCACTTGCAGTTTCCCCTGGCCATAGCCAGAGTTTGCTAATACTCCCTCATCTTTAATATCTTGATCACCTGCAATTTTAGACGTTTCAAAAGGATAATTAACAGGCATTTTTTGATTGAACCCAAACTGTTTTAAACCACTGTTAAATTTGTCTAAACCTAGCTTCAAAGCAGTCTGCGCAAAATAAATATTATCAGATGTAACATAAGCATCACGTAAATTAACATTCGGCTTGCTTCCCACTCGTGTTACGTAGAAATTTCCCCAGCTTTTATCTTTTTGCCATTTCTTCCCGCTGATTGATATACTTTCGTTTGGATTTACCGCACCTTCATCAACCGCTAAAGCTCCCGTGACTAACTTAAATGTAGATCCCGGGGAATACGTTTTGGTAAAGCGATTCATTAACGGCTTATCGGGATTCGTTGAAAGGGATTGGTACGTATTAGCATCGATTCCAAAAGAAAAAGAATTCGGATCAAAAGCTGGCGTGCTTACAAGACCTAATATTTCTCCCGTTTTAGGTTGAAGAGCAGTAGCTACTCCTTTTTCAGCTTTTAACTGTTCATAAAGGGATTTTTGAACATTCGTGTCTACCGTAACTTGAATGCTTTCCCCGTCTTTTGGATTCATTTTTGCAATTTCATTCTTTTTATTACCATCTTTATCTACAGTATAAATCGTGACGCCGTCTCGAGCACGAAGCTTATCTTCATATAAAGACTCTAAGCCAATCATTCCAGCTTTAGACTGAGCATTATAGCTTTCATCTTTATGCTCTTTTAAATATTCCGCTGTGACAGGCGCAACGTATCCAACTAAATGGGCACACGCTTCTTCACAAGGATATACGCGCGCATTTACCTTTTTTTGTTGAATGCCTTCTACTTTTTTCAAAGAATTCTCTAAATTAGAGGCGTCTTTTTGACTAACTGTTTTAATAGGAACAAATTGATTCTCTTTCACCCAAGAAGCGCTCAGTGCTTGATTAATACTTTTTTCTGAAAGAGCAAGAGTCTTGCTTAATTGTTGTATCGCTTGCTCGCCGCCTTTAGAAAACTGCTGGGGAACAACTCCAACTTGAATCGCTTCTCCGTTTTGAGCTAAATATTTCCCTGAACGATCCATAATTTCTCCACGCACGGCTGACTGAGTAGCTACTCTTACTTGCTCTCCTTGCTTAAGTCCTTTAAAAATCATATTAGGCTTCCAATTAATATACCAATTCTCTGTATCCCCTTGTTTTTCTTGAACCACAGCAGCATTTTCTTTAAATGAGATTTCACCGGCTACAGAGTTCATGTTTACTTCAAAAGGTAAAACAGCTTTATGGTCTTTTATTTCTAAGTCTTCTATTTTACTTGCCTTCACTTTAAGCTTGTCCGCTTCAATTGCATCATAGATATTTTTATATCGATTCACAAAATCTTTTTCTGAAATCGTCTTTTTAGCATCTTTAGACAAGTATCCATACATGCCTTTAAAATCTTCTTTATTCCACATAGCTACATATTTATCAAATCGATCCTGTGCTTTCTGTTGATCATTTGAGCAACCGGCAGTTATTAATAAGAGAATTGCCATAGTAAAAAATAGCCACCCAATTCGTCTCATGATGATTTTCCCCCTTTTTTCAATACCATTTCTCTATCATATAAAATTTTACATAAACTTTCCATCGGAAAGTTAAGATCAGGAATTAATTGGTATTACAACCCACTAAATTTACATATCGACAAAAAAATCAATAGGTAAATAAGAAAAAAATTGAACATTTTGTGAATATTTTGTGTCTTTTTTGGAAAGTATTTGATATAATAATTGTAAGAAGAAAAAGAATAGGAGGCGACTAAAATGAGAAGATTCTTACAGTTTTACTTTATGTTTAGTTCTCTGTTCTGTTTTGGAAGCGTTTTCGTCCTACTTATGTCTCAAGAATATTATTTTGCACCGTTATTCCTCACACTGGGCTGTTTAAATATTTTTCTCTTTAAAGTATATATTCAAGAAAGTCGAAAAGATAAACAAGCTGCACCTGAAAAACCTAAACCAACAATTTAACGAACTCGTCTCTCGGCTGAGATGAATGTAAAAGAAGAACCGGTGAATTTTTCACCGGTTCTTCTTTTACGACGTTGAAGCTTTTGGAAACCTATCGTTTGCAATAATCTCACCGATGCTTTCACTCTTTCCTTCACCGTCATCAATATTTAAAAGCGGGAACAATAACTCTCCTACGTGATAAGCCTCTTCTAAATGCGGATAGCCTGATAAAATAAAAGATTCAATTCCTAAAGCTTCATATTCTTTTATTCGTTTCGCTACATTTTCAGCACTGCCTACTAGTGCAGTTCCTGCGCCTCCCCGGACGAGCCCTACACCTGCCCATAAGTTAGGGCTAATCGTAAGTTCCTCTCGGGTTCCTCTGTGAAGGCTCGCCATTCGCTGCTGCCCGACTGAGTCATACCTAGCAAAAGTACGCTGTGCAGCTTGAATCGTGTCGTCGTCCAAATGCTGAATTAATCGATCGGCTGCTTGCCAAGCTTCTTCTTCCGTTTCGCGTACAATAATATGCAAACGAATCCCAAACTTAACGGTTCTGCCTTCTGCTTCTGCTTGCTTTCTCACAGCCGTTATTTTTTCTCTTACTTGTTCAGGAGGTTCGCCCCACGTTAAATACACATCAGAATGTTTTGCTGCAACTTTTTGTCCTGCGGGTGAAGATCCGCCAAAATAAATAGGTGGAGAAGGTTTTTGAACAGGTGGATACAACAGCTCGCTGTTCTCTACATGAATATGTTTTCCTTCATAATTAACCGTATCTCCAGCCAATAACCCTTTCCACACATCTAAAAATTCATCCGCAGCTTCATAACGTTCATCATGTGATAAGAAAAGGCCGTCTCCGACTAATTCTGCTGGATCTCCTCCTGCTACTACGTTAACTAGTAAACGACCTTTTGAAATTCGATCAAGAGTCGAGGTCATGCGCGCTGCCACGGAAGGAGCCATAATGCCGGGACGTACCGCTACTAAAAATTTCAAACGCTCTGTTTCAGGTATAAGTGAAGCAGCCAATAGCCACGGGTCTTCGCATGATTTCCCCGTTGGAATCAAAACTCCTTCAAACCCTAACCGGTCAGCTGCTTGAGCAACTTGCCGAAAATATGAATAGTCTGCTGAACGACCTCCTCGATTTGTCCCTAAATATCTTCCATCTCCATGGGAAGGAATAAACCATAACATTTTCATGATTCAACACTCCTTTTCGTTTGTTCTAGATGATATCCCAGCTCTTTTAATGAACGTTTAATTCTCACTTCTGCTTCTTCCGCAATAAACTCAATTTCATTTTCTTTCGTATAGGCCACCTCAGAATCAACAATATAAACTCCATGAATAAGAGCAGTAGCTCCTAAAACGGATAAAGTCGGCTTAAATACATAATCAAGAGCCAGTAGGTGAGCAATGGTTCCACCTGTGGCTATCGGCAGCACGGTTTTATTGTGCAAACCTTTTTCAGGTATTAAATCTAAAAATGTTTTTAAAATTCCTGTGTAGCTAGCTTTATAAATTGGGCTGACAATAATAACGGCATCAGCATCTGCCACTTTCTTTTGAGCTTCTTGAATCGCAGGGCTAGAAAAGTTAGCATATATTAAGTCTTCAGCGGGCAAGTCACGAACATGCACAGTTTTCACTTCATATTTTTCATCTTGTAGATATGCTGCAATATACTTGCTTAAAGCAGCTGACCTTGATTGCTTTGAAGGGCTTCCTGTAATAATTGTAACCTGGCTCATTATCATCTCTCCTTTTAACTTATAAAACTGATAGATTTACAAGGATTAATACGTATATAAATCCTTCTTTTATTTTTCACCTGCGTAGCTGTCTCTCCATTTAAGAAGACGCTTTTCTAATACTCGGACAAATGAATCGGTTAATTTGCCTACAACAGCAAAAATAATAATTCCGACAAAAACTACGTCCGTTTGAGAAAACTGTCTAGCATCCATAATCATGTATCCTACACCTTCACTTGCTCCCATTAATTCAGCAACTACCAGTCCGAGCCATGCAATACCTAAAGACAATCGGACACCAAGTAAAATATTAGGAAGAGCAGCTGGTAAAATGAGTTTTGTGATTTGTTTCCATTTACTAAATTGAAGAACACGAGCAACATCAAATAATTTCGAATCAACGCCGCGAATGCCTAGATACGTATTAACATAGATTGGGAAAAATGCACCGTTTGCAATTAGCAATATCTTTGAAATTTCACCAAAGCCAAACCATAAGATAAATAAAGGCGCCAACGCAAGGTGAGGAACAGTTCTAAGCATTTGAATAGATGGATCCATATAGTGCTCCGTTTTCTTTGAGAAACCGACAATTACACCAAATAGTAACCCTAGTCCAGCTCCAACGGCAAAACCTATGGCAGCACGCAAAATACTGATTTGAAGGTTAGCTCCAAGTTCTCCAGATACGATGAGCTGTTTGAAAGAAAGTATGATATCAACAGGTGTAGGAAGTACAGTTTTGGATACATAGCCCGCAGAACCAATGATTTGCCACACGACAATAAGCAGAAGTGGCACGACAAGAGAACGAAGAAAAATCCCCTGCTTATTTTTCGCTTCTTCCTTTCTTTTTTTCATTTTTTGCAAGTGAGCTACTGAAGACTGGACGTGTCCTGAAACCACAGATGTTTTACTCATTTTCATCACCTCATTTGTCTTTTAATGCTTTTTCAATAAATGAATTATCAACGACATCTCCAGTATCAATTTTCTTTTTAATAACGCCTAAAGATTGTTGAAAATCAGCTGTTCGCTGTTGTTCTGCAATAATTTCTTTAGAGGTTGGGCGATTATAGGCAGGATTATTTTTTAACACTTGTCTTACTACGTCTTTATCTAGATTTTTTTGTTTTGCTAAAATATCCACAGATTCTTCAAAATGTTCGTTTTGCCATTCAAGCGCTTTTTGATAAACTTGTAAAAACTTAACGACTAACTCTGGATGATCTTTTGCAAAGCCTTCTCTTACAATAGTAAAACCTGGTGAAGCAACCTTTAATGAATCGCCGTCTGCTAAAATGCGAGCTTCATTTTTTAAGTTTTGCAGTGAGATAAACGGTTCCCAGATTGACCATGCATCCACTGATCCATTTTCAAATGCTGGCTGAGCTTCGTCTGGCTGAAGCTGAATAATCTTTACATCACTTGGCTTCAACCCATTTTGGTCAAGAGCTCTGTACAATAAATTAAAACCGCTGCTTCCTTTCGCAACCGCGATCTTTTTACCTTTTAAATCTTTTACGCTTTTAATCTTGCTGTTTTTCCCTACTAAAATGGCATTTCCTTTCAACCCGTCGCTGGAATTAGCAATTTCTAAAAACGGAATGTCTGCGCCTTGACCAGAAATAACCGGTGAATTTCCAACTTGGCCGAAATCCAAATGTCCAGATGCTAAACCTTCAAATTGCGGAGGACCGCTTTGAAACTCTGTCCATTTAACATTTACACCTATTTTTTTAAATTCTTTTTCAAACCATTTTTGGTTTTGTGCCAGCATTAAAGGACCTAAGCTTTGTTGGATACCAATATTAATTGTAACGTTTTTTGAATCTTCTCCGCTCGCTTTTTCTTTCGTCCCGCACCCAGCCAATGCGAGAACAAGTACAATAGCTGCAGTTAAAAGTAGCTTTTTCATCTGTTCTGTCCCCTTCTCTGTCTTATTGAATCTTTAATGTTCTCCTGCTTCTTCAAATTCTTTCAGTACTTGCTGCCTTAGCTGCTGAAACGGTAACTCTGTCTTTTTTCGCGGATGACTAATTTCTACTGGAACGACCCGGCTAATTTCTCCTGGTCTGGCACTCATAATCACAATTTTAGTTCCCAAGTAAATGGATTCATCTAAATCATGGGTAACAAAAATCATGGTTGTTTTTTCTTTTTTCCATATGTCTAGCAGCACATCTTGCAAATGAGTGCGCGTAAAAGCATCTAACGCACCAAACGGTTCATCTAACAATAAAACCTCTGGATTTCTTAAAAGAGCACGCGCAATAGCAACTCGTTGAGACATCCCCCCAGATAGTTCTCGAGGATAAGCTTTTTCAAATCCTTTCAGCCTGACAATATCAATTAACTCATCTACGCGGCGCCGAACGTTCGAATCTTTCAGCGATAAGTCAGCCGCTATATTTTGCTCTACATTAAGCCAAGGGAACAAGCGGTGTTCTTGAAAGATCATTCCTTGTTTAATGCTAGGTCCGGCTATGTACTTCCCGTTGATTTCAATACGCCCTTCATAATCCATATCAAGTCCTGCAATCATTTTAAGCAGTGTACTTTTTCCGCACCCGCTCGGACCAATAACGGTGATAAATTCACCTTTATTAATCGTAAGATTTACATTTCGCAATGCTTGAGTTACTTGTTCTCCTTTTTGAAATGAGCGGTTAACAGATTGAATGACAACACTCAAAGCAGTTCCTCCTCCTTGAATTTTTAAATTAAAAGCTCGTTCATCTAAAAACACAAAAGCTCCTACCTGAAAAAGGTAGGAGCTTTCGGTTGACCGATCAGCCCGTTGCTATATTTAACTGATTTGTTATTGGATTATTTTGAATTTTATCATATTAATCCGATTTGTCAACTGCGTTTTATATATTTTATCACTTTGATTCTTGAGGATTTGGCTTTTTCCATTTAAATACTGAGTTTAAAAATCCGTATATATGCTTAGACTCCTTCGTTAACAAAGGGCCAATAATAGCTAAGATCAATACATAAAGCGCGGCGAATGGCTGAAGAATTGCGGATAATCCTCCTTCAATTCCAATGTTAGCCATAATGATCGAAAACTCGCCTCGTGACATAATCGTTAACCCAATGTTGGTAGAGGCCTTGTGTGACAGCCCGCTTTTTCTTCCTGAAATCATACCGGCTGTAAAGTTACCAATGATCGTAAGCGCAACTGCGCCAAGCGCAAGCCATCCTGCATCCCACAGCGTAAGAGGATCAATACTTAACCCGAAGCTGAAGAAAAAGATAGCTCCAAAGAAATCACGAAACGGTACGACAAGATGTTCAATCCGATCGCGATGTTCCGTTTCAGAAAATACAAGTCCAAGCAATAACGCACCAATTGCTTCTGCCACGTGAATTGTTTCTGAGAAGCCTGCCACAAAAAACAATACCGCAAAAACGACGATTATAAAGATTTCGTTTGATGAAATATTTAAAAGTTTATTTAGCAGCGGCGTGGCTTTTCGAGCAATGATAAAGAACAGCATCATATAGCCAAACGCAATTAAAATAGATGTTAAAGATCCAGCAAGCGATCCGTGGTCTCCAAGCACCAACCCTGAAACGACAGAAAGATAAACGGCTAAGAAAATATCTTCAAACATGATGATCCCTAATATCAGTTCCGTTTCTGGATTCGCTGTTCGTTTTAAATCAACCAATACTTTTGCGACAATTGCGCTGGACGAAATCGTAATAATTCCAGCGATAATCAGCACTTCAAGAAGAGGATTTCCTGTCAGGTATCCATACAATAATCCTAAAGTGAAGTTAATTAAAATATAAATAGATCCTCCCACCGCGATGGACCTACCTGATTTAATTAGCTTTCCAACTGAAAATTCTAATCCTAAATAAAAGAGTAAAAAGAGAACTCCAATTCTCCCCATGAATTCAATAATCTCTTGGCTTTCAATAAACTTTAAACTGAATGAGCCAAACTCAGGAGCATGGGGACCGACCGCCATGCCCAGCAGAATGAGGAATGGAATAATCGTAAATTTAAATTTATGTGCTAGTATAGCCGCTAAAGCTACTAGTAACAAAGCTGTCCCAACTTCAAATACTAAATGATCCAATTATGAACTACCTCCTTGTGAAAGCAATTCTTTAATGAGCGTTTTTAAATTTCCTCGTTCTCCAGAGATAACAAGCGTATCTCCTTCTTCAATTAACGTATCTGGTCCTGGAGTTGATAATTTTTTTTGCGTGTTTTTAATGACGGCGATGATAGTGACATCATAATTGCTGCGAACGTCAATTTCACCAATTGTTTTACTGTGAGCTTTCGCTTGTTTTTCAACTTTGTACCACTCAATAACTAAGTCATTGAATGCCACTTCAATGGTTTCCATTGCTTTTGGCTTGTAAATCATGCCGCCTAAAATTGCAGCTAGCTGTCTTGATTCCGTATCTGTTAACGTAATGTCAAAAATGCTTTCTTCTAAATCTTTTTGATCGAAGTGATAGATTTCACGTCTTCCATCATCATGAATGATAACGACTACGCGGTTTCCTCCGCTTGTCTCAATTTCAAATTTACGGCCGATTCCTGGTAACTCCGTTTCTTTAATCATCATTGAATGATCACTCCTATAAAGTTTTTAAAAAGAATTTTTTAATTTTGCCGCGTTATTTGCCTAGAAAATCCGCATAGCAAATAAGCCTAAGAATAGTTGGTAATTTTAGGTTTGAAGAAAAGGCTGTTGAAATTTCAACCTTTTTTATTTAATTGAGGTAACTTGATTGAAAGATTTTTGGGTAAAAAAGTGTTTTCTTGAGGATAAAATACGCAATTTGATGCGTCGGAATGATGAGTTTGGCACTCACCCATACTAAAGCAAAAGTTACTATCACACTTTGTATGAGAGATCCTATTTGTTTAACGCTGTGCTTAGCTCCTGGAGACATGTGCACGATATCCGTGTAATGCTGAACCGAACTTTTTGTGACCTTCACTTTTTCAAAGTCGTTATCAATAAATTTATCTGGCAAACTCGCAAAAGGCAAACAGAATATCATGCATAACAATAAGCTCATCCATATATTTTTCATCATCTCACCTCTCTTTCTTCTGAACTAGTATCTCCTTACTTAAAAGTATACGTACTCTGAAATTCAATTTCAAGCAATAAGTTTTTTTTATAAAGATTTACCTTTTTTATAATTTTTTCTTAACGTTATTCTTTTTAGATATGTATGCGACACTGAAAAAAATATACAAAAAGCTGGCTTTCTAAGAAGAAAGCCAGCTCATGTTATAATTCAAGTTCTCCCATTCGAAGGAGTTCTACGACTGCTTGAGAACGCCCCTTGACTCCAAGCTTTTGCATCGCATTAGAAATATGATTTCGAACTGTTTTTTCGCTAATGAATAGTTCACTCGCGATTTCTTTTGTTGTTTTGTCCTGTACTAAAAGCTCGAATACTTCTCGTTCACGCTTTGTAAGTAGCGGTTTAGGTTGAAACTCTTTTTCTTTCAATGTAACCCTCCTTGCCTGATCCTGAGTTGAACTATCGGATGGGTGTAAATTTAGTCAACATATCTTATGTGCGGTATGCCTACGCGGTTACTAGTTTTAGAAAAAATATGCAAAAAACTCTTTTTCACCTTTAAAAAAGAAAAAAAGCCTGAAGAAAGAGCCTTCAAGCCATTTTCATATATTTGATAAACACCTTTTCATCTCTTCATTCCACGGGACGCTTTTTCCTGTTTCTTTAGAAATTTGCACCATTGTTCCTCTCCCGGTGAGTACAACCTCTTTTTGCTCATTTTGAATCATATAGTGTAAATCAACCGACGAACGTCCAATTCTATGAGCTTTTACAAAAACAGATAGCATGTTGCCAAAATACACTTGTTTGACATAATCGCACTGCAAATCAGCCACCACCGGTATCGTTCCCTCATGCTCACTCGTCCACTTTTGCATAAAGCCAATATGGTGAAAGAATTCCGTACGTATTTGTTCAAAATAAACAAAAGGAACCGTATTATTTAAATGCCCAAACATATCTGTTTCCGAAAATCTTACCTTGATCTCCTGCTTAAACGAAAATGACTCTTTCCAATGATCCATGTCTTCAATATACGAAATATTATTCATCTGTATTTCCTCCGTTCGTCATAGACAAAATAAAACCTCTCCGCATGGAGAGGTTTTGAGTGATTATACTTGATCGCTACCAAAGAAACTTCTGAATGCTTGAATTGTTGTATCGCGGTTCAAAGCTGCGATTGAAGTAGTCAATGGAATTCCTTTTGGGCATGATTGAACGCAGTTTTGAGAATTCCCGCAGTTCGCTAGTCCTCCATCACCCATAATCGTCTCTAAACGTTCTCCTTTATTTAACGCACCGGTTGGATGGGCATTAAACAGGCGAACTTGAGAAAGCGGTGCTGGACCGATGAAGTTTGACTTGTCGTTTACATTTGGACAAGCTTCTAAGCAAACGCCACATGTCATACATTTGGATAACTCATACGCCCACTGACGTTTCTTTTCAGGCATACGCGGTCCTGGACCTAAATCGTATGTGCCATCGATTGGAACCCATGCTTTTACTTTTTTTAGTGAATCAAACATACGGCTGCGGTCTACTTGCAAATCACGAACCACAGGAAATGTTTTCATTGGCTGTAAGCGAATTGGTTGTTCTAGTTTATCAACAAGAGCTGTACATGACTGACGAGGTTTACCGTTGATGACCATTGAACAGGCTCCGCATACTTCCTCTAAACAGTTCATTTCCCAGTTTATCGGAGCAACCTCTTTACCTGAAGCATCAACAGGGTTACGTCTGATTTCCATCAGTGCTGAAATAACGTTCATATTCGGACGATACGGAATTTCAAACTCCTGATTGTAAGGAGCAGATTCAGCTGAATCTTGACGTGTAATAATGAAGCGCACTGTCTTTTGGACTGTTTGTTGTTCACTCATTGATTAACGAACCCCCTCTTGTTGTTTTTTTGGTTTTTCATCTTTTTTCTTTGTGTAGTCGCGTTTACGCGGTTTAATTAACGATACGTCTACCTCTTCATAATGGAAAGAAGGAGCCGTTTTCTTATCCACAAAAGATGCCATTGTTGTTTTTAAGAATTCTTCATCGTTACGATCTGGGAAATCTGGCTTATAATGAGCACCGCGACTTTCGTTACGGTTGTAAGCTCCTAGCGTTACAACACGTGAAAGCTGAAGCATGTTTTGCAACTGACGAGTAAATGTTGCCGCTTGATTACTCCATTTAGCTGTATCATTAATGTTAATACGATCATAGCGTTCAATTAATTCTTGAATCTTTTCATCTGTTTTTAACAGTTTGTCATTGTATCGTACGACTGTCACGTTGTCAGTCATCCATTCCCCTAGCTCTTTATGAAGAACGTATGCATTTTCTGTACCTTGAAGATTCATGATATTGTTCCATTTCTCTTCTTCTTCTTTCACATGACGATCATATACGCTTGAAGAAATAGCATCTGCGCTCTTTTCTAAACCATTGATGTATTCAACCGCTTTAGGACCGGCAACCATACCACCATAAATAGCTGATAATAATGAGTTTGCTCCTAAACGGTTCGCTCCGTGCTGTGAATAATCACACTCACCAGCTGCGAATAAGCCAGGAATATTTGTCATTTGATCGTAATCCACCCATAAACCGCCCATTGAATAGTGTACGGCTGGGAAAATTTTCATTGGTACCTTGCGCGGATCATCGCCCATGAATTTTTCATAGATTTCGATGATACCTCCAAGTTTAATGTCTAGCTCTTTTGGATCTTTATGTGAAAGGTCCAGATAAACCATGTTCTCTCCGTTGATTCCTAACTTCTGCGCTACGCAGACATCAAAAATTTCACGAGTTGCAATATCACGAGGTACTAAGTTACCGTATGCAGGATATTTTTCCTCTAAGAAATACCAAGGTTTACCGTCTTTATATGTCCAAACGCGTCCGCCTTCTCCACGAGCAGATTCACTCATAAGACGAAGCTTATCATCTCCTGGGATAGCAGTTGGATGAATTTGAATAAACTCTCCGTTTGAATAATATGCACCTTGCTGATACACGATAGATGCCGCTGAACCTGTATTAATAACTGAGTTCGTCGATTTTCCAAAAACAATTCCAGGTCCACCTGTAGCCATAATAACCGCGTCAGCTGGGAACGTTTTAATTTCCATTGATTTTAAATTCTGTGCAGAAATTCCGCGACAGCTGCGCTCATCGTCAAGAACAGCACCTAAGAATTCCCATCCTTCGTACTTTGTCACAAGTCCGGCAACTTCATAACGACGAACCTGCTCATCTAATGCGTACAATAATTGTTGACCCGTTGTTGCTCCAGCAAAAGCCGTACGGTGATGCTGCGTCCCGCCGAATCGTCTGAAGTCTAACAAACCCTCAGGAGTACGGTTAAACATAACACCCATGCGGTCAAGTAAGTGAATAATACCAGGAGCTGCTTCACACATTGCTTTTACAGGTGGCTGGTTGGCTAAAAAGTCTCCGCCGTACACTGTGTCATCAAAGTGTTCCCATGGTGAATCTCCTTCACCTTTCGTGTTTACGGCTCCGTTGATTCCACCTTGCGCGCAAACTGAGTGAGATCTTTTTACCGGAACTAGTGAAAATAAATCTACTTGCTTGCCAGACTCAGCAATTTTTATTGTTGCCATCAAGCCAGCTAAACCGCCACCGACTACGATGATTTTTCCGTTACTCATCGGAACCCCACTCCTTCAAAACCTTAATTTTATGCAAATGCGAATAATGTACGAACACCTACAAATGTAAGTGCTAAGAAGATTGCTAATGTCACATAAGTTGAAATTCTTTGAGAACGTGGTGTTACAGTTAACCCCCAGCTAACTCCAAATGACCATAGACCGTTTGCAAAGTGGAAGATCGTAGATACAACACCAACTATGTAGAATGCAAGCATTGCCGGGTTGCTTAAAATTCGTTCCATCATTTGAAAATCTACTTCTTTTCCAAGCGCAGCTTGTATTCTGGTTTCCCATACGTGCCATGTGATGAAGATAAGTGTGATTACACCTGAAACACGCTGAAGGATAAACATCCAGTTACGGAAAAAACCGTAGTTGTTAACGTTTGTTTTAGCAGTGAATGCGATGTAAAGACCGTATATTGCGTGAAAAACGATTGGTAAGAAAATAATGAAAATTTCTAGAGCATAGCGGAAAGGTAAGCTCTCCATGAAGTGAGCTGCTTGATTAAATGATTCTTCTCCCTTTGTCGCGAAATGATTCACAACTAAATGCTGTGTTAAGAAAATCCCGATTGGTATTACCCCAAGTAATGAATGGATTCTCCGATATTGAAACTCTCTGTTTGCCGCCATCTGCGTAGACCCCCCTTAGTTAAATGAACATAGTTTGTGAAGAACTTTCTTACTCCCACTAGACAAATAGATTAATCGTGAATACAGGAAATGAAAACCTTTGCATTTCCTAATAAAGTATGTGACAGGTTAATTTTACTCCCATCGATTAAGAGCGTCAAGGCAAGATGTTTAAATCTTCTATAAAATATAAATTTATAAAATTTTATATTTGTTAACGCTTACTGTATTGATGTTACAGATTTTTTCTTTCTATTATAATATTGCTTGCCACAAATAAGTAAGCGTTTACTTTATGCTTTTATTGTAAACAAGTTCACAAAACATTTACACAGGTAAAAGTACCCTTTTAAAAGGTATATTATGGATTTTTCATCTTTACATCTAACTCTTTTTACCATAATAAAGATCCTCTTACATTTTATTAAAAAAATGCGTGAGAGGTTTTTTAGATTTGTATATAATAGTAGTAAAGAAAGAGGGGAAAGCATGAGCAATTTACAAACAGAATCACAGCAAGAACTTGAAGAGACGATGGAAACATCAGAACCTAATGTCACAGCTGAAACAGAGAGAACTCTTGATCACGTTTCATATTTCGGATACAGCCTTTTGCGTGACGTGTTAATTCCAGAGCTTCTTGGAGACGAAACAAATACCATTTCATACTGGGCAGGAAAACACCTTGCTCGGAAATACCCATTAAATACAATGGATGAAATCGTCGCTTTTTTTAAAGCAGCTTCCTGGGGAACACTGACGCTTGCAAAAAAAGATAAATATTCACTCGAGCTTGAGTTATCAGGTGATGTGGTCAGCAAAAGATTTCAGCAGGAAACTTGTTCGTTTCATCTTGAGTCAGGATTTGTGGCTGAACAGATTCAGCGTCAAAACAACTGCCTAACAGAAGCCTACTTAACACATAAAGAAAAGAACGGAAAAGTGCTGATTTCCGTGCAGTGGGACCGAAAAGATATCTTACCTACCGAAACACGCGCGGAGCGTTATAAAAAGTAGGAAATACGTATATATAAAAGACGTGGAGATACCACGTCTTTTTTCTCTTCTTTATACTTGCACTGCTTGCTGCTCTTCTAATTCAAATGCTACGTGAAGCGTCTCAACAGCTTTTACCATATCAGCATGCGGTACAACTGTAGATACTTTAATTTCAGACGTGCTGACCATCTTCACTTCAATTTTCTCTCCTGCCAGCACTTCAAACATTTCGGCTGCAACGCCTGGATTAGAAATCATGCCAGAGCCGACAATTGATACTTTAGCCAAACCGCTTTCATGTTCAATACGCGTATATCCCAAAGTAGATTTATACTCTTTTAAGACGGCAAGAGCGGCGTCTACGTCTACGGTTTTAATAGAAAATGAGATAGAGAGACGATTATTAGCCGTTACGTTTTGAATAATAATGTCCACATTTAACTGTTCTTTTGCTAATGCTGTAAAAATAGTAGAAAGAGTTTGCAACTCGTTGTTTAACCCTTCAATTGTCACTCGTGAAATATTATCTTCAAACGCAATTCCTCTTACGACTAAGTTTTGTTCCATTGAAACTTCCTCCTCAACAATCGTTCCATTCTCGTTTTCTAAGCTTGAACGCACTTCTAGCGGTACCTGATAATTTTTTGCAAACTCAACAGCGCGCGGATGCAGCACCCCTGCTCCCAAATTAGCTAATTCTAACATTTCGTCATATGAAATAGAGTGAAGCTTACGAGCATCTTCTACATAGCGCGGATCTGTCGTAAACACTCCTGTTACATCTGTATAAATATCACATTTTGCAGCTTTTAATGCTGCGGCAAGAGCTACTGCCGTCGTGTCAGAGCCGCCTCGACCTAATGTTGTAATGCTACCATCTCCTGAACAGCCTTGGAATCCAGCTACTACTACGATTCGGCCTCTATCTAATTGGCTTTGAATACGAGTCGTGTCAATGTGCTGGATTCGTGCATTGCTGTGAACTGCTTCCGTCTGGATACCAGCTTGCCAACCTGTTAGCGAAGTTGCTTCATACCCTTTATATTGAAGGGCCATTGTTAACAGGGAAATCGTTACTTGTTCTCCAGTTGTAAGAAGCATATCCATTTCGCGTTTGCTTGGACTGTCCGTAATATCACTTGCTAATTTCACCAGTGCATCTGTAGTTTTGCCCATTGCCGATACAACAACAACTACTTGGTTACCGCGCTCTGCTTCTTGAATAACACGGTTTGCTACATGTTGGATACGTTCAACAGAACCAACAGATGTTCCACCAAATTTTTGAACGATTAATGCCATAATTTTGTTCATTCCTTTTCAATAAATTTGCATATGCAGGATGATGAGAAGCTAAATTTTTTTACTCAGACAATAAAAAAAGCAATGAGATGAGCTCTCATTGCTTAACGAACGAAAATTATAAAACATAACCGTCCACTGCCGTGAGATAGCTCTCCAAGAATCTACATCTTGACAATCCTACGTTTATTCAACGCAGAACCAGCAATCATTACTATGAGGTAATGTTCACTTCGGCAAATTTCCCTTTCCGCATCATTCATAAGAGCTCATACCCTTCCTGATACGTACTGATTAAATTTGCACCTCTATCTTCACTTCATTTGATGAAGTGTCGTATGAAATTAGTTAATAGCTTATCAAATATTTTCTATTATTTCAAGACTATTTTTGCAATGTTTCATAAATTTTTTCAGCGATGTTTTGAGGAACACCTGAATTTCGAATATCATCAACCGTTGCTTCTTTCAATTTTTTCACCGAACCAAAATACTTTAACAAAGCTTTTTTACGTTTTTCGCCCACTCCCGGAATATCGTCCAGAACAGACTGAAAAGCGGACTTAGAGCGCACTTGACGGTGGAAGGTAATCGCAAAACGGTGAACTTCATCTTGAATTCGCTGAAGCAAATAAAATTCTTGACTATTGCGTTCGAGCGGTATGATTTGAGGAGGCTCACCAATCATCAGGTTGGAGGTTCTGTGCTTATCATCTTTGACAAGACCTGCTGTAGGCACTAAAAGTCCCAATTCATTTTCGAGAACGTCCTGTACTGCAGCTAAATGCCCTTTGCCTCCATCTACAACAATTAAATCTGGAAGCGGAAGACCCTCTTTTAACGCTCTGGAATACCGTCTGCGAACGACTTCTCTCATGGAACTGTAATCATCTGGTCCCTTTACGGTCTTAATTTTATATTTGCGATATTCTTTCTTTTCCGGTTTCCCATCAACAAAAACAATCATCGCAGAAACGGGATCTGTCCCTTGAATATTTGAATTATCAAATGCTTCAATCCGATAAGGAGCGGCAATTCCAAGCTCTTCTCCTAACCGTTCAACTGCGCCAACCGTGCGCTCTTCATCTCGTTCAATTAAATAGAATTTTTCACCGAGCGCAATTTTTGCATTTTTACACGCAAGTTCTACTAATTCTTTCTTTTTGCCTCGCTTTGGATGCTGAACCTCTACTTCTACTAATTTCTCAGCCAACTCTGCATCAATCGTTGCTGGAACCATTACTTCTTTTGGCTTAATATTTTTGGCATAAAACTGACCGATAAAAGTTAAGAAATCTTCTTCTGGCTCTTTATAAAAAGGAAACATAGAAACTTCTCGCTCAATTAACTTCCCTTGGCGAATAAAGAAAACTTGAACACACATCCAGCCTTTATCATAAGAATAGCCAAACACATCTCGATTGACAAAATCATTAAACGTTACTTTTTGCTTTTCCATTGTCGCTTCGATATGAGCAATTTGATCTCGATATTCTTTAGCCCGTTCAAAGTCAAGTTCTTCTGAAGCTTTTAACATTTTTTCAGTTAATTCTGTTTTGACATGCTCATATCCACCATTTAAAAACCGCGTGATATTTTCAATAATTTGTTTGTTTTGCTCTTCTTTTACTTCTTTTACGCAAGGAGCTAGGCATTGCCCGATATGGTAATACAAACAAGGTCTGTCTGGCATGGTAGAGCACTTTCTTAATGGATAAATGCGATCAAGAAGCCGCTTTGTTTCATTTGCAGCTTGAACGTTAGGATAAGGCCCGAAGTATTTCCCTTTATCTTTTTTTATTTTTCTTGTAATAACAAGTCGGGGCTGCTTTTCAGCTGTAATCTTAATAAAGGGATAACCCTTATCATCTTTAAGCATGATATTGTATTTTGGATCATGCTTTTTAATTAAATTCATTTCTAAAATAAGTGCTTCTAAATTAGAAGATGTGACGATATATTCAAAATCGACAATGTCGTTTACAAGTCGAAGCGTCTTTCCGTCATGAGATCCGGTAAAGTAGGAGCGCACTCGATTTTTTAATACTTTTGCTTTTCCTACGTAAATGACCGTTCCATATTTATCTTTCATCAAGTAACAGCCGGGCTGATCCGGTAAAATAGCCAGCTTTTCTTTTAAATAATCGTTCATATTTTTCTCCTTCCTCTTCTCTTACTCTGTCCATCTATACATTCGCTTATGAAGCGTAATCTACATTCTTTCCTGCTTTACAATACATGCACATAAGCCGGATTTATGGCGGTGTTCCTTACATCTAGTATAAAACAAACGAACGCATATTCGCTAAATAAAAGTATTCCCAAAAGAGAAAAAGTGGAGAAAAAGAAAAAACCTAGCCTGAGCTAGGTTTTGACTTACGCGTGTTTATTAATTAATTCTGTTAATGCTTCTTTTGGTTGGAAACCAACTACTTGGTCAACTTTCTCTCCATCTTTAAATAATACTAAAGTTGGGATACTCATAACACCAAATTTTCCAGCCGTTTCTTGGTTTTCATCAACGTCTACTTTCACGATTTTAACTTTATCGTTAAGTTCGCCATCGATTTCTTCAAGAACTGGAGCAATCATTTTACAAGGGCCACACCATGGTGCCCAAAAGTCAACAAGCACTAGGCCTGATTTAATTTCATCTGTAAAGTTTTTATCTGTAGCATGTGCAATAGCCATTTTAATTCCTCCTAAATATATGCAATATCCAAATTCTACTCACAGTATATCACCTTCAAATAAGGTTTGCTAACTTTTTGCTTACATTTATACTGTTTATTCTCCGCTCTAGTTTGTACAATTCACATAAAAACATACGTAGAAAATTTCGTTTTCCATGAGGCTGAGACATAACGAAATGAATCCTATCTAAAGACGAACGAATAGTATACAAGGGCTGAACCGCTTGCGACACCGCAGATGATTTCTGTGCAAGACTTTGCTTTCTGCAGGAGTCTTCGCCTTGCCCTCCAATCAACTGCTAGAAAGACCCACACACATGAAACCTGCGTTTACCCTAACAAAAAAACGAACCACTAATCAAACATCTTGATCAATGGTTCATTTTTCACTTCGTCTAAAATCCTTTTGTCTCAGCCTCTTACGCAGACTGTACTTTCAGCTTTTTGAATTCTTCCGTTAGCAGAGGCACCACTTCAAATAAATCTCCAACGATTCCGTAATCAGCTACTTTAAAAATATTCGCCTCAGGATCTTTGTTAATGGCAACAATAATTTTTGAATTTGACATGCCGGCCAAATGCTGAATGGCTCCCGAGATTCCGCAGGCAATGTATAAATCTGGTGTGACTACTTTGCCCGTCTGACCGATCTGAAGAGAATAGTCGCAGTAATCTGCATCGCACGCTCCGCGAGACGCCCCAACAGCTCCATTTAACACGTCCGCTAGTTCTTGGAGAGGTCCAAAACCTTCCGTGCTTTTTACACCTCGACCACCTGCAATCACGACTTTTGCTTCGGATAAATCAACCCCTTGCGTTGCTTTCCGTACAACTTCTTTTACAACTGTACGCAGGTTTTTGATTTCAACATTTAAATCCTCTACATCGCCTGTACGTCCCTCATCTTTTGCAAGCGGTGAAATATTATTTGGACGAATCGTGACAAACGTAAAAGCATCGGTCATGATTTTCTTTTCAAATGCTTTACCAGAATAAATTGGGCGGGTGAAGACTACTTGATCCCCTCCAACTTCTACATCCGTCACATCTGAGATAAGTCCTTTGTCTAAGCGAGCTGCCAGTTTTGGCGCTAGGTCTTTGCCAAGAGCCGTATGGCCAAATACGATAGCTTCAGGTTGTTCACTTTCAATGATGGCTAATAACGCCTGAGCATAACCATCCGATGTGTAAGCAGCTAAATCTTCATGCTCCGTCACAACAACTTTATTCGCTCCGTATGCAATAAGCTCTTCACTTAAAGCTTTTACGTCCTTTCCTACTAACGCTGCAACAATTTCCCCACCGTCAGCTACAGTAGACGCTGCGGAAATCGCTTCAAACGATACGTTTCGTAATCCCCCATCACGTGCTTCTCCTAGAACTAACACTTTACGTCCCATTGCAATACCCCCATTGTTTTAACTTTTGACTTATTAAATGACTTTTGCTTCTTTATGCAGTAAATTGACCAGTTCTGTCACTTGATCTTTTATATCTCCTTGTAGTACGCGTCCTGCGTCTTTTTTCGGAGGCAAATAAATTTCAATTGTCTTTGTTTTTGCTTCTACATCATCTTCATCTAAATCTAAATCATCCAATTCCACTTCAACCAACGGTTTCTTCTTCGCTTTCATAATCCCTGGAAGAGATGGATAGCGAGGTTCGTTAAGTCCCTGCTGAGCTGTTACTAAAAGAGGAAGCGACGTTTCGATAACCTCGGAATCACCTTCCACATCGCGTACAACAGTCACTTTTTCACCTTCGATATCTAATTTTGTAATCGTCGTAATATAAGGGATTTCTAACTGTTCTGCTACGCGCGGTCCCACTTGGCCCGAACCTCCGTCAATCGCTACGTTTCCTGCCAAAATTAAGTCAGGAGATTGTTCTTTTAAGTACTGTGCCAGCAGCCTAGAAGTCGTGTACTGATCGCCATCTTCTATGTCATCTTCCGTATTGATTAAAACCGCTTTATCTGCTCCCATAGCCAAAGCTGTTCGGAGTTCTTTTTCTGATTCTTCCCCTCCTACACTCACGACCGTAATCTCCCCGCCATGCTTTTCCTTTAGCTGAATAGCTTCTTCAACTGCATACTCATCGTAAGGATTAATAATAAATTCAGCCCCATCTTCAACAATTTGACCATTTTTTAATGAAAGTTTCTCCTCTGTATCGAATGTTCTTTTTACTAACACGTAAATATTCATTCAATTCCCCTCCTAAGCTTATTTTCCTAAAAATTTAGGCTGGCGCTTTTCAATAAAAGCGGCTACGCCTTCTTGAGCATCCCTGCTTTTGAATACGCTTCCAAAAAACTGCGCTTCTTTTTTGATGCCGCTGTAATAAGCATCTGTTTTTACATGCTGAAGCAGCTGCAAGGTGGCTTTAACAGAGATTGGGCTTTTTTTGGCAATTTTTCTAGCAAGTAAAAATGTTTCATTGATAAGCTGACTTTCTTCAAAAGCTGCATTTACCAATCCTAACTCCACTGCCTCGCTTCCGGATATTGGATCACTTGTCAGCATCATCTCACAAGCCTTATGAACTCCTACATAACGAGGTAATCGCTGAGTTCCTCCAAATCCTGGTATAATCCCTAACTGAAGCTCAGGCAAGCCCAGCTTAGCATTTTCTGTTACCAAACGGATATGGCAGCTCATAGCAAGCTCCAACCCTCCGCCTAAAGCAGCTCCATGAATAGCTGCAATCACTGGTTTTGGGTAATTTTCAATATACTCAAAGAGCTCTTGACCGTTAACAGCAAGCTTCTCGTATTCTTTTTCCTGCTGAAGTGATGTGAATTCTTTTATATCAGCACCGGCACAAAAGAATTTCCCTTCACCTTTAATGACGATAACCCTTGTCTCTTTACTATCTTCTAAATGTTTTAAAACACTTGAAAGATCTTTTAATAAGTCTTGAGACAAAGCGTTAGCAGGTTGTCTATTCAACGTAATGAAACTTATTGCATCAACAGTTTCAACCTGGATAATTTCCATTTGTTTACGCCACCCTTTCTTTCTATTTTCATTACCTTGCGCTTTTCCCCTCGCAGGGGAGCAGCAGGCTCACTTACGATTATGAGCCGCTGCAGCCGTTTAACAGCAGGGAATGGACTTTATCTACCGATTCTATTAGACCATATCGATGATCGTTCATTACCCATGTTGTGACAGTTTCATCAATCGTTCCAAAAATCATCTGTCGCGCAAGACGAATATCTATATTTTCAGAAAACTCACCCGTTTCGATTCCTGTCTGCAAAATAGAATCAATGAGAGTCAGATAATCTTTTAATACATCGTTAATTTTCAATCTTAAATCTTTGTTCGATTGACGCAGTTCGAGCTGGGTCACTGTAGCTAAATGATGATCCTCCGCTAGAAACGAAAAATGTTTGTCAATTAACACATGAAGTTTTTCTGCCGCGGTTTCAATTCCCGCCAGTTCTTCATAAATTTTTTCTACAAATTGTCCCATCTTCTCTTGAAACAAGGAAATCAAGACATCTTCTTTGTTTTTAAAATATAAATATATCGTACCGTCTGCAACTCCAGCCTGCTTAGCAATTTTAGAAACCTGAGCATTGTGGTATCCGTTTTCTGCTATTACTACTACAGCTGCATCGATAATCTGTTTATACTTTGGCTTATTTCTTCTCAATCTTATACGCTCCTTTAAAATATGAATGATTATTCATTCATATCTTTATAATAAAGAAACCGCAAGTATCTGTCAATTATGTTTCAGGAAAAAAATCAAAGGCGACGATCGATTACGTCGCCTTTTTATGCTTTTCATTTTCTTCATCAATCAGCGCTCGTCGCAGAATCTTACCGACCGCTGTTTTGGGAAGCTCATTTCGAAATTCATAAAGGCGCGGAACTTTATAAGCAGCTAAATACTTTCTAGAAAACTCATTTAACTCTTCTTCAGTACATCTTACACCATTTTTTAATACAATGTAAGCCTTCACCGTTTCTCCTCTATATGGGTCAGGAACACCCACCACTACAGCTTCTTGAATTTTTTCATGCTCATATAATACTTCTTCAACTTCTCGAGGATAGATATTATATCCCCCGGCAATAATAATATCTTTCTTCCGATCTACTACATAAAAATAACCTTTATCATCCATATAGCCAACATCACCTGTTAGCAACCATCCGTCTCGCATAACAGCCTCCGTTTCTTCAGGCTGCTTCCAATATCCTTTCATTACCTGAGGACCTTTAACCGCAATTTCTCCTACTTCGCTTACAGCAGCTTCTTTACCTGTTTCAAACGAGAGAATTTTGGCATCTGTGTCTGGCCAAGGCACTCCAATGCTTCCTGGTATCCTCTCTTTCCAAAGAAAATTAGCATGAGTAACAGGAGAGGTTTCCGTTAATCCATATCCTTCCACTAATTTACCTCCGGTGAGCTTTTCAAACTGCTCCTGCACTTCCACAGGAAGTGGAGCCGAACCGCTCATACATGAATCAATAGAAGATAAGTTGTATTTTGCTAAATCAGGATGGTTTAATAATGCAATGTAAATCGTCGGCGCACCTGGAAATAAAGTAGGCTGCTGCTTATGAATGGTTTTGAGCGTCGTTTTTGCATCAAATTTAGGCAGAAGAACCATCTCATAGTTTTGCAAAACCGATAAAACAAGAACCGTTGTTAAACCATACACATGAAAAAATGGGATAATTCCAAGCACTTTTTCTTTTCCATGCCTGCAGCGGTATAACCAATGTGAACACATCGTTGCATTGGCTACCAAGTTTTTATGAGTAAGCATGACTCCTTTTGGAAAACCTGTTGTTCCCCCGGTGTATTGTAAAATCGCGATATCTTCGTCTGAAATTCCCTCAGCGTTACATACTGCGGGAGAGGATTCATCTATAATACGTTTAAATAAATGAGTAGTCTCCGTATGACTCACATCCACGCTTATCTTCTGCTGTTTGCGCTGAATAAATGGATACATTATGTTTTTGGGAAATGGGAGATAATCTTGAATAGAGGTGATGACTACGTGTTTTATTTTTGTTAACGCTTTCATTTTTACTACACGCGGATATAGCAAATCGAGTGCAATAATCATGGTCGCTTCTGAATCATTAAGCTGATACTCTAACTCTCTTTCCGTATACAAAGGGTTTGTTTGAACGACTACTCCTCCGGCAAGCAGAACCGCATAAAAGGAAATGACAGCTTGAGGGCAATTTGGAAGCATAATGGCTACTCTATCCCCTCTTTTTAATCCCAGTTCAATAAGGTAAGATGACAGCTTCAGAGAATCTTGATGCAGCTGGGAAAACGTCATTTTTTTCCCTAGAAAATAGATTGCGCTTTTTTTAGGATCCTTTTGAACTGCTTCTTCAAAAAGCTGTGCTAAATTTTTTTGTTCATAATGAAGCCTAGCAGGTATTTCATCCGGATATTGAGAAAGCCATATCTTTTCGGTGGATTCCACACGCATCCTCTCCCTCAAAAAAAATAAAAAATTAGAATTTTCTAATTAAAATTATAGTTCATTCTTTTTTTAGATGCAATCGTTATTGAATGTTCTCTTTCCTACCTAATCACTCTTTCATCCTGCAGCGTAATAAATAAAAATTGGATTTACCCCTGTACATTATCCGAATTTTTTGTATATAATAAAAATTAGATTTTTTTAAGGAGCTGTATGAATTGACAACAACATTGACTAAAGGACCGTTCAAAGCAGATCACGTTGGAAGCTTTTTGCGTCCCGAGCGTATCAAACAAGCACGATTACAAGTGGAAAACGGGGAAATGACAAAGAAACAGCTTCGAGCAATTGAAGATGAAGAAATTCGTAAACTCGTAGAAAAGCAAAAACAAATTGGATTAAAAGCCGTCACAGACGGTGAGTTTCGCCGCGCGTGGTGGCACTTTGATTTTCTGTCAGAGCTTGTTGGCGTAGAACTTTACGAAGCAGAGTCCGGAATTCAGTTTCACGGAGTCCAAACAAAAGCTCACGGTATAAAAGTGACTGGAAAACTAGATTTTAATCACCACCCTATGATTGAAGATTATAAATTTCTTCATCAAGCTGCTGGAAAAGAACACGTAGCTAAGTTCACCATTCCAAGTCCTAATATGCTATTTTTCAGAGGTCATATTGAAGAGTCTTCTTACTCGGATACGGATGTATTTTTTGCTGATTTAGTTAAAACATATCAAAAAGCCATTCAAGCATTTTATGATGCCGGATGCCGCTATTTACAGTTAGATGATACTGCGTGGGCAGTCTTTTTCTCAGAAAAAGGACAAGAACAAATCGCGTCAAAAGGTTTCACGCCCCAAGAATTACTGAAACGTTTTACAAATGCGATCAATGAATCCATTGCGCATAAGCCAGATGATATGGTCATTACAATGCATATTTGCAGAGGGAATTTCCAGTCCACTTATACAGCAAGCGGCGGATATGAAAATGCGTCCAAAGCTATTTTCAGTCAGTTAAACGTAGATGGACTATTTTTAGAATTTGATGATGAACGCTCAGGAGGATTCGAACCTCTTCGACATGTAAAGCGAGATGATCTTCAGATTGTCCTTGGTCTTATCACATCAAAATTTGGAGATTTAGAAGATCCTGAAGCAGTGAAAAAACGAATTGCTGAAGCGGCAGAATTTGTTTCTCTTGATCAAATTTGTTTAAGTCCCCAGTGCGGATTTGCTTCTACAGAAGAAGGAAATTTACTAACTGAAGAACAGCAGTGGGATAAAGTAAAGCACGTGATTTCAATTGCTGAAGACGTATGGAAGTAGTCATTAAAAAAGCTGACCTGCTTTAAGGTCAGCTTTTTTGCTGTCATCATGATGTTAGGAAAAGCTATATAGATAAATAGATAAGACCAATAAGCATAAACACTCCGCATAAAACGAGTAAAATTTTCGCTAACTTCTCCATGACTCTCTCCTATCCTATCCCTGCTCCTATTACATAGGACATACCGATTGAAATAACAAGTGAAATAAACCCAACGGCTCTGTTATCTTGTTCAATTTCGGCATCGATTCGAAATTTCGGCGTCAAAAATTCGAAAATAAAATAGCTGACTAGTAAAAGAACGAATCCATATATTCCCCACCCTAGCATTCTTAACAAGTTGTCGTTATGCTCAATCGAATAGCGAAAAATATTAGCTAATCCAAATATTTTTCCACCTGTTGCCATCGCAACAGCCATATTTCCTTTTTGAATCTCTTCCCAATTCTTATACTTAGTAACGAGCTCAAACACAACAAGAAAGACGACAATGCTCAAGACAACCACGCTGTAATAAGCGGCGGATTCAATATACGGGTCTTTCCAAAAATCCCTCATTTTTGCATCACTCCTAATTTATATTACGCTCCACGTAATGAACTGACAGGTCTCTTTCCTTTACTTGTATCGTTCTTAAAAGAGATAGAAAACCCAGCATAGTCCATGAGCCATGTCGGATTTTCTATCTTCATATATGCTTGTTCAGCGCATCGACTGACACCTTTATTTCAGCACTCTTTTATTTAAATTCCACAACCGTAACGCCAGAACCTCCTTCAGAAGCTTCTCCGAAACGAATATTTTTGACAGAACGATGATTTTTCAAATATTCCTGTACACCTTTACGAAGAGCTCCAGTTCCTTTACCGTGGATAATCGAAACGCGCGGATAGTTGGCTAATAAAGCATCATCAATATATTTTTCAACTCGAATCAGCGCATTTTCATAGCGCTCTCCTCTTAAATCCAGTTCTAGATTTACATGATAATCTTTTCCTTTTACCGTAGCAAGCGGCTTCGTTTCTACAGGTTTTGGAGAACTGATATATTCGAGGTCTTTTTCTTTCACCTTCATTTTCATAATTCCCATTTGTACTTGCCATTCATTATTGCTTACTCGTTCCACAAGCGTTCCTTTTTGTCCCCAGCTTAAGACTTTCACTTCATCTCCAGCTTGAAGAGTGCGCTCTTGTTTTTTCGGCACAGCCGGTTTCTTTTTACTTTTTTCAAGAGTTGGAACTGCATCTTCTAGACGCTTACGCGCCTCAATCAATTCATGCTCTTTTACAAGCGCATGATTTTTTTGACTCATTTTACGCAAATCGCTAATGATTTTCTCTGCTTCTTCAGATGCTGCTTTAACTGTGGCTTGAGCTTTTTCTTCAGCTTTTTCGTACAGCTTATCTCGTTTTTCATTAAACTCAATAATCTGACTCTGTAATTCTTTATGAAGCTTCTGAGCCTCTTTTCTTAGCTCTTCAGCTTCTTCTAGCTCGTGTTCAGATTGACGACGGCTATCTTCAAGAGAGGCAATCATATTTTCTACTTTATTTGTTTCTGAGCCAATATAGCCTTTGGCACGTTCAATTACTTCAGCACTTAAACCTAAACGTTTTGAAATCTCAAAAGCATTGCTTCGGCCCGGTACACCAATCAGCAGCTTGTAAGTAGGGCTCAATGTTTCAATATCGAACTCTACGCTAGCATTGACCACTCCTTCACGGTTATAGCCGTACGCTTTTAATTCAGGATAGTGAGTAGTCGCAACTACGCGAGCGCCTCTTTCATATACTTGATCTAAAATCGAAATCGCAAGCGCTGCACCTTCTTGAGGATCCGTTCCTGCTCCCAATTCATCGAACAAGACCAGACTTTCGTGATCTACTTTTTGTAAAATATCTACAATGTTGACCATATGAGATGAAAAGGTACTCAAACTTTGTTCAATCGACTGCTCATCTCCAATATCAGCAAATACGTGTTTAAACACAGCCATTTCCGATCCATCCAGCGCAGGAATCTGCAAACCTGCTTGAGCCATTAACGTAAATAATCCAAGTGTTTTTAACGTTACGGTTTTACCGCCGGTATTTGGCCCTGTAATAACGATAGACGTATATTGATCACCTAGCTCAATATCATTGGCAACGACATCTTCCTGTGCAATAAGAGGATGTTTTGCCTTCACTAACTTAATATAGCCTCGATCGTTCATTTTAGGTTTTGAAGCTTTTAGCTCATGGCTATAGCGCCCTTTAGCAAACATGAAGTCCAGCTCACCTAACAGATAAACGTTTTGACGGAGTTCATTTGCCACTTCCGCTACCTGAACGGTTAAAGCAATGAGAATACGCTCAATTTCTTGTTTTTCTTTTACTTTTGCTTCTTGAAGCTCATTGTTTAACGTCACAATCGCCTGAGGCTCAATAAATAAAGTTGCTCCGGATGAAGACTGATCGTGCACAATGCCTCCATACGCACTGCGATATTCTTGCTTAACAGGAATAACAAAACGTTCGTTTCGAATGGTAACAATTGCATCTGACAACATTTTTTGAGCAGACGAGGAGCGAATAAGGCTCTCTAGCTTTTCTCGAATACGAGACTCCGTTGAGCGAAGTTTTTGACGAATGCCTCTTAGCTGGTCGCTTGCACCGTCTAGCACTGTACCATTCTCATCAATACTCATTTTAATTGTTTGTTCTACCTCAGGAAGAGGCATTAGTTTTTCGATATGTTCAGTTATAATTGGAAGCTGTAAATCTTCGTCTTCCACTACTTGCTCGATAAATTGCTTGACTTGTCTTGCAGCATAAATAGTGCTTGCTACATCAAGAAGTTCATTAGAGCTTAGCGTTCCCCCAATTTCAGCGCGCTTCACGCTAGGTCGAACGTCAAAAATGCCCCCTAGCGGTACGTTGCCACGCAATCGCAGCACGGTTGTAGCTTCATCTGTTGCTTCCTGCCATTTGACTACTTCTTCATACTGAGTCGAGGGAATCAAATTCGCTACTTTTTCTCGGCCTAAAGAAGAAGCTACTTTTTTCTGAAGCTGTTCCTTAACTTTATTAAACTCTAGTACATGAAAAATACGTGATTGCAAAACTGATTCCTCCTGTTGCTTATTTATGTCGATTTAAAAAGGCGGTTAATTCTTTGAGACTATACGTATTTAATACCGTTTCTGGTTTAAGCCAGCCTTTAATTCCAGTAGATATTCCAATTTCCATATGCTCTAGCATGTCTAGATTGTGAGCATCTGTATTAATAGCAATTTTAACTCCTGCCTCTTGGGCCTTTTTTATGTGTTCAGCGGCTAAATCTAAACGGTTTGGATTCGCGTTTAGTTCAAGAGCCGTTTTTGTTTCTTTAGCTAATTCAATCAGCATATCAATATCTACATCATATCCGTTGCGGCGACCAATCAAACGACCGGTCGGATGAGCGATTAAATCTACATGAACATTATTTAACGCTTGCTTTAAGCGATTCATAATTTCTTCGCGTGATTGCGAAAAACTAGAGTGAATGGACGCAATAACAAAATCTAGCTCAGCTAGCAGTTCATCATCATAATCAAGTGTTGCATCAGGCAAAATATCCATTTCAATTCCTGCTAGTATTGTAAAATCATCGAACTGTGCGTTTAAACGATTAATTTCTTCACGCTGTTTACGAATGCGTTCAGGCGTTAGACCGTTAGCTACTTTTAAATACTGAGAATGGTCTGTAATCGCCATGTACTCATAGCCTCGTGCGCGACATGCTTCCGCCATTTCTTCAATCGAATACGCCCCGTCGCTCCACGTGGAGTGCATATGCAAATCACCTTTTACGGCACCGTAGGTCACAAGGGTTTGAGGCTTTACAAATGCATCTACTTCCGTTCCATCTTCACGAAGTTCCGGCGGAATAAAAGACAGCCCAAAATGTTCATAGAATGCTTGTTCAGACTCAAAAGTCATAACTTCGCCTGTCTCCGCATTTTCAACGCCATACTCGCTAATTTTTTCACCGCGTTCTTTTGCTAATTGACGCATACGCACATTATGATCTTTTGATCCTGTAAAATGGTGAAGCGTTGTGGCAAACGCTTTATCTTCTACAAGACGAAAATCCACAGACACATCGTACTCATAGGCTAACGTTACCGATACTTTTGTATCTCCATTTGCAATGATATCCTTCACATTTGGCAGCGATACTAGCTGTTCACGGACAGCATGAGGCTCAGCTGTTGAAATAATAAAATCAAGATCTTTTACGGTTTCCCTCATGCGGCGAATGCTCCCTGCTTGAGAAAAACGCTCAATGCTATGCATCTGTTTAAGGGCTTCTAAAATTTCTTCCGCTATTGGAAGCATAAAAGCAAGAGGCAAACGATCAGGACGCTTCCCAAACTCTTCAATGGCAGCGATAATTTTTTCTTCTGTCTTTTTACCAAAACCGCTTAGTCCCTGCACTCGATTTTCCATACAGGCCTGATGCAGTGATTCCATATCTCGAATATCTAGCTCTTTATATAATTTAGCGATTTTTTTACCTCCAAGCCCCGGCAGCTTAAGCAAAGGAATAAGTCCTTCAGGAACTTCTTGCTTTAGTTCTTCTAATACGCTTGACTCATTTGTTTCCATATACTCTGTAATGACTGCAGCCGTTCCTTTTCCAATCCCTTGGAGCTTGGTAAAATCCTCAATCTCTGTCAGCGTTCTTTCGTCCGTTTCTAGCGCTGCAGCTGCTTTTCGAAAAGCGGAAATTTTAAAAGGGTTATCTCCCTTTAATTCCATATATGTAGCAATTGTTTCTAACAATTTAATAATATCCTTTTTATTCATCTCTTTTCACCAGCCTATTATCATAATAACGAAACTTTCAAAAACATGATGAGTGACATATTTACTCTCTCAATTTTTCATCTAGACATACTTTTATCCTCATGAAAACCGCAGATCAGACTGCGATAAAAAAAGAGGGTATCTCAAAAGTATTATGACACTTTCGACACACCCTCTCAACAAGCTATTGTAATTTCATTACATTACACCATACTGAGTCCACAAATCTTGAATCGCAGACGATAAGTAGGGAGTATTTTGTACGATATTGATTGCAATTGAAGACTGTTGAATTGGCGTTTGAATTTCACTTACAGGAATCACGGCTCCAATGTATAACAAAATAAAAACGATGATATACACTTCAACGAATCCAAGTGCACCTCCGCCCCATTTATTTAACTGGCGCAGAATTGGCAATTCGGTTAAAGCCGTTAAAACAGAGCCTGCAAGGCGAAGTACAATGTGAGTAGCAAAAAATAAAATCGCAAATGCAATCATTCGATAAAAAGCGTCTTCTATCGTTCCAGAATCAAATACAAACGATGCGACACTTTGCTGCTGAATATTGTCCGGAAACGGAATCAGCAAGCGAAGTCGGCTTGCCAAATCTCCACTAAACATATAAGCGACGATAAACGAAACCGCAAAACTGACAATATGAATGAGCTGCAAAATAAATCCTCTTTTAAGACCTGTTACAAAGCCTAGAAGAAGCAATATAATTAAAATGATATTAAGCATTGACTCAGTCATTCCTCTTTTCCATAAAGTTTTTGTTCAAGTCTCTCATAGTCTTCTTTCAGTTTTATATATTCGTGTACAGCATTCACAGCTGTTAATACTGCTAATTTATTGATATCTAAAGAAGGGTTTTTAGTACTGATTTCACGCATTTTTTCATCCACTATAGAGGCGACAAGTCGAATATGGCTTGTACTTTCGCTACCGACGATGCTGTACTGCTGACCAAAGATGTCAACTGTCGCACGTGTTTTATCTTGTCTTGACACGAGAAAATCCTCCGTTCCACGAAAAATCCTAATCCCTATCATACCACGAAGAAGACTTCAATGGAAACATATCTATATTTAAGCTATCATAAGGGATAGTGCTTATAAAGTAAACTAAAATACCCCGAAAGGAGTGAAGCATTATGTCACATGCTGTTATTAAGGTATCAGCTGATAGAATAGCTAAAATGAAGCTTCATTACACATCCTATCTGCAGCCCAAACTGCCGCAGGGAAGTATTTTTTCGGCTAAAACTCCCGGCTGTTCTATCACTGCGTACCGCTCTGGAAAAGTACTTTTTCAAGGAAAAGAAGCTGAAACAGAAGCGGCTAAGTGGGGAGGCTCTTTAGATGCTGCGAAAAAGGCTCCTGTCTCACACCTCCCATCAAACTTCAGCTCACTATCAGTCATCGGTTCTGACGAAGTAGGGACAGGAGATTATTTTGGTCCTATGACCGTAGTTGCTGCCTATGTTCAAAAAGAGCAGCTTCCTTTGTTAAAAGAATTAGGAGTACGAGATTCAAAAGAGTTAACAGATGCTAAAATTATTGAAATTGCCAAGCAGCTTGTTTCTTTTATTCCCTATAGTTTGCTTGTTTTACATAACGAAAAGTATAATGCATTTCAAGAAAAAGGCATGTCACAAGGTAAAATGAAAGCTCTGTTGCACAACAAAGCTTTATCCAACGTGTTAAAAAAATTGGATCCTGAAAAACCCGATGCCATTTTAATTGACCAGTTTGTCGAAAAAAACACCTATTATAAACACGTGGTAAAGGAAAAAGAAATTATCAAAGAAAATGTCTTTTTCAGCACAAAAGGAGAAAGCGTTCATTTATCTGTAGCTGCTGCTTCCATTATTGCCAGATACGCATTTTTAAAACAAATGGATTTGCTGACGGAAAAGACCGGGATGGTTATTCCTCGCGGAGCTGGCGCACAAGTTGATATTGCCGCTGCTAAAATCATTAAGAAACATGGCGTGAATGCGCTGAACTCTTTAGCTAAAATTCATTTTGCTAATACGGAAAAAGCTTTAAAATTAGCTAAAAAATAAGAGATGTGGAAATCCACATCTCTTTTCTTATTCTTATGAACGAAGCGTTGCACCAAATTCTTTTTCTACAGCCTCTAACACTGCACCATGTGCTTTTGCTACTTCTTCATCAGTTAATGTACGTTCAGGATCTAAGTATCGTAAAGAGAAAGCTACAGATTTCTTGCCTTCTTCCATACGCTCGCCTTCATATAGATCAAATACCGTCACGTCTTTTAAAAGTTCTCCGCCCGTCGTATAGATGACGCGCTGAACTTCTCCTGCAAGAACGTTTTTATCTACCACAAGTGCAATATCACGTGTAATAGATGGGAATCTTGGAATAGCTGAATAACGAACTTCTTCGACATCTGCAGCTAATAGCTCTTGAAGGTGTAATTCAAATACGTATGTTTCACGAAGACCATACTGTTTCTGAGCAACAGGATGAACTTGACCTACGTATCCAATTTCTTTTTCATCTAACCATACAGCCGCTGTACGTCCAGGGTGCATACCGTCTTTTTTAACAGGAGCATATGAGATTCGTTTCTCCAAACCAAGCTGTGCAAATAACCCTTCTAGTACACCTTTAATCACATAGAAATCAACGACTTTCTTTTCACCTTGCCAGCCGTGAGCATGCCATAGACCCGTGATTGCACCTGCTACGCGCTCCTGCTCATCCGGTAATTCTCCTTCACCTTTAGATAAGAACACTGAGCCTGTTTCGTATAGCGCAATAGAATCCGACTGGCGAGCATTATTATGCTTCACTGCTTCTAGCAAATGAGGCACTAAGCTTTGACGAAGGATACTGCGATCTTCACTCATCGGCATTGCTAGACCAATCGTACTTGTTGCATTTAGTGCAAACTGAGTAGCTTTTTCAGCGCTCGTTAGCGAATATGTTGTTGTTTGTGCTAGTCCCGCACCTTCTAAGAAACGGCGAATTTTACGGCGTCCAAGCTGATACTCTGTTAGTTTTCCTGGAGTTGCCACTGTTACAGGAAGCGTTGTAGGAAGGTTGTCATAGCCATACATACGTGCTACTTCCTCGACGATATCTTCTTCAATTGTAATATCGCCTCTACGAGTTGGCACTGTTACAACAATGGTTTCGTCTTCCACTTTGTTTTCAAATTGAAGACGGTTCATAATGTCTTGTACTTCTTCCATTGATAGCTCTGTACCAAGCACATCGTTAATACGGCCAAGTGACACAGCTACAACAGCAGGTTCCACAGTTAGTGTATCTACTTCTACAGTACCGCTTACCACTTCACCTGAAGCGTATTCAGCCATTAATTCTGCTGCGCGGTCAGCAGCTACACGCGTACGGTTAGGATCAATTCCTTTTTCAAAACGAGCGCTTGCCTCACTGCGAAGACCGTGGTCTTTTGAAGCTTGGCGAACCGTTAAGCCTTTGAAGTAAGCTGATTCAATGAGAACATTTACCGTATCGTCTTTTACTTCGGAGTTCGCTCCGCCCATTACACCTGCAAGAGCTACCGGCTCACTGCCGTTTGTAATGACAAGCTGATTGCCTTTTAATACGCGCTCTTGATCATCAAGTGTTACAAACTTTTCGCCTTCTGACGCGTGACGTACAACAATTTCTTTTGAACCAAGACGATCATAGTCAAAAGCATGCAGCGGCTGGCCGTATTCAAGCAAAATATAGTTGGTAATATCAACAACGTTGTTATGAGGTCGAATACCAGCTGCCATTAAACGCGTTTGCATCCATAATGGTGACGGAGCAATTTTTACGTTTTTCACAACGCGCGCTACATAAAGCGGATTGTCTTCTTTTGCCTCTACTTTAACGGAAATATAATCAGCTGCTTGCTCATCAGACGTTTGCACGTTTACTGACGGATACTTCACTTCACGACGTAAAATAGCAGCCACTTCATGTGCTACGCCTAACATACTTAAGCAGTCTGAACGGTTTGGTGTTAGCCCTAGTTCTAATACTTCATCGTTTAAGTTTAATGCATCTAGTGCATCCGCTCCTACTTCAGCATCGCTTGGGAACACGAAGATGCCTTCTTGATAATCTTTTGCCACAAGCTTGCTTTCAATGCCAAGCTCTTGAAGAGAACAAATCATACCGTTCGATTCTTCACCGCGAAGCTTAGCACGCTTGATTTTAAAGTTACCTGGAAGTACAGCTCCCACTTTTGCAACCGCTACTTTTTGACCTTGTGCCACGTTTGGTGCTCCGCACACGATTTGAACGATTTCTCCTCCGCCAAGATCTACTTGACAGCGGCTTAATTTATCAGCATTTGGATGCTGTTCACGTTCTACAACGTGACCAATTACCACTCCGCTGATGCCTTTATTTAAGTTTTCTACACCTTCAACTTCAATTCCACTTTTTGTGATTTTATCTGCTAACTCTTCTGCCGTTACGCCTGATAAGTCAACATACTCTTGTAACCAACGATAAGATACAAACATCGTAGCCCCTCCTTTATACTTGTTTAAATTGATCTAAGAAACGAACATCATTTGTATAGAAATGACGAATATCATCCACGCCGTGTTTTAACATAGCAATACGCTCTACACCGATTCCAAAAGCAAAACCACGATATTTAGTTGAATCGTATCCAGCCATTTCAAGGACATTTGGATGAACCATGCCAGCTCCTAAAATTTCAATCCAGCCTGTTTGTTTACATACATTACAGCCTTTACCTCCACATTTTGCACACGATACGTCTACTTCTACAGACGGCTCAGTGAACGGGAAGAAACTTGGACGAAGACGAATTTCACGGTCTGCACCGAACATCTTTTTCACAAATACTTCAAGCGTGCCTTTTAAATCGCTCATACGAATGTTTTCGTCTACTACAAGACCTTCAATTTGCATGAATTGATGAGAATGCGTAGCATCATCGTCATCGCGGCGGTACACTTTACCCGGGCAAATAATTTTAACAGGTCCTTTGCCTTCATTCTTGTTCATAACACGAGCTTGAACAGTTGATGTATGCGTGCGAAGAAGCGTTTCTTCCGTAATATAAAACGTATCTTGCATATCACGTGCTGGGTGACCTTTTGGCAAGTTCAGCGCTTCGAAATTATAGTAGTCCTGCTCTACTTCCGGTCCTTCTGCTACTTCATAGCCCATTCCTAAGAATAAATCTTCTACTTCTTCAACCACGCTTGTTAGCGGGTGATGCGTACCTGCTTTAACAGGGCGTCCTGGAAGCGTTACGTCGATTGTTTCTGAAGCAAGTTTACGCTCTACCTCAGCTGCTTCTAACGCCGTTTGTTTTTCTTCAATTTTAGATGCAATAGCTTCACGCACTTCATTTGCAAGTGCTCCCATTACAGGACGCTCTTCAGCTGAAAGTTTTCCCATACCGCGAAGTACTTCTGTAATAGGGCCTTTCTTTCCTAAATAAGCTACGCGTACGTCGTTTAATTCTTTTAAAGCACTTGCTGCTTCGACTTTTGCAATTGCTTCTTGTTGAAGTTCTTGTAAACGTTCTTTCATCACTTATTCCTCCTTTTAACGTAAAAAATGACAAATAAAAAAACCTCCTCCCAAAAAAGGGACGAGGATTAGTCGCGTTACCACCCTTGTTAACTATATACACAGACGTATACAGTTCACTTCATTCAAGTTAACGGAATCTCCGGAACACCTTTACATCTATGTAAGATGGTCTAAGTGTCAACTCAAGAGGTGAATTCACTTATTACATTTATAAAAATGCTTTCAGTCGCGGCATTTTCTCCCTGCATAAACGGACATAAGCTACTGCTCTCTTTCATCGTTTTTTACATATGTAACTATTGTATTATTATAGTGAAAACACGTTCTCGATGCAACTACATTCCGCGTAAATAATAAAGTAAGATTCCAGAAGCGATGGCAACATTTAGCGACTCGCTCTTTCCATAGATGGGAAGGTACAGATTCTGATCCGTTTGTTCCAGCACTTTCTCGCTTACGCCGTTTCCTTCATTTCCCACAATCAGCGCAAATTCGTTTGAAGGTTTTACGCATGAGTAGACCTTTCCATTTTGTAGAGACGTGCCGTAAACTGCTATTCCTCTTTCTTTTAACAGTGAAATCATTTCGAGTAAATCGCTTTTTACAATTGGAAGATGAAAAATAGCTCCTTGCGTTGAACGAACGACTTTTGGGTTGTACACATCCACGCTGCCCTCTCCAACGATAATAGCGTCCACTCCGGCAGCATCAGCGGTTCGAATAATCGTACCTAGGTTACCTGGATCTTGCACCGCATCTAAAAGCAATACTTTCTGTGCTGTATGAATGATTTCTGCATGCTTCGTTTGAAAACACACAGCGATAATTCCTTGAGGTGTTTCGGTGTCAGATAATAATTTGATTATTGCTTCGTTGACAACGGTTATTTCAATACCGTCTATGTTCCACTGTGCTGGCACTTCGATCGATTCGCGTATAATTAGTTCCTTTACGCAATCCTTATTTTTGATAGCTTCTTCGACTAAATGAAAGCCTTCTACCATAAAAAGGCCCTGCTTATCACGGTCTTTTTTATTATGCAGCTTTTTCCACGCTTTTACCTGCGGATTTTTAACTGAATCAATTTGTTTCACAAACATAACTCCTTTATCTATATAAAAATAAATAGTTCGATTACATTTTGCTCAATAATCATTAGATAAGTTTCACTTTATTGTACATAGAAATCGCAAAGAAAACAAAAACTATTGGTAACTTTACGATAGCTGAGGTGAAAATGATGGATCTTAATTTACGAAATGCTGTTATTGCAAACGTTTCAGGAAACTCAAAAGAAGAGCTTGAAGCTACAATTTCTGACGCTATTCAAAGCGGCGAGGAAAAAATGCTCCCTGGACTTGGTGTTTTATTTGAGGTGCTTTGGGAAAAGTCTCCAGAATCAGAAAAAGAAGAAATTCTGACAACGCTTGAAAACGGTTTAAAATAAATAGCCTTGTCCTATGTACAGCAAAAAGCTCATTCTCCTAGGAGAATGAGCTTTTTTTAATTATACGTAATTGCGTTTACCGTATTTCGGTCTAAGCGTTTAATTACTTCCGCAATTAATTTAACTGCATTTTCATAATCATCACGATGAAGCATCGCTGCATGAGAATGGATATAACGAGTTGCGATCGTAATTGAAAGTGCTGGCACCCCGTTAGCTGAAATATGGATAGAACCTGAGTCCGTACCACCTCCAGCGATTGCATCAAATTGATATGGAATATTTAATTCATCTGCCACATCTACCACTGTATCTCGAAGTCCTTTATGAGAAACCATGGAAGCATCATATAAAATGATTTGCGGACCCTCTCCCATTTTAGAAGATGCTTCTTTATCAGAAACACCAGGTGTATCTCCAGCGATGCCGACATCAACAGCAAATGCAATATCCGGTTCAATAAAGTTAGCGGATGTTTTTGCACCTCGAAGTCCAACTTCTTCTTGCACCGTTCCTACACCATACACAACATTTTCATGTGTTTCATTTTTTAAAGCTTTTAATACATCGATAGCGATTGCACAGCCGATACGGTTATCCCAGGCTTTCGCTAGCAGCATCTTTTCGTTGTTCATAACCGTAAATTCGAAATAAGGCACAACCTGATCACCAGGTTTCACTCCCCACTCCGCTACTTCTTCTCTGCTAGAGGCACCAATATCGATGAACATATCTTTAATGTCAACTGGCTTTTTACGAACTTCTGGAGGCAGGATATGAGGAGGCTTTGAGCCAATAATCCCCGTTACCTCTCCTTTAGATGTAACGATGGTTACGCGTTGAGCAAGCATCACTTGAGACCACCATCCGCCTACCGTTTGAAAACGAATAAAGCCGCGTTCATCAATTTGAGTCACCATAAAGCCTACTTCATCTAAGTGACCGGCTACCATAATTTTAGGCCCTTGTTCGTTGCCCACTTTTTTTGCAATCAAACTGCCTAGCCCATCCGTCGTTACTTCATCTGCATAAGGTGCAATATATTTCTTCATAACCTCACGCGGTTCACGCTCATTGCCAGGAATTCCTTTTGCATCTGTTAGTGCTTTAAGCATCGTCAATGTTTCATCTAACTTTGTCATATGGATTACCCCTTTCATATGTATACCTCTATTATAGCTAAAAAGAGGTTGAAGTAAAATTTCCCATCCCTTTATTTCTAGTATCCTTGTTCTTGGCGTTTAAAATTCACTTCATTTTTTGAGATGTACGCCTTTTCAATATGTTCAGCGGAAAAACCAAACATATCGCCAAGCGTCATGTAAGATACAAACATGTCCACATAGTTTTCTTTCGACTGATCCTGCTCGAAAGCAGCAACTTGTGCAAATACCTGTAAAAATTGTGCTGTTTTTGAATCACTTGCTTTTGCATCTGGTAACTCAGTTAAATCATCGTATCCTTTTTCAATCCCTAAAGAAAGGATAAAATGTACACCGTCCACAAATTCTTCTAAAATAACAGCGTCTTCAGCCGGAGGTTTGACGCTCCAAAATTTGAAGCAGCGCGTTTCGTTTGCCAGCTCTCCCATTTCGACAAGCAGTGCTAAAAGCTTTCTCGGAATCAAATCTTCCTTATGAAGCTCATGCTTATCCTCTATATGCTGATCCAGCTGGCGCTGCATGGTAAATAGCTGTTGTAAATTCAATGTAATCACTCCTGTAATTATGTATATCTTCTTCTTTTTAAACCAATAAAGAAATTATATCAAAAATCATGAAACTTTTTAGAAACTCGAACGTAAAGTAAGAAAACTGTGCCTTGTAAAGGAGGGAGCGTTATGTTTGTTATTGTTATCGTTCGCGTGTTCATTTTCGCGCTTGTTGCTTACACACTATTAAAGCTGGTTCAGCATTTTCGCAGTCCAAAGCGGAAGCTTGTAGCAGCTCAGGAACATCAGCAATTTTTTGTCGTTGACGAAAAAACGAATATCCGCAAAAATTTTCTACTAACGTATAAAGGTATTTTATTTGAAGGAGAAAAATACAGCAATCCCAATGAACCAGAATCTTTGTCAATTACAATGGTGTTAACAGATCCATCTCGATTACATGAACTGAAAAAGCAAGATTTCAAGCTGCTGGAAAGCCACGTACACGACATGTATCCAAATGCTCCTATTCGCTGGAAAAGCCCCGTTCGAGAATTTTTACACTGAGCACAACATCATTTGTGCTCAGCTGATAACAAAAAAGAAAAGTAAATCAAGAGCAGCAAGAATAGGAAAACCTACTGTAAACGATGTGTGCTTCGTTTTATGACGATAGCAATACATACCAATTAGTCCTCCAAGAGCTCCTCCGATAGCAGCTACCGTCCACAGTGTGCTTTCGGCAATTCTCCACTCATGTCTTTTCGCTTTTTGTTTATCTCTATACATCATTCCTACCCCTACTATATTAATAACAATAAAATAGGTAAGCAGCAGTTCATTCATGATATGTCCTCCGATAGCAAAAAAGCCTCATCATCTAAAGATGACGAGACTTTATATTCATTACTTATCTAAGCCTTTTTTAGCAGCAGTTGCTAATTCAGCAAATGCTTTTTCATCAGCTACAGCTAAGTCAGCAAGCATTTTGCGGTTAACTTCAATACCTGCTAATTTTAAACCGTGCATTAAACGGCTGTAAGAAAGACCGTTCATACGAGCAGCTGCATTAATACGTGTGATCCATAATTTACGGAAGTCACGTTTTTTCTGACGACGGTCACGATAAGCATACATGTGAGATTTCATAACTTGCTGATTAGCAACTTTATATAATCTATGCTTCGAACCGAAGAAACCTTTAGCTAATTTTAAAACTTTTTTACGACGTTTGCGTGTTACTGTACCGCCTTTTACGCGTGGCATAATTGTTTACCTCCTGTATTGTTTCTATCTCAACCCAAATTACTTAATGTTATCTAATAAGTGACGGATACGTTTGAAGTCACCTTTGCTTACTAAAGAACCTTTACGTAATTTACGCTTTTGTTTTGTAGATTTGTTAGCGAATAAATGGCTTGTGTAAGCACGAGCACGTTTTAATTTACCGCTTCCAGTCTTTTTGAAACGCTTTGCAGCGCCGCGATGTGTTTTCATTTTTGGCATGGGGTGTTCCTCCTCGTTCTATTACTTTTCGTTTTTAGGTGCCAAGACTAAGAACATGCTGCGGCCTTCCATTTTAGGAGCCGATTCAACTGAACTTACATCTTCGCAAGCTTGTGAAAAACGTTCAAGTACTTTTTGGCCAATCCCTTTATGAGTAATGGCACGACCTTTAAAGCGAATAGACGCTTTCACTTTGTCACCTTTTTCAAGGAACTTGCGTGCGTTACGAAGTTTAGTGTTAAAATCATGTTCATCAATTGTTGGACTTAAACGAACTTCTTTTAAGTTTACAACTTTTTGGTTTTTACGAGCTTCTCTTTCTTTACGTTGTTGCTCATAGCGGAATTTACCGTAGTCCATAATACGACATACCGGCGGTTTCGCATTTGCAGCAACCATTACTAAGTCAAGATTTACTCGTGAAGCAATTTCTAATGCTTCATTTTTTGATTTAATTCCTAATTGTTCACCGTTTTGATCAATTAGACGAACTTCGCGAGCTCGAATGCCCTCGTTTACCATCATGTCCTTGCTAATAAGTAGCCACCTCCAAGGTTTAATGAGCGAATACGCTTGCTTAGACCGATTATTAACTCACACAAAAAAGTGTGAGTACATACTGCACCCACACTTCTATCGTTTTAATTAAGATACGATGTACCTGCTAACTGCTCTATGCGTCACTCAGGTGAGAAGCGGGTGCTTCTTCTTCTGTATAAACAAGTATTCAATTACTTAAGCTATTATAGTATCAACAAAGACAAAAGTCAATGATTTCGTTCTTTTTTCACAACAAAAATTATTGTATCAAAGGAAAAACATTTATGCAACAGTTTTTTATAAATGTTAGATAAAAAAGCAGAGAATTTCAATTCTCTGCTTTTTTCATTAGCGAGATGCTTCTGCTTTTACATTTTGTAAAAAGGCTTGGAAGTCCACTGTTTCTGAATTCTGCTCACCGTATTTACGTACGTTTACTGCTTTATCTGCTACTTCTTTATCCCCTACAACAAGCATATAAGGAATTTTTTGCATTTGAGCCTCACGGATTTTATAGCCGATTTTCTCATCGCGAGAATCAAGTTCCACACGAATACCCGCCAGCTGCAGCTGTTCTTGCACTTCTTTTGCATACTCAAGGTGAACGGTAGGTGATACCGGAATCACTTGAACTTGTACAGGTGCTAACCACGTTGGGAAAGCTCCTTTGTATTCTTCGATTAAGAAAGCTACAAAACGTTCCATTGTTGACACCACGCCGCGGTGAATAACAACCGGTCGATGTTGTTTCCCGTCTTCTCCTACATACGTTAAATCAAATCGTTCAGGAAGTAAGAAATCCAATTGAACCGTAGATAGCGTCTCTTCTTTACCAAGAGCTGTTTTAACTTGAACATCTAGTTTTGGACCGTAGAATGCCGCTTCGCCTTCAGCTTCATAATAATCAAGGTCAAGCTCATCCATTGCGTCTTTTAACATGCTTTGTGCTTTTTCCCACATTGCATCATCATCAAAGTATTTTTCTGTATCTGCAGGGTCACGGTAAGATAGACGGAATGAATAATTTTCAAATCCAAAATCTTTATAAACCGCTTCAACTAAGCGAACTACACGAATAAATTCTTCTTTGATTTGGTCGGGACGTACGAAGATATGCGCATCATTTAGCGTCATGCCTCGAACACGCTGAAGTCCTGATAATGCTCCTGACATTTCGTAGCGGTGCATCGTTCCAAGCTCAGCAATACGGATTGGAAGCTCACGATAGCTGTGAATACCTTGTTTGTAAACCATCATGTGATGAGGACAGTTCATCGGACGAAGAACCAGGTCTTCGTTATCCATTTCCATTGCAGGGAACATGTCATCTTGGTAGTGCTCCCAGTGACCAGACGTTTTGTAAAGTTCTACACTTCCGAGCACTGGAGTGTAAACGTGCTGATAACCAAGGCTTACTTCTTTATCTACGATATAACGCTCGATAATACGGCGGATCGTCGCACCTTTTGGAAGCCATAAAGGCAGACCTTGTCCTACTTTTTGAGAATTTGTAAATAAGTTTAGCTCTTTACCAAGTTTACGGTGATCACGTTCTTTTGCTTCTTCAAGAAGACGAAGATGCTCGTCTAAATCTGCTTTTGTAAAGAATGCTGTACCGTAAATACGCTGCAGCATTTGATTATCGCTGTCTCCGCGCCAATAAGCACCCGCCACGCTTAATAGTTTAAATTCTTTAATTTTGCCTGTTGACGGCACGTGCACGCCTCGGCAAAGGTCAAAGAATTCGCCTTGTTGGTAAATCGTAACCTTTTCACCTGCTGGAATCGCATCGATCAATTCAAGCTTCAGTTCATCGCCAACTTCTTTAAAAAGTTGAATGGCTTCTTCACGAGAAACTTCTTTTCGTTCAATTTCAATATTTGAATTAACGATTTTTTTCATTTCTTTTTCAATTTTACCTAAATCTTCAGGAGTAATTGATTCTTCCATATCGATGTCATAGTAAAAACCGTTTTCGATAACCGGCCCTACACCTAGCTGTACTTTTGTATCTTTGTATAAACGTTTGATTGCTTGAGCCATTAAATGCGCTGTACTGTGACGCATAATTTCAAGCGCTTCAGGAGCATCTTGTGTAATGATTTCAAGACTGCCATCTTCTTCGATTGGCGTACGTAAATCCAGCAGCTCGCCGTTTACTTTGCCTGCTAATGCTTTTTTCTTTAATCCCGGGCTAATAGAAGCCGCAATATCTTCTGTTGATGATCCTTTTGGATACTCTTTAACAGCTCCATCAGGGAATGTCATTTTGATTACTTCTGACACAACTTTCCACTCCTTTAACATAACTGAATAAACTTTTTGTAAAAACAAAAAACTCGTCCCTTATCAAAAGGGACGAGTTGTGTATACACGCGGTACCACCCTTGTTTCCTCTTCGTATCTTGGATAACCCAAAGAACCCGAAGCGGCTCGAGGTTTTATAACGGAAATTCCGTCAGTAATTACTAGAGGCTCTGCTCGTTTACTACTGAAGTTTAGAGGTGGTAAGAATATATTCCGTGTTAGGAGATTTTCAGCCTGGATCTCCCTCTCTACAAACCGTAAATATACACTCATGTCCTCATCATAACTTGTAACATATAGCTGTTTTTCAATATGCATTTATTATATTCATTTTCAAAATAGAAATCAACCTTTCACGTTATATTTTGCTTTTGATCAAACGGAAATTCATTTTTTTCGTATAACATAACTTTTTCTTGGAAGATATTTTGAATGGTATAAACAAAATCATGATCATGCTGGTCGCTATACAGATGAATAGCAGCTGGAGATAAACTTAGCAAAGGCGCGATAATAGTTGAGTCTATGTATAATGATTCTTGTTCAGATAAAAAGGCCTCTGCTAGAGCTGCACATTCACGTTCAGGAACATATCTACTGTTGTGGTCGTACAGTACAAACTTGTTTTTGTTCAAGTGCATTACATACACGTTACCTGTAGATGACTGTCTTTCATTAGCTGCTTGACGCAGCTGATGAATAAGAATTTGATAGTCTTGTTCAAGCTTATATTCATCAATCGCCAGCTCGGCATAATAGCGCAGCCGCTCTTGATATTCTTTTAAACGGAATTGGAGAAAAGACTCAAAGGTGAATGTTACATTATGAATGAAGAAGTCTTGAAGAGCCTGGCGGATAAGTAATTCTCTTGGAAGAGAAAATGTTTTTTGCGGAATTTCGCCTCTCTCTCCTTCCATAATCCCCCCCATAATTTGAAGCAGCAAATCTTGCTCTTCCTCTTCTGAATAGAAAAATTGTTCTTTTAATATGTTTACCATCATCTTTTTTTCTTTCTTTTTTAAAATTACGTGGGTTAATACCGGTATCACCATGTCTTGTAAAATGGCCTCTCTATTGTATGTCTCATCAATGACTAAAAGCTGATTATTCACCAGCTTCAAGCACTGTGAACCATATGATAAAGCGCTTCGCTTCGCGCATAAAGACTCATATACAACGACTGCGTCTTCTACATATTTAAAGAATATTTTCATTCCTCATAGCCCCCCTTTGGACACGCTTTATTAATGTATATGGGGCAACATGCAAAAAAATGAGCAAGTCGTTACAAGAAATGTAAAACGACCTGCTCATCTATTTCGTTTATTCTCTCCATTCATTTCAACAGGAATGGCTAGAGACTTAATTCGTTCCATGACACGAGCGGCTTTGAGCTCTTCCTGCTCGCCTCTTTGGGTATAAGTCAAATGATGTTGTAGCTCTTTAAAATTTAAATTCGAGCTGAAAAATGTCGGCAAATTTTCGAGCATACGGAATTGTAAAATGGTTCCGAGCACATCGTCTCGCATCCAGCTCGTTACGGATTCTGCTCCGAGATCATCAAGCATAAGAACCGGTACTTTTTTGACATACTCTATTTTCTCATTGAAACTTTGATCTTGAAACGAACCTTTTAACTCACGCAAAAACTCAGGGACATACAGAATGGTAGATTTCACTTTCTTTTCAGCTAACGCATTGGCAATTGCTCCAAGAAAATACGTTTTCCCCACACCAAACGAACCATGTAAATATAAAGCTTTCATTTTCTTATTCGGCTCATATTCTCGCACAAAATCTCTTACTAGTTTAATGGCTTCAAATCTTCCCTGCTCAATTTCAATATCAGACATTGTTGCCTGTAAAATTTCTTTAGGCACGTACATACACTGAATAAAAGATTCTTGTTCTTTTCGCTCATCTTCTTGTACTTTTCTAGGACAGCGTTCATACTGTAAATCAATATTACGGCCTTTTACAACCAGCTGAGGGTGGTATCCTTTCACCATGTTGACACAGCTTTGCAGAGAAGGACACTTGTCACAGCATTTGCTTTGATCGATAAATTCATGCATCTTCATCAGACCTCGGTCAACCATTTGCTCATCTAACTCATGGCGATGCTCTTGCAAAAATGTTTTGACTTCGGGATTAGACAGGATACTGTTTCTTAATGCTTCTAAGCGTGCTTTAAAATCCTTTTTGTTCACTAACTGATTTAGTGAATCATTGATAGGCTTCATCTTTTTCACCTCATCTCTATCATACCTGCTTTTTATTCTTTATGCTTTTGTTTTAGCTCTTGATCTAACTGCTTGAGCTCTTCTTGTAGCTTTCGTTTTTCTTCTTCAAATCCGTCCACTTCTTTTGAAGGCTGCTTTTTCTCTTCTTTTTCTTCATCGCTCAGCCACTCTGGCACCATTTCTTTACGCACAATTTTTCGTCCAGCCGTTTTTTTATTTTGCTTTGCTTCGGTCCAATTCTGATATTCTTTCTGTTCATTTTTAGCTAAATTCATGGCATCTTGAACAGTTTGTACCTTTTTGCGCGCCCAGTGTCCAGCAATTTTCTCTACATAGCTCTTAGATAATTTCATATCGGATCTCAGCATCACGTAGTAAATTAGAACATTTACTACCCCTGGTGAAAGCTTTTGGTTAAACATCACTTCTTCGATCATTTGCAAATCTGCTTTTGAAGGCTCTGCTCCCCCGGAAAACTCGATCAAAAGCTGTCGAGGAGAAGTCACTTCAAGCTGTTGAATGAGCTGCTCTTCCTTTGTCTGCGGCTGCTTTTCCTGCATGGTACGAAGCATAGGCGGCTGAATTTGTTCGCTTAGATTTGGAAGTGCTTCTCCATTTTCAAATTGGTAAAAGGACTGTGCTGCTTTTCTAAGCAATTCAATATCAACTTGATCGTTCTCATTTAGCGAATCGAGCACCACATTTTTCATTTGAAGAGGATCGATACCGTATAAAAAGGCTAGCTTTTCAATCGCTTGTTTTACTTTAGATGTAATAGACCTTTTCGAAATCATTGAATCTGTTAGACCTGCTAAAAATAAATCAAAATCAAAGGAATCCGGGCTCATCTCAATAGAAGCGCGTTTGGAGGAATCCACAAAGTCCGTTTGAGCATCAGGAGAAAATACATCCTTGCTTTCAGACTGAAAACTTGGAGCCAGCTCCGTTGCTTTAACTGATTTAAATACATCGTTAAATGAATGCGTCACATCTTTGAACAATTGCTCATCGACGAGTGAATCTGAAAAATAATTTTTTACTTTTTGAAAGATAGATTTTCCGAGTCGGTTATATAAATATACATTTAACACGCCGTCGTTAAAAAACTGATGGGGCGTCAGAGGAGGAATGAGCTCATAAATGAACACACGAACATCATCTTCTTCCTTAATATATGTTTTTAACAAACCAATGCCTTCTAATTTTAACCGCTCATGGTAAATAGCTTTCAAATTAATTTGCATCATTGACATTAGATGATGATGCGTAGACTCTTTCCCCCATAAACGATCTTGTTCCAGCTCGCTCCATAACGTCATATACAGACCAAAGCACGTTGTACCCACCAACGGCTGATAGAGCATGGTTAAAATCTTTCGGTCGTATTCCTGCAGTATGCCGTTCGAACGAACAACATAACGATCGACCGGTATCATTTCTTTCCAATGTTGTTCTTTCATGTCGTTCCCTACCTACTTTTAAAGTAATAGAAATGACAAAAAAAGAGCCTAAAGAATACTTCAATAGCTCTTTTACAGTCGTTCCTTCTTAATTAAATCTTTTAATTCATCAATAAATACATTGATGTCTTTAAATTGTCGGTATACAGAAGCAAATCGAACATAAGAGACTTCATCGATAGCAGCTAATCGCTCCATCACCATTTCTCCTACAACATCTGACTGCACCTCTGATGTACCCTGACTGCGCAGCTCTGTTTCAATATCGTGTACCGTATCTTCTAATTGTTTTAAGCTTACTTGGCGTTTTTCACACGCCTTAATTAACCCTCGAAGGATTTTGTCTTTGCTGAACTCTTCTCTCGCTCCATCTTTTTTTACAACAATTAACGGAAGTTCTTCTACTTTCTCAAAAGTTGTAAAACGATAGTGACACTCTTCGCATTCACGTCTTCTACGAATAGAGCGGCCTTCTTCTACAGGGCGCGAGTCCAGCACTCTCGTTCCATTGTAATGACAGGATGGGCACTTCATATTCTCAGCTCCAATAATAAACCTTGTTTTTCTTTTTATTTTCTCTTATATAAGTTAATTTCCATCTATGTTAGCCGGCTATTCGCCATTTATTATGATTTTTATCATCATTTCCTTTAACAAACACGATGCTGTATTAAAGGATTTGCTTTATTCCATCTTATAGAAAACAAGGCTTGAATACAAGTAAAGGAAAAGGAATTTCCCCATTTTATTTCCTGAAATTCAAAAATGATAAGGAACTTACGAAGAAAGAGGAATGAGTTTTTGATCAAAGCTCTTATAAAGCGTACGTACAAGTTCTTTACTAAAACCAAAATCAACCGGCACCACTTTTGATTCTGTTGTAGCAGAAAAATCGATAGCGGTTTCAAGAGGACGTACGTTAATAATGGTAATCACAACAAAAGCTTTTCTTCCTTTTACAACGTTTAAGCTAATCTCTCCTCGCTCTTCATATGCAGCAAGTATCTCTATCCCTTGCATGTGCTTCAACATTTCATGAACTTGCTTAAATGCATTCCCAGCTGTTGTTTTGTAATAATGCGTTTTTAGAGTCGGATCTGAATGGTAATCGCTTGTTTCCACATGATTAGAAAATAAAGATTTAACTGCTTGTACTACCCCCATGTTGTTATCCCCTTTGTTTTTGCGTATTAAAAATTTATATACTAAAAAGAGGTGTGTAATACACCTCTTAACTTACGTAATCAATCGACACTATTAAAGTGCATTCGCTTTAGTTTGTTTTACCTGAACAGGACCCATTCCACGTGGCAATTCAATTGTTTCACGTGTCTGTGCACTTAGAGCATCTGCAATATAATCTGCTGCGATTGTAGGATCTAAATGACCACAAGTATAAACATCGATACTTGCATAACCATGCTCTGGGAAGCTGTGAATCGTTAAATGTGATTCTGAAATAATAACAACGCCACTTACACCTTGAGGTGCAAATTTATGGAACGCTACTTCGCGAACTTCCGCACCGGATTTTAAAGCTGCATCAACAAACGTTTTTTCAATATAATCAATATCATTTAACTTATCGAAATCGCATCCCCATAATTCTGAGATGACATGACGACCCATTGTTTCCATAATGATATTTCCCCCTTTAACAATTTTTAATCGTTAAACATGAAGTTCTTTCGCCATATAGCATGTTAACTACCACGGGGGAAAGTTAGTCCAAAGAGGTCCTAACCCTTTAAGTAGCCACATCACCGAAAGGTACACAAGAAGTTCACGAAACATAGTATACTTTGTTTACATTTATTTTGCAATACGTGTTTTGATTTTATTAAAGATTGTTCTTGCAGATAGACCTATACAAATTACCCCTGTATTCTCGTGAGACAGTGTGTAAAAGCTGCTAAACGACTATTAATTTTTTATTAAAATTGAGGAAAATAAACACCCCTTTGCATGCTTATCTTATTGCTTTTCCCTATTCTTTTGGATAAAAACAAAAAAAACAGGGCGACAGCTCCCTGTTTTTTTAAAAGCAATCAATAGCTTTCTTAGCTTACTCTTATTTTTGATCCATTACGCATTTCTGCAGCAATATATCTTACCAAATCGACTACGCGCTGAGAGTAGCCCCACTCGTTATCGTACCAAGCTAACACTTTAATTTTATGATCTTCCATTACGATTGTGGATAGTCCATCTACAATAGCTGAATGAGGATTTGTATTAAAGTCAATTGATACGAGTGGTTCCATTGTTAAATTTAAAATATTCTTTAATGGTCCTTCAGCAGCTTTAATAAACGCTAAATTAACATCTTCCATCGTCACAGGTTTCCTTACATCCACAACTAAATCGACAAGCGATACGTTCGGCGTTGGCACACGAAGCGCCATCCCATGAAGTTTTCCTTTTAAATGAGGAAGAACTAATGAAAGTGCCTTGGCTGCTCCAGTGGTTGTAGGAATAATTGATTGAGCACACGCACGGGCTCTTCGCAAATCTTTATGCGGATTATCGATATTCTTTTGATCATTTGTATATGCATGAACGGTCGTCATTAAACCGTTTTCAATTGTGAACGCTTCGTCTAGTACCTTGACAACTGGAGCTAGACAATTTGTCGTACAAGAGGCATTGGAAATAATGTTATGCTGATTCACATCAAACTCTCGTTCGTTTACGCCCATCACAATGGTGATATCTTCTTGTTTACCCGGTGCCGTTAAGACAACTTTTTTCGCACCTGCTTCAATATGTAACTGCGCTTTTTCTCTTGAATTAAATTTTCCCGTTGCTTCAACAACTAGATCAATCCCAAGCTCTTTCCAAGGCAAATTCAGCGGATCACGTGAATTTAATAGCTGAATTCTTTTACCGTTAACAATCAGCGCATCATCATCACATTTGACATCTCCATTAAATGCTCCGTGTATAGAGTCATATTTGATTAAATGTGCTAACGTTTCTGCTGGATAAGATGCATTTATTGCAATAATATCCAAATTTTCCTCTGTAATCGCTGTGCGAAACACCATTCTTCCTATTCTCCCAAAACCATTAATGGCAATACGTGCTTTCATGGCTATACCCCTCTCTATATGTGTTATACTATTTAACTTTTTATATTGAATAGTATAACATAAATATTTAAAAAGTGAATAATATTAATTTTTTTTAATAAATTATTTTAATTGAGTTTTACTATATGTATATAGCGAGAACAGATATTTAACACATTCTTTTTTAGAAGCCCTTAAATATTCCCAATAAAAAAAGAGTGAATGCAATCATTCACTCTTTAATCTAGCCATAGGGCTAATATACTTAAAAGCTGTTGTTTTGTTTCTTCCACAGGACCGTTGTTATTGATCACCGCATCGGCTAAGGCTACTTTTTGAATCAATGGCAGCTGTGCATGGATACGCGCATAGGCATCCTCCGCCGAGAGGTTATTACGCGACTTTAACCTTTCTAGCTGCACAGACTCATCGACATATACAACTACTACTCTATCGACTAAATGTGTCAAATCGCTTTCAAACAGCAGCGGAATATCTAATACAACGGCTTCGTAACCTTCCTCTATATAGCTTTCCTTTTGAGAAAGCATTTCTTTTCTTACGGCAGGATGTACAATTGCATTCAACTTTTTACGTTCTTCCTCTTGATAAAACACAATTTCCCCTAAAGCCGCTCGATTGATCTCCGCGTTCTCGTGAAGAATAGAACGGCCGAACGTCTCGACAATTTGTTTGTATGCTTCTTTTCCTGGTTCTACGACTTCTTTTGCAATGTGATCAGCGTCGATTACTGGAATATTGATATCTCGTAGCATTCCGGTTACCGTGCTTTTCCCGCTTGCAATTCCGCCTGTTAATCCAATTACAATTGACATTGGCCTCTCCTTTATCTCTTTATTTAAAATCTAAAAATACCTAAAATAATGAGCAGAACTCCTGGTACAAATGAGAACATTTTCATCCATGATAAACGTGAAAAAACCTTGCCAAATTGTATGCCCGCACTTAAAAAAAGAGAACTCATAAGAGCTACAGCAATTGCTAGAGCATACGGCGAATAACCTAATAAAGCCGCTCCAAACCCCGCTCCAAATGCATCAAGAGATAATGCAATTCCAAGTATAAATGCTTCAATACCATTGATGGAACCTGAATTATCTAAATCTGCTGCAATTGGCTTTTTTAATACGTTAATGACTAGGCCAATTGACTTAATTTCAATTTTTACTAATGTTTTTTCTTCTTTTACTCGAGGTGAATCTGCCGGACAAAAAAACTGGTATAAAATCCACATCCCAAGCAGAACAAGAATACCTCCGCCTACTTTATTTAGTACATCCACTGAAAATAGATGCGTAAGTACTTTTCCTAAAAACATAGAAAACATTAAAGAAAATGCTGAGCAACATGAAATAATAAAAATGGATTTCAGCGGGATTTTCACCTTTCGAAGTCCGTATGTCAGGCCAACACTAAAGCTGTCAAGACTTACGGCAAAAGCAAGAATAAGTAAAGAAAATGTTATCATGATGAGAGGACTCCTTTCCTTTCTGTCTATACGTAGTATATGAAAGGAGCCCATCCATTGTTATTTTTTATCCGGCTGACAATTTGGGCAGATATGTGTTCCTCTACCGCCTACAACAAATTTTTCAATTGGGGTACCGCACATTTTACAGGATTCGCCTTTTCTTCCGTACACATAAAGCTGCTGCTGAAACATGCCTATTTGTCCCTGTGTGTTTACATACGTGCGAATGGTGCTGCCTCCTTGTTTCACAGCTTCTTGAAGAGTCGCTACAATTTCTTCGTACAATTTTTCATACTCTTCGTCTGTTAATTGGCTGGCCACTCGTTCAGGATGAATCCCTGCGCGAAACAGTGCTTCATCTACATAAATATTTCCAAGGCCAACCACGACATTTTGATCGAGTAAAACCGGCTTGATTTTTCGAGAGGTTTTGCCGATTCTCATTTTTAATTGACTAGGATTAAATGTTTCGTCAAACGGTTCAGGTCCAAGGCCAATAAGAGGAGGAAACAGATCTTCCTCTCCCTTTTTAAATAAGTGCATAGTACCAAACTTCCTTACATCCCGGTATCGCAATTCCGTTCCATCCGTGAAGTGAAAAAAGACGTGTACATGCTTATCTGGTTCTTCTGCATTCTCATGGAGAGCATATTTCCCTTCCATACGCAAATGAGAAACCATCGTATAATCATCGAGCACAATTTTCAAAAATTTACCTCTGCGTTCAACATCTCGAATGGTTTGTCCAACAAGCGCATCACAAAACTGTTCAACTTGTTCAGGACGTTTGATAATATTAGGCCATTTAACTGTTACACGCTCAATGGTCTTTCCACTGGCTAATTCAATTAACGTACGTCTGACGGTTTCAACTTCTGGTAATTCTGGCACGTTTGTCACATCCTTTTTCCACTACTTTGCTTCGTACCAAGTCTTTCCGTAAGAATAATCTACTTTCAACGGAACTTCTAACTCTAAAGCGTTCTCCATTACTTCTGGTACGATTTTCTCTAAAATTTTAATTTCTTCTTCTGGGGCTTCAAAAATCAGCTCATCGTGTACTTGAAGCAGCAGCTTAGCCTGAAGATTTTCATCTTTTAAGCGCTTATCCATTTCAATCATTGCTTTTTTAATAATATCAGCTGCCGTCCCTTGGATAGGCGTATTCATAGCCGTACGCTCAGCGAAGCTGCGGAGGTTAAAATTTCGGCTCGTGATTTCAGGCAAGTAACGTCGGCGGTGCAAGAGCGTTGTTACATATCCCTTTTCTTTTGCATCGCGTACAATCGTATCCATATACTCCTGTACACCAGGGAAGCTTTTTAAATAGCGTTCAATAAAAGTAGCCGCTGCTTTTCTTGTAATTCCTAAACTTTGCGATAAACCGTAATCACTGATGCCATAGACGATTCCAAAGTTAACTGCTTTAGCCTGGCGGCGCATATTGGACGTTACTTCTTCTCTTTCGACGTGGAACACATCCATCGCTGTTTTCGTATGAATATCTAAGTCATGCTTAAACGCATCAATTAGCTTTTCATCATCTGCAATATGAGCCAGTACGCGCAGCTCAATTTGTGAATAATCCGCTGCAAATATCAACCAATCAGGCTGTGAAGGCACAAACGCACCTCTTATTTTTTTACCTTCTTCAAGACGAATCGGGATGTTTTGCAAGTTAGGATCTACTGAGCTTAATCTTCCCGTTTGAGTTAACGTTTGATTAAAGCGGGTATGAACTTTTCCATCGCTTTCATGAATAACCTTTTTTAATCCTTCAATATACGTAGACTGTAATTTTCCTAGCTGACGGTATTGTAAAATCTCTGGGATAATATCATGGGTACTAGCTAATTGCTCTAATACATCAGCTGATGTGGAATAGCCTGTTTTTGTTTTCTTTATGACCGGAAGCTGCATTTTTTCAAAAAGAACAACTCCTAGCTGCTTTGGCGAATTAATATTGAATTCTTGTCCAGCGTATTCGTAGATTTTCGCTTCAATTTTTTCAAGCTGCTCTCGAAGATCTTCACCCATTTCATCCAAACGCGCGCGGTCAATTTTCACCCCTTGATATTCCATATCAGCAAGGACAATGGCAAGAGGCATTTCAAGCTTCTCAAACAGCTCAAACTGTTCATTTTCCACCAATTCTTTTTCTAACACTTCTTTTAAATAAGCTACGGCGGCTGCTTTTCTTACAACATGCTCAGCTAGCTGAGCAGCTTCTGCAATGCTTCGCTTAGCTCCTTTTCCATACACAGCTTCATCTGATTGCACTTGATGGTATCCTTTTAATTTTGCAATTGTCGCTAGGTCATCATTTGCCTCAGCAGGATTCAAGATGTAAGAAGCAATCATTACATCATGTTCAATTCCTTTAATTTCATGCCCCGCCCATTTTAATGATACAATCGTACGTTTCCCATTAAACACCGTCTTTTTTACACGTCCATCTTCTAACCATGCTTTAAATTTAGAAGATGAAAGAGCTGTATCTTTATCAATAAAATAGTGACCATTTTTGTTGCTGATTCCAAAACCGAGCAGCTGATTGTGATGGTAGTTTTCTTCATACCCTTCTACGATCAGAGCTGCTTCGCTTGTTAACATATCATCGTGAACTTCCTGCGCTATTTCAAACGTTAGTTCTTCAAAATCTGCTTCCTCTTCTGCTGATTCACCAAATTTAGCAAGCAAAGAATTAAACCCAAGCTCTTTAAATAATGAGATGACCTTTGAAGATTCAAACCCGTCATACTTTGCATCTTCTACAGATACTTCAAGAGGCGCTTCGCAATAAATAGTTGCAAGCTTTTTACTCATGATAGCTGATTCACGATTATCTTCTAGCTTTTCTTTTAATTTTTTACCGCTGACTTGATCGATAGATTTCAATACATTTTCAACCGTTTCGAACTCTTTTAATAACTTTAAGGCTGTTTTTTCGCCGACTCCGGGCACGCCTGGGATATTATCCGAGCTGTCCCCCATAAGGCCTTTCATATCAATAATTTGTGCAGCCGTAATACCATACTTTTCATCAATGGCTGCAGGCGTATAGGAATCGACATCCGTAATTCCTTTTCTCGTAATATCTACGGTTACATGTTCTGACACAAGCTGAAGTAAATCTTTATCACCAGAAATGACTTTTACGGCCATTCCTTTTTGTTCAGCTTGTTTTGAAAGCGTACCGATAATATCATCTGCTTCATAATCAGGCAGTTCATAGCGCTTAATCCCATATGCATCTAATAACTCACGAATAAAGGGAAACTGCTCTGAAAGTTCAGGAGGCGTCTTTTGTCTTCCTCCTTTGTATTCTGTAAATGTTTTGTGGCGAAACGTTGTTTTCCCTGCATCAAATGCCACAAGTAAATGTGTCGGCTTCTCTTCCTCTAAGATACGTGTCAGCATTGTAGTAAAGCCATATATGGCATTTGTATGTATTCCTTTATCATTGTTTAAAAGCGGCAAAGCAAAAAATGCACGGTAGGCAATACTATTCCCGTCAATTAATACTAGTTTTTGTGTCATTCATGTTCCTCCATTTCGCTCTCTTCTTATCTTACCTTTATTTTAGCAAACAATAAGCTTTAAGGACAAAAAGTAATCTTGAGTTCAACGTTTTATTTTCATGTGGTGATAAGATCTGTACATCATAAAATAAAAACACCGCCTAGTTATTTTAGGCGGTGTAACATGTGAATGGATAGAAATTGTCAAAAAGAATCGGCGAAAATAGCACGGTTAAAGCTATTTTCGCCTTACACATTGGCTCCTTGGATGAAGGGGTTTCCATGAAAAATTGTATCAATTAATTATTAAGCTACATTAAATAAATTGTAAAAGGAACGTAAACATTTTACATCTGCGGCAAATACTTGTGCAGCTTGACCGAAAAAGTTGTCCCTTTATTGACTTCACTTTTCACTTCAATTTCCCCTTTATGAGCTTCAACGAGATGTTTAACAATTGCTAATCCAAGACCTGTTCCTCCGGAATTACGGCTTCTTGCTTTATCTACTCGGTAAAAGCGCTCAAAAATACGTGAAATTTCATCAGAATCAATACCGATACCTGTATCTTGAACATGAACCGTAATCGTTTCTTCTTCCTCTTCAAGCGAAACGTGAACAGTTCCTTCAGGCATTGTATACATGAGCGCATTGCCGATTAAGTTAACAAACACTTGCATAAGGCGCTGACTGTCACCATCAATCCACGCTTCTTCAGGAAGCGTATCTAACGTTAGCGTGATTTCTTTTTCAGTCGCTCGGTTTGATAGCACTGTTATGACCTCATAGAGAAGGGTATTCAAATCTACTGGATGGATGCTTAGCTTAAACCCTTGCTGTTCAACTTTAGACAAATCTAAAAGATCTTGAATCAGACTCTCCATGCGCTGACTTTCCGTTAAAATGATCGATAGAAACTGCTGGCGCAGCTGTGGATCTTCCATGGCACCGTCTAACAATGTCTCACTAAACCCTTTTATAGACGTAATAGGAGTTTTTAGTTCATGAGACACATTTGCTACAAAGTCACGGCGAACTTGTTCTAGCTTTTTCAGCTCGGTAATATCATGGAAAACAAGCACAATCCCTTTCCATTCATCGTTTAAGCCAATAATCGGCGCTCCGTAAACATCAAAATATCTTCGTTCAATATTTAAAGGGAGAACCACTTGTTTTCGAACCTTTACTTCCGTCATAAATATTTTTTCCACAAGCTTAATGATTTCTTTATGCTCAAATACCTCGTAATACAAATGATAAAGGAAGTCATCCGGATGTATATGAAACTGCTCTTTATAAGCTCGATTCACTAAGTTTATATAGCCTCTACTATCGATAAGAAGCATGCCGCTTCCCATATTTTCAATTAGCGTGCGCAGCCTGTCCTGCTGCATTTCTTGATTAGTGATAGACTCTTGCAGATTACGAGCAAGTGCGTTAATAGACTGACTCAGCATCCCTGTTTCATCTACATAATCTTCATATGTACGAGCTTTATAATTCCCTTTTGCAAGTTCCATAGCCACTTTGGTTGCCGATTCAATAGGACGGGTATAGCGTCCCATAATCTTTACACCTAAGAGTAAAATCACAATCAAAGCTAGACCTAAGCTTCCAATAAGAAGGCCCCAAATTTGCTGATTTACTTGTTTTAATGAATCAAACGATGTACTCAGCACAACAAATCCCTCTTGCTTACCTTCTATAATAAGCGGGATGCCATAATAATATAAGTCGTAATCTTCTTTAATTTGATCAAAGCTTTTTTTACTGTTTAACTGCTTTTTTAATACTTGTTGGATTACGATACTTTTTTCGATTCTTTGCTGCTTGCTGCCTGGATTTGAGTCAACTAATATTTTTCCGTCTTTTTGAACGATAGTCGTTCGTACACTTAACGAATGGCTGATTTGATCAACTTTAGATTTTAAAGCAGGACTTGTGATACCTTCTTCGCTAATGTACATTTCTACAAGCTTTGCCTCTTTTTCCATTCGCTCTTGAAACGTCTGAAAATAAAAGTTTTTAAACAACTGTCCCAGCAGCAGGCCAAGACCTACTAATACAATAATAATAAGTACTAATAGAGCCAAAAGTAGCCTTGAACGAAATTTATTCATCTACCTTTGGTTCCTCCAGCTTATATCCTAATCCTCTAATCGTTTTTATATAAACAGGTTTTCGCGTATTGTGTTCAATTTTCTCACGCAAATGGCTGATGTGCACATCTACAATTCGCGTATCTCCGGCAAAATCATAATTCCACACTGCACTTAGCAGCTGATCACGAGTTAATACCCGTCCTTTGTATTTTGCCAAATATAATAATAACTCAAATTCTTTCGGAGTAAGCTCAAGCTGCTCTTGATTAAAGTATGCCTCATAATGATCTGGAAGAATTTTTAAATCACCGATCATGATGCGCTCGCCATCTTCCTCTTGTTCATTTTCCTGAGCAATGATTTGTGTTCTGCGTAAAATGGCTTTTACACGCGCTACTACTTCTCGAGGGCTAAATGGTTTCGTCATGTAGTCATCTGCGCCAAGCTCTAGCCCTAATACTTTGTCGAACTCATCGTCTTTTGCAGTTAACATTAAAATAGGCGTCATCACTTTTTGCTGACGAAGCTTTTTACAAACTTCAATTCCATCCATCTTAGGAAGCATCAAGTCTAACACAATTAAATCCGGTTTTCCTTCTAGTGCCTTGTTGTATCCTTCTTCCCCGTCTTCAGCTGTTTCTACTGTAAAGCCAGCTTGCTGTAAATTATATTGTAATAATGTTGAAATTGATTGTTCATCATCTACGACTAATAATTTCTTACTCATATTAACGATATAAGCCTCCATCTAGTTAAATTAAACCGCAGCTTCATCCAAATGATATTATTTTCTATTTATCTTCTCTTATCATACAATGTTTTAGCCTCGTTCTCCAATACATTTCAACATTTTCAGAAAATATGACCAAACAGTTTCTTCTATATTTATAAATATTTAAGGCGTTTTAAAAATTTTCAAAGTCGTGTGTCTCTACCGATGGAAGTCTAAACGGCGGATACACAAGAAACCGCGCCGTTACTACTTTCTCTTTTTGCTCATTGACCGCTTCCACCTCAATCGTAACAGTTCTAGAAGAAACATCTACCTCTGTCACTTCAAATAAAAATTCAATCGTGCTATAATGATGAATCTTTTTAGGGAAGGCTACCGTATGTTCTGCAACGTGGCTTCCAGGTCCGGGCAAATACTTTGAAATGGCTGCTGTCATAATACCGGTAATCATAATACTTGGCACAATAGGTTTTTTAAAAGGGGTCTGAGATGCGTAATCATGCTGAATGTATAAAGGGTTAGAATCGTTTGTCAGCCCTAAGTACAATAAGATATCTTTATCTTCAATTCGTTCCGTTAGCGTTAATTTTTCTCCAACTTTTATATCTTCAATACTTCGGCCTATTTTTTGTTTTTTACCTAATACCATCATCATTCCACCTTTTGTATAAAGTAATAGCTTTTCTTTATATACAAGAAAAATTCGAGGTTTCCCTCGAATTTTCCTTGTGACTATTGTTTGAATATTGATAAAAACCTATACTCAAACCTATTTTATTGTATTAAGCTAATACACCCATGACAGTTTTAACTGATTTTGCTGATTGATCTAAAGAAGCTTTTTCAGAATCAGTCAGTTCTAATTCAATTACCTGCTCAATTCCTGCAGCTCCTAATACGGTTGGAACACCTAAGTAGATGCCATTATAACCATATTCACCCTCCAGGTAAGCAATCGCTGGTAAAATACGACGCTGATCTTTTAAGATCGCTTCTGTCATTTCCACTAAAGAAGCAGCAGGCGCGTAGTATGCACTTCCGTTACCTAATAAGTTAACGATCTCGCCGCCGCCTTTGCGTGTTCTTTCAACAATTGCTTCAAGACGCACTTTTGGAATAAGCGTTTCAAGAGGAATACCGCCAGCATATGAGTAGCGTACAAGAGGTACCATATCGTCGCCATGTCCACCAAGTACAAAACCTGTAATATCTTTTACTGAAATGTTTAACTCCTGCGCTACGAACGTACGGAAACGTGCAGAATCTAATACGCCTGATTGACCGATTACGCGGTTTTTAGGAAAACCAGATTCTTTAAATACTGTATACGTCATAGCATCTACCGGGTTTGTCAACACGATGATGTGACAGTTTGGCGAGTATTTAACAACTTCTTGAGTAACAGACTTCATGATTTTTTGGTTCGTTGTTACTAAATCATCGCGACTCATACCTGGCTTGCGCGCGATACCAGCTGTAATAATGACAATGTCAGAATCAGCTGTGTCTTCGTAGTTGGCTGTTCCTGTAATGTTAGCGTCAAAGCCTTGTACAGGACTTGCTTCTAACATATCCAGCGCTTTACCTTTAGCTGGATTTTCTAATTGCGGAATATCAACTAATACAACATCAGCTAATTCTTTTTGACCAATTAAAAAAGCAGTTGTAGCTCCTGTAAAGCCCGCTCCGATAACAGATACTTTTTTACGCATATTTGCCATTATAATTCCTCCCCTAAATGAATAGCTATTAAACTGTTACTTGTTTTCCTAGATTGCTAATTAATTCATCAGCAAACTCTGAACACTTCACTTCTGTTGCGCCGTCCATTAAACGTGCGAAATCATATGTTACTACTTTTGAAGCAATTGTTTTTTCCATTGATTTCATGATTAAATCCGCTGCTTCATTCCAGCCAAGGTGTTCAAGCATTAACACACCTGATAATAATACAGAAGATGGGTTTACTTTATCTAAACCAGCATATTTAGGTGCTGTACCGTGAGTTGCTTCAAAGATAGCATGTCCAGTTTCGTAGTTGATATTTGCCCCTGGAGCAATTCCGATACCGCCAACTTGTGCTGCTAATGCATCTGAAATGTAATCTCCATTTAAATTCATTGTTGCTACTACATCGAATTCACGTGGACGAGTTAAAATTTGTTGTAAGAAGATATCTGCAATTGAATCTTTTACAATAATTTTTCCTGCTGCTTCCGCTTCTGCTTGAGCTTTGTTTGCAGCCTGTGCACCTTCTTTTTCAACGATGCGGTCATATTGAGCCCAAGTAAATACTTTATCGCCGAATTCTTTTTCAGCTAGCTCATAGCCCCAATTTTTAAATGCGCCTTCTGTATATTTCATAATGTTACCTTTGTGTACAAGCGTAACAGACTTGCGACCTTGTTCAATTGCATAGTTGATTGCTGCACGCACAAGACGCTCTGTTCCTTCAGAAGAAATAGGCTTAATACCTAATCCAGAAGTTTCAGGGAAACGGATTTTATTTACGCCTAATTCCGTTTGTAGGAATGAAACAAGCTTTTGTACTTCTTCAGAACCCTTCGCATATTCAATACCAGCATAAATATCTTCAGTATTTTCACGGAAGATAACCATATCTGTATCTTCAGGGCGCTTAATTGGAGAAGGTACGCCGTCAAAGTAGCGAACAGGACGTAAGCATGTGAATAAGTCTAATTCTTGACGCAATGCCACGTTTAGAGAACGAATTCCACCGCCTACTGGTGTTGTTAATGGTCCTTTGATTGCAATTATGTATTCGCGAATTGCATCTAACGTTTCTTCCGGTAACCATTCGCCAGTTTGATTAAATGCTTTTTCACCTGCTAATACTTCTTTCCAAACGATTTCTTTTTCACCATTGTATGCTTTTGCAACCGCTGCTTCTAGTACGCGAGAAGCTGCTGCCCAGATATCCGGACCAATTCCGTCACCTTCGATAAATGGAATAATTGGGTTATTTGGTACGTTTAACACGCCGTTTGCTACAGAAATTTGTTCACCTTTTGTCATGAGAATGACCTCCTTAAAAAATTTGTCTACTTTCACTTATGGAAAAGTGCTCAACGAACGTGAGCACCTTCGTCACATTGTTTAGCTGCGCTCTTCAAGCGGAATGTACGTTTGTTTTCCAGGACCGATATAATCAGCTCTTGGACGAATCAAACGATTGTTTGAATACTGCTCTAAAATGTGAGCAATCCATCCTGATACGCGGCTTACGGCAAAGATCGGAGTAAATAGATCGTGATCAATCCCTAAGCTGTGGTATACAGAAGCTGAATAGAAATCAACGTTTGGCGGAAGTTTTTTCTCGCCTGTTACGATCTCTTCAATTTTCACTGACATATCGTATAGCGTTGTATCTCCTGCTTGTTTGGTAAGTTTTTCAGACATTTCTTTCAAGTGCTTGGCACGAGGATCACCCTGCTGATACACACGATGTCCAAATCCCATAATCTTTTCTTTTTTCGCGAGCTTTTCGCGAATATAAGGTTCCGCGTTTTCAACTGTTTGAATGTCAGACAACATTTTCATAACAGCTTCATTCGCTCCCCCGTGAAGAGGACCCTTTAATGCTCCAATAGCGGCTGTAACTCCTGAATAAATATCGGATAACGTTGCCACACAGACACGAGCTGTAAAAGTTGAAGCATTTAGCTCATGATCAGCATGTAAGACAAGTGCTTTATCAAATGCCTCTACTTGGATATCAGTTGGCTCTTCGCCGGTTAACATATATAAAAAGTTAGCGGCAATGCTATAGTTTTCGTTTGGTTCAATTGGCTCTAATCCGTTACGGACTCTTGAAAAAGCCGTTACCACCGTTGGTAATTGTGCTTGCAAACGAACAGCTTTGCGATAATTTGCTTCTTCATCCATTAAATCAGCTTCAGGATCGTACAACCCCAATAGTGATACGACTGTTCTTAAAGCTGCCATTGGATGAACATCTTTAATTGGATAAGTTTTGAAATGCTCTAAGACTTCTTGGGGTAATTTAGCGTTTTCTGCTAGTAATCTAGAAAACACAGATAATTCTTCTTTGTTAGGTAATTTTCCGTGCCATAGTAAATACACCACTTCTTCAAATGTTGCATAATTCGCTAAATCATCAATATTGTAGCCTTGATATGTTAAAGTGTCATCAATAATTGAACTTACTGCTGACGTTGTAGCGACTACCCCTTCTAGACCTCGAGTTGCTGTCATAAATCTCCACTCCTTTACAGAAAAAATTCCCCATACCTTTCTGTGTAAAACGTGAAAAACAAAATTGAGCCCCTGCTCAACTAGACATTAAATGATATACGAAGCGCCTCTTTTGAATATATATCTTGGAAGAACATCCCTTCACCCCACGTAAAGAAAATGCTTACATTTCCATTTGTTTCAATAACACACAAAATCAAAACATCTGCATGTGTCATTGCTTTGTTACAGCCCTATAGGTAAAACATACAATTGTATGTAAAAAGATGCGGCCTCAAAATATATTATAAACAATTATCTGACTTTTGTGAATCAAAAGAGAGAAGAAATTTCAAAAAAATTATTATTATACAAAAATTTCTACGAAAAAAGTTCAGTTAATTTCATAAATAAATAAGCGATTCCAGCACCGATTAACGGACCTACTGCTACCCCTTGAAACAGCGCCACAGCAAGAATTGTGCCAAAAACTAAAGCGGTCGTAATATGCGGATCATCTTCCAAGAGTGTAAGTCCATATTTGGCAATAATTGCTACAGCAATTCCGGCTCCTAGAGCAATCCAGGCATAAGAAGATTTCACGGCCTCTCCTAATTGTTTGAATCCTATGTCTCCTGTTGCAATTGGCACAAGAACAGCAATTGTAATAACCGTTACGCCAATATTAATTCCTTTTGATTGTAGAAACGGAAAAACCTTACCGTCTAACCCGATTAATTTTAAAATAAGTAAAAATGCAACTGCAATGATTAATGATTGATTTTTAGCCATTAATCCAATTACGAGTAAAACAGCTAAAAAAAGCATGGGTTGTGAGAACATTTTACTCATCCTTTCTTTTTTTATTGTGATAAATCTAAAGCGTATTACGTAAATATTTTATGAGTAGCTTTTTCTTTTGTTGACTATCGTTTACAAGGAGGCCTCTATTTATTGTGTACAAGCTTCATTTACATCGACTATTTCGCTTAGCTTGTGTATTGGCAATTATTGCAGCATCTATATTTCTTAGTTATTATGTCTCTTCTCTCATATATCCATTTATTATCGCCTGCTGCATCGCTTTTTTTATAAATCCTATGGTTAATCTATTTGAATTGAAGCTGCGCTTACCCCGCTACTTAGCTGTTTTACTGTCAATGGTTCTGGTCTTCTCTCTTTTGGCTGGACTTATTACGTTACTTATCACAGAAATCATTGCAGGAAGTACGTATTTAGCGAAAGTTGTTCCCACAAATTTCAAAGAAGTGGTCATATTTATTGAAAATATTGCTACAGAACAAATACTTCCTTTTTATGAACGCATTACTTCTATGTTTAATAACTTAAATACCGGTCAGCAAGCAACTATTTTATCGAACATTAAAGGGGTAGGCAACCATATCGCTCAAACGGTGGGCGATTTTCTCCAAAATGTATTGCAAAGCATCCCAGTACTTTTATCCGTACTGCCTAATGCAGCTACCGTGATTATTTTTTCATTACTGGCTACTTTTTTTATTAGTAAAGATTGGTACAAGCTGATGGCTAAAAGCAGCGTGTTTATTCCTAAAAAAGTAAGGGAAAATGGACAGACAGTGGGTGTGGAGCTTAAAAATGCACTGTTTGGTTTTATTAAAGCTCAGCTTACGCTTATTTCGATTACCACAATTATCGTTCTTTTTGGTTTACTTGTTCTTAGGGTTGATTATGCTATTACAGTCGCTTTATTGATTGGCTTAGTAGATATTCTTCCTTACCTCGGAACAGGACTGATTTTTGTTCCTTGGATGATTTATGCCTTTGCCACACATAACGTGTCATTTGCTGTAGGGCTTTCGGTACTATATGCTGTAGTACTTGTGCAGCGACAAATTATGGAACCAAAAATTTTGTCATCAAGCATTGGTCTTGATCCTCTCGCTACATTAATTTCTTTATTTGTAGGATATCAATTGATTGGATTTTTCGGATTAATAGTTGGCCCTGTGATTCTTGTTATTCTAAAAACACTTCATACAACGGGAGTTTTTAAAGAAACGTGGCAATTTATTATAGGAAAATGAAAAAGTGTGTGAAAGAAGCTTCTTTCACACACTTTCTAGTTAACGAATAATCGTCATTCGATTACGTCCTTGAAAAAATCTTCTTAGCCACGTTAAAAGAAAAGGCTTAACGATTCTGCGTGTAAACGGCAGTAAAAAGATAAAGCCCACAACATCTGTCAAGAAGCCTGGAAACAGCAGAAACAGTCCGCCAAATAGTACACACATGCCATCAAGGATTTCACCGCTTGGAACATGTCCCTGGCTCATCTGACGCTGTGCCTTTTGAAAAAGAGATGTTCCTTGTTTTTTCGCTAGAAACGCACCAATAAAACTGGTAGCAATAATCAGTAAAAATGTTGACATTACACCAATGAGATGACTTGAATAAATCAAAATCATTACCTCAACAGCAGGTACAATAAGAAGGAGCGGAAGGAGCTTCCTCACCATCATCACCTCTTCGCTTATTGAATTGCCTAAACAAAAAGAGAAGGATTCCCCTTCTCTTTTTTCTATCATCTACGTGTTCTTACAGTACGCTTGCGTGTCCGTTGTATACGACACCACGTGAAGCATCAACTGTAATATCTTGATCTTCTGAGAATACGCTTGTTGCATTTTCTACGCCTACAATGACAGGAATGCTTAAGTTTAACCCTACTACAGCTGCATGGCTTGTTAGACCGCCTTCTTCTGTAATAAGAGCTCCTGCTTTTTCGATTGCACTGATCATATCGCGATCTGTGCTGTTTGTAACAAGGATAGCACCTTCAGTCATTTTTGCATTTGCTTCTTCAGCAGTTTTAGCAATAACTACTTTACCAACTGCTGCTTTACGACCAATTCCTTGTCCTTTAGCAAGAACGTCACCTACAACTTGAACTTTCATTAAGTTCGTTGCACCTGATTCTCCAACTGGAACACCAGCTGTAATAACCACTAAGTCGCCGTGTGCTACAACGCCTGTTTTTACTGCGTCATTTACAGCGTGATCTAACATATCGTCAATCGTATTTACGCGCTCACCAACAACTGGTGTAACACCCCATACTAGAGACAGACGACGTGCAACAGAATCGTTTGCTGCAACAGCTACGATTGGAGATTGCGGACGATATTTAGAAACGATTTTCGCTGTATAACCACTTTCTGTTGGCGCTACGATTGCACTAGCGTTTAAGTTAAGCGCTGTGTGTACAACAGATTGTCCAATTGCATCTGTAATAGATGGGCCAACTTGCTTGCTGCGCTGTTGTAAAATCTCAGAGTAGTTTAGAGCTTGCTCAGCACGAGAAGCGATTGAATGCATTGTTTGTACAGCTTCAACTGGGTAAGAACCTGCAGCTGTTTCACCAGATAACATAATTGCATCTGTACCATCAAAGATAGCATTGGCAACGTCACTTGCTTCCGCACGAGTCGGGCGCGGGTTGCGTTGCATTGAATCAAGCATTTGTGTAGCTGTAATAACTGGTTTGCCAAGCGCATTACATTGTTTGATTAGATCTTTTTGTACTAATGGTACTTCTTCAGCAGGAATTTCTACTCCTAAGTCACCACGAGCAACCATTAAACCGTCTGAAACTTCAAGAATTTCCTTGATGTTATCTACGCCTTCTTGGTTTTCGATTTTTGAGATGATTTGAATGTGAGCTGCATTGTGTTTTTCTAGTAGTTCACGAATTTCTAATACATCAGATGCGCGACGCACAAAAGAAGCAGCAATAAAATCAATGCCTTGTTCGATACCAAATACAATATCGCTTGCATCTTTTTCAGTGATACCAGGAAGGTTTACACTTACGTTTGGCACGTTTACACCTTTTTTATTTTTTAATGTACCAGGGTTAAGTACTTTTGTTTTAATTTCACCATCAGTTTTATTGATGTCTAGTACTTCAAGACCGATTAAACCGTCATCTAAAAGGATTTTTGATCCTACGTGTACGTCCTCGATTAGACCTGGATATGTAATTGAGAATTTTTCAGTTGTTCCCACTACTTCTGTCATAGAAACAATGATTTCAGAGCCTTCTTCTAACTCAATTGCACCATTTTCCATTGTGTTTGTACGAATTTCAGGTCCTTTTGTATCAAGTAAGATACCTACTGTTTTACCTGTTTGTTTCGCAGCTTCACGAATGTTAACAATACGTGCACCGTGCTCTTCAAAGTCACCGTGAGAGAAGTTTAGACGACAAACGTTTAAGCCTGAGTTAATTAGTTCAACTAATTTTTCTACACTTTCACTCGCTGGTCCAATAGTACATACAATTTTAGTTTTACGCATTCAAATTTCCTCCTATATATTTACTATTTACTCCTTAGATAGGGCAAATAGCTATTTCTTTTACTAACCTTGTACTAGCAGGCTGTGAACAAATATTTTGTTGCCCTGACTTGTTCACCTTGCTTTACGTGTAACTTATGAAATACCTATGTAGCGCTGAATCAAATAGCAAACACAAACACATACACAGCACTTTAACGATGAATTTCTTCATCGTTTGCTTCTTGTTTTACTATTCCCTGCAATTCATACAGCAATACTTGCTGCCTGATTTGTCTTATATATCTCACGTTTTAGAGAAAAGACAAACGCTAGCACAGCTGCTAATAACCATAGGAAATTTTTTAAAAACACTCTTTTTCTACTTTTACTTAAAGGTTTTTGCTGTCTATAAAATACCACGAAGAACTTGTAAACACAATAGAGAAGGGCTATACAAACCGCACAAAAACGCGCACCCTTATTTTTCAAGAGTGCACGTTTCTTTATTTTATAGTAATGGCATCGTTTTCAGCTGTAAATTGTCCGATTTTTTTGTATTTTAAATAACGCTCTTCCACTAGCTCTTCTTTTGATAAATTCATCAGCTCTTTTAATGATTTCTTGATAATGCCCTCCATGTATCCAGCTTGTGCATCGATATCTCGGTGAGCTCCGCCTTTTACCTCTGAAACCATTTCATCTACAATGCCCAGTTCTTTCAAATCTGGTGCTGTAATCTTCATCGTTTCAGCAGCTTTTTTCGCAAGAGAAGAATCTTTCCAAAGAATGGCTGCCGCTCCTTCTGGAGAAATAACTGAATACGTCGAGTTCTCAAGCATATGAAGGTGATTTCCTAAACCTAATGCCAAGGCTCCCCCGCTTCCTCCTTCTCCAATTACAATGCAAATAACAGGTACAGTTAAGCCAGCCATTTCGAAAAGGTTTTTCGCAATAGCTTCGCTTTGTCCGCGCTCTTCTGCCGCTTTTCCTGGATAAGCTCCTTTTGTATCAATAAAGCAAATAATTGGGCGGTTAAATTTCTCCGCTTGCTTCATTAGACGCAGTGCTTTACGGTAGCCTTCAGGATGAGGCATACCAAAATTACGGCGAATATTTTCTTTCGTATCTTTACCTCTCTGATGTCCAATCACGGTAACAGGCACGCCATTAAACTTGGCAATTCCTCCTACGATTGCTTCATCATCTCCATAAAAGCGATCTCCATGACACTCTAAAAAGTTTGTAAACAAGCGAGAAATATAATCGAGTGTTGTAGGACGCTCAGGATGACGAGCAATTTGAACACGGTTCCATGGGCTTAGATGATTGTAAATATCGTTTTCTACTTTTTCTAAGCGATTTTCTAACTTATCAATTTCGCTAGATAAATCCACTTCTGTATTTTTAGCAAACTCTTTAAGCTCTGCAATCTTGTTTCGCAACTCAACAATTGGACGTTCAAATTCTAATTCGCTTACCACTCGATGTCACCTCCTGCTACGTGTATATCTAAAATAGTTGTTAACGTTTCTTTTAAATCATGACGGTTAATAACTCCGTCTAGCTGACCATGCTTCAACAGAAATTCCGACGTCTGAAAATCTTCTGGAAGCTCTTCTCTAATTGTTTGTTCAATAATACGTCTTCCAGCAAAGCCAATTAACGCGCCCGGCTCGGCTAAATTATAATCACCTAACGAAGCAAAGCTTGCTGACACGCCTCCTGTAGTAGGATGTGTCATAATCGAAATGATTAAGCCGCCTTCATCACTGAACATTTTAAGAGCTGCGCTAGTTTTAGCCATTTGCATCAAGCTCAGAACACCTTCTTGCATACGTGCACCGCCTGAAGCTGTGAAAATAAGGAATGGAACATGCATTTCCTTCGCTTTTTCAATGGCGCGAGTAATTTTCTCGCCGACTACAGAACCCATGCTTCCCATACGGAAGTGTGAATCCATAACAGCAACTACTACTTTAATGCCCTCAATATCTCCTTCACCCGTAACAATCGCTTCACTTAAATTAGTTTTCTCACGATCTTTTTCGAGCTTTTCAAGATAATCAGGGAACCCAAGAGGATTTTCTGACGTCATATCTTTGTCGTATTCAACAAACGTTCCGCTGTCGATTAAGCTTTCGATACGCTCTGGTGCTGTCATTTGGTGATGATATCCACAGTTTAAGCATACTTTTAAGTTTTTATTTAACTCTTTCGTATACATTATTTTTTTACACTTTTTACACTTGGTCATAATTCCTTCAGGTACATCTTGTCTCATATGCTCAGAAGGAATCGTAGCATATTTTCGTTTTTTTGGAGTTTTTGTGTTTTTTGTAAATAAATCTCGTAACAAGGTGTAACCTCCTTTTGGTTCTTCTCTTTATCATAAGAACCTTTATTCTTCCTCTTCTTCTACTATTTACAAGTTGTGAAAATCCGCCTCAAATACAAATCAAGTGACGGATAGACAAAAATTGGACGAATTGTTCGCTTCACTTTATTAGTTGCTATTTACTTTACTAGATGACTGTTTGATTTTGTGTAGAAAGATGGCATGTCTCTTTCGACAAATTCCTTCTTTCACACTTGTTTGTAGCACTGATGGTGAAGATTTAATACAGCTGCTTCATCTTTTTTAGCTAACGCCTCTACTAATTCACTTATCAGAATGTCGCTTGGCGCTGAGTTTTGTTGAAAAGTTTGAGAAAAACGGCAAATAATCAGCCAGATTCGGTGTAATAGCCGATTAGGCTGCAAAGAAAACAAATAGTCAAACAAGTTCTTCAAACAATCGTCATTCTGCTTTTGAATTGCTTTCGAAACATTGATTTCGTCCTGTTCCGCTAAAACAAAATACAAACAGCTCTTTTCAAGAATATATCTAGTCTGAATTAAGTCTGATTTTGTTTTACCGTCTTGTACTAAAAAAGTAGCTAATAAATCAATAAATTGATGATCCCCTACTTCTTTAATAAACGTACCTTCACCTCTTCTAGTTTCAATCAACCCAATTAGCTCTAACGCTCTGAGCGCTTCTCGAACGGAAGAACGTCCTGCGCCTAACCGTTCAGAAAGCTCTCGTTCTGACGGGATTTTATCCCCCGTAGTTAAACGATCGTCTTCCATTAGCTGGCGAATTTGTTTTAGAATTTCTACATATACTTTTGAACGTTCATTCTTCAAGTTTACTACCACTCACTTTACATTACTTTAACAGGCATGCTTGAAGCATCATGCCTGTCAAAGAACAGTTGATGTAACCTTATTCAATAATCGCTAAGCGGCGTGTGTTTTCAGCTACGGCTTCTGGCTTTACCTTTATTCGGGCAACGCCTGTTTCCATAGCTGCTTTTGCAACAGCGGCGGCTACTGCCGGAGCCACTCGTGCATCAAATGGACCTGGAATCACATAGTCTGTATTCAAGTCCTCTTCCGTAATCAAATTAGCAATGGCCTCAACTGCAGCCATTTTCATTTTTTCATTAATATGAGTAGCACGTACATCTAGTGCACCTCTGAATATCCCCGGAAACGCTAAGACATTGTTCACTTGATTAGGAAAATCAGAACGTCCGGTGCCGATTACTTTCGCGCCAGCTTTTTTAGCTTCTTCTGGCATAATTTCAGGCACCGGATTTGCCATTGCAAAAATGATTGGGTCTGGATTCATCTTTCCAATCATCTCCGGTGTGAGTGCTCCTTCAACCGAAACTCCAATAAATACGTCAGCTTCTTCTAAGGCATCAGCTAACGTACCTTCTACTTTGCTTCGATTTGTATAGGCTGCAACTTCATCTTTTATACGGTTCATGCCGTGAGGACGCTTGTCATAAATCGTTCCTTTGGAATCACACATAATGATATCGCGCACTCCATAGCTGTATAATAATTTAATAATAGCAATGCCAGCAGCTCCTGCTCCATTCGCTACCACTTTGATTTGTGACATTTTTCTTCCCGTCAGCTTCAGGGCATTAAGAAGGCCCGCTACCGTAACAATAGCCGTCCCATGCTGATCATCATGAAAAACCGGGATATTTGTTTCCTTTTTCAACCGCTCTTCAATTTCAAAACAGTTAGGAGCCGCAATATCTTCTAAATTAACGCCTCCAAAAGTAGGTTCTAGCAATTTAACAGTTTCTATAATTTTGTCCACATCTGTCGTGTTTAAACAAATTGGGAATGCATCTACGCCGGCAAAACTTTTAAAAAGGACAGCTTTCCCTTCCATTACTGGCAGAGCAGCTTCAGGACCTATATTGCCTAAGCCCAATACGGCAGTGCCATCAGATACAACAGCTACCATATTTCCTTTCATCGTATATTCATATACATTGTTTACATCATCATATATTTCTTTGCAAGGTTCTGCTACACCAGGGGAATAAGCAAGGCTTAAATCCTCTGCGTTTCGAACAGGAATTTTGGACTTTGATTCTAGTTTACCTTTGTTAATGCGGTGCATATGCAATGCTTCTTCACGTAAAGACAATGAATTTCACTCCCAATAAACAAAATGATAACAAATACTGCGCCTGAACCATGTTCTTTCCCACACTCATATGATGTTATAAATCCAATTGCATTTCATTTCAAGAAAAAAGCATCTAATTCGTATATTTCATAAAAAACGGTGGTCAGACCACTTTTTTAACTATTTTACCATATAACATCACATGAAATCTGTAAAGACTATATCTTCTTGAACACAACGTGGTTCTCTCCTAGCATTGCTTTTAAAGTTTTTATTAACTCGTCGCTTCGTTCAATAGAATAGTGAACGGGAAGCTTGACCAATTGACGTTCTGCCTCATAATAAATTTTCACGGGAATTTTCCCTCTATGAGACTGAAAGTGCTGGTAAATAGTATGAAGCAGCTTTTCTGTACCTTGCTTTGTTTCTATACGTAAGTATAATTCTTCTGACGGTAGTTTTTGAACCGCCTCGCTAGCAGCTTCAGCACGTTGACAAACAATTTGCTGCTGCCCATTTCTTTCATCTATCTTTCCTTGTATCAGTAAAACCTTACCTTGTTCAAACAGCAGACGATTCTGCTCAAATACGCGGGGAAACGCAACAACTTCTCCTTCTCCACTTTCATCCGTGATGCGTAAAAAGGCCATTTGCTCTCCTTTTTTCGTTCGAATGACACGAATTTCCAACACAAATACTAAAAGAGAGACCGCTTTTCCTGAAGCGTATTCTTTCATATCGTGAAGAGAAACAACAGAATAAAAGGAATTCAGTGCTTCATACTGAGAAGCAGGGTGGCTTGATAAATAAAAACCTAGCATATCTTTTTCATACTGAAGCCGATCTTCTATTTTCAGTTCCTCTTTTTCCATATATTTAGGCTTTAACGAAAATTCATCTCCAAATCCAAAATCATCATCTGGGAGTACCAAGCTTGCATGTTCAAACGCTACATCAATCGTTGCTAATAAAGTAGCTCGATTTTCTCCGAACTCATCAAAGCCTCCAGATAGAATCAAAGCTTCAAGCCCCTTTTTATTCACGGCTTTTTGTGAAACACGGGCACAAAAATCAAATAAGTCTTCAAATCTTTTTTTCTTTCGCTCTTCTGTTATTTCCTGCATAGCTGCTGCACCAATATGTTTAATCGCTGCAAGGCTATACCTTATACTTTCACCTTCTACGTTAAACGAATACATGCTCTTGTTAATAGAAGGTGGGAGAACTTGTATTTTTTTTCTTTTTAGTTCATTAATATATTGAGCAATTTTCCCTTCATTTCCAATAACGCTCGTTAGTAAAGCTGAAAAGAACTGCAGCGGGTAATGTGCTTTCAAATAAGCTAACTGATAGGCTACCATACTGTAAGCAACAGCATGACTTCGGTTGAAGCCATAATCAGCAAAACGCACAATAAGGTCATACACTCGATTAGCAACGGATAGGTCATACCCTTTCTTCTTGCTTCCTTGGATAAAATGAGCTCGTTCACGATCCAGCACTGCCCGTTCTTTTTTACTAACTGCTCTTCTCAACAAATCTGCTTCTCCAAGAGAAAAACCGGCCATTTTTGAAGCAATCTGCATAATTTGCTCTTGATACACGATAACGCCGTGCGTGGATTGTAAAATGTCTTTAAGCGTAGGATGATCATATATTACCTTCTCCACTCCATGCTTGCGCTTAATATAGGTTGGAATATTTTCCATCGGACCAGGTCTATACAGCGCGTTAACTGCTACAATATCTTCTAGCTCTGTAGGTTTTAATTGCTGAAGCACTCTTCTCATTCCATCTGACTCTAGCTGAAAAATACCGGTCGTATCCCCTTTACTCAGCAGTTCAAAAGTTTTCTGATCGTTAAACGGTATATGAGACAGTGACAGCTTTCGATTCATGTCCCGCTCAATTTTCTTTAAAATATGATCTAAAATGGTTAAGTTGCGCAAACCTAAAAAGTCCATTTTCAAAAGCCCAATGTCTTGCAGAGCTTCCATTGGATATTGAGTTAGATATACATCATCATGTCCTTCTTGTACAGCTACAGATTGCGTCAGCGGCTCCTCACTAATCACAACGCCTGCTGCATGCGTAGAAGTATGCCTTGGCAGTCCTTCTATCTTCATGGCAATGTTGTACCATTGTTTTCTGGCTTCATTTTCAGATAAATAGTCTTGAAGAACTCTTGAATCACGAAGAGCGCTTTTCAACGTTGTACCTGGTTTAGTTGGAATCGCTTTGGACATTTTGTTTAGCGCTTCTTGATCAAATCCCATCACTCTCCCTACATCACGTACGGCTGCTTTAGCTGCTAGTGTTCCAAATGTAATGATTTGAGCTACGTGCAGCGCTCCATATTTTTGCGCCACATACTGAATGACTTGATCTCGTTTGTTATCAGGAAAATCAATATCAATATCAGGCATCGAAATACGTTCAGGGTTTAAAAAGCGCTCAAATAAAAGCTGATGCTGAATTGGATCAACATTTGTAATTCGCAAGGCGTATGAGACCAGTGAGCCTGCCGCTGAACCCCGGCCTGGGCCCGTTAAAACACCGTGTTCATGAGCATAATTCATAAAATCCCATACGATAAGAAAGTAATCACTAAAGCGCATATTTTCAATAATGTTTAGCTCATAATCCAAGCGTTCCTCATATTGTTCCGTGATCACTTGAACTCTTTCTTGCAATCCTTTTTCGCAGAGAGTGCGCAAGTAGGTTGATGATGTAACAGACGGGGGAACAGGATATTTTGGAATGGACATTACGCCTAGAGAAATTTCGAGCTCGCATCGTCTTGCGATTTTTATACTTTCTTCTATTAAAAAATGCTGGTCATGAAAGAGATCTTCCATTTCATCAGGTGATTTGAAATAGTACTCGCTGCTCTTACTTTTTACCTCTTCATCGCTATGTAATTTCTCTCCGTCTCGAATAGCTGCTAAACACTCATACGCATCCCGATCTTCTTTTTTTAAATATTTCACTTGATTCGTCGCAACAAGCGGGATATTTTCTTCAGCAGCAAGTTCCGTTAACTGCTGATTTATAAAAGCTTCATCCTGTCCGTGGCGCTGTATCGATATATACAAAGACTGCGAATATACTTTTTTAAAGAATTGAAGCACTCGCTTAGCATCTTGAAGTTTGTTTTCTGCTAGCAGGGTTTCAACTTCTCCAGTTAAACCGGGTGTAATAGCAATCAACCCGCTGCTGTAATGATGAAGCCATTTTTTATTTACACCGTGTTTTTCCTTGGTTTGAACTAAACTGCTTAGTTTTAATAGATTTTCATATCCCTTATCATTTTCCGCTAACAAAACTAAAGGGTACGCTCGCTCGCTTTCTTCATGTTCTAGAATTGATAATGTGAGCCCAATAATTGGCTTGATCCCCGCTTTCACGCAGGCTTTATAAAAAGGAATGACTCCGTACATCACGTTTTCATCAGTCAAAGCAATCGCTTCATAGTTCATTTTCTTAGCTGTTTCTACAAGTTCATGAATACGAACGGAACTGCTTAATAAGCTATAAGAACTTTGAAGCTGCAAGTGAACAAAAGGCACAGGACTTCCCACCTTTCTTTAATTCTTTATTCTTATTATAAATTTTGTTGCCGGCGTAGACAAATTACATAACTCTGAGCGTTTGTCCATATATATGTAGGAAGCGTGATTCATTGATAAAATAGTAAAGGAGGACACGTCATGACAAAAGAGCCTTTTATGTCTCTTTTCATTTGGAGTTACTTCACTTCATTAGGTATTATTTTAGGCGGTTCATTAATTGGAGCATTTGCAGGGTTTTTAATTGGCAAATCTCCTTTATACGTCATGCATACCCTCAGCAATAGTTTAAAAATCTGGGCAATTGTCGGAGCAATTGGAGGAACATTTGATACGTTTTACAGCTTTGAGCGAGGACTCTTTGAAGGAGCCACAAAAGATGTATTCAAACAAATCCTTTTAATTCTATCCGCTATGGGAGGAGCTCAGACCGGGGCTCTTATCATCAAGTGGTTAACTCAGGAGCATTTTGTATGAGGGTACCCAGCGAGCGAATGTTCAAGCGCTCCGACTGGCAGCGTTTTTTTGCCGGTATAGTCATTGGAGCAATTGTTAGCTGGGGGGTGTTTTTAACGATTTATGGCGTTTCAAGAGATAGAGAGCTAGAAGAAATTCGAATTGCTAATGATAAGCTAGAAAAAGCAAATTTGCAAATTAGCGCATGGCAAGAAGATGTAAAAGCATTAAACAAGGAAATGAAGCAGCATTTAATTATTCAGAATGTGAAAGTAAAATTAGTAAACGGCAATCGTTATAAAGTAAACTCTGTGGTTGAATACAATATTCAAAAAAGCGTGGACAAAGAAGCACAGCACTTAATTGCCCAAGATATTGAAAGTGCATATCGAAGCAGGGATATCTTAAAAAAAGCAATTGAAAATAAAAAATACGAATTCGATAAAACAATTTATGAAGTTGAAGTTCATCAAATTTATTTTTATACAACACTTTCGATTGAAGTTCGAATTAAAAAGATGGAAAAAGTACTATAAAAAGCCGCTGATTTAAAATCAACGGCTTATTTTACAGATTACTCCTGACTGCAGAGCTCTTCTAAATCAAGCAGTAAAGGCTCTACTTCTTCCCATGAATAAATGGAAGCGCCGGACGCAAGAGGATGGCCTCCTCCGTTGTATTTTCTAGCAATTGTATTAATGACAAGCTCTTTTGAACGAAGGCGAACACGAATTTGATTTTCTTCCTCCACAAAAAATACCCACGTTTTTACTCCATCAATTTGCCCTAACGAACCGACTAGCTGAGAGGCATCGGCTGGTGTCACATCATATTTTCGAAGAATTTCATTCGGAATTTTCATATGAGCAACTCCTGTTGGAGACATCGTAAAGTTTTGCAGCACATATCCGTGTAAGTGAGCGACGTTTTCTTTTGTTTTGTATAACTGATCATATACGTCTTTAAAATTGAAACCATATTGAATCAATTCACTTGCATAGCAAAACGTTTTCGGCTTTGTATTTGGAAATAAAAATCGACCCGTATCTCCGACGATACCGCTGAAGATCAGCTTTGCTCCTTCATCATTCAGAGATAATCCCTTTTCTTTTCCTTCCAAGTAAAATTCATAAATCATTTCGCTTGTTGAAGAAGCAGACGTCTCAACCCAAAGCAAATCACCGTAAGGAGTTTGGTTTGGATGGTGATCAATTTTAATGACCATTTTTCCATTTATGTAGCGCTGATCTGACACTCGGGCTTCATTAGCCGTATCACAAACGATGACAAGCGCATCCTCATAGGTGTCATCAGCGATGTCATCCATCCGGTATAAAAATTTTAGTGACTCCGCTTCTTCTCCCGTTACGTATACCTTCTTCTCCGGAAAAGATGTTTTTAACAATTCCGCTAATCCGCACTGAGATCCGTATGCATCTGGATCTGGACGAATGTGCCGGTGAATAATGATGGTGTCAAACTGCTTAATAGCTTCTAATATTTGTGCTTTCATTTTCTCTCTCCTGTCAATACTGTTCTTATTTTATGTACGTACCGCATGCACTTACATTTCCGCAGCGCTGTATCCATATTATTTATTAAATCATATCTCTTCTCTTTTTTGAAAGAAGAATCAATCAATAGTAGAATTTTCTGTCATCTACCTGTAAAATAATAGATAATACTGTAAGCACTTTCAACACTACGCATTACTAACATCTAGAAACATTATGGATAGAAATACACCGAACTGGAGGGGCGTCTGTGCCATTTTTTATGATTTTAATCGTTGTGTCCTTTGTTTTCTACATGTATTTAAAAGTAAAATATGTACGTTCGAAACGCCCAATGGAACGAAAGTGGATTTCCGCTAAGTCGAGTATTTGTCTTGGCTCTTTTGTATTATTTTTTGGAATCAATCAATGGTTTATTTACGAAACAAGCCTTTCGCTTATCATCGGCATACTATTTGTATTATTCGGTTCAGGCAGCATATTAGCAGGTATCAAAGCTTACAAGTACTATCAGCCTTATGCAATAAAAGAAGCTGGTCAAATGTAAAAGAAGCTGCAGAGCAGCTTCTTTTTTTATACTCTTTCCAATAACTGAGCCATCATCATCGCTTTCCCTACTACAACCCCGGCATTGTAGACTTCTACATCTAATTTAGCAAACTTCCGACCAAGTTCTAATAGCTTAGGGCGAATTTCAATTACGCTTTCAATTTGAACTGGCTTAATAAAATAAACGGTGATGTTTTCAATAACCAAATCACCTTTTTTATATAAGCGAAGAACACGATTGGCGGCTTCCGTTACAATAGTAGTGAAAACTCCGTATGAAATAGTCCCCATATAATTCGTCATTTGCGGCGTTACTTCACAGCGATACACCGGTGCTTCTTTTGTCTCTTGTACATCCATAAATTGATTGGTTACAATGTCGTCAATAGTTTCTCCTACCTGCGGTTGACGCTGAATCATTTGCAGCGCCTTTAAAACATCTTGACGGCTGATAATGCCCTCTAGCCGGTGGTAATCATCCACTACAGGCAGTACTTCAATCCCTTCCCATACCATCATATGCGCAGAAGAAGCGACCGATGTTTTCCCGTGAACCGTCATCGGATTTTTCGTCATTACTTTTTCAATTGAAGTAGAAAGGTCATATCCAATAACATCTTTTGAGGTGACCATACCGTGAACTTTCATATGCTGATCCACTACAGGAAAACGACTGTGGTGAGTCTTATCGTTACATTCATGCCATTTTTCAATCGTATCGGTTAACTGCAAGCTAACCGCTTCAGAGATAGGTGTTAAAATATCCTCTACAAGCACAATTTCTTTTTTTATCAGCTGATCATAAATAGCACGATTAATCATCGTTGCAACTGTAAACGTATCATAGCTCGTTGAAATAATAGGAAGTTTAAGATCATCCGCAAGCTTCTTAACCCATTCTTCCGTATCAAAGCCGCCCGTAATTAACACGGCTGCTCCTGCTTCAAGAGCTAATTCATGAGCGTTTACTCGATTCCCTACGATAAGAAGGTTTCCGGCCTCGGTATATCTCATCATAGCATCAAGCTTCATCGCTCCAATAACAAACTTGTTTAACGTTTTATGCAAACCTTCACGTCCGCCCAGCACTTGTCCATCCACGATGTTTACTACTTCAGCAAACGTGAGCTTTTCAATGTTTTCTTTCTTCTTTCGTTCAATTCGAATGGTCCCCACTCGTTCAATCGTTGAAACATATCCTTTATTTTCCGCGTCTTTTATTGCTCGGTACGCCGTGCCTTCACTGACATTCAGTTCTTTGGCAATTTGGCGCACTGAAATTTTTTCACCAATTGGAAGCGAATCGATATACTGTAAAATTTGCTCATGTTTTGTCGCCACGTGTACTTCACCCTTCTAAAACGTTTTTACGTTTCATATGTCTTTTCTTTTATTATACGGGGGAAGTGAAATGGATTCAATCTAACCTCTTTGACGCAAAGGCTTTCTCACACTATTTTTTTGAATACCTGCCTTCTTGCGGCGCGGTGCATAAAGCAGTGATGACAAATTGCCTCCGGCTACAAAAAGAGCAAAGGTAAGCCAGCTTATGCTAAAAACCCCTTGCAAACTCGAAGTTGTTAACACTAAGTGCGGCATTGCATAGTAAAGCATCACTCCGCATAATAAAAGCGATAAAATAACTCGATTTTTTTCCATAGCTCTCCCTCCTTATTATTACTATCGTATGCAGGGAAGTAAAAAAAGCAGAACGTTTCTTTACAAATAAAAAGAGATTAAGACATAACTGCATCGATTCAATCTAAAGACGAACAAATGTGAGACATGAGCTGAACCGCTTGTGACACCGCAGTTGACTTGCGTGCAAGACTTCGCTTTCCGAGGGAGTCTTCGTCTTGCCCTCCAATCAACAGCTAGAAGCCGCTACATATATGAAACCTACGTTCACCTTAACAATAAAAAAAGAACGAGTGATCGATAATATCGATTACTCGTTTTTTTTTAACTTTAACTGAAATCGTTTTGTCCCAGCCTTTATTTATGATTAAAGATCCAATCCTTCTCCAACTTTTAATACTTTTCCTTCAATACCAGATAAAGACTCAACAAATTGATGAGGATCTTGCTTAATTACAGGAAATGTATTGTAGTGAATTGGCACAACAAGCTTTGCCTGCACCCATTCCGCTGCGATAGCCGCATCTTCAGGTCCCATTGTAAAGTTATCTCCAATTGGAAGAAATGCTACGTCAGGCTCATGGCGACCAATTAACTTTAAATCAGAAAATAAAGCCGTATCTCCAGCATGATAAATTGTCTTTCCTTCAATCGTTAAAAGCAAACCAGCCGGCATTCCTGTATAAATAATTTTCTCATTATTTTCTGTATAACTTGAACCGTGGAAAGCTTGTGTCAATTTTACCGTACCAAAATCAAATGTATAAGCTCCGCCTATGCTCATTGGATGTACGTTTAAGCCTTGCCAGCTAAGATATGTAGCTAATTCTGCTACTGCCACAACAAGTGCACCGCTGCGCTTAGCAATTTCCACCGTGTCGCCTACATGATCATTATGGCCATGAGTCAGTAAAATCACATCTGCTTTTACATCTTCAGCATTTAAATCTGTTAATTCATTTCCAGTAATAAACGGGTCAATTAAAATTGTTTTTCCTTTTGTTTCAATTTTAACAACAGAATGTCCATGATAAGAAACGCGCATCATATATTCTCTCCTTTTACACTAACCTTTTCTATATTCTACCCGTCTGTTTTGGTGAATACGCGGCTATCATATCACAAACTGCGCAAAAACATGCCTTATTATGCTTGCTCTAATAAAGTTGTTGCATCAGCGTAAGTTAGACCGTGTGCATCTGCAACAGCCGCGTAAGTGACAAACCCATTTAGGGTGTTGATGCCTTGAAGAAGGGAAGGGTTTTTTAAGCACGCTTTTTTATATCCCTGATTTGCTATTTGCAGAGCATAAGGAACCGTTACGTTGGTCAGCGCTAAGGTCGACGTGCGTGGAACAGCTCCAGGCATATTAGCAACAGCATAATGCAAGACCTCATGCTTCAAATAAGTCGGGTTATCGTGAGTGGTAATGCGATCAGTTGTTTCAAAAATCCCCCCTTGATCAATAGCAATATCAACTACAACGGACCCTTTTGACATCGTTTGAACCATTTCCTCTGTGACAAGCTTTGGCGCTTTAGCTCCCGGTATGAGAACCGCTCCTATCACTAAATCTGACTCTTTTACAGATTGTGCGATATTGTAGTGATTTGACATTAATGTCGTCACTTCTTTACCAAATAAATCATCAAGCTGGCGAAGGCGATCAGCGTTTAAATCAATTATTGTAACATCAGCCCCTAATCCGACCGCAATTTTAGCAGCGTTGGTTCCCGCTACTCCTCCTCCAATAATTGTTACTTTTCCTCTTTGCACGCCTGGAACTCCACTTAATAAAATCCCTTTGCCACCTTTGGTTTTCTCCAAAAATTGAGCTCCAATCTGAGAAGACATTCTTCCTGCAACTTCGCTCATCGGAGTTAACAGAGGCAAGCTTTTGTTTGGAAGCTGTACAGTTTCATAAGCGATGCCTACCACCTTTTTATCAATCAATGCTTTCGTTAATGCTTCTTCAGCTGCCAAATGTAAATAGGTAAACAAAATAAGTCCTTCACGAAAATATCCGTATTCTTCTGAAATCGGTTCTTTTACTTTCATAACCATTTCAGCATTCCATGCTTCTTTTGCAGTATTTACAATAGAAGCTCCTGCATTTGTGTAATCTTCATCATGGAATCCAGAGCCTTCTCCTGCCTGTGTTTCAATATATACATCATGCCCACCGTTAACTAAAGCTGTAACACCAGCTGGAGTAATAGCCACGCGATTTTCATTGTTTTTTAATTCTTTCGGCACTCCAATTTTCACCTTTATCCCTCTTTTCTTATATCAGTGATTAACTGAAAAAAGAACGCCACACCAAATCCTTTAGAAAACCGGATTTACTATGACGTTACCTTTCGATAGAGCTCAGCATAATCCTGCTTTTCTTAGTCTATATACAACAGTATATGCATCTAGTTATTCATATAGTTCGTTATCACTCTGTGCTTCTGGATTTTCGACTACAGAAGCCATAGCATCGCCAATGACGCCGCTTGAATAAGAATCCATTAGCTGTCTTGATGTCTCTTTTTCTCCTTCAAAATCATATTCATATACATGCTGCGGATGTTTTTTGTCTTTCATATGTCACTTCTCCTTTTTCACTTTATTTTCTTTACGAATGTAAACTTTACTTCATAATCCCTTACATGATCTTTTCTATTTTCTTCTTAAATGCTCTAGTTATACCATTTATCTCACATCAAAAAACGCCCGCAGATTTTTCTGCGGACGTTTTGATAACTTTTTTATATCGATGTTTTTTCATGCAATTCATCTTTAGCTAGCTGAATTGCTTTTTTTACTTGTTCAAATCCTGTTCCTCCCGCGCTATTGCGGCGATTAACAGCTGTTTTTGGACTTAATACATGATAGATGTCTTCCTCGAATAAATCTGACGCTTCCTTATATTGTTCAAGCGGCAAATCCATTAGGTAGATATTTTTCTGAATACAAACGAGAACCAGTTTCCCAACCACTTCATGTGCTTCACGAAACGGCATACCTTTTGAAGCAAGATAGTCAGCTAACTCCGTTGCATTTGAAAAATCTTGTTTCGTAGCTTTTTCCATAACATTTGTTTTTACTGTCATTGTTTCGATCATGCCAGCAAAAATGGTCAAACATCCTTCAATCGTTGTAACCGTATCGAACATGCCTTCTTTATCTTCTTGCAAGTCTTTGTTGTATGTTAAAGGGGTACCTTTTAACACAGTCAATAGGCTAAATAAATGACCATATACTCGTCCTGTTTTACCACGAATTAACTCCGCCATATCAGGATTTTTCTTTTGAGGCATAATACTGCTGCCCGTTGCGTACGTATCATCCATTTCAATAAATTGAAATTCTTGACTAGACCATAAAATTAACTCTTCACAAAAACGAGATAAATGCATCATTAAAATAGAACTGTTGCTTAAAAACTCTAAAATAAAGTCACGATCGCTGACAGCATCCATACTGTTTTGATAAATCCCATTAAAGCCTAGAAGCTCAGCGCTATAGTGACGATCAATTGGGAATGTTGTACCAGCTAAAGCTCCTGCTCCTAAAGGAGATAAATCAATACGCTTCAGCGATTCCGCATAACGTTCAGCATCGCGCTTGAACATTGAAACATAAGCCATTAAATGATGAGCAAAAGAAACCGGCTGCGCGCGCTGCAAATGTGTGTAGCCTGGAAAAATGGTTTCAACATGCTGATCTGCTTTTGTAAGCAATACATCTTCTAGATTTTCAATCAGACCTACAATTTGCTGAACATGCTTTTTTAAATATAAGTGCATATCTGTAGCAACTTGATCATTACGGCTTCGACCCGTATGAAGCTTCCCTCCAACCGGACCAATTTCATCAATTAATAACTTTTCTAAATTCAAATGAATATCTTCATATTGAGCAGAAAATGTTAATTCTTTCTTCTTAGCTTTTTCAAGCAGTGTTTGAAGGCCTTTTTTAATTTGTGACGCTTCATCTCCAGAAAGAATACTGCATTTCTCAAGCATTGTTACATGTGCTAAACTGCCTTCAATATCTTCTTCTACAAGATGCTGATCAAATGAAATCGACGCACCGAACTCGTCAATCCATTGTTCAGGGCGTTTCGTAAAACGCCCTCCCCAAAGTTTGGTCATACCGTTGTCACCTTCTTTTGATTTACCATGCTGCTCACTTGTGTTGGAAGTCCCCATAATGAGATGAAACCAACTGCTGCATTGTGATCAAACTCATCTTCTTTTGTATATGTTGCAAGTTTTTCATTGTATAAAGAATTAGGAGATTTACGTCCCTCTACGATAGCATGCCCTTTAAATAGTTTTACTCTCACTGTTCCGTTCACATATTGCTGCGTATCTTTCAAGAATGCAAGCAGTGAATTTGTTAATGGAGAGAACCATAAACCTTCATAGATAACTTCTGTTAATTTTTTCTCAATCACTGGTTTGAAGTGCGCTACTTCTTTCACTAATGTTAAATCTTCAAGCTCTTTGTGTGCTTTAATTAATGTCATAGCAGCTGGACACTCATATACTTCACGTGATTTAATTCCCACAAGACGGTTTTCTACATGATCAATACGTCCGACTCCGTGCTTACCTGCAATTTCATTCAATTCTAGAATTAACTGAGCTAGCGTGTAAGATTGACCGTTTAATGATACTGGAACACCTTCAACGAATTCAATTTCTACTACATCCGCTGTGTCCGGAGTGTTTTCAAGAGAAGCCGTTAGGTCATATGCTTCTTCAGGTGGAGCTGCCCAAGGATCTTCAAGAACGCCACACTCGTTACTTCTTCCCCACAAGTTTTGGTCAATTGAAAATGGGCTGTCTAAGTTAATTGGAATTGGAATATTCTTTTCTTTTGCATACTCGATTTCTTCTTCACGAGACCATTTCCAGTCACGAACAGGAGCTAAAACTTCTAAGTGTGGATTTAATGCTTTAATTGATACTTCGAAACGCACTTGGTCATTTCCTTTTCCCGTACATCCATGTGCGACAGCTACTGCATTTTCTTGTTCTGCTACTTCTACAAGCTTTTTAGCGATTAGCGGTCTAGATAGTGCAGATACTAATGGATATTTTCCTTCATATAATGTGTGTGCTTGAAGTGCTGCTAACGCAAATGTATTGGCATATTCTTCTTTTGCATCAATCACATATGATGATACCGCTCCAACTGTTAAGGCTTTTTCTTTAACGAATTTCAAATCTTTTCCTTCGCCTACATCTAAACAGCAAGCTACCACATCGTACCCTTTTTCCTGTAACCATTTAATTGCAACTGATGTATCTAAACCTCCGGAATATGCTAAAACAACTTTTGGATTACTCATTATCTATTCCTCCTACAAATTATATATATATTAATACAACCGTTTTAATTTTTATTCATTTAATCTACTATTACTTTAACAACTTTTTAATCTATTTTCAATAGTTATTCAAAAAAAAGTATATAAATTCACATTTATTTTAATTTAATAGGGTGAAATCTCTTAAAATACTGTAAAAATAGATATGAATGAATATTCCTTCCTTACATACTTTGTATATTTATATGCATAAATCAAGTATACATGATTTATTTTTCACTTACAGTAGCTCTGGCTTTTGTCATTGTATAAAATGGAAGGGAAGAGGTGAAAAAATGGAGCGCTTTTTTACTTATGACAACAGACTCGGTATAAAAATTCCTGCTCTCGAAAGAGAATGGACATTCTATTCTGAAAAAGTTCAGCAGGATATCCTCCTAACATGGGAATCCATTCGGGGGCAGATTCCAGACAAAATTCAATCTTTAGAAAAGAGTATTAATCAAAAACAAGCGGCGTTAGAAGATGAGACTAATTTTATCCGCTCCTGTGAATTAAATAGCGAGATAGGAGAACTTGCTTCTATTATTAATGATTTGTGGATTTGGTATCGAACAAATGAGGAAATATCAAAAAAAGTTCACGGATAGACAAAAAAACGAGTCTCATGAAAAATTAATGAGACTCGTTTTTCTTATCCAGCAAATAGCGGTATTGGTAAAAGCGCTTCGCATAATCTGTCACTTGTTTGGCCATTCGATAATTCATCCCTCCGCCAACCATCATGCTTACAATCGGCAAACGATTATAAACTTTTCGCTTCGCAGCGAATATAGCTAGCGTTTTCCCAATTTGCACAACGATTTTTTGCAGCCACGTTTTATCTACAATTTGATCAACACCTTCATAAAAATACGGGTCAAATTCTTGGCTTAACTCACCCTTTAATTGATGCCACCCCTCAGCCTGAAGGTGTCTAGGTAAGGTTGCTGCATGGAACACTTTTAGCGTTAGCATAAGCTCTGAAGGAGTCTGGATATGATAACCGTAGCTCATTGCTGCCTGTTGCACCGCTTGAATATTCATGTATAAAACAGCAGGTATATCAATACCGACTAGCAGCGATTGTCCGGTTCCTGAAAGTGCTCCTTGACTCAGCGCATACAACCGAAGCTTGGCCATTTGCTGTTCGCATATATAAGAAAGCTGATCTACTTGAAGGGAATTCATTTCTGACAGATCTGTGATATCCTCTTTGAATACACGAGCGGTTTCAATAATTCGTTTTGTCGCTTGAGTTTGCATTTCCGTACCTTGAATTAATGCAGTTAACTGAAAGAGTCCCTCATCAATTTTATGTAAATAGGTCTCACGAACAGAAGCTGGAATTAAATTAAGCCCTTTTTCTAACCACTCTTCGTACAATAACTCCATCTCAGTTGCTTCTACACTCTGTAAGCTCTCTTCCCATTTATAGATTTCTTCTAAAAGCTGTTCTTCGCGATTCGTTAGTATCATCATGTCACCCTTTCAAGAAATAAGTAGTTTTATTTTTATTATAACAAATAATGCATCCGTTACATTTTGCTTCCTATATTATTTCTTTCTTCTATACGTTGTAAACCTTCTTTCAACCGTCAGCTACTTACGCTATATAAAAAAGCTGATTTCCAAACAAGGAAATCAGCTTTTCGTTAGTTTGCCTGACAATTTATGAGAATTCATGCATTGAAGAGGCACTTTATGAACTTAAATATTCGCTAAACGAGTAACGTCACGTGCAATCATAACTTCTTCGTCTGTAGGAATAACCATAACTTTAACTGGAGAATGAGGGTAGCTAATAAATGCTTCTTCTCCTTGTACACTATTTAAAGCTGGATCCCAATAAACGCCCATGAACTCTAAACCGCGCAGAACGCGAGCACGTACAACATCACTGTTTTCTCCAATACCTGCTGTGAAGATGATTGCATCTACACCAGACATACGAGCAGCATAAGAACCGATATATTTATGAATACGGCTAGCAAATACTTCAAGTGCTGTTTCAGCGCGTTCATTGCCTTCAGCGCTTGCTTTGATTAGATCGCGTAGGTCACTAGAAATACCAGATACACCTAAAAGACCACTTTCTTTATTTAATACATTTAATACTTCGTCAGCAGTTTTTCCTGTTTTATCCATAATAAATGGAATTAATGCAGGGTCAATGTTACCTGAACGAGTTCCCATTGCTACACCAGCTAATGGTGTGAAGCCCATTGATGTATCAATTGACTTGCCGCCTTCAATTGCAGCGATACTTGCACCGTTACCTAAGTGACAAGAAATTAAGCGCAATTGTTCGATCGGACGGCCAAGAAGCTCAGCTGCACGCTCAGAAACATATTTATGAGATGTGCCGTGGAAACCGTATTTACGAACGCCATACTTTTCATAGTACTCGTACGGTAAGCTGTACAAGAATGATTTTTCTGGCATTGTTTGATGGAATGCTGTATCGAAAACTGCTACAGCTGGAACATTTGGAAGAATATCTTGGAACGCTTTAATTCCCACAATGTTTGCTGGGTTGTGAAGCGGTGCTAAATCAGATAAAGCTTCAATTTCCGCTAGTGTTTCATCTGTGATTAAAACAGAATCAGCAAATTTCTCTCCGCCGTGTACTACACGGTGACCTACACCAGTGATTTCATCGTATGATTGAATGATGTTTTGAGAAAGTAACTTTTCAACTAAAATTTTAACTGCAACAGCATGGTCAGGGATTTCTGTAATATCCGTTTGTTTTTCACCATTTACCGAGATCGTGAAAACAGCGTTATCTAAACCAATTCGTTCTACTAAACCTTTTGTTAATACCGTCTCACTTGGCATTTCAAATAATTGAAACTTAAGTGAAGAACTGCCGGCGTTGATTGCCATGATTTTTGACATAAAAAAACAGCTCCTTCTTTATTATACGTGCATCATAAACATAACGAACAGAACATAAAAGTGTAATCTCTACAATATTCTATGCATTTCGACACGATTTCTATCCTTATTCATTTAATCATTCACGACAATAGATTTCAAGAGCTATACATCATGAAAACGCTACCGAAAAATATTCATTATTTTCGAAAAAGACTTACTTTTTATTCACTCGGAACCATTGGTCCATTTGAGCCATAATATCACTCATTGCTTCCCGATTGCTGAACTTCGGCAAATTCACAAGCAGCGCGTTTTCAGGTGCTGTTACTCCTTCTCCCTGCTTTTGAAGAACCATAATACTTTTAGCAGCCTGCTCTTGTTTGAACATTGAAAGTGGCAGCTGAATAATCCCTTGCACGATTGCTTCCTCTTTTAAGAGCGGCTGTAATAAATGAGACTGTTCCGATTCAAACAAGTTATTTGGAATAAGAGCCACTACGTATCCTCCGTCTTTTACATGACGCAAGCTTTGTTCAATAAATAAGTGATGAGCATAAGTGTGACCTTCTTCAGCTCTTACCTTATACTCTTTTGCCCCTTCGTCGTTTGGATAATAACCAACCGGCAGGTCACAGACAACTAAATCCACAGGATCAATAAAAAGCGGCTGTAAGCTGTCTTGATTGAATAATTGAACGCCGTGCTTCTGTAAATTTGCATTTACATATGTTAATTGAAGTAATAAATCATCCACGTCTACACCGTATACGTGTTCAATTGACGCAGCGTGTGTGTTTAAAATGGTTGTTAATAAATTCCCTGCTCCTACTGCGGGATCTAAAAGCGTATATTTATCTTTTCCTGCCATGAACTTTCCAACTAGATAGCTGACAAATAGTCCTACAGCATCAGGCGTCATTTGGTGGTTAGGCTGAACTGCTTCTTTCATGCCTTTTAAAATAGCCAGCTGATACGCTTTTCGAATCGTTTCTTTTTCAAAATGATCAAGCGTGATTGAATCGTATTCTTTTTTTAAACGTTTTTTAGTTACCTCATCTAGCTCTTTTTGTAAAATAGTTCCTTGAAACAAATTTTCTCCCGTTTCAGCTACTGCTTCTAAATATACGCAGTTTAGTTCTTTTCTTAAAATAATAGCTGTTTGATCAATTACACCAAATAGCTTTTCCATACTAGCTAACTGACTCATATTCTGCCTCCTGTGTAATGAAATAATATCTATATAAATGAGTAAACGTCCTATTTGGAACATCATATTTTATCATAAAAACTTCTTAAAACACAAAGAAGGCGAAAAACATTGTTTTCCGCCTTCTGCCGAACGCCACTGACAATCTTACTTAGCTGTTTTAGCTGCTTCGATTGCTGCTTCGTAGTTCGGATGCTCAGTTACTTCTGGTAAGTACTCAACATACGTTACGTTGTCATTTGAGTCTACCACAAAGATTGAACGAGCTAATAAGCGTAATTCTTGAATAGCTACACCATATGCTTCTCCGAAAGATAAGTCGCGGTGGTCAGATAAAGTTTGAACATTATCAATGCCATTAGCACCACACCAGCGCTTTTGAGCAAACGGTAAATCTACGCTTACTGTTAATACTTTTACGTTATCTAATTTAGCTGCTTCTTCGTTGAAGCGGCGAGTTTGCGCATCACAAACTCCAGTATCAATAGAAGGAACTACACTGATTAGGCGAACAGAACCCTTTGTACTGTCAAGCGTTACTTCTGATAAATCATTTGCTAAAACAGTAAAGTTTGGAGCCTTGTCTCCAACCTTCACTTGATTTCCTAATAATGTTACATCGTTACCTTTAAATTTAGTCACGAATAATTCCTCCTTTAAATAAGTATGTACACTGTTCATATTAGCTTGTCTGTCTCTATATTGCAATTAAATGACATACAAAACATGGCACTCCAAGCTAGAAAACAAACCAAACAAAATAAGCTTTGCTTGCTTCTTTTACTATTCAAAGAAGCAAGCAAAACTTTATTTTATACTTACAAATTAAAATCGTTTGCACTATCATGATGCTGATTTTGTTGATTATGATGATCCTGCTGATGATTGTTTCGTTTAAACATTTGTTGCAAGCGTTCAATTGCTTGAGGTGCTGTATCTAAAATCTTTTCATATAAATGTGTACTTTCGTTAAGGTGAAGCATTTTAATTCCGCTTCCACTCACAATTAAAAAGGCAATTGGCGTAATTGATACACCGCCACCGCTACCTCCGCCAAATGGATGACCTGATTCTTGCTGATGCTGTCCCGGAGAAGATGGTGCATGCCCTTCTACTCCAAATTCGCTTCCGCCCGCTGCAAAACCAAACCCTACTTTTGAGACAGTTAAAATAACACTGCCATCAGGTGTTTCTACAGGATCACCAATGATTGTATTAACATCAATCATTTCCTTTAAATTTTCCATAGCTGTCGACATTAAACTTTTAATTGGATGTTCTGCCATTAAGATAACCTCCTTATGTTTTCACAGAGTGTGTCTTGTTCTTATTTGACGACTTCCATCTTTTGCGACGCTTTTTGGACGTATGCCGCCAGTATCTCAAGGTCCGTAAACCTACTAGAATAGCTTGACCAACTCGAAAAGAAATTATGCACTCAAATACCGTTTCTGACCAAAGATGTTGAAATACAGGAGTAACGCTCATGACAGGCATATCTTTTAATTTCATATAACGGCTGATTATACCAACTATGCTCCCCTTTGCAGACCATACAGCCCCGGTAAGTACGCCTGTTAACGCAGCGTCACCTAAGCCGAAACGGCTGTGCCATCTAATATCACTTACCGTTACTTTCTGTAAGAAACGACGGAAAATTTTATGAAAACCGACTACCTGTTCAAGAAATTGCTTCGCATTTTCTAACATGCTTAGCCCGTCTTCTACAGAATAATCACTCCATGAATTCTCATCTTCTTTTCCTTGATCACCCATTCCTTTCTTCTTTTCAACAAGCAAACGCGGTGAATCTTTTCTTACTTTCACTACCGGAATTTCATATGTATAGCGAATAAGACCAAACCAAGCCCTGAGTCTCACTCTGTAATAATCGTTATCTCGGACATGGTGAAGATCTACAAACAGCGTAATTTTTGTCCATACAATAAGTACAATAACAATTAAAAGTGCTAGCAATATCCATAAAAGCCATAGCACATCCTTCACTCCTTCTTAGCTTCACATTATCTCCAAAACACAGAATATTAAACCTTATGGAAACAATAAAAAGAGGTTGAGATATAACGAAATGAATCTAATCTCAAGACGAACAAATGGGATACATGAGTTGAACCGCTTGTGACACCGCAGTTGATTGGAGGACAAGGCGAAGACTCCCGCGGAAAGCGAAGTCTTGCACGGAAATCAACTGCTAGAAGAATCTAAACAAATGAAACCTGCGTTTAGCATAACAAAAAAAACGAACCACTAATCAAAAGTCTTGATCAGTGGTTCGTTTTTTACTTCGTCTAAAATCCTTTTATTCCAGCCCGTTTTTATTATCTGCTGATTGTACCTTCGTGTATGACGGTTGTATCTGCGTAGTAATCGTGTGCTCCTTGCTTCTTAGGTAAAAACGCAACTAATAAATAGCCTAGTAGAAAAACCGTTTTAGAAATATAGCGTCCAACTCCTTCACGAAACAGCACAACAGGCCAAGTTAACGTGGAGTCTTTCAGCGATACTACTTTAAGCCCAAACACCATTTTTCCAAGCGTTTGTCCAAAATACTTGGTCATTAAAACAAAATAACCATAGAAGATAATAACCGTTACAATCGTATAAGGAGAAAAAAATCCATCTTCTCGAGAAATACCTGCTAAATGGAAAATGGGCTTGATCAGCAGAGAGTTCAAGCTAGCTACCACAGCTAGATCTAAAAGATATGCCCAAAAGCGCATCCAAAAGCCTGCATAATGGAATTCACTACCTATTGGCGTACTTACCGCTGGCTCATGTTTTATATTGTCGTTTGATTCGGTTGAATGAGACTGATTTTCCATGTTCCCACCTCTATTCTGCATATAAATACATCAGACGCGGAGAGCTTGGCTGCGCAAATGTTTTTAACATTGCAGTGACTTGTTCATCTCCACCTATTACTTTTTGCATACTCATTGAAAGCCAAGAAGGCAGTCCGAATCCTTGATCGTATTGAATTACTTGTGCCCCTTTTAACTTATAATCTTTTTCCATTCCTGTTACCGCATCTTCAAAATAGCCTAGTTGATCGACCAGCTTCAGCTCTTTAGCCTGACGTCCATCGTACACTCGTCCATCTGCGATAGAACGCACTTTTTCTTTAGACAAGTGACGTCCCTCAGAGATAACATTGACGAAACCATCGTACGAGTTGTCTACAAGTGTTTGCATAATTTCTTTTTCTTCTCCGGTCATTTCTCTTGTTGGAGACATAATATCTTTATGAGCCCCGCTTTTAATCACGACAGATTCTACTCCTAGTCTATCAGCCAGCTTGCCGTAGTTAACGCTTTGCATAATTACACCTAGTGAACCTGTTAAAGTGTCCGGGATTGCATAGATTTTGTTAGCCGCTGTTGAAATGTAATAGCCTCCTGAAGCAGCCATTGATCCCATTGAAATATACACTGGCTTTTTCGTTTCTTTCTTCAGCTCTTCAATTTTTTTATGTATTTCAGCACTTTCAACGACGCCGCCGCCCGGTGAATTCACCTTAATAATGACTCCTTTAACTGCCTTATCATTTTTTGCAGCCTCTAGCTGCTTTAAAAATGCTTGGTGGTTATAACCATTTTGGGACATAAGCGGAGAGGAATCGCTTCCTGTATCTTGAATCGTTCCATTGACCTCTAGCACTGCAATTTTCTTAGCTGCATTCCCTTTTTCGATAACTGTTTCTGATAGTTCACTGTCGTCTCCTCCAAATATGCCTGCCAGACCGTCATCTTTTTCTTCTTTGACTGAAAAACCAATATTAACAATCGCAGAAAAAATGAATAAGCAGGCTGCAATTAAAAGAGCAATCCACCTTTTTTTGTTCATGAAAATCCTCCTTTTTAGGTGTCAGAATTAAAAGATTATTCTTTTAATTCTTAAAGCAATAATGCTATAATTATTGTAACAAACTTTTTTTAAAAAGTTTACTTTATCGCTAATATTTTACATATCAGACAAACAAGGGGGAACTATCTATGCCAAATCGTCGCAACGTTTATTTCTTTCATCCAAAAAACCAGGAAACAAAGGCGCTTGTAAGTCCACTTATTGAACTTGCAAAACAATATGACTTTCAAGTAGTAGATCATTTCGACAGCGCTAACATCATTGTAAGTATTGGCGGTGACGGAGCTTTCTTACAGGCTGTCCGTCAATCTGGCTTTCGAGATGACTGCTTATATGCTGGTGTCACAACTTCAGATCAACTAAGCTTTTACTGCGATTTTCATATCGATGAAACGGATAAAATGATTGAAGCTATTACGACAGAAAATATAGAAGTACGTCGATTTCCCGTTTTACAAACTCAAATTGATCAAGGAACTTCTTTTTATTGCTTAAATGAATGTTCGATTCGATCAGGTGTTATAAAAACACTCAGTCTAGATGTTTTTATTAATGAAAATCACTTTGAAACATTCCGTGGGGATGGGATGATTATTTCAACACCAACAGGCAGTACGGCTTATAATAAATCGGTAAGTGGAGCCGTAGTTGATCCGTTAATTCCTTGTATGCAAGTCAGCGAATTGGCATCGCTAAATAATAATAACTATCGTACATTAGGATCTTCATTCATCCTAAGCGCTGAGCATACGCTCACTTTAAAACTATCCAATGATAACAACCACAGTCCAATTATTGGAATAGATAACGAAGCATTAAATGCACGCCAAGTTGATCAAGTTCAAATTCGTTTAAGCGACCGTCAAATTAAAACGGTTAAATTGAAAGATAACTCTTTCTGGCAACGAGTTAAGCGTACATTTCTATAATAAAAAGCGCCCTTGGGCGCTTTTTATTTTTGATATACAATTTCTCCATTAATAGCAGTCATCTGCACCTGTACCCCTGGAATATCATCTGCAGGTATCTCAAACAGATCTCTTTCTAATACGGTAAAATCAGCTACATAGTCCTTTTGAATATATCCTTTTTTGTCCTCTTGATGAATGGCCTGCGCACTTCCTAAAGTAAACAGCTGAACAGCTTCAAATACTGTAAGTCGCTCAGACGGTATGTAAACGACCGAGCTATTTGGAGAAGTTTTTCTAGAAACTGCTGCATGAATTGTTAACATGGGATTGATAGGTTCAATAGGCGCATCCGATCCGCCTGCACACATAACGCCCTCGTCCAATAACGTTTTCCACGCATAGCAATAGTCCAAATGCTCTTCTCCAATTTTTTCAATGACCCATGGAAAATCACTGGCTAAAAACCGAGGCTGGATATCCAATACAACCGGGAGCTTTTTTACACGCTCAACTAAATCTTTTCGTAGAATTTGCGCATGAATAATACGATCTCTTTGCCCTGTTTGAGGAGGATATTGTTCGATGCTTTCTACTACATATTGAAACGCTAAATCACCAATCGCATGAATTGCAACCGTCATGCCCAATTCTCTTGCTTTTCTCACTAGCTGTTTTAATTCATCGAGTGATTGAATAGCTACACCTCTTGTAGATGGGTCGCTTTTGTATGGAAAGCTTAAAAGAGCAGATTGACTGCCGAGAGAACCATCAGCAAAAATCTTCATTGGCCCTATTTCAATAAAAGCGGATGTGTCTTTCTTTTCTTCAACGTATGTATACATATCATCTACAGCTTCATGATGAACAAGTAAATGAGCACGAAACAGCTGCTTTTCTTTATGAATAACGTCTTGAAATGCTTGATATGTACGCAAAAAGCCTCCATAATAATTTAAATCTTCCGTATGTCCACCCGTCAATCCGTGCTGAACACAATCTTTAATAGCTACTGAAAGAGCTTGTCGAATGTATGCTTCCGATACTTGAGGAATATGAGCCGTTACTAATTCTTGCGCTTGATCAGCCAAAAAACCGGTAGGATTTCCCGCTTCATCCCTCTGGATAATACCTCCTTCCGGGTCCCATGTTTCAGCTGTAATCCCGGCTATTTTAAGAGCAGTCCCGTTTACTACTAATCCGTGACGACAGACTCGCTTCAACATAATAGGATGTTCTGTTGAAAGTTGATCAAGATCTTGATACTGAATCAAAGAGGAATCTTCCCACTGATTTTCATCCCAACCTTCTCCAATTACCCATTCTCCTTTTGGTGTACTCTCTACTTTTTGCCGAACGCGCATCAGCACATCTTCCCTAGAAGTAGCTTGAGACAAATCAAGCCTAATGAGCTTTTCACCATGACCAATTAAGTGAAGATGGCTATCTACAAAGCCCGGATACATTGAATATCCTTTGAGGTGTACTTCTTTGTCAATCTCAGCACCCCATTTGATTCTTAGATTTTCTTCTGCGCCTATATCTTCAATGAATCCTTTTTCAACATATACGCTTTCTACATGCTCATCTTCTTTTAGCATCGTATATATTTTGCCTCCGTAAAATAAAGTCCCCATCGCCAACATCTCCTTTACTTTATAAAGCTTGATCTTGTCTCTATTATACGTGACAAAACAAACAAGACAAAAGAGTGAGGTTTCCCCCACTCTTTTTAGCCATCATTATTTAGTTAATATGACTTATTTACCACCAAGTTGTTGCTCAGCCATTTGAACTAAGCGTTTAGTGATTTCTCCACCAACAGATCCGTTAGCGCGAGCTGTTGCTTCTGGTCCAAGATTTACACCGAATTCAGAAGCGATTTCGTATTTCATTTGGTCGATAGCAGCTGCTGAACCAGGAGCTACTAATTTGTTTGTGTTTGCCATGTGTTTTCACCTCCTTGTTGAATATAGATTGTGTCAAAACACATGGCATCATACATTATTTTTTTGGTAATTTTATGAAATTTAACTTTTAAAACAAATCTTCTACGCTGTCTGCGGTATTTGTAGCCGAAGAAGCTGTCATCTCAAGCGTTTCTACATTATTTACCGCTTCTTGAATTAATGTTTCAAAATCATAAAATTGTTCGTATCGATTTATTTTTTCACGCTTTGGCTTCGTTTTTGGTGAGCTTGGGGTAAAAATTGTACAGCAGTCTTCATACGGTCGATTCGAAATTTCATGTGTATCAATTTTGCGGGCAATTTCAACAATCTCCGTTTTATCCATTGTTACAAGCGGACGCAAAATTGGCGTATTAGTCACTTCATTAATCGCATACATGCTCTCAACCGTTTGACTAGCTACCTGCCCTAAGCTATCGCCAGTTACGATAGCTAACGATTCATTTTTTTCACGAATAAGGTCCGTAATTCGAAGCATCATACGACGTGTAGAGGTCATGGTATAATTCTCTGGAATTTGCTTTTGAATCGCTTGCTGTACAGCTGTAAACGGTACAATATGCAGCTTTACTTTTTCGTGATAAGCCGTTAGTTTTTGCGTTAAATCGATGACTTTTTGCTTAGAACGTTCACTTGTAAAAGGCGGACTATAAAAATGAACCGCTTCTATTTCTAAACCGCGCTTCATGGCTAAGTATCCTGCAACCGGGCTGTCGATTCCTCCAGAAAGCATCAGCATCGCTTTTCCACTCGTACCAACTGGAAGACCTCCTGCTCCGCGATAATCAAAACATGTAATATACGTTGCTTCACTTCTCACTTCTACTCGTACATTTACGCTTGGTTCTTTTACGTTTACCTTTAGATGCTCTGTATTTCGTAGAATATGACTTCCTACTTCATAATTTAATTCGTTTGTATCAAGAGGAAATTGTTTATACGCTCTTCGAGTAGATACTTTGAATGTTTTTCCTTCTACATCAAATTCTTTCATTGCTTCTAACGCTGCTTCTTGAATCGCTTCAAGCTCATTTTCAACTTTTAATGCTAAACTAAAGCTTTGAATACCAAAGATTTGCTGAAGACGTTCGATGATAGGCTCGTGATTTTCACCGTTTAAGTGAATATACATGCGGTCTCTTGTGTATTTTACATGAATATTTTGGAATGCACTAAGAGCCGTTACAATATTTTTTCTTAGCTGGGCAACAAATTTTTTTCTATTTTGTCCTTTGGTTGAGATTTCTCCGTACCGAATTAAAATATGGTTATATATCATAATCATTTACCTCATTACTTTCTTTAGATCTTCAATTACTGTGAAAATAGCATTTACAATAGGCGTTACTTCATTATAATCATTTAAGCCTGACAAGCTTAATCGAATGGACTGATCGGCTTCTTCGTAATTTTTACCGATAGCTAAAAGCGTTTTGCTTGGCTTTTTTCGCTTTGATGAGCAAGCAGATGTAGTGGATACAAACACTCCTTTTTCTTCAAGAGCGTGAACAAAAACCTCACCTTTAATACCTTGTGCTGTAAAATTTATAATATGGGGTGCCGAATGCTCATTCGGCGTATTAATCGTGATTCTTTCGTGAGCAGAAAGGTTGTCCATCAGTTCTGCTTTTATTTTCCGCATTTTTTGCTGATTTTGAGCAGCATGTTCAAGTGTTAAACGAAGTGCTTTAGCAAATGCTACGATTCCCGGCACATTTTCCGTGCCTGATCGATACTGCATTTCCTGAGAGCCTCCGCTAAGCAGCGGATGAAGCTGAACTCCATTTCGTTTATATAAAATTCCCGTCCCTTTTAAGCCGTGAATTTTGTGTCCTGATAATGTGCATAAATCAATTTTATGATCCGCTAAAGAAAGCGGAACTTTTCCAATTCCCTGCACATGATCGACATGAAAAAGCACCTTTGAATAGTTCGTCAGCATATGTCCAATTTCTTCAATTGGCTGAATGGTGCCAATCTCATTATTTACATGCATAACAGATACTAAAATGGTTTCATCTGTAATAGCTGATTCAATAGCCGCAGGTGATACAAATCCACTGGAATCTACCGGAACATACGTAACGTTAAATCCTAGGGCTTCTAACTGCTTGAATGGTTCATGAACAGAATCATGTTCAATATTTGTCGTAATGATATGCTGACCTCGGCTTTTATATCGCATCGCTACGCCTTTAATAGCCAAATTATTCCCTTCCGTTCCTCCCGATGTAAAGATAATTTCATTTGACGATACGTGCAGCAATTCTGCTACTTGCTCACGCGAGCGGCTCAACAAATTCTCCGCCTGTACGCCAAACTGATGGAGGGAGGATGGATTGCCATAATAAGTTGTAGCTACTTTAGTAAAAGATTGTATGACTTCGTTATAGGGTTTTGTTGTAGCGCTATTATCTAAATAAATCAAGGATGCGCGCCCCCTTCTTCATTTTTTCGGAACAACGTATTATCATAACATACCTTGATACTTTTTTAAATTAGGTTTTGCCTTAGTAATCATAACAAGGATAGACGATCTTTTCAAAGCTATTTGCCACTTTATAAGCAAGGTCTCCCCTTGCTTATCCTAACAGTTGCTGCCGTATTTATAGACTATACCATTAGCATTGAAAGAGATACGAGATAGTATGCAAAGAAAAGCGTCATAAAAAAGCTCGTGTCCTTTGGACACGAGCTTTTTAACTCTGTGAAGATACAATACGCTGTATACGATCCAGCGCACCAGGATCTACTTGCTCAATAGCTGCAGATGCCTGTTTTAATGCTTCTTTGTATTCGTAATGACGAAATGCTTCTTCTGCTTCTTCTAAAGACTGTGCAATCGAGTGATGAGTACTTCTATAGCGGTTACCGTATTGAATCACTCTTTCAACGAGTCGCGCTTCTTCTAACATTGCCTCTGTTTCATCAAATGTATCCTGAACAAAACCAACAGCATCTTCAAGTAAAGATTGAACAGCTTGAATATTAAGCGGTTTTTCTTTCAGCTTAGCGGTTACTTCATTTAAGATATGAACCGTTTTTTCAAGCTGCACTTTATATTCTTCAGGAACACCAGGAAGGTTGCTTTTTTGAATAAGGCGTCGTGCTTCAATCAACTGAGATTTCAGTTCTTCTATTTTGTCCTTAGCTGAGAGCTCATCTTTGCGAAGAGCTTGTAGCATATCGCTGTAGGATTCCTGAGATTCTTTTAATTGGTTAAGCTGTTTGGAAACGTCTTCGAGTTCTTCTTGGATCACACTGTAGGCTAAATTGTGCTCCGCCACCTTGTCCGAAATATTATAGTACAAGTTAGTCAATCGTTTTAGTTCGCGGTCCATTTTATAATATACGTCTAAATCGCGCTCTTTAAAATGATAGCTTTGCTGTACAAATAGCGTTTCTTCACGAAGTTCACGGTTTCGTTCTTGAAGCATACGAAGGAAGTTAGATACCGTATGAGATTCACGGTTCATTTTATGATAGGAGAAAACCTCATGCTCAAGTGAGTCATATAACTGCTCTAAGCGTTCGTTCACATCATCTAGTTTTGTAATCGCTTCTTCCACATATAATTCTTCAATATCTGCAATAATTTCAGCAGTTTCTTGTTTTAAAAGCTCTACCGTTTCTTCTACTTGCAGATGATCTAACACATATCCCTGCTCACTCATTTCGCGGAACCCGTCAAGCAGTTCATTGAACTGAACAGGAAGAGTGGTCTGACACTCAACTAACACTTTTGGAATTTGTTCTAAATACGAATCAATAGCTGTTAAATCAGTTTTTAATTGAAGAACAATCTCACGTGCTTGAAGATAGTTTCCGTTAATCGTCTCTTCCTCGTATTTTTTAAACTGCTCTTTAGACGTATTAATTGCGTATTCTAACGTTTTTTCAGCATTTCCATAGGAATACCGATGTGCGAGCAATTTTTTCTTCACATGGCGGTGAAGCTGATTTAATTCCTCAATATCATATCGATTATCTTGTTCGCTACCAATTAAATTTTGAAGTTCAGTAAGTATGTTTTCAATATCTATCTTGGTTTGTTCTAAGGCTTGATCAATATGTATAGATAACTGCTTCGCTTTTTTAAATCGGTATTTATCCGCTGCTTCTTCCGTTTCAAACAGTTCTTTATCAATTTTCGGGAGATTAGTTGATATAATTTCATCCCACTGCTCACGCCAACGTTCAAATAGCTCTTCAGTTTGACCTGTCATGTTCAATTCTTTTACTTTTGAAATTTCCTCTGCAACTGGCGTATTTGCTAATTCGACTTTGATCGTTTCCAGGCGATCAATTTCTTGATAAATCTTTTTACGTGAAAACATTCCGTACACAACTAATCCGATAATAAGTATGATTAGTGCTATAATGAATTCCATACTAAGCCCCCTTACAGTGCGTTCTACATGACAAGTTTCTTATTTATAAAAAGGGTGAATTTAATCCTTTAAATTTTTTTGCGTCAATGTTTTTATGATACCATGTAAAGTCCAACTTTTGAGCAAAAAATTAAATTTTTTTATACAAAATATTGGCATGGAGTCACTTTGTGTCGTTACAATGGAAAAAGAAGAAAAAAGGAGGCATTTTTTATGAAAGTTGACAAACATATTCATACTCCATTTTGCCCACACGGTTCACCTGATTCATTGCAACAATATGTTGAACAGGCGATTTCCCTGAACTTTTGCGAGATTTCGTTTACAGAGCATGCTCCATTACCAAAAAGCTTCAGTGATCCGACGCCTGATCGCGACAGCGGAATGGATCCTGACAAACTTGATCGCTACATTCAAAACGTACAGCAAGTTAAAAAAGAATTTGAGCGCGATATTCGTATTAATATCGGATTGGAAGTTGACTTTATTGAAGGATTTGAACACCAAACAACAGATTTCTTAAACGAATATGGTCCTTATCTCGATGACAGCATACTTTCTGTCCACTTCTTAAAACATGAAGAAGGATATGACTGCCTAGATTTTAGCGCTGACGTATTTGCACATATTGTACAGAAGTTTGGCAGCGTAAGCAAAGTATATGATAAGTATTACAACACGGTATTACGCTCTGTACAGGCCAATTTAGGCGTTTATAAGCCTAAGCGCATTGGTCATATGACGCTCGTACATAAATTTCAAACTCGCTTTCCATATGAAGACACACTTTCCCCTATTATTTTAGCAATACTCGATGAAATAAAAATGAAAGATCTGGCTTTGGATTATAATGGTGCAGGGTTGTTTAAGCCTTTGTGCAAGGAAGCGTATCCAGCTCCCTTTGTCGTAAAAGCAGCCCAACAGAAAAAAATCCCTCTCGTATATGGGTCAGACGCCCACTGTGCGAAGGATTTAGGCCAAGGCTATGGAGAGCTCCATTTAGGATAATTGAACGCGCAGTTTGTTTGTCCGTTCATATGGTAAACATACCGTTGTGTGCACCCATTGCTCAAGCTCAATCGCATATTGCTGAACAAAATACGGTTCGTGAGGCAATATATGAAGAACTTCACTTAGATACTGAGGATGAAGATAAGGCATAGACAGCATGCCCTTAAGCTCAATGATTGTAAAGGAAACGTGCAGCTTTCGAAATTCCTTTTCTTTCATCCCTCTTTCAAGGATTGTTTTTAAGTAGTATTTTTCCTTGGTTAAATACGTAGTCATAACTTCTCGAATTAAAATCGTGTCAAGAGAGATTTCTCTATATACGAGCCGGGCAATATGCCTATTTTCGTGCTGGTAATGTAAGATAGCTCGAATCATCACGATCATACTTTCTGTTGAAGACAGCTTTTTCATTTCTTGGAATGCTTGCTCCAGTACCGCAATATAACCTTCAAAATAAGAAATCACTAAACTTTCAAGCAATCCTTCTTTGCTATGAAAATAATATGAAATATTCGCTACGTTCACTTTCGCTTTTCCTGCAATCTCGCGCACCGACGTACCATCAAAACCTTTTACGTTAAAAAGAGAAACAGCCGCATCAATAATTTTCTCTTTCGTTTTTGACTGTACAGCCATCTATCTACACCTCATTTCGATTTATTTTTACAAAACACATATGATTGCAAAATTGTGTAGAAATCGTTACAGTATTTAAAAAGGATTTTAGTAGCCTCTCTACATAATTCGTGATAGGCTTTTTAGTTCCTGTAATCTTTTATCGACAAAGTAGCGTTAAAACTGACGTTTCCTGATAAAAACTCATTAAATCTTATGTTGAATGGAGGAGAATACATTGTTTAATGTCGAAAACTACAGCGGCTCAAAACAAAAGGATTATGAATTAGTAATTAAGCAATTACGCGCCTTATTAGAAGGAGAAAGCAATGCCATTGCTAATCTAGCAAATGCTTCAGCTTTACTAAATCAATTTTTAAATGAAGTAAACTGGGTAGGTTTTTATTTAATGGAAGACGGCGAGTTAGTACTCGGTCCTTTCCAGGGGCTGCCGGCTTGTGTTCGAATTCCACTTGGAAAAGGCGTATGCGGTACAGCAGCTCAAAATCAAAGAACAGAGCGAATTGAAGATGTTCATGCATTCCCTGGCCACATTGCATGTGATGCTGCTTCTCAATCTGAAATCGTTGTGCCAATGGTAAAAGACGGTAAACTTTTAGGTGTTCTTGATATTGACAGTCCAATCAAGAATCGCTTTGATGAAATCGATCAACAGTATCTTGAAGAATTCGTGAAAGAACTCACTTCTTTTCTTTGAATATGAATAAGCAAAAAAACCGCTGCGAATCAGCGGTTTTTGCTTATTAAACAAACGTTTGATTAGCCCATCACCACCGTTTTCTTACGTTCTTTCTTCTCCTTTCATACTTCAAATGAATATATCCTTTCTTTTACATTCTTTTAATCTTCAATCTTCCTTGACTTTATACGAGGAAACACCTATAATACTCGTTGTGTGAAATATTGCAGCTTATACAATCTTCTTTATGTTTTTTCATTTTGTTCCTCATTAAAAGATTGTTTTACAGAAGTAGCAATCCTTTTAACAAGATGGTGTATCGTGTAACTCTCTGCTGCTAGAGCGATGGTACATGAAAACAAAATGAGCATATCGCTAGAATGTGTCTGTTTTTGTTTTGCATAAAATAAAAACACAAACAAGGAGGAGTCATCATGGCTCGTTATACAGGTCCAAGTTGGAAAATCTCTCGTCGCTTAGGTCTTTCTCTAAGTGGTACAGGTAAAGAATTAGAAAAACGCCCTTACGCTCCAGGTCCACACGGCCCAGGTCAACGTAAGAAAATTTCTGAGTACGGTTTACAATTACAAGAAAAGCAAAAATTACGCCACATGTATGGTGTAACTGAGCGTCAATTCCGTAACTTATTCGTTGCTGCTGGTAAATTAACTGGTAAGCACGGTGAGAACTTCATGATTCTTTTAGAAGCTCGTCTTGATAACTTAGTATACCGTATGGGTCTTGCACGCACTCGTCGTCAAGCTCGTCAATTAGTTAACCACGGTCACGTTTTAGTTGACGGTAAACGCGTTGACATCCCATCTTACCGTGTACAACCTGGTCAAGTGATCGGTGTTCGCGAAAAATCTCGCAACCTTTCAATCGTGAAAGAAGCGCTTGAAGTTAACAACTTCGTACCAGACTACTTAACAGTAGACGCTGAGAAATTAGAAGGTACATTCACTCGCTTACCAGAGCGTTCTGAATTATCTGCTGAAATCAACGAAGCACTAATCGTAGAGTTCTACTCTCGTTAATAGTAAAAAGCCGTTCCTTATGGAGCGGCTTTTTTGCTATCTATATAAAAAAAAGGCCTTTCGGCCTTTTTTTATGCGTATTGAATAAGCGTATATTTTTTCTTGCCTCGACGAATCACTGTGAATTGACCTTCAATACGGTCTTCTGCACCTACTGTTTTTTGTAAATCTTGTTCACGCTCACCATTTAAGTAAATCGCACCGTTTGAAATATCTTCACGTGCTTGACGTTTAGAAGGAGAAATTTTACTTTCTACAAGTAAATCAATTAAACCAATATCTTCACCTGTATGCGTGTAAGAAGGAACATCCTTGAATCCTTGCTTAATTTCTTCTGCTGTTAACTCTGAAATACTTCCGCTAAATAAAGCTTGCGAAATACGAATTGCTTGCTCAAGAGCTTCTTCACCGTGTACAAGCGTAGTCATCGCTGCCGCTAGTGCTTTTTGTGCTTCGCGTTTTTCAGGAGCTTCTTTTGCAGAAGCTGCTAATTCATTAATTTCCTCGTGTGATAAGAATGTAAAGTATTTTAAATATTTTATAACATCACGATCATCTGTATTAATCCAGAATTGGTAGAATTCATATGGACTTGTTTTTTCAGGGTCTAACCAAATTGCTCCGCCTTCTGTTTTACCGAACTTCGTCCCGTCCGCTTTTGTTACAAGCGGAACTGTTAATCCAAATGCTTTTGCATCTTCTTCTGATTTACGAATTAATTCTAAGCCAGCTGTAATATTTCCCCATTGGTCGCTGCCGCCAATTTGAAGCTTACAGTTATATGTTTGGTATAAATTCAAGAAATCGTATGATTGTAAAATCATGTAGCTAAATTCCGTAAATGAAATGCCTGATTCGATACGAGATTGAACAGAATCCTTTGCCATCATATAGTTAATACCAAAGTTTTTACCGATATCTCGTAGGAATGTAATAACATCTAATGAGCCAATCCAGTCATAGTTATTTGCAATAACTGCTGCATTTTCACCTTCTTCGAAATCTAAGAAGCGTGAAAGCTGACCTTTAATACGCTCACTAAACATGGCAACCGTTTCTTTTTCATTTAATGTACGCTCTGCTTTTTTACCGCTTGGATCTCCAATAAGACCCGTACCTCCACCAACTAATGCAATTGGTTGGTGTCCAGCTTGTTGAAAGCGACGTAAAATTAAAACAGGAAGCATGTGGCCGATGTGAAGGCTGTCGGCTGTCGGATCGAATCCACAGTACAAACGAACAGACTCTTTACTCAAAAGTTCACTTAAGCCTTTTTCATCCGTTTGTTGGTTAATGAGCCCTCGAAACTCAAGATCTTGTAAAATATCCATGTTATATATTCTCTCCTTTATCTAATTGCTCGTTACAATTTGTTGAACAACATAAAAAACGCCCCTTCTTAAAAAAGAAGGGACGAAAATATCGCGGTACCACCCTATTTGGAAATAAATTATTTCCCACTTAAATGATGTAACGGTCTACCCGTCTTTTGCTACTGTAAGTTCACAAAAGATGCTCAAGGACGTATTTCATATTTGTCTATGTACTGATTTTCAGCAACCATCAGCTCTCTTAAACAGGGAGACAAGTATTACTTCTTCCTATCACTGCAGTTTATTTTATTTAAAAGTTTACACCCCACAATTATGAATGATTTCATTTTAAAATTCAAGTCCAAAAAAAAGTTCAAACAGCTGGCTGTTTGAACTTTATAAAAATCACTTATTTTCCCTACAAAGATTGAAACATTTACTCCTTAGTCTTCCATCGTTGACAAATCGCCCGTTGGCAAATCTAATTCCCACGCTTTTAAAACGCGACGCATAATTTTACCACTTCGTGTTTTAGGTAGCTTATCTTTAAACTCGATTTCACGCGGGGCTGCATGAGCAGCTAACCCTTTTTTCACAAATTGACGAATATCTTCAATCAGTTCATCTGAAGATTCATACCCATCTCTAAGTGCGATAAATGCTTTAATAATTTCCCCACGCACAGGGTCAGGCTTACCAATAACACCCGCTTCTGCTACAGCAGGGTGTTCAACAAGCTTACTTTCTACTTCAAATGGACCCACGCGTTCTCCTGCCGTCATAATAACATCATCGATTCGGCCTTGGAACCAAAAATAACCGTCTTCATCCATATACGCCGAATCACCTGATACGTACCAATCACCTGGCATAAAATATGACTCATACTTTTCTTTGTTGTTCCAAATCGTATGCATCATAGATGGCCAGCCTTTTTTAATTGCTAAGTTACCCATTCGATAAGGTGGAAGCTCTTGTCCTTGATCGTCAACGATTGCTGCTTGTACACCTGGAATTGGTTTCCCCATAGATCCTGGCTTAATTTTCATAGACGGATAATTACAAATCGTCTGACCGCCAGTTTCAGTCATCCACCATGTATCATGAATACGTTTTTGGAACACCTTCATTCCCCAGCGTACCACTTCAGGATTTAACGGTTCTCCCACACTTAATACATGTCTGAGATTGCTTAAATCATAGCGTTTAACTAAGTCATCACCAGCACCCATTAGCATACGAAAAGCTGTAGGTGCACTGTACCAAACCGTTACGCCAAAATCTTCAAGTGCTTGATACCATGCATCTGGACTAAATCGTCCTCCCACGATCACATTGGTTGCTCCAGCAAGCCAAGGACCAAAAATCCCATAGGAAGTCCCCGTTACCCAACCGGGATCTGCTGTACACCAATACACATCGTCATCTTTTAAGTCGAGTACCCACTTTGCAGTTTGATAGTGCTGAAGCATTGCGTTGTGAACATGAAGCACCCCTTTTGGTTTGCCAGTTGAACCTGATGTATAATGAAGCAGCATACCATCTGTTCTATCTACCCACTCAATTTCCACCTCTTTATTCGCCGCTTCTAATCGCTTCAGAAAATCTAGTTGAATGCCTTCTTCTTCTACATTTTCCCCTACCAGGAGAATGTGTTTTAAAGCTGGCAAATCTTTCACCGGAACGCGGCTCAGCAGTTCAGGCGTCGTAATTAACACTTTTGCATCACTGTCTTGCAAACGATCTTTTACTGCACCTTCCATGAACGCTTCAAATAAAGGCCCAACAATAGCACCAAGCTTCACCGCTCCTAACAATGCAAAATAAAGTTCCGGAGAGCGAGGCATAAAGATAAACACGCGATCTCCTTTTTCTACGTCTGCTTGTTTTAGCACGTTTGCGGCTTTGTTTGACCATTCTTTCATTTCTTTGAATGTATATTTTTCATTGCGCTGCGCGTCTCGATAATAAAGCGCAACTTTATTTTTACGCGTAGAGTTTGCGTGCTTATCAATTGCTTCATAAGCTGCATTTAGTTTACCTGTTTCATGCCATGAAAATTCCTTCTCCACTTGTGACCAGTCAAAGGTTTGATACGTTTTATCATAGTCCTGTAAGTTGTATACCCCTTCAATTACAGGAAGCGCTTCCACCTTCATCACAAACTCCCCCTTATGTATAAAATTTACAAACCTATTATATAACAAAAATAGACTTTTCACAATTTTATAAAAATTATTTGTCGGAATTGGGATAATAGTCTCCCTTGTTATATGACAACCTCTGTTATAGAAGTGTCGAATGAACAAGAATTTCTTTTAATTTTTTATTCTATGTATTCTAAAAAACTCCTTTTCTTTTATTTAATTTTTTGAAAACGCTTTAATATAAAGTTTTTTTTGTATTATAATACAGATAAGACTGCTTGAAGGTGGTGATTCATGTGAAACATTCCCAAACATACAATATGAAAGAACTAAAAACCGCTGTTGGAGCAATTGTTATTGAAGGACCTGTTTCCTCCCAGACCTTGCAACAACTTGATTTTCATGAGCAACTAACAGCCTTTCGTCCACCTGAACAGCAAAAAGAAGCATTGATCGAGATTGCCAACTTGCCTGAAGGTAGAATCATTGTTGCTCGCCATCATCATACAATCATTGGTTATGTAACCTTTTTATATCCCGATCCTCTAGAACGATGGTCGGAAGGAAATATGGAGAATTTAATCGAATTAGGAGCTATAGAGGTAGCCGCTCCATTTCGCAGCTACGCTGTTGGTAAAAACTTGCTTATCGTATCTATGATGGATGATGCAATGGAAGATTATATTGTCATTACGACAGAATACTACTGGCATTGGGATTTAAAAGGAACAGGGCTAAATGTGTGGGATTACCGCAAAATTATGGAGAAAATGATGAATAAAGGCGGACTGACGTGGTTTGCCACAGATGATCCGGAGATTAGCTCCCACCCTGCTAATTGTTTGATGGTAAGAATCGGGAGCAGAGTACCTCAAGAAAGCCTACAAGAATTTGATAGCCTGCGCTTTCGAAATCGCTTTATGTATTAAGCCGACCTTTAAGAAAAGGAGCTGTGTCTGATGATTGTTGAAGAGATGATGAAAACTGATCTCGTTACCTTAACCCCCGACCATACGATTGCTGAAGCTATGAAACTTTTAGATACACATAAGATTAGACATATTCCTATCATTAATGACCTTCATCACGTAGTTGGCATCATTTCTGATCGTGACGTAAGAGATGCAAGTCCATCTATTTTAGATAATACTTATACATCTGCTCTTCTATCCGAACCCGTGCGGATGATTATGCAAACAGAAGTCATTACAGCTCACCCTCTTGATTTTGTTGAAGAAATTGCAAGTATTTTTTATGAACATCAAATCGGTTGTATTCCCGTCACAAAAAACAAGCGGTTAGTAGGCGTTGTTACCGAAAGAGATCTATTACATACGTTTATTCAGCTTACCGGCACCAATAAGCCAGGTTCACAAATTGAAATAAAAGTAGAAAATAAGGCTGGCGTGCTCGCTGAAGTTACATCCCTCTTTGGTTCAACGAGAACAAACATCTTAAGCGTACTTGTCTACCCTGACGTAGATGAACGATATAAAATACTTGTGCTTCGCATTCAAGCTATTAATCCATTGATTAGTATAAATACATTAAAAGAAAACGGCTATGAGGTGTTGTGGCCTAAATTACCGGAGATGACGTAATGACTAGTAACGCTGTATTTATTTATTCAGATGATATTCTTTCGTACAAATTCAGCAATAATCATCCGTTTAACCAGCTTCGTGTTCAACTAACATATGAACTGTTACGGGAATTTGGCGCTTTAGGCAATCAAGATATTGTATTACCGCGGATGGCATCTGATGAAGAACTTCAGCTTGTCCATGATACTAGCTATATTCAAGCGGTAAAATTAGCAGGAAGCGGCGAGCTTTCTGTTGAAAAAGCAGCAGATTTTGGTCTTGGAACAGAAGATACACCTATGTTTCCCAACATGCATGAAGCCAGTGCATTTTTAGTTGGGGGTACACTTACTGCTGTAGATTATGTGATGACTGGAAAAGCTAAGCATGCTCTAAATTTAGGAGGAGGATTGCACCACGGCTTTCGAGGAAAAGCTTCCGGCTTCTGTATTTATAACGATAGCGCGGTAGCAATCAAATATATGCAGCAAAAGTACAACGCGCGTGTTCTCTATGTCGATACAGATGCTCACCACGGTGACGGCGTGCAATGGACATTTTATGACGATCCTTCCGTTTGTACTCTTTCCATTCATGAAACGGGACGCTACTTGTTTCCAGGCACGGGAAACGTTAACGAACGCGGGCACAGTGAAGGCTATGGTTATTCATTTAATGTGCCTGTTGATGCTTATACGGAAGATGAGTCTTGGCTCGATGTTTATAAGACCTCTTTAAAAGAAGTAGCTGCTTTTTTTAAACCAGATGTTATCTTGACACAAAATGGAGCCGATTCTCATTATTACGATCCGCTCACTCATTTATGCGGCACCACGAAAATATACCGTGAGATTCCTAAAATTGCTCGTGAAATTGCTCATGAATACTGTCAGGGAAGATGGATTGCGGTTGGCGGAGGAGGTTATGATATTTGGCGGGTTGTTCCTCGGGCTTGGTCATTCATTTGGCTTGAAATGATTGAACGAAAGGCAGAAGGCATGCTTCCTCTGTCATGGCTTGAAAAATGGACAAAAGTATCGCCTCACCCCGTTTGCACGCAGTGGGATGATGAACCTAATATCTATCAGCCAATTCCAAGAAAACCAGAAATAACAGAAAAAAACGCTCAAACTCTTGAGCGCGCTCTTTATCCTATTCGTTCTCATACATCTCATTCTTAAAAAAAGGCTATACAAGCGTATGGCCTTTTTCACTGTGCTTCGGGATCTGAAATAATAATTTCGACGCGTCTATTTTTTTGTAGATTGTCATTAGACGTGTTCGGAACAAGCGGCTTTGTATCTCCGTATCCAAGTGCTTCAAAGCGGTTAGCAGAAAGAGAAAAATGGTTCGTTAAATAACGTATGACGCCGCTAGCACGCGCTGCCGATAGTTCCCAATTAGATGGATAACGATAGGTGTGAATGGGTCGATTGTCGGTATGACCTTCTACTTTAATATCATTTGGAATCGTACTGAATAACCTTCCTAATTCATCCAGAAAAGGGGTGCCTTTTTTCAAAATGTCCGCTTGTCCTGTTTCAAACAGCACCTGTTCTTGTAAAATAAGCACAACTCCGCGTTCATCTCGCTTAGCAGTAATGACATTCTGAAGCTTATTTCCCTTCAGGTAATCCTGCACTTTCGCTAAAATGTTATCCAGCTTTTGAGACTGCTGGCTCTTTTCTACAGAAGCTAATGAGCCACCGCTTGTAAGCGAATTGACAACGGTCTGAAACTTTTGATTATCCACGCTAGACATTGAAAATAGTAAAATAAAAAAAACTAATATTAACGTCACCAAATCAGCAAATGTTACCATCCATTTTGGCGACTGTGCCGAATACCTTTTTCTTCTACGCTTCACGAACGTGTTCTCTCTTTTCTTCCAGCTTTCGTTTTTCAACAGGGGCAAATACTTTTAGCTTTGCTTGCACAAAGCGAGAATTTTGACCCGCCTGCAAGCCGATGACACCTTCAATAATCACTTCTTTAACAAAAAGCTCATGCTCTGTTTTACCAGCTAATTTAGCTGCGATTGGCTGAAAAAACAAGTTTGAAAGCAGAGCCCCGTAGAAAGTCGTTAAAAGAGCAATTGCCATGTTAGGCCCAAGCGATGAAGGGGTATTAAGGCTTTTAAGCATTAGCACTAGCCCAACGAGCGTCCCAATCATTCCCCAAGCGGGGGCATAATCGCCTGCTTTTTCAAACATACTTCGACCTCTCGCATGTCTTTCTTCCACTGCAGCTATTTCAGCTTCAAGCAACTCTCGAATCATTTCCGGTTCTACTCCATCAATGGCTAGCAAAATACCTTTTTTCACAAATGAATCATCGATTTGTTCAAGCTCTGCTTCTAACGATAGAAGTCCTTCTCGACGCGCTTTCTCCGATAAATGTACAAATGTTCCTACAATTTCTTCTACGTTTATTTCTTTAGATTGAAACGCTTGTTTCCCTACTCTTCCCATATTTTTTAATTGTTTTAAAGGAAAGCTCACGCACAGCGTACCAAAAACGCCTCCCAGTACAATTAAAATCGATGGTACATCAATAAAAGCTAAAAAACCGCTCATTCCCCCACTTGAAATAACCCCAAACACAACCATAGAGATACCAATTAGTATCCCTATAGGTGTGAGCATATCAATTTTTTTCATATTCTATCTCCCCGTGTCTGAACTTTGGATTCGTTCTTATTCATTCACAGGTATTATTTTGTTGACTGTCTGAACTCGATGCGGTGAGGAAGCTGTACAATGCTGCTGTCTACCGTTTCTTTGTTCATGTATTTTGTTAAGAGACGCATCGCTACTGCACCAATATCATACATTGGCTGTACAACAGATGTTAACTGAGGACGAACCATTGTTGAAAGTCTTGTGTTATCAAAACCGATAACTTCTAGATCGTTTGGTACATTCAACCCGCGATCTTGTGCCCCGTGAATAACGCCTAATGCCATTTCATCCGTTCCAACGAAAATAGCAGTTGGCTTTTCAGCTTCTTCTAATAGTTTTTCAACCGCTTCAATACCTGAATCGTACGTGTAGTCTCCTTCTACAATATAAGAATCACGTACAGGCAATCCGCTTTCAGTAAGAGCACGCTTGTACCCTTTTACTTTTTTCGCATGATTGATTGGTTCTTCTAACGTACCTGAAACGAATGCAATATTTTTATGACCGCTGTCAATTAGTGATTGCACTGCATCAAAAGCTGCTTGTTCATAATCAATAGTTACAGATGGGATTTGGTTAGTTGATTCGATTGATGCTGCAAGTACAACTGGAACCGGTGATTTTTTTAGCTCCTCTACGTGTTCTTCCGTTACATTCCCACTCATGAAGATGATTCCGTCTACTTGTTTACCAAGCATGTTATTTAAAAGGTGAAGTTCTTTATCTTGATTTTGATCGGAGTTACTTAAGATGATATTATATTTGTACATTGTTGCAATATCTTCGATTCCACGCGCTAATTCTGCATAGAAAATATTTGAAATATCAGGAATGATAACTCCTACTGTCGTTGTTTTTTTACTTGCTAATCCACGCGCTACTGCGTTCGGACGATAGCCTAGTCTTTCAATTGTTTCTAATACTTTTTTTCTAGTTGATGGTTTTACATTTGGATTTCCGTTTACCACACGAGAAACCGTTGCCATCGACACGCTTGCTTCCCTTGCTACATCATAAATTGTTACGTTCACAACAAACACTCCTTATCGAAAAACATTTCGTTTATTTTATCCTTATTTCATTTCTTGTATTTACGTATATAAATCCATCTTCCTTTATAGAATGGCTATTTCTAGCTCCTTCACTCTTACATACAGCTTAGATACCCTGTATGCATCTAAATCATTCCTGTTATGCCCTTATTATTACGTGGCAAAGACAATTTTACCAGTTTATATGTAACAATGTAAAAGACGGTGTATATTAAGTAAATAAAAAAAGTGAATCGCGAATTTATATCATATGCAATCACAGAATGATAGCGAATATCTGTAACTACTATACGATACTATGTGCTTCATCGCAACGTATTTACCGCCTTTTTCCGACAAGTTTCACGAGAATTTCATAAATTCTTGTTTTTTGGATTTGCACTTATTCTTTCCTATTTTGACAAAAGTTATCGACTGTTTTCAAAATACGTGATAATTTCGCTTATCTTTATTATAACGAAAGGCAAACAAGCTTGAAACCATTAAGTGCCTCAAACTTGTCATAAAAGTATACGAATTTTTCATTTTTACGTTTTTTTATAAATTTAAGTTACATATAGGTTTTAGCTGCTTCATAAATTCTGTAAATTGCGGGATATCCATTTGCTGAGCTGAATCAGAAAGTGCTACGGCAGGATCTGGATGAACTTCTGCCATAATTCCATCTGCACCGATGGCAAGAGCTGCTTTAGCCGTTGGAACAAGTAAATCTCGTCTTCCCGTTGAATGGGTGACGTCGACTAAAACAGGTAAATGAGTTTCTTGTTTTAAAATGGGAACAGCTGAAATATCCAGCGTATTTCGCGTTGCTCGCTCATACGTACGAATTCCTCGTTCACACAAAATCAGCTGGTCATTTCCTTTTGAAACAATGTATTCAGCAGCATTAATAAACTCATCAATCGTAGCGGCTAAGCCTCGCTTTAATAAGACAGGCTTCTTCACCGCACCCGCTTCTTTTAACAGCTCAAAATTTTGCATATTACGAGCGCCAATTTGAATCACATCTACGTATTCTACAGCTGTTTCAATATCAGCGGGATCGACAATTTCACTAATAACGGCTAAATCGTATTCGTCAGCTACTCTTTTTAAAATTTGCAATCCTTCTAAGCCAAGGCCTTGAAAATCATAAGGAGATGTTCTTGGCTTGTAGGCTCCGCCTCTAAGCATCCGCACGCCCTGCTGCTTCACGGCTTTTGCTACGGCTGCTACTTGCTCATAGCTTTCAACGGAACAAGGTCCTGCTACAAAACGCTGAAGTCCGTCACCAATTGTTTCTCCTTTTACCGTAACAATTGTATTTTCCGGCTTCTTTTTACGGGATACAAGAAGTGCTTTACGATGATCGTCTTCTTGAAGCTCTAAATGAGCTTTGAAAATCTCTTTGAAAATATGTTGAAGCGTAGACGTTTGAAACGGTCCTTCATTCTTACTTAAAATCGCATCAAGCATTGCTCGTTCACGAACGGGATCAAATCGTTTGGTTGACTGCATGCCTTTTAACTTTCCTATTTCTTGAACAAGCTCGCCTCGCTCATTAATAAGCTTTAACAGTTTCATATTTACTTCGTCAATTTGAGATCGCAAATGCTGAAGATTTGAATTCGTCATGTACGTCCACCCTTTCACTGATTTTAAAAAATCCGTTTAGCAGGGTTACTACATAAGATGATAGATGATGGAGGATATATGTAAGGGGCTTCTCTGCTTTTATGTGCTAAACTACATCTATTGTACGAAAAAGCGGATGAAACCGCAATCAGCTTATAAAAAAAAGAGGTTGAGGCATAGCTAAATCGCTCCAACCTAAAGGCGAAAAATTGGGATAAACAATCTATTATGGATTGCTTGTCATACAGTAAACCTACGTTCACCCTTCCAATGAAAAAATCCGAACGATTAATGTTCGGATTTTTCTTTTACTAAAATACTTTTTCGATTAGTGAGCTACGTTTTTCGCTAATTCGTCTTTGTTAATGTTCCAGTGAGAAGCATGCCACTTCACTTTTCCATCTTCAAACAGAAGCGCTTGAGGTGATTCATGCTTCACTTCATACGTCTCAGCGATATAGTTAGATACATCACGTGAATCTTGAACATGAAGATAATAAGAAGGAATGTCTTCATGACCAGAAGCAAATGCTGAAAATGCCTCATGACCAGCTGCACTAATTGGACACGTTGTACTGTGTTTTAAAAATAAAAAGCGATTGTTTTCCTTTACAACTTGTTCGAACTCTTCAACTGTTGAAATTTTTTTCATTTTTTTCACCCTTTCTGTACTTACTCTTAAGTTTACATGGTTTGAGCGTTTCCATACAAAAAGAGTGCTCAGCTTTATGTATGATGCTCATAAATTCATTTATAAGGTGGAGTTTTTTTCTGCAATGAAACAATTATTTATATTTACTTGTTGTTATACAACCTAAATTACATACAAAAAAAGCGTTCACCCTATAGGGTAAACGCTTTTGATTCTTTATTATGGTCGTGGCACTGTGCTTTCCACTTCATCTAGTGCTTTTTGAGCTTCTGTTAGCTTTTGCTGAACGTCTTCGTTGCTTTGAGACTCAACTTCATCAGCAAGCACTTCTAAGCTTGTTGGCGGTAATGCTTCGTGTTCAGGATCTACTTTACGGAAGTTTTTCACCTTGTCCACTACTTGTGAAGATTGCTCAGACAGTGTTTGTGATAAACCAGCCGTTTTTTCTTTAGCCGTTTGAGCAAACCCTTGTCCTTTTTCAACAGCGCTGTTTTTCGCTTGCTCTGTTTTTAAACGAACGTAAGCTGCCTGCTCATTTAAATCAGAACGGAACTCTTTACCTGATTTTGGAGCAAGTAGTAATGCCGTTGCAGCTCCTACAACTCCTCCAATCACTGTTCCTACTAAAAAGCCTTTATTTGAAGTGTTGTTTGGTTTATTTGGTTTGTTTGACATATGCGTCTCCTCCTTTAAAGTTCATCCTTATGAAAATGAGCGTGAGCGTTGAACCGCTTTTTCTTTTACTTCAACAGGTACAGGCTCTGCTTCAACTTTTTTCTGTTTTCTTAATTTTATACGTTCCCATACGTCTAATGCAACATTGCTCCATTGAACAACTTGAGCAACAGTTTCTTTATTTTCTTCTACTTTCTCTGAAACGCTTGATGATACGCTTTTAATAGACTTATTTAGGTCTTGGATTGAGTCACCTACGCCTTTAACAGAATCCACCACTGTGTTCAGCGCTTCGGATTTACGCTGAATATCTTCAGCTAACAGATTAGTCTTATGTAAAAGTGCAGTTGTTTCAGCTGTGATTCCTGTCATTTGCTTTTCTACACCGTCTAAAGTACCTGCCACTGAATTTAATGTGTGCTGAACGGATTTCAATGTTTTGGACACGGAAACCACCAGGTAAAAAATCGCAATGGCAACAATAGCAGCGCTTAAATAAAGAATAATAACCATCTGTGCAAGGCACCTCCTATTTTCTTCTCTCTTGTTATAACTACTTTCCCAATTTTATAAACAATTAAACCTTCTATTCCCTATAGACTCTTTAACTTTACCATATTCTCTCTGCTTTTATTCAGAAAAAGGGAAGATTGTACATTATTTCGCGATATATGAGTTATTTCCCTTCCTAAAGAAAAAAAGGATTTTAAAGCATAAAAACAAACAAAATAAGCTCAGTGGGGTACAATAGAAAGTGAATCACCAATCATTGCTATTTTAAGGAGGCACTATTTATGAAAGACCCTAGAATTGCGACATTAGCTAAAAATTTAATTAATTATTCTGTTCGCCTTCAAAAAGGAGAAAAAGTATTAATCGAAAACTTTGGACTTCAGCGCGAACTTGTGACAGCACTTGTAGATGAAGCGTACAAGGCGGGTGGTTATCCATTTGTACTGCTAAAAGATCATTCGGTAGACCGCGCTCTTTTAAACGGTGCACAAGAAGAGCAGTTCAATATGATGGCAGACTTCGAAGCAAATGTGATGAAGGAAATGAATGCTTATATTGGCTTGCGTTCTGGCTCAAACATTTTTGAACAATCAGATGTTCCGGCAGATAAAATGAAAATCCAAGGGAATACGATCGGTAAAAAAGTACATAGAGAAATTCGCGTTCCAAAAACAAAATGGGTTGTTCTTCGCTATCCAAACGATTCAATGGCGCAGCTTGCTAAAATGAGTACAGAAGCATTTGAAGATTTTTATTTTGATGTATGTAACTTAGACTATGGCAAAATGAGCAAAGCGATGGATGCTTTGGTTGAGCTTATGAACCGTACGGACAAAGTGCGTTTAACAGGTGAGAATACAGACTTAACGTTCTCTATTAAAGATATTCCTGCAGTGAAGTGTGCCGGGGAAATGAATATTCCGGACGGTGAAGTATACACGGCTCCTGTACGTGATTCTGTAAACGGAACAATTTCTTACAACACTCCTTCTAACTATCAAGGCTTTACGTTTGAGAATGTATCCTTAACATTTAAAAACGGTAAGATTGTTGAAGCAACCGCTAATGATACAGAACGCATCAACGGCATTTTTGATACGGATGAAGGCGCACGTTTTGTTGGCGAATTTGCGATTGGCGTAAATCCATATATTCAACATCCAATGCAAGACATCTTATTTGATGAAAAAATTGACGGAAGTTTCCACTTCACTCCTGGCGAGTGCTACGAAGATGCGTATAATGGAAACAAGTCAAATATTCACTGGGATATGGTGATGATTCAGCGCCCAGAATACGGCGGCGGTGAGATTTATTTCGATGACGTGTTAATTCGTAAAGACGGGTTATTTGTCATTGAGGAATTAAAAGCGTTAAATCCTGAAAATTTAAAATGAGTTTTGAAAGAAAAAAGGCACTCTCCTGAGTGCCTTTTTTTTATGATACGGTTTGCTGATATAGTTTTTCAAACTTTTGAATGTCTCCAGCACCCATAAATACTAATACAGCTTCATTATGGTCTTTTAACGATTCAATTGTTTCTTCATTAATTAATTCAGCTCCGCTGATTTTGCTTCGTAAATCTTCAATTGATAATTTACCTTGATGCTCACGAGCTGATCCAAAAATATCACATAGATATACTTTATCAGCGTGCTGTAAGCTTGCTGCAAAGTCCTCTAAGAACGTTTGTGTACGCGTAAAAGTATGCGGTTGGAAAACAGCCACAACTTCACGGTTTGGATACTTTTGACGAGCAGCTGAAATCGTTGCATTAATTTCCGTTGGATGGTGTGCATAATCATCGATTAGCACTTGTTTGCCAACGTTCTTTTCACTGAAACGACGTTTTACACCTTGATATGTTTTAAAACGCTCTTGCAGCACAGCAACGTCAATTTCTTCATAATGACAAAGTGCAATAACAGAAAGTGCATTTAAGATGTTATGGTCGCCATACCCTGGAATTTCAAATGATGCGTGGAATGTATTACGAACGAACACATCAAATGTTGTGCCTGTTGTGCTTTTTACGATATTACGTGCTTGGAAATCATTTTCTTCGCCTAAGCCGTAATAAAGAACAGGTACCTTCGCTTGAATTTGCTGCAGATGTTCATCGTCACCACAGGCAATAATTCCTTTTTTGACTTGAAGTGCCATCTCTTGGAACGCGCTGAATACATCGTCGATATTGGCAAAATAATCAGGGTGATCAAAATCAATATTCGTCATAATTGCATAGTCTGGCGTATAAGATAAGAAGTGGCGGCGATACTCACATGCCTCAAACGCAAAATACTTGCTGTCTTTTACACCTTTACCCGTACCGTCTCCAATTAAATATGAAGTAGGTTCAGCTCCTTGAATCACATGCGCTAACATACCCGTTGTGGATGTTTTTCCGTGTGCTCCTGTTACGGCTACACTCGTATACTGTTTCATAAAGTCACCTAAGAAACGGTGATAGCGTACAAGCTTGACTCCTTCTTTTGAAGCTGCTTCTGCAATTTCTTCATGCGTATCAGGAAAAGCATTTCCTGCGATTACAGTCATGCCGTCTTTAATATTATTTTTATCAAATGGTAAAACAGGAATTCCCTGCTGTTCTAGTGCTTTTTGCGTAAAAATTTCTTTTTCAATATCCGATCCTTGAACTTGAAAGCCCATATCGTTTAGGATTTGCGCAAGCGCACTCATTCCTGTTCCTTTAATACCTACAAAATGGTAAACTGTCATATAAAGAACCTCCAACATTCGTCTATCTGTAAGACAGTATATGACGGTTATCTAGAATTGCTCTTACAAACGTATATAAATGTCGTTTGATTGCTGATTTCACGATAACATCCGTACATTATATCACTTCTTATAACATAACTCCATGACTCCATTTCTACTCTCTTCCCTTGCGAAACGGCCTTTTATTTTGGCTTCATCACATAGTATATAGCCTGCTGTTTTAAAAACGAGCGCCATGTCATTGCATTTTTTTTGTCATTATATTGCGTTACTAACTGTTCAATGCGTTGTTTATGTCCTAAAAAGAAAGAGTCAATTAACACGTCATATCCGATTGATTTTATTTTTCGAATCCAAATTACTTGTTGTTCCTCTAAATTTGCAAATCTTCCTCTTACATCTTTGATGATAACCTGCTCATTTGTCAATGGGGTATATCCTTTTAAGAAAAACGAATTAGGTACTTTAGACACAATAATTGGCTCTAGTACACTCGTCAAAAAAAAGGCTCCTTGAATCAAAAACGACTCTGTTTTCTGCTTTGCCTGATCAGCTAAAAAAAGCTGCAGCAGGGTTTTCCCCTGAATGGTTACATATTCAAATGCAAACCACTGAAAAAATAATTGTTCATGGGAATCAGACAGAGGCGCCTCATGAGGCAAGTTTACTAACTCTTTAAATAAATGTGAAGCCCGCACTTTTTCTCGTATATTCGTATAGCGGTTCACAAAAAAGAAATATTGATTGTAAAAGTCGCAAATAGCATTATCAGACTGAAGCTGCTTTTGTTCACGAATTTCATTAAAGTTAATCAGTTCATGATTTTCTTCTCTCATTACTCTTCACTCGTACTCTAATTATTTTAGTTTGTCCTCTTTATACGCCTTCAGCTCATATGTTTCTGCTGGTGAGAAATGATAGCAAACTATCACATGCTAAAAAAGCAACACACACATTATCCTTACATATAGTAAATCATTTTACTAGTTCTGACAAACCTTTTCCTTTTTTTCTTCATGGATTTCTTCCAAAATCTCTACTCAAATTCTGTATAAACGAACTTAAAGCAGGAAAAAAAGAGGCGACGGATACAGTGACAGAGCGTTAGCTCACACAATGCTGTATCCTGCTGATCTTGCATAGCCTCTTTTTTAACCTACATGTAGAAAAACAGCTTAAAATGTAGAAGTGGCTGTTTGACTTTCCATTTCCTGAAGCTCGTTTTCGGTAATGAGCACATCTCTCGGCTTGCTTCCTCTTGCTTCTGAAATAATGCCTTGCTGTTCCATCATATCAATGAGGCGCGCAGCGCGATTATACCCCATTCTGAAGCGTCTTTGCAGACTGGAAGTAGATGCACCGCCTTGGTCTAGCACAAACTCGCATGCTTCATAGAAAAGCTCATCTTCTTCATTTGAAGCAAAGCTCTGCTGCTTTTTCAACAAATTTTCTTGATCAAATAGGTATGTTGGCTTCATTTGCTTTTTGACATGATCTACAACGCGGTCAATTTCTTCATCTGAAACAAAGTTCCCTTGAATTCGAACGCTTTTAGAAGAGCCGTTTTCAAGAAGCAGCATATCACCTTTACCTAGTAGCTTCTCTGCTCCCCCTGTGTCGATAATTGTACGTGAATCAACTTGCGAAGAAACAGAAAATGCAATACGCGTTGGCACATTCGCTTTAATTAAGCCTGTAATCACATCTACGGAAGGACGCTGAGTTGCAAGCAATAAGTGAATGCCACATGCTCTTGCCTTTTGTGCAATACGGCAAATAGCTTCCTCTACTTCCCCAGGAGATACCATCATTAAGTCGGCTAGTTCATCAATAATAATAACTAGATATGGGAGCTCCCCGCTTTTTTCATTATGTTCTTTTACACGTTCGTTGTATTTTGTAATATCACGTACGCCCGCATGTGCAAACAATTCATAACGGCGCTCCATTTCCTCTACTGCCCATTTTAAAGCTGTAGTAGCTGCTTTAGCATCCGTGATAACCGGGCTGACTAAATGCGGAATACCGTTGTAAGGAGCTAGCTCAACCATTTTAGGGTCAATTAACATAAGCTTGACTTCGTGCGGCGCAGCTTTATAAAGCAAGCTGACGATAATAGTATTAATACACACGCTTTTACCAGACCCTGTCGCTCCGGCAATCAAACCATGAGGCATTTTATTCAAGTCAGTCACAACCGGCGTTCCTGAAATATCTAACCCTAAAGCCACCGTTAAAGGAGAGTTATCTTTTCTAAAAGAGGGATGCCTCAAAATTTCACGAATTAACACCGGCTTACTTTGACGATTTGGCACTTCAATTCCAATCGTATTTTTCCCTGGAATTGGCGCTTCAATTCGGATATCACGCGCGGCTAGGCTCAGTTTAATATCATCTGTTAAATTCGTAATTTTGTTCACTTTCACACCGGGTTCAGGATGTACTTCAAATCTGGTCACGGTAGGACCTTGTGTGACGTTTACTACCTTAGCTCGAACGTTAAAGTTTTTTAATGTCATATCCAAAAGCTCACGCTGCTCATCCGCCCATTGATTATCTTCTTCAATAGCAGCTGGAGGAATGTTAAGCAAGTTCATTCCAGGAAATGCATAAGGAGAAGAAGCCTTTACATTTACAGGTTCTTCAGCTTTTAACGAAGCCTGCGGAATTGCTTCTTTGGTTTTTTCACCGTGAACTTCTTCTTGCCTACTTACTTCCGTTTTTTTTTGCAGAGCTTCTGTCTCCTGCCCTTGGTATGAACCTTGAGACGGCTGACTTTTTTCTCGAGCGCTGTTATTCATCTTTGTGCGGTCTTTTTTCAGCATCATCACGTTAAAAGGCACTAATCGCTTACCGCGACCTCGTTCAGCATTTCCTGGCTGTTCTGCAGGTACAAGAGGTTCTACAGCTGACTCTTGCTGTACTTGTTCTTGTAACTCTTGACTTTCCTGCATACTGCTTTCTTCCTCTTTTATCACCAAATTTTCAAGCTCTTGGTGAACAACAGCCGATGCCGCTTCTGGTTGCCATTCATCAGCTGCGGGTTGCGATGAATTTAAACTTTCAGAATTCAGCTCATGTTCTGCTTCCATATGAACACTGTTTGCTGGCTCTTCTAGAATGACGTCACTTTCTTTCTTAGCAGCTGGAGCTTCTTCTTTCTTTCTAGGCTTTAGTGCTTCTACTTCTTCTGCTGCTTGTAAAAACACTTCGCTTCCGTCCATCAACGTTTCTACTTCTTCAGTCTCATTTCCTATCTCTTGTTGGAGAGAAACTGATGGTTCAGACGGGCGCGTTTCCTCTGAAATTGGAACTTCTTCGGGCGCTGTCATACCTTTCGCTGAATCCCAGTCAAGAGTGCTCTCTTGTCCCACTAACGGTTCGACCGCGTGTGATTCTTCAAAAGCTGGCACCTCTTCCTGTTCTTTTACGGCTACTGAAGAACTTGGCTTTTCTTCAGGAAATGATAGCTTCTCTTTTTGATTTTCCTCATATTGCTTCCACTGAGCAAAACGCTGAGAAGACAGTTGCATCATTTCTTCTGTTTCTTGAATCGGTGCTTCTTCGGCTATAGGCTTAGAAACCGGTTTTCTTAACGGCTCTACAACAGCTGTATTCATCGCTCGTCGGTAAATTTCATCTTCAAACGCCGCTTTTGATAACTGTGTACTCGGAAGCTCATATTCTACTACTTCCTCACTTCCGTTTTGTACAACATTAGAAGGCCGCTTATTAAACCCATAGACAGGTGAAGGAATTTCAGTAGGACGAAACGGACGTTTTCTTACTTGCGGAACCGCTTCTTTCTTTTCAGATACCGTTTTTAACGGCTGAGATACTGACTTAGGCTGCGTTAGCGCCGACTTGCGAACAGGCTCTTGATAAAACGGAGCCGGTGCCTTTTTTGTTACAGGCCTTGGTTCATTTTTAGGCGCTGCTGCCTTTTTTGCTTCTCCCTTATCATCAATTAAAGGAAAACGAAACGTTCCTTTTGGATATTGATAAGCTACTTTTGTATGAACATCTTGCTGTTCTTCACTGTAACTCCGCTTTTGCGTTCTGGCCGAGTGTGGAACAGAAGGTTTTGGCGCTGCTTTCATCACTGGCTTTTGATGCACTGACTGCATTTGTTTAGGCTTAGGAGCCTTCTTTTTAGGAATTGTTTTTTCTCTATTTAAAGGGTATTCTTCCGTTGTATTTCCATGTTCGTCTACAACAATTTCTTTCACTTCGTATCCTAGTAAATAATCCATTACTTTTCGTACAAAACCCATTTTTATCACTCTTTCTATCAGACTATCTTACTTCGTTTAGCCTCTTATACCGCAGTGCTGCGATATCTACAAAAAGCTATCCATGCATCCTTTATTTACCTTTGGCCTCAAAGTATTCTCTGAGATGGATATATATACTATCTTTTCATTTATCATTCTATCACGTATGCTTGAACTCTTACTATAAAATCTACTATTTTGCTTCCCTTATTTATACAGTAAAATTCCTCTTTGCAAAAATATTTTTTTGCGTCTAGTTAGCACTCATAATTAAACGCGAAAAAAGCCACTAGTATATACTAGTGGCTTTTAATTTTATCAAACCTTTTTAAGAATTGACAATTGCTTTTCAGCAACTGTAACGCTTTGAAATATACGTGTAAAAAAACATCATGCTTTTGCCCTATAAATCAGTATCGCACTCTGCTTTTATGCTTGAAAAGGTTGACCTACTTCATATTTGTCTTCAAGTACTAGAATTCCTTTTTCTTGAGGAGCGTTCGGAAGCGCCAGCTCTTTAGCAGAGCAAATCATACCTGAAGAAGGCACACCGCGCAGCTCTGCATCTTTAATGATCATGCCGCTTGGCATAACCGCTCCTACTTTTGCTACCACGACTTTTTGACCTGCGTCTACATTTGGTGCTCCACACACAATTTGAAGTGTTTCTGTGCCAACATCTACTTTACAGATGTTCAGCTTATCTGCATTTGGATGCTTTTCTTTTTCTTGAACGTATCCCACTACAAATTTAGGAGATAAATCCACTTCAAGTTTACCTTCAAAACCGCTTTCGCTAAGTACACGATTTACTTCTTCCACCATTTCTTCTGTTAATTCAAGAGAACCATTTCCCTCTACTTTTAACTTAGAAGAAGCATGAAAGATGTTATAGCCAGCTGTTGTATTTGATTTTTGATCAAAGATACGCACAACGTCGCCTTTTGTTTCAAACGTGCGATTTTCAATTGCGATATCTTCTAGCTTGACGATTAATGTATCGCCGATACCTTCTTTATTATAAAAAAGATTCATAATTAGTCCCGTCCTTTACTGCGATTTTTTCCTAGAATAAAAATAGGTTCTAGCTCACCGTTTTCGTATAAAAATGAAAGAGCTGTGATGGGTACACGTCCACTTGCAAAAAAGCTCATGGTCATTTGCGCAAGAATATCATAACCCGTTTCGTTTTGAATATCAGCTAGAATCAGCACATCTTGATGAGGTACTGCTACAGCCATTGTGCCCGAAACACTAGAAGCAAAATCTTGCAAAAATGCCTCGTTAAGAATTCGACTTGCATCGTATCCATCGTTCTGATTTACAAAATAAAAGTCATTGCCTGCTACCGTATCTTTTTTATGTGAAATCGGCAAAGAGCGAAGATTAAATTTAGCCATTTCCCGCACTGCGGATAGATCTAAATTTTCCTTGCGAATTAGTTTCTCATCTAATAGACGATATGTATTGCCTAAATCAAGCGCATAATAAATGCGTGTTTCAGCTGTATGTTCATCATAAATCAACGGCACGTCTTCATTCGATTTATCTGGAAAAGACGTTGAGCGAATAACTGGATAAATGCGCTTTTCTTTTCCCGTTACCTGCTGTTCATCGTTCATAACACGAAGAGCTTCTTTTATATAATATACCATTTCATCTAGAGCCGCTTCCTTTTTTTCTTCCCATTTTGCAATTAGCCCAGGTAAAGAAATGGTTACACCTTTTTTCGTTTCCTGATGTTCAACGCGCAGCGTATCTTTTTCACGATCAAATAAAAATGACCAATCTGCACCCGTTAATCGCTCTTCTAGTAGTTTTCTCATCTTTTGACTATTCATTTTCGCCATATTTACGCCTCCTTTTCTCATTTTTATGTATGAAGACTGATAGCTGTAAATCGCTATCAGTCTTCACTTGATTTATGCATTTAAGCCGTTAATAAACTCTTCAATTTCTTCTTTTGTTTTACGGTCTTTGCTGACAAAACGCCCTGTTTCTTCTCCGTTGCTGTAACCAACAAAGCTTGGAATTCCAAAGATGCTTAATTCTGCACAAAGATCGATAAAGTCATCGCGGTCGACATAGTGAAAGGTATACTCACTATGATTCGCCTCAATTTCTGGAAGCACAGGCTCGATTACTCGGCAATCTGGGCACCAGTCTGCTGAAAACATCATGATATGCTTTCCTTCTTTAATGATTTCTTTGTATTGTTCAATTGTTTGCATTTTTTCCATTTTTCTTTCCTCCACTTTTTCTTTTACTTTCGTATTTAAACGGCTAAAGCCCTATACATTATTTAATCCTTCTACATCAAAACATAGTATATGAGTTGTTGCAACTATCATACACTGATGCTTTTCTATTATAAAGGGTTACAAAGAAATTTCCTATTGAACAGCTTGATTTGTCCTAAAATCAAGCTGTCCTTTTAGCATTAAAACAACCTGATAAAACATAGCGGTCCGATCTAAATTTCCATTGGTGAAAATACCGATTGCTCCTTCTTTTTTTCGGATATTCTTTTGGTTTGTATACACTTCCATAGCTTCGGCTAATTCTTTTTTATCATGACGAAGCATACCGGCTACCGCTTCAGGAAGCCGAATACGAGCCCCTCCACCTAAAATCGGTTCAAGGTCCTTAGAGGTAACAAGGCTTCCCCAATTGCAAAGGAATAAGCCATGAGGCGTTTCCTGCACCCCTCCTTCAAGCCCAATACCAATATCAGCACCTGTCTCTTTCACAGCAGCACGCGCGCGATTAACCGCTCCTTGGATGGTTTCTTCGTCAGAAAAAGGCTGTGGCGATACCCCGGACTGCACGCCTACCTCTACATATGTAAAAGTATCTCCAAATACTTTTTTTACTGCATTTACTTTTGTTGGATTTTTCGTTCCGATTGCAATTTTCATTTTTTTCTCCTGTCATTATGAAACAAAGCAACCGCAAAAGCAGCTGCTTTGTTCTTTTTTATCCGTTTTGCTTAATCGTATCGAGCGTTGTTTGGTCTGTAGAACGTACAAGTTTGACTAGTAATTCTTTTGCAGCTGCATAGTCATCTACATGAATCATAGAAGCATGAGTATGAATATAACGTGAACATACGCCGATGACCGCAGAAGGAACTCCATTATTAGAAGTATGAACGCGCCCTGCATCCGTACCTCCTGGAGAAACAAAGTATTGATAAGGGATGCTGTTTGTCTCAGCTGTATCTAAAATAAATTCTCTCATTCCTCTATGTGTGACCATCGTACGGTCAAAGATACGAAGTAATACGCCTTTTCCTAATTGTCCAAATGCATTTTTATCGCCTGATGTATCGTTAGCTGGACTAGCATCTAGTGCATAAAACAAATCCGGTTTAATCATATTCGCAGCTGATTGAGCACCGCGAAGTCCTACTTCTTCTTGCACAGTAGCTCCAGAATATAAGATATTTGGCAATTTTTCATTTTTTACTTCTTTTAATAATTCAATCGCAAGTCCGCACCCATAGCGGTTATCCCATGCTTTCGCCAGTATTTTCTTTTCATTTGCCATTGGCGTAAACGGACAAATCGGTACAATTTGGTCGCCAGGACGAATGCCCATTTCTGCTACTTCCTGCTTACTATCTGCGCCCACATCAATCATCATATTTTTAATGGCCATTGGCTTGTTGCGCTGTGATTCGTCTAATAAATGAGGAGGGATAGAAGCAATTACGCCGGTGATAGGACCTTTTTTTGTAACAACATGGACGCGTTGAGCTAGCAGTACTTGACTCCACCATCCTCCTAGAGTTTGAAAACGAAGCATTCCTTTATCTGTTACAGACGTAACCATAAATCCTACTTCGTCCATATGTCCCGCTACCATTACTTTAGGACCTTTTTCTTCATTATAGCGAACGCCGAATAAACTTCCTAACCCATCTTGAATGACTTCATCTACAAGGGGTTCAATTTGCGAGCGCATAAATGAACGTACTTGATGTTCGTTTCCAGCGGCACCTGGTAACTCCGTTAATGTTTTAAATAGAGATAGCGTTTCATTGTTCATATATACTCTCCTTTATGTATCATTTTCTTTATTGTATCGAAAACCGGAAATAGTTGCTAGTTCCGTCCTTCTCTTCTATAACTCAACTTAACAAAGCATTCGACAATTTGATATAATGATGAAAACATATCCTTAAAAAGCAGGTGAATAACGTGAAATGGACTCAACTAATAGCAGGAGCTGCAGTCGGATTTGCAAGCGCTTATATTCTTCAAAAAAGAAAGTCGTCAATTTCCTCATCGGAAGCCCTTACGATTGTTAAAAGCGCTTTTAAACAAAATGGGGCAATTGATGGCTCATGGATTGAAACAACGACTAAAGTCATTCAAAAACATGGTCTCTCTTTTTATGGTTATACAGGTGGAATTATCAGAACACGTGATGCAAAACAGGAACATTACGAGTTTTTCATTGATAAAAAAAGCGGTTCTATTATTGAATTGACGCTGAATGCACCCGTTTAATTTCGTCAACTATTTCTCCTTTGTTATCCCATTTTACAGCTCGATAAAAAGCATCATGATAAAAACTTAGCCAAGCTTGATTCTCATAGGCATAAGCTAGCCACTGCTGCTTTTGTTCAATCGAAGTCATTGGATAATCATCATATGCCATTACCCATAAGACATTTTGATGTGCATGTGTTGGCAAAAGATCGCCCATGTGCACTAAGATGTCATTGTTTCCTTTTAATACAACTACAGCATGACCATCGCTGTGACCGCCGGTATGATGAACCGTTACTCCAGGCACAATTTCATCTTTATCGCTAAATGTTATTACTTGATGCTGAATAAATTCCCAATTTTGTTTCCAATACGTATTTTTAGAACGTATATTAGGATTTCTCATTTCATTCCACTCGATCTCACTAACAAAGATTTCTGCATTTGGAAAAGCAGAGGAAAAATGTCCGTTGCTGCATTTTGTTAAGCCTGACACATGATCAAAGTGAAGATGCGTCATAATGACATGAGTAATATCTTCGCACGTAAACCCTAACTTTTGTAAATCTTCAGCAATAAATGATTCTTCTGTTACACCAAAATGACGCTTTTTTTTCTCATCCAACATACCATTCCCTATACCTGCGTCAATTAACATGAGGTGTTTTTCAGTTTGAACGAGCAAAGGATCAGTTCTCATTGGAATTCGATTTCCTTCTGAGATAGGATATTTTTTTGTCCAAAGCTCTTTTGGAACAACACCAAACATTGCTCCTCCGTCTAAATGATTATTCCCTCCACGAAGCCATGTCACTTTTAATTCGCCTATTGTTAACGTTTCCATTTTACACCTCCATTATATTCCTTTTTATTTTATCACTATTTCCTTCTCTTTTTGAACAAAAAAAGACTGAGGGACTCAGTCTTTTTCGTTCAGGTATTTTACTTCACAGCGGTAAATACGGCTGCCTTTTTGTGAAAATTTCTCTTCATATTCCGTCATAACATTGCCTTCAAAATCGCTTTTATGCAAATCTAAGCTAATGTATTTGAGAAGAAGCCCATATTCTGAAAAGCTTGTCAATGAATATTCAAATAGACCTTGATTATCTGTTTTAAAGTGAATTTCTCCACCATCAACCAGCAGGTTTTCGTACATGCTTAAGAACGTTTTGTATGTTAAACGGCGTTTGGCATGTCTCTTTTTTGGCCATGGATCAGAGAAATTGAGATAAACGCGATCCACGTCATTTTTTGCAAAAAACTCACTAAGGTGGTTAGCATCTACATTCAACAGCTTTAAATTTGGAAGCTCTTCTTCAATCAATCGTTCTAGAGCACTTAAGATGACACTTTCATACATTTCAATTCCAATATAGTTGATATGCGGATTTTGTTTAGCCATCCCTACTAAAAATTGGCCTTTTCCTGTTCCTACTTCAATATGAAGAGGATTTTCGTTTCCAAAAACCTCTTTCCAGTTCCCTTTATACTCTGCTGGGTTTGGAACCACGTATTGGGGATTTTCAGCAATTTTATCTTTTGCCCAAGGTTTGTTTCGTAATCTCATGTTGCACCTCTTTAATGTATTTTGACGCATTGAAAATGTCGGTTATTCGAAACAACCGACATTCTCATGCATAATTGTGTTTAGATAGAAAAAAATAAGAGCATCATACGAGAAAGGATGATGCTTAATGCCTTTAAATGCCGAACACCAAATGAATATATTAAAAGATATTTTATCTAATCATCAAAGTGATTGCTGCGGAACGGTTGCGGAATGTGAACAGGTTGAACGTTTAATTCAATCAATGTTAGCAAAAGGATACGCTAGCACAGACGTACAAGCAACACTACAAAACGTGTATAAATACACGCAAGATGCAAAAAGTGCTGCTCATTTAGACGAACATATTCAAACCAATCAACAAAATTTATCACAATGGGTCCAAGAACTATCTACCTTGTCATAATCTTTGCTACTGTGCTTGAATGTCGTTGACGAGCAACATCCGAAGATATTCAAGCCAGTAGTTCATTTCAGAATGTTCATTTTTCGAACGATGCCATTCAATGAATAAAATGGTTTGACTTATCACATACCACTTCATTCTCTTTTTCAAGTTCTCGGTTAGTTCAACTCCATAATGCTCAAGCCATTCTTCCCACTGAGATGGATTGATGTACCAATAAAGCAATAAACCTAAATCAATAGCAGGATCTGCAATCATCGCTCCGTCCCAGTCGATTAAATATAGCTGCGTATTCTCTCCAAGCATCCAGTTATTGTGGTTCACATCACAGTGACACACAACATATTTATCTGTCTGAACGGACGGAAGCTCTGCTTGTAAATAACTGATTCCCTGCTCTACAATACTTTCTTTTTGAAGTCGCTCGTCCACATTCTCTACAATATCGGCTAGCACGTCTTCGGGAAGAAGCGGTGTTTTCCCCAACCTTTTCAACATATCTAATAACTCGTTTGAATGATGAATTTTACTAAGCAATTCTGTCACTCGACTCGAATTCATATCTTTTGGTTTTAATTCTCGACCATCTAGCCAGTGCTGAGCTGTGATCACATCTCCATTTTCCATTCGTCTTGTCCACACGAGCTTCGGTACGATTCCTTCAGCTGACAATACTGCTAAAAAAGGTGATGAATTACGCTTTAAAAAAAGCTTTCGGTCTTGAAATTTTGCAAAATAAGCTTCTCCTGTCGCTCCGCCAGCAGGAGTAATTTCCCATTCGCTTCCTAATATATCTTCCAACCAATTCACCTTCAATTTCAACACACACATTTCGTTTAAAAATTTCACTCAATAAAGCAATCTATTAAGACATCATGACGTTATTTTCTTAGTAAATAAAAAAGACGGCTATTGAGGATATGTATCAATAGCCATCCTTTATAAATATTATCTCCATCATACTTTTTTCGTCAAGTGGTTGAAGACAATAATTACGTTTGAAATAAAATAAGAACGCTAAGCTTTGAAACGTTTATAGCATTATCCTCTATAGTAGGATACCCATTTTTATATACTTTACAATGATCAAGTGCTATTTTCCATGGTCCTTCTGGCAAAACTACTTTTTCTTCCATTAGGCCTTGATTAAAAAACACAATAATATTCTTCCACGGACCGTAAGCCAATACGTTTGATAAGGAATAGCCAATAACGGATTGCGGCGTATTTAGGAAAGAAACATGCTGCCTAATCGCTGAAGCATCTCCCAAGCGAAATGCACCGTGCTGTTTGCGAATACGAATCAGCTCTTGAACCCAATTCACATCAGGAGAAAATTTGATCCGTCGATTCCAATCAAGTGCATTAATATCATCGGGTGAATTATAGCTGTTCTCTACGCCTTGTTTAGTGCGGTAAAACTCTTGACCACTATGAAGAAACGGTATGCCTTGCGAAAGAAGTACAATAGCAGTAGCAAGGCGGTGACGACTTCTACGAATGTCTTCATCTTCTTCTCCATTTGAATTCGTTAACTTATCCCACAGCGTATGATTATCATGTGATTCAACGTAATTAACTGATTGTGCTGGATTTATAAATAAAGCCCGGCTGTCTTCTTTATCCAGAATGCTCCCCGCTATCACAGATTGCACGGTCTCTTTTTGATAAATATTTCCGCTGATAAAACCTTTTTCATATACATCAAACGTGCTTCCTTTTACAGAATCTCGAAAGCGATCATTAAAATAGCCGATTTGAGGCGTTTGGCGGGCATTCGCCATAATTGCTTTTTGATTATAGGGGAGAGGAGTATTTAAATCCCAGCCTTCGCCAAACACCAAAATAGTAGAATCAATTTCATTTATTTTGTCCCGAATGATGTTCATCGTTTCTATATCTAAAATCCCCATGAGGTCAAAGCGAAGCCCATCAACGTCGTACTCTTTTATCCAAAACAATACTGAATCGATAATAAACTTTTGCGCCATTTTCCGTTCAGAAGCAAAATCATTTCCTACTCCCGTCCCGTTCGAAGGCATCCCAAACTCATCATGTCGAAAATAATAGCCCGGAACAATTTTTTCAAAAGGTGATTCCTCTCGTACAAATACGTGATTATAAACTACATCTATAATAACACGGAATCCCTGTTGATGAAGTGTTGATATTAATTGTTTCACTTCAGCAATACGAGTGGCAGGATTTGAAGGGTCAGCGGAGTAGCTTCCTTCTGGTACATTAAACAACAATGGATTATACCCCCAATTATAAGAAGCATGAGGGTTTAATTCATCTACTCCGCCAAAATCGTTAATAGGAAGAAATTCAAGGTGGGTCACTCCTAGCTCTTTTAAATAATGAAGACCTGTTGTTTTGCCTGGCTGCCCGCTTGATTCAGTAACAGCTAGGTATGTGCCCTTTTTTTCTATCCCGCTTAAAGGATGAATAGAAAAGTCGCGAACGTGCATTTCGTAAATAACGGCATCTGTTGGCTGAAGGAAAGGTGGCTTTTCATGGGGATGAACATAGGCTGTATGAAGATTTATCAGAACTCCGTATTCACTATTTGCTGTAGCTGCAACGGCATAAGGATCCACCGCTTCATTTGTCCGGTCGTTTACATCTATTAAAAATCGATAATAATATCCTTCTTTATCTAAGGGAAGTTTCTTTTCCCATACGCCTTTTCTTTGACGAGCCATGACGTACAGTTCTTCTTTGCCGCTGTTTGCATGTATTAATTTTAAAATCACTGCTGATGCAGTCGGGGCCCAAATTTTTATCATAATATGATCTGAATAAAAGGCTGCACCCAAATCATTTTGATTATAATAAAATCTCTCATCAAACTCTTTGGTTCGTATAACAGCCCCTACCTGCAGCGGAACTTTCTCTCCGTAATTATCACAGATAACGTACGACTGTCCAATTTCTATGCTACCTTCAACCTTGCCTTCATATTTGATAAAACCTTCTAATTCATGTACGTTTTCAATAGAGATGGTCTCATGTATTTGTGTACTTTTAATCACAAAAAAATCAATTTGACCTTCATGATAAGAAGTTGGAACTAAAAGAGTAATACGATCTATTTGATCTAAATAAGCTTGAAACTTATTATCACCAGTCATCCTTTTCTCCTCCTTATGCCAATTACCTCTTTAGTAGCATTATATGTAGTAAACGCAAAAACGAAAGCACTTTCATAGCGTGAATGTTCGTATTATTCACCTGCTTCGAATTCCCGGTCAAAATAAATACTCTGGCTGTGTTCGAGCAATACTTGAGCTGCTTTCATCTGCTTAAACTTTAAAGGTGCTTTAGATTTCCTAAGTTCACAAAACCATTCTTCATACTTTCTAGCATCTACAAATTCAACCTGATAAGGCTCCGCAGCGTAATCAATGTATCCATTTCTGCTCAGTAATATTTTCTTTACGTTATGTTCAATATCGTGAGTACGATAGATGCTTCGGACAATTTGCTCCGTTCGATTTAACCCAATTAAAGGATTTAATATCTTTTTTTGATCTCTTCCTCTTAACTCTGTCCAAAAATTTTCTTTTGAATACTGAAAAACAGCACTTTTATATGTTTCTATTAAACAAATACAGAGGGTTTCCGTTGGAGTAACAATAATGATATCTCCTTCTACCGGAGCTTTATTAATCAGGAAAACAGGCTTGTACATCACGAGACATGTATCAGGAAAGCGCTGAATAAAATAACGGAGAGCTTCATCATGGTAATATTTACGATCTGCTTGTGAGAACTCAAATAAAGTGGATGTAGCCCATTTCATTTGAAGATCAAATACATTTTCTAAAAACAATATTTTCAAGTCTTCCGCTGTTTGTGGAAGAGTTGTAAACCTCAATAGCTCTTGATTTTCCACGCTATCGCTAGAGAACGCTTCTTCCACTTCACACGTTTCTTTTTTTCTTGTAAACCGCTCTTTTGCTTTTTGCAAAAATGAACGTTGAGCTTTTGTTTCTTCTTGTACAGGCGGCTCATGTAATAGCCCTTCTTCAAATAATTGCTTTGCTTTCTTCCAATTATGCTTTTTTAAGTGATTAAACTGAGACGTGTAGTGATAAACGTCTTTTTCATAACGGGAAATATAATCTTGCACCTTAAGTAGCTGCGCCACGTTTACATCAATCCCCTAATTAAAATTCCTCTAAAACTTTGTTCGCCGATGATTTCTCTATTATCATCGGCGTTTTCTTTCCTTTGATAAGAGCGATTTTTAAATAACCTCTCTCCATGCTTGTATGTTCATATGCTACTGTGACTGCAAGGAAAAAGATAGTATTTTTTTATATTTAGGTTTGCTAGCAGGATGAACTTCAAAAAGGGCAAACGAACTTACTTGAAACTGTTCTTCAATCGACGTTTGTTTTAACTGTTCTTCCAAAAGTCCGGCTTCCCCTCCCCACTTCTTTGCAATCGTAATATGAGGACGATAAGGACGTTTTTCATATAAGCCGCTTAGATCTCCCCATACGGCCTGTATATCCCTTTGCAGATTCATAAGCTTATCATTTGGCCTAAGGCTTACATAAAGCACTCTAGGCTTGTTATACGCACCGAACACATCGTACTGACCTGTCTGCAGCGAAAAACTTGAATGACGGGAGGCTACCTCTTTTAAGCGCGTAATCAGCTTTTCCTTTTTGTCATCTAAAAACCCTAAAAATTGTAGCGTTATATGATAATCGTCAGGGTATGTCCATTGTTTGAAAGGAAAAGGTATTAATTCCTTTGCCCAATTTTCTGCCTGATGTGCAATGGATACAGGCACGTTGATTCCAATAAAATAATGTTTATCGCCTTTCATCAAATCGCTCCTTTTCTTTTTATTATCTTTCCCCAATTGGTTATGTTCAAAAAGAGCTAGATCTATTTTAAAGGTTTTTTCGGATGAAATAGAGAGGTTTTTCTGAAAATTTGTCATGTGCTTAAAAAATAAGAATTTGTGTTATCATAGAAACAATACAGAGAATTTTTATAAGAAAAGGATGAGAAAAATGAAAGTTGTTAACAATATGGCTGATTTGATTGGCGAAACACCTCTTGTTAAGTTGAATCGTCTTCAACCTGCAGATGGAGCATCCGTTTACTTAAAACTAGAATTTTTTAATCCAAGCCGTAGTGTAAAAGACCGTGCTGCTTTTAATATGATCGTGGAAGCTGAAAAAGCAGGCTTGCTCAATGAAAATTCTACTATTATTGAACCAACGAGCGGAAATACAGGTATTGGCTTAGCAATGAATGCAGCGGCAAGAGGTTATCGTTCTATTTTAGTTATGCCAGATACCATGACTCAAGAACGAATTAACTTGTTAAAAGCATATGGTGCGGAAGTTGTTCTAACACCGGGCGATGAGAAAATGCCTGGAGCAATTCGCAAGGCAGAAGAGCTTACAAAAGAAATTCCAAATGCATTTATGCCCATGCAGTTTGAAAATAATGCAAACCCTGACGCTCATCGAAAAACGACTGCTAAAGAAATTATCGAGGCAATGAACGAGTTAGGCAAAGACTTATCTGCTTTTGTTGCTACTGCTGGAACAGGCGGAACGATTACAGGAACTGGTGAAGTACTAAGAGAAAACTACCCAAATATGACCGTTCATGTTGTGGAACCAGCTGGGTCTCCTGTATTATCTGGAGGAAGACCTGGGAAGCACAAGCTTGTAGGAACAAGCCCTGGATTTATTCCTGATACGCTTAATGTAGATGTTTACGACGAAATTTTAAAAATTAAAGATGAACAAGCCTACGATATTACGCGACGCTTGGCTTCTGAAGAAGGAATTTTAGTCGGTCCTTCATCTGGCGCTGCGTGCTATGCTGCTATCGAGGTAGCCAAAAAATTATCTCCTGATCAAGTGGTCGTATGTATTGCTTGCGATACAGGTGAACGTTATTTATCAAGCGACCTATTCTCATTTGAATAATAAAAAAGCGAACGCAAAGGCGTTCGCTTTTTTTATTTAGCTAATTCGTAAATAGCCTGTGCATAAATAGCTGTTGCACGAAGTAAATCTTCAATTACCATGTACTCGTCTTTTTCGTGCGCTACTTCTTCACGGCCTGGGAAAAGAGGTCCAAATGCCACCCCCGCTTCCAATGCTCTGGCATACGTTCCTCCTCCAATTGAAATAAGTGTAGGTTCTTCATTTGTTTGTTCTTGGTAAACCTTTTGAAGCGTTTGAATAAGCTCATGTTTTTGATCGACATGATGTGGTTTAGAATCTGTAAAATGTTTGATGGTCATTTGATAAGATTCACTTTTTTCTTTAATCGTATCAATAATGTCGTCAATATGAGCTGATACAGGATAGCGAATGTTTAAACCAAAGTGCCCCGCTTCTTCTTGATTGTAAGACATGATTCCAACATTTATCGTTAAATCACCCGTAACCTCATCTTTGCGATTTAAGCCCATTTTTTCTCCTAGTGCATCTTGAACTAAATACGCATTTGCATAACCTACAAACTGATTAGCTTGTTCATCAAGTTCTAATGTGTGTAAAAAGCGAAGAAGCGTAAGTCCAGCATTTTTCCCTTTATCAGGCACACTGCCATGTGCTGAAACGCCTTCTAAAGTAAGTGTGTATACACCGCTCTTTTCTGTTATTGAACCTTTTAAAGACTGATCCTTTAAAAATTGATCATATTTATTTTTAATATCCGTTTCACTATGGAATTCAAGAACAGCTGTTGCAAGATCAGGAACCATATTGTAGCGTCGTCCAGAGACAAATGATGTAAGCTGAACGCTTCCCTTTGTTCCTTCAATTGGCTGCTGGCGAATTTCTACGTCTGTAATTCCTTTTTCAGCAAAAATGATAGGAAAATCCGCATCGGGCGCAAACCCCATAGTTGGCATCTCTTCATGATTGAAGTAGTGGTCCACACATCTCCAGTCACTTTCTTCATCCGTTCCAATGATCATTCGAACCCGTTTAGATAGAGGAAGCCCTAAATCTTTCACAATTTTCATCGCATAATAAGCAGCCATCGTCGGGCCTTTGTCATCGATTGCTCCTCTAGCAAAAATTTTCCCGTCTTTTATTTCACCGCCGTATGGATCAACCGACCACCCGTCTCCTTCAGGAACAACGTCTACGTGACAAAGAATGCCAAGAAGTTCTTTCCCTTCTCCTGCTTCAATATGACCAGCATATCCGTCTACGTTCTTGACGGAAAACCCGTCATTTTTTCCTTTATTTAAAAGAAAGTCAAGCGCTTGAGCAATTCCAGGTCCAAATGGCTCTTCTTGTTTTTCTGTGCTTGTCAAAACACTTTTAATTTGTAGAAAACGCTGCGTCTCAGCTAGAATTTCAGCTTCTCTTTTTTGAACTTCCTCTTTCCAATTAATTGCCGTCATCTGTTTGTCTCCTTTTCCTGCTTTTACAGATTGTATCTATCATTACTATTGGTAAATTTAACTTTATCATACCTTTATATAGAAAGAAATAATTGTCTCTTTCCTTTCATATCAAAGGTTTACAGAGTCAAAATTCCGGGAAATAAATTGTAGGCACAATCGATAAAAACGGATTCTATTTGTTTATTGTTTACATATACTATAAAAAATGTGCAAATAGAGGAAGGAGATGTTACGAAAGGATTACATATTTATATCATTTTTTGTAAATATTGTGTTAATTTGCGTTTTCTCTTTTATTTTTCTTTCGATTTTGTGTACAATAAGGATAAGGACTGAAATAGTGCTTGACATCTCAGAGTTATAAAGAAGTTGTGCCTTACGAAAAACGAATAAGGAAGTGGTTTTTTGAAACCTTCAACTAATCGAATGCTAACTCGTATCAAATCGGTCTATATGTTCATTTGTAAAAATGGAACAGTTACAACGCAAGAGCTCGTAGACGAATTTGGTATTACACCAAGAACCATTCAGCGTGACTTGAATGTGTTAGCATATAATGATTTAGTTCGCAGCCCAAGTCGCGGTACATGGACGACTACGCAAAAGAAGGTCAAGATGTCATCCTAGTAAGTTTATTTCAAGGGTAGTAAGTGATTTATATATAGAGATAAAATTCTACGCAGTAGAAAGTCAAGACTTGGACGAGTGCATAGTCCCCCGCTCCATTTGCACGTCAAGCAGAGTTGGTACTCGTTTAAGTGCTTTAACGTGAAATGTTTCACTTGTCTAACAAAGTGGACAAAAAAAAGGAACCATTTTAGACTTAGGTTCCTTTTTCTTTCGCCTCTTCTTAGGCATTTGAGTTTTGCAATAAAGCTAGTTCTTCTTCCGTTAACTCCCTATACTCTCCTAAATCTAACGACTCGTCTAATAGCAAAGCTCCCATAGATAAACGTTTTAAATACGTTACTTTTTTTCCTCTTGCTTCAAACATACGCTTCACTTGATGAAATTTCCCTTCAACGATCGTTAATTCAATTTCTGATTCCACACCGCTTGTTAGTATCTTTAACTCTGCTGATTTTGTTACATATCCATCATCAAGAGTGACACCTTGCCTAAATGCTTCAGCATCTTCTTCAGTCACCGGTGCATTAATTTTTGCAAAATACGTTTTAGGAACGTGCTTTTTAGGAGATAGCAGCTGATGTGCAAGCTGACCGTCATTCGTCAGCAGCAAGAGCCCTTCTGTATCTTTATCTAAACGCCCTACCGGAAATGGGTTATACACAGCATCATCAAGTTCAAGCAAGTCCAAAACTGTTTCATGAAGAGAATCTTCTGTCGCTGATATGACGCCTTGCGGCTTATGAAGCATAAAGTAAACAAATTCTCGGTAAGAAACGGCTTCGCCATGCACAGTTATTTCTTGTTCATCTGGATTAACGTGGACCTTAGCATCTTTAACTGCTGTACCGTCTACCTTAACAGCCCCAGTCTTTAAAAGACCTTTAACTTCTTTTCGGCTTCCGTACCCAATGGTAGAAAGCAATTTATCCAAACGCATGTAATATCCTCCTCTTTTTTGAAAAGAAGATGACTCTAACGAGTCATCTTCTTAGGCACTGCGCTGTTTATTTCGGCGCAGTATCTTTCGTTCAATTGCACCTGTTACCCTCGCTCCCATTACTTTTTCAAGCAGGCTTGTACGATAGGTAATAATAAAGTAAATAAGGCCGCCTACTGCTGCTCCTATAATCGTAATAACAGTGGCAGAGAATCGTCCTGGCGTTGTAAACAGACCAATCACTGCTGCGACAATTTTTACGCTGATTCCCATAATCGCAACAAAAATGAGAATAAGCACAGAGCGTTTTATAAACTCACTGTAGTTATATTTTGCGTGTTTTTGAATAAGCGCAAACATATAAACAAGAGATACGATATAGCCTAATGCAGTCGCTAAAACTGAACCAATCTCGTGGAACATAAGAATAAATGGAACGTTCACGACAATTTTCACAATCAATCCAAATAATAGACTTAAAACAGCATATTTTTGTTTGTTGATTCCTTGTAAAATAGCTCCATTCACCGTAAAAAATGAGAACAATAAAGCTACCGGTGCATAGTAAAGCAAGACATTCCCACCCGCATCCGATGCATCTGTTCCAAAGAAAAACGTATAGGCTGGGCCAGCTAAAGCCATTAACCCTACAGATGCTGGCAGCACAAGAAACATAATCGTTTGATATGTTTGGTCAATTTGCTTTTGCAGTACGTTATAATCTTTATTCACAAAGGAACGTGTAATCGTTGGTACAAGAGTCAAACCGAACGCAGTAGCTAATGAAACGGGAATCATCACAAGCTTTGGAACATAAGACTGAACAATTCCGTTCATTGACTCTGCTATTTCTTTTTGTCCAGCCGCTACCATTGCACGGTTAAATGTGAATTGGTCCACATACTGATAAAGCGGAATAGCCAAGCTGACAAAGACATATGGCAATGAATACGTAAGCAGCTCTTTAAAAATGGATACGGTAGAAATACGCGTAGGCGTTACCGTCTGCTCGTTCACCATTTTATCAAGATAAGGCTTTCGTTTTTTCCAGTACCAAATCAATACAGCCAGTCCAGCAAGAGCTCCTACAAAAGCCCCCATCGTAGCAAATCCAACGGCTAATGCAAGACTCCCGTGGACAACTTTGATGACGATATAGGTAGATGCCAATAAAAAGACAACCCGCACAAGCTGTTCAACTACTTGTGAAACAGCTGTTGGTCCCATAGACTGGTGACCTTGGAAAAATCCTCGCATTAAACTCATCATCGGTACTACAATTAACGCAACACTAACCATTCGCATAACCATTACTACATCTTCTAAGGAGTTATTTAAATCAGAACCTCCCAGTGTAATTCTAGACATAACAGGAGCTAACGAATATAAAAGTAAAAATGCAAGTATTCCTGTGACAAGCATTAATTTCATGCCGGCCCGGTACATTCTTCTACTCGTATAGTAATCACCGAGTGCATTATATTTTGATACAAATTTCGATACGGCCATTGGCATACCGGCTGTAGCAATACTTAAATAAATAGCATATTGGTTATATCCGTAACCAAACAGTGCTCCCCCTACGGTTCCAACAAGGATCGCAAATGGAAATAAATAAATCATTCCCAAGATTCGGGATACATAGGTGCCAAGCGTCAGCACAAAGGTCCCTCTTAACAATTTTGAATCAGACATACGTTTGCCTCCGATACTTAATGTTACATACTGATAATAATGATAGAATTGAAAAGAAGCAAGTGACAGTATACACTAAGAAAGGTCTTATACTCACTCGCACTCGTCAACAAACTAGAAAAACAAAGACTATAGCCCATTTTATCCAATGTTGAGAGATTTGTCAGTGAACAAACTAAAATTTTTTAAGAATAGACAGGTTGGTGAAAGTATGATATATGATGTAGTCGTAATCGGAGGAGGACCTTCTGGTTTGATGGCATCGATTGCAGCTGGTGAGTCAGGTGCAAACGTATTATTAATTGATAAAGGCAATAAACTTGGACGAAAGCTTGCCATTTCTGGAGGCGGACGCTGTAATGTGACAAACCGTCTTCCCATTGATGAACTTATTAAACACATTCCAGGAAACGGACGCTTTTTATACAGTGCGTTTTCTGTTTTTAATAACGAAGATATCATCTCTTATTTTGAAGGCCTTGGAATTAAATTAAAAGAAGAAGATCACGGCCGTATGTTTCCGGTCAGCAATAAAGCGCAATCTGTTGTTGACGCATTAATTAGCGAACTTCACCGTCTTCGCGTGACAATTCGCACAAACACAGCCGTTAAACGCGTACACTATGAGAACAACACCGTGAAAGAAGTTGTGCTTCAAAACGGGGAAGCAATCCAAACGAAAAGCGTTGTGATTGCAGTAGGTGGAAAATCAGTACCTCATACAGGTTCGACAGGAGACGGTTATCAATGGGCAAAAGATGCAGGGCATAAAATTACTGAGCTTTACCCAACAGAAGTTCCTATTACATCTAGCGAACACTTTATTAAAACCAAAACGCTTCAAGGTCTATCGCTTCGCAATGTAGGACTAAGCGTGCTTAATAAAAAAGGCAAGCCTGTCATTACTCATCAAATGGATATGATTTTCACTCACTTTGGCATCTCTGGCCCTGCCGCTCTTCGCTGCAGCCAATATGTTGTTAAAGAGTTAAAGAAACAAAAAAGCAACACTGTTCAAATGTCTCTTGATTTATTTCCTAGCCAAAACGAAGAAGATATTTTTCAACAATTAGTCAAAACAACAAAAGAAGAACCGAAAAAAGCAATTAAAAATGTCTTAAAAGGTTTTGTATCTGAACGTTATCTATTGTTTTTACTCGAGCAGGCAGGCATTGATAGCCAAGCGCTAGCAGGACAGCTTCAGCATGAGAAACTGAGAGAATTTGCAAGACTGTGCAAACGATTTGAATTTGCTGTAAACGGCACGCTTTCTTTAGAAAAAGCATTCGTCACAGGAGGCGGCGTATCTGTTAAAGAAATTCACCCAAAAGAAATGTCTTCGAAATTTATGCAAGGCCTTTACTTCTGCGGGGAAATTCTTGATATCCATGGATACACTGGAGGATACAATATCACTTCTGCTCTTGTAACAGGCCGTTTGGCTGGAAGTAATGCAGGAGAATTTGCAACAAGCCTAGCATAATATGCTAGGCTTTATACATAACCATGGCTGAAAAACAGTACACCTGCTCATCACGATCAACATCCACTGTCACTTGGTATTTAATATCAACGACGTCTTCATCCTCTAATTTCCGTAAAAATCGGTTCACCGCAAATTCTAAATCTTTTTCATGCTCTTTATCAAACATTTTTACTTGTATCACAGCTTCTACCACCTTGTCCTATCAAATTTGTTTCAATCAGAATGGACTGTTTCTCTTGATGATGGTTTTTGTACAGATTTTCAATCTCTTACTACCTCTATTTTTATGAGGGCTTTTATAGATTTAGTCATCATTTGTTTTCCTGCTATCATTTTAGTCGGTTGGCAGAAGTTTCATTCAAAAAAGAGGTTAAGACATAACGAAATGAATTCAATCTAAAGACGAACAAATGGGATACATGAGCTGAACCGCTTGTAACACGGCAGTTGATTTCCTTGCAAGACTTCGCTTTCCGCGGGCGGCCAGTGATCCTCCTCCTCGCTTGCGCTCCTGGGGGGTCTCACCTGTTCCGCTTTTCTCGCAGGAGTCTTCGCCTTGCCTTCCAATCAACTGCTAGAAGAAACGAAACAAAAAAAATGAACCACTAATCAAACATGTTGATCAATGGTTCATTTTTCACTTCAGCTAAGATACTTTTGTCCCAGCCTCTTTTTATTTATTAACCGTTTTTCCTTCCCACTCTAACATACCGCCAACCATATTTGTTACTTTATATCCTTGTTCTTGAAGGTAGTAACATACGTTTTCACTGCGGCGGCCCGAACGGCAAATGAAAATATATTCTTTGTCTTTATCGAAATAATCCACATTACCTGGAATATCATTCATACGAATGTGTTTAGCAGTGGGAATCATTCCTTCTGCTACTTCTTCATCTTCGCGCACATCAACTAAATGAAGTTCTTCTCCATTTTCAACGCGTTTTTGAAGTTCTTCAGGCGTAATTACTTTTACTTCTTCCATCTTCGTCATTCCTCTCTATTCTTTCATTCAGCTTGCTATCGCTATTGTAGCAAATTCAAATACCTTTATGCCACTAAATAAGAAAAGCTTAAGCAGCAGCCTGCCTAAGCTTTTCCAATCGTAGTTAAAGGTTTGACTAAGCGCCTGATGTCAACCCGAAAGGTGGACATCAGGCGCTTAGGTCTAGAACAGAACCCCTGACTAAAGAACTATCAAGGGTTCTGTTCTACATCAATACTTAATTAGCTACGATGTTTACTAATTTACCAGGCACAGCAATCACTTTGCGCACTGTCTTACCTTCAATGAACTCTTGAACATCTTCATTAGCCATTGCAATATCTTGAAGCTCTTCACGAGATGCCTCAGCAGGTACGTTTACTTTCGCACGTACTTTACCGTTAATTTGAACGACAATTTCCACTTCATCATCTACAAGTTTTGCTTCGTCAAACGCAGGCCAAGCCTCATACGAAATTGTATCTTCGTGACCTAGTTTGCTCCATAATTCCTCAGTCGTATGAGGACAAATTGGTGCTAATAGCTTCACAAATCCTTCTACGTATTGCTTTGGCAGCACGTCAACTTTGTATGCATCATTGATGAATACCATAAGCTGAGAGATACCTGTATTAAAACGGAGGCCTTCGTAATCTTCCGTTACTTTTTTCACCGTTTGGTGATACACGCGTTCAAGCGTAGTGTCATTGCTTTCTTGAACCTTGCTGCTTAATTCACCGTTATCGTCAACAAGTAAGCGCCATACACGATCTAAGAAACGGCGTGCACCATCAAGCCCTTTTGTTGACCAGGCGATTGACGCATCTAAAGGCCCCATGAACATTTCATAAAGGCGAAGCGTATCTGCACCGTGGCTTTCTACGATCTCGTCTGGGTTTACAACGTTACCTTTTGACTTACTCATTTTTTCGTTATTTTCTCCAAGAATCATACCTTGGTTAAACAGTTTTTGGAACGGCTCTTTTGTTGGAACTACGCCGATATCATATAAAAACTTATGCCAGAAACGAGCATATAATAAGTGAAGAACAGCGTGTTCAGCTCCACCGATATAAATATCAACCGGCAACCATTCTTTTAATTTATCTGCATCTGCTAACGCTTCACTGTTTGTTGGATCAATGTAGCGTAAGTAATACCAGCAGCTGCCTGCCCATTGAGGCATTGTATTTGTTTCGCGGCGCCCTTTTTTGCCTGTTTCCGGATCTACAACGTTCACCCAGTCATCAATGTTTGCTAACGGAGATTCACCTGTGCCTGACGGTTTGATTTCAGTCGTTTTTGGTAACACAAGCGGAAGTTGATCTTCAGGAACTGCAGTCGTTGTGCCGTCTTCCCAGTGAATAACAGGAATTGGTTCACCCCAGTAGCGCTGACGGCTGAATAACCAGTCACGCAGACGGTATGTTACTTGTTTTTCACCTTTTTCATTTGTTTGAAGCCACTGAATCATATTTGAAATTGCTTCTTCTTTATCTAAACCATTTAAGAAGTCTGAATTAACGTGCTCGCCGTCGCCTGTATAAGCTTCTTTTGAAACGTCTCCGCCCGCTACTACTTCTTTAATCGGCAGTTCAAATTTAACAGCAAATTCATAATCACGCTCATCATGAGCCGGAACAGCCATAATTGCACCTGTGCCATAGCTCATTAGAACATAGTCAGCAATCCAAATTGGCATTCTCTCGCCGTTTACAGGGTTAATTGCATAAGCACCAGTGAATACGCCAGTTTTGTCTTTAGCTAAGTCTGTACGTTCTAAATCGCTTTTGCTTTTAATTTGATCTAAATACGCTTCTACCGCTTCTTTTTGTTCGGCTGTTGTAATTTTTTCTACAAACGGATGTTCAGGTGCTAAAACGGCATACGTTGCCCCAAATAGCGTGTCAGGACGCGTTGTGAACACAGTAAATGTGTCGTCGTATCCATCGATTGTGAAGTGCACGTGAGCTCCTTCAGAGCGGCCAATCCAGTTGCGCTGCATTTCTTTAATACTTTCTGGCCAATCAAGCTCATCTAAATCTTCTAGTAAACGATCTGCATAAGCGGTGATTTTAAGCATCCACTGCTTCATTGGACGACGCTCAACCGGATGTCCCCCACGCTCACTTTTGCCGTCAATAACTTCTTCGTTCGCAAGTACCGTTCCTAGAGCAGGACACCAGTTAACAGCTACTTCATCCACATAAGCTAAGCCGTTTTTATATAGCTGTAAGAAAATCCACTGCGTCCATTTGTAGTAGTTTGGATCAGTTGTATTAATTTCTCGCTCCCAATCGTAAGAGAAACCTAACGATTTGATTTGACGACGGAAATTATTAATGTTAAGTTCAGTGAATTCAGCCGGGTCGTTTCCTGTATCTAATGCATACTGTTCAGCAGGTAGTCCGAATGCATCCCATCCCATCGGATGAAGTACATTGTATCCTTGCATACGCTTCATACGAGATAAAATATCCGTTGCTGTATAACCTTCTGGATGCCCAACGTGTAAACCAGCGCCAGATGGATAAGGGAACATATCTAATGCGTAAAATTTACGCTTTCCTTCATCTTCTGTTGTTCTAAATGTTTTATTTTCTTCCCAAACTTTTTGCCATTTTTGTTCGATCTTTTCATGATTAAAAGCCATACATAATCCTCCTTGTACGCTCCAGCTGTATTTAATTAAACTAAAAAACCCCTCATCCCTCAAACAAAGGGACGAGAGGTTGAATAAACTTCCCGCGGTACCACCCAAATTAGCACAATTATGTACTCACTCATTTTCCTTAACGCGGATAGACGGCAAATGTTACTTTACTTCACATTTACAACTCCAAGGTGAGTTCATGAACGCTCGTTTGCTGACTCGCACCACCCGTCAGCTCTCTTAGCTCGCTTCGTTCACTACTATTCCTTATCATAGTTTTTACATCATACTACCTTGTATTGTAAATAATATGTTCGTAAACTGCAAGTTGTTCAAGGGATTTTGTAAAAGTTTCTGCAATGCAGCACTGCTTTATTGCTAAATCCTCTCTTTCATTCTTATATATGAACAACTTCTCCCAAAAACATACATCGACGGCCAAACAAAAAAGGGATTGAGACATAATTAAATCAATCCAATTTAAAGACGAACAAATAGAATAAATGCGCTAGTATGAATCTCTTGGTTACACCGCTGTTGATTTCCGTGCAAGACTTCTCTTTCCGCTGGCAGCCGATGAGCCTCCTCGTTGCTTACACTCATGCGGGGTCTCACCTATTTCAGAAGTCTTTGTCTTGCCCTCCACTCCGCAGCTAGAAGCACCTAAACAAATGAAATCTACGTTCACCATAAACATGAAAAGATCCGAACGATTCATCGTTCGGATCTTCCTTCAACTAAAATACTTTTATCCCAGCCCCTGCTTTCTTTAGCTGCTATTATTAAATGCCAAATCCAAAAGAAAACAGGATGATCGCAAGTACAAGACCAACAAGCGGCACAATCACCGTCATTGCTGCAACTGATCCATACGCATCTTTATGAGTTTCTCCGCAAATAGAATTAATGGTTGTTACGACATAACCATTATGAGGCAAGGAATCTAGTACTCCAGAGGAAATAGCTACTACGCGATGGAGAGCTTCTGGATTTACACCAGCATCTAGATAGTGAGGTGCTAAAATTGGCAAAGCAATCGCCTGACCTCCTGAAGCCGAACCTGTCATCCCCGCGATAACACTCACGGCAATAGCTCCTCCGATCAACGGACTTCCTGGAATATGCGTCATGGCATCTACAGCCACTCCAAACGCGGGAACAGCCTTAGCAACTCCTCCAAAACCTACGACAGCGGCTGTATTCCCAATAGCAATTAACGCACCCAGCGTTCCTTCTGAAGCTGCATTCCAAAATCCTTTAAAATGCTTTCGGTTCACAATATAAGTGACAATGATCCCGCTTAAAAGTGCGACAATCAGCGCAGATTGCTGAAGTGGCTTATGAAGTGCAAAAGAAATAATGAGCACGACCACAAGCGGAAGCAAACTTAATAAAGGATTAGGAAGAGACTGATTTTCCGTTACTACTGGATCTTTCTCGCGTGATATAAAACGCTCTCCATTTTTAACTGCTTTTGAAATCAAGCGCTTTAACCACCAGTAGCCGAATACAGCCATCACTACTGCTACAACTAAACTAACTTCCCATCCTGCATACGGACTCGTCTTCAAATATTCAATTGGAATCCAGTTTTGGATTTCAGGCGACCCAGCCGAGGTCATCGTAAACGTAACCGAACCAAATGCTAAAGCAGCAGGAATAAACCGCCTCGGCAAATCGGCTTGTTTGAATAAGCTCAAAGCCATTGGATAGACAGAGAATGCTACTACAAACAAACTGACTCCTCCGTATGTCAAGACCGCACAGGCAAGTACAATCGCCAACACTGCTCTTTTCATTCCTAGTTTACTGACAATCCAGCGGGAAACACTATCAGCAGCCCCGCTGTCTTCCATCACTTTTCCAAAGACGGCGCCCAATAGAAACATTAAATACCAAGAAGCAATAAATCCTGTGAAACCAGACATGTAATTTCCAACAAAATTTGCTTCCCCTTCTTTCACCAGCTGTGGAAATAAAGGCATTCCGCTTGTTAACGCAACAACTAAAGCACTGAGCGGACCTGCTATAAATAAATTCATGCCTCTCATCGTTAATACAATGAGCAGCAATAATCCTCCAATTAATCCAATCATACTAAGCATGTTTAGCCCCCCATGAAGTCATATAATTAGAAAACGCTTACATGTTTACAGGTATATACTCCTTCCTTTGCTTGTCACGACCCTTACTATATTATTAAAGGAATACTGAAGACATTCCTACGTTTATTAAGCAGTCAAAAATAAAACCATCTCTATTTATTTAGAGATGGTTAACGAACGCTGACGTTTTTCTTTTAATTTATAATCGTATATCCATGTTGTACACATGCTGAATAGCAATAGCCCAATTAATAAATAGCACAGCGTAGACATATTAAACGCATCGAAAATAACGCCTCCAAAGAGAGGACCAATCATTTTACCTGCAGTAGCCATGCTGTTAACTACACCTTGATAAAATCCTTCTTTTCCAGATGGTGCCAATTGACTTGCAACAGCTGGAATGGCTGGCCAAACGAACATTTCTCCAATTGTCAACACAACCATGGCTGTTAAGAACTGCGGAAATGTTGTAGCATTCACCACGATAACAAAAGAAGCCACAAAAATAACCGTTCCAATTAGGACTTGTACTTTTAATGTTTTTGCTACTTTTTGAATGATGGGTACAATCAAAGGCTGACCGACTACAATTAAAATCCCGTTAATCGTCCAAAGCAAACTGTAGCTAGAAAGAGGTATATTCAGCTCACGCGTATGCGTAGCAATCGTTGTTTGCCACTGAACATACGCCACCCAGCATAAGACATACCCCGTACATAAAATAAGAAGAGCAGTCAGCTTCGTTTTATGCCCAATGCTCCCAGCTTCATTAAGGACATTCGTTTGCCCAACTGTAACCGAAATATGGCGATATGAAAAAATAGCAATAAGCAGAAAAATAACGTATAAAATTGTATTAGCTAAGAAAATATACGTAAATGAATAAGACGCTACAATGCCTCCTACCGCGGCGCCAATAGCTACTCCTGCATTTTGAGCAACGTACATCGCATTAAATGCTTTTCTTCCGCCCTGTGGCCAAACGGACCCTGCCATTGCATACATAGATGGAAACACAATACCAGATCCAAACCCTACAACAACCAAGAGAACAACGTATGTAGGCCAACCATGGAAAAACACGAGTCCCACTAATGCAATAAGAGTAATAATAATTCCTGATAAAATGGATTTATATCCTCCGATTTTGTCAAAAAGCGTTCCTCCAAGCAAATTTCCTACTACGCTTGCAGCAGAATTCAGCATAAGAACCACTCCTGCGACGGACAACGACTTTCCTAAATGTTCATTTATATAAATTGTATTGAGAGGCCATAAAAATGAAGCTCCCGTTACGTTTACAAGCATACCAATAATCAAAAACCAAAGTGATTTAGGCATTGATCTCCCCCCTATCTATTCGAATGCCAACGTACATTCTAGTCTTTTCTTAAAGGGTTCGCAATGCTTTTACATATAGACAATTTATTTAAAATTCGCTGACTATTTAAAAAGGTGATTTCACATGACAATATCATGCAAAACCACCTTTTTATCGCTTACTTTTGCTTCGAACGAACCGGCTGTGCACGCTTGCTGTTTCGTGCTTTTAATTCTTTTACCGGATCAAAATCTTTTCCTAGCTCAATGTCATTGCTGTTGATCCCGTTTTTTGTTTTTTGTTCCGGATTATTTTGATTTGAACGCGTTGCCATAAAATCCTCTCCTTAATGCTGAGTTGTGATCAATTTATTTTGCAGCTGCTGAACTTGCAGGCGCATGCGATATAGCTGCTCTCTCTGCTGTGCATTTGCACTGTGAGAAAACTCTTCAATTTCTTTATAAGCATTTTCTAATTTTTCCTGTGCTTTTGTATACTCAGTGTCGTTATAATGTTCTTGCTTCATGCCTTCCTGCAACTGGCCTTGACCAAAGCGAATAGCATCTTCACACTGTTGCATAAGTTGATCCACTGCTTGACGAGTTGTCATTCTCTATTCCTCCTATTCGTTCATTTCTGTCTTATTTTGCGCAACTTTACTTCTCTTTACGACAAGAAGAACCTGTTAAATATAAGCATCCTTAAATTTGTTTGGCACTTTTTCACGTTTTTGATACAATTTGTTGATGTATATTGCATGTAAAAAGGAGGTTGCTGATTTGAGTCAGACAAACCCATTTCCGTATAAATCTGAAAACAAACGTTATCACACCTGGAATTACCACTTACGTAACCACTTTGGCCATAAGGTATTTAAAGTAGCCTTAGATGGAGGATTTGATTGTCCAAACAGAGACGGCACGGTAGCTCACGGCGGCTGTACGTTTTGCAGTGCTGCCGGCTCAGGGGATTTTGCCGGAAACAGAGCGGATGACCTCGTGACACAATTTAATGAAATCCGTGAAAAAATGCATCATAAGTGGAAAGACGGAAAATACGTTGCTTACTTTCAAGCATTTACTAATACTCATGCTCCTGTCGAGGAGCTTCGTGAAAAATATGAAGCCGTCTTAAAGCTTCCCGGAGTTGTTGGGCTTTCTATCGCCACGCGCCCTGACTGTCTCCCCGACGATGTGGTGGAATACTTGGCTGAATTAAATGAACGAACTTATCTATGGGTAGAACTTGGACTGCAAACTGTTCATGAACGAACTTCACTGCTTATTAACCGGGCACACGATCATCAATGCTATGTAGATGGAGTAGCAAAGCTTCGAAAACACGGTATTCGCGTTTGTTCTCACATCATTAATGGTTTGCCTTTAGAAACACCTGATATGATCATGGAAACCGTACGTGAAGTAGCAAAATTAGACGTTCAAGGAATCAAGATTCATCTGCTTCATTTACTAAAAGGAACTCCTATGGTCAAACAGTATGAAAAGGGCCTTGTTGAATTTCTTTCATTTGAAGAATACGTAAAGCTTGTATGCGATCAGCTCGAAGTAATCCCTCCTGAGATGATTGTTCATCGTATTACAGGCGATGGACCGATAGACCTCATGGTTGGACCGATGTGGAGCGTAAATAAGTGGAGCGTATTAAATGCCATTGATCAAGAGCTTCAACGTCGTCAAAGCTATCAAGGAAAATATTACGAAAAAGAGTTGATGGAAAGATGAAAATAGAACGTATCCTGCCTTTTGCCCGCACATTGCTCACTAATGCTGTGGCCCAAGGAGATGTCGCGATTGATGCCACAGCAGGAAATGGACATGATACATTGTTCTTAGCTAACTTAGTCGGAGACACAGGTCATGTATATGGATTTGATATTCAACCTCAAGCCATTCAAGCAACTCAACAGCGATTGACAGAATACCATGTAGAAAACAGAGTAACACTTATCCAAGAAAGCCACAGCAATATAAACATGCTTCCTCGTTCTATTAAAGGACGAGTCACGGGCGCTGTCTTTAATTTAGGTTATTTACCAGGTGGAGATAAAGACATTGTCACCACTTCTGAAACAACAATCTCTGCAATTGAGCAGTTACTTGATTTGCTAGCACCTGAAGGAGTGATTGTGCTCGTTATTTATCATGGACACGAACAAGGGAAACAAGAAAGAGACGATTTACTAACGCATGTCCAAAATCTTGATCAAAAAGACGTTCACGTTTTACAATATCGTTTCATGAATCAGCAAAACAACCCTCCCTTCATCATTGCTATTGAAAAAAGATAAGCCGCATATGGCTTATCTTTTTAACATTCGGTACAAGCGTCCGTTGATATAGAAAAAGTAGCTGAGGGCTCCCCCCGCTTTTATTAACCTACGTGCATTCACATGAACATGTTTTTGTGCCCGCACTTTTTGATCCGACAAATAAACGCCCAAGAGTCCTTTATAGATAAAGCAGTGAAAGTGATAATCCGGCAGTTTTTTAGCATATTCGTCCGCTTTTACGACAAAATGCAAAAAGCGATCCATCATTTGCTGATAATGAGGATAATAAAAACAAAAGTTCAAATCTCCTCCTGCTTTATCTTCTTCTTGGTCAATTAAATAATCGAGTAAAATATGTAAGCCTTGAATATAAGGAAAATATCCTGCTTTTATTTTCTGCGTCATTTCTTCGGTCATCTCTTCTTGAAAGCTATAGGCAACTAAACAAAAAATTCCTAACGTTGAACCAGAGCACGCTGAAAATTCATACCACTCCATTTCAGGAACACTGTGCCGGTGAGCATCGAACCAATTCTCTAATCGTGGAACTCTTTCCTTGATTTCAACATGCTTATGTATTTGCAAATCACAATAATAATTAGCTAGTTCTAATAAATGTGAAGAGACTATATGGTAATTACAAGCTTTTCGCAAGGACTGCTGACAAGTCTGGACAAGTCCGGCTAAGTATCCTCCGTCGTCTTTATCCGCTCGAAAACGATAGTAATCCCCAAGAGGTGCATGAGGAGTCAACGCATCTGGCATCGATTCATGTAAGGCGGCAAAATCTTTAGGGTCTAGCGAATTGCTGCGGTCACATAAGTTATCTAAGTAATCGCTGATTGTTTGGTAAGCAACAATAAATTTCACGCATTCAATCATGTTTTCTTTCGCTAAAATCGATAGGATACCGCCTCCTTCACAATGAAAAGTTTTTGTATCGATACTTGCCAATGCTTGAGTACGCAATTCTTTATTAGGAATCTCTTTTGCTCGTTCGCGCCAATGATTAAGCTCATGATGAACGACAGGAAACACTTCTCGATAAATTTTTCTCATTAATGAAATAGGATGAGACGGAATCTTCATTTATTTTCACCTCAATTTCTTACCGCACTTATTAAATGTGAAGATCGACAAAACTTTTCGCATATGTAAAAACGTATTCTCTTTCAGGCTCATTAAAGATTTCGTGATACAGCTGAGACCATTCTTTGTAGATTTTTTCACTTAGCTCTATTTCATCAAACCACTGCCTAACAATCAGCTTTTCAATAATTTTATCTTCTCCTGCCTGCATCACAAGAAGCGGGACATCAGGCAAACGATCGATATCTTTAAAAGCTAAGTTGACAGCTTGGATCAATTCCCGGTACCATCTTACAGAAACTTTTGTAACATACAGTGAATCATTTTCATCTTCATCTCGAACTTCTTGGTTTCTTGTTGCTTTTTCAACAGTGAGACCTAAATCGAAAAGTTTGTTCGGCATGACTTTATTTAACCCTTTAGATAGCATATCTAAATAAGCCGGTACTTGCTCTTTTAATCCTAGACAAGGAGAGGAAAGAATCGCACCCCATATAGGGAGGTTTTTTGTCTGGAGCGTACGAATAACCGCCAGTCCTCCCATACTGTGACCTAACAGGAAAATAGGCAAATCATATTTTTGCGCTTCACGTACCCATTCTTCCACTTCATACACATATTCATCAAAGGATAGGATATGTCCTCTTCTTCTTGTTGTTAAGCCTTGGCCAGGAAGGTCTCCCATAATTACGTGCATTCCAACCGAACGCCACATCTCAATCAGCCAGCGATAGCGTCCGTGATGCTCCGCTGCTCCATGGACCATGACAATAACGCCTTTTGGATTTACTGCTTCCCATTTATGCATTTGAGTTACTCCTTCTTCCTTTTTTTGTTTACCTGCTTAAAAAACCTTTGTACACTTACATTAGAAGATTTACTACTTTTTTTCAACTAATAAAGGGAGATGATTTGATGATTTATCCGTATAAAGAAAAAATGCCTACCATTGCACCCAGCTGCTTCATCGCAGACTATGTCACGATTACTGGAGATGTCACCATTGGTGAAGAAAGCAGCATTTGGTTTAACACTGTTATTAGAGGAGATGTTTCACCTACGATTATTGGTAAACGAGTAAACATACAAGATCAATCAACACTCCATCAAAGCCCAAATGCTCCTTTGCTTATTGAGGATGATGTAACAGTAGGACATCAAGTTATTTTACATAGCTCCATCATCCGCAAACGCGCGCTCATTGGCATGGGTTCTATTATTTTAGACGGTGCGGAAATTGGTGAAGGTGCTTTTATCGGTGCTGGAAGCTTAGTACCTCCCGGTAAAAAAATACCCCCCAATACTCTCGCACTCGGCCGACCTGCTAAAGTAATCCGCACTCTGACAGAAGAGGATTTAAAAGATATGCAGCGCATTCGTACAGAATATGTAGAAAAAGGGCAGTATTATAAATCTATTAAGAAATCTGATTCTTCATTATAAAGGAAACGTTCCCTCAGAAAGTCATACTGAGGGAATTTTTTTAGTATCTCCACAAACTCTCCAATCATGTTCTATTCTCTCCACAATTGTAAAGAAATTTCCATATTAATTTACATCGTTTTAGTACTGCCTACACAATTAAAGATTAAACTGAATAATAAAGACGTATTTATTGAAAAGGGAGCGACTCTATGAAAGCCAAGTTAATTCAGTATGTATATGATGCCGAATGCCGATTATTCAAAAGCGTAAACCAACATTTTGATCGAAAGCACTTAAATAGATTTTTACGTTTACTAACTCACACTGGCGGAGCCACGTTTACCATTGTGATAGCGTGCTTGCTGCTATTTCTGCATCCTTCATCCGTCGCTTACGCTTGTGCGTTTTCTCTAGCCGTTAGTCATATTCCTGTCGCCATTGCTAAAAAACTATATCCGAGAAAACGACCTTATATTCAATTAAAATATACAAAAGTATTAGAAAATCCCTTAAAAGATCATTCATTTCCGTCTGGGCATACAACAGCTATTTTTTCGTTGGTTACCCCTCTTATGATTGTTTATCCAGCCTTCACTGCCGTTCTTTTGCCTCTTGCAGTAACGGTAGGAATTTCAAGAATCTATCTCGGTCTGCACTATCCGACGGATGTCATGGTAGGCCTGATACTGGGCATCTTTTCAGGTGCTGTGTCACTGAACATATTTTTAACTTAATTGATAGGAGGAGTACTAATGAGAATTGCTTTATTTACGGATACATTTGCTCCAGAAGTTAACGGAGCTGCTAAAACACTTTATCAGTTTACCCAGTATGTCAAATCAAAGCAAATTCCCATCCAGGTATTTGCTCCTGAATTTGCTCATGATCAGTCATTTTCAACGTATGTTCACCGTTCGCCCAGCATGCCGTTTTTCCTTTATCCAAACAGCCGCTTTTCATTGCCAAACGTTCTAAAAATTAAAAAGCAGCTGCAGGAATTCAATCCTTCTATTATTCATTTGGCCACTCCTTTTACAATGGGGCTTTGCGGCTCCTATTACGGGAAAAGATTAGGTGTTCCTCTTGTCGGCTCTTATCATACCAATTTTGCTGATTATTTATCTCACTATGAACTTGAAAAAATGCGTGTACCACTGCAAAAATATATGAAATGGTTTTATAAACCTGTACAAAAAATATTCGCTCCCTCTGAAGTGACCAAACAGCAGCTAGAAGAACAAGGGTTTCACAACGTATCTATTTGGTCGCGAGGAGTAAATCATAAATTATTTCACCCCCACTATGACCGCTTTGATATTCGTATTAAATATAATATTAAAAAGCCCTACATTTTAACGTATGTAGGAAGATTAGCTAAAGAAAAGAACGCTGATTTTTTAATGAAAATCGCACGATCTCTACCGGATCATATCCGCCATCAAATTCACTGGGTTATTGTGGGAGACGGCCCTTTAAAAGAACAAATGCAGCAGCAAGCATCTGAGCATATGACATTTACAGGCTTCCTTGAAGGTAAGCAACTTGCTCATATCTATTCATCATCTGATTTGTTTGTTTTTCCTTCAGAAACAGAAACCTTCGGAAATGTTGTACTGGAGTCTCTTGCTTCTGGAACTCCTGTAGTGGCAGCAAATGCAGGAGGAGTTAAACAGATGGTTCAGCACGGGCGAAACGGCTACCTTTGCAAACCTCACTCCTTAGAAGAATTCAGTTCGGCTATTACAGGTTTACTCGATGATTTGCACCAGCGGCTTCACTTTGGCCATGCAGCGAGACACTATGCTCTTACTCAATCATGGGACGCCATTTTTCAGCATTTGCTTTCAGAATATGAAGGTGTCGTAGAAAAATCTGCTGCAGATATTCAATGGGCATAAAAAAAATCTCCGTTTTCACGGAGATTTTTTTATTATTTAGCTAAAGCTTGAGTTTTTAATGCTTCCGCTTTGTCTGTGAACTCCCAAGGAAGCTCCACGTCCGTACGACCAAAGTGGCCGTAAGCTGCTGTTTGCTTATAAATTGGGCGACGTAAATCAAGCATTTTAATGATGCCCGCTGGACGTAGGTCAAAGTTTTTGCGTACTACGTCTACTAGTACTTCTTCAGAAACTTTTCCTGTACCGAATGTATCAATTGAAATAGATACTGGTTGTGCAACACCAATTGCATATGCTAGTTGTACTTCACATTTATCAGCAAGATCAGCTGCTACAATGTTTTTCGCAACATAACGAGCTGCATAAGCTGCTGAACGGTCTACTTTTGTTGCGTCCTTACCAGAGAATGCACCGCCGCCATGACGAGCATATCCGCCGTAAGTATCAACGATAATTTTACGACCAGTTAAACCAGCATCTCCTTGAGGACCGCCGATTACGAAACGTCCTGTTGGGTTAATGAAATACTTTGTATTTTCATCAATTAACTCGTTTGGAACAACTGGATTAATAACATATTCTTTTAAGTTACGTTGAATTTGCTCTAACGTTACTTCTGGATGATGCTGAGTTGAAATAACAATTGTATCGATGCGAACAGGTTTGTTGTTTTCATCATATTCAACTGTTACTTGTGTTTTACCATCCGGGCGAAGGTAAGGAAGAATTTCTTCTTTACGTACTTCTGTTAGACGGCGAGCAAGTTTATGAGCTAATGAAATTGGAAGAGGCATTAATTCTTTTGTTTCGTTACATGCATAACCAAACATTAAGCCTTGGTCTCCAGCTCCGATTGCTTCGATTTCTTCATCTGACATTTGACCTTCACGTGCTTCTAACGCTTGGTCTACACCAGCAGCGATATCAGCTGACTGCTCGTCGATAGATGTTAATACTGCACAAGTTTCAGCATCAAATCCGTATTTTGCACGAGTATAGCCAATTCCTTTAATTGTTTCACGAACTGTTTTAGGAATATCCACGTAAGTAGAAGTTGTAATTTCACCACTTACTAAAACTAAACCAGTTGTTACGCTTGTTTCACAAGCAACACGAGCATTTGGATCCTTTGCTAGGATAGCATCAAGAATTGAGTCAGAAATTTGGTCACAAATTTTATCGGGATGTCCCTCTGTAACAGATTCTGACGTGAACAGACGACGTTGTGTTGACATCAGTTTTCCTCCTTATAAATACGATACATTGTGATACGGTACTCATTCCCTTATTTTCATTACACGTTAAAAAATATAAAAAAACCTTTCCTTGTATCGAGGAAAGGTATCAAATTCTACATAAGCCTTTCACTCTTATCGATCAAGGTTGTGCCCTTGCATCAGGTTAGCACCTTATCGTCTACACAAAAAAATGACGATGGTTGCTGGGTTTCATAGGGCCTGTCCCTCCACCAGCTCGGGATAAGAGAGTATCCGTTCAAGGACATATAATACATGAAAAAGCGCTTCACTGTCAACAACATTCAAATGGAAATCATCTCTTTATTTTTGAATCTGTTTTAATGTAACATACTCAAATTCCGAAATAGTACACCTTATTAAGAATCATCACTAAGTTTAGTTAATAAGACAGATCAAAATGAGGCTTTCACTTAAAATAGCTTCACTTTTTTCGCTCCTAGCACATATACATGTGTCTAAAATAGGTATAACGTACATTTTTTTATAATACACAAACATTTTTAGTTAAATAGTATAGAATAATTAAATAAATGTGTTATACTAATTATAAATTTCAAACATTAATGAATAAATAATAGCTAAAAAAGGAAGGTAGTGCACATGAGTACTGTTGATATGTCTATCGAATTAAATGGTTTGCTTCAATTAAAAACAACAAAACACCAATTATCTGTTCCACAACTTGTTGAAAAAATTCTAGCTCGACGCGAAGGAACGCTGACTTCTACAGGTGCTGTGTCAGTCGAAACCGGAAAATATACAGGTCGCTCTCCTTTAGATAAATTTATTGTAAGCGATGCTGTGTCTTCAAAAACGGTTGAATGGGGACCTGTCAATCAGCCAATTTCTGCTCAGCGATTCGATGCGCTATACAAAAAAGTCTTAACCCACTTAAAGAAGCAGGATGAACTTTTTGTTTTTAATGGATATGCTGGAGCTGATAAAAAGTATCAGTTACCAATTCAAGTAGTTAATGAATTTGCATGGCACAACCTATTCGCTCAGCAGTTATTCATTCGCCCTTCAGCCGAACAAAAAACAAATGATGATGTGAAGCCGTTTACAATTGTAGCAGCTCCAACGTTCAAAGCTGATCCTGAAACAGACGGGACGAATTCTGAAACCTTCATTATTCTTTCGTTAGAGCGACGCATTGTGCTAATTGGAGGAACTGAATACGCTGGTGAAATGAAAAAATCTATTTTCTCAGTGATGAACTTCTTACTTCCTCAAAACAATATTCTATCCATGCACTGTTCTGCTAACGTAGGAGAAGAAGGTGACGTTGCATTATTCTTTGGTTTATCTGGAACGGGTAAAACAACGCTTTCTGCTGATGCAAACCGTCGTTTAATCGGAGATGACGAGCACGGTTGGTCAAGCTCTGGTGTATTTAATATTGAAGGAGGATGCTACGCGAAGTGCATTCAGCTTTCCGAAGAAAAAGAACCGCAAATCTTCAATGCAATTCGCTTCGGCGCCGTACTGGAAAATGTAGTGTTAAATCAAAATACGAAAGTAGCAGATTACAATGATAATAGTTTAACAGAGAATACTCGTGCCGCTTATTCAATTGACTCTATTGATAATACGGTATTGCCAAGCGTTGCCGGGCACCCTACAGCTATTGTCTTTTTAACTGCTGATGCTTTCGGTGTCTTACCTCCAATCAGCAAGCTTACAAAAGAACAAGCAATGTACCATTTTCTGAGCGGATACACTAGTAAGTTAGCTGGAACAGAGCGCGGCGTAACATCGCCACAGGCTACTTTCTCTACATGCTTTGGTGAGCCTTTCTTACCTCTTGCTCCAACAACTTATGCAGAAATGCTAGGAAAGAAAATCGATGAACATAATGTAAATGTCTACCTTGTAAATACTGGATGGACCGGCGGTGAATACGGGGTGGGCGAACGAATGAAGTTAAGTTACACTCGAGCTATGGTTCAAGCAGCCCTTGAAGGAGAACTCGCTAATACCGAAACAGTAACAGATACTATTTTTGGTTTATCGATTCCAACTCATGTTCCGGGCGTTCCTGATGAAGTGCTTCAGCCTTCTAAAGCATGGAACGATGCAACAGCTTATAACCAAAAGGCAACTGAGCTTGCTGCTAAATTCAAAGCTAATTTCAAGCGTTTTAACGATGTAGCATCTGACATTTCAACATTAGGCGGACCTAGAGTCTAACTAAAAAACGATCGTCTTATAGACGATCGTTTTTTAGTTAGTCGAATGTAATTTTGTCAGTTCATATGTGATAATGGTTTTTTCCTGCTCCATTTCTACCTTACGCACAACAGCAGTTCCAATACATTCTCCATTTTTCGTTTTGTGAACGTTTAATGGAATATCTAACGGATACAAGCGATATCCTTTTTTCTCAATTTGAAAAATGTTATCCGTTACACGCTTTTCGTTGCCTTTTGTCACAATCATTGTATTTAATTCTAGCGGCATCCCCATTTTTTCTCACTCCTCACTGTTATTCTACTTGTTTTCTCTATCGTAGCATATCTTTTATTGCGCTTTCATCCACTTCGTTAACTTCTTCACCGTTTCTCGGTTTTCTTTTGGGGGAAAAGCATGTGGAAAGTTTTCGAAGTACCAGCTGGTAACTTTTTTATTGGCCTTCTTTAGTTTAGATTCTAGCTGATAGGCATGATCAATCGACACGTTTTTATCTTCTAAACCATGAATAAGCAAGACCGGCGGCTCGACGAGATGAGCACGATGCAAAGGGGTCCTCCATTCGTATCTTTCAGGATATTTAGAAGGAGTTCCTCCAATCACCCGCTTCATCATTCTTCTTAAATCTTCTCTTTCTTCATATGTCAGCACCATATCCGTGACGCCTCCCCATAACACAAGAGAGCGGCTGTCGTTTTTTTCAATAGCTGTGAGTAAAGCCATCACTCCCCCTCTTGAAAACCCAAAAATATGAATGCGGTCATGGTGGACGTTAGGGAGCTGTTTCAGTAAATCGTAAGCAGCAAAAGCATCGTAACGATCATCTCCTGCAAAATCTTCGTTTCCTTCTCCTCCTTGATTTCCCCTGTAGAACGGAGCCATCACAATAAAACCTTGAGAAGCAAATTGAATGAGTCGAGCAGGACGAACCGTTCCTACGTTCTTGATACCTCCCCTTAAGTATAAAAAGCCGTCATACATTCCTTTTTCTTTTGGCTCTGCGAGCATTCCTTTAATCTTAAGTCCTTGACATGCATATGTAATCACCCACAGCGCCACGCGAGGGTTTGATGATGGGAAACGCTGTTTATGAAGAATTGTTCCATCTTTCATTTTTTTCCTCCATTCTTTATATAACTAGCCTGCTTTCTCCCGCTAAGGTGTACTTTCAATTGTTGACTAATAGTTCTTTGATTTTCCACATAGTTATATAGGCACTCACCTTCTTCCACTTCTTTACATACATTATCATAAAATATTTTATTATTTTAAGGGGGTTTGCTTTATGAAACCAATCAAATGGCTTTTTTCTTTGCTTGCTATTATGATTTTACTCATTCCACTAATTAGCTGCGGCAAAACAACATCTGTACAAACGGTTCGTGTTGGCGAAGTAACTCGTTCTATCTTTTATGCTCCCCAGTACGTCGCTATTTCAAAAGGCTTTTTTGAAGAAGAAGGACTAAAGGTAGATTTAAAAACAACGTGGGGCGGAGATAAGACAATGACGTCACTTTTATCTGACGGCATCGACGTCGCCCTAGTCGGCTCGGAAACTTCAATCTACGTATATGCACAGGGGTCTAGTGATCCCGTCATCAACTTTGCACAACTAACCCAAACCGACGGAACATTTCTAGTAGCACGTAAAAAAGTCGATCACTTCTCATGGGATCAGCTTAAAGGCAAAACGTTTCTTGGTCAACGTAAAGGCGGCATGCCGCAAATGGTAGGGGAATATGTGTTGAAACAGCATAATATTGATCCTAAAAAAGATGTAAAACTCGTTCAAAACATTGATTTTGCTAACGTTGCGAATGCTTTTGCTTCTGGTACTGGAGATTACGTTCAATTATTTGAGCCAACGGCTAGTATTTTAGAGAAACAAGGAAAAGGACATATCGTTGCTTCCTTTGGAAAAGAATCAGGAACAGTTCCTTATACAACATTTATGGCCAAAGAAAGCTATTTAAAAGATAACCCTGAAGCAGCAGCTAAATTTACTCGAGCTATTTACAAAGCACAAAAATGGGTGAATACACATAGCACAGATGAAATTGCTGAAGTGGTTGCACCGTATTTCGAAGATACGCCTAAAGAAACGCTGAAAACTGTTATTGACCGCTATAAATCCCAAAAATCTTTTGCAACTAACCCTTTATTAGATCAAAAAGAGTGGGATCATTTGCAAAAAATAATGGATGAATCTGGAGAACTTCCAAGACACATCGATCACAACAAGCTAGTCAACACAAAATTCGCAAAAGATGCAATGAGTGAGTAATATGACAAAACTTCACATTCAAGATGTTCAGCATATGTATCTTACGACAAAGTCTGCTACCACTGCACTTGAACATATTAATTTGTCTATTGAAGAAGGAGAATTTGTTTCCTTTCTCGGCCCAAGCGGATGTGGAAAAACGACGCTTCTATCGATTATTGCAGGCTTGATTGAACCAACGTCCGGCTCTGTCACAATAGACGGTGAAAATATCGGAACATCAGTCCCAAACATCGGTTATATGCTTCAACAAGATTATTTGTTTCCGTGGAAAACCATTAAAGAAAATATTTTACTTGGGCTTGAAATTCGCGGACAGCTAACAGATAAAACAGAGAGTAACGCACTGTTACTCCTAAAAGAAATTGGTTTACAGGGCGTAGATGACCTATATCCGCATCAGTTATCCGGAGGCATGAGACAACGTGTCGCTTTAGTCCGAACACTTGCCATTGACCCCGCTATTTTACTCTTAGATGAACCTTTTTCAGCACTTGATTTTCAAACAAAACTCAAGCTTGAAGAACTTGTCTCCAAAACGCTGATGACCTATCAAAAAACGGCCGTTTTGGTCACGCACGATATCGGCGAAGCTATTGCCATGAGCAGCCGAATCTTTTTATTCTCAGCAAAGCCGGGAAAAATCGCAAAAACATTTACGGTTCCTTCTATTTTACGAACCCTCTCTCCGTTTGAAGCGCGACAGCACCCTGTCTATAACGACTTATTTATGGATATATGGAAGGAGCTTGATCAACTTGAAACCTACTAGCTCCCTAGATACTCTTCATGAAAGCTACCTTCGCAAGGTTCGGGTCGAAAAACGATTAGTACTGAGCGTGCAGCTGATAATTTTCTTAGCCTTTTTTAGCTTATGGGAACTGGCTTCTCGTTTAAAGTGGATGGACCCTTTAATCTTCAGTTCTCCTACTAAAGTATGGCATTTATTTTTAATTAAACTTGCCGACGGCTCGCTGGCAGAACATATTGGTTTTACGTTATTTGAAACAGTTCTTGGCTTCATTTTAGGCACAGTGCTAGGTATTTTACTTGCAACGGCCCTTTGGTATTCAACTAGGCTTGCACATATATTAGACCCTTACCTCGTTATTTTAAACGCCATGCCAAAAGTAGCGCTGGGCCCTATTTTAATTGTAGCGATCGGTCCAGGGTTTTTCTCAATCTTAACGATGGGGGCGATTATATCCGTTATTATTACATCCATCGTCGTTTACACAGCATTTAAAGAAGTTGACCCAAACTATATTAAATTACTAAAAAGCTTTGGGGCAACGAAAACCCGCTGTTTTAAAGAAGCAATTTTGCCAGCTTCCATGCCTGCTATTATTTCCACATTTAAAGTAAATGTCGGCTTATCTTGGGTAGGAGTCATCGTAGGAGAATTTTTAGTTTCTTCGAAAGGGCTTGGATATATGATTATTTATGGTTTCCAAGTCTTCAACTTTACTCTTGTTCTTCTCAGCTTATTATTAATTGCCATTTTCGCTACGATTATGTATCAAGGTGTTGCTTATTTAGAAAAGAAATTGATCCGACGCTCATAAAAAATCCCCCCGTACAAACGGGGGGATTTTCATTGATAGGATACTTTTACAAAAATGTTCGCTTTACATATTTCATTACATATTGTAAAACATTATCTTTCATGATGAAGCTGTATGCATCATCTTGTTGAATGCCCGAAGGTAGTTCATCAATCATTACGGGACCATCCGTTTCCATGTAGTCTTCTTTTTTAATTACATTTTCAATAGTAGCAAAATAAATGTTTTTAATAATGGTCTTTCCTTTACTTACTACTTTATATTGCCCAATATAAGTTAAAGAAGAGACTTCTCCGCCTGTTTCTTCAAATACTTCTCGAACCGCTGCTTCTTCTGGTACTTCATTGCCTTCTAGTTTTCCTCCGGGAAATTCTAAACCTCGTTTTGAGTGATTCGTTAGCAACCATTGATTTTCATACTTGCATACGACCCAAACATGACGTGGAGTTTTCGAGAATGGATTTTTTTCAAATGATAAAAATACTTGATTATGATATGCATCCTTAAATGTGTACATGGTCGACTCAAACTCCATTTGATTTTTCCCTTATTTTATCATACATTACGGCCATACCTGATAAGAAAAGTATGCTCGTACTTTTTTTCTTTGCTTTTTACCCCTTATTCCATTCTATCTGAAGATAAAATATTCATCTGTTTGATATGTGATTTTGTTTCATTGTCTCCCAGCTGATAAAGCATGGCATATATTTCAACTGTCGTTTTATCGTACATATCATTTTGAGAATCATGATGATATTCCAGATACGGAATATGTGATCGCCAAAAGCTTGACCAATCGCTTGAAGCACGCTGATCTAAATACGTTCTCAGCTTCTCCACTTCTTCATCTGTTGCTTCAATCGCATAATTCCAATCTGAAGCAGTATTTGACTGATTGATTTCTCCTGAACTCAGAGATACATAATATTTTTTTGTCATGAAAGATATTCAGCTCCTTATTTCTAGTGCCAACTTATCTTTCTTATTTGTATCTTATTCTTTTTTTATACACTCTACGATTTAAAGCGGTCTTTTAAAATCGCTATTGCTTTTTTTAACGGCTCTGGAATCGGAACCCCTACAATTCTTGCGTTTTCTGTAATTGAAATCATTTCGTTTAAAATATAGAACAAAATAGCTCCATCTCGAATAATATGACCGTTTTCCCAAAATACAGAATCGATAAAGTTTGCTACAGCAATCATGGCAAAAATAAAAATCTTTTTCGCAATTCCTTTAAAACCTACTTTGCTAGATAAACGTTTATTTATAAAAGCTGCAATCGTGCCTGTCAAATAATCCATTGTCACTAATGCTACTAAAGCCATTAGTAAATAGTCCCACTCTCCAAATAAAAAAAAAGCCAGTGAACCTAAACTTGAGATTATCAAGACAGAAAGCTTCTGCATATCCACTTTTTTCACCCTTTCAGCAGTCATATCCCTACAGTATATGCCGGTGAAAAAAAAAGTGTTCGTCCATCTTATCATAAAAAAACCTGCGATTACTCGCAGGTTTTAATTATTTGCCTAGGAATGATTTTAACATCCACGTATGCTTTTCTAAGCTTTGATGAATGGCTAACAGCATGTCTCCTGTTGTTTCATCGCCCGCTTCACCGGCTGCGTCCATTCCTTCTTTTAATTCAGCAGTTAGCGTATCAAAATCGCTTACTAAAGAAGCAACCATGTCTTTAGCCGTTTCGCTTCCATCCGCTTCTTTAATAGAAGAAAGTTCTAACGATTCTTTCATTGTCGCTACAGGTTTTCCTTCTAATGCTAAAAGGCGCTCTGCAAGGTCATCAATAATTGTAGCTGTTTCCGTATACAGCTCTTCAAACTTTTCATGAAGAGTGAAGAATTGTTCACCTTTTACGTACCAGTGAAAGTTATGAAGTTTTATGTACATTACACTAAAATTCGCTACTTGTTTATTAACGATTTCATTTACATTTACTGCCATGTTTTTCGCTCCTTTGTGAACTCTTTGTATAATATAGTTGTACCCTTTTTTAGTTGATTAAAACATTTTTTTCATAAAAAGAGACATTTCCCTTTCTTTAGACTCAGAGAAACTTCTTCATCTTTTTTTAAATAAAATAAGCAGCCCAGCGGACTGCTTATTTTTAGCCAAATACTTTTTCTAAATCTTCTTTGTCCTGTTCTAGCCAGAACTTCATCAAGCGTTTTGCTCCTTCTAAATCGTGAAGTTTCGCTTGACCGCACTGCTTTTCGTTTGCTGCTGGAATTTCAGTAATGTTAATTGCATCTTTTAACGTATCGTCTAACAAATCAATAATTTCACGTACAGTCGGCTCACCGCTCACTACTAAGTAGTACCCTGTTTGACATCCCATAGGCGAAATATCAATAATATCAAAGTGATCGTATTTTTCTACATGAGTACGAATATTAAAAGCTAATAAATGCTCTAGCGTATGAATAACGTCCGGCTTCATTGCTTGTTTGTTTGGCTGGCAAAAACGAATATCAAATTTATTCACAACGCCGTCGCTTCCCACTTTGTGAACACCGCAGTGTCTTACGTAAGGTGCTTTAACCGCATTATGATCTAGCTCAAAACTTTCTACTGATGGCATAATACCACTCCTTTTTTCTTCTTTCACCTATCATAACATGCAATTCCGATATATTTCATCCATTTAATAACCTTTATTTCTTTTAGTTGCTTTTTATTCCTTCTATCCCTTATAGTATGAGCAAACACGAAAGAAAGAACGTGATAATAAATGGTTGCAAAGCTTTTGCTTTTACTTATAAAAGGATATCAAAAAGGAATTTCACCTTTTCTTCCGGCAAGGTGCCGGTTTTACCCTACTTGCTCCCAGTACGGAGTTGAATCCATTAAACGCTTTGGTGCCGTAAAGGGATCTTATTTGACTGTAAAACGAATTTTAAAATGCCACCCGTTCCATCCGGGTGGCATCGATGAAGTACCTGAGAAAAAATCACACTAAGCTTTAGTTGTTTTCGATTGCTTCATACCCATTTACAACAACATCTAGCTTTCCTGTATTTGGATCAATAACTAGTCCATGTACAGGAGTATCTTTTGAAAATAGAGGATGATTACGGATTGTCTCTACACTATGCTGAACAGTCTCTTCTACTGAATCAAAACCCGTTAACCATTGTTTCAAGTCCATAGAATATTCAATGGTATTAATCACTTCATCTGAGATGCCTTTTGCTCTTACTTTCTCTAAAAAAGGTTCCGCCTGAAGTTTACCTGCTCCACAGTCGTGGTGACCAATTACACATACCTCATCTGCTTGAAGCTCGTACACAGCTACTAAAATGCTTCGCATAATACTTCCAAATGGATGTGAAACAAGCGCTCCTGCGTTTTTAACAATTTTCACGTCTCCGTTGCGCAAATTCAAAGCGTGTGGAAGTAATTCTACCAATCTTGTGTCCATACACGATAAAATAACCATTTTTTTATCAGGGAATTTGCTTGTTTCGTAAAGTTCATACTTCTTTTCTTCTACAAATTTTTGGTTGAATTCTAAAACATCTTGTAATAAGCTCATCTGCTGTCTTCTCCTTCATAAAAAAAATTCTTTCTTGTATTATAATACTTTTTCCTATAAGATGAAAAGTGTTAAATCGTAATCATTATTATTTACAAACAAGAAAGTAGGTTATAACAGTGAAAAAAATTCCCGTTACCGTTTTAAGCGGATACCTTGGTTCAGGTAAAACAACTCTTTTGAACCATATTTTAAAAAATAAAGAAGGTTTAAAAGTCGCGGTCATTGTCAATGACATGAGCGAAGTAAATATTGATGCAGACTTAGTTAAACAAGGCGGATTCTCTCGAACAGAAGAAAAACTTGTTGAAATGCAAAATGGCTGTATTTGCTGTACGCTTCGAGACGATCTAATGAAAGAGGTAGAACGCCTAGCAGACAATGGTGATATTGATTATATTGTCATTGAATCTTCCGGAATCAGCGAACCTATCCCTGTTGCTCAAACATTTACTTATATTGATGAAGAGCTGGGCATTGATTTAACTCAGAAATGTTCGTTAGATACGATGGTCACTGTAGTAGATGCCAATCGCTTTTGGGAAGACTTTTCATCCGGCGAAAGCTTATTAGACCGCAAAGAAGGAACAGATGAAAACGATACAAGAGAAGTGATTGATTTGTTAATCGATCAAATTGAATTTGCAAACGTCATTTTGTTAAACAAAGTTGATTTGTTAACAAAAGATGATGCAGATGAGCTGGAGGCTGTTCTTCACAAATTAAACTCAGAAGCCACTGTTATCCAAACAATTAATAGTGAAGTAAGCCTTGAAGCCATACTTCATACCGACTTATTCGACTTTGAAAAAGCTAGTCAAGGAGCCGGATGGATTAAAGAATTAAATGAGGAGCACCATACGCCTGAAACGGAAGAGTTCGGTATTTCTTCTTTTGTATACAGAAGGAACCGTCCCCTTCATCCTGAACGCTTTATGAAATGGTTAGAGAACTGGCCGGTTGATATTGTACGTGCAAAGGGATTTTTCTGGCTTGCTTCACGTAATAATATGGCAGGACTTCTTTCTCAAGCCGGTACGTCCATTATGATTCAAGCAGCGGGTGAATGGATAGCAACTTACGCCCCGGAAGAAAGAGAACAAACCTTAAAAGAAGAGCCTGAATTACGAGCAAAATGGGATGAACAATTTGGAGATCGTATTAACGAGCTTGTGTTCATTGGTATTGATATGAACAAAGCTGAAATAATTGAAACTTTAGACCGCTGTTTGCTGACAAATGAGGAAATGAATCAAGATTGGGCTACTCTCAAAGATCCCCTTCCTAAATTTACAGTAGGTGCGTAAATTTTTAGTTTTCAAATCGTAATAATTACGATATAATAACATAGGTCATAAATGGTTACGATACGAACGGAAGGAGCAACATAATGAAATTCAAACCACTTTTAATGGTGCTTGCATTAGGAATTGGAACAGCTCTTGCGGGGTGCAGTTCAAGCAGTGCAAATAACGCATCTGATAATAAAAACAAAAAATTAGAAGTTTATACAACAATCTACCCTTTACAGGACTTTACTGAAAAAATCGGTGGAAAATATGTAGAAGCTAAAAGCATTTTACCAACCGGTGTAGATGCGCACTCATTTGAGCCTACAACAAAAACAATGGTCAAAATCGCCAACGCGGACGCATTTGTTTACTCAGGAATTGGGCTTGAAGGTTTTGCAGATAAAGCACAGTCTACACTTAAAAATGAAGATGTAGCTTTAGTAGAAGCTGCAAAAGGAATTAAATTAGCAAAGAGTTCTGAAGATGAGCATGCCCACGAAAACGAACATGCCCATGAAGAAGAGCATAACCACGGAGATACAGACCCTCACGTTTGGCTTGATCCTGTTTTAGCTATTCAATTAGCAGAAAATATTAAAGACGAACTTATTGAATTAAAACCAGATAAAAAAGCAGAGTTTGAAAAGAACTTCCAATCGTTAAAAACTCAGCTTGAAGATGTGGACCAAGAGTTAAAAACAACGATTGGCGACGCACCTCATAAAGAAATTTTAGTATCACATGCAGCCTATGGCTACTGGGAAAAACAATACGGCTTAAAGCAAATTAGCGTAGCGGGTTTATCTCCTACAAATGAGCCGTCTCAGAAACAATTAGAAAACATCGTAAAACAAGCAAAAAAAGACCATATCAAATACTTTATCTTTGACCAAAATTTAAAGCCTAAAGTGTCTACGCTTGTAAAAAATGAAGTAGGAGCTCAAGCTTTAACACTTCATAACTTAGAGTCATTAACAAAAAACGATGTTAAAAATAAAGAAGATTATTTCTCCATTATGCAACACAATATTGATACGTTGAAAAAAGCATTATATTAATAAAAAAACTAGCCTCCCGGCTAGTTTTTTTATTGTAATTTATATTTTTGCTTAAAGCGTTCTACACGGCCGCCTTTATCAGCAAATTTTTGTTTTCCTGTATAAAATGGATGTGTATCCGAACTGATTTCAACTTTTAAAAGCGGATATGTGTTGCCATCTTCCCATTGAACGGTCTCATTTGATTGTTTTGTAGATCCTGATAAAAATGATGTTCCGCTATTTGTATCCATAAATACAACTTTACGATAGTCTGGATGAATATTTGTTTTCATTAAATATCTCTCCTTTAAAACAATATATACTCATTATAATCGTAATGATTACTATTTTCAAGTTATATGTTTTACCAATTCTGATGCATAAAGCGTGGTAAAAAGTGGACAATAAGGTTTATCAATACTTTACTGGAAAGGTTGAAAAATGAATGGATCATTTAGTTACTGCACGTTCAATGTTTGGTCTGAACATGGGAGTACATATCATTTTTGCCACTCTTGGCGTCGGCATTCCTCTCATGATTTTATTGGCTGAAATTCTTTACTACAAAACAAAAGATAAAGATTATGAACTTATGGCACAGCGTTGGACAAAAGGAGCTGCTGTGCTGCTTGGAGTCGCCATTCCTACGGGAACGATTGCTGGTGTACAATTAGCGTTGCTTTGGCCGGGTTTTATGGAAATCGTAGGAAAAGTGATGGCTCTTCCCTTTCAAATTGAAATTTATGCTTTCTTTATTGAGGCTCTGTTTCTCTCTATTTACGTATACGCAGCGGACCGTATTTCTCGAAAAATGAGGATTATCAGTCTAATTTTAGTAGCAATAGGCGCTCTTGCCTCTGCCGTTTTAATTACAAACGTGCACGCATTTGAAGGAACACCTGCTGGCTTTCGAATTTTAAATGGCGAAATTGTAAGCGTAGATCCTTGGGCAGCTTTCTTTAATCCGAGTTTCTTTGTAACGTCCGGTCACGTAGCCGTTTCTGCTTATACAACCGGAGGCTTTGTCATTGCTTCAGTCGCTGCCTTTAAAATGCTTCGTGCGCGAAAACATAATCCAAGAGAATATAAATTTCATCATAAAGCGCTGATGATGGGATTAGTAATCGGCGGGATTTTTTCTTTTGTAACAGCTTTGAATGGACATGAATCTATGCAAAAAGTATACGAATATCAACCCGAAAAACTTGCAGCAGCTGAAGGTCTATTTGAAACGCAAGATCATGCGCCATTAGCTTTAGGTGGATTCACAGATGAAAAAGAACAGCGAGTCAAGTATGGAATTGAGTTTCCATGGATGCTCAGCTTCTTGTCGGGTAATAGCTTTAATACAGTGATTACTGGACTTAATGACTTCCCTAGGGATTATTGGCCGCCGCTTTTTGTGCATACCTTGTTTAACGGTATGGTCATTATCGGATCGATTTTAATTTTAGTGGCGCTAGTGGGCGTTGTTTGGTACAAGTTTTTAAAGAAGAAAAGCTTCCCTAAAATTTTCATGTGGGCATTTGTCGCAACGGGCCCTCTCGCGATCATGGGCATTGAATTCGGATGGATTTTCGCATGTACCGGAAGACAGCCCTGGGTCATTTACCGCATCATGCGTACATCAGAAGCAGTTACCACTTCTGCTAATTTGCATATTTTATTTTTTTTATTTTTGCTTGTTTATATCGTACTCGTGGCCGCAGTCGCCCTTGTACTGGTGTTTTATTTCAGAAGAAATCCGCTTTCTAAAGAGCTTGCTGCGCAAGCAGATTAAAAAGGATGTGAGAATATGGGTGATTCATTACTAGCAATTACTGTAATATGGGGCTTCATTTTTATCTATGCCGTAATGGGAACGATGGACTTTGGAGCTGGCTTTTGGTCGATGGTATATATTAATCGTACGAAAACAAATGCTACAGATGTAGCAAACAGATATCTATCACCTACTTGGGAAGTAACCAATGTATTTATCGTTGCGATTGTTGTTGCGCTGTTTAGTTTTTTTCCTCGAGCTACATTTACACTTGGCACAGTGTTACTAATACCCGGAAGTATCATTTTACTTCTCTTATCTATTCGAAGCGGATTTTTAGTGTTTTCACACTATGCTAGCAGCTTCAAATATCGGAGAGCGTTGGTTTATATATCCGGTATATCCGGCGTGTTAATTCCTGCTTTTTTAATCGCTGTACTGCCAGTAAGTCAAGGTGGGTTTATTGATATAATTGATGGCACGCAGCAATTAAACTTAGCAAAAGTATTTTCAAGTCCGCACGTCTATTCATTTATCGGATTTGCCATAAGCTCTTCGCTGTTTCTATCGTCTCTGTTATTAGCAGATTACTCGAAGTCATCTGACGAAATGGAAGCTTATGCGGTCTATCGGCGTGATGCGCTCATTACAGGACCTCTTTCCCTGCTAATGGCTATCTTTATTATGATTACAATGCAATCAGAAGCAAGCTGGTTATATGATAAAATGATGCAGTTTAAGCCCCTTCTTTACGGATCTGTAGGTCTATTTGTAGTAGCTGGTATTGCTCTGCTGCTACCTTCTCAAAAAGGAAAAGGCATGCCTCGTTTAGCCGTGGTATCCATTATCCTTCAATATTTCTTAGCAAGTTACGTATACGGACGAAGTCATTTACCTTATGTTGTCTATCCAAACGTAACGATTGAGAATGGATTTACACATCCCGATGCATTTCATTCTTTATTTATTGTGTATATTGTTGGTTTTGCTATTTTATTTCCTGGATTCTTTTATTTCTGGCGTCTATTTATGAAAGACAATAAAGAATACAGCAAAAAGAAACCATATTAAAAAACCCGGTCAGCACTTGACCGGGTTTTCTTATGAAGCAGCAGATTTTGCTACTACTTCAGCAAAACCTTTAGCAAATACCTTACATTTTTCTACATCTTCTCCAAAGGGGGAGAGCTCGATTTTCAAACCGGGAACGGCTATATTTCCGTTACGTTTCTTTATTTTTTCTTCAATTAAATCAACTGCTCCGCAAAAAACATCATATGATGAATCACCTGAGCCAAATACAGCCATCTGCTTTTGACTGAGATCTATATCATCCATTTCATCATAAAGATCTAAAAAATCATCTGGTAGCTCTCCATCTCCCCACGTATAAGCTCCAAAGATAATAGATTCTGCAGATACAAGGTCAGAAGCATCAATGTCATATACTTCTGCTCGTTTCACATGCAATCCATGCTTGACTAATTCTTCTTCGATCAAATCGGCTATCGCTTCTGTGTTACCTGACATACTCGCATAAGCTAGTAAGATTTCCTTCATGTAAATGACGCTCCTTTACACCAGCAGTGTCGGCCGCATATCCCCTTCTTCAGCGCATTCTCGTTGAAGAGGACAGTTTTCACACTCACTGGATGCATAATTCTTTTGAAAATGTTTTGGTTCCATTAACACACTTTTGACAATATGTAGTTGAAGTATGGCTTTTTGATAATCGTCTGGTGCAATATGATAAGTTGTTGTTTCTCCAGTTAATAATGAATAAAAACGAATTTGTTCAGGAACCTTTTTAAAAGCTTGTTTCGAAAAAACGATAATAAAGTCTTTCATGGCGTTTTTCACTTCTTCATGGTCATCTAGAATGAATTTTGTTACCGTATAAGACTTCTCTGTCCATGCAGCAAAATCAATGGTTAGAGAAAGGTTGCTTTGAATTTCTTCTACATAAACGCTGTATTTCTCAAACACAAAAAGCGGTAATTCTACATGTGCTTTCTTTCCTAAAAACCTTAGTAAATAATCGCTTACTTTAGCTAACACATCGTAATAGTGAACGGGTGATGAAAACATATTTGGCTTTAGGCGCCAATATTTTTCAATGAGCTGTAAAACATAGAGGTTTGAGCGATACTCAACTGGCTTGCTATAGTATGTTTTAATGATTTGATGGACAGTTACTTGAACGAGCTGTTTCCAATCTATAGATGTTTTTTTCAAAAGAAGCTGCTGCTGATAAAATTTGTATGGACATCGAATAAATTGTTCGATGTGGTCGTTAGAGAGTGTCTTTATATTCACTTTTATCGGTTCCACCTATGTCTCACCACCCTAATTGAAATTCATTCTCAATAATAAATAAAAATTAAATCATGAAATTTGCTCAATCACTTGACGAATAGCACTCCATGAATGTTTGACGAAATAAATCGGTTTTTTTTGTTTTTTTGCTTTCTCTTTAATGACTTTTGCCATATTGTGATTAATAAAATCCGTAATAACTAATACAAACCCAATATGTTCGGGTATTTCTCGCTTCACCATATTGCTTTTACGGCCATCTAAATGAATTACTTCATTAAATCCTTCTCCCGCTAAACGATCTGTAATATGCTTTAACCTGTCTCCTCCTACAACCATAACTGATGACATGTTTGTTCCCTCCCAATTAATTATTCATTTAATGATTTGCCAACAACTTGTATTCTTTACTATATACACAGTTTAATTGAGAATGATTCTCTTTGTCAATGTTTAATTGATAAAAATTCTCAATTAAAATGAAAGTCTACCACCTTTCTTATAAGTTAGGTGAATTTTGACCATACTATAGCTATCACATACAAAGGAGGGTTAACGTTGGAACAAAACATTCTTTGTGAAGTAAATAACTGTCACTTTTGGAAAAATGGAAATCACTGCAGCGCAGAAGAAATTTACGTGGTAAGTCATAGCGGAAAACATGCAGCAAGCAGTTATGAAACAGACTGTAAAACGTTCAAGCCAACTGAAGCGTAACCCGCAAAAGGACAGCCTCTGGGTTGTCTTTTTTCTCTCTTCAAGATCATAAAAAAGGAGACTAATATGAAAACTGAACAACTGATTCATTTTTTTAAAGAAGAAGCAATAAAAGCAAATGAACAAACCTTTCCAATTTATGTACAATCGTTTACTCATTTATGGACATATAAATGGGGAACACTTGAAAACATTCCAGAAGAAATTGATGACTTAATTACCACACGTGCGTTAGAACTTGGACTTATTCACTTAAAAAAAGCTGACTAATCAATAAGGAAATTAGTCAGCTTTTGTATTTATAGATCATCAAATCCATTCGCATCTGATGCTTTTGTATATTGTCTTGATTTCTGTTCAAAGAAATCTGTTTTCCCTAAATCTACCTCTTGATAAGCAATAATCCAACGAAGAGGATTTTCAATCGGTGCTTCTGGGAAAGCAGCTCGGCCGAAGCCTAATTGATTACAGCGTTTATTAGCCATGTATTCAATATACTGCTGCAGTTCTTTCATCGTGATGCCGTCGAATTTTTCTCCAATAACAGATTCCGCCCATTCAATTTCAAGACGAGCTGCCTCTTGGAACGTTTCAACTACAAACGTTTCTAGCTCCTCCGTACGATAAGCTGGATTTTCATTTAGTACTTCCTTGAAAATCTTTTCAAATAACCCAACGTGAAGCTGTTCATCACGATTGATATAGTTAATCATCGTAGATGTCGCCACCATCTTTTGATTTCTCGCAAGATTATAGAAGAAAGCAAATCCGCTATAGAAGAAAAGGCCTTCTAAAATAACATCATATACCATAGACTTCAAAAAGTTTTCAACCGTTGCTTCTTCGCTAAATGCTTTATATCCGTTTGTAATAAAGTCATTTCGAGCGCGAAGCTTTTCGTCTGTGCGCCAGTATTCAAATACTTCATCTTGTTTTCCTTTTGGTACAAGACTTGATAAAACATATGAATAGGAATGATTATGAACCACTTCTTGCTGCGCTAAAATAATCATTAGAGCATTAATCGAAGAATCGGTTACATAGTCAGCTACTTTGCTAGCATAATCTGATTGAATACTGTCCAGTAGCGCCAGCAAGCCAATAATTTTCAAAAAGCTCTCTTGTTCGTCAGCCGTTAACTGAGGGAACTGCTTAATATCTTGACCCATATTAATTTCAAACGGCGTCCAAAAGTTAGCTAGCATACGTTTGTATTTAGGGAACGCCCATGAAAATCGGACGTCATCCCAGTTTAGAATATTTGAGCTCTTGCCGTTAATGATTCCTGTCGAACGGTTCGGAGCTGTTTCGTTCATTAATTCTCGTTTTAACATGCTTGTCATCAATTATTCACTCCTTTTAACTATGACAGCTTTCACATTCTTCAATGACTTCACTTGATGTTGAACGTACGTAGTAGGTCGTTTTTAACTTTTCTTTCCATGCCGTCATATGAAGATCCAGCAGCTCTTTTGCTCGGATATCATTTTGCACATATAAGTTGAATGAAATGGATTGATCAATATGGCGCTGGCGCTTGGCGTTTTGCTTAATGCTCCAGTGCTGATCAATTAAATAAACGGACTTATAATACCAGTTTGTTGCTGGTGATAAATCTGGTGCCGTCACCGGGATTTTATAGTTTTTCTTTTCCTCTGAATAAAACTTACGGAAAATCGGATCAATACTTGCAGTAGAACCCGCGATAATAGATGTTGATGAATTAGGTGCTACAGCCATTAAGTAGCCATTTCTTATCCCATTGCTTTGAACTTCGTTACGCAGTTCACTCCACGCTTCGCTTGTGTATTTACGTGTTTCAAAATAAGCGCCTGACTCAAAATCTGAGCCTTTAAATAATGGATATGCACCTTTTTCTTTAGCTAAGTTCATGCTTGCCTGTACGGTTAAGTAAGCAATTTGCTCGTACAATTCATCGCAATATGCTACCGCTTCATCTGTTTCCCATGCTATTTTCTTTAAGGCAAGCAGATGGTTCCAACCAAATGTGCCAAGTCCTACTGCGCGGTACTTTTGGTTTGTTAGTTTTGCTTGAAGTACTGGCAAATCATTTAACTCAATAACGTTATCAAGCATGCGTACTTGAATTGGAATTAAACGTTCAAGCACATCTTCAGTTACGGCTCTCGCTAAGTTGATAGAAGAAAGATTACATACAACAAAATCGCCCGGATTCTTTGTAATAATAATTTTTCCGTCTTCTGTAATTTCCTCTGTTACGACCGTTGTGCTTTGGTTTTGCGTAATTTCTGTACATAAGTTGCTGCAGTAGATCATGCCCTCGTGGCGGTTTTGATTAGCTCGGTTAACCGTATCACGATAAAACATATAAGGCGTTCCGGTTTCAAGCTGGGAAAGCATAATGCGCTTGAAGATTTCAATAGCAGGTACTGTTTCTCTTGAAAGCTGTTCATTATTTACACACTCAGCGTAACGAGTGCGGAACGAACCGCTGCCTTCTTCTTCATCATAAAAATCTTCTAACGAGTAGCCCATCAGCGTACGAACTTCGTGAGGATCGAATAAGTGCCAGTCTTCACGTGCCTCTACTTTTTCCATAAACAAATCTGGCAAACATACGCCAGTGAATAAATCATGCGTGCGCTGACGTTCGTCACCATTGTTCAAACGCGCGTCTAAGAATGAAAAGATGTCTTTGTGCCATACGTCTAAATATACGGCAATAGCTCCTTGTCGTTGACCTAGCTGATCGACACTTACAGCCGTATTATTTAGCTGTTTCATCCATGGAATTGTTCCTGATGATACGCCTTTAAAACCTTTTATATCACTTCCTCGGCTTCTAATATGACCGAGGTAGACACCAATTCCGCCTCCATTTTTACTAAGCGTGGCCAAATCTGTATTGCTATCATAAATACCGCGTAAGCTGTCATCAATCGTATCAATAAAGCAGCTAGATAGCTGTCCGTAGCTCTTTCCTGCGTTTGAAAGTGTTGGTGTGGCAACCGTCATATATAGACTAGAAAGCGCCCAATACGCTTCTTTTACTAATGCTGTTCGATTTTCTTTCTTTTCTTGAGACATCAGCGTCATAGCAATGATAAGAAAACGTTCTTGCGGTAATTCGTATACGCGCTTATCATGTGATGTCGCTAAATAGCGATCTGCTAATGTCAACAATCCAATGTATGTAAATAAACGGTCGCGTTCAGGAATAATGACTGAAGCAATTTCATTAATTTCTTCTTCTGTATATGTTTTTAATAGCTGCTTATTATAAATGCCGATTTTTGTTAGTTCTTGAATAAGCTGATAAAACGAACCGTACTTCTCTTTTTTATCGTAACCTCGGTTGTCCGCTGCTTTTCGATATAGTTCGTTTAAGTAGACGTCTGCCGCTACGTACGTCCAATCGGGTTCTTCCATTGAAATACGCTCTAAGGCTGCCAAAATTAGGACGTTTGCAACCTTTTCGTCCGTCATATTTTCCTTTACTGTAACAGTTTGAATAACCTTTTCCTCATACAAAGAAAAATCAAGCTGCGTAAATTCTTTTTTTAAACGTTCAATATATGCAGTTAATTCATGTAGAATTGTAGGCTTTAATGTATTCACCATAAATATGGCTCCTCTCTTCACTTCAAAATAAAAAATCGCTCACCGTACCTCGGTGAGCGAATAGAACGAAGATAGAAGAAGACACTAAGTCTTTTCTCAATCCTCGCTCTACCCTCTCACCTCCCGAAGAAGATAAAACGACATAAAAAAGGCAGGTCTCCTGACTTATGCTTCTTTTTACTTTAAGGCCTTCCCATGATGTTTACTCACAGTGGATTTCCTTATTTCATCAGCATTCACAGTTGCGGGGACAGCTTTGGATTTTCACCAAATTCCCTTTTAAGTCTTTTTATCAGACACCTTTTTCACTGGAAAACACAAAATATAGTATTTTATTATGGATTTCAAAACAACATATTGTGTTATGTTATAAACACATTATATAGGACAACTTAGAAAACTATCAACCTATTTTCAAAAATAATTTTGTTTTTTACGATAAAACTCTTCGACTTTTTTCATCAAACTATTCCATCATAACATGTTTTGACACGCTTGATGGAACAATGTGCTCTTTTTAAAAAATTTGTCCTATTTTTCTACTAAACATTGACAACCTCAATAAAAAAACCGTTTTTCATCAAAAAACGGTTGTTAATTATTTGTATTCTTTTTCAAATGCTGTGATTGTTTTGATAAACTTTTTATCAATATCGTATCCTATCCCCGGTTTTCCCTTCACCTTTATTACTCCGGCTTCTACCTCTACTTCGGGCTTAATAATATCTTTTTCCCAATAGCGAGACGACGCAGAAATATCACCTGGTATCGTGAAAGAAGGCAGTGTGGCAAGGGCAATGTTATGAGCTCGTGAAATCCCTCCTTCTAACATTCCTCCAACCCAAAGTTTTACACCATGCTGGGCGCATAAATTATGAATTTGCTTTGCTACGGACATTCCGCCAACTCGCCCGATTTTCACATTGATAATCTTACAGCTTTCTTGTTCGATTGCATGACGTGCATCTTCATAGCTCACAATACTTTCATCTAAGCAAATCGGCGTCTTTATTTGCTTTTGTAACAATCGATGATCAAGGATATCATCAGAACTTAACGGCTGTTCGATCATCATTAAATTCAATTCATCTAGTTTCTTCAATGAATCACTATCGCTTAACGTATAAGCTGAATTGGCATCAGCCATAAGAGGAATGCTTGGAAATTCATCTCGAATTTGTTTCAGTAGCTCATAGTCAGCACCCGGCTTAATTTTCACTTTAAAGCGCTTATAGCCATCTTTCATGTAAGTCTTTATTTGTTCTTTCATTACGGAAATGTCATTTAAGCCAACTACCACTCCAGCTTCTACAGCAGGCCTTACTCCGCCAATTACTTCAGATAACGGCTTATTTTGCCGCTTTGCATACAAATCCCATACAGCACAGTCCAAAGCTGCTTTAGCCATGTTATTTCGCTTTAGAGGTTTGAATAGCTTTTGAACATCCTCTGGTTTTTGAAGCTGCTTATGAAGAAGCGAGGGAATTAAAAAATCGTCTAACATATGAAAACACGTCTGAATCGTTTCTTCCGTATACCAAGGAGATGAAAAAGCAACGACTTCTCCCCACCCTGTAAATCCTTGTTCATCTTCTACTTCAAGCAAAATCAATTCTCGATCCTGCACCGTACCATAGCTTGTTGAAAAAGGAGAAAGAAGCTTCATGTCAATTTTATAAAGATGTACTTTTTTTATAATCATCGATTAGCTCCCTTTCTGTATGAACGATGATAGCTTCCGGCGTATGATTTTATTAGAAGCCGTTCGCGGCAGCTCCTCTACTCGAACGAAATACTTTGGAAGTTTGTACTTTGCTAAAAATTGTTGAATGTGTAAAGATAATTCTTCATCTGAAACGTCTTCGTTTACAACAACACATGCAGCTGGCACTTGTCCCCATTTTTCATCAGCTACTCCCGTTACACCGGCCTCTTTAACAGCGGGATGCTTCAACAAAACATTTTCAATTTCAGCTGGATATACATTTTCTCCACCTGAAATAATAAGGTCTGAACGTCTGTCTAACACATATAGAAAGCCTTCTTCATCCACTTTCCCGATATCTCCTGTATAGAACCAGCCTTGTTGAATTGCTTTTTGAGTAGCCTCAGGTTTATTTAGGTATCCTTTTGTAACATTTGGACCTTTAACAATGATTTCTCCTGCTTCGCTGGTCTCATTTCCTTTTTCATCTACAATTTTCATTGCACATGGAAATAATGGTTTACCTGCTGATCCCAGTTTTCGCAAACTGTCTTCAGGTGAAAGCGTAACGAACTGTGAAGATGTTTCTGTCATTCCATACGTTTGATAAACAGGAATTTCTTTATTCACACAAGCCTCTAAAATAGTAAGCGGTGCAGGTCCTCCTCCTAAAAGCATACAGCGAAACGTATTTGGATACTTGCGTTCAGCTAATTCATCAAGCATATTGGACAGCATAGAAGTAACAACCGAAATAATCGTTACCCCTTTGTTTTCAATGGCTTCATTTACTGCTCTTGCTTCAAACCGTTCTTCTAAAATGATTTTCATTCCGTAAAAGACGCTCCGCATTAAAATAGATAAGCCACTAATATGAAACAAAGGAACCGCTATAAGCCAGCAGTCTTTTTCATTTAATCCTAAATTAAGCGCTGAGCCAACGGAACTCCACCAGTGATTTCCATATGTCTGCAGCACTCCTTTTGGATGACCTGTTGTTCCAGACGTATACATAATGGTGAATGTGTCCTCGAGATTCCACGTTTTTTGAAAACCTGTTTCTGCTTCTGGAGAACTTTTTAAAGCAGGTAAAGTAAGCTGAGTAATGGAACTTTGGAATTCTCTAATTAAAAATGTTTCATCCGCAATAAGCAACGACACGTTTGCATCTGTTAGCTGATAATTAATTTCTTCGTTTGTCAAACGCGTGTTGACGAGCAGCAACCGGGCGCCAATATAAGAAATCGCATGTAAAATCTCGATAAACTCCACTCTATTTTTCATGTGTAAAGCAATGGTATCACCTTGCTTTACACCGTTAAACGAAAGCTGCTGTGCTACTTTTTGAACACGTTTATGAAGCTCTTGAAACGTAAGAGACGTTTGCGGTGTTTCTACCGCCACTCGATTTGGCGTCAAATATGCTCTTTGCATAAGCCCATTAGGAATCGTTTGGCTACTCATGAATTTCTCTCCTTTTTATACTGATTAACTAAATTAAATTGAAAAAACAGCCTGATGATAATCACCAAGCTGTTTCAGCTGTTTAAGGGAAACGTGGGAACTGTTGGAAGTCTGGATTGCGTTTTTCCTTAAATGCATCGCGACCTTCTTTTGCCTCATCGGTTGTGTAATAAAGAAGCGTTGCGTCACCCGCAAATTGCTGGATACCAGCTAAGCCATCCGTATCAGCATTAAATGCTGCTTTTAAGAAACGAAGAGCGGTTGGACTTTTTTCTAACATCTCTTCACACCATTGAATTGTTTCAGCTTCAAGCTGTTCTAATGGAACGACCGTGTTTACTAATCCCATGTCTAGTGCTTCTTGAGCGTTGTACTGACGGCATAAGAACCAGATCTCACGCGCTTTCTTATGACCTACGATGCGAGCTAAGTAACCAGAGCCATATCCTGCATCGAAGCTTCCCACTTTAGGACCTGTTTGCCCAAAGACTGCGTTATCCGCTGCAATTGTTAAGTCACATACAACATGAAGAACGTGGCCTCCGCCAATTGCATAGCCTGATACCATCGCAACAACCGGCTTTGGAATTACGCGAATTAAACGCTGTAAATCCAGAACGTTTAGACGTGGAATTTCATCTTCTCCTACATAGCCGCCGTGGCCGCGAACTTTTTGGTCTCCGCCTGAGCAAAATGCTTTATCTCCAGCACCTGCTAATACAATTACTCCAATACTTGCATCGTCACGAGCATAAGCAAATGCATCGATCAATTCCATTACCGTTTTTGGACGGAATGCATTGTGCACTTCCGGACGGTTAATCGTAATTTTAGCGATTCCGTTATATGTTTCGTATAAAATGTCTTCATACTGACGTGCTGATGTCCATTCAACTGTCATCTTTATTTCCTCCTAATTATGTAGTAGCTAAGAACTCACTTACTATTCTACCAAAAATCTCGGGTTGTTCCACGTGAATTGCATGGCCTGTCCCTAAAATAATTCTAGGAGTAGCATTTGGTATTAATGTTTGCATTTCTTTGGAAATTAAACAAAACTTTTGATCTACTTCTCCTGTAATAAGCAAAACCGGCATCAACAGATCGTCCAGCTTCTCCCAAAGGGACGGCTGGACTCCTGTTCCCATTCCTTTCAAACTGTTGGAAAGGCCGATTTCTGTATGCGAAAGTCTTTCTTTACGCACCGCTTCTTGAACATGGCTAGGCAATTGCTTTTGAGAACTAAAAAGAGGAATTCCCTCCCAAAAGTTCACAAATTCTTCAATTCCATTTTTCATAATGCGGCTCGCCAGCTGTTCATCTTTTTCTTTTCTTAGCTTTTGTTCTTCTCGCGTTTTTAAACCAGGCGATGCGCTTTCTAATACCAACTTTTTCACATGGTGTGGATATCGCTGGGCAAATGAAAGAGCAAGCCTTCCTCCCATCGAATATCCAATTACATTCACCTGTGATAAAGATAGCTGTTGAAGAAGCTCATGCAGTGCTTCAACAACTGCTTCCATTGAATATGGTTTGATTTCTTTGGGAGCTGCTGATTGGCCATGACCAATAATATCAACAGCAATTACCTGATAGTCTTTAGCGAATTTCTTCATAAAGGTACGCCAAGTTTGAGAAGAGCCGGTAAAGCCGTGAAGCAGAAGCAGCGGCTCTCCTTTTCCCTCGGTGTGCACATAGTAAGATACACCACCTAATTGATACATCATTGCCTATTCCTCACCGTTTGACAAATTTATTTCCTCGGAAACAAGTTTCCACAAACTGCGATGAGTCTCTACATTTTCTGTACGAGTTGTACGAATCTCTACAACATGCAAACCGCCTTTTGTGAAAGCATGGTTCATTGCATGTCGAAATTCTTCCCAGCTGCTTGCTGAAGAAAATGTGCCATCATACAGACGAGTGGCATGCTCAAAGTTTAATCCAGTTGGCGTACCGAATAGAAATTCAAAGTGCTTTTCTTGTTTTGACTGCGGTAAAAATGAAAAAATTCCTCCGCCGTCATTGTTAACTAGCACAACGGTTAAATTTAAATTATGCATTTTAGCTGCCAGCAGACCATTTAAATCGTGATAAAACGATAAGTCACCAATAAATAAAACGGTGTGATCGTAAGCCGTGCTTACGCCTAGAGCAGACGAAACTACACCATCAATTCCATTTGCACCCCGATTTACAAAGAGTGGAATATCTTTTTCCGTATTTAAGAAGAAAGAATCAATATCTCGAACAGGCATTGAATTTCCAGCAAATAAAGCCGTGCCTTCAGGTACTACATCAACAATTTCTTGAACTACTTGTCCTTCGAACCATTCCTGGCCGGAAGTTAATGTTCTCAGAGCCTGTGCAGTTTGAGCATTAATCTTTTTCCACAGACTCAGCCATGAAGTAGACTCCTCTTGATTCGCTGAAAGACGCTTGATCAGTTCTTCACAAAATAATGTCTCATCAGCTTCAATCATCACTGTCGAACGTAAAGTAGGGTCTCTCCAGCCTTTACCTTGGTCAACTACAAACATTTCTTTCGGCTCGTGGGCTTTCAAAAATTGCAATAGCGGTTTCGATACCGGCATCGCGCCAAAACGAATGACAACTTCCGGATAAAAACGCTCATCAACCTTATCACTTTTTAAAAATGTATCATATGTCTCTATTACATTTTCTTTTGAATGCTTGCCGCTTCTTAATTGTGATAACGGATCTGCGATCACTGGAAAGCTTAAAGATTCAGCTAAACGGCATACGCTGTCTGCTGCTTTTAAAGACATTTGATCTCCGCATATAATAAGTCCTTTTGTTGTTCCCTCTAAGCGCTTCGCAATTTCTTCGAAACCTTTTTCAGATAGAGATGCTTCTCCATGAATAGCAGACACATATGCTTTACCGCGTTTCCCTTGACTCCATAAATCTTCAATAGATAAATCTGGTACAATCGGTTCACGTAAAGGTACGTTAATGTGTACAGGACCGCTCGGTATAGCTTGAGCTGTATGAACAGCCCTTGAAGCTACTGTTCGAATATAACGATTCATATCTGCACTTTCTTCTGGTAAAGCTGTATCTACAAACCACTTCGCATATTGACCGAAAAGATGATTCTGATTAATGGCCTGCGGGGCACCTATATCCCTTAACTCATGCGGCCGATCCGCTGTGATAACTACTAAAGGAATGCGTGAATAGTGAGCTTCAATTACTGCAGGATAATAATTCGCTGCAGCTGTTCCAGATGTACATACAAGCGCCACTGGTTTTTTCTTTGCTTTTGCTATTCCTAGAGCAAAAAAGCCGGCGGAACGCTCATCAATATTTAAGTGCACATGAATATCAGGGTGCTCAGCCATAAGCATCGCAATAGGCGTTGAACGTGACCCTGGACTGACCACTACTTCTTCAACATTTGCTTCTACTAATTCATCCACGAATGACGCAATATACGTTGTTAATGATTTAATGTGTTCCACGCATAATCCCTCCTAAAGCTGAAAGCATCGGGTTGAATTTAATTCTTGTTTCTTCATATTCACTTTCAGGCGTAGAATCTGCTACAATTCCACAGCCCGCAAATAAAACGGCTTCTTGCTGCTGAATAACAGCGGAGCGGATTCCTACTATAAATTCACCGTTTCCGTTGATATCCATCCATCCTAAAGGAGCTGCATACCACCCTCGGTCAAAGGATTCTAGCTGTCGAATAATAGGCAAGGCCTCCTGTTGAGGATATCCTCCTAGCGCTGGTGTTGGATGGAGCTTTTGAATAAATGAAAATAGCGTTACATCTTCCTTTATACGCCCTTTAACAGGTGTATACAAATGTTGAATATGCTTTGTTTTATATAAACTTGGCGTACTTGGAATTTCTACTTCATAACAATAAGAATTCATTGCTTCTTTAATCATATGAACAACAACATCGTGTTCAATTAAGTTCTTGGGATCTTGAAGCAATTCCTCACCTAGTTCGTGATCTTCCTGCCTTGTCTTTCCTCTTGGAATCGAACCCGCTAAACATGTGGAAAACACATAATCTCCTTGTTTTTGCACTAGCCTTTCTGGGGAAGCGCCGATAAAATGCTGATGCTCTCCCTCTAAAATATATGTGTAGCTAGTTGGCTGTTCCTTTAACAGACGCTGAAGCACGTATTCAGTAGAAATATCTTCATTAAATTTTACTTTTAATTGACGAGCAAGAACTACTTTCTCTATAGCCTGTTGCTTAATTAAAGTAGTAGCTCTTTCAATATTTCCTTTAAATTTCTCTACCCCAATTTCCTCTTTTTCCAACAGCAAAGGTGAAATATGGGATTCCCCGTCGTACTCTTCACAAAGAACAAGTTTTTGGACCTCTTCGAAATAATTGATGTGCTTTTTAACAGAATCTTGTCCTTTAACCATCATATTAACGGTAAGGTATCCTTCTTTGTCTGCCTGAGTATATAACACAGTTGGAATCATAAATTTTGAACTCGGGAAATCACTCCAATAGTTTTCTCGATACTGATTTGGGTCAAATGAAAATCCTCCAAATAAAAGAGGACCTGTCCCATCAGGGGAAATTTGGTTATTTTTATAAAAGTCTTCTTTTATAAAGCGCTTCCATTCATTTTCAATGTGGAAATAACGTTCTTTTGCCGCATTGGTGCAAATAGTATGCGCATATCCTAATCCAACAAATGTATAATAACTGTTGGGATCTTTCCAAAAAAAGCGTTCTTTATAAAACTGGTCATGTCCGTTCGCATAAAAAATAAGGGGGTCAATAGGTCTTACTTTTTTCACTAAACTGACCAATTTTGGCTGATTTTCATTTTTTGCACACTCAATCGCATCTTTAATGTATTCTTGTACTAACTGTTCGGTCGTTGCAATCACACTACGTCCCCCCGTTCATCTTTTTTTCTTAAGTCTGTAACTAACTTATTATAAACTTTCAGTTCAAAAAAATCTAGCATCGCGATTCACGAGAAAAAATTAATTTCGCTTGTCTAAATTATGCCTTTTCATTAAATGAATCAAAAATCTTTATGATCTATTCAGTACTCTTTAGACCTCGAGAACGTTATTTTTATCATACCCTTTTCTATAACCTTTAACTTTCTTTAATTTTCCACTCCTTTTCTCTCTTAGCTTCATGAATATCCCAAATACTCCTAATATGAATCGTGTTTTTTTGAATTTTTAACACATACTACAAAAGCACAATAAATTTTTAAGGGGGAGCTTCATGACACTTTCAAAACAAGAAATCAGTCAGTTAAAACAAAATTTACAGCAGCAGCAGGCTGATATTCAATTGCACTTTGATCAAAATGATCATTTTGGTCTAACTCGAAGCGACGCTCACGATGCTGTAGGAGAACTTTCAAGCTACGATAACCACCCTGGTGACACAGCCACGGAAACATACGAGCGTGAAAAAGACCTTGCACTAAATGAACATGCAAAACAAGAGCTACATGAAATAGAAGAAGCACTTCAGGCAATCGCTCACAGCACGTATGGAACGTGCAAAGTATGTGGAGAAGATATCTCGTTTGAAAGACTTCAGGCTGTACCAACTACTTTATACTGTAGAGAACATAGCCCATCACAGGATATTCCAAAGCACAGACCTGTAGAAGAAAATGTTCTTCATCACCCATTTGGTCAATACGACTATGACGATACCGAAACAACAGGATATGACGCAGAAGATTCTTGGCAAGACGTTGCGCGTTACGGGACGTCTGAATCTCCTTCTGATTTTATAGAAGATACGTCTAACTATAGTGAAACCTATATTGAGGCAGATGAAGCTATTGGGTACGTTGAAGATTATGAAAACTTTGCCGCTACCGATTTATATGGACAGCCTCTTCCTATTTACCCTTCAAAAGAGCATGAGCGATATGAAAATGCACTGGATGAAGAAGGTACGATGACCATATTTGGAGATTTACCAGCCTATGAGAAAGATCCATACACTGAAAAGGAGTAGTTCTTCATACTACTCTTTTTTCTATTTTTAGTAGGAGCTATAGGAGATGACATCGAATGAATAGGAGATTAGAATTAATAATGAGGTGAAAATGATGAATGCACATGAAATTGATTATAAATTGTATGGAGATGACATGCAGTTTGTTGAAATTGAATTAGATCCTTCAGAAAGTGTTATAGCAGAAGCTGGAGGAATGATGATGATGGAAGATGATATTGAGATGGAAACCATTTTTGGTGACGGTTCTTCTTCCAACAGCAGCGGGCTGTTTAATAAACTCAAAGGAGCTGGGAAACGCGTATTAACTGGTGAAAGTTTATTTATGACGGTATATACAAATAACGGATATCACAAACGAAAAGTATCTTTCGCTTCACCTTTTCCAGGCAAGATTATTCCTGTCGATTTAGAGCAGCTCGAGCATAAAATCATTTGTCAAAAGAGCTCCTTTTTATGCGCTGCCAAAGGCGTATCCGTTGGCATTGATTTTCAAAAAAAACTAGGAACGGGCTTCTTTGGCGGTGAAGGTTTTATTATGCAAAAACTAGAAGGTAATGGCTTGGCATTTTTGCATGCAGGCGGAACCATTCATAAAAGACAGCTGCAGCCGGGTGAACGCCTTCGTGTGGATACTGGATGTTTAGTAGCCATGACCCGTGATGTAAACTACAACATCGAATATGTAGGGAAAATTAAAACAGCTCTGTTTGGAGGGGAAGGCATGTTTTTTGCTACTCTGTCAGGACCGGGAACAGTTTGGATTCAATCTCTTCCTTTTAGCAGACTAGCCGATCGCGTTTTATCAAGTGCAGTTTCCCCAACGGGAGGTAAAGGTGAAGGCAGTATCCTTGGTTCTTTAGGTGATTTCTTAAATGGTGACAACAGATAAAATAAAAAAGGTGTAGTCTTTGACTACACCTTTTCTATTTATTGATTTAATAAATTTTTAGTGGAATGAATTCCCCAAATATCAGATGCATATTCCTCAATCGTTCGATCACTAGAAAAAAAGCCGGAGTGTGCAATGTTCGTCGCACTCATTTGAAGCCATTTATTTTCATTTCTATAAGCTTCGTTTACTTTTTGCTGTGCCGTAACGTATGAGTCAAAGTCACGGAGTACATAGTATTCATCATTTTGCATTAATAATGAATCATATATAGGCTCGAATAAGTCATATGTGTCAGGCAGGAAGCCGTTGGTAAGCTGCTCGAGCACTTGTCGAATCCGCTTATCATGATGGTAGTAATCATAGGCACGGTATCCTCCATTTTGCTGATAGCTCAACACTTCTTCGGCTTTTAATCCAAAAATAAAGACATTATCTTTTCCTACTGCCTCGCTAATTTCGACGTTCGCTCCGTCCATCGTGCCAAGAGTTAACGCTCCGTTCATCATGAATTTCATATTTCCCGTTCCCGAAGCTTCTTTGCTGGCGGTTGAAATCTGTTCACTGACATCCGCTGCAGGAAAGATATACTCAGCAAGTGACACACGATAGTTTTCTAAAAAAACGACTTTTAAAAACGGTGATGTTTGTGGATCATTATTGACAACATCAGCTACAGAGTTAATTAGCTTGATGACTTTTTTTGCATAATAATAGCCGGGAGAAGCTTTCGCACCAAAAATAAATGTACGAGGAACGATTTGAAAATTAGGGTCTTCTTTTAATCGATTGTACAAATACATAATGTGCAGCACATTTAAAAGCTGCCTTTTGTAAGCATGAAGCCTTTTAACCTGTACATCAAAAATAGAATTAGAATCTATTTTAATTCCCGTTTGCTCTTGAATAATATCCGCAAGCAGCTTTTTACGCTGTTGTTTTACTGTTTTTAGTCCTTGTAAAAAACTTGGATCTTCCACGTACTCTTGGAGCTTTATAAGAGAATGCGGCTGTTTAATCCATTTATCTCCTATCACCTCGGTAATAAGGGAGGAAAGCTGTGGGTTAGCTTTTAACAACCAGCGCCGGTGGGTAATTCCGTTTGTTTTATTGTTAAATTTAGCAGGATAAAACTGATAAAAATCTTTCATTTCTCGTTCTTTTAAAATATCAGTATGAATCTTTGCCACACCGTTTACTTTATAACTTCCCACAATTGCTAAATGAGCCATCTTTACTAACCCGTGCGCTAAAATAGCCATATTTTCAATCCGCTGCCAGTCCCCTGGATATGATTCCCATAATTCTTTACAAAAGCGCTCATTAATTTCTTCAATAATCATATACACGCGTGGAAGCAAGGGTTGAAATAAATCAATCGGCCATTTCTCAAGGGCTTCAGAAAGAGTCGTATGATTTGTGTATGATATGGTATTGGACGTAATATGCCATGCATCTTCCCATTCCATTTTTTCTTCATCCAGTAAAATTCTCATTAGTTCAGGAATCGCAAGTACAGGATGAGTATCGTTAATATGAATGGCTACTTTTTCGTGAAAGTTTGTAAGTGTTTGATAGGTATTTCGATGTGCTCTGATAATACTTTGTAAGCTAGCTGATACAAGAAAATATTGCTGTTTCAATCTTAATATTTTACCATCTTCATGTGTATCATCTGGATATAAAAATTCTGATACAGCCTCTGTTTGACGCTTATACTCCATCACATCTTTATGTACTGGAAATGATGAAGGCTCCGCATTCCAAAGGCGAAGTGTATTCACTGTATCTGTTTTATACCCGATAACCGGGATGTCATAAGGAACAGCAGAGACGGGTTCTCCTTTTACATGACGAAAAGAGAATTTTTCGTCTTCCTGTACCATTTCAACTTCGCCCCAAAAGTTCACTTCTATGGCTTGATCTAATTTACGTACTTCCCATGAGTTCCCATGCCTTAACCACTGTTCTGGGAGCTCAATTTGAAAGCCGTTTACAATCTTTTGATCAAACAAACCGTGTTTATAGCGAATCCCATAACCGTGGCCAGGAAGATTAAGTGAAGCAAGAGAATCTAAAAAACAAGCAGCAAGCCTGCCTAATCCGCCGTTTCCTAATCCTGCGTCTACTTCTATCTCTTCAATATTTTCAAGTGAAATATTCAGATCACTTAATCCTTCTTTTACAACTTCCCGAATTCCTAAGTTCAACAGATTTTGACCCAATAGTCTGCCTAGTAAAAATTCGATAGAAAGATAATACACTTGCTTTGTATGTGAAGACCTATGAATTTCATTGGTTGAAATCCAATCGCTGCTAATATACTCTCGCACCATATTTCCTAATGTATGATAGTGATCTTGAACAGTAGATTCTTTAAAGCTCTTTCCATATGTCATTTCCAGCTTTTTCAAAAAAGCCTCTTGAAAGCTTTTTTTATCAGAGAACAATCTGCTCACCCTTTCACGATGGAGTAGATGTCAAATTTGAATACAATTGATTATATTTAAATGCCGATTGCCCCCAGCTATAATCCTGACTCATAGCATCCATCATTAATTTTTTCCATACATCTTTCTGGTGATAAAATGAAACAGCTCTTTCTAACGTATGAAGCATGTCATGAGCATTATAATTCTTAAAAGAGAAGCCATTTCCCTCTCCGCTATATTCATTATAAGCTTTGACCGTGTCATTCAGGCCGCCCGTTTCACGCACGACTGGAATGGTTCCATATTTTAAGGCTATTAATTGTCCGAGTCCGCAAGGCTCAAAACGGGAAGGCATTAAAAATAAATCCGTACCGGCATAGACTTTATGAGCAAGTTCCTCATTAAAACCAATAATAGCTTTTACTTGTTGCGGGTACGTATCTTCCATCTCACGGAAAAACTGCTCAAACTCGTATTCTCCAGTTCCTAAAATAACAATTTGGGCTCCTAAGTTAACCGTCTCATGGAAAACGTGCTTAACTAAATCCAATCCCTTCTGCTGAGTTAACCTTGTAACCATCGAAATAATTGGAACATCCTTATTTTCTTCTAATTCAAGATAGCGCTGGAGCTCTTTTTTATTTTTATATTTCCCTTCAATCTTTTCTACCGAATAAGGATAAGATATAAGCTGATCTGCGTTTGGGCTATAAGCTTCTTCATCGATTCCATTTACAATCCCAATTAAATCTTGATTTCGCTGACGCAATAATCCATCTAAACTTTCTCCGTAATATGGCATTTGAATTTCATCTCGATATGTAGGACTTACCGTGGTAATTTTATCAGCTGATACAAGCGCAGCTTTCATAAAATTAATATTCCCATAAAACTCGAGCTGGCTTGTAGTAAAATAATATTCATTTAAATTTAATAACTCATATAAATTGCTCTTAGGGAAGATTCCTTGGAATTGTAAGTTATGAATCGTAAAGACCGTCTGAATATGATCATACATATCATAATTAGCACGAAGTAAAAATGGAATCATAGCCGTATGCCAGTCGTGACAATGAATAATATCAGGCTCATTCTCTAAAAATGGGATAGCTTCAAGCACAGCTCTGCTGAAAAAAGCAAATCGTTCAGCGTCATCGTAGTGTCCATATAAGCTATCTCTTTTAAAATAATATTCATTATCAATGAAAATATATTTAACGCCATCCATCGTTAACGATTCAATTCCGCAGTACTGTCTTCTCCACCCAACCTGCACATGAATAACTTTTTCAAGCACCATTTCATCTTGATAATGTTGAGGAATCGTTCCGTACTTTGGCATGACTACACATACGTTCGTTCCTAACTTTTTTAATTCTTTAGGCAGGGCACCGGCTACGTCTGCTAATCCTCCTGTTTTAATAAAAGGTACACATTCTGATACAGCAAATAATACATTCACGACTTCATCAACGCTCCTTGAGTTGTTCCTTTAGCAATGACTCTAGGTAATCCTGACTCACCTAGCAACGTTTCATTACTTCCTATTTTCACATCTTTGTCTAAAACAACATTTTCTAATACACTATTTTCTAAAATAACGCCTTTTTGCATCACAATGCTATTCTTAACGACCGTACCTTTTCCAATTTTAACGCCTCGGAAGATAATACTATTTTCCACATGCCCTTCAATCACGCACCCGTTTGCGATCATTGAATTTTTCACAACCGCTTTTTTTGCGTAACGAGTAGGCGGTTCATCTTTTACTTTAGTGAAAACAGGACGTTCGTTAATAAATAGCTGCTTCCAAACATCTGGAGATAAAATTTCCATACTTGTTTTATAGTAGGCATCTAAGCTAGAAATCTCAGCCGTATATCCATGGTGCTCATACTTTTCTACACGATGAGATTGTGCCATATATCGAACCATTTCTTTAATCGTATAAAAATCATGGGATTCATTTTGCAAAATATTAACTAGAATAGATTTATTAATAATATACATATTAAGCGATTTATCACCCTGCTTCATTTCAGTAATATCTGCATTTGAAGCAATATGACGTTGCAACACGTGCTCAAAGTCAACTGTACATATCGTATAACTATTCGCAATTAATACGTATTCCTGCTTACTTCTTAAGAAATAATCAATATGATAACGGAACTGCGTGAATAGTGATGGACTTTCTAAGTGTAAATCACTTGTCATAGGAGGGAAGATAAACAATCCATCTCGCTTCCGATCCAAATCCCACTCTTTTCCTGAACCTATATGATCCATCAATGCGCGATAGCGATCACGGGGAAAAATGGCAACGCTCGAAATTCCGGAGTTCACCATATTAGAAAGCGTAAAATCGATTAATCGATAGCGTCCTGCAAAAGGAATGGCAGCAATCGATCTATAAAAGGTTAAAGGCTGCAGCGCTGTTGTGTTTGTACAAGCATCAATAATACCAAGCATTTGATTATTCAATGTCGTTCATCCTCTCTGTTCGTTAAATGCATTTAGCAACTGATTCAATCAATTCTTGAGTAACAAGAATTACTTCTTCGCTTCCTTTGGTCGGTCGAATAATAGTACCGTCTGGAACTTCAATATCCGATGGGACAATAGCGTTTTCAATATATACGTTAGAACCTATCTTTGCAGTAGGCATGACAACCGTTTTCTTGACTTCAGAACCTGAGCCGATTTGTACACCTGGAAATAACACGGACTGCTCTACGTTTCCTTCAACAACGCACCCTTCATTTACTAATGACTCCACCACGCAGGCGTTTGGCGCGATATATTGAGGAGGCTGATTAGGGTTAACAGAGTATACTTTCCATGAAGAGTCAAATAAATTAAGCTCGTCTTTATCACATAACAAATCCATATTCGCTTCCCACAAGCTTTTTACAGTTCCTACATCTTTCCAATAACCTTGGAATGGGTATGCAATTAGCTTTTTCTTTTCGTCTAGTAAAAGCGGAATAACATCTTTACCAAAATCATGGCTTGAATATGGATTGCGTGCATCCATTTCTAAATATTCTTTTAAAATACTCCATTTAAAAATATAAATCCCCATGGAAGCTAGATTGTTTTTAGGACGCTGAGGCTTTTCATCGAACTCCATTACGTCTAGGTCACTATTTGTATTTAAAATACCAAAACGGCTCGCTTCCTCCCAAGGTACTTCAATAACAGAAATCGTTACGTCTGCTTCTTTGTTTATATGATAATCAAGCATATTTTCATAGTTCATTTTATAAATGTGATCACCTGATAGAATCAGTACGTACTCAGGATCATACTGTGTTAAATAGTTTAAATTTTCATAAATAGCACTAGCCGTCCCTTTATACCACTTTACTCCATCTGACTCCGCGTATGGAGGCAATACCGTAACGCCACCATTCCGTCGATCCAAGTCCCAAGCGCTTCCAATTCCAATGTATGAATTGAGAACTAGCGGTTGGTATTGTGTTAACACACCTACTGTTTCAATACCTGAATTTGTACAATTACTTAAAGCAAAATCAATAATTCGATACTTACCACCAAATGGTACAGCTGGCTTTGCTAGATTTTTTGTAAGTGAACTTAGCCGACTACCTTTTCCTCCTGCCAATAACATCGCTACGCATTTCTTTTTTAACATGTTGTTTTCTCTCCCCTCGTTTTCTCTTTGCTCGTAGTATACTAATGCCAAACGGCGGAATATTCATTTCAATGCAAAAAGGTTGGCCGTGAAACGATTCATCCACTGATTTTAATGCCTTTTTATTTACAATACCTGAACCGCCGTACACTTCGTCATCACTGTTAATAACTTCAATGTACTCTGTCTCAACTGGAACTCCAACTTTGTAAGAATGATATGGATGCTCAGAAAAATTGCTAACAACTATAAAAATCTCCTGATTTTCTTTCGACTTACGAATAAAAGAGAAAATTTGTTGATGATGGTTGTTAACATCAATCCATTCAAATCCATCTGGATTATGGTCTAATTCATATAAAGGCTTGCTTCTCTTATAAATCTTGATGAGATCCTTCATATATCCGTTAAGATTGCGATGCATATCAAAATCATAAAGCATCCAATCCAACTCCTCTAAATCTTTCCACTCATCAAATTGGCCAAACTCTCCGCCCATAAATAAAAGCTTTTTCCCAGGGTGTGCAAAGAAATATCCATATAGCAGTCGAAGCTGTGCAAACTTGCGCCAGTAATCACCTGGCATTTTATTAAGTAATGATTTTTTCCCATGTACGACTTCATCATGAGAAAGCGGCAAAATAAAGTTTTCGTTAAACGCATACATTAGTGAAAAGGTCATTTTATCGTGAAGATAGGGACGTCTTTCCACGCCAGCTTCCATGTATGTTAAAACGTCATTCATCCATCCCATGTTCCACTTATAATTAAAGCCTAAACCACCCTCATACGTAGGTGCTGTAACAAGCGGCCAGTCCGTTGAATCTTCTGCCATCATTAATATCGTTTCATCAGATTCAAAAACAGCTTCATTCAACTTTTTCAAAAAGCTGACAGCTCCATCATTCACTGCTTTTCCAGAAGAATTTTGCCAATAAAGCATATTGGCTACAGCATCTACTCTAAATCCATCTATATGGAAGTACTCCAACCAAAACAAAGCGTTCGAAATCAGAAAACTTTGGACTTCAGGCTTTCCTAAATCGAAATTAGCTGTTCCCCAAACGTAATTTTCACGATCGGGCTCTTGTTTGTATTCATAAGTAGGTTCTCCATCGAACATATACAGACCATGTTCATCCTTACAAAAATGCCCGGGTACCCAGTCTAAAAGAACCCCTATATTATTTTGATGACACTCATCTATAAAGTTCATCAACTCTTTAGGTGTACCGTATCGACTGGTAGCAGAATAGTATCCAATTCCTTGATATCCCCAGGATCGGTCGAGCGGATGCTCAATGACTGGTAATAACTCAATATGTGTAAAACCTTGTTCAGCAATATAAGGAATAAGCTCCTGTGCTAATTCACTATATGTATAAAGGCTGCCATCTTCATGAGTCCTCCAAGACCCTGCATGCAGCTCGTAAATACACAGTGGTCTTTCATATATATTTTGCTGTTTTTTCTTTCTACGCCAATATTGATCGTTCCATTTGTACCCATCTAATGAGTAAACAATAGACGCAGTGTTCGGACGCACTTCACTGAAGAAAGCGTATGGATCTGCTTTTAATTTTTTTTGATTGCTTTGTGTGATGATTTCATATTTATAAATAGTCCCTTGTTCTAACTCAGGGATAAATGTCATCCAAATACCTTGTTCATTAACTTTAACCATTGAATGTTGAAAACCGTTCCATTTATTAAAATCACCTACAACGCTTACACTCTTTGCATGAGGTGCCCACACGCAAAATCGTACGCCTTCAATTCCTTCTACCGTTACCTGATGCGCACCGAAAATAGAGTAACTGCGAAATAAGTTTCCTTCGTGATACAAATGAACATCAAATTCAGTAGGCTGAACCGCTAGATTCACTTTTGCCACCCCTTTAACTTCAAACATAATATACGCACATAATATACGCTTCTTACCACTCATTCCCTTTTACAGTAAAAACATAAACCTTTTCTACAAATATAATAGAATAAATGTTCTTTTAAATTGCTCTTTATCCCATACTCTTCATACTTTATTACTTTATGAATAATTCCATATGACATAGGGAAAATCCTGCTTAAAACTTACTTTTTATTCTGAAAATTCATGGTAATTATTCCTAACTATTATTTCTGTTTACTTAATCTTTAAAAAAGCGCAAATAAAAAAGGTTTGCATATATGCAAACCTTTTTGAGATGACCCGTACGGGATTCGAACCCGTGTTACCGCCGTGAAAGGGCGGTGTCTTAACCGCTTGACCAACGGGCCATATTTGAATTTAAAACGACTGGCGGAGAAGGAGGGATTTGAACCCTCGCGCCGCTTACACGACCTACACCCTTAGCAGGGGCGCCTCTTCAGCCACTTGAGTACTTCTCCGTATGGCTCCACAGGTAGGACTCGAACCTACGACCGATCGGTTAACAGCCGATAGCTCTACCACTGAGCTACTGTGGAATATGGTGGGCCTAAGTGGACTCGAACCACCGACCTCACGCTTATCA